>NZ_BAAAYO010000016.1:0-61244 GCF_039536325.1 Paenibacillus hodogayensis
AAGCTCTTTCGAGCTCGCCTTGCACGCTCATTGTTCAGTTTTCAAGGAGCAAAAGCTTGTCCAGCCTATGTTTCGCAACATTCCATATTGAGGAGTTCCGATTATCGGCGACCCCTTCAATATATCACAGATGGCCATCGACTTGCAAGCATTTCTTTTTCGAAAGTTTTGCAAGCTTGTCTATCCAAGACTTGGATCGATGTCGCGAAAGTTAATTTATCACAACGCTCTACCAAAGTCAAGCATAGCCCGCGTTTTTATTGATAATTTTGATTTCGCGCATACCGCGACAAATCTTTGGGCGAAGCCAGACGGGCGTACATCCGGAACACGATTTTATATCGGGATTCGATCGCCTTCTTCACGTCGCCCTCCAACCGGTGATCTTTCAGGTCGAACAGCATCTCGTCCAATTCCTTGCGCAGGACGTACCCCAGTTCCTTGCATTCTCTTTGATTGAATAGAAATCCGAGCATAGTAAAGTTAAGCGCCCCCTATTTGCGTAAGAGTCGGTAACACCGCTTTACTGTTATGCTCACAAATTGGGAATTTTATGATCGTCTTCCTTAAAAAGATCCAAAAATTATAGCTTCATAATCAACGGCGTTATGAAGCTCTCAATAATCGCCGCCACCAGCAGCGATACGACCAGCAGAGCGATCAGCGGTAGAGCCACCCGCATGAAATGCTGCAATTCCGCGACAAAAGCCGCTCTTCCTCTTCCGCTCCCTGCGCCGAGCAATCCTTTTCCCATAATCGCTCCGAGTTTGATTCCATAGGCGCAGGCCAAAATAACGGCCGGTATTTCCAAAATACCATGGGGGATAATCCCCTTCAGGAACAGACCCAAGTGTCCGGCTTCGGCTTGCAGCTGAGCCAAATACCCGATCACCATTCCGTTGATAAGCAGGAAAAACAATGGAAGCACGCCAAAAAATACGCCGGCAAATACGATAAGCACCGATTTGATCGTGTTATTCAGCAAAATATAACCGAACAACCATATCATCGAGTGTTCTTTTTCGGCAATATCCCGAGCAAGTTTTTGCAGCCCTTCCAACTGGCCTTGCAAGATCGCCTCAAACTGCCCCGAATCGGCATAGCCGAGCACTACCCCCGCAATAAAGACAAGGGTGGCGGCGATCATATACTTCTGCATCCCCTTCAGGTGAACGAATAACGTCCCCCAGGCTTTGATCATAATATCCCCTCCGTTCGTACGGTTTGTCCGCAGTTTCAAGCATAAGCTGCCGGTACGAGCATACATTTTATTATAAACCATATACAAGCCTTTCGTGCACAAGGCCCGCTGGCTGTGCAAGAAGCAAAAGGAGGTAACGAGCTGCCGTGAACTTCTTCTACGTAATGAACGGCACCAAACTGAAACGGTATTTGATCGTATTCATTGCCGTTTTATTCGCTGTCGGAATCGTCTATTCCGAAACCAGCAACATGACGGTGTTCTCGCAAAACGAGCCGTCGGCGGTCTACAGCGTGGAAACGGAAAAGAAAGTTATCGCATTGACGTTCGACATCAGCTGGGGCGATAAGCGCGCCGAGCCCATACTGAAAATCCTGGAAGATAAAGGCGTCAAAAAAGCGACATTTTTCTTGTCTTCCCCCTGGAGTCAGCAGCACCCGGAAATTGTGCAAAAAATAGTCAAAGGCGGCTGGGAAATCGGCAGTCACGGGCACAAACACGTCAATTACAGCAAGCTGAACGACGAAGAAATACGGACCCAAATCCAGACCGCCGACGGAATCTTGAAACAAGTCACAGGTCAAGCGCCGAACCTGATCCGCCTGCCCAACGGAGACTTCGACAAGCGCGTGCTGCGTATCGCCAATGAATTAAACTATAGAGTTATTCAATGGGACACTGATTCTCTGGACTGGATGAACAAAGGCGTGGACAATATCGTAAACCGTGTCGTCACCAAAGCCCATCCTGGAGATATCGTGCTGCTGCATGCAAGCGATACATGCACGCAAACGCACGAGGCGCTGCCGACGATAATCGACCAGCTTCGCGCCAAAGGCTACGAATTCGTTACGGTGAGCGAGCTCATGCAGCAAACGAACGTGGACCATAAGGAAGCCGAGCGGCAAACCAACGGGACGATCCATTGATCGCCGCGAACCGAGCCCATAAGAACAAAAAAAGCTTCTGTAACGAAGCTTTTGCATGAATAAGCGTCCCCGATCCCCGCCAGAGGCATTAAGCCTTTGGCGCAAGGTCGGGGTTATTTTTGCCGGGCAGCAGCTTGTGCAGCAGCATAATTTGCCATGCATTGCATGCCAGCAGCGGAACCACCATAATAATCGTATAGCCCGCTTCATTCAGATTGAACGCCGGTATCGCTTCCATAATGGTCACTACGCACATGAAGAACAACGTCGGAATTCTTGCGCTGCGGTTCGTCTGTTTTACTTTCCAGTAGGTAACCGCCGCCGCAACGAGCAAAATCAGGACGGGCAGAGCGATATATTGCACCCACCCTTGACCGTTGTCCGCCGCTCCGGTGTAACGCAAGTACACGATATCGAATAACGCTACAATGATAATGCCCACCTGCAAAATATCCCAATAAAGCAGCTTGCCCCGGAACAAGCTCATGGCTACATACCGCACGGTCAAATAAGCAAAAAAGCCCATTTCGCTCAATACCGCTATCATCCCGGCTCCGAACAGCATGAAAATCCATTCGTACCAGCCGACGGAAATTCCGAGAAAATCAAAATCCTTCACGGTCAGTTTGACGAGCACGCCAGTAATCATGCCGACAACAGTACCGATCAGCAATGTGGTCCAAAATAAATAATTCCACTTTCTTAGCGTCAACTTCTAACCCCTCCAACCTCTGCAATACGCAGTCCTCGGCAAACCCTGCACTTGCCTTATTATAGTCAATAATACGGGCGTGCACAACAAAAAGCCAGCTCCGGAAAACCAATGTTCTCCGAACATAAACATCACCGATAAACAAATACTAAGAGCAAATCACATGAAGGGAGCAACAGTTCCATGACATGGAAAACAGTCCGCGGCTTGTCCGCTTTGCTGCTGTTGCCATTAATGATCGCATGCGGGAGTGGCGGCTCCGAGAGCAGCAGCTCTCAAGGGTATAAAGATACAAAGTCGATGGTTCTCGACATTTTGAAATCCGATGACGGCAAAAAAGCAATAACCGAAGCATCCAAATCCGGTGACGATTCGGCCGCAGGCATCCTTCAAGCCCAATCGGCCAAAAACGGCGGTAAAATCCAAATGCTGTCGTCCGAGGATGCGCAACAGCTGCAGTTGGTGGTCAAGGATGTGCTGACGACCGACGGCAGCGACAAAATGCTCAAAGCGATGATGACCGATCCGAAATTTGCCGGCGACTTCGCAAAAGCTTTGCAGAAGGAAAACAAACAACTGCAAAAGGACTTGATGAAAGATCCCGAATATCAGAAGCAAATGCTGGATTTGATGAAAAACCCCGATTTTGAGAAAATGATTATGGATTCGATGAAAGGCGCCCAATACCGTCAGCAAGTGATGTCGATCATGCAAGAAGCTCTCCAAAGCCCGTTATACCGGCTTGAGCTGATGGAACTGCTGAAGAAGGTGATGGAAGAAGAATCTCAGCCGAAGGGACAAGGGCAAGGACAAGGCAAACAGGACAAGTCCCAGAAAAAAGGCGGCGGCGGCGAGCAGCAGCAGGAGAGCGGGCAGTAAGTCGGCGAGCCGGCATGATCCGCAGCAAATCGATGAATTTAAAAAAGGGACTGCCCTGTCGGGGGCTAGTCCCTTTCTGATCGATCCGTACTGTTTAGCTTTCGCACTTGCGAATAACGGCTTCGGCTACCTCCAGATACATGCCGCCTACTTCGGTATCCGCCTTGTACACGGAAGGCGAATAATCCGGTTCGGCCGGATGGTTGTCCGGAGCGCCAAGAGGAATTTGCGCCAACAGCTGCGTATGAAGCTCGTCAGCCAGCTTGGCGCCTCCACCACGACCGAATACATAATCTTTATGATCGCCGAAAGCGTAATAAGACATATTCTCTACGACCCCGATAATCTCGTGATTCGTATGAACGGCCATGGCGCCTGCTCTGGCCGCGACAAACGCTGCCGTAGCGTGCGGCGTTGTCACGATGATCTCTTTGCTCTGCGGGATCATTTGGTGCACGTCAAGCGCCACGTCGCCCGTTCCCGGGGGCAAATCCAACACGATATAATCGATCTCTCCCCATTCGACCTCGGAGAAGAAGTTTTTCAGCATTTTGCCAAGCATAGGCCCCCGCCATATAACCGGAGCGTTGTCCTGCACGAAGAACCCCATCGAGATTACCTTAACTCCGAACCGTTCGATCGGATGGATTTTCTCATCTACGATTTCCGGACGGTCCTCGATCCCCATCATATCCGGAACGCTAAAGCCATAAATATCGGCATCGATAATGCCGACCTTTTTGCCTTTCCTCGCTAATGCAACCGCCAGATTCACGGCGACGGTCGACTTGCCGACACCGCCCTTGCCGCTAGCTACGGCTATAAAGGTCGTAGAAGACCCATCAGCCAACAAATCGGTTACGACAGGCTTTGCGGGCTGCGGAGCCGGCGCGCCTTTTCTGGCGATTTCCTCGCGATCGAACTCGGTCATGGCCCGAAACCGGATATGGACGTCCGTTATGCCTTCCTTCTGCAAGGTTTCCGTTATATGCTGGCGCAATTGCTGCTTGCGCTCTTCCTCATCAGACGACAAAATGACGCTAAGCGCAACTCCGCTTTCTTTAACCATTACGTCTTTGATCAAATGGAGCTCGACCATGCTTTTCCGGTATACCGGATCTTGCACGTCCTTCAGCAGCTCCAGGATATGTTCCCGAGTCATGTAAGAAGCCTCCCGTTAGGCGATATCGATCATCTCCGAACATTATAGCATATGTCCGACAGAAGGATGAAATATCGAATGTGCAAAAACGCCCTACTTGGCCGTCACATACCGGACGATACCCCGGTAAATCGATTCGGCGATTTGTTTCTGGTAAGTGGAATCCGCCATCATTCTGGCTTCTTCCGGATTTGAGAGAAAGCCGACCTCTACCAGCACGGCCGGTATCGGCAATGTTTTCAGCAAATAAAACTCGTCTTCGGATTTGATCGCACGATCCGTATTGTTCATATTGCTCTTGATTTCGCCTTGAATCGATTCCGCCAGTTTCTTGCCTTCGTCGTTGCCGGGGTAATAAAACGATTGAGCACCTTTCCATTTGGCGGAAGGAATGCTGTTCAGATGGATGCTAATGGACATTTGCGCTTTGCGCTGTTGGATGAACTGCACCCGGTTCAGCAGATCCTCCGTCTTGCGCTTGCTGTATCCTTTCGTCCCTTCCCCGGCCAGATCGCGATCCGTTTCGCGGGTCATGACCACCATGGCCCCGGCCTGCTGCAAGTAATCGCGCAAATAAAGCGATATGGCCAGGTTGACTTCCTTCTCGACGAGCCCTTCCTTGCTGACCGCACCGCCATCAGGGCCCCCATGACCAGGATCGAGCGCGATCACTTTGCCGGATAAAGGCATCGTCCAGTACGACCAGGTTCGTGTCGACGGAAGCTCGTAAGTGAACAGGAAAATCATCATCATGACGAGCACCGCCGACATGACGAGCTTCAGAATGCCATTGGTGTTCAGCCAGACGACGACACGAGCCTTTCTTCTTCGCATAACAAAATCCACCCCAATCCCGCAAGACTTCTCTTAAGAAATCTTATGGACGAGGGTGGACAAATATACCTAAGTATTGGACAGCAACGGCACCTGTGCAAAGTCTGGCCTTAGTCGTTATGAAAGAAACCTACCCGATCCCTTAGAAGCAGCAAGGGCGAGCTCTGTAGCCTGGATACACCGCGTCAGCTCTGACTTTGCACCAATTGATCGGACATTCCTTCAATCAGCACCTTGGCGACTTCCGGACGGGTAAACTCGGCTGGAGGGCATATACCCTCTCTCAGCATAGCGCGCACTTTCGTGCCGGACAAATGCATATGATGCGACTTGTCATGCGGGCACGTTTTGCTCGTGGACATGTTACCGCATTTCGTGCAGAAGAAGCTGTGCTCGAAAAACAACGGAGTAATGCCCAATTCGGCAGCTGTGAAGTTTTTGAAAATATCCTGAGCCTCATACGTTCCGTAGTAATCGCCTACGCCAGCATGATCGCGTCCCACGATGAAATGCGTGCAGCCGTAGTTTTTGCGCACCATGGCATGGAAGATCGCCTCGCGCGGCCCCGCATAGCGCATAGCAGCCGGGAATACGCCAAGGAACGTGCGTTGTTTCGGATAATAATTTTCCAGCAGCACCAGATAGCTCTTCATCCGCACCTCGGCGGAAATATCGTCCGACTTCGTTTCGCCGACTAGCGGGTTCAAGAAGAGGCCGTCGACGATTTCCATCGCGATTTTTTGAATGTATTCATGCGCCCGGTGCACCGGATTCCGTGTCTGAAAGCCGACGACCGACTTCCAACCATTTTGGGAAAAACGCTGCCGAGTTTCGGCCGGATCGAAGTAAAACTCCTGAAACTTGCCCGGCTTCGGACGATTCAACACTTGAATCGGGCCGCCGACATACGTAGTTGGACGCGAGAACAGCTTCTGAACGCCAGGATGCTCCAAATCGTCCGTTTTGAATACCTTCACGGCTTCCTCTCGCTGATCGATCTGGTAAATGCTGCGAACGTCGAGAATGCCGTAGACGATCCCGTCTTCTTCTCCGATTAATGCCGCCTTATCCCCAACAGCCAGTTGAGCGGCCAGCTTCTCTTCGACAGGAAGCACGATCGGAATGCTCCATACCGTTCCATCCGCCAAACGCATACGGTCCAAGACCGAGCGGTAATCCTTTTCTTCCAGAAAACCGTTCAACGGAGAAAAAGCTCCAATACCGATTAAATCCAAGTCCGACACTGTCCAGGCATTAACCGGAATTTGTTTGTATTGTTCGGCTTCCTTCAAAAGCTGTTCGCGCTCTTCTCCGGCGACGATGCGATTAATCAGCGTACCGCCATGAGGTTTTATCGTTTCAGTCATATGGAATCCTCAATCCTTCCGCGAAGTGTGATTTACTTATGCAGCCCGCATTCCGTCTTCTCAAAGCCCGACCAGCGACCGGCGCGCGGATCTTCACCAGGCAACACTTGCCGTGTGCATTTCTCGCAGCCTATACTCGGATAATACTGGTCGTGAAGCGGATTGTAAATCAAATTGTGCTCGCGGATGTAGTCCCATACTTGTTCGGACGTCCAATCGGCAATCGGATTGAATTTCACAAGCCCGAACTTGACATCGTATTCCACTTTTTTGGAGTTGGCACGCGTAGGTGCTTGGTCCCGGCGGATACCCGTAATCCACGCCTCGTATTGACCCAAAATCGCCGTCAGCGGCTCTACCTTACGAATGTTGCAGCAGGCCGTAGGCTCTGATTTCCACAATTCGTCCCCATGCTGAGTCGCTTGCTCCTCTAGTGTCAGCTTCGGGCTAACCCGGACAAACTTCATACCGTAATGTGCTTCCATACGATCGCGGGTTTCGTACGTTTCTTTGAAATGAAGATCGGTATCCAAATAAAAAATATCCGTTGACGGCGATATCTTTTGCAGAATGTCGACCAGTACAACATCTTCCGCGCCAAAGCTGCACGCAAAAGTAATATTCGGGAATTTGGCTACGGCCCATTGAATGAGGTCTTCCGGGGAAGCCGTCTCAAACGTCTCGGCCGCGTCGCTGATCAAAGCTTCTTTTTCAAGCAAGTTCATACGAATGATCCTCCTTGGATTCATTTCCGAGTTAGTTTATATGAATTAATGTATATACTCATTATAAGGATAATTAATAGGGTGTCAATACCAAAGCTGATGAACTCCGCGAAAACATCAGGCCCACCACTATCATATGAGACCCGCCCGTATTGGTGAAAAAGGAAAAAGACCTTTCCATAAAACAGGAAAGGTCTTTGATCGTATGCGTACGATTAACGTTTCGAGAACTGAGGAGCGCGACGAGCGGCTTTCAAGCCGTACTTTTTACGTTCCTTCATGCGCGGATCGCGAGTCAGGAATCCAGCGCGTTTCAGGGAACCGCGGTATTCCGGATCGGCTTTCAACAACGCACGGGAAATGCCGTGACGGATTGCGCCGGCTTGGCCGGTCGTTCCGCCGCCGTTAGCGATGACGATTACGTCATATCTGCCTACGGTTTCCGTCAGATTCAACGGTTGCTTTACGATCAATTTCAAAGTTTCCAGACCGAAGTATTCGTCCAGCGGCCGATCGTTAATTACGATTTGGCCTTCGCCCGGTACGAGACGTACGCGTGCAACGGAATGCTTCCGGCGGCCGGTTCCATAGTATTGAACTTGTGCCATGTTCAGATCCTCCCTTATTATCCGCGAAGTTGCCAAACTTCGGGTTGCTGTGCTTGATGCGGGTGCTCCGAGCCGGCATATACTTTCAACTTTGTTTTCAAAGCGTCGCCCAGACGATTTTTCGGCAACATGCCGAACACAGCAAGCTCGATCATACGTTCAGGCTTCGTGTTGAGCATTTGTTGAGCCGTCGTCGTTTTCAAACCGCCTTGATATTGCGAGTGGCGGTAGTATTTCTTTTGCAGCAGCTTCTTACCGGTCAACACGATCTTATCCGCGTTGAGAACAATTACAAAGTCTCCGGTGTCAACATGCGGAGTAAATTCCGGTTTCGTCTTGCCGCGCAAAATCGATGCTGTTTCACTTGCCAGACGTCCGAGCGTTTGGCCGGCAGCATCAATGATGTACCATTTTTTCTCGATTTGATTGGGCTTCGCCATATATGTGGTACGCATTCGCATTGTCCTCCTAAATAAATCTCCATCAAAAAACATGCATATTTAAAGTTACGCAAGGTCAAAATCGTTCGTTTCCACAACGCGGGGCGTGGGAGGCCCGTTGTGAAAAGCCAAGTAATATATTACAACATTTCCGGGTGTAGCGCAAGTGGAATCCGCAAATCGCTTCAATATACGATATCCCACAGCATCAGGCCGTGAGGCATGGCGGTCGGACCGGCACGCGAACGTTTCTGGGCCGCGAGTATGTCTCCCATTTCCTGTGGCGATCGCTTGCCTTCTCCGATCTGCAGCAGCGTTCCGACGATAATCCGGACCATATGCTGCAAAAAGCCGTTTCCCGTAATGAAGATATGAATAACTCCGGTAGAAAGCGAACCTTCTAGGCTCCTTTGCGGTTCAATCTCGATCACGGCATCGTATATCGTTCGCACGTGCGACGGCTTGGTAGATTTCACCGAGCAAAACGAAGTGAAATCGTGCTCGCCAATCAACGTCCGGAGCGCATGGCGCATCGCTTCCACGTCGAGCGGAGTCGGGTGGTGAACCTGCATATGTCGCTGGAATACGTCCGGAATGCGATTGCAGTTGATCGTATACCGGTACGTCTTTCTCTTGGCCCATCTGCGCGCGTGGAAGTCCGGATCCGCCATACGCGCCTCCAGAATGCGAATGTCCGGAGGCAGACGCGAATTAAGCGCGAGTGCCCACCGCTCGAGCGGAATGGAGGACGCTGTGTGAAAGTTAAAGAGCTGCGCTCTGGCATGTACTCCCGCATCGGTTCGCCCCGACGAGGTGATGATGATCTTCTCCCCCGTCAGATGCTCGATAGCCGCCTCGATCCGGTCTTGAATCGTATTCCCGTCCGGTTGCGATTGAAACCCGGAGTAGGCGGTACCGTCATAGCTCACGGTCATGATCAAATTTCTCATAAAGACGTACCACCCTCACCTTGCCAAGACAAAAAAAGGGCTTCGTCAGAATCAACGATTCTGTCCACCCTTTCAGCCGGTCGATTAAGCTCGATCTACCAGTTCCAAGAAAACCATAGGAGCTGCATCGCCTCGACGAGGCCCAAGCTTCAAGATACGGGTATATCCGCCCGCACGCTCCGAGTAACGAGTTGCCAATTCAGAAAACAGCTTCTGAATAGCGTCGTTATCCGAACCTTCCAGCTGTTCGCGACGTACGAACGCAGCAGCTTGACGACGAGCGTGAAGATCGCCGCGCTTTGCCAGCGTAATCAGTCTTTCCGCGATCGAGCGAACTTCCTTCGCCTTCGCTTCGGTAGTCTGAATGCGTTCGTATAGGAACAGGTCGGTTACCATATCACGGAACAGCGCCTTGCGGGCACTCGTATCACGACCCAATTTTTGGTATGCCATGTGTCATTCCCCTCCTTCGTAGTCCATCAAGCCTTAATCTTCCGCACGCAGACCGAGTCCGAGTTCTTCCAGCTTCTCCTGGACTTCCTCCAAAGATTTGCGGCCCAGGTTGCGGACCTTCATCATATCTTCTTCGGTTTTCGTAATCAGTTCCTGCACGGTATTAATGCCTGCTCGTTTCAAACAGTTGTAGGAACGCACCGAAAGATCCAGCTCTTCGATGGTCATCTCCAACACTTTTTCTTTCTTGTCTTCTTCTTTTTCGACCATAATTTCCGCATCTTTTGCCTCATCGGTCAGACCGACGAACAGCATCAGGTGCTCGGTCAAAATTTTAGCGCCAAGGCTGACGGCTTCTTCCGGTCGAACGCTTCCATCGGTCCACACTTCGAGGGTAAGTTTGTCGTAGTTCGTGACTTGACCGACACGAGTGTTTTCGATGCTGTAATTGACGCGGGAGATTGGCGTATAGATCGAGTCTACCGGGATTACTCCTATCGGTTGATCCTCTCTCTTGTTGCGATCGGCCGGTACGTAGCCTCTGCCGCGGCCTGCATGGATGCGCATATGCAATCTGGCATCGGAGGCAAGGGTGGCGATATGCAGATCCGGGTTAAGGATTTCCACATCGCTGTCCGCGCGGATATCGCCCGCGACGACATTGCCTTCGCCTTCGGCATCGATTTCCAGTACCTTCTCCTCGTCGGAATGTATTTTCAAAGACAATCCCTTCAAGTTCAGGATAATCTCCGTTACATCCTCCATTACGCCCGGCACCGTCGAAAACTCGTGCAGCACGCCGTCGATTTGAACGGAATTGACAGCCGCGCCCGGCAACGAAGAAAGCAGGATGCGGCGCAAGGAGTTTCCGAGCGTTGTGCCGTATCCGCGCTCCAGCGGTTCGATCACGAACTTGCCGTATTTGCCGTCTTCGTTTAGTTCAACGGTTTCGATTTTTGGCTTCTCAATTTCGATCATGGAACTTAACCCTCCTTAAAAACGTCGTTTCCCTCCGGATTCCCTACGAACACAAAAAGAACTAGTATGCCTATCGTCCACAACCATTATTCACATGTTTTCGATATTTATACTATAGGGACACAACTCAGACACGACGACGTTTCGGAGGACGGCATCCGTTATGCGGAACTGGAGTCACGTCTTTGATCAGGTTAACTTCGAGCCCGGCTGCTTGCAGCGAACGAATAGCGGCTTCGCGGCCTGCGCCCGGTCCTTTAACCATAACTTCAACGACTTTCATCCCGTGCTCCATAGCGGCTTTTGCAGCAGATTCGGCAGCCATTTGAGCAGCGAACGGAGTGCTTTTGCGCGATCCTTTGAAGCCCAGGTTGCCTGCGCTTGCCCAGGAAATCGCATTTCCGTGAGGATCCGTAATCGTTACGATCGTGTTGTTAAACGTCGAACGAATATGAGCCACTCCGGATTCAATATTTTTGCGGTCACGACGTTTGGTCCGTGCCGCGGCTTTTTTAGGCTTTGCCATGAGAGTTATCCCCCCTATTATTTCTTCTTATTCGCTACAGTACGACGTGGTCCTTTACGAGTACGAGCGTTGGTTTTGGTGCGTTGACCGCGAACAGGCAAACCACGACGGTGACGAATGCCGCGATAGCAGCCGATTTCGACAAGTCTCTTGATGTTAAGGGCAATCTCACGACGAAGGTCGCCTTCCACCTTTTGCGTTTTGTCGATATTCTCACGGATTTTGCTTACTTCGTCTTCCGTCAGATCGCGAACGCGGGTGTTCGGGTTAATGCCGGTAGCGGCAATGATTTTTTGGGAAGTCGTTTTACCGATCCCGAAAATATAAGTGAGCGCGATTTCCACGCGTTTGTCACGGGGCAAGTCAACACCAGCTATACGAGCCATTAGTGGATGTGCACCTCCTTTTTATCCTTGTTTTTGCTTATGCTTCGGATTTTCGCAAATGACCATGACGGCGCCTTTGCGACGAATTACTTTGCACTTTTCGCAAATCGGTTTGACCGAGGGTCTTACCTTCATGTTAATTAACCTCCTGAGAACTTTGCCGGAGGCAAAGTTACTTCGTAAGAAATCGCTGAGCTTTCTGTAAGAAAGCTTCTTCGTAAGCATCACTGAACTTTATTTAAACCGATAAGTGATCCGGCCTCTGCTCAAATCATAAGGCGACAACTCGACGGTGACTTTATCTCCGGGCAGGATGCGGATAAAGTGCATCCGTATTTTACCCGAGACGTGGGCCAGCACCTGATGTCCGTTCTCAAGCTCTACCTTGAACATTGCGTTCGGGAGAGGCTCGATGACTTTGCCTTCTACCTCAATCACATCTTCTTTGGCCACGGTCATTCTCCTTTCTCTTGCGCTTCGGCTTGCCCGCTATCCAAAAACTTATTCAACGCGAAACGAAGCTTGGCATTGGTTACGCGCCCCGTCTCCATTATACTGTCGGCTACCTCGCTGCTCACATAGCGGAACAGCTCCAGATGAAGCAGGTTTTTCTTTTTGGGTTGATCAAACTTGCGTTTATGGCCGTCGGCAATCGATACGAACCGTTCATCGTGAATCTGGACGATTACGGCGTATTTCTCTTGTTCCCTCCCGCGAAGAACCTTCACGATCGTGCCGATTTGCGGCAATTGCTTGCCCTGGTCGGCCATCGGGCTTTCCGAAATACAATTCGCCTCAACCATCAAGATTCACCTGCAGATACGGTCAAAATCTCGTAACCGTCCGGAGTGATCGCAATTGTATGCTCGAAATGGGCGCACAACGAACCGTCAACCGTAACGACAGTCCAATTGTCTTCCAACGTCTTCACATACCTCTCGCCGACATTAACCATCGGTTCGATCGCAAGCACCATTCCCGGTTTTAGACGCGGACCGCGGTCCGGCAAACCATAGTTTGGAATTTGCGGTTCTTCATGCAAGTTTTGACCAATTCCGTGCCCCACATACTCGCGCACGATCGAAAAACCTTCTTCCTCCACGCATGCTTGAATCGCATGCGAGATAGTGAACAGGCGTACATCGGCTTTCGCCATTGCCAATCCGGCAAACAGCGAACGCTCCGTTACATCAAGCAGCTTGCGGGCCGTCTCGCTGATCCGTCCCACCGGATACGTCCAGGCGGAATCGCCGTGGTATCCTTTATACTGCGCACCGATATCGATGCTGATGATGTCGCCTTCCTTCAGCTTTCTGTCGCCGGGAAATCCGTGAACCAGCTGCTCGTTAACCGAAGCACAGATGCTGGCAGGAAAACCGTTATAGCCTTTGAAAGATGGGACCGCGCCTTGACTGCGTATAAACGTTTCTGCGATATGATCCAATTCTTTGGTTGTAATGTCAGGCTGAACCGCCTTGGCCATTAGCCGGTGTGTCTCGGCGACGATCCGTCCGGCCTCGCGCATGAGCTCCAATTCAGCTTCGGACTTACAAATGATCATTAGGCTTGACCTCGCAGCAAGGAAGATATATCAGATGTGACTTGATCGATATCTTGTTGTCCATCCACTTCGCGCACCAGTTCTTTCTTACCGTAGTACTCCAGAAGAGGAGCCGTCTTGGTCGTATATTCGTCCAGACGCGTTCCTACTTTTTCTTCCGAATCGTCGGAGCGCTGGTACAGCTCTCCCGAGCATTTGTCACAGACATTCTCGACCTTCGGAGGATTGAAAAGCACATGGTACGTGGCGCCACAAGATTTGCAGATGCGGCGGCCGGTCAAGCGTCCGAGCAACAAGTCACGATCGACCTTCAGGTCGATGACGTGATCGATCCGTTTCCCCATCTCAGCCAACATACCGTCGAGAGCTTCAGCTTGCGCAATGGTTCTTGGAAAACCGTCTAGCAAAAACCCTTTGTCGCAATCCGATTGCTCCAGACGCTCCTTGACGATTCCGTTCGTAATTTCGTCGGGTACGAGCAAACCTTGGTCGACGTACTTCTTGGCCTCGACGCCCATCGGCGTACCTTGGCGCATAGCCGCCCGGAAAGCATCCCCTGTCGAAATATGCGGAACTTGAAATTCGTCAACGATTCGTTCGGCTTGAGTTCCTTTGCCGGCTCCCGGAGGACCCATGAAAAGAATATTCAAAGTACGCACCCTCCCTGGTGTTTCCCACTGGCGAAAACGTCCCACATGCGTTATTTATTGATAAACCCTTTGTAGTGGCGTTTGATCAATTGGCTTTCGATCTGCTTCATGGTCTCCAGCGCAACCCCGATTACGATAAGAAGCGAGGTACCGCCAATCGTAACTTGCTGCGGAAGACCCGCCAGGTTGGTGAAGAACACCGGCAAAATCGAAATAAGCGCCAGAAAAATTGCGCCGGACAACGTAATGCGGGTCATGACGCGCGTCAAGTAGGTCGCAGTCGGCTTGCCGGGACGAATACCCGGAATGTAGCCCCCGTTTTTCTTCATTTGATCGGCCATTTGTACCGGATTGATTTGCACGAAGGTGTAGAAGTACGTGAACCCGACGATCAACAATACGTACAGCACCATGCCAAGGGCAGCAGTGTAGGACAGATTGTGGATAATCCAGTCGGCCACGACGTTCCCGCGCCAAAACTGTGCAATCGTAGGCGGAAACACGAGCAACGATGAAGCGAAGATAACCGGGATAACCCCAGCTGCGTTAACTTTCAACGGAATGTGCGTCGATTGGCCGCCGTACATTTTACGTCCGACAACACGTTTCGTATATTGCACCGGAATTTTCCGTACGCCTTGCTGAACGAAGATAACCCCGACCAGAATCGCCACGATGACGATCAGAATGATCAGTACCTTCAGGATGTTCAGGAACAGCGCGCCGCTTGCCGAATCGGCAAACAGATGCAGGTACACGATGTTGATCACGTTCGGAATCGAAGCGATAATCCCGGCGAAGATGATAATCGAGATCCCATTGCCGATGCCGTGCTCGGTAATTTGCTCACCCAGCCACATCAGGAAGGCGGTACCCGCCGTCAATACGATCGCAATCAACAAATACGTAGTAAATCCGGGATCGGTAACCAGCTGCATGCTATACAAACGGTTAAAACCGAACGCAACACTGTAAGCTTGGATCAAACCGAGTACGATCGTGCCGTAACGGGTAATTTGCCCGAGCTTCTTGCGTCCGACTTCACCTTCCTTCGCCCATTGGGCGAAACGGGGGATAACATCCATAGACAACAGCTGAACGATAATCGAAGCCGTAATGTATGGCATAATCCCCAAGGCGAAGATCGAGAACTGGAACAAGGCGCCGCCGGAGAATGTATTCAGCAAGCCGAATACGCCCCCGCTGCTCGATTGATCGATGCTTTTCAGTATTTCCGAATCGATGTTCGGCACCGGAATAAAAGCGCCGATGCGGTACACGATCAGGAGGAGAAGAGTAAAAATAATTCTTCTTCTCAGATCTTGTACCTTCATGATGTTGGACAACGTCTTGAACATCAAATCACCTCGGTTTTACCGCCGGCAGCCTGGATCTTTTCGACGGCAGATTCAGAGAACTTATTCGCCTTAACCGTCAATACGACGGTCAGCTCGCCGTTACCCAAAATCTTGATGCCGTCTTTCGGGTTTTTCACAACACCCGATTGCAAAAGCAGTTCCGGAGTCACTTCCGTTCCTGCCGAAAATTGATTCAAATCGCTCAGGTTGACAATCGCATATTCCGTACGGAAGCGATTGTTAAAACCGCGCTTAGGCAAACGACGATACAGAGGGTTCTGTCCGCCTTCGAAGCCCGGACGGACGCCGCCGCCGGAGCGTGCGTTTTGACCTTTGTGACCTTTACCTGAAGTTTTCCCGTTGCCGCTTCCGATCCCGCGACCTACACGGTTGCGAGTTTTCTTCGAACCCGGTGCAGGTGAAAGTTCGTGTAACTTCATCGGTGCACCTCCTCATCAAGATTGTAAAAACGAACGAATCCGTTCGTCGTCATAGGCTTGTCGAAACTTACACTTCTTTGACTTCAACCAGGTGGCTGACTTTGTTAATCATGCCGCGAACCGTCGGCGCATCGTTATGAACGACCGATTGGTGGAGCTTCCGCAAACCGAGCGTTCTTACGGTTACACGTTGGCTTTCCGGGCGGCCGATCAAGCTGCGCTTGAGGGTGATTTGCAATTGCTTGGCCATTCGTTTCCCCTCCTTAACCGAGAAGCTCTTCAACCGTTTTGCCGCGAAGCTTAGCTACATCTTCAGCCCGCTTCAAACGTTGCAAACCTTCCAATGTCGCATTAACCATGTTGATGGAGTTGGAAGATCCGAGCGATTTCGTCAAAATGTCGCCAATGCCAGCCAGTTCCAAAACAGCGCGAACCGGGCCACCGGCGATAACTCCTGTACCTTTCGAAGCAGGCTTCAAAAGAACACGACCGGCTCCAAAATGGCCGATAACCTGATGCGGAATCGTAGTACCTACGATAGGCACGTGAATCAGGTTTTTCTTGGCGTCTTCGATGCCTTTGCGGATGGCGTCCGGTACTTCGCCGGCTTTGCCGATACCCGCGCCTACCCAACCGTTGCCGTCGCCAACGACGACAAGAGCGCTAAAGCTGAAACGGCGTCCGCCTTTAACAACCTTGGCTACGCGATTCAGGTTAACCAGCTTTTCCTTCAGGTCCAATGTATTGGGATCTACACGCAAGTCGTTTACCTCCTTATTAGAGATTTCGTTTAGAACTCAAGCCCAGCTTCGCGGGCTGCATCAGCAAGCGCCTGTACACGGCCGTGGTACAAGTATCCGCCGCGGTCGAAAACCACTTTGTCGATACCTTTTTCCTTAGCGCGTTGTGCCACGAGAGAGCCGACTTTTTGAGCCGCCTCGGTGTTGCCACCGTTCTCGACTTGCTCTTTCAGCTCTTTATCCTGCGTCGATGCGGATGCAATCGTTACGCCGTTGATATCGTCGACCAATTGAGCGTACATATGCTTGGAGGAACGGAAAATATTCAAACGTGGACGCTCCTGCGTGCCCTTGATCTTCTTGCGCACGCGCAGATGTCTTTTATGACGGGCTTTGTTCTTATCGCCTTTAGTAATCATCGGGTGTTCACTCCTTCCTTTCTGCCAAGAAGCCTCTACTGCTTCTTAGTCGTTTAAGCGATCCTTAGCGGATCAAGCAGCCGGAAGCGGACGGTTACTTCTTCTTGCCGGCTTTGCCTTCCTTACGGATAATGCGTTCGCCTTCATACTTGATTCCTTTGCCTTTATACGGCTCAGGCTCGCGTACGGAACGCACTTTCGCAGCCGTAGCTCCGACAAGCTCCTTGTCGATGCCTCTTACGATAATTTTAGTGTTCGTAGGTACTTCGAACTCGATACCGCCCTCTGGAACGATCTCGACCGGATGCGAGTAGCCTACGTTCAACACGAGCTTGTTGCCCGTTTTGTTGGCACGGTAGCCGACGCCTACGAGATCAAGCGATTTGGAGAAACCTTCCGTTACGCCGCTCACCATGTTGTTGATCACGCTGCGGGTCGTACCGTGAAGGGAACGGTGCAGTTTGTTGTCGGAAGGACGTTCTACGTTAATCAGGTTCTCTTCCACAACGACTTTCATATCTTTATGCAGCTCGCGGCTCAGCGTCCCTTTCGGACCGTTTACCGTAATGAGCGTATTATCCAAAGAAACATTTACCCCAGACGGGATCGTAATGGGTTTACGACCAATACGAGACATTGTTGCACCTCCATTCTTACACGATGTGGATTACCATACGTAGCAGATGACTTCGCCGCCGGATTTCGACTGGCGAGCGTCCTTGTCGCTCATAACGCCTTTGGAAGTCGAGAGGATAGCGAGTCCGAGACCGCCGAGCACCTTCGGTACTTCCTGGCTTTTTGCATATACGCGCAGCCCCGGTTTGCTGATACGTTTCAGGCCGGTGATGACGCGCTCTTGGTTGGGGCCGTATTTGAGGAACATACGGATGATCCCTTGTTTGCTATCTTCGATATATTCAGCGTCGCGGATGAAGCCCTCTTTCTTCAAAATCTCGGCGATTTCTCTCTTGATTTTCGAAGCGGGAACTTCCACCGTTTCATGACGCACCACGTTTGCATTGCGAATGCGTGTAAGCATATCTGCAATTGGATCTGACATAACCATTAGTTGCGAACCTCCTTCCTAAAGACGGGTTGATTACCAGCTTGCTTTTTTCACGCCAGGAATTTGACCTTTGTAAGCCAATTCACGGAAACAGATACGGCAAATTTTGAACTTGCGCAGTACCGAATGGGGACGGCCGCAGCGTTCGCAACGCGTGTAAGCTTGAACCTTGAATTTCGGTTTACGTTGCTGCTTGATGATCATCGAAGTTTTTGCCACTGTTACACCTCCGAACTCTACAGATTTCCGATCTTATTTCACGAACGGCATCCCGAGTTGTTCCAACAGCTCGCGGGATTCTTCGTCCGTTTTGGCAGTCGTGACGATAACGATGTCCATTCCGCGCACTTTATCTACTTTGTCATACTCGATTTCCGGGAAGATCAGTTGTTCCTTTACGCCCAGCGTGTAGTTTCCGCGTCCGTCGAAAGCTTTCTTCGATACCCCGCGGAAGTCGCGTACGCGCGGCAGCGCAATGTTGAACAGCTTATCCAAGAAGTAGTACATGCGGTCGCCGCGAAGCGTGACCTTAACCCCGATCGGCATGTTCTCGCGAACTTTGAAGCCTGCGATCGATTTTTTAGCGCGCGTTACAACAGGTTTTTGACCGGCGATAATTTGCATATCGTTGACGGCCGTGTCGATGACTTTGGAGTTGCCTACCGCGTCGCCTACACCCATATTGATAACGACTTTCTCGATTTTCGGAACTTGCATCACAGTCGTATAGTTAAACTTCTGCATCAGAGCAGGAGTCACTTCGTTCAGAAAACGATCTTTCATTCTGGTTGCCATTAAGGATGGACCTCCTTTCTAAGCCAAGTTAATTAGTCGATCACTTCGCCGGATTTCTTCGCTACGCGCACTTTGCTGCCGTTATCCAGCACTTTGTAACCTACGCGCGTCGGTTTTCCGCTTTTCGGGTCGAGCAGCATCACGTTGGAGACGTGAATCGGCGCTTCCTGATTGAGAATTCCGCCTTGCGGGTTTTGCTGATTCGGCTTTTGGTGCTTCTTCACCATGTTCACGCCTTCGACGAGAACGCGGTTTTCGCGCGGATAAGCGGCGATGACGCGACCTTTTTTACCTTTATCTTTACCGGTAATGACGATTACCGTGTCTTCTTTTTTCACATGGAGCTTGTTGTTGTGGGACTCCAGTTGTTTTTTTGCTTTCGGCATTTTCGTTACACCTCCAATACTCGGGAGCACATGTCCATCCGGTTAAGGCTGGCGGCAAGTTAGATAACTTCCGGAGCCAGGGATACGATCTTCATAAAGTCTTTATCGCGAAGTTCGCGGGCGACTGGGCCAAAAATACGGGTACCGCGCGGGCTCTTGTCGTCTTTGACGATAACGGCTGCGTTCTCGTCGAAACGAATGTAAGAACCGTCTTTACGACGCGTAGAACGCTTCGTACGCACGATAACGGCTTTTACTACATCGCCCTTCTTGACAACGCCACCTGGTGTTGCTTCTTTCACGGAGCAAATGATCAGATCTCCAATGTGACCTACGCGACGGCCTGTTCCGCCAAGAACGCGAATGCACATCAATTGCTTTGCGCCGGAATTGTCGGCGGAAATCATACGTGTAAATGGTTGAATCATCGGATTGTCCTCCTTTCAAATGTGTATGAGATTGTCCGATTTATACGAGAACCGCTTTTTCCACGATTTCCACGAGTCTGAACCGTTTGTCTTTCGACAGCGGGCGAGTCTCCATGATTTTGACCGTATCGCCGATCTTCGCTTCATTGTTCTCGTCATGCGCTTTGAATTTCTTCGTATACTTGATCCGCTTGTGGTACAAGCTGTGCTTCTTGTAAGTCTCTACGGCGACAACGATCGTTTTTTCCATCTTATCGCTTACGACTTTACCGATTTGCACTTTGCGTTCGTTACGTTCTTGTGCCATCGATTGCCCTCCTCTCTACCTATTGTCAGCTGATTCCGAGTTCTCTTTGCCGTATCACGGTCTTCGCGCGGGCAATCTCCCTGCGAAGCTCACGAAGACGAATCGGATTGTCCAGTTGGCCCGTTGCCAATTGAAAACGGAGGTTGAACAACTCTTCCTTGAATCCGGAAACCTTTTGCTCGATTTCAGCAGTGGTCAGGTTGCGAAATTCACTGGCTTTCATTTGCTTCACCACCCACTTCTTCTCGTTTCACAAATTTCGTCTTGATCGGGAGCTTATGGGAAGCAAGGCGCATCGCTTCGCGTGCGATCTCTTCGCTCACCCCAGCCAGTTCGAACAAAATTTTGCCCGGCTTGACGACGGCTACCCATTTCTCGACGTTACCTTTACCGCTACCCATCCGTACCTCAAGAGGTTTTTGCGTAATCGGCTTGGAAGGGAAAATTTTAATCCATACTTTACCGCCCCGTTTGATATAACGGGTCATGGCAATACGGGCTGCTTCGATTTGACGGTTGGTTACCCAAGACGGCTCGAGAGCTTGCAATCCGTATTCGCCGAACGCGATGTCCGTGCCGCCTTTGGCGCGGCCTTTCATATTACCGCGTTGCTCTTTGCGGTGTTTGACGCGTTTAGGCAATAACATGATTAGTTTCCTCCTTCCTGAACACCCTTTTTCTTCGCTGTTGGAAGAACTTCACCGCGATAGATCCAGACTTTAACGCCGATCCGTCCGTATGTCGTATGTGCTTCAGCCGTACCGTAGTCGATATCCGCGCGCAGCGTGTGAAGAGGCACCGTACCTTCGCTATACCCTTCGCTACGGGCGATTTCAGCTCCGCCAAGACGTCCGCTTACTCCCGTTTTAATTCCTTTGGCTCCTGCTCTCATCGTACGTTGAATCGCTTGTTTCATCGCGCGGCGGAACGAAATGCGGCGTTCCAGCTGTTGTGCGATGCTTTCGGCAACCAAAATCGCGTCAAGCTCAGGATTTTTGATTTCCGCTATGTTAATGTGGACTTTTTTGCCCGACATACCTGCGATGTGATTGCGGATAACTTCTACTTCCGCACCGCCTTTACCGATTACCATACCGGGCTTAGCCGTATGAATCGTGACGTTGACGCGGTTAGCCGCACGTTCGATATCGATATGAGAAACAGCCGAGTCTTTCAGCTTGTTTTTCAAATACTCGCGAATTTTGACGTCTTCCATAAGCAGCGTACCGAACTCTTTATCGGCATACCATTTGGATTCCCAATCGCGGATAACACCAATTCTCAAGCCAACCGGGCTTACCTTCTGACCCACACCTTATCCCTCCTTATTTTTCAGATACCACCAAAGTAATGTGGCTGGTCCGCTTCAAAATTTTAAATGCCCGACCTTGCGAACGCGGACGAATCCGTTTCAATGTCGGACCTTGGTCCACGTAAGCTTCAGCCACGACCAGTTTGTTCGGGTCGAGGGAGAAGTTATGCTCGGCGTTCGCGATAGCCGAGTTCAGCAATTTTTCCACGACCGGAGATGCGGAACGCGGTGTATTGCGCAATATAGCAACTGCATCGCCTACTTGCTTGCCCCGAATCAAATCGATTACGAGTCTCACTTTACGAGGAGCGATGCGAATATGATTCGCATGTGCCTTTGCTTGCATGGATGAACCTCCTCTCAAACAGGTGCTGGTTTACGAATTAGCGCTTGCCGGTTTTCTTGTCGTCGTCATGACCTTTATACGTGCGAGTCGGCGCGAATTCGCCCAACTTATGTCCAACCATATCTTCCGTTACGTATACTGGCACGTGCTTTCTGCCGTCATATACGGCGAACGTGTTCCCAACGAACTGAGGGAAAATGGTCGAACGGCGAGACCAAGTCTTGATGACGGTTTTCTTTTGGCCAACTGCCTCTACTTTTTTCAGCAAGTAGTCGTCCACAAAAGGTCCTTTTTTCAAACTGCGGCCCATTTACGAAATCCTCCTTTCATCCAACCGTAACTGTCCGTGCTTACTTCGTGCGACGACGGATGATGTATTTGTTGGACGCCTTTTTCTTCTTGCGCGTTTTGTATCCGAGCGTTGGCTTGCCCCAAGGGGACATAGGCGACTTGCGTCCGATCGGAGCGCGGCCTTCGCCACCGCCGTGAGGGTGATCGACCGGGTTCATGACGACGCCGCGAACGGTAGGGCGCTTGCCCAACCAACGGTTACGTCCTGCTTTACCGATGTTGATCAACTCATGGTCTTCGTTGCCTACCGTACCGATCGTGGCGCGGCATACTTTCAGAATGCGGCGCATTTCTCCGGAGGACAAACGGATCGAAACGTACTCGCCTTCTTTACCGAGCAATTGAGCTTGCGTACCGGCAGCGCGTACCAATTGGCCGCCTTTGCCAGGCTTCAGCTCGATATTGTGAATAACGGAACCGACAGGAATGTTTTCGAGAGGCAGAGCGTTGCCGATTTTAATATCCGAAGTAGGACCGGAATATACGACGTCTCCGACTTTCAGACCTTTCGGCGAAAGAATGTAACGCTTCTCGCCATCCGCGTAGTTGATCAACGCGATGTTGGCCGTACGGTTAGGATCATACTCAATAGAAGCAACGCGTCCTGGTATTCCGTCCTTGTTGCGCTTGAAGTCGATGATCCGGTATTTGCGCTTATGTCCGCCGCCTTGATGGCGTACCGTAATTTTGCCTTGATTGTTACGGCCGGCTTTGCCGCTCAGTGGAGCCAGCAAAGACTTCTCCGGTTTGGAAGCCGTAATCTCTTCGAATGTAGAAACCGTCATCTCGCGCTTGGAAGGCGATGTCGGCTTAAACGATTTGATTGGCACTTCGTTTCCCTCCTTGCTTCATAAAATTAAACCGTTTCAAAGAATTCCAACGGCTTGCTGTCTTTGCCCAAAACTACGATCGCTTTTTTCCATTCGCTCGTATAGCCAGAATGACGGCCATAACGTTTCGGTTTGGCCGGAACGATCATCGTGTTTACTTTTTCGACCTTAGTCTTAAAGATATCCTGAATCGCCAACTTGATTTCCGTCTTGTTCGCGCGTTTGTCGACTTCAAACACATACGTGTTGATGCCCATCAAATCGCTGGACTTTTCAGAAATAATCGGGCGCTTGATAATATCGCGTGGGTTCTTCATTACGCAAGCACCTCCTCTACTTTCTGAACTGCATCCTTCGTGATGATCAGCTTGTCGTGAGCCAGCACGTCAAGTACGTTAATTCCTTCGGCGGATACGAACTTCACACCCGGAATGTTGCGAGTGGACAATGCCACATTATCGTCGTAGCTGCCGGTCACAACCAAAGCTTTGCGTTCCACTTTCAGGTTGTTCAGGATCGCGGCAAACTCTTTTGTCTTCGGTGCTGCCAAAGACAATTGATCCAGCACGATAATTTCGCTATCGATCACTTTAGACGACAGCACGGATTTAATAGCGAGACGACGAACTTTTTTCGGCAGTTTAAAGCCGTAGCTACGAGGAGTCGGTCCGAAGACGACACCGCCGCCTTTCCATTGCGGGGAGCGAATGCTACCCTGACGAGCGCGGCCTGTCCCCTTTTGCTTCCAAGGCTTACGACCGCCGCCACGAACTTCCGAACGGCCTTTCGTCTTGTGCGTGCCCAGACGCCGGGAAGCTTGTTGCAATACGACTGCGGAATGAACGACGTACTTGTTAGGTTCGATGCCGAATACCGCTTCCGCGAGTTCGACTTCGCCTACTTGCGCTCCGCTCACGTTAAACAGTGCTACTTTTGGCATGTTTGTTCCTCCTTCCTGGTTACCTTATTGCTTAATAGTCGACTTTACGCTGACATAGCTGTTTCTAGGTCCAGGAATGGAGCCTTTAACCAGAATGACGTTGCGCTCGGCATCGACTTTAATGACTTGCAGCTTTTGAACCGTAATCGTTTCGTTGCCCATCCGGCCGGCATTTTTCTTGCCTTTCGGAACTTTGTTACTTGTGCGGGCGATTGCCTGAGAACCGGCGCCGCGATGATATTTCGAGCCGTGAGCCATCGGTCCGCGGGAGAAGCCCCAACGTTTGATTGCGCCAGCTGTTCCTTTACCTTTGGAAGTACCCGTTACGTCAACATACTCGCCTTCGGCGAAGAGATCGGCTTTCAGCTCCTGGCCAACTTCATATGCGCCCAGATCTGCACCGCGAATCTCCTTGATGTAGCGCTTAGGTGCGGCATTGGCCTTCTTGGCATGACCAATCGCAGGTTTAGTCGCGTTCTTTTCTTTTTTGTCGTCGAAGCCGATTTGGATCGCTTCGTATCCATCGTTATCCTGGTCCTTCTTTTGCAGAACGACGCAAGGACCCGCTTGGATGACAGTTACCGGAATTACCGTACCGTCAGCGGCAAACAACTGAGTCATACCCAGTTTTTTTCCTAAGATACCTTTCATGTTGACACCTCTTTTCTTTTGCAGTTACGGAATATTAAAGCTTAATTTCGATATCTACACCGGATGGCAGATCCAAGCGCATCAAAGCGTCGACCGTTTGCGGAGTCGGATTCACGATGTCGATCAGACGCTTGTGTGTGCGCATTTCGAACTGCTCTCTGGAATCCTTGTACTTGTGCACCGCGCGCAAAATCGTGATGATTTGCTTTTCCGTCGGCAACGGAATCGGACCGGACACTCCTGCACCGGAACGTTTCGCCGTTTCGACGATTTTTTCTGCGGATTGATCGAGCACTCTGTGATCGTAAGCCTTCAAGCGGATACGAATCTTTTGCTTTGCCATATTGTTCCCTCCTTCTATCGCCCAATTTGTATCGGACATACTCCGCGAAAATCCCCTGACGCCTTCCCCATGGCAAAGGGGCCGGGTGTGTCAGCAACCTCTCGCATCATCGCAACGTCACAGACCAACGCTCACTATTATATAAAAAATCGAGAAGGAAAGCAAGAAATTTTCACAAAAGTTTTCAAAAAACGAAAAGAAAGCCCCCGACGTCTCCGCCGAGGACTGTTTCTTCTATTATATTGTAGCTTTGCGAGCCAAAAGCTCGCATGAGCTTACTTCGTAATCGTTACAACAGCGCCTGATCCAACTGTACGGCCGCCTTCGCGAATCGAGAAGCGAGTGCCTTCTTCGAGAGCGATCGGAGCGATCAGTTCAACCGTTACGGCGATGTTGTCGCCCGGCATAACCATCTCAGTGCCTTCCGGCAGGTTGATGATACCCGTTACGTCCGTCGTACGGAAGTAGAACTGCGGACGGTAACCCGTGAAGAAAGGCTTATGACGGCCACCTTCTTCTTTGGTCAGGACGTAAACTTGAGCAGTGAAGTTCGTGTGAGGCTTAACCGAGTTCGGCTTTGCC
Source organism: Paenibacillus hodogayensis (assembly GCF_039536325.1). Lineage (NCBI taxonomy): Bacteria > Bacillati > Bacillota > Bacilli > Caryophanales > Paenibacillaceae > Paenibacillus > Paenibacillus hodogayensis. The sequence goes on from NZ_BAAAYO010000016.1 coordinate 25,656, forward strand.
AATACTTGTCCGCGCTCGATATCTTTACGGTCAACGCCACGCAGCAGTGCGCCGATGTTGTCGCCCGCTTGAGCGGAGTCGAGCAACTTGCGGAACATTTCTACGCCGGTAACGATGGATTTGCGAGTATCTTCGGCCAGGCCGATGATTTCGATTTCGTCGCCGACTTTAACCGTACCGCGCTCGATACGACCGGTAGCAACCGTACCGCGACCCGTGATCGTGAACACGTCCTCGACAGGCATCAAGAAAGGCTTGTCAGTGTCGCGTACAGGCTCAGGGATGTAGGTATCGATATGCTCAAACAATTCGACGATTTTGTCAGCCCATTGACCATCCGGATTTTGCAACGCTTCGCGAGCGGAACCGCGGACAATCGGCGTGTCGTCGCCAGGGAATTCGTACTCGTTCAGCAGGTCGCGAACTTCCATTTCAACGAGCTCGAGCAATTCTTCGTCCTCGACAGTGTCGCATTTGTTCAGGAATACGACGATGTAAGGAACGCCTACGTTGCGGGAGAGCAGGATGTGTTCGCGAGTTTGCGGCATTGGGCCGTCAGCTGCGGATACAACCAGAATCGCTCCGTCCATTTGAGCAGCGCCGGTGATCATGTTTTTAACATAGTCGGCGTGTCCAGGGCAGTCAACGTGTGCATAGTGGCGATTAGGCGTTTCATACTCAACGTGTGCCGTCGAGATCGTGATACCGCGCTCGCGCTCTTCAGGCGCTTTGTCGATTTGGTCGAACGCTACAGCGCTACCGCCGTATCTTTTCGCCAAAACCGTAGTAATTGCCGCCGTCAGCGTAGTTTTACCATGGTCAACGTGACCGATGGTACCGATGTTAACGTGCGGTTTGTTGCGTTCAAATTTTGCTTTTGCCATGACAACAATTCCTCCTCTAATAAGAGAGTATGATTATGCGCCCTTGTTCTTTGCAATAATTTCTTCTGCAATATTCTTAGGCACTTCTTCATAATGGGATATTTCCATCGAGTATACGCCGCGACCTTGCGTACGCGAGCGGAGCGTCGTGGAATAACCGAACATTTCGGAGAGCGGTACTTTGGAACGGATAACTTGTGCGCCGGCACGGGAATCCATACCTTCGATACGGCCGCGGCGGGAGTTCAAGTCGCCCATTACATCGCCCATGTACTCGTCCGGAACGGTAACTTCGACTTTCATGATCGGCTCAAGAATGGCCGGGTTACACTTGTCTTTCGCTGCTTTCAAAGCCATCGAACCGGCGATTTTGAACGCCATTTCGCTGGAGTCAACATCGTGGTAAGAGCCGTCAACGATACGGGCTTTCAGATCCACGAGCGGATATCCGGCGAGAACGCCGTTTTTCATCGATTCTTCGATACCGGCCTGAACGGCAGGAATGTATTCTCTTGGAACTACGCCGCCGACGATTTTGTTCTCGAATTGGAAGCCCGAACCCGGTTCCAGCGGTTCGAACTCGATCCATACGTGACCGTATTGACCGCGTCCGCCGGATTGGCGTACGAATTTCCCTTCGACTCTCGCCGGAGTACGGAATCTTTCGCGGTAAGCAACTTGCGGCTTGCCCACGTTCGTTTCCACTCTGAACTCGCGAAGCATACGGTCGACGATAATTTCAAGGTGGAGCTCGCCCATACCTTGAATGATCGTTTGGCCCGTTTCTTCGTCGGTGTAGTAACGGAAGGTCGGATCTTCTTCGGCCAATTTGGAGAGGGCTACGCCCATCTTGTCTTGGTCGGCTTTCGTTTTCGGCTCAACGGCGATGTCGATAACCGGATCCGGGAAGTTCATCGACTCCAGAATAACCGGGTTTTTCTCGTCGCACAGCGTATCGCCGGTAATCGTATCTTTCAGACCTACCGCAGCCGCGATATCACCAGCGTATACTTCACTGATTTCTTGACGGCTGTTGGCGTGCATCTGCAGAATACGTCCGATCCGTTCGCGCTTGCCCTTTGTAGCATTCAATACGTAGGAACCGGATTGAAGCACGCCGGAGTAAACACGGAAGAACGTCAGCTTACCGACATACGGGTCGGTCGCAATTTTGAACGCCAGCGCCGAGAACGGCTCCGAATCGCTCGATTTGCGGCTTACTTCGGTTCCGTCTTCGAGCGTACCGCGAATGTCCGGTACATCGATCGGAGCCGGCAAGTAATCGACCACGGCGTCCAGCATAAGCTGAACCCCTTTGTTTTTGTAGGACGAACCGCAAATGACCGGGAAGATTTTCACTTCGCACACGCCTTTGCGCAGAGCGGCTTTGATTTCCGGGATGGAGATTTCTTCTCCCTCCAGATATTTCATCGTCAGCTCTTCATCCAATTCAGCGACTTTCTCAACAAGCTCGGTACGAAGCTCCGCGACTTTAGAAAGCAAGTCAGCCGGAATTTCTTCTTGTTCGAATTTGCCTTGATCGTCTTTGAAAATATACGCAACTTGCTCAACCAGGTCGACGATGCCTTTGAAATCAGCCTCGGCTCCGATCGGAAGTTGAATAGCGACCGCATTGGCTTTCAACCGATCGCGCATTTGGTCAATTACGCCGAGGAAATCGGCGCCGATGATATCCATCTTATTGACATACGCAACCCGCGGTACACCGTATTTATCCGCCTGTCTCCAGACGGTCTCGGATTGGGGCTCAACGCCTTCTTTGGCGCTGAATACACCAACGGCTCCGTCAAGCACGCGCAGGGAGCGTTCCACTTCGACCGTGAAGTCTACGTGTCCCGGCGTATCGATAATGTTGATCCGGTGTTCTTTCCACTGACAGGTCGTAGCTGCGGATGTAATCGTAATCCCGCGCTCCTGCTCCTGCTCCATCCAGTCCATCGTCGCTGCACCTTCGTGCACTTCGCCGATTTTGTGGGTACGGCCTGTAAAGAACAGAATCCGTTCGGTCGTGGTCGTTTTGCCGGCATCGATATGCGCCATAATCCCGATATTGCGTGTCTTCGCTAAGGAGAACTCTCTTGCCATATGATCTTCTCCTTTCAAGATGTAGTTGGGTTATGTAGAAAGACTCCCTAGGAAGCCTTTCTAGCAGATTACCAGCGATAGTGTGCAAAAGCCTTATTGGCTTCAGCCATTTTGTGCGTATCTTCCCGTTTCTTCACGGAAGCTCCGGTGTTGTTGCTGGCATCCAAAATCTCGGCTGCCAACCGCTCTTCCATCGTCTTCTCGCCGCGAAGGCGCGAGTAGTGCACCAACCAACGAAGACCAAGCGCAGTACGGCGCTCCGGTTTAACTTCGATCGGCACTTGATAGTTCGAACCGCCCACACGACGAGCCTTTACTTCAAGTACAGGCATGATATTCTTGATCGCCTGCTCGAAAACTTCCATGGGCTCTTTGCCGGAACGGTCTTTGATCAGGTTGAACGAATTATACAGGATCGTTTGCGCAACGCCGCGCTTTCCGTCGATCATGATACGGTTGATAAGACGGGTAACGAGCTTGCTGCTGTAAATCGGATCCGGCAATACATCTCTTTTGGGTACTGGACCTTTACGAGGCATAGTTATCCCCCTTTCTTGCGAGTTTCATCCATTTTATTGATTTTTTGCCGTCTTAAGAGACGGCCTTTCTTCTTACTTCTTCACTTTCGGACGTTTCGTACCGTACTTCGAACGGGCTTGTTTCCGGTTGTTGACGCCGGACGTATCCAGAGCGCCGCGAACGATATGGTACCGTACACCCGGAAGATCCTTAACCCGGCCGCCGCGAATCAGAACGACGCTGTGCTCTTGCAGGTTGTGTCCGATACCCGGAATATAAGCCGTTACCTCGACACGGTTGGTCAAGCGCACACGCGCATATTTACGCAGTGCAGAGTTCGGTTTCTTCGGCGTCATCGTGCCTACGCGAGTGCATACACCGCGTTTTTGCGGAGCGCTCGATTCGGTTTGCTCACGCTTCAGGGCGTTGAAGCCTCTTTGCAGAGCAGGCGATTTCGACTTGGTGATCTTAGCCTTGCGTCCTTTACGAACCAATTGGTTAATCGTTGGCATGTCGCCACCTCCTTCCCATTATTGCCATCAGCTGTCGTGCTCCGATTCAAGTCCACAGATCCAGGTGGTTCACGCTCAGGCAAACGAAATGATTTTGCCGTTCGCCTTCGCGGGCGACAAAATCATATGGTAAGCGGCTGACGCAAGCGACGCCTGCGCCAGCTTAGCTTCTTATTTATTCGTTTACTGCGGCGGCAATCGCCGCACCAACTTCGATTCCGCAAGCTTTGCCAAGCTGCTTCATCGAGTCGACATATGTCACTTGAACCCCCATTTTCTTGCACAGGTTCACGATCTTGGCTGTTATTCTCGGATCTGCATCTTTCGCGACAAACACTTCCGAAGCTTTGCCAAGCTCCACCATCTTTGTCGTCTGCTTCGTGCCTATTGAAATGTTCTCCGCCTGTTTCACTTTATCATAAGACATCGCGCATCCTCCAAAGTACAGGAGTGAAAACGAAGCTTCGGCACACACTTTGATAGTTTAGCATCTAGAAAATACGGTGTCAAGGATAGAGCCGCGTTAAGATCTTTTTAAGATTCGAGCGCGACCGTCTCCAGCTCTTCCTCGGACAAAGCTTCTTTCATATTCGGGTCGTTCACTTCGATGCTGCGGTAGCGGGTCATGCCCGTACCGGCCGGAATGAGCTTGCCGATAATGACGTTCTCTTTGAGTCCGAGAAGCTGATCGACTTTTCCTTTGATCGCCGCATCGGTCAGGACACGTGTCGTCTCCTGGAACGAAGCTGCCGACAGGAAGGAATCCGTCTCCAGCGACGCTTTCGTAATACCGAGCAATACCGGCTTGGCGACAGCCGGCTCTTCGCCCGAGAACAGCACTTGACGGTTCGCTTCTTCGTATTCGTGCATGTTTACGAAGGAGCCCGGCAGAAGAGCGGTGCTTCCGCTGTCGATAATGCGGATCTTGCGAAGCATCTGGCGAATCATGATCTCGATATGCTTATCGTTGATCTCAACGCCCTGGTTCCGGTAAACGCGCTGTACTTCCTGCAAAATGTAGTTCTGCACGCCGCGAATACCTTTGATGCGCAGCATTTCCTTCGGATCGATGGAGCCGTCGGTCAGCTCGTCTCCGGCTTCGACCTGCTGGCCGGCCGTGACACGAATCCGCGAGCCATACGTAACCAAATACGTCTTGGACTCGGCTTCGCCCTCGATCTCGATTTCGCGGCGGTCTTTGCCCTCGCGAATATCTTTTACTTTGCCGTCGATTTCGGAAATCGTCGCTTGCCCTTTCGGGTTACGCGCCTCGAACAATTCCTGAATCCGCGGCAAACCTTGCGTGATGTCGTCTCCTGCAACGCCCCCGGTATGGAACGTACGCATCGTGAGCTGGGTTCCCGGCTCCCCGATGGACTGGGCGGCAATAATGCCGACCGCTTCGCCGATCTCCACGTGCGTGCCGGTAGCCAGATTGCGTCCGTAGCACTTTTTGCACACGCCGTGTTGGGTGCGGCAGCTGAGCACGGAACGAATTTGCAGCTTATGGACGCCCGCGGCGATGAGCGCATCCGCTTTAGTCGAATCGATGAGCTCGTTGCGGTTCACGATGACTTCGCCCGTCTGCGGATGACGAATCGTTTCAAACGAGTAGCGTCCTTCGATACGGTCGAACAGATCCTCGATAACTTCCTTGCCGTCCTGAATTCTGCTGACGATAAAGCCTTTATCCGTTCCGCAATCGTCCTCGCGGACGATAACGTCCTGGGCTACGTCTACGAGACGGCGGGTCAAGTAACCCGAGTCGGCAGTCCGAAGCGCCGTATCCGCCAAACCTTTACGGGCACCGTGCGTCGAGATAAAGTATTCCAAGACGGTCAGGCCTTCGCGGAAGTTCGATTTGATCGGCAATTCGTAAATGCGTCCCGATGGCGTCGCCATAAGACCGCGCATGCCGCCTAACTGGGTGATCTGCGATTTGTTACCACGCGCTTTCGATTCGACCATCATCATGATCGAATTGAACTTGTCGAGAGATTTCATGAGCACCTCGGTAATGCGCTCCTTCGTCTCGCTCCAGATCGTAATAATCCGGTCATAACGCTCGTCGTCGGTAATAAGACCGCGGCGGTATTGCTGCATCACGATCTTGACCTTCTCTTCCGACTCGCCGAGAATAACTTCCTTCTCCTTCGGAACGATTACGTCGGAGACGGCCACGGTAATACCGGCGCGTGTCGAGTAGGTGAAGCCGTTTTGCTTGATGTTATCCAAAATGACCGACGTCTGGGTCGTATGGTATTGACGGAAGCACTCCCCGATAATCGTGCCCAAGTAGTCTTTCCCTACGGCGCCGCGCGACGGAATGTTCATGATGAACTCCCGCACGTTGGCACCTTTCTCGAATACGAAATATTCGTCGGAAATTCCGTTGAACAGATTGCTCTTCGTCGCTTCATTGATATACGGAAAATCGCTCGGGAAAATTTCATTGAAGATGATTTTCCCTACCGTCGTAACGAGCAGAGCTTCCTGCTGACGGTCGGTAAAGCTGGTTTTGCCCAGCACCCTCGCCGGAATCGCAACACGCGCATGCAAGGAAGCGGCGCCGCGCTGATAAGCCGATACGGCTTCAGCAACGTTGCGGAAGATGGTACCCGTTCCTTGTGCTTCCGGGTTATCCATCGTCAAGTAAAAGCTGCCGAGTACCATATCCTGCGAAGGCGTAACGACAGGCTTGCCGTCCTTCGGGTTCAGGATGTTGCCGGAAGCCAGCATTAAAATGCGCGCTTCGGCTTGAGCCTCGGCGGACAACGGAACGTGAACGGCCATCTGGTCACCGTCAAAGTCGGCATTGTAAGCCGTACATACGAGTGGATGCAGCTTAATGGCACGGCCTTCCACAAGAATAGGCTCGAACGCCTGAATACCGAGACGGTGAAGCGTCGGCGCACGGTTCAACAGTACCGGATGCTCTTTAATGACTTCTTCGAGAACGTCCCATACTTCAGGGCTGACGCGTTCTACCTTGCGCTTCGCACTCTTGATATTATGGGCAAGCCCTTTATTGACAAGCTCCTTCATGACGAAAGGCTTGAACAATTCAAGCGCCATTTCCTTAGGCAAGCCGCATTGGTACATTTTGAGGCTCGGCCCTACGACGATAACGGAACGGCCGGAATAGTCGACCCGTTTGCCGAGCAGGTTTTGCCGGAAACGTCCTTGCTTGCCTTTCAGCATATGGCTAAGCGATTTCAACGGACGGTTGCCCGGACCCGTAACCGGACGGCCGCGGCGGCCGTTATCGATCAACGCGTCGACGGCTTCCTGCAGCATCCGCTTCTCGTTCTGCACGATAATATCCGGTGCGCCGAGGTCAAGCAGACGCTTGAGCCGGTTGTTCCGGTTAATAACGCGGCGGTACAGATCGTTCAAGTCGGACGTGGCGAAACGGCCGCCGTCCAATTGCACCATCGGGCGAAGCTCCGGAGGAATGACCGGAAGCACGTCCAGCACCATCCATTCCGGCTCGTTGCCGGAGTTGCGGAACGCCTCCATGACTTCCAGACGCTTGATCGCCCGGTTGCGCCGTTGGCCTTGAGCGGTGCGAAGCTCTTCCTTCAGTTGGTCGACTTCCTTGTCGATGTCGATATCCTGAAGCAGCTTTTTAACCGCTTCTGCACCCATGCCGGCTTGAAACGCATAGCCGTATTTCTCGCGATAGCTGCGGTACTCTTTTTCGGACAGCAGCTGTTTTTTCTCCAACGGTGTATCGCCCGGATCGGTTACGACATAAGATGCGAAGTAAATGATCTCTTCGAGCGAGCGCGGAGACATATCGAGCGCCAAGCCCATCCGGCTCGGTATGCCTTTGAAATACCAAATATGCGAAACCGGAGCGGCCAATTCAATGTGGCCCATACGTTCGCGGCGCACTTTGGCGCGGGTTACTTCAACGCCGCAGCGATCGCAGACGACGCCTTTGTAACGCACGCGCTTGTACTTGCCGCAATGGCATTCCCAGTCCTTGGTAGGTCCGAAAATTTTCTCGCAGAACAAGCCTTCTTTTTCCGGTTTTAGCGTCCGGTAATTGATCGTTTCCGGCTTCTTGACTTCCCCACGGGACCAGGAACGAATCTTTTCGGGAGAAGCCAGACCGATCTTCATGTACTCGAAATTGTTTACGTCCAACAAGGAGCAACCCTCCTCCAGTGTATGCTGCCTACCGAATCGTCACGAATCATTCTGCGCCTGCTTCGGAGCCTTCCAGGTTAAGATTGAGCTTGTCGCCGGAAACATCGTCCTCGTCGTCCAGTTCCTTCATCTCGATCTCTTCTTCGTTTTCTGACAAGATCTTTACGTCCATCCCCAAGCTTTGCAGCTCTTTGATCAATACTTTGAACGACTCCGGAACGCCTGGCTCCGGTACGTTCTCGCCTTTGACGATCGATTCGTACGTCTTCACGCGGCCGACCACGTCATCGGACTTGACGGTCAAAATTTCCTGCAAAGTATAGGCAGCGCCGTAAGCTTCAAGCGCCCAAACTTCCATCTCCCCGAAGCGCTGTCCGCCGAACTGGGCTTTACCGCCCAAAGGCTGCTGCGTAACGAGCGAGTAAGGACCGGTGGAACGAGCATGGATCTTGTCGTCGACCATGTGCGCCAGCTTGATCATATACATGACGCCGACGGTTACTTCGCGCTCGAACGGCTCGCCCGTACGTCCGTCGTACAAAATCGTTTTGCCGTTGCGCTGCATGCCGGCTTCTTCCATCGTGTCGAATACGTCATACTCGCGGGCGCCGTCAAATACCGGCGTTGCCGTATGAATGCCGAGACGGAGCGCGGCCATGCCAAGGTGAACTTCCAGCACCTGGCCGATATTCATCCGCGAAGGAACGCCGAGCGGGTTGAGCACGACTTGTACCGGCGTGCCATCCGGCAGGAACGGCATATCTTCTTCCGGAAGGATCCGCGCGATAACGCCCTTGTTGCCGTGACGGCCGGCCATTTTATCGCCTTCGGATATTTTTCTTTTTTGGGCAATATAAACACGAACGAGCTGATTGACGCCCGGCGGCAATTCGTCACCGTTCTCACGGGTAAACACTTTGACGTCGACGACGATGCCGTCCGTACCGTGAGGTACGCGCAGCGACGTGTCGCGAACTTCCCGCGCCTTCTCGCCGAAGATCGCATGCAGGAGACGTTCTTCCGCCGTAAGCTCGGTGACGCCCTTCGGCGTTACTTTGCCGACGAGAATATCGCCTGCTCCGATTTCCGCACCGACGCGAATAATGCCGCGCTCATCCAGGTTGCGCAGAGCGTCTTCGCCCACGTTCGGAATGTCGCGCGTAATTTCTTCGGGTCCGAGCTTCGTATCGCGTGCTTCGGATTCGTATTCTTCGATATGAATGGACGTGTACACGTCTTCTTTGACCAGCTTCTGGCTGAGCAGAATGGCATCCTCGTAGTTATACCCTTCCCAAGTCATGAACGCGACGACGACGTTGCGTCCGAGCGCCAGTTCGCCGAGCTCCGTGGAAGGACCGTCTGCCAAAATATCGCCGACTTTCACGATATCGCCCTTATGAACGATCGGGCGTTGGTTGACGCATGTTCCCTGGTTGGAACGAATAAACTTGTGAAGTCTGTGTTTGATCAAATCGCCTTCCACCAGACGGCCGTCGACCGTCGCACGGCGGCGCACCCATACCTCGTTGGCGGAGACGCGTTCCACGACACCGTCATGCTTGCTGACGATGCATACGCCGGAATCTTTGGCGCTCTTGTGCTCCATGCCGGTACCGACGAGCGGGGACTTCGGAATAAGCAGCGGAACGGCCTGCCGTTGCATGTTCGATCCCATCAGGGCGCGGTTGGAGTCGTCGTTTTCCAGGAACGGAATCAACGCGGTCGCCACGGAGACGACCTGCTTCGGCGAAACGTCCATATAGTCGACGCGCTCTTTGGGAAGCGTCAGTATGTCATCCTTGTACCGTACGATAACGGTATCGTTGGTAAAGGTACTGTCTTCGTTCAAATCGGCATTCGCCTGAGCGATGACATAATTGTCTTCTTCGTCGGCGGTCAAATAAGCGATCTGCTCGGTAACCGTGCCGTCCTTCGGGTCGACCCAACGATAAGGCGCTTCGATAAAGCCGTAATCGTTAATGCGGGCGAACGAGGACAGCGAGTTGATCAAACCGATGTTCGGACCTTCAGGCGTTTCGATCGGACACATCCGGCCATAGTGAGAGTGATGGACGTCGCGGACTTCCATGCCCGCTCTTTCCCGTGTCAAACCACCGGGACCGAGTGCGGACAGACGACGTTTGTGCGTCAGCTCGGCCAGCGGATTGGTCTGGTCCATAAACTGCGACAACTGCGAGCTTCCGAAAAACTCTTTGATCGAAGCGATAACCGGACGAATGTTGATCAGCGCCTGCGGTGTAATGACGTTGGCGTCCTGAATCGACATCCGCTCACGCACGACGCGCTCCATCCGCGACAAACCGATGCGGAACTGATTCTGCAACAGCTCGCCGACGGAACGCAGTCTCCGGTTGCCCAGATGGTCGATATCGTCGGTGCTGCCAATGCCGTGCAGCAGGTTTATGAAATAGTTGATCGACGAAATAATATCCGCCGGTGTAATGTTCTTGGTCGATTTATCAATAACCCCGTTGGAGATAACTTTAACGACCTTGCCTTCTTCCAATGGGGAATATACGTTTACGGCCTGCATCGGAATGCGGTCCGCGTCGAGCACACCGCCGGTAACGGCGTATTCGATGAATCCGACGTTTTTCTCCAGCGCCGGCAAAATTTGATCAAGCAGACGGCGGTCCAGCATTTGACCCGCTTCCGCGATGATTTCGCCCGTTTCCGGATCGGCTAGCGATTCGGCAAGACGCTGATTGAACAAGCGGTTTTTGATATGCAGCTTTTTATTGATTTTATAGCGTCCGACATTCGCGAGATCGTACCGCTTCGGATCGAAGAACCGGGCAATGAGCAAGCTCTTCGCGTTATCCAGCGTAGGCGGCTCGCCCGGACGGAGGCGTTCGTAGATTTCAATAAGCGCTTTATCCGTCGTATCCGTGTTGTCTTTGTCGAGCGTGTTGCGAATATATTCGTTATCGCCGAGCAAGTCGATAATTTCCGCATCGGAACCGAAGCCCAAAGCGCGCAACAGCACCGTAACCGGAATTTTACGCGTCCGGTCGATCCGTACGTATACGATATCCTTCGCATCCGTCTCCAGCTCAAGCCAGGCGCCCCGATTCGGAATCACGGTAGCCGTATAACTTTTCTTACCGTTCTTGTCGACTTTTGTGCTAAAATAAACACTGGGGGAACGAACGAGCTGACTGACGATAACCCGTTCGGCACCGTTAATAATAAAGGTTCCGGTTTCTGTCATAAGCGGGAAATCGCCCATGAACACTTCTTGCTCCTTAACCTCGCCGGTTTCTTTATTGATTAAACGCACCTTGACGCGCAGCGGAGCGGCATACGTAACGTCACGTTCCTTAGAGTCATCGACGGAATACTTAGGCTCGCCCAAGCTGTAATCGATGAATTCCAGTACCAAATTACCCGTGAAATCCTGAATCGGCGAAATATCTTGGAACATCTCGCGCAAACCTTCATCCAAAAACCACTGGTACGATTTTTGCTGGATTTCGATCAGGTTCGGGACTTCGAGCACTTCGTTAATCCGCGCGTACGTTCTGCGATTGCGTCGTCCGTATTGAACAGTATGACCCGCCAACTTTCCTTCACCCCTCACATCGACTTGAAAAATACTGCAAGCAAAAAAGAAGAAAAGCCTCGTCGAAAAGCCTTGCGGCATTGCAGAGAGACCTTTTTTCTGCGGTATCGTGGCAGCCTTCCTAAGTTCACATTTAAGTAGATTTTCCCAAAATGCAAACATTATACTTCAGTCGCCAAAATTATTCATGTCCACAAAAAAAAGCTTGACATTTTAGCGAAATAAAGACATAGAGCCCATCTTAATACTGACATTTTATAATATTACCACAACGGTATCCCGGAGTCAAATACAACTTGCTCGGGCGTTCGTCAAGCAGGAATTTCGCCCATCCATCGCGTACTAGACCGCTTCCGGCTCCTATTCCGCCTGTCCGTCCACAGCCATGCGGGTTGCGCAATAGATTCGATACCCTTTGTCTTTCGCCGCTTCTTCCACCCAGTCGCTCCCGAACAAAGATTCCAGCTTGGACAAAGCGGAAGGCGCTCCCTGCTTCTTCTGAATCACGATCCACAATTGTCCCCCTTCCTCGAGATGATCGTAAGCCTGCTCGAAAATGCGGTGGACAACTTGCTTCCCGGCACGGATCGGCGGGTTCGTCAATATTTTCGTGAAGCGCCTGCCTTCCAGCCGTTCGAAGAGATCGCTCTGGATTGCGCGCGCGCGGGTCATTCCGTTAGCCGCCGCATTCTCGGCAGCCAGAGCCACGGCTCTCTCGTTGATCTCCACCATGGTAACTTCGCCGCGAGTGGCCAACCCCGCCGCCGCTATGCCGATCGGACCATAGCCGCAGCCTACATCCAGTACCGCATCCGCTTCCTCGATACGCATCGTTTCGATCAGCAGCCGGCTGCCGTAGTCGATGTCCTGCTTGGAGAATACGCCCGCATCGGTTATAAAACGGTACGACTTGCCGCGAAGCACCGTTTGTACGGTGTGGCGGTCGTTCGCCACGGTCGGCTTTTTGGAATAATAATGATCCGCCATGCCCCATCCTCCTCTTAACAAAGATCCCCTTGAAGCTTATGCTCCAAGGGGATCTGGATTGGATCCGTTACTTACTTCACTTCTACCTTTGCGCCAGCTTCTTCGAGCTTTGCTTTGAGTGCGTCGGCGTCGGCTTTGGAAATCTTCTCTTTGATCGGCTTAGGTGCGCTGTCAACGAGGTCTTTCGCTTCTTTCAGGCCGAGACCCGTAATTTCGCGAACGACTTTGATAACGTTGATCTTCGAAGCGCCAGCTTCTATAAGAATAACGTCGAATTCGGTTTGCTCTTCAACTTCAGCAACGGCTCCGCCAGCAACAACAGCTACAGGAGCGGCTGCAGTTACGCCGAATTCTTCTTCGATGGCTTTCACGAGATCGTTCAGTTCAAGAACGTTCATGCCTTTGATGGCTTCCAAGATTTGCTCTTTGCTCATGAGTTTACCCTCCATTGGTTCGAATCATCATTTTTTGGTGGTATTGCTTACGCTTGGGCTTCGCCCTCTTGCTTTTCCGATACGGCTTTAACTGCAAGCGCGAAGTTGCGGATCGGCGCTTGGAGCACGCTCAAGAGCATAGACAGAAGTCCTTCGCGCGAAGGAAGATCCGCCAGCGCTTTGATTTGATCGACGCCTACGACACGACCTTCGACGATACCGCCTTTTACTTTCAGCGCGTCGTTCTTCTTGGCGAATTCGCTCAAGATTTTGGCAGCGGCGATAACGTCGTCCTTGCTGAACGCAACGGCCGTCGGACCGGTCAATACGCTGTCGAGTTCCGTCAGTTCAGCTTCGGCAGTAGCCCGGCGAACCAGCGTGTTCTTCAACACTTGGAAATCGATGCCCGCTTCGCGAAGACGCTTGCGCAGCTCGGTAGCCTGGGCCACGTTCAAACCGCGGTAATCCGCTACGATCGTGCTGGCGCTTTCGCGCAGCTTCGACGCCACTTCAGAGACGACTTGTTGCTTTTCTTGAAGAATGTTTGCGTTTGGCACTTGTTACACCTCCTGTAAACTTGCATCTTCTTCCTTGCTGCTATGTTCCGATCGGTGTTAGACGTAAAAAGCCTCCGTTGGTTAGACGGAGGCATGACGCTCCCGTCCCTTCGTCCCCGCAAGCGGGGTACAAAGCGGACCGGATTGTATCGCAACACCTCGGTAGGACATTAAGCCTTGCGGCACCTACTGTCTACGGTAAACATATTCGTTTTTCAGACCTTCAACAGATTACCACGTTTATTTGCAGAAAGCAAATGGCAGATTGCTGCCAGCGGATCAACGGAAGGTTTGCGGGTTAACGCGAACGCTCGGTCCCATCGTGGACGAAACCGCGATGTTGCGCAAGTATACGCCTTTGGCTGCTGCCGGCTTAGCGCGAACAAGAGCTTCCACAAGCGCACGGAAGTTTTCTTGCAGCTGCTCGGCGCCAAACGATACTTTGCCGATCGGTGCGTGAATTTGTCCGGCACGGTCGAGACGGTACTCGATTTTACCTGCCTTGATTTCCTTCACGGCATTCGCTACGTCAAACGTTACCGTACCGGCTTTAGGGTTCGGCATCAAGCCTTTGCCCCCGAGCAGACGGCCGAGTTTACCGACTTCGCTCATCATGTCCGGCGTAGCTACGCAGACGTCGAAATCGAACCAGCCTTGCTGGATTTTGTTAATCAGGTCTTGATCGCCCACGAAATCCGCTCCGGCCGCTTCGGCTTCTTTCGCCTTGTCACCCTTTGCGAACACGAGAACGCGTTTCGTTTTACCCGTTCCGTTCGGAAGCACGACAACGCCGCGTACGGCTTGGTCTTGCTTCTTCGGGTCAACCCCGAGACGAACGGCAACTTCGACGGTTTCGTCGAACTTGGCGGGAGCTGCCTTCTTCACCAAATCAATCGCTTCTGCCGGCTCGTAGCTGGCATCTGCATTGACCAGTTTGGCAACTTCTTGGTACTTCTTACCGCGTTTTGCCATGTCAAAAAGTCCTCCTTTTGTGGTGTTAGCGGAAAATCCTCCCACTGGTGCGGACAAGTCCGCATCAAACGTGAAAATTAGTCTTGAACGACAACGCCCATGCTGCGGGCCGTGCCTTCGATCATCCGCATTGCGGCTTCAACGGAAGCGGCGTTCAAGTCTTGCATTTTTTGCTCGGCGATCTGACGGACCACGTCACGATTAACGGTAGCTACTTTCTTCTTGTTCGGTTCGCCGGATCCTTTTTCGATCTTGGCGGCAACGCGCAACAATACGGCAGCCGGAGGAGTTTTCGTTTCAAACGTGAACGAACGGTCCTCGAATACCGAAATAACAACCGGAATGATCAAGCCTGCTTGATCGGCGGTACGGGCGTTGAACTCTTTGCAGAAAGCCATGATGTTAACGCCTGCTTGACCGAGTGCCGGACCGATTGGCGGAGCCGGATTCGCTTTGCCAGCGGGAACTTGCAGCTTCACCAATTTAATAACCTTTTTAGCCATGCGACACACCTCCTAGCGCATAATGTGGTGCGAGCGGAGCCTTGCGGCACCTCCCACGAGCGGGTCCCGTCCGAATAGACAGTCCCAGAAACCAGATTATATCTTCTCCACCTGGGTATATTCCAACTCAAGCGGGGTTTCCCGTCCAAACATGTTGACGTGCACTTTGAGCTTCGCCTTGTCGATCAATATATCTTCGACCGTACCGACGAAATTCGCAAACGGTCCTACCTTGACGCGAACGGTCTCCTTCAGCTCGAAGTCGATCTTCGGCTTCGGATTCTCGATGCCCATATGCTTCAGGATCGCATCGACTTCTTCCGGCAGCAGCGCAGTCGGCTTGGAGCCCGACCCGGTCGAACCGACAAACCCGGTTACTCCCGGCGTATTGCGCACGACATACCAGGAATCGTCCGTCTGAATCATCTCGACAAGCACATAGCCCGGATATACTTTCCGCATGACGGTTTTCTTCTTCCCGTCCTTGTTGACGATCTCTTCCTCCATGGGGACGAGAACGCGGAAAATTTTATCCTGCATGTTCATCGATTCGACGCGTTTTTCCAGGTTGGCCTTTACTTTGTTTTCATACCCCGAATAGGTATGTACGACGTACCATCTTTTTTCCATATCGTCACCCAGCCCCCATTAATCGAACAGGCGCAGGATTTCGCTCAGCCCGAGGTCTATCAGCCAAAAGTAGATAGTCACAAAAGCGCAAGTCACGAGAACGACGATCGTATAGCTCGTAAGTTCCTTGCGGCTTGGCCATTTGACCTTCTTCAGCTCCGACCAGCTGTCGGTAAAAAAAGAAAAGGTCGAACCGAAACCTTGCTTCATTCTTTGCAAATACGTCACGATTACCCCTCCAAACCTGCGGCTAGCCGATTTTTGGGGACATAATAAAAAAAATCCCGAAAAGAGGGCTACCTGAACTAATTTATCACAGTCTTCAAGGCGTGTCAAGAAAACGCACTCGCGCGTGCCGCGCCCGACGCTTGTACAAGCTTATCCAGATACGGACCGCTCTAAACGTCGGTTGGCGCAACTCCCGATTTGAGGCAATGACGCAATACTCGAATAAATGCCGGAATAATAGAAACGGCACTCTTCCTTTCCGATCGGAATGAAAGAATGCCCTTTATACGTCGCGAACTTCCAAATACCGTTCCAGCTTGCGCTTGACGCGCTGAAGCGCATTGTCGATCGATTTCACGTGACGATCCAGATCCACGGCAATTTCCTGATACGAGCGGCCGTCCAGATAAAGCATCAGCACCTTGCGCTCCAGATCGCTCAAGATTTCTCCCATCTTGTCTTCAAGACCGCTGAACTCTTCCTGGTTGATGATGAGCTCTTCCGGATCGGTTACGCGCGTGCCGCAGATGACATCAAGCAGCGTACGGTCCGAGTCCTCGTCGTATATGGGCTTGTCCAAGGAAACATAGGAGTTTAACGGAATATGCTTCTGGCGGGTGGCGGTTTTGATCGCGGTAATGATTTGCCGGGTGATGCATAGCTCCGCAAATGCTTTAAACGTGGCCAGCTTGTCTTCGCGGAAGTCGCGGATCGACTTATATAGCCCAATCATGCCTTCCTGCACGATATCTTCGCGATCCGCTCCGATCAGGAAGTAGGAACGGGCTTTGGCACGGACGAAATTCTTGTACTTGTTGATCAGGTACTCGAGCGCCTCGCTGCTTCCTACGCGGACCGATTCGACTACTTCTTCGTCGGACATCAGGTCGTATTCGTGCATTCTCAATTCTTTGAGGTCGATGCTCAACGATATCCCTCCGACTCCGACTGCAAGCTAAACCTAGCGATGCTGCACTGAAAGATAGGATTAGTATACATTATGTAATCTAATATCGTCAACCGCGCGCTAGAGGCCGCGCCGCCACTTTTCGAACTTCTCGCGAAGCTCGTCGGACAGCTTGCTGTCGACCGTGTTTTTGGCCGGCGAAGTCGTTTCCTGGATTTTGGCGCGAATCTCCTTGCGAATCTCGCGAATGGTGTGCAGCAGCTCTCTTGCCGGCAACCGAAGCGCCCCCTGGCCGAACGTCACGTGCTGCTCGACCGCGTCGGACGTAGCCACATGAATCTGAACCCTTCTTCCGCGCAACTCGGCGACCAGCCGCTCGATCCGCGCATCGGCGGTTTCCTTTTCCCGCGTATACAGCACTTCGATATGCCGCTGCCGGTATTTTCCTCCGAGCCCCGGAACCTGATAGGCGTCGAAGACGATATAAACTTTGTTGCCCTTGTAGGCCTGGTAGTCGGCGAGCATGTCGATCAGCTTGTCGCGCGCCTCTTCCAGACTGTGTTCCTTCAACTTTTCCAGTTCCGGCCAAGCCCCGATGATATTATAGCCGTCGACTATGACAACCTGTTTCATCCGTCGCGGACAGCCGCTCTCAAGACGCGCCGGCGCCGCGTTGACGGACGACCTCGTACATGAATACCGAAGCGGCGACCGAGGCGTTCAACGAATTGATTTGGCCGGCCATTGGGAGCTTGATCAGAAAATCGCATTTCTCTTTGATCAGCCGGCCGATTCCGCGATTCTCGTTGCCGATGACGATCGCGAGCGGCATGGTGAAGTCGGCGTCGTAGACCAGTTGGCTGGCCTCGACGTCCGCTCCGGCCACCCAGATCCCCTCTTCCTTCAAAGCGTCGATGGTTTGGGCTATGTTCGTCACGCGCGCCACGGGGACGTATTCGACCGCTCCGGCCGACGTTTTCGACACGGTTGCCGTCAAGCCGACGGAACGCCGCTTCGGAATGATCACCCCGTGTACGCCCGTACAATCGGCGCTGCGCAATATCGAGCCGAGATTATGCGGGTCTTCGATCTCGTCCAGCACGATCAGGAACGGCTTCTCTCCGCGTGCACGCGCTTTTTCCAATAGATCGCCGACCTCTACGTAATCGTGCGCGGCTACTTGGGCGACCACGCCCTGATGGGGCACGTCGCTAACGAGTTGGTCCAGCTTCCGCTTATCGGCAAACTGAATGACGATGTTTTGCTTTCTCGCCTCGGCCACGATCGGCTGCGAGTGGTGCTTCTGCGCTTGCTCCGCGATCCATATTTTGTGGATCGTTCTTCCCGACCGGAGCGCCTCCAGGACGGAGTGTTTGCCGGCAATCCATTCTTCCATTCGTTACCCCTCCGCTCCGTTCAGGATCAGCCCAAGAAGCTCTCCGAGCCGATCGAACTGCTTTTTATAATACAAATAGCCGATCAGACATTCGAACGCCGTACTGTGACGATAATCGAGCACGTCCGCGTTCCGCGGAACGGTGCCTGATTTGGCATTGCGGCCGCGCTTCACGATGTCCGACTCCTCGTCGGTCAACAGCGGCAGCAGCTTGTGCAGCGAGGCCGCCTGCGCCTTGGCCGAGACAAATTTGACCGCCTCGCGGTGCAAATGGTTCGGCCGGTGATTGGGTTGGGAGATGACGTATTGCCGGACTGCCATCTCGAACACCGCGTCCCCCATATAAGCGAGGACGAGCGGGCTTAGCTGCGCCGGCTCCTTGGCCGGACTGAAAACGAACAAACGACCATCCATCGCATCCATCGTCATTTCCGGCGCCAGCGCAAGCCCTGCGGCGTATCCTCAAGCTGGATCCCCTTCTCGGTCAGCAGATCGCGAATCTCGTCGGCGCGTGCCCAGTTTTTGCTTTTCCTTGCCTCGGTCCGTTCGACGATCAGCCGCTCGACCTCTTCATCCAGCAGTTCCTCCGCCGGTTCGGACAATATGCCCAGCACGTTGTTCCATTCTTCTAGCGTGTCCAACAGAAGCCGGAGCGTATCCGCATTGGCGTCCGCCGTTTTGAGATAGGTGTTGCTTTCCGAGATCAGATCGAACACGGCCGTCAATGCGTCGGGGGTGTTGAAATCGTCGTCCATTTTCTCGCGGAACTGGCCTTTGATCCGCCGGACCGCCTCGTATACCCGGCCGTCGATCTCGCCTTGCGGGGCGACCGTGATCCGATGGCGCAGGTTGGCCACACCGTTCTCGATGCGATCCAAACCGCCGCCAGCCTGCTCCAGCCCCTCTTCGCTGAAGTTGAGCGGATTGCGGTAATGCGTTGAGAGAAAGAAGAAGCGCAGCGTCTGCGGCTTCACCTGCTGAACCAGCTGGTGGACCGTAATGCCGTTTCCGAGCGACTTGGACATTTTCTCGTTGTTGATATGAATATAGCCGTTATGCATCCAGTAATGGGCCAACGGCTGGCCCGTCATACATTCGGACTGGGCGATCTCGCATTCGTGATGAGGAAATTGCAAGTCGTGCCCGCCGCCGTGAATATCGAGCGTTTCGCCCAAATATTTGCGCGCCATCGCGGAGCATTCGATATGCCAGCCCGGACGGCCTTCCCCCCAGGGGCTGGGCCAATGGATTTCGCCCGGCTTGGCGCCTTTCCACAAAACGAAATCTTGCGGATTTTCCTTGCGCTCACCGACCTCCACCCGGATGCCGAACTGCAGCTCGCTCAGGTTCTGATGAGACAGCTTGCCGTATTCCTCGAACTTTTCCGTCCGGAAATAAACGTCTCCGCCGCTTGCGTAAGCAAAGCCTTTATCGACGAGCGCTTCGATGAACGAAACGATCTCGTCTATATTTTCCGTCACCCGCGGATTCCGGTCGGCTTTGCGGATGCCGAGAGCTTCGATATCCTCGTGATAAGCGGCGATAAATTTTTCGGCTATTTGCGGCACCGTCTCCCCGGACTGCTCGGCCTTGCGGATCAGTTTGTCGTCGACATCGGTAAAGTTGACGACATACTGCACCTCGTAACCGCTCATTTCCAAATACCGACGGACGATGTCGAAAAAAATCGCCGGTCTGGCATTGCCTATATGAATATAGTCGTATACGGTAGGACCACAAACATACATGTTCACTTTGCCGGGTGTTAACGGCACGAACGTTTCCTTGCTGCGAGTCATTGTGTTATACACTTTTAGACTCATATTGGCCGATCCCTCCATTTGATCTCTGCAGCTCGCCTTGCAGCCGCTCGACTTCCGCTTTCAGTTCGCGGATTTGTTTGTCCATGCTATTCAGCGTCTCGATTAACGGATCGGGCAGCTTGTCGTTATCCAGCTTGCTCAGGCTGACGCCATCCCGTTTGACGATGCGCGCCTTGTAGCCGACAACGGTGCTGTTCGGCGGCACTTCGGACAGAACGACTGCGTTGGCTCCAATTTTCGAGTTGTCGCCGATTCGAAACGAACCTATGATTTTTGCGCCTGACGAAATGAATACATTGTTGCCGATCGTCGGGTGACGCTTCCCTTTCTCTTTACCGTTCCCGCCTAAAGTGACCCCCTGATACAATACCACATCGTCGCCGATTTCGCATGTTTCTCCGATGACGACACCCATGCCGTGATCGATAAACAACCGTTTGCCGATTCGCGCGCCCGGATGTATTTCGATGCCGGTCATAAACCGGCTGATCTGCGAGACGATCCTCGCGACAGTCAACCATTTGTGCCGGAATAACCAATGCGCGACCCGGTGCGCCCATACGGCATGCAGCCCGGAATAAGTGAACACCACCTCGAAGACGCTGCGGGCGGCCGGGTCGTTGTCGAATACGGCCTGAATATCCGATCTCATGCTGCGGAACATGGACTCACCTGCTTTCTTAGCTGAATGTGGCACCCAACTCCCCGATTCCGTCAAAATACAACAAAAAACGCCCCTGCAGCCAAAGGGGCTGCAGAGACGTGGGTACGCGGTTCCACTCTGCTTGGACGTCTTTCCTTCCGAACGCTTCTGCGCACGGACTGAAAGTTCGTCCCTCTTCATATCCTTAACGCGGATTAACGGCATAGCCTACCTTGCTCATCGAAGAACAGCTCGGCTATGCGGCTCACGGGCGCATTTCCGTTTCCGGCGGGAATGGGCAACTTGCAGCCGGCTGCTTCTCGCGCCGATTGCCCTCTCTGTAAAACCTGCCGTGACGTACTTTCCCGATCGATGCCTTTCGCAACTTCTATCCATTTTGAAATTAAACCAAGTATACAATATCAGCCCATGTCTGACAACAGCTTTCGCAGCCGCTCCACGACGCGGTTTTGCCCAAGCAGCGAGAGCGTCTGGTTCAGATCGCGTCCGTGCATCTGCCCGGTCAAGGCTACGCGCACCGGCATGAACAGCTGCTTTCCTTTAAAACCGGTTTCCTTCTGTACCGTCTTCAGCATGGCCTGGATCGCTTCCGGCGTGAATGCCGACGACTCCTCGACCAGGCCGAGAAAACAGCGCAGCACGACCGGTACGTGGCTCTCGGCAAGCAGGGCGCTCCCTTCTTCGTCGTAGTGCGGTTCCGGTTCGAAAAATACGGTCGTCAGCGGCACGATATCGGCTCCGCAATTCATCTGCTCCTGATAGAGCGCCACCAGCGCCCGCGTCCATTCCAGCTGCGCTTCGTCCAACTGCTCCGGCACAAGCCCCGCCTTGCGCAGATGGGGAAGAGCCAGTTCGGCAACACGGTTCGCATCGGCCTTCTTCAAATAATAATTGTTCATCCAGCCGAGCTTGTTCGTATCGAACATGGCCGGGCTCTTCGACAACCGGGCCGCATCGAACGCCGCGACCAGCTCGTCGCGCGTAAACATTTCGTTCTCGCCCTCCGGCGACCAGCCGAGCAAAGCGATGAAGTTAAACATCGACTCCGGCAAATAGCCGAGATCGTCGTACTGCTCGATGAACTGAATGATCGATCCGTCCCGCTTGCTCAGCTTCTTCCGCTGCTCATTGACGATCAGCGTCATATGCGCAAACTGCGGCGGCTCCCAGCCCAGCGCTTCGTAAATCATCAGCTGGCGCGGCGTGTTGGATATGTGGTCCTCGCCCCGCAGCACGTGGGAGATTTCCATTTTGTAGTCGTCTACGACAACCGCGAAATTATAGGTGGCAATCCCATCCTTCTTCACAATAACGAAGTCGCCGATGCCATCCGATTCGAACGAGATATCGCCCTTCACCAAGTCTTGAAACGCATACGTCTTGCCTTCCTCCACGCGGAAGCGGATGCTTGGCACGCGTCCTTCGGCCTCGAAGGCGCTGCGCTGTTCCGCCGTCAAATTCCGGTGCTTGCCGGAATAGCGGGGCGTCTCGCCGCGGGCGGTTTGCTCTTCGCGCTCGCGCTCGAGTTCTTCCTCCGTACAGTAGCACAAGTAAGCGCGGCCGGACGCGATCAGCTGGTTGGCGTAATCGCGGTACAGCTCAAGCCGCTCGGTCTGACGGTAAGGGCCGTAAGGGCCGCCTACGTCCACGCTTTCGTCCCAGTCGATCCCCAGCCATTTCAAATAAGTGAGCTGGTTTTCCACTCCGCCGGGCACATTGCGCTGAATGTCGGTGTCCTCGATCCGGATAATGAATTTGCCGTTATAATGCCGGGCGAACAAATAATTGAACAGCGCGGTCCGGGCGTTTCCGATATGCAGATGGCCGGTCGGACTCGGTGCGTAACGAACGCGAATCGGTCTAGTCATTGCCATGCTCCCCTTGTGTCAGCTTTCCAACGATCATAGCACAACTTTCTGCAAACAAACAACCGATTGGGCGGCGATTCCCTCGCCCCTCCCGGTAAAGCCTAGCTGCTCGGTCGTCGTCGCCTTGACGTTTACTTGCGCCACGTCCGCTCCCAGCACGTTAGCGATCAACTCCGCCATCTGCGGAATGTATGGCGCCATCTTCGGCTTCTGGGCGATAATCGTGGAATCGATATTGCCGAGCTTATAGCCCATCCGTTTGGCGATCTGCCATACTTGCTCCAACAGTTTAACGCTGTCGGCATCTTTATAAGCCGCGTCCGTATCCGGAAAATGCTTGCCGATATCGCCTTGGCCGAGCGCGCCGAGAATGGCGTCGCTGATCGCATGCAGCAGCACGTCGGCGTCGGAATGCCCGAGCAGTCCTTTCTCGTACGGAATGGTTACCCCTCCAATGATGCAAGGACGACCCTCCACCAGCTGATGCACGTCAAAGCCTTGTCCGACTCGAATCATGAGCGCTCCCCCTTTTCCCCTTGCCCTTGCTGCTGCTCCTGCTCCAACAGCCGTTCCGCCCACAGCAAGTCGTCCGGGGTCGTAATCTTGATATTGGTGTAGTCCCCTTCCACTACATAAACCGAATGGCCGATCCGTTCCACCAGCATGGCGTCGTCGGTACCACAGAAGCCGTCCTGCGCGGCCTTGTCATGCGCCTGACGCAATAGTCCAAGCCGAAAAGCTTGTGGGGTTTGCACCGCCCACAAGCTATTGCGCTCCGGCGTCGAATCGATCATGCCGGAAGGGTCGACCACTTTAATCGTATCCTTGACCGGTACGGCCAGAACCGCTCCCCCGGCTTCATATGCTTTATCCAGGCATTCCGCCGTCTTGGCTTCCGTGACGAACGGACGAACGCCGTCGTGTACCGCCACGACATCCAATCCTTCCGGCAGCCGCTCGAGACCGATGCGCACCGACTGTTGACGCTCCGCGCCGCCCGCGGCAACCGCGACCACCTTGGTCAGCCCGTATTGCTCTACGTAGGTGACGCAGCGACCGATATCTTCGCTTCCCGTGACCAGCACGATCGCTTCGATCTGAGGCATCTGCTGGAATCGCTCCAACGTATGCACGAGGATCGGTTTGCCTTGCAAGTGCAAGTATTGTTTGCTTTCGGACGAACCCATCCGGCTTCCCTTGCCCGCCGCCACGATGACCGCGCCGTTTCTTTTCATTGCCTCTTCCCTGCCCCACTGTATTGACGATGATAGACACTCTCTATCATAATCGTTTTACTGCGCTTTTTCCAACAGTTTCGGCTTGGCGAAGATCATCCGTCCTGCGGACGTCTGCAGCACGCTCGTGACCAGCACTTCGATCGTGGCGCCGATATACTCCCTGCCGCCTTCCACGACGATCATCGTTCCGTCGTCCAGGTAGGCGACGCCTTGACCGTGCTCCTTGCCGTCCTTGATTACCTGCACGAGGATTTCTTCGCCCGGCAGCACGACCGGCTTGACCGCATTGGCCAAATCGTTGATGTTGAGCACCGATACGCCCTGCAGCTCGCAAACTTTGTTCAGGTTAAAATCGTTCGTGATCACTTTGCCCTGCAAAGCTTTGGCCAATCGGACCAGCTTGCTGTCCACCTCGGAAATTTCCTCGAAATCGCCTTCGTAAATCAATACTTTGACGTCGAGCTCCTTCTGGATTTTATTCAAAATATCCAGACCGCGGCGTCCGCGATTGCGCTTCAGCAAATCCGACGAATCGGCGATATGCTGCAGCTCCTCCAGCACGAATTCGGGAATAACGAGCGTTCCTTCAATAAAGCCGGTTTTGCAAATATCGGCGATACGTCCGTCAATAATAACGCTGGTGTCCAAAATTTTATGCTCGTCCTTCTGCGGTCCTGCCTTTTTCTTATCCACAAAGCCGGATGTTATCGCGGAAAGCAAATCTTCCCGCTTCTGGTAGCCGATCCGGAAGCCGCATATTCCCAAAAGAGCCGTACTGGCGTACATCAGCGCCGTTCCGAGAGAACCCGCTCTCCCCAAAGCCGGCATCAGCAGAGCAGAGATGGTCAATCCGACGATCAGCCCGCCCACACCCGAGATCAAATCGAGAATAGGCGTCTTGACGACACGGTCCTCCCACGTCCGAAGCCGGTTCGCTCCGTACCCGAACAGCCAAACGGCCGCTCCATAGAACACCAAGGCTCCGCACCCGGTTGCCCAATATGTATATCCTGCGATGTGCTTGATTCCGGTCAAGGGCCCTGCTATGCTTAACAAAAATTGCTCGAACGCTCCACTCCAACGGTATCCGACCAAACCTCCCGCCAAAGCCAGCAATAACGGAAGTTGACGCTTTGCCATCAATGTTCACCTCCAACCCTATTTATTGTTTAATTCCCATTACCAATTATGAACCAATTTGTCCGCACCTAATCCGGGCGCGCAAACTTTTTCCGGTAAATTGAACTTTGCCGTAGATTCTTTTATAATGAACCGTAGTGAGATTATGGAAACTCGGGGTGAATGGAATGAGCGGCTTAACCTTAAAGCAGTTTCAAGAGCAAGTTTCCGATTTGCTACTCCGTCACCGAAGTTTGCTTGACGTCTTATCCAAGGCGCAGCAATCCAACGCCTCCGTCAACCGCAGCGTCATCAAGTCGGTCACCGAATGCGGCTGCATTTCGCTACAAGCGAATAAACAGCCCTATCCCGACAACGTCACGCTGGAAGAAGCCAAATCCTTGATTCAGACTCATGTGAACGGGACGCTATGCGAAAATTGCGTAGACGCCATTACCGTTCAGATAGGCAAACATTTGTTCTATTTGTCCGCCATGTGCAATTTGCTCGATCTGGATCTTGACGATATCCTGTCCAAAGAATCGCAGAAATGCTCCACGCTCGGCTTGTTCAACTTGTCGTAGAACGTTTTGCGGGTATGAAAAAAAGCATTTATTTTCTGAAATTCAGAAAATAAATGCTTTTTATTTTCGTGCCGTTATGTTCGACAATTCGTCATCCGTGCGTTTCGCTTTTGGTCGGCTCGTCGATCGTATTCATACGTTTTCTCCGCCGGAATAAACGTCTAGCGTTTTTTTTTAGGCCGTTCAAACCATACAACGCGTAAATAAGCAGAGGGATAAAAATCAGCTTGGATAACAGGCCGGGATAAATGACGGCCAGCGTTACCGCGCCAGCGACGATGATCGGCGTTACCCACAAGGCTGTCTTGGGAATGCCGACTTTTTTGAAATTCGGGTATTTGACCGTACTGACCATCAAGAACGACAATACGATCGTACTGGCCAGAAGGATAGCCGAAGGAATTTCTTTATGGAACAAAGCGAGCGTGCTCAGCACGCTGCCGGCAGCCGGAATCGGGAGACCGATAAAAAATCCAGGCGTCCCGGCAACCACGTTGAAGCGGGCCAGCCGCAAGGCGCCGCAGATCGGAAAAATAGCCGTAACGACCCAAGCCAGAGCGGATGCCTCCATGCTCTGGAACGCCACCACATACATAATAAAAGCCGGTGCAACGCCGAACGAGATCACGTCGGATAACGAATCCAGCTCTTTGCCGAATTCGCTTTGCGCGTTCAAGGCTCTTGCCACACGGCCATCCAGCCCGTCCAGCAGCATCGCCACAATGACGAAGATCGCTGCCAGCTCGGCATTTTTATTATCGGCACCGGAATTAAACGCCAAAATAATCGCTATAATCCCCAGAAACAGATTACCTACCGTAAACATGCTGGGAATTGAATTTCTGATCATGAAAGGCTCCACCTCTACCCTATACTATGCCCCAAAACCGCGCAAAGCAACCTAAGCGCCCATGAGTAATGCGAACCTATCTTCTGATTGTAGGTCAACTCATATATGTCTGTCAATGAACAATTGTTCCTTGATCCGCTTGAGCCCGTCCTTGATTGCGCGGGCGCGGACTTCTCCGATCCCGTCCACTTCGTCCAATTCTTCGAACGTCGCCATAACGATATGCGGCAGCCGCTCGAACCGTTCCACGAGGTTATGCACGATTACGCCAGGCAAGCGCGGCAGCTTATGCAGCAATCGATAACCGCGCGGGGAGACCGGCTCCTCGAGCATCGTGTTCGTATGCGGATAACCGAGCATGCGCACGATATGCTGCGGGTCCAGCAGTTCTTCGGCATTGAGTTTTTTTAAGCCGACGGCGATTTCCTTAAGCTTCTCGTCCTGGCAGTCGCGGCAGTAGTCCTTGATGAGCAGCACCGCCTCCTGCTCCAGATTGCCGACAAGCTCCTCCAGCTGCATGCTGATAAGACGGCCTTCGGTGCCCAATTCGATAATGTAGCGTTTGATTTCCGCCTTGACGCGCAGCGCCATTTCCAGCCGCTGAATGACCCCGGTCACTTCGTACAAAGTGACCAGCTCCTCGAATTCCGCCGCGCCCAGATTGGTCAGCGACTGGTCCAGCACCGCGCGGTATTTTTCCAGCGTCTGAATCGCCTGATTCGCCTTGGTCAAGATAACGCCGATATCTTTAAGCGCATAGCGCAAATTGCCCTGATACACCGTAATAATATTCCGGCGCTGGGAGATCGATACGACAAGCTTGCCGGTCTGCTTGGCTACCCGCTCCGCGGTCCGGTGGCGAATCCCCGTCTCAATGGACGAAATCGACGAATGGGGGATTAACTGCGTGTTAGCATACAAAATTCGTTTCAGATCCTCGCTCAAGATGATAGCTCCGTCCATCTTGGCGAGCTCGTACAAATAATTCGGCGAAAAATCGCAGTTGATGGAAAACCCTCCATCGACGATTTCCATCACGCCCGGACTGTAGCCGACGACAATTAGTGCGCCGGTTTTGGCCCGCAGCACGTTTTCCAGCCCCTCGCGAAAAGGAGTTCCGGGAGCGACCAACTGCAATATTTGCGTCATGACGTCCCGCTTCGTGTCGTCCTTCATCACGTCTATGTCCTCCTTCGTGCTTCGCTCGTTCCCTAAGGTCAGTCCAGCGCGGCCGTCAACGCTTCCGCGACTGTCTCGACGCCAATAATCTCGATACCTTCCGGGGGAGTCCACCCCTTCATGCTTTTGCGGGGCATGATGATTCGCCGGAAACCAAGTTTCTGCGCTTCCTTGACCCGCTGATCGATCCGCGACACCCCGCGAACTTCGCCGGTCAGACCGATTTCGCCGAATACGACATCATACGGCTGTGTAGGTCGATCCTTGAAGCTCGACGCGATGGCGACCGCTGCTGCCAGATCGACGGCAGGCTCATCCAGCTTGACTCCTCCCGCCACATTCAAGTAAGCGTCCTGGTTTTGCAAAAACATCCCGACCCGCTTCTCGAGAACGGCAATAATCAGCGAAAGCCGGTTATGATCGATACCTGCCGACATGCGCCGGGGGCTTGGGAAATTCGTGCTCGATACGAGAGCCTGCAGCTCGACGAGTACCGGACGAGTACCTTCCATGCTGGCTACGACCGTAGAGCCGGATACGCCCAGCGGCCGCTCGGACAAGAACAGCTCGGACGGATTGGTGACTTCTCTCAGACCGTTTCCGATCATTTCGAAAATTCCCATCTCGTTGGTGGAGCCGAACCGGTTCTTGACCGCCCGCAGCAGACGGTACGAGTGATGGCGCTCCCCTTCGAAATAGAGCACGCAATCCACCATATGCTCCAGCAGCCGCGGACCCGCGATAGCGCCCTCCTTGGTCACATGACCGACAAGCACGGTCGCGATTCCTTTGATTTTAGCTATGCGCATAAAGTGCCCCGTACATTCGCGAACTTGCGAGACGCTGCCAGGCGCCGACGTAACCGCCGGATGGAAGACGGTCTGAATTGAATCGACCACGATAAAATCAGGCTGCATGTCGTCAATCGCTTCTTCAATACTTTCCATATTCGTCTCGCACAATACGAACAGCTGATCCGACAAAGCATCGAGACGGTCGGCACGCAGCCTGAGCTGACGAACCGATTCTTCCCCCGATATGTAGAGCACCTTCAAACCGACCTCGGTCATCTGGTGCGACATCTGCAGCAGCAGCGTCGACTTGCCGATGCCCGGGTCTCCGCCGACCAAAATCAGCGAGCCCGGTACGACACCGCCGCCGAGCACCCGGTTCAGTTCACCCATTTGCGACAGTATCCGGTTTTCCAGACTGCTTTCTATATGTATGATCGAAGTGGCCTTTTCTTTCTTCTGGGTTAAAGACGACTGGAAGCCTCTCGACTTCCCGGTCACCTCCACCTGCTCCACCATCGTGTTCCAAGCGTTGCAGCCGGGGCATTTGCCCAGCCATTTCGGCGATTCCGTGCCGCATTCCTGACAGCAAAATTTCGTTTTGACTTTCGACATATGCACGTCCCTCGTTTAGCCAATTATACCCAAAGTGTACCACTTCGCGAATGCAATGAAAACCCCGCCCGCCAGACACGACCTTTCTCGCAAAAAAAAGGCACCCCGATTACCCCGAAGGATTAACCGGAATGCCTTGCTTATTTAATCGCACATGTTCTTAATTTTTCGTGACAACCAGCTCGCCGTCGACTTCATCAATCGTCAGCGTGTCGCCTTTGGCGATGCTGCCGCGCAGCAGTTCCTCAGACAGCCGATCCTCGATATGCTTCTGGATGGCGCGACGCAGCGGTCTCGCTCCATAAGTCGGATCGAAGCCTTCCTTCGCCAGGAACGCCTTGCCTTTATCGGTCAGCGTGAACTCGACGCTTTGCTCGCGCAGACGCTTGCTCAGCTCATCCGACATGAGGCTCACAATACGGGCGATATGCTCTTGCTCCAGCGAATGGAACACGATGATTTCATCGATCCGGTTCAGGAACTCCGGACGGAAGCTTTTCTTCAGCTCGCCCATGACTTTGTCCTTCATATTGTTGTAATCATGCCCCGCGTCGGCGGCGGCCATAAAGCCGAGCGTGGAGTTCTTCTTGATCATCTCCGCGCCTACGTTGGAGGTCATGATGATCAGCGTATTGCGGAAGTCGACCGTACGGCCCTTGGAATCGGTAAGTCGACCGTCTTCCAGCACTTGCAGCAAAATGTTGAACACTTCGGGATGAGCCTTCTCGATTTCGTCCAGCAGCACGACCGAATAAGGCTTGCGGCGCACTTTCTCCGTCAACTGACCGCCTTCTTCGTAACCGACATATCCCGGAGGCGCTCCGACGAGACGCGAAGTCGAATGCTTCTCCATATATTCCGACATATCGATACGAATGACCGCATTCTCGTCGCCGAACAACGACTCGGCCAACGCTCTCGCCAGCTCGGTTTTACCGACCCCGGTAGGGCCGAGGAAAATAAACGAGCCCATCGGCCGCTTCGGATCTTTCAGACCCGCTCTGGCCCGACGGATCGCCCGGCTGACCGCCTTCACCGCTTCGTCCTGACCGATGACGCGCTCATGCAGAATGCTTTCCATTCTCAGCAAACGTTCCGTTTCTTCTTCGGCCATCTTGACCACCGGAATTCCGGTCCAGCTTGCAACGACCTGGGCGATGTCGTCCGGCGTCACTTCCGAGTCGGTTCGCCCTTGTTTTTCTTTCCATTCGTTCTTTGTCAAGTCCAGCTCGTCGCGCATCTTTTGCTCGGTGTCGCGCAGCGAAGCAGCTTTCTCGAACTCCTGGCTTTGGACGGCAGCGTCCTTTTCCTTGCGTATATTTTCCAGCTGTACTTCAAGCTGCTTCAAGTTAGGCGGTATGGTGTACGAACGGAGCCGTACTTTCGAGCTGGCTTCGTCGATCAGATCGATCGCCTTATCCGGCAGGAACCGGTCGGAGATGTACCGGTCGGACAGCTTTACGGCCTGCTCGATCGCTTCATCGGTAATTTTTACACGGTGATGGGCTTCGTATCGATCGCGCAACCCGTGCAAAATTTGAATCGCTTCTTCCGGCGTCGGCTGATCCACCGTAATCGGTTGGAACCGGCGCTCCAGGGCAGCGTCCTTCTCGATATATTTGCGGTATTCATCCAATGTCGTAGCTCCGATGCACTGCAGCTCGCCGCGGGCCAAAGCCGGCTTCAAGATGTTGGACGCATCGATGGCGCCTTCAGCCCCGCCTGCGCCGATCAGCGTATGCAGTTCGTCAATGAACAAGATAATGTTACCTGCCGCGCGAATTTCGTCCATAATCTTTTTCAGACGATCTTCGAACTCGCCGCGGTATTTCGTGCCAGCTACAACCGAACCCATATCGAGCGTCATGACGCGCTTGTCGCGCAGCGTCTCGGGTATTTCGTTTTGCACGATTTTTTGCGCCAAGCCCTCGGCAATGGCGGTTTTCCCGACGCCCGGCTCCCCGATCAGTACCGGATTGTTTTTGGTCCGGCGGCTCAGTACTTGGATCACGCGCTCGATTTCTTTACTGCGCCCGATGACCGGGTCGAGATTGCCTTCCTTGGCATAAGCCGTCAGATCACGAGCCAGCCCGTCAAGCGTAGGCGTATTGACGTTGGCCGGAGTGGAATGGCTGGACGACACTGCTTCGCTGCTGCCGAGCAGTTGAAGCACTTGCTGCCGAGCTTTGTTCAAGCTTACGCCCAAATTGTTCAGCACGCGAGCCGCTACACCTTCTCCTTCGCGGATCAGTCCGAGCAAAATATGCTCCGTTCCCACGTACGTATGACCCAGCTTCCGGGCCTCGTCCATGGAAAGCTCGATAACCTTTTTCGCTCGCGGAGTGTAAGCGATGCTGTTCGGCTGCTCTTGACCGCGACCGATGAGCGATTCCACTTCGTCCTGAATTTTCTCCAGACTCAAGCCCAATGCGACGAGCGCTTTGGCGGCAATGCCTTCTCCTTCGCGAATAAGGCCAAGCAGAATATGCTCCGTCCCGATATTGTTGTGGCCGAGGCGCACCGCCTCTTCCTGAGCCAACGCCAACACCTTTTGCGCACGTTCCGTGAATCTTCCAAACATCATGTAAAACACCTCCACGATTCATTATCCAAAGTTGGTTTGCAACGAAACATCGCTATTCCATTAAGCGCCGGCAATTTTGTCGCGGATCAGTTCCGCTCTC
This sequence comes from Paenibacillus hodogayensis, assembly GCF_039536325.1. Lineage (NCBI taxonomy): Bacteria > Bacillati > Bacillota > Bacilli > Caryophanales > Paenibacillaceae > Paenibacillus > Paenibacillus hodogayensis. Next base: position 57,444 of record NZ_BAAAYO010000016.1, read on the forward strand.
CGGACGTCCCTGTCGTCAGCCGACAGCTTCGTTCTGGCATATTGCTGCAAAAATCCCGGCTGGGTCATGACCATCAGTTCGTTCAGCGCATGGGGAGAAACTCCGTCCAGCAGCCCGAGATCGACGCCCAACCTGACATCGGACAGCCGCTGGGAAGCCTCCTTCGAATCCATAATCGCAGCATGGGATAAAATCCCATATGACCGTTTTACGCGGTCGGTAACGCGTATTCTCGACTCGGCAAGCAGCTTCTGCCGGGCCGCCCGTTCATGCTCGATGATTTGTTTGGCCACGCTATGCAAATTGTCGATAATTTCTTCCTCTGACTGTCCAAGCGTTATTTGGTTCGACACCTGGAATACGTTGCCGATCGCTTCGCTGCCTTCGCCGTATATGCCTCGGACCGCCAAGCCGACCTGATTGATTGCTTGTAAAATCCGGTTCATCTGCTGAGTCAGCACAAGCGCAGGCAGATGCATCATCACCGAAGCGCGAATACCGGTCCCTACGTTCGTAGGGCAGCTGGTCAAAAAGCCATGCCGCTCCTCAAAAGCATAATCGACCTGCGATTCGAATACATCGTCGATCCGATTGGCTACATCCCAAGCTTCGCGGATTTGAAATCCGGGGCTTAGGCACTGTATGCGCAAATGATCCTCTTCGTTCACCATGATGCTGACCGATTCGTTATCGCTAATCATGACCGCACCGTTGCGCGATTCGTTAGCGAGGTTCGGACTGATCAGATGTTTCTCCACGAGCACCTTTCTTTGCAGCTCGTCAAGCTCATCGAGAATGAACAGCTCCATCGGACTGATTTGCTGAAGCTCATCGCTTTTCAATACCTTCACGAGCTGTTCCAACACTTCCTGCGATTGTGCATTGGTCGCCAGCATCGGGAAAGGCAGGTTCAACAAGTTTCGGGCGAGACGTATCCGGGTACTGATCACAACGTCCGAGTCCGGGCTGTTGCCCTTCATCCAGTCACTGAGCGCTTGCGCGAAAATGTTCGACCGATCCAACTTCGATTGCCCCTTTCCCTATGCGTTCGACCGATTCAGCTTGGATTCCAGCTCGCGGATTTGATCGCGAATTTTGGCCGCCTGCTCGAATTCTTCTCGCGAGATGCGAACCTGGATATCGTTTTTGAGCTTATCGATTTCCCGCTTATATTGAATCAGGCCCCCTGAACGTTTCGGCACTTTGCCTACGTGAACATTGTTGCCGTGTACTCGCTTGAACAACGGGTCCAGCCTTTCGGAAAAATGCTCGTAGCAGGAGCTGCATCCGAACCTGCCGATTTTGCTGAACTGACTGTAAGTAAGTCCGCAATTATCGCAGCGGAGAGTCGTCTGCGGCTTGTTGCCAAGCGTATTCGGATCGAAGTCAAGCAAGCCGGACAACAAGTTATGGATGGAAAAACCGTTCGGCGTTCCCGGAATCAGTTCGCCTTTCTCGCGGGCGCACGATTCGCAAATATGGAATTCGGTCTTCTCTCCATGGATGATTTTCGTGAAATGCAGCGTTGCCGGTTTCTTATTGCATTCCTGGCAAAGCACGGTTGCTTTCCCTCCTCCAGTTTCATCCGACTTCTCTCGCTTACTTGCTTAACAGGGAAATCAGCATAGCTTTTAACAAGCTTGCCCGAATTTCATCCCGCAACGGAAGCTTCAAGTTCAGAACATCCCTGGAAACGGCCGCCTTAAGCAGGTTCGCTTCCCGATCCGTAATAAACCGGCCTTCCGCCAACTGATAAATGATTCCTTCCGCCGATGATTGATCGATCTGAGACCCGACCGTGTTAAAAATATGCACGTGGATCGCTTCTTTAGAAGGAAGCTCTACCTGTTGAATACGGATGTATCCTCCCCCGCCTCTTTTGCTTTCGACCAAATACCCTTTTTCCAATGTGAACCGCGTGCTAATCACATAATTGATTTGCGACGGAACGCACTGGAACCGGTCGGCCAGTTCGCTTCTTTGCAGATCGACGACTCCACTCGGGCTTTGCTGCAAAATGTTCTTCAGATATTGTTCGATGATATCGGAGACATTACGCATCAAATGAACCCTCCACCTTCATGTTAAGCCGCTGATAGGAAAAAGTCGGAAAGTTCAATCATTCTGACTTTGACTTTCTTTGACTTTGGACTTATTATAACTCGTTTTTCCCGGTTTGCCAAGTGTTCGAGGATCAATAATTTCTTAATCCATTGTCGCTCGATCCTGTCGTACAATCAGTATATACACATTTACCCCGGTTTACCGGGCTAGAACCGACCAATTCATGTATTTTGAGCGGCATGTCCGAATCAGGCAGTTCCCGAACCGATTGATACGCGTCTGTTAGGGGTACAAATAAGAAGAGAATGGAGGAATTGCATGATTCGGGGGTTGACGGGTCGTTCCTTACGATCCATAGCGGGACTTTTCCTTATTAGCCGCATTCTAATTTTATTCGCCGGGTATGTCGGGACCAATTTATTTGCCGCCTATACCGAACCGCCGGTCTATATTCAGCAAGGGCCGGGTGTAGTGCCGGAAAGAGCGATGAAGCTGCCCTTTGACCTGAGCGATACGCGCTGGCCCAATGAGAAAGACTTTGCCAAGTTCGACAGCTTCGCCTACTTCGACATTGCCGTTCACGGCTACGACCGTTACCGGATCGAGGAGCCGCATCCGCCCGCCAATTGGGTGTTTTTCCCGCTATACCCACTGGTTTTGAGAGCGGCGGCGGCTTTGACCGGACTGTTCGGCCTTACCAGCTTGACGATCGTTGGCAGCTTGCTTTCGAATGTTTTCTTTTTTGCAGCCTTGCTGTACGTATTCGGAATATGCCGCCAACAAAACTTGGACGAATCTCAAACACGAGCGGTGCTCGTGTTGATGCTGCTCTACCCGACGTCCTTGTTTTATTCGCTGCCTTACACGGAAAGCTTGTTTCTGCTCCTATCCGCTGCTTCGCTTTACTACTCTTCGGATAAGCGATACGCTCTGGCCTTTATCGCTGCCGGCTTATCCACGGTAACCCGGGTGCCCGGCGTGATGAATCTGTTCTTTGTAGCAGGCATGGTTTTGCTAAACGAACGGTTCCCGTTGACAAAACGCCATCTCCGTCTGGCGTCATACGGACTGTTATCTTTGCTTCCGATAGGCCTGTACTTGCTGTTTATGAAAATTCGGACGGGTGACTGGCTCGCCCCCTTCCATGAGCAAAGCTCCTGGTACCGCCAGACCGCATTGCCTTTCACGAATTACGCGCATTATTTCCAAAAGCCTTACTTCATGGCCCCGGGAGGATGGGACAACGGTCTGCTGGCCTTTGTCATGTCGACTGCCGTTATCCTGGTCTACCTCGGGTTCTTGATTTTGCGCGGCAAGGAGCTGATTCGCGAGCCCCGGCAGCTCCTGCTGTGGGTCTACGGCGCGCTGCTGATCGTTATTCCCTTCTCTAGCCAGCCGTTTTATTTGGCAAGCGTCGTACGTTATATGATGGTGTGCATCCCATTCTATTTGTACACGGTCAGGCTGACCACCAGCAGGGACAATGCGCGGTTCGCCTATAAAATGCTGTTTGCGGTAATCCACATCATTACAGTGATCGGCTTTTTTAACGACTATTATTTCATGGCCTGATGGAACCCATCGGGCTGTTTCTTATTTCGCCGGCAACCGAGAGGCCGAGCCACTCCGATGGTGGTCCATCAATGTCCCTAAGAAAGCAAAAAGCCCTTCCGGGGAAACCGGAAAGGCTTGTATGTTCGCTTGGCGACGTCCTACTCTCCCAGGACCCTGCGGTCC
>NZ_BAAAYO010000017.1:0-142187 GCF_039536325.1 Paenibacillus hodogayensis
AACAGTTTACCGGGTTGACGGCTCTTTTTCTACCATTTTGTGGTTATTCAACAGGCCTGCTATAAAGTTATTCCTATCATGATTTCATTATTACTGAGTGGTTTTATCGGGATGTTCAGTGAGACGGCGCTGAATGTCGCACTAAGCGACTTAATGAGTCAATTTCATATTTCCGCTGTAACAGCGCAATGGCTGACGACCGGCTACTTGCTGACGCTTGGCATATTAGTGCCATTATCGGGTTTGCTGCTTCAATGGTTTTCGACCCGGCAGTTATTCATCTCAGGGCTTTGTTTATCTGTTTTCGGCGCACTGGTAGCCGCTCTTGCGCCAGGGTTTGAAGTGCTGTTAATCGGACGTGTCATTCAAGCCGTTAGTATGGGTATTTTATTGCCGCTTATGTTCAATACGATACTGATCATTTTTCCGGCAGAAAAAAGAGGAGGAGTAATTGGTATTCTCGGCCTCGTTCTGGTGGTCGCTCCTGCTACTGGGCCTACCTTGTCCGGACTGATGATCGAGAGCTTAGGATGGGAATGGATCTTTTGGTTGTCTATTCCTTTTTTAGTGATTTGTCTATTGATTGGTCTGCGTTATATGCAAAACGTATCAGCCATTACAAAACCGAAAATAGATCTATTTTCACTTGTGTCGTCTACGGCAGGCTTCGGTGGAATTGTATTTGCTTTTAGCAGTGTGGGGGAAGGCGAAGGCGGCTGGAGTAGCATAAAAGTCATCGTTTCGATGAGCGTTGGCCTGTTGTTTTTGATTATTTTTGTCCTTCGCCAATGTAAGATGAAACATCCGATGTTGAACCTCAGAGCACTTAAACATCCGATGTTCGCCATCGGTACACTAATGCTGTTTATTTGTATGGTGCTTACATTGTCGGCAATGGTCGTGTTGCCCATGTACTTGATTCGCGGACTCGGTCTCAATGCGTTAACAGCGGGGCTCGTCTTATTGCCTGGAGGGATTTTACAAGCCGTTATGTCCCCGGTTACGGGGAAAATATTTGATAGATTCGGACCCAGACGGATCGTTCCTTTAGGATTTGTCTTGATTTTTGTGGTGCTATGGTCTCTTACAGGCATTACGGCTGCTACCCCCCTAGTGCTGATTACCGTGCTTCATTCTAGTCTGATGCTCGGTATTTGTCTGGTATGGCTGCCATCCCAGACAAACGGTCTTAACCAATTGCCTCCCGAGCTTTACCCACATGGAAACGCAATTATGAATACGCTCCAGCAAATAGCAGGCGCGATTGGTACGGCCATTGCAATTAGCCTTATGACTGCCGGAATCCACCGCTTTATGGAGAGGGCGGCAGACCCTTCAGACCCGGCCAACGGTCCGCTTGCCTTGATTGAAGGTACCCAAAACAGTTTTATTTTTGCCAGCGTTATGGCTACTGTCGGTTTGTTTTTGGCATTCTTCCTGAAGCGGGTACATGTAGAGAAGCAGCAGTAACAGAGCAAGTTTTTAAATGATCAACTATGCTTGGAATTGCGATTTCAAAGTTGGCGACAGCAGGCGTGGCGCGCAAACTTGCCGTTTTGCCGCATTCTCCGGAAATTCCGGCAAGCTTGACGGTATCGGAACGAAAAACCAACTTATTGTCGGTTACAGCCTGCGTGAACGCCCGTCGGATACGCGCTGCTTCAAGCCGGAAGCCAACGACATTGTCCCATTCAAATCCGCGAAAAACGCGGCTTTTTCTTTTTATGGAATCAAGTTCATGTCTAAAGGTAGAAGCTAGATCCCACTCATGACCTTCAAAGTTGCTTGAAAAATGATAATTTATTACCGTGACTAACTTTTATGATAATTATTTACCAAACCATAATTTCTATTTAACATTCCGATGACAATCCATTCTTATAGTAAACGTTGTAAGCGAAATATCCGGATGATTACACGCTTTACAAAATGGGATTGAATTTGGGGAGGCGACATTCTAATGAAGATGCAACACTGGGCAGGCAACAAGCTTCAAACCTCAAAACGGAATAAGGCGGCTGCTTTGGTGCTGGGCACCATGTTCCTGTTAGCGGCATGCTCCGATGCGGGAGGAAGCGGACTCAAGGCCGATGTATCGAAGTCCGCCAGTGGCGTACAGGAAGCAAGTTCGGCGAAATTCGCATCCGGGCCTGACGAAACCGTAGAGGCTCTGTACGAGAAGGCTAAGAAGGAAGGCAAGCTCATCGTTTACTCCCCTTCGGGGCGTGCCAATGTGGCGGCGGAATCTTTCATGAAGCAGTACCCGGGCATAAAAGTAGAAGTCAGTAAAGTGAAATCCGACGAGCTGATGGACAAGGTGACGAAGGAGCAGGATGCGGGACAATTTAATCCAGACGTCATCATCACGAAGGAAGTCAGCGGAGCCGTGGAGGAAGAGATGGTGAAACCGGGACGATATATCAAGTATTTGCCTGAAGACCTGGCTGCCAAGGTGGACGAGCCTTACCGGACTCAGGCGGAAAGCTACGCCAATTACGTCGAGTTCCGCACGGTCTTCTACAATACCGATCGTTACAAGTCGCCTCCCATCACCAACTGGTGGGATCTGACCACCCCGGAATTCCAAGGCAAGGTCTATACGGCCGATCCGCTGAGCTCCCCGGCCTTCATGGACTTGTTCACGACCATGGTGGTGAACAGCAACGACATGGCGGCTGCCTATAAGCTGAAGTTCGGCAAGGAAATTGAACTGCACGGGACCGAAAATGCCGGCTATGAGTTCATCAAGCAGTTGTTCGCGAACAAGCTGGTCGTTTTAAAGGGCAGCGACGACGTGCTGGATGCGATCGGCAAGTCGGGCAGCGATGCGGTCGGCTTGGCGGTGTCCGGGGATGTATCCAAGGTGAAAGAGAAAGGCTGGAGCATTCTGCCGATCTACGACATCAAGCCCAAGACCTCGGTTCCCGACTCCGGCTATCTGTTTATGGCGAAAAATGCGCCGCATGCGGCTGCTGGTAAGCTCTTTATCCGCTGGATGATGGGGGAGAAGGATGGCACCGGTGAGGGCGTGAAGCCCTTCAACGAAGTCGGCTCGTGGGTTCCTCGCTCCGATGTGAAAACCAAAAACGATATTCCGTTCGAGAGCCTGAACCTGTGGCTGTTCAACGGGGATGCCCTGTACAAGACATCGCCGAAGGTGCGCGATTTCTGGATCAAACAAAAGTAACGGGTTCTATGCGAGTCTGTGAAAAAATGAGGAGGGGCCCCCTTGCTTGACAAGTCTGTTCGGCCCATATGGCAGACGAGGTGGTGGAACCGGTGGCGGAACGGTCTGCGCAATCCGCTGAATCTAATTGGGACGGTGTCGCTTCTTTTTCTTGCGTATACCATCATCTGGCCCGTACTGAACATCCTGTATACAACGTTTGTCTGGAGGACCCAGGATGCCAGATTGACGGCCGCCGCCGATCCGGGACATCTGACGCTGTACCATTGGCAGCGCATTCTGGCGAGCGACATCAGCTGGTCTCTCTTCTACAAGCCGGTGCTGCATGCGTTGGCGGTGGGACTCTCGGTCTCGGCCGTGTCCATGGGCTTGGGCTGCGGGCTGGCCTGGCTCGTGACAAGGACGGATATTCCGTTCAAGAAGACGATCGCTTTGCTGGCGATCATCCCGTACCTGCTGCCGTCCTGGATGCTGTCGCAGGCGTGGCTGACCTTTTTCAAAAACAGCAAGATCGGCGGAACCCCAGGCATCCTGCAGTCGCTGCTGCATGTGGCGCCTCCCGACTGGCTGGCCTATGGGTATGTCCCGATCGTGATCACCCTTTCGATCCACGACAGCGTATATTTTTTCCTGCTGGTTGGTGCGGCCTTTAGCTCCATGAACAGCCAGTTGGAAGAAGCAGCGGAGATGGCGGGGGCGAGCCGTCTGCAGGTGCTGCGCCGGATTGTATTTCCGCTGGTTCTGCCTTCGGTGCTGTCGGGCTTTATCCTGATTTTCACCAAGGCGGTTAGCTCCTATGGCGTGCCGGCTCTGTTGGGGACACCAGTTAACTTCTACATGATCTCGACGATGCTGTACTCCAGCATGCGCTCACGGCTGACGACCGAAGCCAACACCCTGTCCCTGACGCTCATGCTGATCTCCATCGTCGCGATCTATGCGAACCAGCGCCTGATGGGCGCAAGACGCAGTTATGTGACCGTATCCGGCAAAAGCAGCTCCGTCACCTACCTATCACTGGGGAGATGGAAGCGGCCGGGTGCTGTCCTGATCCTGCTCAGCATGGGGGCGGTAGCCGTCATTCCGCTGTTGGTGCTGCTGTTGCAAACCTTCTTGCTCCAAAACGGCACCTTCAGCCTGGACAACCTAACGCTTCACTACTGGCTTGGCGGCTCCAACCCGGCGATTAACACGGGGGAGATGGGCGTGCTGCAAAATCCGATTTTCCTGCTCGCCTTGAAGAACTCTCTGATCATTGCGGTCAGCGCTTCGGTCATTGCGGCGGTGATGGGGTTATTGCTCGGCTATGTTGTCTCCCGGGGCAAAAATACCCTCATGGGCCGGTTGGTGGACCAGCTTTCGTTTTTCCCGTATTTCATTCCGGGGATATCCCTAGCAGCGATCTACATTTCGATGTTTGCCAAGCCGGTGCTGTTTATCCCGGCCTTGTACGGCACGATCACCATTATTATTCTCATCACGGTGGTCAAGGAGCTTCCGTTCACGGTCAAAGCCGGAGGGGCGTCGCTGATGCAGATCGGCAGTGAATTGGAGGAAGCCGCCGTGCTGAGCGGAGCCTCCTGGCTGACCCGGTTCCGGCGTCTGCTGCTGCCGCTTAGCCGCAAGAGCCTGCTGTCCATCTTCATACTCGTGTTCATCGGAGCCTTGAAGGAGATGGAGCTGATCATTATGCTCGTGACGCCGCGGACAGAGACGCTGACCACGCTGACTTTTTATTATGTGGAAAAAGGGTATGAGCAGCTGACGAACGTCGTGTTGATGATCATTATCGCCATCGTCATCACGGTATACCTGTTGGCTGTGAAGTTTGGTAAAGCCGATTTGACCAAGGGCTTAGGAGGTTCGTAAAGTGAGCGCTATTGAATTGCAGCAGGCTCAGGTCCATATCCAGCAGAAGCAGGTCTTGAAAGGCATCGACCTGATCATCGAGCAGGGAGACTTCGTGACTCTGCTCGGTCCTTCGGGCTGCGGGAAGACGACCCTGCTCCGTACGATCGCCGGCCTGCAGAAGCTGAATGAAGGCCGGATCGTCATTGCCGGCCGCGAAGTTGCGAGCGGCGGAACGGCCTTTCACATGGACCCGGCGAAGCGGGGCGTGAGCCTCGTGTTCCAGAGCTATGCCCTCTGGCCGCATATGACGGTATTCGACAATATCGCCTTCGGCTTGCAGATCCGTAGGCTCACGAAGAGCGAGATCCGGCAGCGCGTGATGTCGTCCCTCGAGAAGATGCGCATCCCGGAGCTCAGCGATCGGTATCCCGGCGAGCTGTCCGGCGGCCAGCAGCAGCGCGTCGCCATCGCTCGCGCTATCGTCACCTCGCCGGATATTTTGCTGCTGGACGAGCCGCTTTCCAATCTGGACGCCAAGCTGCGGACCGAGATGCGGGCCGAGCTCAAGCGACTGCACCGCGAGCTCGGTACCACCATCGTCTATGTGACCCACGACCAGCACGAGGCGATCACGCTGTCGACCAAGGTCGCTGTGTTTTTCGGCGGCGAGCTGGTTCAGCTAGATACCCCGCGAGAGCTGTATCGGCATCCGAGAACGCTGGAGGTGGCGGAATTTATAGGCAGCTCCGATCATCCCTTGAATCGGATAGACGGCTTTGCACGCGTCATCGATCAGATCGGCATCGTGAGCACGCCTCTCGGGGATTTCCGGGTCGAGGGAGATGCCCTGGAAGCGGACCGCCAGGTCGTGCTGACCTTGAGGCCCGAGGATATGGCACTGCACGAGCATCCGGGGGAGCGCGGCTTCATCCCGGTCCGGGTGACCGATGTGTTGTCCTCGGGCCCGGAATCGCTCGTACGCGTCGAGGCTGGAGACATCGCGCTAACTGCACGTACGCTCGGAGATACGGATTATGCACCGGGCCGCATGCTGTATGCCGCGTTCCGGGAGGAGCGCATCAATCTCTATGACCAGCTTACCGGCCACCGGCTGGAGGCTGTTCTCTATTCATCTCAACATGTACAATGGAGGAACACCACGAATGAAAATCGATTTTCACTTTCATGTTAAATTGTCCAAAAAAACGGATTTTTCCCTAGAGCATTTCAACGAAATGCTGGATGAAGCACGGGAGCAAGGGCTTCAGGCGATTACGCTGACGGAGCATTTTAATACGCGCCGCTTCGACGAAGTGTACGGCACACTGGATCGGGTGCTGCCTGGCAACAATCACTACTATGACCGTGACGGCTTCAAAATTTTCACTGGCATGGAAGTCGATGTGGCGGAAGGCGGGCATATTTTGGTCAGCGGGCCCAAGGACGCCCTGCTGGAAATTCGCGCCTTGCTGGATAACCATACAACAGCCGAATCTTTTATCGGGCTGGAGCAGCTGTTCTTGCTGTGCGAGCCCCGGGGCATGCTGGTGATTGGCGGCCATCCATTCCGCGAGTCGAATCATCTGTATCATGTAGACCGGGAGCTGCTGCGCCGCTTCGATGCTTTCGATCTCAACGGTAAAGATCTGCATGAGATCGGCATCCAGGAAAATGTCGCCAAGGTGCTCACGCTTGGCGCGGAGCTCGGCGTACCTGTGGTCGCCGGCAGTGACGCCCACCAGATGTTCCAAGTCGGCTGCGTGCACAACGAGCTGTCCGGTCCTTGCGAGTCGGTGGCCGACCTAAAGGTGGCCATCCAGTCCGGTGCTTACAAGAGAGTCATTTCGCCGAGCCTTCATCTGCAGGTGAGGGCAGCGGGAGCGGTCAAAAGGCTGCTGAAGAAAAAAGTTGAGGTTGAAGACGTGTAACGTATAACCGTACGTTTCGATCATTGGGGAGGGGGGAGCAGCTTGGAGCTGACGTTTGAGAGTAAGGAGTTATCCCGGGGACACCGGCGGATCGCCGATTATATCAGCAAACACATGGAAGAGCTTCCGTTTATGGTAGAAGAAGATCTGGCTGCTGCTTGTCAGGTCAGCACGTCCACCGTATCGCGGTTCTGGGCTGAGGTCGGCTGCAAAAACCTGAAGGAATTCAAGCAGAAGGTGAAGGATGAGATTTTTCTGTCGCCGTCGCAGAAGCTGCAGTCCGCCTTTTCCAAAATGAATGAGGAGGATGCGGCCGCAAGTCTCTTGATCGGCGTCGATTATTTGCAGCAAACCGCGGAGAGGCTGAGCCAGGAGTCCTTCGAGCGGGCCGCAAGCATGCTGCGCGAGGCGGGGACGGTTTATATCTACGGCCCTGGCTCCTCCGCGAGCCTTGCCGCGCTGATCGACTTCCGACTGACGAGATTCGGGATACGGGTAAGCCACTTATCCCGAGGCGGTCATGAGCTGTTCGACCGTCTGGTGCATGTGCAGCCGCAGGATGTGATGCTGATCTTTGGTTTCGTCACCGAATCGCCGGAGCTTGCGGTGCTGCTCGACCATGCCGGGTCCAAGGGCTGCAAAACGCTGTTGATCACCGACCTTGTCATCAGCGAGATGGTGGAGAAGGCGACCGTCACTTTGTATACGGCCCGAGGTCAGCTATGGGAGTTTCATTCGATGGTAGCGCCCATCGCTCTGCTCGAAACGCTGATCGTGAAGGTAGGCAAGCAGATGGAGGAGCATGCGGTTGCCGTCAGTGAGGAGCTGCACGAGCTGCGGCGAAAATATCAGAAGCTGCTGCCGAAGAGGGTGTAGCGAACAATGCGCAGCAGATAACAGGGAACCTGACTTTCTTCCCCTGGGAGAAAGCAGGTTCTTCGTTATGCTGCGGCTTTGGGCTTCGGCCCGCACGTTCTCGGTAAAGAGGATAGCGTTGTCGATCGAAGCCTTGCTCCTTCCGGGGCAAACGCTGCCGACTGATCGCCGCGCCTGGGCGCGGGGTATCGTCGCCTGGCGGATGCCGTTTCTGCAGGGAGCGACGAGGGAGCCACGGCTGACGAGTATCCGCTGCGGAAGAAGTGATCGGGAAAAGAAAAAGGCATCCAGGAGCGGCTGCGCCGTTATTGGATGCCTTTTCTTGCGTTGAGCTAGTGGTCGTTATTGTATTGGGCCCGCTGTGCCTTGTGGATCTTCTTCCACTTCGCTTTCTCGGCCGCCTGCAGGGTGCGGTTTTCTTTGCGCGCCAAGTAGTCTAGCTCCTTCTGGAGCTTCACGTAATTGTCGTAACGGCTGCGCTCCAGCGTCCCGTCGGCGAGACCAGCATTCACCGCGCACCCCGGCTCCTTCTGATGCTTGCAGTCCGGGAACCGGCATCGCTCCGCCAGCTCCTCGATATCGTGGAACGAGGCACTAATGCCTTCGTCCGCTTCCCACAGCTGCAGCTCCCGCATCCCTGGTGTATCGATGAGAAGGGCGCCTGTCGGCAGCACGACGAGCTCCCGGTGGGTTGTCGTATGCTTCCCCCGGTCGTCATCCTCCCGGATAACGCCGGTAGCTTGTACGTCGCGTCCATACAGCCGGTTGACGAGCGTTGACTTGCCAGCCCCCGAGGAGCCGAGCAGGGCAACAGTCTTGCCTTGCCCGATGTAAGGCGCCAGCGCCTGCAGCCCTTCAATGGAGAGCGCATGGACGGCGTGAACCGGTACGCCCATCGCGACGGCTTCCGCCTCGCGAACGGCCGCATCAACATCGCCGCACAGATCGGCCTTCGTCAGGACGAGCACCGGATTCGCGCCGCTCTCCCAGGCAAGGGTCAGGTACCGCTCGATGCGCCTGAGGTTGTAATCCTGATTCAGCGCGTTCACGAGGAACACCGTGTCGACATTGGAGGCAACGATCTGCTCCTCCGGGACGCTGCCGGCCGCGCGCCGAGAGAACTTGCTCGTCCTGGGCAGCACGGCGTGAATCGTCGCCCGGCCTTCCTCGATCCGCTCGGTCAGGGCGACCCAGTCGCCGACCGCCGGATAGTCCGCGCGTTCCAGCGCTTCGTGTCGCAGCTTGCCGGAGACCTCTGCGAGAAAGTCCCCTTGCTCGGTATAGACGCGATACATGTGCTTGTGCTCGAGCGCGATTCGGCCCGGGACCAGGTTTTTCGTGCGGTAAGGTTGAAAGGCGGTTTCCCAGCTTGGGGTCCAGCCTAATTGTTGTAAATTCATTGCGATGATCCTCCTGTAAAGTAGATTGTAGATGCAGGGGGTATACCCGAATCTCTCTACAGGGCAGGCATCCTCTTACTCATGACGTCATCCGAGGTCGCCTGCTGCAGAGAGTGATTGAAGGTTGGCGGCAAAGGTCATGTGCATATTACATCAATTCCTTTCGGATGCATTTGAATTCCATTCTAGTATAGACATTTTCCGGTAATAGGACACGGGAGAAAATCGTTACAGCCGAAAAATCCCGCATCCGGGCGGTTAGCGGCTCTAATGCGGGATGTAATAGGAGGGTTAGGCTCGGGGCTGGATCGCCCAATTGCCGCGGCGGAATACCGGCTCCATCGTGCCGTCCGGCAGCTCGCCGTCGATGTCCATCTTGGCGGATGATGTTTGTTGCAGATGCAACCACATGTTCTTGTCGTTAGACATCCCCTGACGAATGGCCAGCATTTCCTTGCTTTATTCGTCTGTATGTAGAGAACGGCGATGAGGTGTATTCGCAGGCCATAATGGCTGGCGCTATATCTATGACCAAGCCGACAACCATGGCCTGGGGGGGAGCGAGGAGGGAGAGTGATTGATCCATTTTGGTAATGTTTGGTGGATAACTTCTAAAGTAGAAGACGTTAGCCCTGAAGAAATGATAGAGCGGTCAAAACAGCAAAAGTATATCGATGCTATGGAATACGCCCAGATGAGCTTTAATCCGTTTATGGCGAGCGAGGAAAATAGCTGAAGTCGATGAATTATACCTGTAGAGAGAAAGTACAAGAAAACCATTATGGTATTCAACTAACGTATACGTTAGCGGAGGAGCTTGCTACAAGGCAGCTCCTCTTTTCTATTGAAGTAACCAGCAGTTATGTGTAGCAATCTATAAGCCGGAATTGAACACGGGCTGCCAAATGCTTACGCATGCAAGTATTTACTGGATCACCTTGATATAGGGAGTAAAGCGAAATGATCCATTTTTTTCACCCTAGTATATGCTGTTCCTTTTCCGAATTTCCCTATATGCCCTTGGTCTATAGTTCTATGCAGAATGGGGGGGGGAGGTTAGGAAGGGAAGTAGCTAGACCCGATGCGTTTTTCTGAAGGCGGACGGCGTGACTCCCATATGCTTCTTGAAGATGTGACTTAAATAGTAGGCGTTCTGGTAACCAATGTATTCCGAGATTTGATCAAGCGTCATTGTTGTTTCCAGCAGCAGCTGTCTCGCTTTCTCCAAACGCAAATCGGTCAAAAACTGGATCGGGGTTTGTCCGAAGCTCGCTTTAAACTTCTGGCATAGCCGTGCTGGACTCAGTCGCAATTGTGCGGCAATCTCCTTCAGATCAAAAGGCTCAAAGGCATGCTTGCGAATGAGGGAGGAGGCTTCGTTCATGATCGGCTCCGGCTGTTTGCCCGCTTGCCATTCTACCGGCCAAGGCCATTTGCTGCACTCCTTCCCATATAACAACCAAATATCCTGCATATAGTGACCGCACAGCCACAGCTTAACTTCCTCGCTGAGTCCTTCGGATTGCTTCATCAAGGAATAGTTGCCTGCCAACCGCTTCGTGTCGGCGATACTCGTTTTGCCGACAAACCGGGGCGGTTCCGCCTGTCCCATGCTCACCATGTCGTTGATCCGCCATCGAACCCGTATCGCAAAAAAAGTAAGCGGCGATATAACGACCCTGCGCAGAACAGTATTTGCCGGACAAATGATCAAATCGCCGAATGCGGCAATGCCTTTCTCCTCGTTAAATTCATACTGGAACGACCCGTCAATGACGGCGAAAATGGTCCACTCCTTGCAGGTATCCTCATAAAACAAAAATTTGTCTTTGCGCTCCCAATATCTACAGTATGTGAGCTGGGGGATCAGAACATGTCGACCCTCTTCGGTATGCAAGATCGGCTCCTCCGTTCTGCGAGAGTACCTATCGAGAGAATGAACCTCCCCTACTTTCGCTGCTCTTAGAAATAGGAAGCCATAACCGTTCCCTTCTACAAACAAACCACGCAACCTCGGCGCCATGGTTCGCTTCGGCTACTCTTCCATCCTCATAGCTGATGGTAATCATCAGCTTGCGGCCGTAGACCAACTTGACCCATGCTGAGGCGAATCCGGTATTGGGCGGGTAAGCCTTGGCGTCTGGCTTGTCTGGCGCTGTCTCTGGCAAAGAGGTACTTGTGGTAGACCGCTTGTACGGATTGCGAGTGCAAGCCGAATTGATGCTTGAGGGCGGATTGCTTGCGCTCCCTCCCTTGAATTTCTGTTGAAAATCTGTTCGGAATCTCTGAGACTGATTGTATCATACGAGGGCAGGATCCAGGAAGATCAGCCAGGCGTTGCCTTGCCTTGCCGACATTCAGCCTCTCCCTGTTGAGGAAGGGGACTTCTCTCGGAATTTCGTTAAAATTTA
Organism: Paenibacillus hodogayensis; assembly: GCF_039536325.1. Taxonomy (NCBI): domain Bacteria; kingdom Bacillati; phylum Bacillota; class Bacilli; order Caryophanales; family Paenibacillaceae; genus Paenibacillus; species Paenibacillus hodogayensis. The sequence goes on from NZ_BAAAYO010000017.1 coordinate 11,654, forward strand.
TATATAGTCTAGTTTAATTCTCTTTATTTTAAAAGCAATCGGGTTCAACTATGCTGAAAGCAGGATCGGCTTGCTTGTTTTTTGCAAACGCTTACCGATACTTGAAACCCAAAACTACCGATGGGAGGTCTATTATGAATCAAGAGAAAGAAATCGACACAATGAATAAAGTTTTCGATTCGGGAACGGTCAGTGTCAGCAGAAGAAAGCTGCTCGCATCGATTGGCTTGGCAGGCACGGCTTTGGTCGCAGGCAGTATGTGGAGTGCAGCGAATGTCCAGGGGAAAAGTGTGACAGAAGGGGTATACGGGGCGGAAGAGGAGGGATGTTGTTGGCCCAAGGTAACGATTGCCGAGTTGCGCTCCTTATCGACGGCTCCTGCGGAACTGTATGATGTGACAGACCCGGGCAAGGAGGGTGTCTTCCGTTTCGATCCGGCGGACGTGTCGAGCGCGGATGATACCGGACTGGTCATTGTGTCGGCTACAGGAGCGCGGTTCAAGCGCATTTTCCAAGGAGCGTTCAACGTAAAATGGTTTGGGGCGAAAGGGGACAACGCGTCTGACGATACACAGTCCATACAAGCGGCTGTGGATGCCGCGCAGAACCGGGGGGCGGTCGTCTACTTTCCGTCTTCCGATTTTTATTTGATCTCAAGCCCGATCCTGATTGATTCAAGTAAACGAGGGATTCGTTTGATCGGGGACGACTACAACCGACGGGTCCATTCTTCCGTCATTCGTACGCATGCTTCCGTCACGGTGTCGGCTCCGTTGGAGGCGATCTTCAAATTTACGGATACCGAGGTGGGGAATCAATTCGAATTTTCGAATCTCGACATATCCGGGGACAACAAGACGAAATATGGGATTTATTCCAAAAAAATCGCGCATTCGCTGTTCCGCCGGATTTCCATTAAAGGTACGACCTTGGCCGCGCTTGCTATCGGCTACGGCTGGTGCAATGACGTGGAGACATGCGAAATATCGTACAACCGCGGCGATGGCATTCAATTTGTTGATGGCGAAATGAACGTCTTTAATGTTGTGAATACGAAAATATTCACGAATGACGGCATCGGCATCTATTTGTCCAGGAAAGCGCTTGGCGTCCGGATCAACGGCTGCAATATCGAAGGAAACAAAGTATGCGGCGTTTTCGCCCGCAATTCGATCATGCCCTTCGATCTGTCTGACAATTACTTCGAAAATAATGGCTCGGTGGGTTATTCGTTTACGAATCCGGTGCGGTTGGTGAAAGCGCAGATCATTATAAACGGCACGGTCGTAGCAGCCACGGTTGGCAACACGCAGCCGGTCAGCTCCGTTCGGATCGTCAATAATTTCGCCAGTCTGCGGGATGCCGACTGCTTGGTAGCTTGTTATTCCGCTAAGCTTGGGCTGGAGATCGGCAACAACAGCATCTCCCGCTCGAGCGCTCCTTTCAAAGCCTACACGCTGCTAAGAACAGGGACGAGCAGGACCGGAATGGGAGCGTGGGTTAACAATCTGAAAATATACGGGAACGGCATCGCTTACGACGAAACATACGCTTCGCTGGCGAATTTGCAAATCGACGACTTGGCCGCAGCCAAGACACACCTTCATAAGGCCGAAATTCAAGGTGTCGCGAGAGTAAACTACTCGCCTGCTCTGGGACAATTCGTTCCCGTCACGATGGGAAGCGGATCGTTTGCTTTGTCGAGTGCCACCTACCGCACCTACGAGGCGTTTGAACTGTCCGGGGCCGCCAATACGAGCGACTGGGGATTCACGATCGATTTGGCGTTGTATCCGGAGTTAGCGGGCAAGTACGTTTATTTTGCTTTTTATGCGAGAGCTTCGGAGGCGTCAACGGGTGCTGCGGCCTATTCCAGTCAGTTGGGTCCGAACACGTCAGCCTATTTTGAGAATACGGATTGGCAGCTCGTCTCTTACGTAGACTTATTGCCATCCTCGGGAACGGTTTCCTTCGGTATACGGAAACTGTCTGCCCATGCAACCAGTCTCGTTTATGTCGCCCATCCCGTATTGAGCGAGGTTGGGGTTCCGTACGAATGGTACTGAACGCGGGATTGCGGGAACTGAAATAGGAGGGGGACGGAAGATGAAACTGGCCTGTATGACATTGCCTTATGCAACCTGTTCACTGGAAAGGGCTTTGGAAGGAATCTCGCGCGCAGGGTTTCGATATATTGGCATCGGGAATCCTCACGCGGGGATTGAATTACCGGATGCGGACGACAGCCGTGCCATCGGTCAATTGAACGGACTGTTTGCCAGGTACAACTTGCAGCCGCTACAGCTTATGTCTAATGCTCATTTTAAAATCGATCAGCCGATCGAGCGGGCGAGGCAGCGAATGCAACTAGCGAAAGCGCTGGGAATCAGGGAAATACTTACAATCGGGACGCAAAGCTACCGCTCCTTTCCGTCGGCTCCTCTGACAGAGGGGGACATGCAACTGCTAAACCGGGCCTACATCGAACGGTACAAACAAATTGCTGAGGAAGCGGCCGCACGGGACCTCATCATAACGATCAAACCGCATACCGGCAATACGGCAACCGCCGCGCATATGCTGGAGACCTTGCAGCAGATCGATTCCCCGCATATTCGGGGATGCTACGATCCTGGCAATGTGGAGTTTTACGAAGGAATTGTTGCCTCTGACGATTTTCCCCAGGTGGCGGAGCGCACGCATTCGCTTATCGCTAAAGATCATCGCGGGGAGCGGGGCGCACGCGACTTCCCGATACCCGGCACAGGAGATGTAGATTTCCCGGCTATTTTTACCGTTTTAAAGAGGAGCGGGTTCGAGGGCCATGTATTTTTGGAGCGGGTGGACGGACCGACTGTACCCGAACTGATCGATCAGCGAATCGCCGATGCTCGAATGCACCTGGAGCGCATGTTGAAGGAAGCGGGTTTTAAACCGGAATAATGGAGACGCGAGGGTGCTCTGATCCTATGTTCAAACAGAGAGCGAGGTTGCTAATCCTCTTAGCAGGAGTAACCGTTATTGTAGGCGCTTGCAGCGGAGGGGCAAAAGAGGGAGCCGATGTTCCTCAAACGGCTAAGGAAAATCCGGCCGAACGTGTTACGCTAACCTTAGTATCCATTTCCCCTCTCGAGGAGATGGAAGTGGTTTATTTGGAGCCGCTGCGCAAAAAATATCCGCATCTCGATGTGCGGTACATTCAAACCTCAAAGGCCGACGGCACGACGATTCCCGAACTGCTGGCGGTCGGCGTCAAGTTCGATCTGTACACCAATTCGCGGGGAGGTTTCGAGGAGGCGCTGCTCGATTACGATCTGAAGTACGATATGAGCGACTTGATTCGCAAACAGAACGTCGATATCGGCCATCTGGAGCCGACGGCCATCGAATCAATGAGGCAGATGTTTGGCGGAAAGCTTTACGGCCTTCCCGTAAAGATGAACAGCCTGCTGCTCTACTACAACAAGACGCTTTTCGATACGTTCGGAGTGCCCTATCCGAAAGACGGGATGTCATGGGCGGAAACGCTCGATTTGGCGAACAGAATGACACGTTTGGACGGCAGCGTGCAATATTACGGAATCGGCAGCCACGGTACGGGGGCGATGATCGGCTGGAATCCCTATTCGTTGCCCCTGGTGGACGGGACCAAGCGAACACCGACGATTTATACGAGCGCGCAATGGCAGACACTGATCCAAAGCGTACTTCTGAATCCCGTATTTACGAAAGCATACAAGGAAATAGGGAAAATACCGGATTGGTCCTCGTTCAGCAAGGATCGCCGGGTTGCCATGCTTTTGTACACGGCGGCCGCTCCGCTCGCACTGACGAAAGAGTTTTCGTCGCTCGATTGGGACATGGTTTCCTTTCCGGTAATGCCCGGCTTGACGGAAATCGGCTCGCAAGTTTCTCCCAATTATTTCGGTGTCACTTCGCTGTCCGAACATAAGGAGGCGGCAATGGAAGCGATTAAGTTTTGGACCTCGCTCGAATTTTTTGTCGAAAATTCGAAAGGCGGCACCTTGATGGCTTCGAGAGCTAAGGAAGTGAGGGAGGCACTTGGATCGGAATCTCCTTTTCCGGATAAAAACTGGAAGGCGGTCACCTATTATCCTTTCGCGCCGCTTGCTGCGACAACGAACGTTGATTCCAAAGCGAGGAGCATCTACGAGAAGCATCTGAATACACTGCTCGCCGGAACGGTCGATCTCAATACAGGCTTACGCATGATGGCGGAAGAGACGCAGAAAATGATAGACGAACAGCCGAAGCCATGAGGCGATTGTTAGTGGATGACAAGAACATGCTTTCGAGCCCTTGATCGTTGAAGTAACGGGCACGATAGTTTAATAATCGATAAAGACGGGGCTGCTGAAATGATTCGGCGGCCCTTTGCCGGATCGCTTCATCCAACCGAAGCGTTACAGCATTCGGTTCGCTCCCAATGCCCCGTCCAATACAGCATGTTCATCGGTGTTAAAAGAAATAAACCATTAGACTGAAAATTATCAAGACCTAAACTTAAGAAAATCAAATAACATAACGAAAAAGGTGGCGATAGCGACGGTGATCTGATCCCTTGAAGCATTCAAACGGTAACGGGCGCTGATTTTGTAACAGGCAGAACGAATTGGAACGGGACATCGTAGCCCTTTAACGTTACATTTACAGTCAAGTCAAACTGATCAGGGAACTGGACAGTCGTCTGTGTTGTGCGCGGCTCATAATAAGTGCTGAAAACCTCAACGATTAGGCTGGAAGCAGTCTCACCGTCCATGTGTTCGTAATTCCAGAGCAGAGGTTGGCCTTTATAGAGGACCTCAAACTTATCTACCGACCCTTTATTGGCATCGGATGGCGGCGAATTGGGCTCCGAAGCCAGACGGTTTCCAGGAGTGGTTATGTTCATGAGAATTCGGGTCCCGTCAAATAACAACGTTGGAATATTCATAGTCACCTTGCCATGGGTCACGCTTTGGTTTACGTTTGTGATGAAATCCTCGGCTTGTTGAACACCGGGATCTGCGTTTTTTTCGCTCCATAATGAATAGATTTGTCCCAGTACCGGAATTTGCTTGAGTGCATCAGCTATTGCGGGCGATACAAAGCCGGAAGCAATGAATGTAACTCCAAGTATTGCAGCGACTGAAGTGGAAACCCACCATTTATTAAAAGTTCTTGATACATCTATCTTTCTCGGAATGGGGGAAATGGAATTATCGGTTTCCCTGATGATTTGGTAAGTCTTATTCAGCTTGGAGCGGGCAATATCAGATAACTGATCGGGAAGTAGGCTTTGGCAGTTCTTTAATTGTTCTTCTAACTTAGTGTTCACCATGTCGCAACTCCCTTTTCTTGATGGATTTGAGATGAATGCTTTAGCTTTTTGCGGGCGCGATGCAGCCGGGTCTTCACGGCTATCGTAGAAATTTCGAGAATGTCAGAAATTTGACTGATCGGCATGTCCTGTAGATAATGAAGGAGAATGACAATCCGTAGGTTCTCCTCAAGATGTTGAACGGCATCCCACAATTCGATTTTCTCATAATCCTTGGAAGTGGAAGGGATGTCGGGAAGCTCTCCATAAGGGAGGACTCTTGAGCTGCTTTTGACCATTTTGTTGCATTCATTAATAAGAATCCGGAAGATCCACGTTTTGAAAAAAGTGGGCTCTCTGAGTGTGTGGATGGACTTAAAGGCTTTAAGCATCGTCTCCTGCAGGGCATCTGCACAATCTTCGTCTTTATTGACGATGGACCTTGCAGTTCTATATAAAGGTAACTCTATCTCTTGCATCAACTGCATGAATGCTTCAGGGTCCCCAGCTTTGGCTTTGACGACAATAGGAACTGTATGCAAGGGCTTCACCTGCTTTCTTGACTAGAAGTATTAGAATGTTCGTAACGTTACATATATTAGATCGGGTAGGTATCTAGAAGGTTACATGGGTCCGAGCTAAAAGCTCCGCACAAGCATGTTGTGATGCGGAACGCTGATGGTGCAGGCTTAAGTGTCGGATGATAGGAATATTACCATATTGCCGATTTTGACAAGATACTTACCACATTCCCTATACTTTCAATGAGCTTCTTCGTAACAAGAATATGGTCTGCACTGAACCCGCATTAATTGCGGGTTTTCTTTTTTAGCGGTCCAGATTCTTGTCAAAAGTCAATGTCTAGAATCTATACCGCTAACGAAATAGGCCAAGAATATGTTCCAGTGGCCGATGATGATTAAGCTAACAATCGATTTATTTGCTCGGGTGCTCCATTCCGCGTGTTCTGCTTCATTTCCCTACACCGCGTTGGAAAGTGGACAGTGTCATTTGGGATACGGGGACGGCCGTGTATCAGTCTGTTCAGTATTTGCTTGCACAAGGGCATCGGCGCGTGGTGTACGTAGGCGAACTGGATATGGCGATACGCGGATTTGTAATGCGTTGGGATGCGTTTCGGATGGCGATGGCTGAGCATGGCATCGAAGCGCGCGTGGAAGATCGTCTGACACATATTCGGGGTCTCGAGCGAGACATTAAGATTAAGCATCTGTTGGATCAGGTGCGCGAGCGTCAGGCGACAGCTATTTTATGCGGCGTCGGCTACCATTTGCCATGGGTTTACCAGGCGTGACGATGTCTGGTCTTCGCATTCCGGAAGACATATCGCTCATCAGTCTGGAAGACACAGTCAATGCGTATATTCCCGAGCTGTCTCGCCCGCTGCTCCTGATTCGGGAATAGGGGCACGCGCAGAGGAACGAATGCTGTGGCGCATCGCCAATCCGAACGCGCCGTATGAGCATACGATGCTGCAGGGCGATTTTTACAAAGGGACGACCGTCATCCCGAACGTATAGTTTTGGTGCAGAACAGAATCGAGCGCGGGACGATGGGAGAGCTGATTCGAATCGAGACATGATGGGAGTGAGAAGCACCGTTGTTCAGCGGGAAACGGGCTGACCCCGTCCCGTAAGCAAGACTGTCTTTCGTCTCGCGCAGAAAAAGGACCGTCGGGGTCCCTGACGGTCTTTTTTGTTGTCCTGGCCCCGCCGCCCTCGGAATCAAGCCACTCACACCCGATGAGTGCTGCGGTAGCAGGACGGGTTAATGCCCATTTCCTTCGAGAAGACGCGACTCAAATAAAAGGCGTTCTGGTACCCGCACTTTTCGGCGATGGTCTCGAGCGAATCATCGGTTTCCACCAGCATTTGTCTGACCTTGTGCAGCCGGATTCCCGTCCAATACTTGACCGGCGAGATGCCCAGCTCTTTTTGAAATTTGCGGGTGAATTTGGAATGGCTCAGTCCGACGAGCGAAGCGACCGATTGCATGGAAATGCTCTGGCAAGCCCGTTCGTTGATATATCGCACGGCTTCGTCGATGGCGGCATCCCGCGGCTTCATTTCTTTGCGCCGCAGCGCGCGTTCCCCGATGAACTAGTACAGAACGTCGCTGACCAGATGCTCCAAATACGACAGTGATACGTTGCTGCGCGCTGCGCGCATTCCGGCTAGGATGGAAAGCAGGCGGGACGTATTGCGGAAGACGATTTTTCCGAAGTACGGAAATTCGATAGGCCCTTCGGAGGACCGGGCATACAGCCGGAAATGCACGTAATGGAAATCCAGCTTCTCGATCATTTCGCGATGAAGCGAGGTGCCTGGAGGACAAAGCACCACGTCCCCGACTTTAGCTTCCCCGGCTTCGTCGGCAACTGTGTACCGGAACACGCCTTTTTCGCCGGCGAGCAATACCCAGCCTTCGTACGTTTCCTCCGGCATCAGGAAGCTGGTTCGGTCCCGGGAGTAGGATTGGGCGAGCAGTTTCGTTTCGATCGCGATTATGTTCGCATGATGCATACGCTTTCCCTCACTTTGCAATAAGGTATAAGCAAAACAGCAAAGCAGCAAAGCAATGCATGTTCTTTATAACCATAAAGATATACGATACGGATATGAAATGGAAGGCAAACAAAAAAGGGAAGGAGAAAATGGAATGAGGAACACGTTACCGTACGCGGAATTGGACGAATCAAACAAAACGGCTATTTGGTGCTGAGAGGAGTATTTTCCCGGGAGGAGACCGCCAGCCGGCGTGGATCACAACACAGTTGCTTTAGCGTACGCCTTTACTTTGCGAAGGAAAAAACGAATTGATTATTTTTGAACTGCACGGTACGATGGACCCAGTACAAAGCCAGAGCTAATCCTGTGTATTCGGGAAGGCCCGATCCCTTGAGGTGCAAGGGATTCCGTCTATTCCAAGGATACCGTTTAAGGTCTGACTTTGTACCCGTTATTGTCTTTCAGGGTTTTGCGGAATTAGGATGACAATAAAGGAAGTATCGCTAATAAGCGCTGGATGTTCCAGGAGAATGGAGTTCAATAAAATGGTTTACATGGATATTCCGTATGAATTGGACGATGGCGTGGCTCTCCCGACGTTTCGATTCAAATCGATCTGGAAAGTGCATGCAAACGATACTTATCAGGTGTCCAAGCCTCACGGATTCAAATATACCGGAATATTCGTCACCTTCGAAGGCGAAGGATCGCTTAAGCTGTTGGATCAGACGTTTGGGCTTGAAACCGGTACGTACATCATCGTTCCGCCGAGCATTCCTAGCGCTTACAGTTGCGTGGACGGGGATTGGAAATTTTATTTTATTTTATTCGATCCCATGGAAATCGTATCCCATCTGGATTTGTCCGTCGGTCAACCGGTAACGACGGCGAAAATGCCGGATGCGGTTCGGTTGTGCGAGAGATTGATCGACAATTTGATCATTAGCCCCAAAGGCTTCGGATTAACTGCTCAACTTTCGGCGCAAGAGTTGCTGCTGCATTTCGCGAAGGAAAAATTCGCTTATGCACAGAGTCGCCATCCCGAACTGGACGACATCTTATTTCAAATGCATAGACAGATTGGACATCCCATGCCGATCGATGATCTGGTCCGCCAAAGCGGATTGTCTCGCACCGTTTTCTTCGCGCGGTTTCGTTCAAGAACGGGGATGACTCCAAGCCGTTATATCCAACAGCTTAAGCTTGCAACCGCCAAAGTGGCGCTGGAAACAACGAACGCATCCGTGAAAGAGATCGCGGGCGCACTTCAATTTTACGATGAATTTCATTTTTCTAAGCTGTTTAAAACGAGATACGGCATGGCACCTAGCACATATCGGCAATGTTTAACGGATAAATAGCCGGTAAATAAATTTAGTTCAATTCCGTACGAATATACATGTAATAAAGATCGCGTTCCATGGGAGACAGGCAAGTTTGCAACTACAATAAGAGCATAACGACGCAAAGGGGTATCAGCAAATGTTCTTAAAAGTAGGCAATCGCGAACTGGAGCTTGGGGGTCCCCATCTAACGGAATTGCGGGATTCTAATGATCTTCTTCACGACTTCGACGCTATGAGAGAGCGGATCGCGGAGGATGGTTATTTATTGCTTAGAGGCTTCCATGATCGTGCGAAAGTATTCAACGCAAGACGAGCCATATTGGAAAAGATGCAGAAAATGGGGAAAATCGAACGCGATACGATCCTAGAAGAAGGCATCATGTCGGACGGAAGCAAAACATTGTTCATGGGCGGCACGAACGAGGACTTGCCGGAGTTGCTTGACGTACTGAACGGCGATCACATCATGCGCTTCTTCGATCAATTACTGGGCGAGCAGTCGCTTACTTATCAATATAAGTGGCTCCGGGCCATCGGACAGGGCGCCTATACGGGCGCGCATTACGATATCGTATACATGGGGCGCGGTACGCACAACCTGTATACCGTCTGGTCGCCGATTGGTGATATCAATTATGATATGGGCGGGCTTGCCATCTGTTTAGAATCCCACAATTTTGATGAGTTAAAGAAAACATACGGCACCAAAGATTCGGACAATGACGGCATAGGCCATTACACGGACGATCCTCTGGCCATCACGAATAAATACGGAGGCAAGTGGGCGACAACGGAATTCCAGGCAGGAGACGTGTTGATCTTCGGTATGTTCCTCATGCACTGTTCGCTCGAGAACATGACGAACCAATATCGGATCAGCGTGGATACGCGCTACCAATCTTCGCTCGAGAAGGTTGATGAGCGCTGGAGCGGCAAAAAGCCTCGAGGTCATTTCAAAGCTGTAGGGTCCAAGTAAAACAATCCTTTCAGGCGGATCTTTTTATCGAAGATCCGCCTGATGAACGTTTGGATTATTGCCCTAACGGATACGATAGTGAACTTAGATAGGGAACAGATCGCCACGGCAACTTCTCCCTTATTCATTAAAATTACGGTCAGAATAATTCTATTCGCCGAAACTGTCAAGTAAAAAATGCAACCTACGAAACCAGAAACTAGTTTGAACAAACGGATACGATTATCCATGACACAGGCTGCCGACATAATCGGCAGCCTACTCAATTACCGGACTTTTATCTTCGTTTGAATCGTTTTAATAACTGGATGGGGCGGTGCAGCAGCCATGTGTACTGAAAATGGCCTAATTTTGACAAGTGTTGCTCCAGAGGTAATAAACGCATCTACGGTGTTATGTATTGAGACTGTTGCGATTCTGGAAGCACATAAATTAAATAAAAAAATCTTCATTGCCCTAACGGGTTACGAGAGTGCAATCATCAGAACTGGAGCAGGCGCCGCGGCGACCTGCTCCTGATCATTGAAGTAACGGGAGTTATGCGAATGTCACGGATATGAAAAGATAAAAATTCCGATGGAGTTAATCGACATAAGACATTAGGCCAATTACTCTCGCAAAGCCAACTAACCGAACACACATTGAAGACAGCTTTAAGTAACAAAGATGGTGAATATCCGATTGTCGAAAGAGTACCCAGTTGCTTAAGTTCTGAGCGAGGCGTATAATCCGTTCTGACGCCGGAGTAAGAAGTGGGGAAATTGGTTATGAACAACGGGTTGGTCAACGCCATTATCGCGTATATCATGTGGGGGATTCTCCCACTATATTGGAAGCTGTTTAACAACGTGCCGGCAGGCGAGATTCTATCGCATCGAATCGTCTGGTCGTTCGTCTTCATGGGTATTCTCGTCGCCGTTCAGCGCCGCTGGGGCAACTTGAAGCGGATTGCAGCTAGCCGTGTGCTCCTGCTGTCGCTCGCTGCCAGCGGACTGCTGATCACAGCAAATTGGCTCATCTTCATCTGGGCGGTCAACAACGGCCATGTTGTCGAGACAAGTCTCGGCTATTACTTGAACCCTTTGCTGAACGTGCTGCTGGCGGTCGTCTTCCTTCGCGAGAAGCCTACCCGAGGCCAATGGCTCGCGATTGCCATCGCTGGAATCGCGGTGCTCATCATTGCCATCGACTACGGGCGGTTCCCGTGGGTCGCGATCTCGCTAGCCGCTTCGTTCAGTTTGTACGGCTTAGCGAAGAAGAAGATCGGGCAAGACGCTTCTGTAGGCTTGCTGTCGGAGACGGCTGTTGTCTTGCCCGTCGCGCTTGGCTACTGGATCTACTTGGCCGCCGTGGGAAGGACGACGGCTTGGACGCTGCCCGCGTTCACGCTCGTCGAGCTGCTTCTGTCCGGCGCAGTAACGGCGCTGCCGCTGCTCTTCTTTGCGCGGGCGGCTACCCGGATGGCGCTATCCACGCTCGGCTTTGTACAATACATCGGGCCGACGATCATGCTGTTTTTGAGCGTAATCGTATTCAAGGAAGCAGTCTCACCGGTTCTGCTTGTCGGCTTCGCGCTCATCTGGTCAGCGCTCGTCCTATACGCTGTGGCATCCGTTCGCGGCACGAGACTCACGAAGGCGAGCTGAAGGCAAGGGCGCTCTGGCACGCCATAACCCGGCGTGGATCACATACAGTTGCTTTGGCGTAGTTGGCCGCCTGACTGCGCTCCAGCGGTGCCCTAATTCCTTTGTTCGGCGCTCAACACGCCCTTCAGAGTTTGCAATAAAGACGTTAGGCAAAATCCCCCAAGCCATAATTAGAGGAGATCTTATGAAGAGAACAGTTATGATCAGTGATATTCATGGATGCATCAAGCAATTCAATCAATTACTTTTACTTATTGAATATAATCCAATTGATGATCAGCTCATCCTGCTAGGTGATTATGTAGATAGAGGCCCTGATAGCAAAGCAGTAGTCGATAGAGTAATTGAACTAGTGAGAAATAATAAAGCAATAGCATTACGAGGTAATCATGACCAACGACTTTATGATCTAGTGAATAGCCATAGCAAGGAAGTGAGAATCAAATTCCTAGAGCATGGTGGGATACAAACGATTCAAAGCTACTGTGGCTCGAATGCTGAGATCACGGAAGAGCGATTGCAACAGGGAATTGAGATGATTCGGACTAACTATCGGCACCATACAGATTTTCTTGGACAATTACCTCTATATTACGAAGACAATCATCACATATATGTTCATGCTGGGTTGAATCCTAGCTTTACAGACTGGAAGAAACAATCTGAGCGTGATTTTATGTATATAAAGGACGAGTTTATAAGATCGAGCTTTGACTTGAAGAGGAAAGTTATTTTTGGTCATACGAGAACAGTTGATATACATACTCAACCTGATATTTGGTTTAGCGAGGATAAGATCGGAATAGATGGTGGATGCGCATACGGTATGCAGTTGAACTGTCTAATTTTCCAAGATGGAAAGTACATAACTGAACATATAAAATGGTCTCGAACGTAAATTAGAATGAAGCGGGGGACTTCACCTAACACCGTATTCGCCATCGGGATGCTGGAGTTCGTGGGAATTCTGTACCAATAGGAGGCCGTGAACTACATTCGTACAAAAGTTTTCAAAAAGCTCCACAGCGGAAAGTCGCTTGGGATCGGGACGTTTTTTTCTGGGGTTGGACATAAGGAAGGGACTAGCCGTCATGCTGGTCTTTTTTTATTTCATAAGACCCCGCTGAATCTGTTAAGCTGGCCTCATTGAAGTAACGGGTACGATAGTGAAATTAGGCGGGGGAGCAGATCACCGCGGTAGCTGCTCCCTTCTGCTTTGAAGTAACTGACAGGTTTGCATAGCAGTGATAATTGGTTTATTGTGGAATTACAGGTTTTAAGAGTGAATAAGATTTTCGCTAGATGCTCTTGATATTAAAGAAGTAAATGAAAGCATCTAAAGGAGGCTTGTATGAAGACAATTATCTATATGGTTAGGCATGGAGAATCACCATACAATGAAGGAAATGAAAGAACAAGAGGGCTTACCCCAAAAGGAAAGATCGATATTGAAAAAGTAACGAAGTTACTTGTAGGTGAAGGAATAGACATGATTATATCAAGTCCTTATACTCGAGCAATTCTTAGTGTTGAGGGATTGGCCGAGCACTTAAAGTTAGGTATTAAAGTATTTGAAGATCTTAGAGAACGTCATTTTGCATCTTATATTATTGAAAATGCAGAGTTAATGTCTAGTATTAGAGAGAGTTTTAATGACCCTAACGATACCTTACCGGGTGGAGAGTCTAATGCTGATTGTCAGAAAAGAGCAATCTCAGTTCTAAAAACCATATTAAAAGAGCACACAGGGAAGAAAATAGCAATCGGGACTCATGGTCTTGTAATGACTTTGATGATGAATCATTTCGATCCAGCTTTTGGCTTGGAGTTTTTGAATCAATTAAAGAAACCAGATATCTATAAAATGCAATTCGAGGACTTAGAATTAGAAGAAGTAACAAGAATGTGGAATGATTAGATTTTATAAGGTTTATCGAAGAGGAATGTGACACCAAAGGGTGTGAATAAATCTCAATCATGCTTGTAGGAGAATTAATCACGAGAATAAAATCTTAAACTTGATAAAGGACAAGAACAATATGTGGCCTCTAACGAAATCGACGGTCCCGTCTCTCAGATGCTACAGGCAACCTAGCGTCGAGCCCGTGACCAGCTTGATTTTAACTCCCGAATAATGCTGCTTGAAATCTTTCAGAAACGGCAGCAGCACAAATCGGATAGTAGAATCGCTTGCCCCGATTCTTACTTCCCCGTTGTTCAGATTGACGACCTCACCCATCTTTTTCACCGCCGACGAAATAAGCCCATATGCTTGTTCGACAAAAGAAAAGAGCATCTTGCCGTCGATCGTCAGTTCGACGCCTTTCGGTGTCCGCACAAACAGATTCAGCTGCAAAGCTCCTTCGAGCTGTTTGATCGCCAGACTGACGCTCGGCTGGGTCATATGCAGCTGCTTGGCCGCTTTGGAAATCGAGCCGGCTAAGGCATTTTATCCCCCCGTAATACCCGTTATCCGATATAGGCCTCATATATTGTTCAGTTCGGCTTGCCGGGCCGTTTCGGCTGCCGTGATCGTATTGGCCGCGGTAACGAGCTGCGTTAACTGCGTGTCCAAGGTGCCCGCATCCGCGCTTGGCTTGTTTTTCTTAAACGTCTGGTCCATGTCCTTGTACTCGGTTTCCAGCCACGATTCTTCCGGAAGCGCGTTCTTAAGCCTACGCTCGGCGTTCAGGGCGGCTTGGTTCGTCGGCTTCGCTTCGTTTGCGAAGCGCTGCTGCAAGCGGGTTGGGTCGTCATCTCCTAGCGTCCGCTGTACGAGAGTGCCGGCAGGGGCGGTCCGGTGCGGCTTCGCGGCAAGAGCTTTGCGCTCCGGCGAATCCGGCTGCATCATCCGGACCTCCTGATTGCCTACCGTCCGCTGCAGGAAGCGGATATCAGGCGGGGAGAAGGGCCGAGCCGCTGTCCATTCGCTTCCGGAGCTCTGGGCCGGAGAGGATGCCGCCGATTTGGCAGTTCGATTCAGTTTGCTGTCCAGTTTCGCCGATTTAGACGAGTTTGAGCGTATTACCGGAATCTTAGAACAGGTGTTAAACGGAAATTGGAAATATATTGACAAGAGAACGTACGTTCTATATGGTAATAGATGTAAACGCTGTAAAGTTTGCAGCTGAATCGGCGGAAAGAGGTGTGTTCGTGTCCAAATCGGCGTGGAGCCTGACTACCGACTTGAACGAATTCGATTTGAACGGCTCCGGAGCTTACCCCGGCGCTTGGCACGGCCGGGAGGCGCTATATATTGAAAATCGGCTGGGAGCCCCTGTTTTGCTGAAAAGCCAGTTGAATCTCGATCGTTACCGTCTACAGGCGGAAATCGCTTGTCCTCAAGCACCGGGCTTTATCGGACTCGTCTTTGGAGTCCGCGATTCGCGCAACTATGAATTGGTATACGTATCGCCTGGCACAGAAACTGATCCAGGCGAAATTCAATACGATCCGGTCATGAACGGATCGACAACATGGCAAATTAATAACGGCCCGGAGTATCAGGCGGCGGCCCCGTTTATCGATCAGGAATGGTCGAAGCTTTGTTTGGAGGTGCAGCAGCACGAAGTATCGATTCGCGTCGGCGAAGATCCTGTCCCCCAACTCGTCATCCGCAATCTTCAGCACGGGCGCTGCTGCGGCACGATCGGCGTCTGGGGCTATTTGCCCAGCTATATCCGCAATCTTAGCGTGGAGACCATCGAGCCGAACGATTCCGTTCCGGCTGAAAAAGCGGCCGGGCTGAAACGGCTCGCAGCCGAAACGTTCATAACCGGCTGGACGGTTTCGGAACCGTACTTCGCGGACGGGGACTTTAACGTTAGCGGCGGCGGCTCTTCGGTATATGCGGACGTCGAGGAGAACGGCACGTTAAACTTGAACCGGTTATTCCCATGCGCCAGCGGGATGGCGGTGCAAGCCTCCTGCAAGTTTACGATACCCGAAGAAAAGGAGACGGTGCTTACTTTTGGCTTTAGCGACTGTCTCCGTCTGTGGGTGAACGGGGAAGCGGTGTATCAAGGCGATTGGACCTGGACTCCTCCGGGAAGCGACGGACGAATCCGGCCCGATTTTGCGGAAGCCCGGGTACGCTGGCGAGCCGGTTTGAACACGATTCGCGCCGAAGTTGGGAGCACCGAGGCGATATTCGGGTGGGGACTTGCCGTTAAAACCCGGCTCTTCGAAATGATGCCGCATCCGGACCCGGACGAACGCCTTTAGTCGGTATCGGTCGACGCGAGCACGCGCATGTACGCCCGTCGGGGCGAAATGCGACGATGTCTCCCCTCGTCGCTTACCCTAAATAAGCTTCAATAACCTGCTTAAATAAGGAGGAAATCTGAAATGGCGGTTAAATTGCTGGGAAGCATCTTTATTCCAGTCAGCAGGCTGGAAGCCTCGATCGAATTTTATACGAATCACTTGAAGCTGACGTGTCGCGGAATCGAGGAATGGGGCGATGGACAGCGCGGCGCGACGTTGTTCGTAAGCAATTCGCCTGCGGGTGCGGCGATGATTACGCTCGCGGAAACGAAGGAGCCTTTTATGGTGTCCGACAGGCCTTGGTTCAATTTCTCGTGCAGCGATGCCACGGAGATGCATCGCTTGCTGCAGGCGCACGGATGCCGCGTAACGGAGCTGGTGTCATGGGATAGCCCGTGGAACCGTCATTGGATGTTCGATCTGTACGACCCGGACGGGCACCCGATCAATTTGATCGAGATGATTCCGATTGACGCGCCGGTCGTGTAAGGCGCCCAAAACCCCATTATTACTCAGAGAGGCAAGTGAATCGAATGACGGCTACGCAAACGAAGAAAGCGCTTTTGAACAAAATCGAGTGCGCCTATATGCCCGTATCCGATCCGGGCGTGTCTGCGGAATGGTACGAGCGGGTGCTCGGCTTGAAACTGCGCTCCCCCGTCAAGCCGGGCAGCGGAGCGATTATGATTATGGGCGGCGGGCAATGGCTATTTTTGCTGCCGAGCCCGGGCATGACGCCGCTGACGTTCGAAACGACCGGCTGGGCCGGAGAGGGAGAATCGTTCGAGATGTTCCCGCTCTGCTTCGAGACGGACGACATTGCGGCGCTCCACGCCTCGCTCGCCGAGTCGGGAACCTGGACGGAAGCAGCCGTCCGTGACGAGGGTGGCTGCGGCTTGCAGCTCGATTTCAAAGACCCGGACGGAAATAAGTATCAGGCTTGGCAGCCGCCGGCCCAAAAAGGAGAGTAGCCGATGGAAGCAACCTCGAAAACGGTTCCGCTGCAGACGGGAGCGGCTAGCCTGTTCGTGCACGTATCTGATTTGCGCAGAGCTGCGGAATGGTACAGCGACTTGCTCGGTTTGCCGATTATGGAGGAACGGTTGAATGGAGGACCAGTGTATTGGTTCGACCTGCCGGGGACCGGCCTCCTTCTTGACGACAATAGCGGCAACCGCGAAAATCCGGATTGGCGCGAGGAAATGAAGCCGCTGTTCATGTTCGCCTGTGATAATATCGATGAAGCATACGACTATGTGCAGTCAAAGGCGGAAGTGCTGGGCGAGCCGGAGCGATATACGAACGTAGCGCATTTTTGTTTTCGTTCGCCGGACGGACGGGTGTATATGGTGTGCTGGTCGAAGGACGGTGGCACCCAGCCGGAGCTTCCGGCAAGCTTAAGTCCGGTAAGGCCGCGAGTCGGCGGAGTGTTTATTAATGTCCGCGATATGCGCGCTAGCGCCGCTTGGCTTAGCGACCTGCTTGGCGTTCCTCTTAGGGAGAAGGAAACGTCGGGTTCGATTTATGTGATATCCGCTTCCCGGGGGGCCGATCTGCTGCTGGACGATAATCGCGCGCAAAACGGAGATTCGTTCGAAATCCCGTTTATGCTCGATACGAATGACATCGGCGGCGCCCTTGCTTACGTCTTGGAACGGGGACTGACCGTTTTTCACGGCATCGAGCGTCACCGAAGCTTAGCGTTCTTCGCGCTTGCCGATCCGGACGGCAACTTGGTCATGGTATGCGGCGACGATGAAGAGCATGCCGGAGATATCGACGGCTATACACTCGTTCAACTGCCGGTTCGGAACTTGAAGCGGTCCGTCGCCTTCTATATGGATATGCTTGGCTATGTGCTCGAACATCCCGAGCGGCCGATCGAAGAGCATGCGTTTCTGCGCACCAAATCCGGCTCCGGCCCGGGCTTGCATTTGTGCGAGGTTGCGGATGGCGAGTTCAAAACCGACCATTGGCTTCGCGAAGGCAAGCCGGTTCACGGCCTCGAGCTGCACAGCCGGGACGTTCGCACGCTGCATCGGAGGCTTGTCCGCTCGGGCGTCCGGATCGAAGCCGCACCGTATTTCGTGGAGCCTTGCGGCGGGTACGTGAAGTTTTACGATCCGGACGGTCATCTCCTGGTCGTTAATCAAAGCAGCACACAATAAAGGGGGATAAACAATGGCGCAACCGAAAACGATCGGATCTTCCTTGACCGTGCTGCTTGTAAGCGATACGGCCAAGTCGCAGGCGTACTATCGCGATGTGCTCGGCTTCGACGTCACCGACTGGTGGGCGGAGAGGGACGGGTTGAACGGCTTGGCGCTCAAGCTGCTGCAGGCCGCTTCGCCGGAGGACGTGCGACCGAAGGCAGCTGCGAAAGGCAGCTCGGTCGGAGTAGACATTTACGCGTACGTGGATACATGGGCGAAATTGGAGTCTTTATACAAGGAGTTTAAAGAAAAAGGCGCCTTCCTTGCGCAGGACATCGTGACATACCCGGACGGTGGGCCGTGGAAAGAGTTCATCGTACGCGATCCGGACGGATACGGGATTGCGATCGGGGGCGTGGACGGCCGGCCCGGCGGGATGCGCAGTCCGATTCGGCCGCATGTCGGCGCAGTCCGTTTGGCGGTCCGCGACTTGGACCGCGCTGTGGAGCGCTACGCCCGGCTACTCGATTTGAACGTCAACCCGGTGGACCGGTTCGACGGCAAGCTGCACACGTTCAAGCTTGAGAACGGCACCGATTTGGTGCTCGAGGCAAGGGATAGCGAGGACAGAGTGGACGATGCACGTATTTCGCCATCAAGCTCCCAGTCGTTCACGGTGTACGCGGCCGATATCGATGCGGCATACAATTTTTCGATTTCCGCGGGCTTTGAAGAGGCGGAGGGCATCGACCGGACTTCCGGTCAGGCCCATTTTCGAATTCGTGACGATGACGGCAATAAGGTTATCGTTGTCCAATCGCAGAAAGCGCGCGTTTCCCGCAGAAGTCAAAGGTAAATTTTAATCCGATCGTTGCCCCCTCAACCCACCGCTGCCGTACGAACTAAGATGGTAGGGGGGATGAACGTAATGGAAACAAAACGGTGCATCTTTTGCGACAAAATCGTACCGATCAAGCAGAAAGACGAAACCTACACCTTTTTGGGCTGCAACTGCGCACCCGGCGAATCCTACAAGCTGCGCATCGACAGCTATGAGCCATACGCCTCGCTTCCCCACCAAACGAAGCATCAAATGTTCCCGATCGTCTCGGCCTACATTCGAGAGCTGGTCGATTGCGAGGAACCCGTCATTCTTTCGTTCGAGGACTTGGAAGCGATTCGCAATTCGCCGCGCATACCGGTGACGATCGAAGCGAAATCGGAAAAGCTGCTCCTCTATTTTCACAGACATGTGAAAGGACCGAACGAAACGGTCGTCATCAGGCAGCTTGGCGAACATTTCAACCTTACTTATTCGCCGAACTTGCAGGAGTTCGTCCACATTATCGAGAAGCTGAGAGACGAGCGGCTGCTCGAAAGAACGGGAACGGCGTTCAAGCTGACGGAAAACGGGTGGCGGGAAGCGGACGCAAAAGCCGGCGGCAAGCTGCTGAAGCCTTGCGCCGTCATCGTGTCCGACCTCGAAGAGGTCCGGGCGGAATGGTCGATGACCATATTCCCGAAGCTCCAGCAGTGCGGTTATTTTCCTCGCATGATCGAGCATTCGAGGTTTAACAAGGTGGGAGACAGCGCCTTTCAGACAATTGCCGAAAGCAAACTGCTCATTGCCGACTTGTCTGGCGACTGTGCGGACATTTATTTTGCCGCAGGCTACGCGCTTGGTTTGGAAGTACCGGTGCTTTGCTCGGTGAAGCGAAGCGACGCCGAACGGCTCGTCATTCAGTCGAATCAGATGCGACCAATCGTATGGGAGCAAGCCGAGGAGCTGGCGGACAAGCTGCAGCAGCGTCTCGCCGTATCTTAACGTGAAGAGAAGCTCTTGCCGGGTGGCAAGAGCTTCAGGCTGTCGAGAAAGTGTCGACAGCCTTAAATATACTTTTTTAATTTAACGCGACACCGCGTTATCGGACCGGCAGAATCTTGTTCTTTGACAACTAAATCAGCAGCCGTACAAGCTTTTTATTTTGTGCACAGTGGCCGGAAATTAAATGACCATGTGGCCGGATTTTCAGTAGACAAATACATTTGGTATGTAAGCTTGTATCATAAACCTGTATTTCGAAAGTAATATGGGGCTATTCCTGTCTTCTGTTTAAACAAATTCGAAAAATAAAATTCATCCGCAAAGGAAAGATAGGCCGCAATTTCTCTAATGGTCATACTGGTGCTTCTGAGAAGCTTTTTGGCAAACTCCATCTTCAATTGAAGATGGTAGTTGTACGGAGTGATGCCGTACTGGTGTTTAAACAGGCGTATCGCCTGCGATTCCGATTTTCCGATCACTTGCGCAAGCTCTGACAAGGAAACGTTCTCCGAGACGCGGCCATCCAAATACTTTCTCATCCTCATTGCATCCGAATGAATATCCGGGGTATGCAAATGCTCACTGATCTTGAACAGAAGCTCATGCACGGCCAAGGTGCAATTCAGAACGGAGTTGTTGTCATTCGTTCGGGCATTCCTGATGATCTGCTGCAAATAGTGCATGGAATAAAAATCAGGGATATGATAACAGCCTTCAAGCTTGTAACTGCGTACCAACTCCGTCAACAACTCTCCGTTAAAATTAACCCAGATCTTCACCCACGGGTCATCTCTATCGGAGAAATAATAGTGGTCTTTACCCTGGTGCAAAAAATACGTATCCCCTGCCGCGGGATAAAACTCGTTCGAGTCGATTCTAATTGTACCTCTTCCCTTGACGATATACTCTATGCAGCTTACTTTCGAGCAGGGGCGCCCAATCCGATAGGTCTCATCGCAAAATGACTTCCCTGCCATCTCAAAGTTCAATCCAAGCTGCCTATCGGCCCCTTCGCCGAAATAATAAATTTGTTCCCTCATGCGTGTTTTCCTCATCCATATTCTTCTTTTCTCTATACCTTATCATGCGCTCCGCTCTTATACTAGATGTAAAATCTCTATCGAGGAGCCGAGAAAATGAGCTTTAGACCATCCGCAGTGCCCCTTATTACGGTAGATCCGTATTTTAGTATCTGGTCCTTCGCTGACCATCTGTACGACGACCATACGCGTCATTGGACAGGACAGCGTAACGGAATGCTCGGTTTGTTGAAAATAGACGGTCAAGTGTATCGTTTCATGGGAAAAGTGGAAGCATTCAGTGAGCGATATTACGCAGAGCCGCAAGTGATCCCGCAAGTCAAGGTGGAAGTCAAACCGCTGACGACGATATACACCTTCGAAAACGAGAAAGTCGTATTGACGCTGAAATTTCTGACCCCGCTTCTTCCGGATCGGCTTCACCTTTTGTCTCGTCCCGTTTCTTACATCTCATATGACATCGAGGTTAAGGATGGAGGCGTGCATGATATTCAAGTGTATGTTGACATTGCTGGCGAATGTTGTGTCAATGACATGAAGCAGCAGATCGTTTTCAGCCATGGCCCAGACTCCGTCTATTGCGGCAACGAGGTGCAAAATCCGCTTCATGCAAGCGGGGACAACATACGAATCGATTGGGGCTATCTTCACGTTGCGCACCCCAAAGCGTTTGTGACCGATTATAACGGTAGGCATCAATTTCTGAACAATAAGGAAGTTACGCGTTTGGAGGACGAAACGCCAAGCCCGGCCAGCGCCTATTCCTGTATTGCCCTGATCAGCGATCAACGCTCCGATAGGATCTGCCTTGCTTACGACGATATCAAATCGATTGAATATTTTGGAAAACAGGTTGATGCATACTACAAGAATGAGTACGGCAGCTTTGACAATATGCTGAAGGCCGCCTTATCCGACTTTGAACACGTTCGTTCCCTTGCGGAAGAGTTCGAGGAGGAGCTCGCCGGCGAAGCAGCGAAAGTAAACCGTTATTATGCGGACATCGCTGCCCTCGCTTATCGTCAGACAATCGCCGCGCATAAGCTCGTGCTGCACGATGGGGATATCCTATTTTTGTCCAAGGAATGCTTCAGCAATGGCTGTATTGCAACGTTGGACGTCACTTATCCCTCTATTCCTCTGTTTCTCAAATATAATCCCGAACTCGTTAAGGGGATGCTGCGTCCGATTTTGAAATATGCCCATTCCAACGTCTGGACGTTCGATTTCGCTCCGCATGACTGTGGTCAGTACCCACTGTGCAATGGTCAAGTTTATGGAGACAATAAACTGGAGAGTCAAATGCCTGTCGAAGAGTGCGGCAACATGCTTCTTACCGTAGCAGCGTTGTCCCGCTTTGAGCGGTCGAACGAATTCGCCCTAAACGAGAAGGGTATCCTGGACAAATGGGCGGATTACCTTGTGAGGTATGGTTATGATCCCGGGAATCAGTTATGTACGGACGACTTTGCGGGCCATCTTGCTCATAACTGCAACCTGAGCGTCAAAGCTATCGTTGCGTTGGGGGCATACGGCAAACTGATGAACGACGAGAAGTATATCCGGGCCGCACAGGAGATGGCGAACAGATGGCTCGCCGACGCTCAACTGGAACATGGCTCAAAGCTCGCTTTCGATCAGCCCGACACCTGGAGCCTCAAATACAACCTGGTGTGGGATAAGCTGCTCGATGTTGGGTTGTTCGACGAACAAGTTTATGAACATGAAATCGAATTATATGCGAAAAAAATGAACAGGTACGGGATCCCGCTAGACTCGCGATCCGATTACACGAAGATTGACTGGCTGGCGTGGACAACCGTCTTTACAGAAAACAGCGAATATTGCGAAAGCTTGTACAGGTCTCTGTGGAACTTCATTCATGAGACTCCGCAGCGCGTACCGATTACGGATTGGTATTACAGTTCAACCGCTCATCAAGTGAAATATGGACGCTATATCGGATTTCAGAACCGTACGGTTCTCGGCGGGATCTACATCAATCTCCTCGTATAATCGTATAGGTAAGACTGTTTCTGATGTTTAGTGCAGAAGCGGTTGAAACCGACTGGCCCCGTCTACGTCTGCGGTAAACGAGATTCCGCCTGCGCCGGAAGGTTTGTAGATGGAGGCGGTGATTGTCTCCGTGCTGCCTGTGGCGGTGTACCCGTTCCTGCTTCGCTATTGTGAAAAAGGGACGATAATCGGCTCGTTAAAGGATAGCGAACTGCTTCGCGGCCCGTTTGCAAGAGGAAAATGCATGAGTCCGATATCGTATCGGTGCCCATGTCTTTTCGTTTAGGCGCGATCAAAAAAGAATAGACCAATTAGATGATCCATTACAGCGTAGTGACGCGCAATTTCGAACAAAATTGGATCCGCCATTTTTTGATCGCGCCTTATATCTGCACCTCTGTCCTTGCTTCGAGAGCTGACTGGAAGGCTATCCCACGGTTGCATGAATCAGGACATCTTCAATGAAAAGATGTCCTTTATTTAATTGTTGTCGAAGCATCAGATTGCTACAATTTGGGTGAAAGTGGAGGTGAAGACGTCCGAAATCTTCAAAATATCGTTCGTGTTGTTAAAGAATCTGTCCGGCGCTTCGGTCTTTGATTTTTCCGGGCTGCTCAAAAACGTGACGGTCATCTCGTCCACGTTGGAACTCAAGGGCGAGCTTAACGGGGAGTACGCCAACGGGAGACGAAAAGATTAGAGAACCAGGCTGTCTGGGGTAATTTGATTACGTTATAAGGAGATGTATTGTCCGAATATTATGGATGTGCTACTGGATCCATTTTGGGCAACAGGAGGGGGGCATTTTTATCAAGTGCGAAATTCGCCGGCTTTCGATATTGCCACCATAAAGAGTACCGACTTTGCAGAGGAAGTCTCTCTTTCCTTGTAAGAGATTTTTGCTTATTATTTTTAGAAAATTTTGCCTTGACTTCTTGTGTCACCCTATTCTATATTGGCACAAGATGAGAAGTATAGTTCATCTTGGCAATCCCAAAGGGGGGGCGCTTCGAAATGAAAAACAGAAGGCTGCAAATGCATTTTCCTAATACGAGCAGCGTTTTTTTCAAGCTGCTAAGCTCCTTTATCATTCTGATTTTGGTGCCGATTCTAATCTTTGGAAGCTTGGCTTATTTCCTATTCTCTAATGCGCTTCAAGAGGAAGTGAAAAAGAACAACGAACTCCTGTTGAAGCATGTGTATGTCAACATTGAGCAAAAAATGGAGGAAGTCCGGCAAACCTTGTATCAAATTTCGTTGACCGTTGATGTCGATCCCGGCAATCCAACGAAATTGCTGGACGTGTCCAAAACATTAAATCGCATCAAGGGCACGCAATCTTTTATAGACGATGTATACGTGTACTATAAGGAGAAGAATTGGATTATCACGGAGTCGGGTTTGTTTTATCCGGATTATTTCTTCGACTACGTGTATAAACCCGAAACGAACGATCGAGAACAATTGCTTCAGAAGCTGCAGGACCGCAATCTCTTTCAAGATCTGGGTACTTTCAAGCTGACAGACGGTGCTGGGTCCGGCAAACGGTATATCGTGGTTTTGTCGTCGTTTCCCCTTTACAACGCTGGGATCAGGGGGACTCTTGTTGTTTTAATCAATGAGACTAAATTTATGTCCATGATGAATTCCGTGAATCCATCGGACGCTCAAACCGGTTTTTATATCGTGAACGAGCAGCTTCAAACGATCATGGAATCGGATGCGAACCATTTCAATGTACGATTCTCGGATTGGAAGCTGCAGCAGTTTTTAAATGAGACTCTGATTGAAAGCCCTTCCAATGGAGCCCGCTACAATAATTACTTCGTTTCCCAATTTCATTCCAATGTGACGGATTGGAAATATATCGCGTTTTCATCGGCGGCCCATATTTTTAAACCGGTTTTCTTTTTACGCAATTGGATGGTGATCACCAGCTTATTCCTGCTAAGTTTAGGCGTGATGCTGTCCATCTTTCTCGCGAGAAACTTATACAAGCCGATTGGAGAAATTATGAGGTCGTTCCAATTCGACATGTCCGCCGTGGATTGGAAAAAGGAGAAAAAAATAAGCGAATTGGAGCTGATCTCGAGCCACATTCACTACATCACAGAGCGAAATCAGCATTTGATGCAAAGCGAAACGGAGCATATCTCTCTTTTGAAAGATTATTATGCGAAAACGATGATCCTGGGCATACCGGAGGAACGGATGAAGGTCAGGCCGGATTCAGCGGCTGGATTCAAGTATCCGTTGTTTTCCGTTATCGCGGCGAAGATCGAAATAACTGATCCCTTAAGCACCACCTTCCAACAATTGAATTTCAATAGCCGCCTGATCGAGGTGTTCAATCAGCTCTTGAACAATGATGCGGATATCTCGTGCATGGTAACGAATATTGGCCGGAATCAAATCTCCATTCTTGCGAATTATGAACAAGAAGACAAACTCACTCTGAACTTGCAGGCGGCCATGGAGCAAATATCCGGGTTGCCGGAAAAGGTTTGCTTTTCTCTTGCGCTAGGGATCGGAAGACCGTGTGATGATCTATTGACCGTGAATCGATCTTACGAAGAAGCGCTGGAAGCATTAAATTATCGTGAAGTAGACAAAACGATTCAGCTTATTCAACATCAGGACATCCACTTCGTACAGAAGTTTGTGGATTATCCGATCGATTTGGAACAGCAAATCATTGGAAATGTTCTTTCCGGCGATTACGCGAAGCTCGAAACGGTATTGAATGAAACCATCGACAGAAACAGGCATGCCATAAACTCGTATGTGCTATTGAACGATCTTTACAACACGCTTATGGCTACGGCCAACAAAATCATCCAAAGGAGCAGTGTGAAGAAGGAAGAGGTGTTTGACGAAGCCGTCATCAGCATTTATATGAACAAAGAAATGGCGAGCCTGGAAAGTATGAAGGACTCCGTATTCGGCATCTACCGGTATATGATCGAAACGTTATACGGGAATAAGGAGAGCAAAAACTACGATTTAAAGAACCAAATGATTCACTACATCGAATCCCACTTTAGCAGCGATATATCTTTAACAACACTTGCGGATCATTTTAACTTGAACCCCAAATATTTGAGCCGCTATTTTAAAGACCAGACCGGAACGAACTTCATCCAGTATGTCAATCGGCTGCGGATAGATCAAGCCAAACTGCTATTGCTAAAAGAAAAAAGGCTCCATATCGAAGAGATTGGGGAAAAAGTTGGCTATTTGAACAAAAATACGTTTATTACCACTTTCAAAAAACATGAAGGGATGACCCCCGGAAAGTTCAGGGAACTATCGACCCAAAACCTCTGAAGTGATCTGCTCAGAGGTTTTTTCTTACTCTGACAAACGTAACGCCGCAATTTTCCGATTTATCCCATCGAACCCCCGCTTCACGAGCCTAACCGAACGCCGAAGCCAAAAACCGTCCGCGAACCGGACGGTTTTTCTTAGGACTTGCGGTTTTTACGAAGCAAATATAGAAAATAGATGCCGCATTTGCCCAGAATGTAGAATTTGAATTCCTCTTCGAAATTGAATGCTTGAATCGCATTGAAACCGCTCTTATGATCGGGTTAACACAGAGTGAGCAGATCCAATACGATGCGGAAAAGACATGCAATTGGTTGCGATCAGGAAGAGGGAGATAAGTTGAAACAAACCTTACGATTAATCAAAAGAGACCGCTTGCTTTTATTCATGCTGCTTCCCGGAATCCTTTATTTTCTCGTCTTCAAGTATGCCCCCATGTACGGAGTCGTCATCGCCTTCCAAAGATACAATCTGTACAAAGGCATTTTTCACAGCGAATGGGTGGGCCTCAAGTATTTTATAGAGTTTTTTCAAGGCCCGGACGCGTGGCGGCTGATCCGCAATACGCTGCTCCTCAATGTGTATCAACTCCTATTTGCCTTCCCGGCGCCGATCCTTTTAGCGCTTGCCTTTAATGAATTGAGAAAGGTCTGGTTCAAAAAGATTAGTCAGACAATCAGTTTTCTGCCGCATTTTATCTCTACCGTTGTCATCGCCGGACTTGTCGTCAATTTTCTTTCGCCATCGACGGGGCTTGCCAACAAATTGCTGGGCCTTTTCGAGATCAGTCCGATTTCGTTTATGATGATGCCGGATTATTTCAGGACGATTTTCATCAGCATGGGCATCTGGAAATCGGTGGGATGGGGAACGATCATTTACTTGGCAGCGATGGCGGGGATTAATCCGGAATTGTACGAAGCCGCTTCCATTGATGGAGCCAGTAAGCTTAAAAAAGTGTGGTATGTGACACTCCCGGGGATAATGCCGGTCATCATCATCTTATTCATTTTGCAATTGGGCGATATCCTTAGCGTCGGCGCAGAATCCATCATTCTTTTATACAATCCGGTCACCTATGAAACGGCCGATGTGCTGTCGACATACGTTTACCGCAGAGGATTGATTTCTGGCGAGTTCAGCTTCGCTGCAGCGGTCGACTTGTTTAATTCCGTCGTAGGCCTCGTTCTTGTGTTCGCTGCGAACAAAATCAGCAAAAAAGCAACGGAAACCAGTATATGGTAAGCCGAGTGGGGGAACATCCAATGAAAATCGCCGATAGCTGGGGAGACCGAATCTTTGCCAATATTTCGCGGATCCTGGTTTGGTTCGTCGTACTCGTTACCTTGTATCCGTTTGTATACGTTTTCTCGTCTTCGATCAGCGATCCGACAGCGGTATATAAAAATCAAATCTTTTTGTGGCCGATCGGGTTCAGCTTGAAGGCGTATAAAACCATATTAAGTTACCCGGAATTAAGAATGGGATATGTGAACACCGTCTTCTATACCGTTGTAGGAACGACCATCAACATGTTGCTCACTTCCTTGATGGCTTACCCACTTTCCAGGAAGAACCTCGTATTCCGCAAACCGTTCATGATCATGATCACCTTCACCCTTGTCTTTTCCGGAGGTTTGATCCCTACGTTCCTGATCGTGAAGTCGCTTGGTATGGTGGATACTTATTGGGCGCTGTTAATTCCAGGCGCCATCAGTACGTGGAACGTCATTCTGATGAAGACCTTCTTCGAAAACTTGCCCAAAGAGCTGGAAGAAGCGGCCACGATCGACGGCGCGTCGTCGATGCAAATTTTGTTTCGCATCATCTTGCCTTTATCGAAACCCGCCTTCGTAACGATTGCCTTGTTTTATGCGGTCGGACACTGGAACAGCTATTTTCCGGCGATGATCTATTTGCAGAGTGAACACTTGTATCCCGTGCAATTATTTTTGCGCAAGATCGTATTGCTTGGTCAAACGGCCGATATCACGGGGGGACAAGGGAGCACGGAGACGATCTTGATGGCGGAATCGCTCAAATATGCAACGATCATGATTGTTGCTTTGCCGATCATGCTCGTATACCCGTTTGTCCAGAAGCATTTTGTAAAAGGTGCCATGATCGGCTCGCTGAAAGGGTGAAGAAGCGCAAGCTTTTTACCATATATCCAAAAACCTTAGGAGGGGTTCGAAGTCTGAAAACTAAGCTCACCGCACGTAGTAGGGAGAACGGGCATAGCAAAATAAGTCGTGCTCAGAACGACTTCATGGAAAAAAATGTATGTGGGGGCGCGTAAAAAGTCAGGTGGCCACGGCATCACATGGTAACTGTAACCTAGGGTTTGCAACGACAAAGGTTTGGTGGACGTCAATCCTGCAACCGACCCATATAACGATGCGGTCACCTCGTGAAGAGGCGGCCCACTCACCTCCGCGTGATTTGCAGTATACGGGGTCTCTGTATTTCCAGCATACAAAAAGAATTGCTCATCGCCGCCAACGGATTTCATTCCGTTTTGTGTTTTGAGCGAAGCGAAAGGAATGGTATAACGATGAAGGAATTCAAGAAAATCTCGTGGCTGATGACGGCCGGTTCGGCTTTGGTGATCTGCGCGGCAGGATGCGGCAGCTCGGATTCGGGTTCGGCAGGGCCATCCAGCCCGAGCGCGGCGCCGTCTGCCGGTGCAGCGTCAAGCGCGCCTCCAACTGCCACATTCCCGCTAAAGGAAAAGGCTTCATTCGAAATATTCTCCGCCGCCCACGATACGAAACCGCAAAGGGGAACCGAACCAATTTTTGCCGAAATTGAAAAAAGAACGAATGTACAGCTGAAATTGACCAACATTCCCACTGCAAGCTACGCCGATAAATTCAAGGTAACTCTGGTTTCCGGCGATTTGCCGGATGTGATGGATTCGGACGTCGCCTCGGCGAAAAAGTACGGCATGGATGGAGCGTTCCTGGCGCTGGACGACTTGCTCAAAAAATTCGGCCCCAACATTTTGAAAGCGATCAAAGAAGAAGGCATAGATACTTCCTTGCGGGCAGCCGACGGGAAAATTTATGGAATTCCCTATTTCTCCATGCCGGGTACCACCGCTACCGTCCCGCAATACAGACAGGATTGGTTGGATGAGGTGAAACTGAAAGCCCCAACAAACCCGGATGAGTTTTATCAAGTCCTCAAAGCTTTCAAAGATGCGAATTTGGGCGGAAAGGACACAATTCCGTTCGCTCCGCAAGGGTATAACAACTTCCCGATCTTCAGGGCGTTCGGAACGGATCCGCGCATGTATCTGAACAAAGAGGGGGTGTATCAATTTGGCCCTGCTCTTCCAGGGATGAAAGATGCGCTGACCTTCTTGAACAAACTATATAACGAAAAATTAATCGATCCCGAATTTGCGATCATCTCGAAACAGCAATGGGAAGCGAAGGTTAGTAAAGGCAATGTGGGAGCGATCTTCTTTAACCCGGGCCGCACCGATTTCTTCACGGATGTGCTCAAGAAGGAAAATGCGAAAGCCAAGATGGTGGGCGGCGGAGCGCTCAAGGATAAAAACGGAAAAGGAGAGTTGCTGCCGGATTTCAGCCTGAAAGGTGTCATGGCGATTTCGTCCAAGTCCAAAAACGCGGAGTTGATCGTAAAATATTATGACTTCTTGTACAGCCCTGTAGGCAGGCTTCTGACGCAATATGGCATTGAAGGTCAGAGCTATACCATGAAAGATGGAAAGCCGCAATATACGGATGATTTCAAGAAAGATATGGTGAATAACCCCACAAATCTAGGCATAGGCACATCCAAATATTTCTTTACCGCTCCTCTGCCGAGCCTATTCAAGGATCGAAACGAAGGCATGTTAGTGGCCGCTGCCGTAGAGACGTCGAAGCCCGATTGGACCAAGCAGGAGCCGCAACTGAGCTTTACGCAAGCGGAGCAAGATATCGTGTCCAAAAACCTGCAGCCGATTATGGACAAAACGAGCGAGTACATGATCAAATTCATCATCGGCCAGGAACCGTTGACAAACTTCGATAAATACGTAGGAGAACTGAAGCAACGCGGTTTGGATGACTTGGTCAAGACTTATAATGCGGCGTATCAACGTGCTTTGAAAGCTTCCCAATAATGCAAGAATGCAAGAATGCAATAAAGATTGTAAATTGGAAGGCAGTTGCGCCTTCCAATTTACAATCGCGATTGATCGGGTTAATCACAGCATGAAGCTTGATTGAGAAGGAGATGCGCGAATGATATCGCTCCATTTCGAGAAAATTTCCATGTATCCCAGACATGAGGAACCGTGCATGATCGCGGTGCCATTCGCGAAAGGGGCAGTGTCTGATACAACAAGAGTATCCGTCCTTGACGGCACCGTGGCTGTACCGACGCAAACAAGGGTGACCGCCAAATGGCCGGATGGTTCCGTAAAATGGCTGCTGCTGCATTTTCTAGCCGATCTTCCGGCCAATTCGGGCAAAGCGTTCGCACTCTCGACGGATCGCGTAACGGCAGTACCTGCGAAACCGGTCGTGATCGAGCCGGTGAATGGCACGTTTGTGATCCGCACGGGTGCGATCGAAGCCGAGTTGACAGCCCCGGGAGGACCGGGATTATTCCAATCGTTGAAGCGAACGGGATTTGTACCCACCCATGATGTGGTTGGACCCTCGCTTCGAGACGCTTCCGAGCAGGAGTATGATTGCGAGATTTCCTCAGAAGGCTGGCGCGTCATCGAAGCGGGTCCTGTTCGCTGCGCGGTTGAAGCGAGAGGAAAGCACCGCGGTCGCGCAAAAGAGAGCCAATGGTTTGATTTTGTAGTCCGGGTCTATGCGTATGCCGGCAAGCCTTGGCTGATGATCGATTATCAGATTGTCAATAAGGAGCCGGAGAGCGAGCAGGTGATTCACGCAGCCCAACTGCATGTTCGTTCCGCGCAACATATTGTGACGTCCGATCAGCTTCGACTGGGGATTAGCCGCGCCGGAGCCGATCGCAGGATGAAGAGCGGATCGGCGGGAGAACAGTTGTCGTGTACATTTACGGCTGAGGTTCTCGAAAAAGAATTTATTGAGGACCAGGCGGAAACGTTCGCGGGTACATTCTGGGCGGATCTGTCCGACGAGAAGCGGGGCGGAATTACCGTTACGTTGTTTCAGGCCCTGCAAAATTGCCCCAAATCGCTGGATATTACAGGCGAAGAAATAACCGTCGGCATCATTCCTGCGGGACATCCGATTACTATGCTGCAGGGGATGGCCAAGACCCATCGATTGTTCCTGAATGTGCATGACGGGGACGAAACGCTAGATGAGGTGAATGTGCGCAGTCTGCAATTCCAGCTTGCGGATCATCCTGTTCTGGAGTCCGCTGCGTTCGAGCGCGCCGGCATAATCGAATCGATTCCCGGCGATCAGACGATAGATTGGGTGGAACGCGGATTTTATCGGATGGCCGACGGCCGTACGAAAACATACGGCATGCTTTATTGGGGCGATGCGCCGGATAAAGACTATACGGCCCAGGGCAGAGGCGGCGGAGATTGGGTATGGGTGAACAACGAATATGATCTGCCGCATGCCATGATGCATTTGTATGCGAGAACCGGGAAACGAAGGTTTTACGACTATTTGATGAGAGCGGCGGAACATTGGAAGGACGTGGACATTCTCCATTACAGCCCCAATCCGCTGCGTCATCAAGGTCAAGTGATGCATTCCGCCAAGCATGTGACAGGCGAGGTGAAAGTATGTCATGAGTGGGTGGAAGGGTTGCTTGATTACTACCACCTAACGGGGGAAGCATCCGCACTCGAGGCCGCAATCGGCATCGGAGACAATGTGAGGAGGCTGCTGGCTACTCCCCGTTACCAAGGCGAAGGCGGCATTTCCGCAAGAGAAAGCGGTTGGGCGCTTCGCAGTCTGGGAGCTTTGTATTCCGAGACCCATGACGAGAAATGGCTGCAATCCGCCGACCAAATCGTCGATCATTTCGAAGCCTGGAAAAAGAAGTATGGCGCCTGGCTGGCACCGGCTGCAGGGCATGTCGTTTATCGTTCAGGCTTCATGATATGCATCGCCGTCAACAGCTTGATGCGCTATTATCGAATCCGCCCGGAAGAACGAATCAAGCAAATGATCGTGGACGCGATGGAGGATTATGTGGAGCATTGCTATGTGAAGGAAACGGGCATGTTCTATTACAAAGAACTGCCGAGCACGCAGCATCTGCACAGCAATCCAAT
Organism: Paenibacillus hodogayensis; assembly: GCF_039536325.1. Taxonomy (NCBI): domain Bacteria; kingdom Bacillati; phylum Bacillota; class Bacilli; order Caryophanales; family Paenibacillaceae; genus Paenibacillus; species Paenibacillus hodogayensis. The sequence continues at coordinate 44,347 of NZ_BAAAYO010000017.1, forward strand.
CTGTCTGGAATCGCTCTCCTATGCCTACGAATTCACCGGCGACCTCAACTATTTGGAAGCCGGCCGAGTCACCTTCGAAGAGGCCATCAGAGTCGCTCAGGCGAGTGGTAAAACAAGGGAAATATCCGGCGAGGCGCTTATTTTTTGGGGAGACAGTCCGAAAAAGTTTGCCCAGTACTACTACCCGATCTTTTATTATTATCGAACGATCCTAAAAGCCGAAGAGGAAACCGGAAGGCTGCAGCAGGAATTTTTCGCCGGAGGTAGGCGTAAATGATCACGCTGCAGACGAGCGGCTATGGAAGCCTGCGGTGTTCGAACGTTAAAAGTGGTGTTTGAATCCAGGCATGGAGGGGACTGGATGAGGATGCAGCTTCAAAATAAAGTGATTGTCATAACCGGCGCGCTGGGCAAGATCGGCTTCTCTTCCACTCGAATGTTTCTGGCGAGAGGCGCCAAGGTGGTCGCCAATGATTGGGTAGTTGCGAATGATTCTCCCCGGATGTTGGCGCTGATGGAGCAATATGGCCCGGAAAGGCTGCTGTTTGTGGAAGCAGACGCGAGCGATGAGGATCAGGTCATCGGCCTATTCAGCCAAATCCGCGATAGGTTCGGCCGACTGGACGGGTCATTTCATAATTGTTATTTGCAGAATCGGAAGCCAGTTACGGGTTATACGCTGGAGGATTGGAACCAAGTGATCCAGGGCACGCTCAATTCGACATTTCTCATCAGCAAGCATGCCATTCTGCTGATGAAGGATTCCGGTGGCGGGTCCATCGTCAATACCTCCTCGATCTTGGGCATGAAACCGCGAGTGGGCGAAGGGGCCTATGGATCGGCTAAAGCCGGGATTAACTTCTTAACGCAAGTGATTGCCGCCGAGAATGCCAATCATGGCATCAGGGCGAATGTGATCGTACCGGGGGACATAAAAGAGCCGAAGCAGCGGACACCAGAAAAGGCGGCGGAGATTCGTAAGGACATCTTGCTCGGGCGAAGCGGAACTCCGGACGAAGTATCCGAGCTGGCCGCCTTCCTGCTGTCAGATGCCTCCGCCTACATCACGGGATCGCTGTATACGATCGACGGAGGGATCCGGATATGAGGAAGCGGGTTGCGGTGATCATTACCCAATACTGGCTTAATTCCCACGCTGATGTGATCGTCAGCAGGCTGCTTGGCGAGCTTGGATATAAACCGCAAGTCGAGCTTGTCGCTATGTACGTCGAACAAGTGACAGCCAGAGACTTGAGTCGTGAGCTATCCGTGAGGCACGGCGTACCCATCTGTGCCACCATTGAGGAAGCGGTCGCCTGGGGTGCCCCAGAACGGCCGGTCGACGGTGTTGTCGTCATCGGAGAGCATGGAGATTACCCGTGGAATGAGAAGCAGCAGCACTTGTATCCGCGGCTGCGGTTCATGCAAGAGACGCTGGCAGCCATGGATCTTCACGGCATTCGCGTGCCGATCTTTCTGGATAAGCATTTCTCATACAACAATACGGATGCGCGCTGGATTTATGATGAGGTCAAGCGTCGGGGTATTCCTTTCATGGCCGGTTCTTCCATCCCCTACACGGATTATTTGCCTCACTTCGATCGGGCGTTTCTGCAGAGAGGACGGATATTCTTCATCAACAGTCATGGCGGGCATGAGTCTTACGGATTCCATGGCATGGAAGTGCTGCAGGCGCTAGCTGAACACCGTCACGGGGCGGAGTTGGGCGTCGCATCCGTTCATGCCTTGTCCGGTAACGAGATGTGGCAAGCGATGGACCGTGGAGAATGGCCGGAAGCGCTGATGCTGCGTGCCCTCGCACTCGAGCCGGAGCTAGCAGGGAGACATCCCCGCAAGGAGTGTCCTAATCCCGCGCTGTTCGTCGTAACCTATCAGGATGGTACGATGGGGTACGTGGCTCAGCTCGATAAATTTGCAACCCGATGGAGCTTTGCCGTTCAGGATGATGAAGGAGCTTATATCGCTGCGTACTGTAATACAGGGACCGAGAGGCCTTATCGCCATTTTACCAGGCTGACCGAAATGATGGAGGAGATGTTCATCAACGGGACCCTTCCTTGCCGGATTGAAAGAAATTTGCTTACTACTTACTTGATCAATTCCGCCATGGAATCCTTATATCTGAGACGCCCGTTGTCCTTGGAAGAATGGAATGTTGCTTATGACCCGGCACCGAACGGCTGATCTTCACTTCGGGCATGGAAGGACCTGCTCGTGACCGGGAAGTTTTATAAAGCGGACGAATCTTACCAGTCATGGCTGGCGGTGAAAGCCGCGGATGCGGCGATCATGGCCTACTGCAACCGGGTGGAAGCGAGAGTCGGCGTCGGAGCCGGATATGAAGCCGACATCTCTGATGTGGATACTTACCGAGAAGTACTATATCTCGATGAAACGATTGATCGAAAAATGGGGAGGAGACGATCCTGTGATTGTATTAAACAAGTTCGATTTTGCAAAAGAATCCGATGCATGGGTGATCCCGGAATCGGATCGGGTTGTACGGCAGGAGAACGGATTGTCCGTACGGGCTTCGGGCGGACCGTCGATTGAGATTGAAGGTCCGGGCGTTCATACGCGCAACGGCGACGCCATTCACTTAGTTTTCAAAGATCTGGGCAGCGGCTCCGGTTATGTGCGATTCGGCTTTGACGGCGGTTTCGAATACGCCTATGTGGAATGCAACCTCGATTGTCGCGAGGCTGCGCTTTTCACCAGCGAGTGGAATCGCGCACAGCCCGTCGTTCGGGTCGCGTTGCCGCCTGCTGTGCAGGACGAGAACGAAGTTACTTTGGTCAAAACTGAAGGAGCCGGCAATCGGATCAAGCTGGCCGATCTGGCAATCTATTGGAACGGCGAATGCGTGATTCGCAGCGTCGATCATGATATCATCCCTCAGCTGGGAGTAAGGATTAGTGTCGAGGATGCGGATGTGGAGCTGCGGCGATTCGCGCATGAAGGTCCAACAGCGCTGATGAAAGAGTATTTGAAGACGGGCGCCTGGCAAATGCTGAATTCCCGCGATGTGAATGACAATGTTCGATCCATTTGCAAAGGGATACGAAGCGCGGCGGAGCTCGGTATTGAATTATTAGTAGCGCCGGAATACTGTATATTCGGTTTTTTTCGCACCAAGCCGACGCTCGATCAGGTGGAACCGATGCAAGAGGCCGAAGCGATCATTCGAGCCTGTTTGCGGGAAACCGCAAACTCGCCCTACCTGATTGTCGGGAGACCGAATTGGGATCAGGTGAGACCCGGTTCGTCCGAACCTGTCTTCAATTCTTGCAGGTTGTACGATCCGGACGGCAATACCGTGCGCGACAATCTAAAATTCAGGACTTGCGAAAGGTACTATTACCATGGGCACATGCTGAACGAATTTGACATTTACGGCGTCCCGGTCAGCCTACATGTATGCCATGACCGAAGATATCCCGATCTGAGAACGTTGCCTGTCATGTTCGGCGCACGACTCATCATTCATCCGGTTAACGGAGGACTCGTTACAGGTGCCCGTGTAGCCGTACAGGCAGTGGCCAAAGATGAAACAGCAACCACGCACGCATTCTACCTGAGAGCCGCTACGGATGGGGGCAGTTATGTGATCGGACCGAAAAAATTCGACAACCTGCTCGCCATCAGCTCGGAATGCAAGTTGACGGATTCTCCCGGCGAGCTTGCAGGCGCTCCTGCCGAAGAATTGGTCGTTGCCACGATTCGAACGCACGACGCTTTTGGATATTGGCCTGTCCGCGCCTACCGGGCATCGGAAGCGATCGCAGAAGCCTACGAGCAGTTGTACCGAACGATGGGCGGACAGAATAGTTGAATCGATCCTCCGACCGGAAATCATTCGCCAGTTTCCAAATTTGCTAGAACCATATCGATTGAAGAGGAGCGAAACTACTTATGAGCGACGAAGTCAGGTATCACATGCTGCGTCCCGATCAAATTGTTTCCCGGAGGAAAGCGTGTCCGGTTGTGTATATTCCGATCGGCACACTGGAATGGCACGGCTTGCACAATGCAGTCGGCGCTGATTCCCTGCAGGCGGAAGGTATTGCCATTCGCTGTGCGCAGAAAGGTGGTGGGCTTGTGTTCCCCCCTTTGTACTACGGCGAGAGCCGGTTGGAATGTTTAATGGAGGCCAGTGCGCAAGACAGACATTTGATTGCCGAGAAAATGGAGCTGCCACCGGACAATTTTCTTCCGGAGCGCATGCCTTTTTCCGCAACCGAGCAAGTGTTTCAATATGAGAAACTTCTGCTGCACATTCTTGCCGAAGCGGAGTCGCTCGGCTTTCGAGTCGGCGTATTGGTAGCGGGTCATTACCCCTTGATTGACCATGCAAGGTCGGCGGCGCTGCTATTCAATAAACGGCAGTACAGCCGAAGCGTCGGAATGTTGGCTTGGGCGTTCGTCGATCATTTGCTGGTAGCCGACCAATACGAAGTTGCCGGCGATCATGCGGGAGGATGGGAGACATCGCATATGATGGCGCTACATCCCGATACAGTGAAACTGGATGTGCTTCCGCCACGAGGAGAACTGCTGATCGGTGCGGGAGGTAAGATGGATCCCAGGGATTCAAGCGCGGAATTCGGCAATGAAATCATCGATGCTGCTGTCGATATCGCAGTCAAGGAAACGTTGCACCGGCTGGAGAATCGAAGGATGTATCACGGTCACGGACGTTCGCTCGGGGAAGGATTGTGGAGAGAGAAGGAGACACTTTCATGAGAAGTTTGAAACAGCAAGTGTATGACATGGGCAAGCCCGAGTGGAAATCGATGCTGGAATATACGGTAGAGCTTCATAACAAGTGCACTCGGGAACCGGAGCCTCCCTTTCATTATCCATGGGAAGAAATCGGAACGGGGTACTGCTACGGTCCGGCATTCGGTCACATCGATCTAACCCATGCGACTTTGGACACCCTCCGTTATCAGCGGGATCATGCCAAACATCAAATTTTAAACTACTTAAAGCTGCAGACTTCCGACGGATTGATCCCCGGCTGCATTTGGTTCCGCGGCGGCGAGGTGAAATGGAGTACGGTGAAGGGGCATCCTCCGTTTTGGCCGGTGGCCGTGCAGGATTATTATGACCTATACGAAGATATCGATTTGTTGAAAACAGCCTACCTTGCCCTGGTTCGTCAAATCGGTTGGTTTGAAACCAAACGGAAGGCTGAAAATGAAGGTTATTATTATATCGATCTGTGGAAAAAGGTATGGGAAAGCGGTGTCGATGACGGAATTCGTTATGACCATATCACACCGGGTCCCTATGCGTGCGTCGATGCGACTGCGCATGTTTATCAAATGCATGTCTACGCTGCACAATGGGCGAGCCTCCTTGATTTGCCTGCTGAATCCGCGAAATGGCAAAGCAGAGCCGGACAGCTGGCGGAATTTATGCGCAGCGCCTTGTTCGATGAAGAAACGGCTCTATTCCACGATATTTGGTCGGTTAATAATCCCGGGAGCCGTCGCCTTACGTTTGAGGGCATGTGGCCGATGATGGTAGGTGCGGCAACCGTGGAGCAAGCGAATCGCGTGATCGATGAAAATGTATTGAATCCCAAGCGTTTTTTCACCAAGCATCCGGTTCCGACCATCGCTCTGGAGGATCCGGCCTTTGAACTTCGCATGTGGCGGGGGCCTTCCTGGAACAGTATCACCTATTGGGTCGCCCGGGGTTGTACCCTGTACGGGAGAAACGATGCAGCCAAAGTGATTCTGGAACGCGCATTGGACCATACAGCCGAGAAATTTTCCGAGACCGGGACATTATGGGAGTTCTATCATCCTCATGGAGGACATCCGACCGAACTCCAAAGAAAACCTTATACCGAGTTTAATCAACCGTGTCGCGAGTATATGGGCCATAACCCTTTGATCGCCATGACCGATTTATGGGCTTCCCTATGAAAAACCAGACCCGTCCGGAAAACGCAGAAAAGCTTATCGGGAGAGGTGCAACCGGTGATCGCTTCTTCACTGTTAAGAAGATGGTTTGTGTTCAGCACGCTTCTTACGCTACTCCCGATTCTTTTTTTGGGAGTGTTTTCATATACAATTGCATCCAAGGGCATTCAGGAGAAAGTAGACGAGGGCAATCTGCAAAATCTGTTACAGACCCAAATGCGGGTGGAGCAGTTGCTCAAAACACTGGAGTACGTGGTGATGCAATATGTCAGTTCGCCAATTGTTACTAATGCTCTTTATAAGCCGCTCACTACCACCACCCACTTCAAGGAAATCAACGATTTGTCGCAAGGATTGCATAATCTTCATTTTTTCGTCGGTGTGCAAGATGCTTCTTTGATTAATGTGAGGGAAAACTGGTACATAGGAAAAAACGGATTCGGAAGCAACCTTAAGGAGCTTGCCGATTATGAAAGCTTGGAACGATATACTTCGATGAGGAACAATTTGGTGTGGATGCCGGATTCGACTTCCTCCCCGGAGATGGGAACCTTGAATCTGATCTGCAAAGTGCCACTATTGAATTTTTCCGTGGAAACTAGTGCTTTGTTAGTTTTAAAAATCAAAAAAAGTGAATTGAATCGGCAATTTTTGGTGCAAAATGAGCTGGGAAACTTGTTCGTGCTGGATCGTTCCCCCCAAGCCGTGCTCGGTGATCCGAATATCGGTGAATTATCTGTGGAAGTCCAAAACCGGATTACTGAAAGGATAGAGTCCTTACAAAGTCGCAACGGTCACTTTCCGATGGAGTGGGAAGGGCGAGATGTATGGATTCATTTTATACAATCACCCCAGCACGGTTGGACTTATCTTGCCGTTCAAGATGCCAAAAAGTCTACAATGGAGGCTCGACAAATCGGGATCTTCACATTGGCCAGCTGTGCGGCGTTATTCCTGCTTTTCGGAGCGGCAGCCCTTTATGGCTCCCATTGGATGTATTCGCCAATCCGGGGATTTGTCCAATTCCTGCGAAGTGACTTAGGCAAGAAAGAAGACGGGGATGTGAAGGAAGATTTCGCCGACTTGGCCCAACGTATTCGTCATTTGATGAACAGCAGTCTTCAGATGCAGGACCAATTGACCTTCTATGCCGTCCAACTCAGGGACAGCTTCGTGCAGCGGTTATTGGCCGGAAAAATCACTAAAAGCAAATTGCTGGAGCACTTGTCCGCAATAGGCTTTCCCGTTGCTTGGAAGCGATTGATTGTGCTTGTCGTCCAAATTGATACTTTGAAGAATACCCATTATCAGGAACGAGACCGTGATTTGTTACTTTTCGCAATCGGGAATATTGTGGGCGATTTGGTAGATCCCATGAAAAGATTTCAGCCGGTATCCATGGACAACTCGCAAGTGACGATTCTGGCTTCGGAATTTGAAACAGATGAAGAATGCGGCAGATGGGCTCTCTCGATTGCGGAAGATATTCGAATCAAGATAGCGGAATTCCTCGGTTTGAAGGTAAGCATTGGGGTCAGCCGTTCTTATGGCGACCTTGTCGATGTATCGGGTGCTTACCAGGAAGGTCTTGAGGCTCTGAAGTATAGGTTCCAACTGGGATCGGAAATGATATTGCACATTAATGACATTCAATTGAACAGAAACAAGCAAACCGTATACCCCAAGCAGTTGGAAAGGGATATTGTGGATGCGGTTAAGCTCGGGCATCCCGAGCGGATCTCCGCAAGCTTGGAAGTCTATTTGGTACATGCCATCCAATCCAATATCCATATTCAAGAATTCCAATTTATGCTGATGCAATTAATCGGAAGTTTGACTGAGTTGCTTTACGATTCAGGTTTGTCAGCCGAGAAGGCTCTTGGCGATAAGCAGGTTGCCCATCATTTGTTGCAAGGAAAGTCATTGATAGAGTGGAAACGATGGCTATTGGACGAAATCGCGATGCCTATAGCCAACCACTTAAGGGATGAACGCGAATCGCACAATAATCGGATAACGGAAGATCTGATTCGGATAATAGAAAGAGAATTCGAGTCCAATTTGACGCTGGAGGATTGCTCGGCGAGACTTAATTTTCACCCGGTTTATGTCAGTCGCGTGTTCAAGAAGGAAACCGGGTTAACCTTCAGTGATTTTTTGGCGCAGTATCGGCTACGGTTCGCCAAGAAATGGCTGGTCGAGACGGATATGACCATTTTGGAAATCGCCACGCGGCTGAATTACGCGAATTCAACCCCGTTTATCCGATATTTTAGCAAGGCTACCGGAGTTACACCTGGAACGTATCGTAAAGATCATAAGCAGTTGTAGGACATACAAACACCCATGCTTCCTAAGGAAACTTGGGTGTTTCTTCTTATCAGACCTAATAGCTAAATGGGGTGGATGTATAGGTTATCTGCTGTATATAACGATCATCAATGTCGATTTCGGTGAAATAGTTAACTGAGGGATATATACTTCTTTGAACACGGCGCGTTACATTTCAGGTATCCAATAACGATTAGGGAAAGGAGAACATCAAACATGAAGAACAACGCCATGGCGACAACCGATCTTCAAAGCACTCCGTCTGTTAAAAAACGCAGGCCGTGGGTAGCCGACCTGATCATGGATCGATGGTTGTATGTAATGCTTGTTCCAGGTATCGTTTTTTTCATTTTGTTTAAATATGTACCCATGATTGGTATAGCTATGGCGTTCCAAGATTATAGGCCGCATTTGGGGATCTTAAACAGTCCGTGGGTCGGGTTCAAGCATTTTGAACGTCTGTTTGCGGATCCGCAGTTTATGAATCTTCTGAAAAACACATTGATTTTGGCCGTGTACGACATCGTTTTTTATTTCCCTATACCGATTATTTTATCGCTGCTTCTCAACGAGATTCGTCTTCAATTGTTCAAGCGAACCATCCAAACGCTGGTCTATATTCCACACTTTATATCCTGGGTCGTTGTGGTCGCGATTTCTTATCTTTTCTTCACAACAGAAGGCGGGGTCGTGAATGACCTGATCGCCTCGATGGGAATGGAGAAGATCCCTTTTCTGCTGAGCGAGGAATGGTTCCGGCCTCTGTTTATGCTTCAGGCGATCTGGAAGGACGCGGGATGGGGGACGATCATCTTCTTGGCCGCTTTGGCGGGAGTCGATCCCCAGCTCTACGAGGCCTCTCGTATAGACGGAGCTAACCGTTGGCATCAGCTATGGCTGATTACTTTGCCCGCCATCCGCAGCACCATCGTGATTTTGTTTATCCTCCGTCTGGGCAATTTCTTGGATGTAGGCTTCGAGCATATTTTTCTGATGCTGAATCCGATGAATCGGGAGGTTGCGGAAGTGTTTGAAACTTACATTTACAGAGTAGGCTTGACACAAGCACAATTCAGCTACAGCACCGCTGTCGGTCTATTCAAATCCTTAATCGGACTGGTTCTGGTATTGTCGGCCAACTGGGCGGTACGAAAGACGGGAGAGGAGGGAATCTGGTGAATCATCGAGGCCTCGGGGGTCATATGTTTGACGCATTCAATGTCATTCTTTTGACCTTGATCGGTTTATCGGCGGTACTTCCCTTTATATATATCGTCTCCGCATCCTTCTCATCGGAACATATTGTTGCGAAGGGAACGTTCTTGCTTTTTCCGACTGATGTAACGCTTGATGCATACAAGTATATTTTTTCCACCAATACACTCGTTCGCAGCATGATGATTTCGTTGTACGTGACCATTGTAGGAACGCTGATCAATCTGATACTCACTTCCTTGATGGCGTATCCGCTTGCCCATCATCGTCTGCGCGGAAGACGAACCTTGCTTATACTCGTGCTATTTACGATGTTGTTTACAGGCGGCTTGATTCCCACCTATATCGTCGTCAAGTCACTAGGTCTGATCAATTCCTTGTGGGCACTAATGATCCCGAATGCGATCAGCGCATTCAACCTGATTATTCTGAAAAACTTCTTTCAGCAAATTCCGGATGGATTGCAGGAATCCGCCAAGATCGACGGCGCAAACGATATGCGGATTCTGCTCCGCATTGTGCTTCCCCTGTCGGCACCGGCTTTGGCCACTTTTGCCTTATTCTATGCGGTCGGACACTGGAACAGCTATTTCAACGCCATCATTTATTTGAACGATTCCGATAAATGGCCGATCCAAGTTATGCTGCGGCAAATTGTCATCTTAGCGCAATCCGGCTTCGCGGATTCGTCTTCGCTGGAGGATGCGATACTCCCGGCGGAAACCGTGAAAATGGCAGTGATCACTTTTGCGACGGCACCGATCCTAATGGTGTATCCGTTCCTGCAAAAGCATTTTGCTAAGGGCGTTCTGTTGGGTTCGGTAAAAGGTTAGTCTTGAGGGGGGTGAAACGAACGAATCGGCAGTGAGGAATGGCTATCCGGAAATCAGAAGGGACCGTTTTTATTACAAAGAGAGGGGAGCATTTGTCAATGAAACAGCAAGGATGGCTACCGGTTAAAGGGATGGTTGTTGCTTCGATGCTCTTGACGACCTTAGCTTGCTCCACCGCAGGAACTAGCAGCTCGGGTAATCCGGAAGGAAGTGCAGTCAAGAAGGAGGAAAAGCCCCTCGAGCTTACAATGGCCGCGGTGGCTTTTCAAGAACCGCCCGTCGATGGTAATGAAATCGAAAAACGGATTGCGGCATTCACGAATACCAAGCTGTCCATTCAGTGGATTCCCTTGGCTGCCTATACCGACAAAATCAATTTGATGATTGCATCCGGAGAGCTGCCTAAGGTCGTGAATGCAAACTATAGTCCTACGATTCAAAGTGCCATGAAATCCGGCATGTTTTGGGAAATCGGTCCGCATTTGTCCAAATTCAAAAACTTATCTACTTTCAATAAAGCGTATTTCGATCATACTGTGGTCGATGGAAAAATTTATGGAATTCCCTCTTCACGGCCGATCACCAGGCAATCACTCATTTACCGCAGCGATTGGCTTAAGAATGCAGGTTTGAAGGAGCCGAAAAACTTAGAGGAGCTTTATCAAGTCTTAAAAGCGTATACACAAAATGATCCGGACAAAAATGGCGTTAACGATACGGTTGGCCTAGCCATGGAAGGCTTAGGCAAGCTCAACAACATCGTTGTGATGCATGGCGGTCCTAACAAATTTGCGATCGAAAGCGGAAAGTTGATTCCCGATTTTGAGACCAATGAGTACATGGATGTTTTAAAATTCATGAAGCGTTTATATGCCGAAAAATTGATGAATCAGGATTTTGCGGTCGCCACGAGAGCTCAAACGCAAGGCTCATTCACTACAGGAAAGTCGGGCATGGTTCAAGCCGTTTCCGGCAACGCGTATAACTTCTATGCAGTTCTGGTCAAACCGGTGCCTCAAGCGGAAGTGGATTATTTCACAGCTTTTGAGGAGCCAAAGGGCAGAAAAGTGGTTGCGGAGATTAATACGGAAACCTTGACCCTTATTCCTAAATCATCCGTGAAAACAGAGGAAGAGCTGCTTCGCATTCTCGCCTTCTTCGATAAACTCGCGGAACCGGAAATGGCGACTCTGCTCGCGAGAGGGATCGAAGGAAAGCACTACAAAGTTGAAGACGGCAAAGCGCTGACCACCGACGGCGCATTATTCCTTAAGGAAGTAGCCGATTTACGCAACCAGCTTCTGAAAACCTGGATATTTCACAACACCATGCCGCCCAAACAGCATGCTCTATTGGATAAATCGGATCGCAGCGACAAAGATGATGAAAAATACGGTGTTTTTGATGCGTCCAAGACTTTGACCTCTGCAACCTACATGGAACGCGGAAAGGAACTGGAACAAATCATCACGGATGCGGCCACCCAATTTATTATGGGCAAAATGGACGAAGCCGGTTTCAGGAAGGAAATCGAGAAATGGCGCAAAACTGGTGGAGACAAAATGTTGGATGAATTTATGGCCGATTCCAACAAAAAGAACAAGAAATAGTTTCAGTTCATTGTGGAAAGCCGCATCTGTATCTAAATCAAGAAGAATAGGAGAGGTAAAAACCGTTGAAAAACGAGACCCGTCCCAACATCTTGATCTTTATGCCGGATCAAATGCAGGCCCAAATCACATTTCCCGGTCACCCCTGTAAAACCCCAAACATGGATAAAATCAAAGAAGCCGGCGTTAGTTTTCACTCCGCGTATCCGCCTATGGCACATTGCTGTCCGGCAAGGGCTTCATTCATGACAAGTCTTTATCCTTCGCAGCATGGGATCTACAATAACGTTTCCAATGATCAGGCGATACATAGCCATCTAAACCCCGGGATCGAAACCTTTTCCGAGAAACTAGCGGAGAGCGGTTATCAAATGTACTATGCCGGAAAGTGGCACGTCTCAGCCACAGAAACGCCGCAATCCAGAGGGTGGACGGAATTGTACCTGAAGGAACAGGAATTGGACAATGGATCACGCAGAAAAGCGTATCGGGAAATGATCTGCGAAAGCGGACAAAGAAGCCGAAAACGCGGGGAAATCTTGCGTCCCGGATGGGGAGGCTATACCCTTTACGGCACATCGGACAAATCTTACACCGAGATAGACGACTATGAATGCGTGCATCAAGCCATCTCGCAATTGGATCGGCTGCAAGATAGTGTTGATCCCTGGTGCATGTATATCGGACCGAACGGTCCGCATGATCCTTTTGTTATTCCAGAAAAGTACGCCACTATGTATGATCCCGATCAAATCGAATTGCCGCCCAATTACTATGACGATCTGCAGGATAAACCCCGAATCTATCAACGCATGCGAAAGGTGTTCAGCCAATTAAGCGAACAAGAAGTGAAGGAATCCATTGCGCATTATTGGGGCTACTGCACGCTAGTTGACGATTTATTCGGGGAAGTCCTGGATGCTTTGGCCCGCAACAACCAGATGGACAATACGCTGATAATCGTCGTATCGGATCATGGCGAACATGCGGGAGCCCACGGGTTATATTGCAAAGGAATCAGCATGTTCGATGAAGGGTATCGCGTTCCTCTTATTATGAGCTCTCCCAAGCTTGTCCAGAATCCGGGGAGAGCCGTCGAACAATTCGTGACCCTCATGGATATAGCTCCTACATTGATCGAACTTACTGGAGCGGAGCCGCTGGGCAAAACGAGCGGGCGCAGCCTGGTTCCGTTCCTGTCCGGTGAAACGCCGGATAACTGGCGGGACAGCATATACGCCCAATGCAACGGTACGGAATTATACTATACCAGCCGGATGGTCAAGACGAAAAACTATAAGTTCGTCTATAATCCTACCGACTTTGACGAGCTATATGACCTGGAATCGGATCCGTATGAAATGCACAATATTGCGAACCGTCCGGAATCGGAAGCTCTTTTGAAGGAAATGTACGGCAAGATGTGGGAGCATGCCTTTGAATCCGAGGATATGAATATGGTGAAATATATCCCGGTTACCACAGGAGAGTATGGTCCGGCTATAGTCAACGCAAAGGAGAGGTTGATGAGATGACCAAGTATACGGTAGCGGTGACCGACTATGGCTTTCCTGATTTGCATCAGGAAGAAGATGTGTTACTTCCTATGGGCTTTGAATTTGTAACGGGACAGTGCAAAACGGCGGATGAAGTGATGCAATTAACCAGACACGCGGATGCGATTTTAATCGAAAGAGCGCCGATCACCAAAGAAGTCATCGAGAACTTGGAGCGTTGCAAAATCATCGTAAGGTATGGCGTCGGTGTCGATAGCGTGGATATTCAAGCGGCAAAAGAACGAAATATTCCCGTTGTCAACGTACCGGATTATGGGACGGGGGAAGTCGCCGATCATGCGATGTCGCTCTTGCTCTCGAGCGTTCGGAAAATACCTCAAATTGTTTCCCAGGTGCGCCGAGGGGTGTGGCAAACGACTCCGTGCCGACCGATTATGGGCTTGCAAGGGAAAATGCTCGGAATCGCCGGCTTCGGCCATATCGGAAAAGATGTGGCGAAACGAGCCCAAAGCTTTGGAATCCAGACTATCGCCTACGATCCTTATGTGCCGGAAAACGTCTGCAACGAGTTAAACACAGAGAAGGTCGATTGGCATACCTTGCTGGAACGAAGCGATATGATTTCGGTTCATCTGCCCTTAACCCCGGAGACCAAGCATCTCTTTCATGATGAAGCCTTTGAGCGAATGAAATCAACCGCCTACCTTGTTAACACGTCCAGGGGCGGAGTCATCCGAACCGAAAGTTTAATAGATGCGTTGCAAACCAACAAAATCGCGGGTGCGGCGTTGGATGTTTTGGAGGAGCAACCGATTCCGATGAGCAGCCCGCTTCTCCAATTCGACAACTGTTTCATCACGAGCCACTGCGCCTGGTATTCGGAAAGCTCGTTAAACCGATTGCAGCGACATGCGGCTCTAGAAATTAAACGTATATTCAGCGGCGAGCGTCCCAAGTATGTCGTGAACGGGGTAGAGGTGTAGGAAATCATGAAAACTTTGGTTTATCACGGACCTGGGCAAATCAGCGTCGAAGAGCAAGAGCTGCCGAAGGCGGGCCCGCACGAAGCCCTGATCAAGGTGGAAGCCGTAGGCATTTGCGGGAGCGAATTGGAAGGGTATTTGGGCCATAGCAGCGTGAGGATTCCTCCGCTCATCATGGGCCATGAGTTCTGCGGAACGATCGTCGAAGTCGTCGGACCATCCGGCCACAAATCCGAATGGTCCGTAGGGGATAAGGTCGTTGCGAATCCGCTTATCTCTTGCGGGAGCTGCGATCGTTGCACGAAGGGGAAACATAATCTATGCCGCAGGCGCGAGTTGATCGGCGTTCATCGGCCCGGTGCCTTTGCCGACTATGTAGCAGTACCTTTGAGCAATTTGTACCCCGTTCCCAAGGAGATGAACGCCTCGTTAGCTGCTTTGGCGGAGCCGTTAGCGGTTTGCATCCATGCGGTCAAGCTGGGTCTCCAGCCGTTTGAGGATGTCCTTATATTCGGCGCCGGAGCTATCGGGCTGCTCACCGTGCAAGCAGCGATGAGGATGGGAGCCAATCGAGTTCTGGTCGTGGAGAGGCAAGAGGCGCGCATGCACCATGCCAAGGCGCTGGGGGCGGACGTTGTCACGCCGGAACGATTGGGCAACGGGGCGAATGACTGCTTGCCGCAAGGAATCGATACGATCATTGATTGTGTCGGCGTGACGGCCACTCGCAACCAAGCTTTGCAACTGATTAATTCCGGCGGGACAATCATTATGGTCGGCTTGGGGCATGAGGAATCGCCGATCCTGATGAGCCGCCTTGTGCGGCAAGAAGTATCCATCATCGGTTCCTATTCGTATTCCAACGCGGATTTCCAACAAGCGGTTCAGTTGTTGGCCGGAGGTCACATCCGAATGGATCCGTGGACGGCTGCCCGCAGCTTGACGGAAGGCCCCGCCTCTTTTCAGCATTTAGTGGAGGGGAAATCCCCTTTCAGCAAAATCATTCTGAATCCGTAAAGAAGGATGCGATGCCATGAGATTCGATAACAAAGTGTTCATCGTTACCGGCGGAGGGACCGGAATCGGGCGGGCAACCGCTATACGCTTGGCTGGCGAAGGGGCTCGCGTAGTCATCGCGAACCGGTCGGAGCAACATGCCGAAGAGACCCTGGAGCAGATTGAAGGTCTGGCGGGACTTGGGTTGTTCGTGAAGACGGATGTCGGGCAGCATGACGATATTCGGAACTTGATCCAAACCACGGTCGATACCTATGGGCGGCTGGACGGGATCGTCCATAGCGCCGCCATTGAATCCTTACAGGGAGTCGTGGATTTATCGGTCGAGGAGTGGCATACGACGCTCAATGTCAATTTAACGTCTGCTTTTCTGCTCGGGAAATACGGGATTCCGCCTATGATCGATGCAGGCGGGGGCGTGATCATCCATGTCGCTTCCGTACATGCTCAGGCTACGATACGCAATTATGCCGCCTACGCCGCATCCAAAGGAGGATTGATGGCGTTGACCCGAAGCATGGCCATCGATTATGCCAAGCAGGGGATCCGCGTGAATGCCGTCCTCCCGGGGGCCACCGATACCGGCATGTTGAATCGATATGCCGAATTGGGGGGATTGTTCCATGCGGATCTGAACGAAGCATGGAAAGACTCCCAGCCGTTGGGCCGAATCGGAAAACCCGAAGAGATCGCTAGCCTTATTTGCTTTTTGGCAAGTGATGAAGCCAAGTTTATCATTGGTACCGGTGTGGTCATTGACGGAGGGATGCTGGCCGAATTGTAGGCAGCCAATAAGTATGGGATGAAACAACCTCACCTATAGAAGAGGAGTTGATGATATGTCTGCGAACAGAATCATAATCGATACGGATATTGGAACCGGAGCCGTACTCGGAGGGGACCCGGACGATGCTATAGCCCTTGCGCTCGCCATGAACTCACCGGAAATCAAGCTGGAAGGCGTGACCACAGTTTATAGAGATGCGATACCGCGCGCCCGCTTTGCACAAAAGATCCTGCATTTGGGAGGCAGGGATGACATTGACGTTTATCCCGGATTAAGCGAAACGATGCTGCGCAATCGTCCTGGCGGGCATACCATTGACGGATTGCCTTGGGAGGCCGGTCGCCAGGATGAAGGTGTTGACATCGGAAGGGAATGGAAAGGGCATGCGGTTGACTTCATGATCAAGACCATTATGGACAATCCCGGGGAAATCACACTTGTGGCTCTCGGTCCACTGACTAATGTTGCCGTGGCCATGGTCCGGGAGCCCAGGATCATCCAACATGTCAAGGAAATTATCCTGATGGGGGGAGCTCACCGACTGGGGGGCAACGGAGCGGGGCTTAACCCTGCCGAAGCTAACGTAAAGCGCGATCCCGAAGCGGCCTCCGTCGTGTTTTCATCCCAGGCACCGATTGTGATGGTTGGATTAGACGTTACTATGAAGGTGGGTTTCACGCAAAATGAATGCGACCTGTTGCGAAAATCAGGAAATCCGCTGAACGAAATGCTGGCGAACATGGTGGAACAATGGTTTGAAGTGATTCGCACCAAGAGACCGGATATCCGTCAAACCGGTCAAGATAAAACACATATGCAAGATCCACTAGCCGTCTCCCTATTATTGAACCGTTCTTTGGTTACCACCCGAAAAATGAAAGTAACGGTCGAGTATGATCACCGTGTAGGTACCGGCCAAACCGTTGCAATAGCTCCGGAAGAGAGTATATGGCTGGACTTGGGAAACACTCGCGGAAATGTCGAGGCCTGTATCGATGTAGACAGCGAGGCTTTTCGTGAGCTGCTGCTGGAAAAGTTGAATTGTACCCATTGTAGAATTTGTGTGCCTTGTGAAAAAGAAGTCCAACTTGGAATGGAGAAAACGCCGGGGCTTGTAGAATAATAAGGACCGATTGGAAAATGATTGATTGAATAGAATGGAGCGTTGTTTTATGTTTTTCTTAACTCGACGAGACTCCGTTACCATTGCGACACAATACCTGCGAAACTGTGAAAAAGGAGGGGTGAATAGTACTTTATATTTTTCTGATGGATTTACCGGCAACCAGATATTCCAGGAGGCAATCAGCAAATCGAAAAAGGGAGGATGTTATTGAAATGGCCAACAAGGTGAAACCAAGGTTGAAATTTATTTTTGTTGTTGCCTTACTTCTTTCGCTTGTTTTTCCTACTTCGATATGGGCGGGATATACGCATGCGCCTGTTACAATTACAAGCCCGGCCTCGCCGATCAATATAACGGTGAACGGCAAATTAGTGAAATCGGACTTACCGCCCAAATTTATCGATGGTAAAATCTGGGTATCGGCCGAGGCAATGGCTCATTATCTCTATTCGGTATTTTATGAAACTACCGATCACACGCAATTTGTTTTAAAAAATGATTACTATAAAATGACAGCCGAATACGGAAGCAATCAAGTAACAGTAAATAACGGTTCAACGACTACAACCCTTACTACCGCAATGCCCTTTAAAGACGGCTATAGAAGTTTTATCCCATTGGATACGCTCATGTATGCGTTTGAAGCCACATACACGTGGAATGCCGGGAGCAATACGGCGGAAATGCTCTATGATGAAAACCGGCATATTACCGATGAGGCCGCTATACCTACAGCCGTGCCTGGTGTTGATATAACAGCCGTAGGAAAATCGAGAGACGGCTATTATAGGATTCCGCTTAGCGATCCGAATGCTGTAGTAACGGTATGGCGGAAATCGGCGGATCCGGCCAACTATGTCATCCCTGCTAAACCGAGAAATACGGGCTACGCTTGGCTTGAAATGCCTAAGCCCGGTTATAATGCGGCAATAGGCGCCTTTGAAGGAGGCATTAGTTATGCGGGCGGCCCCGGCAACGAAATCATTCGCGTTAGAATTAAATACTCAGACGGCATCACGCCGGATAAGTGGTTTAAAACCACCATTTCCACAGTCGTCGGAGGCGGTAACAGTATACCCGACTACACCTATCATCTAAGAAGTACGTTCAATAATATAAGCGTGTATCTGGATTATTTCGGATATACGGCCGGAGATTCAATTACGTATACGCTTCCAGTTGCATCTCCTAACACCATGCAAGTTCCACTTGATCCTGCTAATGAGGTACGTTTCAGGAAAGTTGGAGCTGTGGCATGGGAAGAAGGCCTTTCTCTGGCATACGATTCGGCTAACAAGAATTTCAGAGGCTCTATCGTCGGTCTTGAGCCCGACACGGAATATGAAGTGCAAGTGAAAGTCCTTAAGGACAATTCTACGTACACCGATATAATCCGAACATGGAAAGAAGAGGTCCCGATCGCAACGGACATCCCTCTCTCATCCATCTATGTGCCGGGTAAACCTCTGTCCGTTCAAGGGTTGAGAGGAACAGCAAGCGGATATATCCGTATCATCGGAGACGGAACTACTGTGGTCGAAGTAACCGATGAATTTTGGGAAGCGGTCATGATCGCGCAGTCCGAATATGTAATTTTGGAAAACGTCATCATCCGGGGAGGCAAAAGGAGCGGGATCTCGGTTCTCAGTTCCAGTCACCACATCCGAATTATCAATTGTGATATTTCCGGTTTCGGAAGAGAAGCAACTCTCTACTTGGGAAAGCAAACGATAGTCAACAATTCAAATCCGAATCTGGCTGTTGACCTGCGCACAGGGCAAGTTTATTCGGCCAACTCCACGCCTGTCAACAATGACTCGGGTATCCATGTAAGCGACGCCAGTTATCTCGTCATTGAAAAAAACTTTATCCATAATGCAAGAACAAAATCCAATGCCTGGAATGCCGGCGGAGGTAGAGGATGGTACGAAAATGTGCCGGGGTTCTTCGAATGGAATGAAAAACATCCGCAAGGTGTAAGCGGCATGTATGCAAGAGGAGGAGTAGGCGTCGTGATCCGATACAACGACATTGTCGGAAGCGACGATCACCGTTTTAACGCTCTCATTGAAACTTACGGAAATCACGATACAGACGGCGGTATCGGGGTCGATTCCGACGTATACGGAAACTATTTGGCGTTTGGTCAAGCCGACAGCATGGAATTAGAAGGCTCGAATATGAACGTAAGGTTTTACAACAACAAAATAGAGGGCATGTCTGGCGGCTTAGGGATGGATTCGGTTTATATAGGTCCCGTGTATGTGTTTAGAAATCTGATCACGAACTTGGGTGACGAATGGGGATTGGTTACAGGAGTAACCAAGCACGGAACAGATCCTGCTGATTGGAGAATGGGATTGGGCGTTAACTATCTGTTTAACAATACAATCATTAGTCCAATGGGGCACATAACCCGGAAAGACGCTCAATTATACAGACCGTATTATCGGAATAATATCATTGAATCCCAAGATAGTCCTGTTGGCGGCCAGAACGTAATTACGCTTAAACATATGTACAATTATCCCGGCGTTAGCTACGATTACGACTTGCTTAACGGAGCTTCGACATCCACGAATAATACCAGTACCGGCGGACCTGCGCCGACCGTTGAGCCTCACGGGATCACCGGGGTAAAGACCGGAACAGCTATAGCACCCGATTCGAGCAAAAAGGCGACGTTCTCCAACAGAACGGAAGGGGATTATAGCCAAACGAGCGGGAGTCTCGGTTTTGATGCGGGCACCACGATTCCTAACTTTGTAACCAGTGCTTCGTACTCAGGCTCCGCACCTGATATTGGAGCTATCGAAAGCGGCAAAGATGTGATCATTCCTACCAGACCAACCGCTTTAAGGTCAGATGGCAACAAATATCAGGTCAACATTACAGGGAATACAACTCAAACCGTCACGATCAAAACGAACGGTATTCCGACCGGAACCAAATATGATCTACGGAAGAACAACGATAATGTTTGGTTTACCGTTACAAATGCTGCAGGGGGTACCAGCGGCACGATTACAGAGGGTGTCGACCTGGTGCTCACTGTAACTGGCTATCCCAAGAAAATCGGTAAAAATTTCATGGGCGGACAATTCGGAACAACGATAACAAAAGGTCTGGTTGATCTGGCTAATTCGAAGTTTAATGTATTAACGGGTCAACCGGCAAAAGGGAAAGGAGCCTTCTTGGTTAAATTGGCAGATGGTCTTTCCTTGCCGATTTCGGTATATGTGACGGAAGGCAGTTATAACGCGAGCCATAATGTTACCTTTAAAGACGGGGCATTCGAACAAACGGCGACCGTCAATGCAAACGGAATGTCGCTCGGCGCAATCGTTACCCCTCCGACGCGGACAAAAGAATTTTATGCCTTCTTAGGCTGGTTCGACGCCACATATGCGAACAAGTTTGATTTCAGCAAACCAGTCGAAGCGGATACCGTTCTATACGCCAAGTGGCAGCCGGACACCACTCCGCCTGTAAGCTCTGCAGCTGTGTCCGGAACGGCCGGATCGGGAGGATGGTATAAATCGGACGTCACGGTTTCGCTCTCAGCCTCATATGACATTGCCGGTATCCATGCGACCCAATATGCGTTAACCGTCGTACAGAGCGTTTACGGCACGCCACCGACGATTGGCTTTATAGCATACGCTTCACCGCTTGTGCTTGGTGACGGCATCTATGATGTGCAGTATCGCTCGATAGATAAGGCGGGCAATGCAGAAACCGCCAAATCCATAACAGTGAAGTCCGATAAGATTGCACCGACGTTTACGGTATCGGCGAACGGAAATCCGCTGATGGAGAGCGCGGTGTTTGATGACAGCCAGCCCGTTACGCTGACTATTGTAAGCGGAGATAGCTTATCCGGTGTTGCCTCACAGGTGGTTACTGTCGATGGCCAGCCTTACGTGCCGGGAACAGTATTGAATTGGGCAGGTCAGTTAGGAGCCCATGTCGTTCAAGTTACGGTGACGGATCAAGCAGGAAACTCGAGTCAACGGACGACGAATGTCACCGTTAATTGATTAAAAAAATTCTAGTACTTCAAAAGTCGAGTTGCAGCCCTGGTCTCGTTAGGAGATCAGGGTTTTTCATCATAAGCCTTACTCGGCCGAAAGGGGCGATTGTTTACGATTTGCTTAACTTGACGAGATCCGACCCCGCAGCGACACAATACCTACGAAACATTATGAAAAGAGGAGCTGGAGAAGCAAATGAACCAAAATGAATTGTTTGCGCTGTCATTCTCGCCTGAACGTTTAGGGATTCCCTCATCGTCTATCCTTCGATTTATGGATAAATTACATAGGGAACAAATCTGCATGCATGGATTTTTGTTGTTGCGACAGGGGCAAATAGCCGCTGAAGGCTACTGGTCACCTTTTTCGGAGACTAGCATGCATCGCATGTATTCCGTAAGCAAGAGCATCGTGTCTTTAGCTATAGGGTTGTTAATTGATGAAGGTAAACTTAATTTACATGACCGGGTTGTCGCCTTCTTCAAGGATAAATTGCCGGATCCCCTTCATCCTTATCTGGCTCAAGCCACCGTAAGAGACCTATTGATGATGGCAAGTCCTCATATCAGAACGACGTATACTCGCCATGATACGGACTGGGCCGCCACTTTTTTGAACAGCAAGCCAACGCACATCCCGGGAACCCTTTTTTCCTACGACACCTCGGCTACAGTAGCCCTTTCCACGATTGTGGAACGGATCAGTGGGCTTACCTTTCTGTCGTATATGCGCGAGCGGCTGTTAGATCCAATCGGCTTTTCCCAGGATGCATGGTGTGTTCAAACTCCAGAAGGCACATCGTGGGGAGGGTCCGGCGTAATTTGCAGCTTGAGGGATATGGCCAAACTGGCCTATGTTTGCTTGAACAAAGGCCGTTGGAATGAGCGTCAGCTTATTTCGGAATCGTATATTCGCGAAGCTACATCGAAGCAAATGGATAATTCCATCACAGGCCATCACGGGTACGGCTATCAAATTTGGATAGAGAGGAATAACGGATTTTCGTTCCGAGGGATGGGGTCCCAGCTTGCCTATTGCTTTCCCGAACAGGATCTAATCTTTGCTTGTATAGCCGATACGCAGGGCTCCCCTAATGCAGAGGTCAACATTGTTCACGCGTTTCGCGAAGAGATATTTAATGCTGTTACTGAGTATCCGCTACCAGAGGAGGATGCGACCTATACGATCCTGAAAGAAAAACTGAAAACGCTAGAGATATTGCCACAGACAGGTAATCACACTTCCTCCTTTGAACGGAAGGTGGCTGGAAACTGGTATGCCTTCCAAGAAAATACGATGGGACTCAAGCGGATGCGGTTTAGTTTTCTAGGAGATGAAGGTCTATGGGAATATGAGAATGCCTCGGGCGAACACCGTCTGAGATTTGGAATAGGCAAGATGGTTCAAGGGCCATTTCCTCAAACGAACTATTACGGCAAAAGAATCGGAACCGTATCCGGCAAAGGCTATGATTGCCTTTCATCGGCAGCATGGGTAGAAGAGCATAAGCTTAATCTGCTGGTCTATATAACGGATATTCATCTGGGCTCGCTTAAGATGACCGTCTCCTTCAAGGAAAATGAAGTGACCGTCTATATGATCAAAGCCGCCGAATGGTTTTTGGACGAGTATGAGGGAGTGGCAAGCGGTCACTGTGTATGACTGCGAGAACACTGTATGAGGATGGAGGATTAAAGCGGAATTCCCCCTAATCTTGTCGAATTCAATGAAAAAAGAATCGTTAAGAAACAGATTCATTCTCTAGTACCTTGGCCGGATCAAATTACAGGGTATAAATGCTTTAATTTTCCTCTGGCCTGCTCCGTAGTGCAATGCCAGTGTACCGACTTCTGTGCCTGATTGCGATTCGTTTCCCAAGCGGTTGCTTCTCGCTGCAAGTGTTCGATGGAGTCGATTCGGCGATGCAGACTCAGATGACGTAAAATAGTTTGTGTGCGCTAACGGGTGAGATAGCTCGATCCTTACACGACGGCAGCCGGACAATGTAGTGGGTGTTAGAAAGGGAAAGAATATGGGACAAAATGTGAGGGGTATTAGTTTTCTGATCCCAAACGAATACGATAAATGGCTATTTAATATTCTGAAGCCGATTGATTTCAAGAAATACAAATGGTCTATTGGTTCAGGAGAGGAATACAAATACCAAGATAATGACTTAATACGGTTATTTTCAGATGATGTAAGTATACTCAGGGGCGAGGAACTATTTAAAATCATCGATACTGTTGAACCCCAATATATAGTCTTTGCTGATCTAAAGGCTTTCCCTCTAGACACCAATTCATTTGATATTAACACCTACGAAGATTTTCTAGTAAGCGACTGCGAACTAATTTTTCTAATTGTGGATTCAGTATACACGTCAATTTATTGTAAAGATCTTAAAACCTTGAGTGAATTGTACGTTAATGCAGCATCGCTCAAGGTTGACTCATTGACATATATAACAGACGATAATGACTTTAGAAATACCTTAAGAGTAAGGTGATCTTCCAATGATTGAACTAACGGATACATTAGTGTGACGAAACTAGGGAACAGACTACGCGGCTGCTGCTGCCTTATTTCATTGAAAAAATGGTCCGTATTGTGTGACAATGTAACTAAAGGAAGAATCTTTCCAATGGAGGAGTCCTAAATGTCCTTTGTTCGCATTGAAAGAGATCAATATCATGTTGTTAAGGGGTTATTCTCTGGGATGGAATCGGTGTTTACGCCCTATCCACTCTCAATTTTAGAAGAAACGATTGATGGCATCGTCTTTGTAGACAACCAAGATCATCCTCAGTGTGCCGCTGTAATTTCCAGCGATTTCATCGGGGGGCGTTTGATTGGTCATGCTGTCGATAAGGAATTTAACGAAGGATTTATTGCTACGATGAAAGAACATTTTTTTTCAAATGTTTCTTCCAGTAACTTTAAATTATTCTGGTCAACTGCCTCCGAAACATGGGATGAATTAATTTTTTGCATATTTGGTTATAAGGTATTTCGTATTAGCAGGACACAATTTAAATTTGACAGACACGTCTTCGAAACTCTAGGACCAGTCGAAACCAACAAAGACATGTTTCGAATAGATGCAGCGATGCTTCAGTCACATGAATCGTTGCGTAGAGAGATACAAGGTCTTTGGGGAAGTACAGAAAATTATCTGCAACATGATGTTGGATGGATCGCTTTGTCATCAGATGGAAGTGTGATGGGACTGTGTAATTCCGCATTTCTTGGGGGTGGGTTGGCAGAGCTCTCAATCCAAGTGAATAAATCAGTGCGTGGTCAGGGGCTTGGCTTTCAACTTGCGAGGAAAGCCACAGACCTCACATGGTAAGGGAATATCCAGCTTTAGTAAATGACACTATTCTTCAATTTTTGGAAACTCATACCTTATAACTGAATGGAAGGATACTATAAGACTCAACTAACGGAGACGATAGTTCAAATGGGACATGAGCGCAGCCGGTCACTATGATCAGCTGCTTTTTTCATTGAAGTAACGGGCAGCATAGTGAATGTTAATTCCGTTGAATGAACAGGTTCGCAATCGATAAGAACCCGATTTCTTCTTTAGAAGGTATAATTTAATCATAAAAGTTTGATTTCGAAATATCAAAGAAAGAAGGGACTGGGGACATGATTCTTAAAGCGGCCCAACTTACGATTCTAGTGAAAGATCAGGAGGAAGCCAAACAATTTTATACGGAAAGACTTGTTTTTTTTGTAATCTCGGATATGGAATTTGGTCCGGGATCGCGATATCTAGCGGTCGCTCCGAGAGAGAGTAATGAAACATTATTTGAACTTGTAAAGGCGGACACACCAGACCAAAGAGCTTTGATAGGCAAACAAAGCGCTAATCAAGTCCTGATCATGTTTGAAACAGATGATATCGAAGGCGACTACTTTGAAATGAAAGAACGTGGTGTCGTGTTCCACGGAGAACCAACCCTAGTTCCGGGAGGAAAAGGGGTCGGTTTTGAGGATTTGTACGGTAATCAATTTGACTTGTTTCAAGCGGAGTAATCAATACAATTACACGAATTGCGAAGCATAAAGTCGTGAGACAGTCTGAACAGTTTCTAAGTCAGTGTTTCTATGATGTCGGCGCACTGGTCTATTATTTGAAGGCCATTACAATACGCAACTTTGGAGGGTTGAAGTTATGACAAATGAGTCGAGTAAGAAGAGAGTTGACTCTGCTTCGAGAATCATCAAAGCATCAACGAAAACTATCTATAAGGCATTCGTGGACCCTGGGGCTTTGGTTTTGTGGCTGCCACCGAAGGGTATGAAAGGCCATATCTTCGAGTTCGACGCTCGAGCCGGTGGAGCCTATCGCATATCTCTATCTTATATCGGAACGGACCATCCAATAGAGGGCAAGACCTCGGAAAATACTGACATTTCCAAAGGGAGATTCTTAGAGCTCACCCCGGGAGAGCGAATTGTATGGTCGGTAGAATTCGAGTCTGAGGACCCCGTTTACGCCGGAGAGATGATCATGACATGGACCTTAACAGCTGTTCCAGAAGGCACCAATGTTACTGTCGTTTGTGAGAACGTACCCGAAGGAATTCGGAAGGAAGATCACGACGTTGGTTTGAGGTCCACTCTGGAGAATCTTGCGGAATACACCGAATAATAGGTCGAGAAATTTATAGTATCAACCTAGAAGGGACTATGCTGCCTGAGATAGTAGTTTTATCACTACTCTAACGAGGAACATGATTCAGTGCTTTTAAACAACTCTATTCTGACCCGGCCCGCATCATAGGTCGGGTTTACTGCATTTTTTGCAACCATTTTAAATAACTTTATTATCATCTAAGAACAACGATGTTTCAACTCCCCATTGTTATACGCCGGTTTGTTACCTACCCAAACACACCTTATTGCGGAATATCAGAAATTGACTTTGTCGAATCATATGCTCGTACAGAATTCGATTATTGTTAGAACGACAACAATAGCCGGCTGTCGTTGTTCGTCAAAGTGGCTGGACAATACAAATTAAGCATTGACAGGTGTTTAACAAAAGTAGTATTATTCTTCCAATTTAATTTATTTTAAGGAGGGTATAGATGACTGATATTCAGGCGATTGTACTAGACTTAGACGGAACCTTGCTTAGTAGTGATAAGACGATATCTCCTAGGAATTATCAGGCTGTTAAAAAATGTTATGATTCTGGAATACATATTATTGTTGCCACGGCGCGGCCGCCTAGAGATGCTAATCAATTTGTAAAGGATTTTCCTTTTGTAGACTACTTGGTTTATTACAATGGTGCTCTGGTAACATGTAAGTCAAAGCAATCAAATCGGCACATAAGTATCCCAAACGACATTAGCCAACAGATTAGCAAATTCATCGAAATAAATGCTCCTCAATCGTTAATTTCATATGAGGTTAATGATTCATGGTATCCGGGTAATCAAATCCCCGACTCGCAACGTGCTCACTTCGGTCTTCGACCAAATGATCCCTCACCCCAGGTTGTTGAGAATGAGTTTATTAGTTCAATCTCCCCCACAAAAATATTAGTGCATGGCTACAGTTCATGGAGAGAAATAATAGAACAATTCGGAAATCATGTGAACGTAATTGCAACTGATGGAGGCGTATTGATTCAAATTATGCAAAAGTCAGCATCAAAGGAAAAGGCTGTGCAATGGGTGCTTGACGATATTGGTGTGAATTCAGAAAATGTTATGGTTTTCGGGGATGACTTTAACGATTTAGGACTGTTCCATATGTGCGGATCTCCAATCGCAATGGGAAACGCGATAATTGAACTGAAAGATTGTTCAAAACAAATAACTGAATCAAATGATAATGATGGTGTTGCAGTTGCGCTTGAAAAATTTGTGCTTAGTAATACACCATTAGTAATATAAATGAACGGGAAATCTCAATGACGCTTGAAATGCTGAATAGGGAAGAGAAGGCGCTCTCGGCTGCTGCTGCGTTTTAGGTAGACAGAGGGTTTCGGTAGCCGAGTGGTCACTATCGATTGTACGGCCAATGGCGACTTATGCGCGCTGGCCTGTGTTCCTTACACGGCCTGACGGGAGTGGGATGGCGCGATGCATTTGGTGTTATGAACAAGTGGAGCCAGAAAATCGGCGGCGACATTCCGTACTGCTGCTTCCTGCCGGAATGCCGGAAGGGCTGGACGGCCTGCTGATCGGCTGCCAGGCGCTGTCGATGGACCGCAACGTACATACGGGCTTGCGCATGCAGCCCAATATGCACCTCGTCGGCGAGGTGGCCGGCACGGCCGCCGCTATGTGCTGCGCGGCCGGAGTCCAGCCAAGCGAGCTACCGGCGGCTCAACGGCAAAGACGGCTGGTCCGGTGCGGCGTGTTGGGAGAGGCGGACCTTAGCCGGCCGAACGCCCCGTGGGTCGTGCTGGGCGATGACAAACGCGAGACCGGCGTCTGGACGGCCGCTTACGTCCGCAGCCCGCAAAGGCTCTAGCTGCTTATCGCCGCGCTTGGCACGGACGACGAAGGCGCGGCGCTGTGGTGGCTGCGTCAGTCCGGCCGCGGCGACTCCGATGCGCTGCCGAGCCACGCCGACCGGACGCCGCCGCGCTGGATCGCCTGCCTGCTGGCGCTCCAGGAGCTACTCGAGCCGGCGAAGACCCGTTGCGTCTGCCCGACTATACGCGGGAGCTGTATGTGCTCCACTACGTGATTGCGGTCGCCGATCGACCGGGCGCACGGCCTGCTACGGCAGCCGGAGCACCCATGATAAATGAACCCATAATCCTGCCTATTTATTCGGATTGAAGCTGTCCGCTTCATTGCATATAATGAAGGTACCGCCCTTCGGGGAGATCGTTAAGGGAGGCCGCGATGAACGAGACCGCATTTGACGAACCATTATTTGCAAGCTTGAAGCCGGGCTTAACCTCGTTCTGTTACCGAATGCTAGGCTCCATGGACGATGCGGATGATGCCGTTCAGGAGACGAGTATTCGGGTCTGGCAGAGCTGGAGCACGTTCAGACAGGATTCCTCGTTCAAAACTTGGGTCTATCGGATTGCCTCCAACCTGTGCTTGGACAAGCTGAGACAATCTAAACGCCGCGCGCTTCCCGTTGACCTGTTCGATCCGGCCGTCGCCATCGTCGAGCCGCGCGACACGCTGCCGGACTCTGCCTGGATCTGGCCATCTCCCGACTTTGGGGGCAATCCGGAGGATCGGCTCGTCCGCAGAGATACCCTTCAGCTGTGCTTCATCGCTCTCCTGCAGACCTTGCCTCCGCGGCAGCGCGCGGTACTCATTTTGAAGGATGTATTTGAATGGTCCTCCAAGCAGATCGCGGAAACGTTGGCGATGTCGCCGGCAGCGGTGAACAGCGCCTTGCAAAGAGCCCGAGAGACGATGGACCGGGCGCAGCTTCGCTCGGATGAGCTCAGCAGCATGGTCGTTCAACCGGAGCAGCAGCTGCTGTCCCGGTATGTGGAGGCCTTCGAGCAATTCGATATTGCTGCGCTCGTCGCGTTGTTCCACGAGGAAGGCTGCATGTCGATGCCGCCCTTCGAGATGTGGATCCGCGGCAAGGAAGATTTGTCCGCCTTCTATTCACTTACTCGCTGGCATTGCGAAGGTTCACGATTTGTGCCCATTACGGTGAATGGCGGTTATCCGGCGTTGGCCCAGTATATGCCGGGCAAAGAGGGCTCTGGCCTGGTACCCTGGGGCATCCACGTCATCGAAACCAAAGAAAATCAAATCCTGCACGTTCAAAACTTCATTCATACGCCATTATTTTCGCGATTTGGGCTACCTGAGCGAATTGACCGATGAATTTCGTCATTGGCATACGTCTATATCATTGAGAATAACCAAACGACGAATATCATGAGAGAGGTGTCTATTTAAAATGGAAACGAGTCAACCTACGAAAGTAACCGTGCAAGCCGTTATTCAAGCCCCTGTCGAGAAGGTATGGCGCTATTGGACCGAGCCGGATCACATCACGAAGTGGAATCAAGCGTCCGAGGACTGGCATGCGCCGAGAGCCGAAAACGATCTGCGGGTCGGAGGCAAGTTTCTGACACGGATGGAAGCGAAGGATGGCAGCATGGGCTTTGATTTTGGCGGCGTCTACGATGTCGTGAATCGGCATGAGGCGATCGGTTACACCATGGAAGACGGAAGAAGAGTGGATATTGCTTTCGTCGATCAAGGGAATGAGACGAAGGTCATTGAAACGTTCGACGCGGAAAGCTCCAATCCCGTCGAGTTCCAGCAAGCAGGCTGGCAAGCGATCATGGACAATTTCAAAGCCTATACCGAACAAAACTAATCATCACGAAGAAGACGCCGGGGAAGATGCCCGGCGTCTTTCTTTTTGAACCCTAGTACGAGCGTGCTCTCCGTTAGCCTTAACCTTGTGCCGCATCCATGTTCATGTAGTTAATGGCCCACAGATGGCCGTCCAAGTCCACGAAGCCCCAATGATACATGAACCCATGATCTTCAGGTTCAGCGTGCAATTTCCCGCCCAAGGAGACCGCGGTATTCACGATTTCATCGACCTTTTCCCGGCTCTCGAAGGCCAATGCGATCGTCATCTGCGCATACTTGCTCGTATCGACGGATTCCTTCTCCGTGAGCGTATTAAAGAATGCTTGATTGATCAGCATGACCTGCAGGTTGTCGCCGATCACGATGGCTACCGAATTCTCGTTCTCGGGGAATTGCGGGTTGAGCTCGAATCCGAGTCCGGTGAAGAACGCTTTCGATTGTTCTACGTTTTTTACAGGCAGGTTGAAGCTCGTGAATGCGGACGTTAATGCCATTTTCAAAACACCTCTTCGTCAAATTAGTTGTGTTCATTTATGCCTTCGTCTATATAGACGACAGCCGATCCGGGAATTCATCGGTCTCATGGATTCGGAAGCGTAAATTTTGAAAAATAACTTGGTATTGAGTTCGGATACCCGCCATTCCCGTAAGGTTGCTTATTCTTATTGTGCAGGGATAAAGATTGCACCTCTCTAAAAAGGAATTCGTCTGAATATATGACAATTAAAGGGTGGATATCGAGTGACGGAATGAGGGAACGGTATGGAAATTAATGATAAAACCGAAGTACGAAAGAAAAAGTTCGAAACCGTCGCCATTTCAGTATTAGGTTAAATGTCTTTTTCATGCTTACATTTCTCCTGTTCTCTTCACTAATCGTACGTTTTGCTTATCTACAGTTCGTCGAGGGTCCGAGTCTCTAGGAACGCCAGACAAGCATGATCACGAAGGGCGTATCCATCCCGCCCATCCGCGGCAATATTTAAGATTAGGCGGGACAGCAGATCGCATATTTGATCTCAACTCAGTCCCTATACTTTTTTCAAAACAGGCTTTAAGCAAGAAGCGGCGGAGGCGCTGGCTGCAAAACTCGTGCAGCTGTTTAACGAAAAGTACTTTTGAGATGCCGAGGGACGGGCAAAAAAGTTGAGCTACAGTATCCAACTCGTTAGAGTAGTAATAAATTGAAAGAATGTTTAAAAATAAGTGTTGCATGCATCTGAGTGGAAGGATATAATTGGAAAAATAATTTTTAAGAAAGATGTTCGGTTGTACTTTGAAAAAGGGAAAGGAGCGCAACTAAAATGCCTGAGTCAGTAAAAATAAGTATTTCTGAGATGACTCATTGGTGTAAGAGTATTCTACGTCAATGGGTGGAAGATGACTATGTTGTAAACACGTGGACAGAAATACAAATCAATCGTGATATTATTGGTGATTTTCCAAGAGGTACTGCACGGCTCGAATCAATTATTGATAGAATTAATAGCGGAATTGTGACTAAGCAATTGGAAGTCACAACGGAGCATATTACACCAATTTCAGCTCGTGTTTTTTCTACTTATAGAAATTGGCCTGATGAAGTCGCCAGGAAAGGTGCGTCACTTGCATCATCCCTAGCTGATACGTATGGAATTGGGATCGTCGCGGTGCCTAAACCGAACATCATTGGGGAAGGATTAAAACCGATTTTATCAGCAAACCAAATAGGGTTAATAATAACGCAAAACAACCCATTACTGAATAAAGGCATTACCGATCTAAATGTTATTGGTAATAATCCGCTTGCAATATGTGCACCAGGTACCCCGCCCTTTTTATTTGACGGTTCTTTAAGTACTCATGATATTCGTCACTCAGCGGTCGGGCTAAAAGAATATGCTGACCAATATCGAATACTTCCTCCTGGAATCGTACAAGATGCAAATGGTGAGGCATCTCAAGACTTAAATATATTGTATAAGATTCTCGAAGGAGATCGAAGTTGCGGATCTTTTCCGCCCTTGGGTGGAACTAAAGGTCTTTGGTTAGCTATGGGTATGGAGTTTATTGCAGGTGCATTAACTGGAGGATTTTTTGGAAATGCACCAGGTAAACCCTGGGGAGAAGGGGCTATAATATTTGCATTTGACTCAAAATTATTTAACTCAGCTCATATGATCAAACAAATTCAAGATTATTTGAAGCAGTTTAAGACCTATCCAGGATATCATTCTTTTGAAATAAGTAATCAAGTAATGAGCAGGGGATGGATTGAATATCCCAAGAGTCAACTAGATTCAATTATTCGTGTCAGCAACAGATCAGGTATCAATATGAATTTCGAATCATTACGCTCCCTCGAAATGAATCAATTTCCTCACTCAGACTCATGAATTCGCAGGATTTCATCCTTATAGTTAAATTGAAGAAAAGGATGAGGGAGAGCGGTAGCCCGTAGATGGGGGGAACGGGCATGAGGAAATAAAGGTGAATAGGGATCACCCATATTGTTCCATAATGCGCACGTCTCCACTTCGCCCTAGCGATTCACGCTCCCATGTCTCAACGGGTCAAAGCCCTTTCATTCCTTCGTCACATCTTAACTAAGGGGTGGAGGTCGGTCTTTCTAACGGAACGGGTCCGAGCCCTTTTGCGTAACATCTCCCGATACTCCGTGCTTCTTGTCATCCTGCGAATGCATGAGCTGATGAGGAAAAAGTGGATTTATGCTGCTTGTGAGAATACCTTATTTGGTTCGTAAGCATTACAGCTTTTAGCCAAAGCGATTAGCATTCGTGCAACCTTACCAATTAATTTCATGATGGATTTCATCTTCTTCAGGTTCTTTTCCTCTACATTGTAACGATGTGCCGCTCGAACTTCCGGATTTGTCATGACCATACTCATCGTCATGAGATAAAGAAAATGACGTAAGCGTGGCCGGCCTCGCTTACTAAGCACCATCTTTCCTCGCCATTTCCCTGAGCTAGCCTCAGCAAGATTTAACCCAGCATGACGAAGCAAGGCATTGCCATGCACATAGCCACATAGATCGCCAGCTTCGCCGAGTATACCAGCTAGATTTGTTACATAAATACCTCGTACTTCAAGGAGTTTGTGTGCATAGGGAATGCGTTCAAGAATGATTCGGAGCTCATGCTCAATTTGTTCAAGCTGACGCTGAGCCAGGTCATATTCTTCAATTAATTGCCCAAGATGGAGCTTATAAGCATGAAGTGCTTGAGTGGTACCCACACTGGTTTTTGCTAGTGAAATGAGCAGTTCAGCACGTTTCACACCAGCATGACGCTTTACATATTGCTTCCAACCGGCAAGGACTTGTTCCGTGCTTAGTCTACTGATTTCTTTCGGTAAAGGGAAGAGCCTAAGTGTTGCTATTGCACTGGTACAAGTAAGAATTTTAAAGACCTGGCGAAGTTCAGGGAAAACAATATCTACCCAACGATGAATCTGATTAACCGCAGCATTGAGGCGTTTGGTAACCGTCTCTCGATTTGCCATTAGAATACGCAGTTCCTCGTAGTCTTCGGGATGGAAACGAACAGGGGAATAGTACCCGTTTTTGACCATGTACCAGAAAACGGGCTCTATACCTTGATCGAGGAGCCAACGTGCAAGACTAAACCAGTAGTGGCCGGTAGGTTCCATGCCAACGATGACGCTAGCGACCTCCTGATGGGCTTTTTGAGGCTTTTGACCTCGTGCGTAACCCCATCATACAGAGGCGCTCG
Source organism: Paenibacillus hodogayensis (assembly GCF_039536325.1). Classification (NCBI taxonomy): domain Bacteria; kingdom Bacillati; phylum Bacillota; class Bacilli; order Caryophanales; family Paenibacillaceae; genus Paenibacillus; species Paenibacillus hodogayensis. The sequence goes on from NZ_BAAAYO010000017.1 coordinate 77,830, forward strand.
TTTTTGTTCAAACTCCAAATTATTCGTTTTACAGGAATTCTAACGGAGACGATAGTGTGGGGGAGCTTGCTAATGAGGGCAGCTCCTCTTATTCATTGAAGTAACAGGCAGGAGAGTTTAATCACATCGTCGAAGAAATTACAAAGCTCCGATAGAAACACCGGTTGAATTTTTCCAATGTCTCTCTTCAATTTACTAAGATATTTTTCTGATACGGGGCTTTTTCATTGCGAGGACTAGCTTCTGCTGCAACTACTTATTTGGGAGTGCATGGATTAGGATGGACAGAAACCAGGGTTCGATGAACATAACCTTTGGGCGAATATCGGTTTAAGCTGGGAGAGCGTTGCGAAATAGCTATCAATCGCGTGATTAAGGTCTATTGCACCATTTTGGAAAGGCAGTGATTCGAAGGTTCGAACATGACTGTAGTAAAATTTTTCATCCCGTTTGGGCTGTTTGTAGATGGATGGCGGAGTATGCGTGACAACGTCATATGGATTGGCAATACGGTAGCTGTTCTGGACATACTTTGAAAAAGCTTTCGCGAAAGCCGGATCTCCTACTCGAGGAGATCCATACGTAAACAGTTTGGGCGAGCTGTAAACGGTGTTCGCCACAATATCAAAAGCGCATAACGTCGAGAGTGCCGCACCGAGACTGTGACCTGTAATGTATAATGCTTTATTAGGTGATAGCTCGGCGAGCGCGGAGATAATCCCGCTCCTACCTGAAGAATAGATATTTGTGAAGCCGCGATGCGTGTAACAGTCTCCCTTACTATATTTGAACTTCGTTTGTGAGGCAATGATATCAGAAATCCAATCACTCGTTGAACTGGTTCCTCGAAACGCAATAATGATCTCTTTCGGAGATTCAATAATAAATCCGAATCGTTCCCATATATTAGCGACCGATTTCATTTGAAACGTATAGTTGACTGAATAATGTAATGGAACAACGAAGGAACCATCTGTATTGGTAAATTGGGTATAGGTTTGACCGCAGATTGCAGCCAGAAAGATCGCCCGCTCTTCATAAACATCATTAATAACCATCTGCGTCCCGCCCTCCTTTCCTTCCCAATTTATGAAAAGAAGACGCGATTGATGTTTGTTATTGAAGCGAGCTTGTTATCTTCAATTGATAAAAGACCGAAAGTTGGCTCACTCGCCTCAACAAATGATGATATACTTTTTCGAAAAATTGAAACGCTGTTAGCTTACGGCTGCCCAATATGCTCGAAGAACGTATTAAAGCTTTAGCGATTGAATTGTATCAATTGCATGCCCCATATTACTTGTAACTCATGATGAGAAAGACGGTGGATGGTAATTTCTCGAAGGTGGAGAAGTGAATGGGTACCTTTTAAAAGTTGGTTGATGAAGACCTATTCAAACCATCGACATTCCGCAAACGGAGTGAGTGGTATAGGTAAGGATTTTGAATGATTATTTTGCCGAGGAGACGTAAAAATCTTTCTAAGGAAAGGTGATTTCGATTTGAATATCTTGTTTGCTTTCGCCGACGACTGGGGACGCTATGCCAGCATTTATGCCGAGCACGAAGGACCTGATTCTATCAATAAGCTTATCTCCACTCCGAGTTTCGATCGGATCGCCCGAGAAGGCGCGCTCTTTATGAATGCCTCCGTTCCGGCGCCGAGCTGCACACCTTGCCGCAGTTCCTTGCTGTCCGGCCAATATTTTTGGCAGACTGGTCTCGGCGCCATTCTGCTCGGGGCCGTCTGGGACGAAACGATTCCGACTTATCCGCTTGAGCTGGAGAAAAACGGCTACCACATCGGCCACACTTACAAAGTGTGGTCTCCCGGGAAAACCGCCAATGCTCCGTATGGCGGGAAGCGAACCGCGTATGTAACGGGTGGCGCCAACTTCGGCAAGTTTTCTCACCATGCCACCAAGCGCGCGCAGGAGATCGGGATAGAAGCAGCCAAGCGAGAGCTTCTAGACGAAGTTCGAATGAACTTTGACTCTTTCATGGAATCCCGGCCGGAGGGAAAGCCGTTTTGCTATTGGTGGGGTCCGACCAATACCCATCGTTCGTGGGAGCAGGGTTCCGGCAAGGCGCTGTGGGGGCTGAATCCAGACGATCTCATGGGCCGGCTGCCCGCATTTTTGCCGGACGTTCCGGAGGTTCGAGAGGATGTTTGCGATTATTTGGGCGAATGCCTAGCGCTGGATACCGGACTAGGCATTATTCTGCAGCGGCTGGAGGAGTTAGGCGAGCTCGACGAGACGCTGATCGTCGTGAGCGGGGACCACGGGATTCCCGGAATGCCGCGAGGCAAATGCAATCTGTACAATATCGGCTGCGAGGTCGCACTCGCTATGCGTTGGCCGGGTCATATCCAGCCGGGACGGGTCATCGACGACTTCGTGAACCTGATGGATCTGGCGCCGACCTTCCTGGAGGCGGCGGGGATGCCGGTTCCAGAATCGATGACGGGACGCAGTCTGCTGCCGGTTCTGCTGAGCGAGATAAGCGGTCAGGTGGACCCGGGGCGCACCTTTGTCGTGACCGGCCGGGAGAGGCATGTCCCCTCCGCTCGCAAAGGCGAGTTGCCTTATCCACAGCGGGCCATTCGGACTGAGGAATATCTGTACATCATCAATTTTGAGCCGGACCGCTGGCCAATGGGCGCTCCCCGTGGCTTGGACAATCCGAATACCGTGCCTCCCTCCTACGAGGACTTGCATTGGAAAACCGGAGTCGCCTACGCCGAAATGGATGCTAGCCCAACTAAAGCATGGATGATTCATCACCGAAATGAAGAGGAGATCAAGCCGCTGTTCCGTTTGGGCTTCGGTAAACGCCCGTATGAGGAACTGTACGATTTGCGGAAGGATCCTTTTTATATGGAGAATGTGGCTGACAGGTCGGAATATTCGGACATCAAGAAGAAGCTGAACGTGGAGCTGATGGAGGTGCTGCACAAGCAGCAGGACCCGCGGGTAACGGAGAACCCATGTCGATTTGAACATGCGCCATATGCCGGGCCGCTGCAAGCGTTTCAAAGATGAACATTGTCCCGCTCATTGCCGCGTAAATCGCGGCTTTTTCTTTTTTAGACAAAAGCTTGCAAGTCGAGGGAAGATTGGGGTTAATGCCATCGACGAGAACGGTATCGTCGTTATTTCTAGGTATGCAGCGGCGGTTGTCTTATCGAAGCCGTCGCTCAACGAAATGGCAGGATAATCCTGAAACCATATGGGGAAAATATCCATAAAACGAAGGCTTCCGTAACTAGGCTACCGATCAATGTCGGCAGCCTAGCTCTGTCTTTGGCCATTAACGTAAACAACCCAACAAGATAAATGTATATAAGATGAACTCATGATTTCAACAAAGCGTCAAACCAGCCAATTCGGGTAAAAAAAAGAAAGACGACCGAAGGGCGGGATGAACAATGTCTACTCAAGAGAAAATTCAGAAGCTAACCGTGGCGATGAAACAAACGGACAGCACACGTCAGTATGAGCGATATTTGGCGGTTCGTCTTCATTTGACGGGTCGAACTTATACCGAGATTGCGGACATCCTCGGAAGAACGTACCAATCCATCAGCACCTACTGCAAGTGTTATGAAGAAGGCGGCTTGCCTGCCCTCGAAATGGGTCACTCTCCCGGTGGTCCCCGAAAACTGACCGATGAGCAGGAGCAGGAAATCGCAGAGACGATTGTCAGCAAGAAGCCCGTCGATGTCGGCTTCGATGCCCGGCATACATGGACGCTTGCCATTCTGGCTTCATGGATCGAGCGTCAATTCGGCCAGTCGTTTACGGAAAAAGGTGTATCCAAACTGCTCAAGCGACTTGGATTCAGCTATACCAAAGCGACGTATACACTCGCCCGCGCGAACTCGGCCGAGCAAAACGTATTTCGTGAAATTACGCTGCCGGAGCTGAAAGAGCAGATCGTGCATGGAGAGATCGATCATTTGCTTTTCGAAGACGAGTCGATGATCCGTGCTTATCTGGCCCTGCAATATAACTGGTTTCCCAAAGGACAGCAGCGGAAGATTCCAACGTACGGACGCCACGAAGGTGCGAAACTGCTGGCTGCCATTCACTATGAGACCGGAAAGGTCACGCAGCAGGAGGTCGAACAGTGTGATGCTGCGGCGTTTCAGTGCTTCCTGGAACAAGTGCTTGAAGAATATGCGGAAGGCAAAATCGTGATGGTCCTCGATGACGCTCGAATTCATCATGCGGACCGGTTGCAACCTTTTCTCCGAAAACAGGAACGTCTAACGCTGGTTTTTCTGCCGAAGTACAGTCCCGAACTGAACCCGGTCGAAGGGCTGTGGAAGTGGCTCAAGCATGACGTTGTTAACAATGTTTTCTTCAGCAAATTCTATCATATTCGAAAGCATGTCACTGATTTCATGAAGCAAATCAACCTTTCGCCACAGCGGGTGATTGACCGTTTGCTGACTTAAATATCAAAGTCTTCTTCAGTTCATCTTATATAGGTTTATTCCATACGTTTGAGACGCTGGTATTTCTCCAATCAAAGCGAAATTCCCAACACTTATATTTGGCATATTTATCCATTCATTTTGCCCCTGGTGACAGCGACGCTGGTACTACCCCGTGGTGCTGCCGCAAGGACAGCTCCTCTTGATGTTTATTGAAGTAACGGGCAGATTAGTTCAATTATAGTTGTTTTTTATTTCCAGAGTTACAGTTTCGCTGTTATGATGTTTTGGTAAAGTATAATTATTAATTTATAACTTAACTAATAAAGGAATAATTTATGAAACTGAAGTTAATTTCATTTCTCCTAGTTTTAATTCTTTTCGCAGGATATTCTAAGGGGCCAACTTTGATTTACTCTGCGCCAGATCATACTAAAGTAGAGATGAATAAAGTAGTTGCTGGTTATGATTATCCGATAAAACCTGGGACGGATGAATGGAGGACCTTAATGAGCTATCCATAAATGGTAAAATCAACCACAATTCCTGAAGAGGTCCTGAAAAGTATTACAACCGATGAGGGTCGAGAGCTTATTAAACCACCCGACCCGTTACTGGGCGATGGCGCGATTTACTGTGAATTTTTTATTCATCGGATCTTTGTGTTCTTATTGAAATCTATTATTAACGCAATAATTACCGAAGCTTGAATTGAAATTACTAGGCAAATCGAAAAGATAAGTCCAGAATCACCTTTCTCACTTAGAATTGTAGTGAAGACGAGAAGCAGTAGGGCGCTGAAAAATACACTGATCATGAACCAACCGAACTTCTTCAATAAATTCACCTCAACCCCAAAAATTGAGAACTCTTACTGAGAGTAACAGTAAGAGTTCTTATTATATATTACCAAATTACCAACTAATTTCAAAACCAATAATCGGCGGAAATGTCGGAATGTTATCAAGTTCTTGACATTTGTCGGGTGACAAGAACTTTATCCTATTCCCGACAAGACAACTTGTCCATGCGTACTTAAAAGAGTAGTTAAGCGATTGAGCCCAATAAAACAAGGGGCAGTTTGTGTATTCGGGTAGAATATTGGATTCCCGCTTGCAGCCCAGGCGGCATGTTTACGAACGGGCAGAAGTGCTTAAAAGTCAATCTAATGAAGAAGACAAAAGATTTTGGAAATAACTGTCGAATGCATTTCTGGATGAGAGCGCCCATTGGCCAGTGGTCCGGCTCAAAATTGATGATGTACAGATATTCTTCAGTCCGAATGGCCCGCTGCGGATAAGGCAACTCGCCTTTGCGAGCGGAGCTGACATGCCTCTCCCGGTCGGTCACGACAAAGGTGCGCCCCGGGTCCACCTTAGCAGAGCAGCAATAATTTGACCTGTTACGAAAACAATGTCCTATATCCAAGCCAAGAAGCGGAAAGCTATAATTCAAGTAACGGTGAGCTCCCGGAGTGGGATAGGGTTGGAATTGCCGCCTTGATCGACAACAGGCTATACGTTTTTGACAAGCCGTTGTCAGGAGGCAAATGTGGTGAAAATCTCTGCTGCTGCTTTCGGTTTTTCACCACACTTGTAGTACAGAGGGCAATCGTGTGCGATTCCCTTTATTGGAAAGCGCTTTCTTTTTTTGGGGTGCAGTCCTTTGCCATGCGAAGGCGTGGATGGCCAAAATGTTCAAACGGAGGGATGCAAAATGGCGGATCAGGAGGGACAAACTCCTCAGCTTGAGCGAAGGAAAGTGCTGGCAGCTATCGGGATGCTGGGAACAGCGGCGGTGGTCGGCGGTTTGTGGAACGGGAACGGGAACGCCCATGCGGACGCCTCGGTGTTAAATGCTGTATATGGCTCTGATTCCGAACCGTTCAGAATGAAACTTAGGGAGCTTCTGCATATGGATTTGTGCATAGCGACAACGATCGTTTCGCTTCGCGCCTGTACGGACCCTGTCCAGGATTTCCTTTATTATGTTAAGGATTCCGGGCAGGAGGGCCCTTTTATCTATGATCCGACGGACAACACATCGCCCGATAATACGGGAACGGTCCTCGTATCGTCCTCGGGGGCGCGCTTTAAAAGACTGTACACGGGCCGCGTCGAGGTGAAATGGTTCGGGGCAAAGGGCGATGGGACGACGGACGATACCGCTGCGATCCAGGCCGCATTCGATTATATCGTCGGAAGTCCGAGCCGAAGTCTGTTTTTTTCAGAAGGGGTTTACCTCATTTCGGATACGGTTACCGTGCCGTATGTCCATGCGTCGGGCATCCATATTTCCTCCGACAATGCATGGTACGGGCGGGCGAGAATCCAGGCGGCGAACAGCTCGTTCAGCCCGATGATCCGCTGCATGTCCGGGGGCGTTAAGCTGTCCAATCTGTATATTCGCGGAGCGGGAGCGCCGCAGGACGGCATCGTGATGAAGATGGCCGATGCGCCGGACAACAATATCGACGCATATAACGATCTGGATTCCATCGTGGAGGACTGCCTGATTATGGTGCTGCGAATCGGTCTGGACGTTTACGGCCGACAGCTGCTGGTCAAGGACAATCTGTTCAGCTCACTCTATCTTGGCGTGCGGATCAATTCAATGAACAGCACTGGCCTATATGGAGGGCCGTCTCGCGCGTACCGGATTCACGACAACAGCTTTCATGCCGTTAAATGGTCGGGTACAGACCACAGCGAAATGGGATGCATCGTCGTGTCCTCCCCGGCGGCTTACGGGCTGTCGATACAGAACAACTTCAACGATTCGTTTGCTACCTTTTTCTACGGACGGCTGGTTGATTCGCTGCTCGCCAACAATGCATGCTACCACACGGTCAACTATGGCTGTTATGTGCTGGAGGCTTCCAATTCGACCATTTCAGGTAATAACTTCATTCAGGCCAGACGCTACAACGAGGTGCCCGGCGTGTATCCTTCCTACGCCAGCAGGGGGCTCGTATTTGCCGAAAGCGCCACCTATATGAATGTGACGGGCAACCGATTCGGCTATTGCGAGAAGGCGGCGATCCGTTTTGCCAAAGGCGGCAAGGCGAATGTGGTGTCCCAAAACATCGTGTATCGCTGGAATCTCAGCGCCGACGGGTCTGCGGCCATCGAGGTCGATGCCCCGGGATATGCGCAAATCGCCTCCGTGTTCAGCGACAATATGATCGTCAATCCGGACAACCGGCCGCTGACCGCGATCAGGGGGAGCGAACCGGCCAGCAGCGGGAACCGGTTCGTCGGCAACAACGCTTGCGATACGGTCCCGGGCAGCACGACGATGTACGAACTGGCACAGGAGCCGTTCGAAGCTTATGTCCGCGCCGACCGCGTGACAAGCGGGCAGGTGTCATTTACGGGAGACGGGATCACTGCCGTGCGCCAGATTCCTCACGGGCTTGGCAGCGCTCCGGAGGCGGGGGACTATCAGGTCGGCGCCGCTTCGGCCGCCGCAGCGGCGGCAGGGGTATGGGCGGAGAGTGCAGATGCGACGCATATCATCGTCCGGTTCGTAACCGCGCCGGCAAACGGAGCCGAGGTGAAGCTGAACTGGTCGGCCATACACAGCCAGTAAACAGGCAGCGAGGCGGGGGACATGCGTAAACGGTCCGGACTGAAAGAGAACGGGGGACTTATCCAGTGAAGGACAACAATAAAATAGGCTCTGAGTTGCGGGCGGATCTCGTCATAATCGGCGGGGGAACAGGAGGATGCGCGGCTGCGTTAGCTGCCTGCCGCACCGGCAAAACTGTCGTGATGACCGAGGAGACGGAATGGATCGGCGGTCAACTGACCAGCCAGGCCGTTCCGCCCGACGAGCACCGTTGGATCGAAGCGCGCGGATGCACGCGAAGCTACCGGGCATTTCGGGAGGGCGTGAGGAGCTATTACCGCACGAGATTTCCGCTTACTGCCGATGCCCGGCTGAATCCGCTGCTTAATCCCGGCAGCGCGATTGTCAGCCCGATCAGCCACGAGCCCCGGGCGGCGCTCGCGGTGCTGCTGGAGATGCTGGCGCCCTATATCCACAGCGGCCGCTTGATCATTTTATATCACACACGCATCGAGTCGGCGGAAACGGACGGGGATGCCGTTCGGGCCGTTGCCGTTGTCGATACCGGGAGTGGGGAGCGGACCGTGCTGACTGCTCCGTATATGCTCGACGCAACCGACTGTGGAGACGTGCTGCCGCTCGCCGGCATCGAGTATGTGACGGGAGCCGAGTCGAAGCGCGACACGGGCGAAGCGCACGCAGTGGACGGACCGGCGCGGCCGATGGATATGCAAGCCTTCACTTATTGCTATGTGCTGGATTATTGGAACGGGGAAGACCATACGATCGACAAACCGAAGGACTATGCGTTTTGGCGTTCGTACAAGGCAGACTTTTGGCCGAATGAGCTGCTGAATTGGACCGGCGTTAGGCCGGATACGCTGGAGCCGCGGCAATATGCGCTGTTTCGGGGACAAGGACTGTTTCCGCTATGGGAATACCGGCGCATCGTGGATGCGAGACTGTTCGAGCCGGGGACGTTCGGCAGCGACATGACGGTTGTCAACTGGCCGCAAAACGATTATTGGCTCGGCTCTGTCATCGACGTTCCCGAGAAAGAGCGTCAACGGCATCTCGAGGGGGCGAAGCAGCTCAGCCTGTCGCTGCTGTACTGGATGCAGACGGAAGCGCCTCGTCCTGACGGAGGCATCGGTTACCCCGGCTTGCGCCACCGCCGGGATGCCGTAGGAACGAAGGATGGACTGGCCATGTCCCCGTACATACGGGAGTCCCGCCGCATCCGGGCGGCATTTACGGTGCTGGAGCAGCACGTCAGTGCGGCAGAGCATCCTGACGGCCGCGCCGAGCTGTTTCGGGACGCTGTCGGCATCGGCAGCTACCCGATCGATCTGCATCCGAGCAGCGGCAACCGTCCCTATATCGACGTCCCGAGCCTGCCATTTCAAATTCCACTTGGCAGCCTGATTCCGATCCGTATGCAAAATGTAATCCCGGCCTGCAAAAACATCGGAACTACGCACATTACGAACGGCTGCTACCGGCTGCACCCGGTCGAATGGAACATTGGCGAAAGCGCGGGGCTGCTTGTCTCATACTGTCTCGACCAGGGCTGTAAACCGCGAGACGTATATGAGCAGGCGGAAATGCTGGAGGATTTTCAAAGCCGGCTTGTCGCACAGGGGATTGAGCTGGCTTGGCCTGAGTAAACAAATCGCTTCCGGAACGGCTCATCGCCTTCGGAAGCGCTTTTTCTTGCATATCCCTTCGCTATACGCCGCTGTCGGTCAGCCAGTCGCCGACGGCCGTTACGATCTCCCACTTCAGATCGGCGCGCCCGCGCAAGGTGATCGCGCTGCCGGGAGCGGAGCTGGCGATAAACGATTTGGCCCCGTCCGGCGTCAGCAGGTCGCCGCTGCCCGCCGTCTGCAGCTTCATCTGAAAAGCGGTATCGACAATAAAGGTATACTGGATCTCTGCCTTCGCAACCGGCAGCGTCATCAAGTTCTTGTCAAAACTCAATGACAAGAACTTTATCCCATTCCCGAAATTGACAAGAACATTATAATATCTTAGGAGCGGAACTATAAAATATGCTAACGTTATGTCTTGGAACGGTTCCAGTGGATATGGTTACAACAATCACGAAGTATGGGTCGATTGGATTCCAATGAGCGGAGATAGCGGAGGTGTTGTATTAGCCAATTACAGGTGGGATAACAGTAAACAAAGCTGGTTATTTAGCCTAGCAGGGACAGTCACGGCGGAAATCACAATATCGGGCAGTAACGTCATTGTTGGCGGAACTTACGGGAATTATGCTCCAGTATGGGCCACTTATCAAGATCTTAACCTATGGGCTGTTGAACTGGTCATGTAGTCGGGGCGCACTGGATCAAAAAGTAGGTCCAGTGCGCCTTATTTCATTTTATTGTAACTTTCTTTTTATCCGTTGTTAATTGATACGGTTCTCCATTTAAAACGGAAATATCAGCGATTTCTTCTACATAGTAAATTCCGGGTTCCTTAAAAATGTAACTGAACTTCTCTTCTATGGTTCCGCTGGCTTCCACGGTAGTATCTTTCATAACAGATGGTCGTTTAGATGTATTTGGTTGCTTTCCATTAATGTCAAACACCAAAAATTTAAATACTGTAATGCCATGTTGAATCACGTGAGTTTGGTCAGTTATATTTTTAATCACTGCTACCACGGACAATTCTTCGTTTATGCCGATAGTATCCGCTGATTCGATTTTTACAGAAAACGGAAACTGCTAGTTGTTCTAGGCGAAGGTGCCGAAATTCGACTCCTTCAATAAAATCTATAAGGATTACTTTAGTCAACCATATCCCGCAAGAACGATATTCCCTGCAAATATGGGTCCAGTTATGGTGCAAATGGACGCAATAGCTATTATTTCGTAGTTATTTTCTTTGCAGCGATAAACTAACGGAGACGATAGCTCAATCGTTACACTACGGCAGCCGGCCAAAATGTTCGGCTGCCGTTGTTGCGCTAACGGGCAGTACCTATTAACACGAACGCTCGCTGTTCCGCTGAATTGGACTTCCGACTCGTTCGTTTCCACGTATCCTTGTACCGGCTCGTCGAAGTGGAGTCGGCTTAACCACCAGCATTTCCGATAACGGGGACATTTTCGGCAAAGAACGCTGTGTGAGCGACACAAGGACGCCACAGATCTTTTTGATCAAACGGTGACCGCTGGGCTATCCAATTTGCCAAACATGCTCAGGACGAAGAGTTCAGCGATCACACAAGATAACAATTACAGCAAGGTTCGCCTGGAAAACGGACAATGGAAGGTAGGAATCAAAATCGATGAAATGGTACCCTATTAGAGGGTTCAAAAAAAGTGAAAATTGAAAAAAACAAGTTAAGGGGGAGCAGCATGTTAAAACGTTCAATTGGTTTGTTCTGCCGAATTGCTTTGCAAGGGGAGAAGCGGCGGGTACGGCAGTGGCTTTTTTGACCGGGCAGGGGAAATCGTTCAGCCAGAGAGGGCGGGCGGCAAGTGCGAATGGCGGCCCGTGATTCGTTTACGGGTTTATGTGATTATGTGAGCATGTAATGGATCGATTTTAGATGGGGGAAAGCCGCGTTGATAATAAGTACAGAGAGGATGAACTGTTTTGGATAGAAAGAGAATGTTGAAGTTGTTAATGCTTACGACAGCGGGAGTCGGTATTTTGGCCGGGTGCGGCGGGGGGCAAGACGGCAAATCCGGTCAAGCCGGGGAGTCGGCGGCGAAGGCTTGGGAAAAACCGAAGGAGCCTGTTACTATTAGCTTCTATTTGCCGTACGCAGGTGATACGGCTACGTTCATGGAGCAGTATGGCAATTCGATCGCCAAGAAATTTCCGCATGTTAATTTAAAAGTCATCAATTCCCCGGATACGAACGTGGCGGGCAATCTGTCCAACTTGCTCGCTTCGCAAGAGCCGATCGATATTTTCCTGAATGGTGATACGAACCATTACCGATACATTACGCCGTTTAAGTTTCAGTACGACATGACGGACATGATCAAGAGAAGCGGCTATGATCTGAATCGTCTCGAGCCTAGTACGCTAGAGGCTGTGAAAGCCCTCTCACCGAATGACGAAATTTATGCTTTGCCTTTGCGGATGAATGTAATGTCCCTTTTGTATAATAAAGACATTTTCGATAAATTCGCTGTTCCTTATCCAACGGACGGAATGACATGGGACCAAGCTTACGAGCTTGCGAAGCGAGTCACTCGGAAAGACGGAGAAACGCAGTATAGAGGCTTTATTACGCAGTCTTACAGCATCGCTTGGCAGAACCAAATGTCTCTCGGATTTGCCGATCCAAAAACGGATAAGCCGTTATTTTCTTCCGATGAGCGTTGGTCGCAGTATGTCAAAAATATTAACCGTTTCTACGAAATTCCAGGCAATGCCTTGTTGGAAAGCAGCTTCGGCGGAATCAACAACCTGTTCTATACTTCAAAAGTAGCGGCTATGTATGCCGCCTCGATTCCCGGAACACCGCAACAAGTGAATTGGGATTTGGTCACCTTGCCGGAATTCGGCAATCTTCGCGGTATCGGTTCGCAGGCTTCGCTGAACTTGGCTTATATACCAAGCATCAGTAAACATAAGGAGCAAGCTTTTGAAATCATCGCTTACATGACCAGCGACGAATATCAAACCGAGAGTGCCAAAAAAGCGCTGGGACTGCCGGTCATCAAAACGCAATCGGCAAAAGAAGCTTTCGGGCAAGACAATCCGAATCTGGCAGGGAAAAACCTGAAGGCCTTGACGAAAAACAAACCGGCTGCCCCATTCCAGCAATCGCCTTATCAAGCGATTACGAACAACCAGCTTGAAAAGCTCTGGTATCAACTCGGCAAAGGCGAGCTTGACATTAATACAACTTTGCGGATGGCTGATGAAAATGCCGTGAAGGAGATTGAGAAGCTGAAATCCGGTCAGTAATATCCAAACTTGGTTGTGGTTCCTTTTATTTTTATATTTGGGAACCACTAATTTGTCCAATTGTTTATCGATGAAATCATCGAAGCCGGCCGTTCCGGCGCTTTGTACGATTTGCCGGTTCCGCCGTATTTTCTGCAAGCGCTTTATTAATCTATAACAACCGATTTTATCGAATTTGGACTGTCACGGATTTGACACCCCGTACGCAATCCGCAACGTTCGCCGCTGCCGTGAATATCCAGCACTTGCACTCGGGGCCGACCAACCAATCTTCCAAAGAAACGGGGTATTGAGAATTGAAAGGAAAAAGGAAACCGTCGTTAGCGCTTCTGCTGTCATTCATCGTCTTCTTATCCGCCGCAACGTGGATCGCCCCGCTGCCGGCCTATGCCGCGATCGCCAATCTGACCTTGGCTAATCCGGGCTTCGAGCAGCCGCTTGTAAACGGCAAAATACCGGGATGGACTTCCTTTTTCGACGAAACGGGAACCGACTTCCGCTACGAATGGACAGACACGAAGAGCGCATCCGGCTCGTACAGCTTGAAAATAGCGGATTCCCGCCGAGACAAATCGGTCGCCGTCATTAGCGATCGGCTGAACGTCGTCCCCGGAGTCGCTTATACGGGCAGAGCGAAGATGCTGCTCGAGTACGGAAGCACCGCCAGCTTGAACTTGCGCTTCTATGATGCAAGCGACAAGCAGATCGCCGAGGCGCCGGTTCACAACGAAACGTCCAACGGCTTTCCGATCAATCAGTGGAAGGAAACTTCGACACCCGCACTCGTCGCTCCCTCGAACGCCAAGTACGCCAAATTGATGGCGTACACGACGACCTACGCGATCGGCGTCGCCTATTACGACGATATGTCCATTACATACGAAATCAACGATATGCCGGCCGTGCTGGGACTTGTCGGCCCTTCGTCGGTTGTGCCGGGCCAGTCGCTCTCCGTTATGCTGCGCGCAACGGAAGTGAACAATCTCGCGAAAGCGAGCGCCCATCTGTTCTATGACCGGCAGAAGCTGCGATTCGCGGAAGTACAGGCGGCCGGTGCTTTCGCCAATGCGGGCGCTTCCGTCAATCCATCCGTGCTGGACGGTGCGCTCGTAATCGATGCCGTTCAACCGGCTGACGTGAAGCTGAATGCCGACACGGATATCGCCGTAGTCCGGTTCGAAGTGATCGGCGACAGCGGCGACACGTGGATCGGAATCGGCAAGGAGTCCGTCCTTAACGACACCCATCCGGTTGCGCGGGACCGGGTTTCCCTCATGACGATCGGCACCGGGCATTGGCCCGCCTTGTCCGATAAAGTGTTCGGCGCTCCGGAGAACCTTGGCGCTCCGATCGCGGATACGATCGGGCTCTTCGACGGAACCGCCGGCAAGGAAGACGGCCACAACGTCATGTACACGACCGTCAAAGGCATTCCGCAAATGTTCCATATAATCGATATCGACGACTACAAGCTGGTTCGCAGCATTCCGCTCGACGATGCGGGGGACGTTTGGAGCCATCGGGTCGCTCCGGACGGAACGGTCTATATCGCCGCCGGCGGACAACTGTGGGCTTATTCGCCCGTTACGAAGCAGGCGCGCAAAGCATTCACCTTTCCCGAGGAGAATGTGTTCTGGGCGATCGATATCGATGCGGCGGGGAAGGTGTACATCGCCACGGGACCGGGCGGCAAAGTGCTCCACTACGATCCCGTCACGCAGCAGGGAAGAGACTACGGCAGACTGATGGGCTTGATCGGCCAAGAATACGCCAGATCGATCGCCTACAGCAACGGCTACGTGTACGTCGGCACATCGCTTGCCAAAATCTATAAGCTGAACGTGGACACCGGCGAGAAGGTCGAGATCGGCGCTTCCTTGAATGAAGCGGGATACTGCTACGATATGGACGTCGTCGACGACAAATTCGTCATCGCCCGGTTCGACACGTCCCAGAAACGGTACATTTACAACATCGAAACCGGCCAGTGGCTCGACCTCGTCATCGAGAACAGCTCTTCCGGATTGCACATCGCCAAGCAGTCGCTGAACGGCAAAGTCTATTTTCCGGCCGACAAAAAAATCAAAACGTTCGACGTCAACACGCATGCAATCGAGGATTCCGGTATGTGGTTCAGCACCGCGTTCCGGGGTGCGGATTGGGTCGAGGTCGACGATCCGGATTTGCCCGGCAAAAGCATAGCGAGCATGGACTTCAGCGGGGGCGTTCATTTCTTCAACCCGCAGACTACCAAGGTAAAGTCTTATCCGAACCTGCTGCCTCCTTCGCCGTCCATTACCCATACTTTCGAAAAAGGACCGAACGGCAAAATTTACATTTCGGGGATACAGGCGTCAAGAGCGGCCGAATATGACGTCTACACCGGGCAAACGAAGCTGCTCAGCATGGGACAGGCGGGGAGCATTACGCCTTACGGGGGCAAAATGTATTTCGGCTCTTACCCGAAAGCACTGTTCCGGGTTTACGATCCGGCCGTCGAGCCGAGCGGCACGAATCCGAGAACGTTGTTCAATTTCGGCGATGAGCAGGACCGGCCGGGCCAAAGTGTCGTCGGCGGCAATAAAATTTATATCGGTTCGATTCCCGACTACGGGCAGCTTGGCGGGGCCATTACCGTCTACGATCCTGCAGTAACCGATCCGGCCCAGTCTTACAAGGTCAACCGGAACATCGTTCAGGATCAAAGTATGATCTCGCTCGCATACAAGGACGGCAAAATTTACGGATCGACATCGATCAACGGAGGACTCAGCTCCCAGCCGACGACCGAAGAAGCGAAGCTGTTCGTATGGGACGCGGCAACGGCTCGGAAAGTAACGGAATTCAAACTGGATATTCCGGGACTGAATAAACCGCCGGCGATCGGGGGATTGAGCATCGGGCCGGACGGCTTGCTGTGGGGCGGCGTGAACGGCTACATTTTCGCGATCGAACCGGGCAATCTGAAAGTGATCAAATCGAAAAACGTATTCCCGCAGGACGGCAGCTGGGGGCAATGGGGCTCCTACAAAACCGAATGGACGGAGGACGGCCTCCTGTATGCGGTGCTCGGCCGCCGGCTGGCGGTTATCGATCCGATTACGCTGGAATCCCGCTATTTCGGCGATTCCGAGGCATTCGCGCTCGGCGAAGACGGCAACCTGTATTATTCGCCCTATGGGAATAAAACGCTCATGCACAAAATTACGGTTCGCAATGCGGACTCCGAAACTCCCCGCTCCGAAGCGGTCATAACGCCGCAGCCGAACGAATACGGCTGGCTGAACACGGACGCAGTCGTCCGGATTACGGCGACGGACGGAACGGCAGGCAGCGGAGTGGTGAGTGTAACGTATTCCACATACGGAGTTCAGCCCCTCGCTCCTGTTACGGTACGAGGCCATGCAGCCGCAATCGCTATTACGACCGAGGGAGTTACAACCGTTACTTACGGGGCGACGGACCTCGCGGGCAATGCAGAGCCGGCGCATACTTTGGCAATACGGCTGGATAAGACGGCCCCGCAAATCCGTTCTGCTGGGGCAGGCACATACACGGTTGACCAAGTAGCGTCGATTAGCTGTACGGCGACGGATTTCGGTTCGGGTCTCGCTGCCGATCCTTGTACGGCGCCCTTGATGCAGCAGCCCGTCTATATGCTTGACCCGGGTGTCCACAAGCTGAACGTGCAAGCGAAAGATAAAGCCGGCAATACGGCATCCGCCGAATTCGCCTTTACCGTCGCCGTTACATACGACAGCGTGTGCAAGCTGGCCGAGCAGTTTTCCTCCTCGCACCTTGATTGGGTCGAGAAATCGCTGTGCGCCCAGCTGAAGGTCGCGCAGAAAGCACAGGAAAACGGAAACGAGAACGCGAAGAAAGCCGTAATGAAAGCGTTCGCGCTTGAAGTGAAGGCGCTTGCCGGGAAGGCGTTCACGCAGGAGAAGGCGGATATTTTGATCCGGCTGGCAGGGTATTTGTAACGGAGCGGTAAACAAATCGAAGAGAAAAAGGCCGGTTGTTTCCAATCCGGCCCTTTTCCTGTCCATACCGATTTATTTAGGAGTATTGTTTTATCACGGAAAGACGGTCACGACTTCGTCCAATGGTTCTGAGGATCGTTGTTATGTTTGCATGAAACACTCGGACGGGAGCTACTTTTGGAACCAATTTGCCGGACCCACTTGAACGGACATGGAATCCTTGATTGGGCTCATTGAAAAAGCGTGTGTCGCAGCCGTATTCGGCTAAGCATACGCTTTTTTGATTGCTTCCGGCAAGAACCTGATATAATAAATCTATAGACGGCTTCGCTTGTGAATTTCTGAAAACGCTTTATCCAAATGCAGTATTGAACGAGGAGGATGCGCATGAATCGACTTATCCCGTTTCCATTCTTCAAACAGTATAACTATCGTTTTGATATTCCGTACAAGTTCGAGTTCGACGTCCACCCGCAATATGAAATTTATTACTTTCACAGTGGCGTATGCAATTATGTGATAGGCGATCAAGTTTACGATTTGCAGCCCGGCGATATGATTATCATGCATGGCATGACGAGACATCAGCCCAAGGTTGACGATCTGCGGGAGTATGTTCGTTCCATGATTTCGTTCGAGCCATCCATTATCCAAATGTTTGAACAACAGGTCCGTTCGCTCAATCCGCTATCTCCATTCGAGAAACTGAAAAACTTTCATATTCGTCTTAATAAACAATCCCAATCAGAGGTCGAGGATATTTTAAGCCGCATCGACTGTTTTTATGGTAAAGAGGATATTGTATGCTACCACCGTTTTTTAACGGCATTTTACGACCTGCTGCTATTCATCTACGACAAGTGCCGAAGTGCAATGGAAGAGTGCAGATCAGTATCTTCTAGTAAAGAATGGAATGTGCAAAGAATTGTCGCCTACATCGAAAATCGGTTTATGGACGAAATCAATTTGGATCAGATGGCTAAGGAATTGCATATGAGCAAATACTATGTATCCAAATTATTTCGCAGCGTAACCGGCATGACGATATTCGATTTTATTATCCAACGCCGAATCAACGAGGCGAGAATATTGATTTTGCTCGGCGGACCATTATCCGTTACGGATGTATGTTATCAGGTCGGCTTTAAAAACCCTACGCATTTTAGCCGACGTTTCAAAGAGCAGATTGGGCTGTCGCCAGCACAATTCCGCAAAAAGGTAGGCTCGTAATCCATTTTTTTCAATCCATTCAAGAGCCAGGTTGCGGATCGGCGAAATCGAGTTAGCAAACAAGGATATATGCGACGCAGACGGTTGGATTTGATTCCAAAAAAAGATCGCTCTTCGGATGGCAAAGCGGTCAACTGAAGGGCGATCCAGTTAAAGTTCTCAACAATGGTGATGAGCGACATCAATGATCGAGTAGACAAGGAACAAGCTGAGGTTCATCTTGTTGATGATACGGCGAGCCGGTCGCGGGTTAGGTCGCGCCGCCCACGAGCTGCTGCAGGAGAAGGAGCGTTATATATAGCTTCGGATAGGTAAGTTCGTAGAAAAGCGGGATTTGCTAGCGTCCGATTTTTGTCGGGCCGGCCGATTGCAAAGTCTCGCTTTTTCCGGAAGCAGTACTAGGAGCGCCAATGGTAGCTGCTCGCATCGGTCTAATAGCTTGAAGCCGAGGAAGAGTATTAAAGGCAAGTGGAGTTTTTTGTACAGTGACAACAAGTTTAACCTGTAAAGAAACCTGATATGTTCAGTTTTTTT
Organism: Paenibacillus hodogayensis; assembly: GCF_039536325.1. NCBI lineage: Bacteria > Bacillati > Bacillota > Bacilli > Caryophanales > Paenibacillaceae > Paenibacillus > Paenibacillus hodogayensis. Next base: position 96,529 of record NZ_BAAAYO010000017.1, read on the forward strand.
TATTTTCGGGAAAAACTTTCTGTCGCAAATTAATGACACAAAGATTACCCCTTTGAAGGAAATTAAGCAGTTCGTCAAGGATCTGTATTCGATTCCGGGAAACCGTCCCGACAAAATTGCCGAGGACCGCGCAGGCTTCATGCAGCAAAAGGTCGTCGCCATGCTGCCAAAGTCCGCCTACACCGTTCATGGGCGTGACCGGTCTGAACTTCAATATTCGCGCTTCCAGATAAGCGAGTTCTGCCCCAAGAGCGGAAGCAGCCACAATAGCCTTGTTCCTTTGTCGGCCTATCGACAAGGAGCAGGGCTATTTTTCCGTCCGGCTTGTGCAATTGAACAAAAAATTACTTAGTATCCGGCAAGATCATCCGTTGGGAGCGAGCGGTGCGATTGTTATGATAAATAGGGAGGAGGGCACAGATGTTGTCATTCACCGATGAAGTACAAAGAACGGCTGGAACAAAAAACTGAAGGGCGATAGGGGGAACGATGGTTTTGTTCAAAAAAAGCGCGGCCATTTTAGCAGGTTTTGCATTGCTGTTTGAAACCGCTTGCGGGAGCGGAGGCGGCGGGGGCGGCGCTTCGCCGGTCAAGCCGGAAGAGAAGCCGCCGGAGCCGGTGCAGCTAGTGATGCTGCAGGACGGGGCGACGATTACGGACGAGGAATTCGACAATTTCATCGCGGGTCCGGTTCATGCCAAATATCCGCATATTACGGTCACGATGCTCCGAAACACGAAGGGGAAGGACGGGCTCAGCAATATGATAGCGTCTGGCGATTTTCCCGACTTCATGCTGACCGTATATCCGTCAATCAAGGTGTTCAAAGAGCTCGGCACAGCTTACGATCTGAACGATCTGATCAAAAAGTACAATATGGATACCGGCAAGTTCGATCCAGCGGCCATGCAAACGTCACTTGTATATGGCGAAAGCGATCATTTGTTTGCGATTCCATTCTCTCTGAATTTCCTCGCGACGTTCTACAACAAAGATCTGTTCGACAGGTTCGGGGTCGGCTATCCAAAGGAAGGCATGACGTGGGAACAAGTCATCGGTTTGTCCAAAAGCTTCGGCAAAGTTATGGAAGGTGTTCAGTACAGGGGGCTCGGTGCGATCCCCAGCGCTGGAGAGTTGAACACCCAGCTTACGTTGCCGTATGTCAACAAAACTACGAACAAGGTAGAGATCACAACGGACGGTTGGAAACGGATCATGCAGCTCATCCAGTCCGTGAACGATGTGCCCGGCAACAAGGGCGCCATTCTGGATCATTTCCTCAAGGATCAGACACTGGCGATGGTGGCTAGCTACGACGCCAGATTCGCCGCCTTGGAGAAGCTGCACGGTACGCCGAACCAGTTCAACTGGGACGTGACCCAGTTCCCAAGTCAAGCCGACCGGCCGAATACGAGTCTCACTTCGTCGGGTCACTTCCTGCTCGTTTCGTCGTTGAGCAAGCAGAAGGAAGCGGCGTTTCAGGCCATCCAGGTGGTGACCGGGGAAGAAGTGCAGAAGAAAACGACCGCGAGCGGAAGGTTTACCTCTCTTAAAGATGAAAATATTAAGGCGCTGTACGGCAAAAACATGAAGTCGATGGAAGGGAAAAATATTAAAGCCGTATTCAAAAGCGCTTTCGCGTCTCCCTTTACGCCGACGAAGTACGATGCGTTGGTCACTGTCCGTCTAAACGAAGCGGTCAAAAAAGTGATCAACGGTGAAACGGACGTCAACAGCGCTCTTCGCGAAGCGGAGGAAGCGGCGAGCAAAGACATTGCGGCCCAGCCGAAGTAACGACGGAGCGTAAAACGCAGCAGAAGGTACCGGAAGACAGGGACAGGCGTCTCCTGTCTTTCGCCCGACGTCCATACATACGTTTGTTGAATTCGATGAAATGTTTGCATGTTTACAAACATAGGAGGTAGGAAGATGAAGAAAACATTCAGCCGTAGACAAATGCTGGCTACGATCGGCATGGCTGGCGCTTCTCTCGCAGGCAGCGCCTTTTTGACTAATGTAACGGGGCATGCAAACGGACCTGTCACCTCTGTAACGGGAGATACGTATGGCGCCGGCCTGCCGAAAAATGGGAACAAGCCTGTTACTTCGCATGAACTGGATACCATCCTGCAAGCGTATACAGAAACGGATTGGGTCCATATCCGTGATATTGGCTGCGCGGGAGACGGCATCACGAACTGTTCCCCTGGCCTGATCGCCTGGCTTGCCGGTGTGCAAGATCATGCAACCCTTTACATTCCTGCAGGGACGTATGTATTTGCAGGCAATGTGACGATCCCCGGAACGGTTCGTCTGTTGTTTGACCATGGAGCCTGTTTCGCACCAGATGCCCAGACGACGCTAACGATCCATGCTGGGGTAACGGCCGGTTTGTATGCCATTTTTGCCGGAGCTGGACATGTGATCGGCTCTATGGGGGCGGAGCACGTGTATCCCCAATGGTGGGGAGCGCAAGCAGACGGCGTTCATGATGATGCAGCGGCGATCAATGCGGCCATTACCGCGGTATGGCAAAGCGGCGGCGGAACCGTCTTTCTTGCCGAGGGCACCTATCTGCTTGCATCCCCGCAAGGTCATGCCGATGCATTGATTATTCCACGCAGCAATGTCAATTTGATTGGCCAGAGCCACTTCTCCGTGTTGAAAGCTGCCGACCATTTAAATGACGGACGTCGATATGGATGGAATATGATCTTCCCGGTCCAAAACGGAGATCCTGTAAACAACGTAACATTCCGCAACTTTAAAATCGATTGCAACGGACAAAACAATCTCGAGGTCGAAACAAAATCGCACAAAAACGCCGCCATAGGCATTCCGGTCGGGAGCAATATTGTCGTCGATCATGTCGTCGTGGTGAATAACGCCGGACGTCAATGCTTTATGTTTGGCAGCAACCACAACCCGGTTACGATTCGCAACCTGACCATTCAAAATTGTTTGTTCGACACAGTCGCAACTGCTGTTCCCGGCAATGTCCTCCAGAACGATCATAGCGCGATTTATGCACAGGCTAACGTCTGCGTCATTGCCAACAATCAGTTCCTGAACCCGGTGAAGGATCAAGTCGCCACCGCAATGGAAATTCACTGCTTGAATGCTCTTGTATACGGAAACGTCGTTCAAAACTATGGAAAAGGATTCAATATCGTGGCAACAGTCAATGATCAGGTAAACACGATATACAGCCACAACGTGGTCAATGGATGCAACTACGCGATCGAGGTGTGGTGCCACGCGAACTTTACAATGGACCGGGTCCAGGTCATCGACAACGTATTTGAGCAGTCCATCTCGTTCCTTCCGATTATCAATATTAGTACGCAAACGAAGACGAAAGTGACATCGATGACCATTCGCGGCAATTCCTTTGTATCCACAGAAGCGGCATCGACGAACCGAGGTTCCGGTATTATGGTCGGCAAAGTGGAGCAGTTGGACGTTTCCCACAATAGATTTCAATATTTGGCAGGACGGGCCATTGAGCTTGCCATTATTGAACCGAACTTGACCTCGCTGCGATTCGATCACAATGAAATTATCGATTGCTGCCGCACACAAAATCAGGCTTACAAGGGCGCGATTTCCTTAAACAGCCTGAACAAATTGAAAGCGCTTCGCATCTCGAACAACTGGATTGAAAATTCGAGCGTTGGGCAGATGAGAGAAGGTATCCGATGCAATGCTCATCTTGGTCAAGCCGAAATCACACACAATACGATTTTGAATACGGCGGTGCCAATCATGTGGGAAGACACCGCCCAAATTGACTATCTCTGGATCGACCATGTCGGTACTGGAACGCCAGAAAATGCGGTACGGGCATCCGTTCCGAGCCGTTGGATCGATAAAAGCACAGGAACTGCATGGACGAAACAGCTGGGCGGAAACTTGAAAACAGGATGGAGCGCCTCCTCCTAGCTGTCGATTGAACCCCGTATATTACCACCACATGTAAGTTTCATAGCTCGGCCAAAATACAAAAAGCTGGCTTCGGTTACATCCCGAATCCAGCTTTTTGCCCTTTAGTCGTCACTGCGGATCGAAGCTGGTGTGTCGGTAACTTTTTTTATACAGCGAGGGCGATAAGCCTGTCTCTCGTTTGAACACTTTGCCGAAGTATTGAATATCGCAAAAGCCGGTTTTCCCGGCGATATCCACGACAGTGTCGTCACTGGTAAGCAGCATTTTTTTGGCTAGCCGGATGCGGGTGGCTGTAATATGCTCCGTTAAGGTGACGCCCATGCTTTTTTTGAAAAATCTGCTGAAATAGTAGGGGCTCATATTGACCAGCTTGCATAGTTCGCTTAAATAAAGCGGCTCGGCGGCATGCACTTCGATAAAATCGAGAACCGGAGCGAGGATGGCGAACTGCCGCTCGACTTGCAATTTATGGACAGCGGGGTCCATTAAGTTTACTTTCCAGTAATGACGAAGGATCGATACGATCATGCGGCTTACGTGCGACTGGATAATCGTCTCGTGGTACATCTCTTTCTCGGCATACTCACGTATGGCCGCATCCATGCATTCGCTTAGACTCGCCCATAAAGGGTGGGAGCGGGGGTACATATTGTACTGATGCCCTCGCAAGTAGAGCGTATGCAAGTACATCGTGTCCATACGGTCGCCCGGCTGCGTCAGAAACAGATTGTCGAATATCATCCCTTCGATTCGGGCATCCGCTCCCGATAACGCTTTGACGGAATGGATCTGACCCTTATTCACGAAAATGATGTCATGCTCGGTCGCGGTGAACTGGTGGTTGTCGATCGTAACGAGCACCGTTCCGCCTCTCACTCGGATAAACTCCGGCTCCTCGTGCCAGTGAGCGAGAACCAAAAATTTGTTAACCTGCATGACGACGTGCGTAGTTTTGAATGGGAAGCGCTTTCCTTTTGTCGGATCCTGCTTCAAGACGGGTTCGGGCATGTTTCGCTACTCCTCCCACGGCATCCGTTTTATACAGATTACCACTCGTAGGCGTTCGCTCCAACCGATGTCTGCTGTTGTGATTTCATATTTTTGTGCGAATTTGCCCAGGAAAGGCGATTTTTCTCCGCTGCACCCTTCGGATATCGGTTTCTTGTCCATTTTTCTCGCAAGGAGGTGATGTCGGGGACAAGAACATGTATGCTTAAAAATCCGCGCAAATCGCGGTTTTTGTGTTTTAAGGATATAGGTTCTTGTCCTTGGCTCAGGACAAGGACCTATATCCTTTGCCGTATTGGGACAAGAACCTATATTGATTGCCGTATCACCAATATATTGTTTACATCATAAATCTTGAGGACTCAACAAAATTACATCCGCGAGACTGACGAGTTGATTGGCGGCTCGTTCCGCTAACGGGAGTTTAGTTTAATGATTTATTAACTATACATTGCATTCAGATTGTTGAAATAATGAGTGTAATGAGCATAAAAATGATAGGTTTGCAAAAGCATGGCTAAGTGAAAGGAATTGTTGCCATTCTAACGCACTAGACAACGTGGCAAGGCCGAATGCGCCGCTGATAAACTGCATCAGTTGAAACAACCCCGTGCCTGAACCAATTTGGGAGGAGGCAATATGCGCGAAATTTTGTTTGAAACGCTAATGCTGATGATAGCAAAACCTAAGTTCATTAGCATGTACACAAAAACATTCGCTATCCACTATTGGGTACCCACTCCTGCGAACAATACGGCCGCTAATAGTATGAGCACAGGAGTCATACGCAACATACTGCTATTGCCCCGATCGTTCTTGATAACAGCTTTTCATCTTTTGATTTTGGGAGGTTACTTACCTAGCGATTTTAGCGAAATGCTCCAGGGTGCGAACCAATTGGGCTGTATAAGACATTTCGTTATCGTACCAAGCTACGGTTTTCACCAGTTGCTGGTCACCGACTGTCAGAACTTTCGTTTGAGTGGCATCAAAAAGCGAACCGAATGTCATGCCCTTAATATCGGAAGACACGATCTCGTCTTCCGTGTATCCGTAAGTTTCTGGATCGGACGCTTCTTTCATAGCGTTGTTAATTTCCTCAGCCGTTACCGTAGAATTCAATACGGCTACGAGTTCCGTTACGGAACCTGTTGATACTGGCACACGTTGAGACGCCCCATCAAGTTTGCCCTTCAGTTCGGGAAGAACGTGGCCAATGGCTTTAGCAGCACCGGTGGAATAAGGAACTATGTTCTCTGCTGCGGCCCGTGCCGCGCGGAAATCGTTTTTTGGATTCGGGGCGTCTAGTGTGCTCTGGTTGCCTGTATAGGCGTGAATGGTCGTCATTAATCCCGATTGAATACCAAACTTATCGTTCAGAGCTTTAGCCATAGGAGCCAGACAGTTCGTTGTGCAGGAAGCGCCGGAAATAACCGTTTCCGTTCCGTCCAGCGTGTCATGGTTCACGTTATATACGATTGTTTTCATGTCCCCTGTTGCCGGTGCGGAAATGACGACTTTCTTTGCTCCGCCTTTTAGATGAAGCTCGGCCTTTTCTTTGGTAGTGAAGAAACCCGTACATTCGAGCACGATGTCTACGCCAATCTCGCCCCAAGGGATTTCTTCAGGGTTACGGTTAGCCAGTACCTTAACTTCTTTACCGTTAACAGTGAAGGCTCCGTCATGAACTTCAATGTCACCATGAAAAGTACCTTGCGTAGTATCATATTTGAGCAGATGAGCCAACATTTTCGCATTGGTAAGATCGTTAATCGCCACAACCTCGACATCCTCAACCTCTTGAATTCGACGAAAAGCGAGTCTTCCGATCCGTCCAAAACCGTTAATGCCTACTTTTACTGTCATGGAATATTCCTCCTGCAATTTTTATTTTATCCCAAGCAAGACAAATGCCTGACATGAAATCAAAGGAAATTGGCCGCGCCGGACACGATTCCCATTAGAAAGGGGTTGTTGTATTATAAAAGAGACCGATCGGTATCTTTATTGTATCATGATTGGAGTGATTGACAAGGCCTCAGTCGAAAAAATTGATATAATATTAGATAAGAATAAGATCATTCGGAGGAACCCATGAAAAAAGGAGATCGAACAAGAGATCACATTATTATGAAGTCGGCAGCCATCTTTAATCAGAGAGGTTTTGCCGGTACGTCGTTAAACGATATTATTGCCGATACAGGAATTAAGAAGGGGGGCATTTATCGACATTTTGCCAGTAAAGACGAGATTGCGCTTGAAGCTTACAATTACGCTGCTAGTTTGGTCACCAGGAAATTTTCCGAGGCGGTCGATCAAGAGCAGTCTGCGTCAGGTCGGTTGATTGCTTTTTTTCGCGTTTATGAAGATGTTGTGCACAATCCACCATTTATTGGCGGATGTCCCATGCAGAATACGGCTGTAGAAAGTGACGATACTCATTCGGAACTTCGTGATCGGGCAAGGCAGGGGCTGAATATCGTTTTGGATATGATGAAAATTATTATTCGTGACGGGATCGAAGCTGGGGAGTTTAAGGAAGATCTGGATTCGGATGCGCTTGCTTCATTTGCATTTTCTTTGTTGGAGGGAGGCATTTTGTTAAGTAAGTTGGATGGAGATAACAAGCATATGCTAATGAACAAGACAACCTTCTCGTCCTATTTGCAGCTATGCTGCTTAAAGAGCCCACAGTCTATCCCCACAAACCTTGTTTAATCCATTTATCAGCAAACAAAGAAACGGATAAAGTTATCATGATAAGCAAGCTCGATCAATAGCTCGATCGAGCTTTTTTTGCATTTTTCATCGATTTGTCAGAAAGAATTGTTCCCTTCTTGAACGATTAAGGGAGAAGATGTGACCACGCTTGAACTGCTAAAGGACAGAGATATAATCAACTCAAATTACAAATCGCTTTGGAAGGGAGGCAGTAAGGAATGGAAATTGATACGGTACTATGGAGCAAGCTGGTGACAGGAATGACACTAGGTTTTCATGCGATATTCGCGACGATTGGTGTCGGTATCCCTCTCATGATCGCGATTGCTGAACTCATCGGCATCCGCAAGCAAGATTCTCACTACACATTGATGGCTAAGAGGTGGGCGCGGGGGTTTGTTGTATCCGTCGCGGTCGGTGTCGTAACAGGTACGGCGATCTCACTGCAATTGGCATTGGTGTGGCCGAATTTTATGAAGTTGGCGGGGAACGTAATTGCGCTTCCGTTATTCATGGAGGTGTTTGCATTCTTTTTTGAGGCTATATTTTTAGGCATTTATCTGTACACGTGGGATAGGTTCAAAAAACCATACATTCATTGGCTGCTCACGATCCCCATTGTCGCAGGGGCAGGCATGTCCGCTGTTTTTATCACGACTGTGAATGGTTTTATGAATCAACCCGGAGGATTTACCATGCATGGCGGACAATTTACAGCCGTTAACCCGGTGCAAGCTATGCTGAATACGGCGACGTTCTCCAAAGTATTCCATGTATTAAGCTCGGCCTACTTAACAGGAGGCGCTCTGCTAGCAGGAATCGCGGCCTTTACGATGCTTAGAAAAGGGGTCACTGGATACCACCAAAAGGCGTTAAAGCTTATGATGGCCGTTGTCCTGTTGTTCGGACTGCTAAACACGGTAGCTGGAGATGTGTCCGCCAAGTTCTTGGCCGAGCATCAACCGGAAAAGCTTGCTGCTGCGGAATGGCATTTTGAGACCAAGAGCGGAGCGGATTTGATTCTATTAGGATGGCTTAATGCCGAGCATGAAATTATAGGCGCGCTTCATCTGCCGAAGATTCTCAGCTTTCTGGCTTTTGGAAATTTTAACTCGAAAGTAACAGGTTTGAATGAATTTCCTCCGGATGAACAACCTCCGCTCCTTGTGCATTATTTTTTTGATTTGATGGCTGGCATCGGGTTTGCGTTATTGGGCATATCCGTTCTGTATTTCCTATTTACATTCTGGAAAAAGCGCAATGAACACAACAAATGGCTGCTCCGCATTATTGCTTTAGGTGCGCCGCTCGCATTTTTGGGAGTCGAGCTGGGCTGGTTTTACGCCGAGTTGGGGCGGCAGCCGTGGATTTTACGAGGATATATGCGTGTAGAAGAAGCGGCGACGACATCGCCAAGCGTGAGTATTCTTTTTTTTCTCTTCCTTCTTCTCTATATCGTATTAGGCGTGGTTAGCGTTCTTGTACTTCGCCGCTTATTCAACAATAATCCAGCAGAATCGGAGATGGAGAAGTGGTCGCAGCATGCGGGCGACAAGAGGACAGGGAAGGGAGCGCATGCCTGATGGGTTACGATTTGATTGGGATTTTGGTACTTTGGCTATTTTTGTACGGGTATCTGATTATAGCCTCCATTGACTTTGGAGCCGGTTTCTTTGCCTTTTATGCCCGCCTGACCAAGCAGGATCACCTCATTAATCGTCTGATTTCTCGATATTTGTCACCCGTATGGGAGATCACAAATGTATTTTTCGTCTTTTTCTACATCGGCATGATCGGATTTTTTCCGGATACCGCCTATTACTATGGCTCGGCGCTGCTGATTCCGGGGAGTGTTGCGATCGTGCTGCTTGCTATTCGCGGTTCGTTCTATGCATTTGAAAACTATGGTTCCAAAAATAATATCGTCTATCTGTTTTTGTATGGCGCATCGGGTTTGCTGATCCCGGCTTCGTTGTCCGTGGCGCTGGCCTTGTCTGAAGGCGGCTTTATCTTGAAGCAGGATAAGACGGTTTCTCTGGATTATTGGGCTTTATTTACCAATCCATTGTCGTGGAGCATCGTTGGATTGGCGATTGTGTCTGTCTTGTTTATTAGCGCCTGTTTTCTGGCGTTTTACGCTTCACGGGCAGAGGATCAAGCTGCGCTAAAGCTTATGCGGACCTATGCGCTGTTCTGGAGCACACCGACGATTATTATCGCCCTGACGGCCTTTATCTATTTGGGGCAACACAATGAGCGACACTATCAAAATATGATGGATTTATGGTGGCTGCTTGCACTTTCTGTTGCCTTTTTCATGATTGCGATGTGGCTGTTCTACCGCGGCCGCCGCTATGGGTTAGCATTTGTTTGCATCATGCTGCAATTTTTCTGTGCCTTTTTCGCTTACGGGATTGGGCAGTATCCCTATATTCTTGATCCCTACATTACGATTCAGAGCGGCGTAACCTCATCCTCCATGGGCTTCGCGCTGGTTGTCGTATTTATCGGAGGCATGTGTCTATTGATTCCTTCCCTTATTTTGGTTTTCAAGCTGTTCTTGTTCGATGCAGATTACGTGAAAGGGAAAAAGTAGGCTGATTACTCGCAGGCTAGTACCGTAAAGGAGCTGAGTTTGGTGAAGGGGAAAAGAAGCTTGATCGCTATACAGATGACCGCCCAACGCAAACGTCTCATGTATCTGACATTCATCTCGCTCGCACTAGGCGCCGCCATTGTAAGCCAGGCTGCATTGCTGGCTGAAGCCGTCCAGCGGATCTTTGTAGAGAAAGCATCATTTTCATCGGCTTCCCTACTGCTCGGCATCCTGCTGGTTGTGATGGCGATACGTACACTGTTGTCATATGGGAACGGGACAGTTGGTTTGCAAATGGCAGCGACCGCCAAAATAAATATGCGAGCAACCGTGCTTGAGAATTTCACGCATGCTTCCATGCCTTCCTCTCTTCGAGGGCAAACGGGAGGAAAGGTCAGTATTGCGCTGGATACTGTGGATGAGGCGGATAGTTATTTCAGTCAATACATGCCGCGTATGGTGGAAACGGTCATTATCCCCATTCTGATTTTAGTCGTTACGTTTACCCAACATGCCAATTCAGGTATCATCATGCTAGTTACGGCTCCGTTTATCCCGATTTTTATGATTTTGGTGGGGCTGAAGACGAAAAATAAATCAGAAGAAAAGTATGCGCAGTTGGCCGAGTTTGCCGGTACATTTCTGGATTCCCTTCAAGGGCTCGTTACGTTAAAAATATTCGGACGGACCCGCCGTCAGCAGCAAGAAATCGAACGCAGCAGTTTGAGATACCGCGATGCCACAATGGATATTTTGAAGATTGCGTTTACGAATACCCTCATGCTGGAATCGATTGTGATGCTGGGCATCGGGATTGTTGCTCTTGAACTGGCCATTCAGCTGCTTGTCTTCAAATCGATGTCGTTTCACACGGCCTTTTTTGTTTTGTTGCTCGTGCCCGAATTTTACAGCTTACTAAAGAGTTCGGGTACAGCTTTTCACAATGGGCGAACCAGTATGGGGGCGATTCGCAAGGTTGAAACCATGCTCGTGGACACGAACGATAGAAACGATCTGAAGGATCAGCCGATAGGGCTCCGGACATTCCCGAAGAAGCTGTATCCAATGCCGCCCGCCATTGAACTGGACAATGTCCGGTTTCAGTATGCACCTGACTCATTTGAGCTGAATACAGGTTCGATCACAATTGGACCAGGAGCTCATATTGCCCTTGTTGGTCCTAGCGGATCCGGCAAAACGACCTTGCTCCATCTTATAGCGGGATTACTAAAACCGGTGTCGGGGACCATTTTGGTGAATGGAAATCCGCTTACTCAACAGAATGAGACGATATGGTTCGAACATATTAGCTACATTACGCAGCATCCTTACATTTTTGCAGGTACCTTCGCCGATAATATCGCGATCGGTGCCGGGCGGAAAGTCTCCAGGGCTGAAATTGAGGTGGCGGCTGCGGACGCGGGTCTTTCGAAGGTTGTATCCCAACTGGAGCAGGGATTTGATACCCCCGTCGGTGAAGGCGGTAGAGGACTATCCGGTGGGGAAAAGCAACGACTTGCCGTAGCGCGGGCTTTTTTGAAGCGAGCCCCCATCATTTTGTTCGATGAGCCGACCGTCGGACTCGATCTTCACACCGAGGGCATCCTGCAACATTCGATTGCAACCTTGGCAAAATCGGCGACGATGATTACGGTGGCTCACCGATTGTATACCATTCGATATGCGGACAACATTTTGTTTATGGACCATGGCGTCCTAATGGGCTCGGGACATCACGACGAGCTTATGAAACGCCTGCCTGCGTATGCAGAGATGGTCGATGTCCAACGCAAAGGGGTGCCGGGATGAACGAGTTGGCTATTTTGTCCCACGCTATGATTAGGGAGCGCAAGGATATTATTCTTTCGATTTTAGGCGGATTTGTCGCCGGTATTGCTGGTGTGGTCCTCTTTTCTGCGAGCGGATATCTAATTTCGCAAACGGTGTTTGCACCTCCGCTTTATACGCTGATTGTACTTACTTCGTTGGTCAAGCTGCTTGGTTTGATTCGAGCGATAAGTCGTTATGGCGAGCGCTTATATTCGCACAGAGCGACATTCTCTATGCTTAGCCGTTTGCGAACATCCTTTTTTGCCAAACTTATCCCTTTAACGCCAGGCATTTTAAATCATAACCGTAGCGGGGATCTGCTTGCGCGAATCGTTGGGGATGTAGAGAGTTTGCAGCACTATTTTTTACGCGTTGCGTATCCGCCGATCATTGTCGTCATGGTCTTTTTGACGACAATGCTGGCTACCGCCTCCTTTTCTTTCTGGATGGCTTGCTTGTTGCTACTCGGTATGCTGGGGACCGTATTGGTCGTGCCGGGAATCGTATTGCTGGGATATCGGAATATCATTGGGCATGTTCGCAACCAACGTGCGTTGTTGTCTACGGAAGTAACAGAGGTGTTATACGGTTTTCGCGAACTTAAAGTGTATGGTCAGCTTGCGCAGAGGGGGGAGCAACTTCGCCAAGCTTCTGCCGCATTGGCAGCCGAGCAGCAGCGAGCGGCCGGACAACTGCTACGCGGACAATCGATGCATGTCTTTGTCACCTATCTGATTTCCTGGGGGGTGTTAGCACTTGGTGCTTATCTGATATCGGATGGAACGCTAGCTGGCGTATATCTGGCTATGCTTGTCATGGCCTCATTAACTGTATTTGAAGAAGCAGCGGCTATGGCCACGCTGCCAGCCTATAAGCAAGATAGCGAACATGCAGCCAAGCGGCTGACGGAAGCCGTATTTGCTCCTACCATGCAGCCGGTGCAGCCAAGTCGCACGTTGAATACCGACCATGCCGTTTCTATTGAGTTATCCGGCGTTTCCTTTCAATATGAAGGGGATTGGAGGCCAGCGTTGAAGAACTTTTCGTTGCAAATTCCACCAGGATCCAAAACGGCGATTGTCGGACCTAGCGGTTCAGGAAAGTCCACGCTGATTGAGTTGTTGCTCAAGCTGCGTACGCCGACGGCCGGGGATTTGCGACTGAGCGGCTTATCGGTACAAGAGCTGGAGGAATCGAGCATTTGGAAAACGGCTAATGTCGTGCTGCAGCAAAGCCATTTTTTCCGGGGAACGATCCGGGATAACTTGCTCATGGATGGTGAGGACCATTCTGACGGCGACCTGTTGGATATCCTCGCTAAAGTGCAATTGCCGACCACTTCATTAACGGACCCCGTGTACGAAAAGGGAGAAAATTTATCGGATGGCGAAAAACAGCGCTTGGCCCTGGCGCGGGCCATGCTTCGCAATGGAAAGCTATGGCTGCTGGATGAGCCGACGTCTTCGCTGGACTACGTGACAGAGCAACGTGTTTTGACACACCTATACGAACAGGCGTCCGAAGATACGCTTCTGTTAATCTGTCACCGGCTTAATGGCTTGGAAGGAATGGACAGAATTGTAGTCGTGGAGCAAGGAAGAGTGATCGAAACGGGATCGTATTCAGAGCTGATGGAGCAAAACGGCTATTTTTATAAGATGAAGCAAGTTGAGTTACAATTAATCGGCGAAGCTGGGGTCAACAGGCAAAGGGATTAAGGTTTGCCCACCCCACACATGTGGAGTGCTGCTCACTGTTAGTTTGGAGCGGGACATAATTCGGAGATGTGGCGAAAAATAGAGCATAACCAGTGAAAGCCTGTGGTCTAATTCCCCACAGGCTTTTTTGGACTTCTGGATACTGCTGGCAAATGAGAGTGGCATTGAGTGGTGCAGGGACGTTTGTGTCACTAGCCAGTGACACAAACGTCCCCTTAAACACTTCTGATGACAAACATATACTTATTAGAACGAGAAGCATTTACAGAAAACCTGTCTATTAAAAAAGTTCGCGGGCGCTTTAATGATATGATATGTTTTGTGTCATTGAATTAATCTACTCTTTCTTCCCATATATTCTTCAAACAGAATTAATTTGAAAAACTACATGAGCCGATAAAAACATGCTTTTACTCATTTGGGAGTGAACTATTTGGAATTATGATGAAATAACTGGTAATATCAAAGGGTGGGTTGATTGTGCAGATTCGATTTTGGTTGGGAAGAATATGGTGATCTTAAAACTACCGCAGAACATGTTTTAGAAGCTTTTAGAAAACCTATTTTGATACATTTACCTGAGAACAATGTTACACTGATTGAAATGTAATCAATAAGAAATTGTGTACTAATAGCACGGCAGTACCCAATCCAAATTATTGAAGGGTCGGTATATGAAACATTAAAACAAGGGTATCATATGCTTACTCATAAGATAGAGTAGAGGGGATTGTTGTAAGAATGGAACGTTGGGAATATAAAACTATTAAGCTTCGTCCAACACAAGAATTTTTGGGGGTGAAATTCGAACCAAAAGTACTTGAAGTACTTCAGCTAACACCATATTCACGCTTCGGGCCATACGGCCCTCGGTCCGCCCGAGGGATTTCGGAGAAGCAGATTCAGGCGGACACATCCTTCCACCTAACCGCGTCGCGGCCGCCCGTTGGGCTTAAGGTGGAAGGACTTTAGCCGAAAGAAGTTCTTAATTTAGGAGGAGTCTATATGATATTAGAAAAAGTTATAAATAGAATTGTAATACAAAGTGAATATAAGGATTTTGTTGATAAGTATATAGATAATATACTTACCGAATTTAAAGGTAAGATTCATAGCATTTATATGTGTGGCTCGATTCCAAAAGGAACTGCTAAACCTTTTAAGTCAGATGCAGACTTTACTATTGTATGTGTAAATCCCAAAGATATTGATTACGAAAGATTGTCAAATATTAAAGACAGGCTTTTGGAAGAATATCCAGTAGTAACTAAGATTGATACGACAATTTGCTCGATTGACGATGTATTAAGTAAACCAAATGATTGGGGTTTTTGGGTAAAGATAATTTGTGTTTGCATATATGGTCATGACGTTGGTGAAAAAGTACCACCGATAATTATTTCTCCAGAGTTCATTTTAGACTTAAATACAGAGACCAAGAAGGAAGTAGATCGTAGACATAGTTTACTTTCTAATGCTAGTGATAACACAATGAAAAATAGATATATTAAAGGTTACTCTAAGAGATTAATTCGTGCATTATACTCTTTGGTTTTAGAAGATACAGGTGTATGGCAAGATGACATTATTAAGATGAAGAATGCCATATTAAACTATTGTGAGATTGACTCCGCTTTAGTTGATTATCTGTATGCTTGTTACTTGGATAGTAATAATGTACTTGTTGAAGAGTTTCTGGGAATTGCAGATGAAGTATATAGCTATTTTGAGAACGCCTTAAATGCAATGGCTGCTTCCAGAACTTCCTTCGACTAACACCATATTGACGCTCCGGGTCACTCTGAGAAGCGAGTGACCACATCCAGCCCCTAAGTCCGTCGGGACGTCAAAAAAATAATTGTAAGAAGACAAGAACATATATCGATGCGAATCCCACGATTAGAGCGGATTTTTTATTTTAGCCCTGTATTAAGGCAAAGATACCGTTTTTCATTTTTCATTTAATGAGATTGAGGAGTTTCAGAGAAAGCGTTCATTTTCTTGTCTTTTATACAGAGGTGAAGTATTGTCGGGTGACAAGAACATTGTCCCATTAATTGCCGCATAAATCGCGGCTTTTGCTATTTATGGGATAAAGTTCTTGTCAATTCTCCGTGACAAGAACTTTATCCCATTCCCGACAACACAACTGGTCCACGCGTTCCAGAAGTTGTAGTTAAGCGATTAAGCCCAATAAAACAAGGGGCAGCCTGAGTATTCGGGCTCAGTACTGGATTCCGGCTTGCAGCTTGGGCGGCATGTTTGTGCGAACCCTCGCATTCCAAAATTGTATTTCGAAAAAGCGTGGAGGCAGATGCCTGTGAGCGGACCAGGCGCGCTTCACAAAAGTCTTATCGCGCCTTCGTATTTGTATGCGATTCATTCAGACCTGCAAGGAGTATGAAGCCATTCGCAAGTGCGGCGATCTGATCATAATACGTCCGGCATTCGAGCAGATCATGTGCCAGATGACACAAAACCATAATTTCATGAGGATGCCACCGCGCGATCGGCGATCGTAGGAGATTACGTGTTACCCAATTACGCCGACATCCAGATGCACAAGCGCGATTGGTCACGTCGTTGCTGTTCCGTCGCCAGGCGCGCTTGTATAGGCACATGCAGCATGTGTGAAGAAAGCCCGCTTGCAGATCGCAGCACGTTTCAGCGATCCGCAAGCGGGCTTCATTGCATTTCACGCTAACGAGCGGCGGATGTACGAGTGCTGATGCAGCATTGTTTGCAGTCTGTAACCCTACAGTTTCTTCATGATATAGGAGGGGGGTGTCCCCATCATTTTCTTGAAAAGCCGACTGAAATAATAAATATCTTTGAAGCCTAGGCGTTCTGCTACTGCGGTTATGTTGTACTCTCCGCTTCGCAACAAATCGCTTGCTTTGCCGATTTTGATTCGGTTCTGGTATTCAATAACCGTTAAGCCCGTCGTTTTTTTGAAGATCAGGCACAAATAGGAGGGACTGATGCCGATCTCGCGGCTCAATTCCGCAATCGAAAAAAATTTTTGTTCGTTTGCATACATCAATTCCAGCAGCGATTCAACCATCTGCAAATGAGACGTTTTGTGCTCCAGAGAATCAATAATTAATAAATGCAAGATGTCCATAATGCGACTGCGGCATCGAATCCAATATCCCGGTTGTTTTCCGACCCACGCCTGAAGGAGCTCTTGAAACAATAGACCGGATCGATTCTGATCTATATTTTTGAATACAGGCTTCAAACTTTCGAGCGCAGCCTGATCCGCGTCTCCTCCGAACTGAACATTAAACCTCACTATGATATGTCTCCATTGGTCCGATTCCCCCAATATTTTCTTGCGCGCCAAATCTTTTGGAAAAAACAATATATCCCCTTTCGAGATGCTGTAATGATTGTCCGATATATAATAATTGGTCGATCCGTGAGTTGTCAGGGAAAGCACATATTCATTCTGGGAAACCGATTCTTGAGTTGGTTGGACATTGACGGAGCTTCTCGACAGCAAGTCAACGACATAATGCAAATTTGTAATGGTGAAATCGAAATTGTCCATCCCATTTGGCGGATTCATTGACGTATTCCTCCATCAAGATGATGCTCATTTTAGTAGAAGATTGTACAAATATAATAGAGGATATTTCATGGCTAGGCAACCTTGCTCGACGATATAATATCGGTGTCGCGACAAATAGGAGGAGGCATACCCAATGAAGGATTCACCAGTCTTAATCGATACGGACGTTCATAACCAGATCGGTTCGTTATTGCCTTATTTACCAAAGGCGTGGCATGAAAGATATCAAACTGTCAAAGTGCCCTATGGCGCGCAGTACTATTCGTCCGTAGGCACAAACCGTAAGGATGCGGTTCCGGACAAAGGCGGAGTTCCAGGCAGCGATCCGCAGTTTCTGATCAGCGACCATATGGATCGGTACGGCATCGATTATGCCATTCTCACTGGCTCCGGAGTTTTGGGCCTTTCCTTGGACCCGGACCCGGACTATGGAAATGTACTTGCTGCCGCATGTAACGACCGTATGACCGACACATGGTTGAATGTAAGCCCGCGATTCAGAGGTTCCATCTTTGTCAACGCATCCGATCCAACGGAGGCGGCAACGGAGATCCGCCGTCATGCCTCCAACCCTAATATGGTTCAGGTGCTTATGGCGAGCGCTGCGCGAATGCCTTATGGACAGCGCTTTTATCATCCGATCTACGACGCTGCGAACGAGTGCGGCTTGCCAGTAGCTATTCATCCTGGCACAGAAGGCAAGGGCATCTCCGGAGCGCCGACGCCTTCGGGTTATCCTACCCGGTATATGGAATGGCACAATATTTTACCGATCAACTACATGACTCACGTGAACAGCCTTGTATGCGAAGGTGTATTCGAGAAATTTCCGAAACTAAAATTCGTTGCCATCGAAGGAGGGATATCCTGGTTGCCGCATTTGATGTGGAGAATGGATAAAAATTACAAGGCTCTTCGCGAATCGACTCCGTGGCTGAAACGATTTCCGTCCGAGTATATCAAAGACCACATCAAGCTGACGACACAGCCTGTTGAAGAACCGAATAATCCGGAGTATTTATTGCAGATTTTGCACATGATTGAGGCGGAGAAAACAGTCATGTTCTCATCGGACTACCCGCATTGGGATAATGATAATCCCAAAATGGCCTTTCCTCGGATGCCGAAAGAAATGAAGCAGCGTATTTTGGCGGGAACCGCAGCGGAATTGTACGGGCTGCATACAAGACCGGCAAGAAGGGATGACACTGCCAACGACCTGGCCGATCAAATCGCCAGAAAATCGAAGCAGTCTCCCGAGCATGCTTGGGGAGAAGATGAATGAGCAGACATTGGGTCGGAAAAACAGCCGATATCGAGGAAATGAAAAGCAAGATTTTTAAAATCGCAGGAATCGAGTTCGGCTTGTACCAAGTACGAGGAAGCTGGTATGCGTGGAGCAACTTTTGCCCTCACCAAGGTGCCTCTATATGCAAGGGACCTGTTTGCGGAACGCGGCTTCCTTCTCTTGTATATGAGTACAAATACGGAATGGAAGAGCAAATACTGCGTTGCCCGTGGCATGGCTGGGAGTTTGACCTGACAAATGGACAACTGTTGGTCGATTCGCACACGAAATTAAGAGGCTACCCCGTAGAAATCGACGATGGCCACTTGTTTGTAAATTTACCCAAATGATAGATGAAAATGAAATTCAGCAATTCTACTCTTAATAAAAAGGGGAATTCAAGCATGCAATGGAACCGCTTTCGTTTAAAGCGTTTTATGCTGCTTGCAATCGCATTCGTGCTGACCGTCGGCCTGTTGCCGACGTCGGCCGGAGCGCAAGACAAAAGCACAGACCGTTTTGTAAACGCTGATCAGAATTCGAATTATGGAAGAGGAGTTTCCGAAAATCCGAACGGCGGCTCGCTTGCTTGGGGAGAAAGCTATTATCTCGACAGCTATGTGACCATGTACGAAACAACAGGGGATCATTATTGGCTCGACAAAATCGTAGACCACACCGACAGAATGATAAGTAACGCTACCGATTACAACGGCGACGGAATGCTTGGCTGGAAAGATCATACGGCTGCTCATAATCAGATGAAAAATGACACCTTTTCACTCATTGGGCCTGCTGACTCTACAGTCCAAATGGACGTATACGGCTCATTCGAGGAGGATGCAGACAACGATCATATTACTGACGGTTGGAATGTTCAAGGGGCCGTTGGCAAAGCCTACCGTTCAACAGCTGCAGGTGCTGCATTCAGCGGCTCGGCCGGTGTTATTGTGGAAAGCGACGGAATAAACGAAAATCGACTCGTGCGGAGCCTGTCCTATTCGCCCGGCATAACTTACAGTGTAGAAGCGTTCATGAGCGTGGATACGGAAATGACGCAAGCGCTCGTTGAAATATATAATGCGACTACGGGCGTGGTCGTCGCTTATGCGCGGGCTCACCATGTCGGTTTTGAGCGTTACCTCTTTACGTTCAAAGCGCCATCTGGCGGAGTCCTCCAGCTTCGCCTTGCGCTGCAGAGCTATGACCAGCCCGGGTACAAAGCCTACTTTGATCAAATATCGATCCGGGCTTTGGATGGGACGAAGCCGTTGCTTGAAAATGGTGGCATGGAGAAGCTGAACCCCGCGAACTCGACGTTGCCTGCCGGCTGGAACCGGGTCGGTTCTGCGAATGCGTCAACCGTCCATACCAGTGTGGATTCCGCCTCCGGGTCCTATTCATTGGCGACCACGACGGACGGCACCTCCTGGAAAATTGCAGAACAAATCATTGACTACGTACCGTCGCAAGCCTACACGCTATCCTTCAAAGGCAAAGTGTCCAGCACAGCAGCTCAAGGAAGAGTACAAATCTACAATGCGACAGACGGCGCGGTTATTTCCTATAAAACTTTTAACTCCACCTCCTGGTCATCGGGAAGCGTGTCGTTCACTGCGCCTGCCGCAGCCGGCAATACCATTAAGGTCCGATTGTACCAGACAGACTGGACCTTGTCGGGGTTTTCAAGTTACTACGACGATCTTGTATTGTCGGCAGTCTCCTCGCTTGTGAACGGCGGCATGGAGGAGCTGGATGCGGTTGACCCGACAATGCCGAACAACTGGACCCGAAACGCTGCTGCCAACTCATCCAGTGTATATACTAGCACTTACGCAGCTACAGGCACCTACGCCTTGGCCACTACAACGGACAATACTTCTTGGAAAATGGCCGAGCAAACGATCGATTACGTGCCGTCGCAAACCTACACGCTGTCCTTTAATGGGAAGGTATCGAGCACTGTCGCTTCCGGTAGGGTAGCCGTTTATAACGCAACAGACGGAGTCACGATCGCGACGACTACGTTCCAATCCACATCATGGGCGCCGCACAAGCTGACGTTCACCGCTCCGGAGGCCGCAGGGAAAAACCTCAAGATCCGGTTATATCAGAACAGCTGGAACTTGACAGGGTTCACCAGTTACTTCGACGATTTGCAGCTATACATGAGCTTGCCGGCGTCCGCAATAAGCAACGGCGGGTTTGAGACGGTGGACGGATCGGATCCGACTCTTCCGCAATACTGGAGCCGATTGGCGGGCACAACATCTACCGATGCGCATGTGGCTACAGGTATTAACAATTACTATACGGGTACCAAAGGAGTTATTATTCAGGCATCCGCATCCGCAGTTAAAGGGCTGGAACAGAATGTATCGTACGTACCGGGAGCCACCTATGTGTTGAGTTATATGGGGCGCGCCACAATCCCTAACGCTGAGGGCGTTGTGGAGGTGTTTAATGAAACCGACAATGTGGTACTCGCGGCCAGCACCTTTTCCGACCTCAAATGGACGAAGCGCTCGTTTGTATTCACTGCGCCAAGCGTAGTGGGTAAGACGATTAAGCTTCGCATTTCGCAGGCTGTATCGTCTGGCGGCGGATATGGTTACGTAGACGTTATCTCCTTACAGCGCCTGCTCCATACAGAGGCAGCAGGGTGGACACGCAGCTATCCAACGACGCTTGCCGAGGCCCACCGGACCAATGCTTCAACCGTCTTCAGCGATGATGCCGGCCTTGAGCTTATCCATGGCGGCACTGCAGCGCCAGTTCTATTTCAGGAGTTGTACAACTACAGACCGAATTCGCCATACGGCATTTCGTTCAGCGGCAAGGCCTCTTCCGGCGCATCCGGGCAAGTCCGCGTATACGACAAGTCTACCGCCACTACACTTGGAAGCTGGAGCTTCACCAATACGGATAAGCTGACCGTGAAAAATGGCGAGTTCCAAACCCCGGCGGCTGGACATGAGCTGATCGTCGAGGTGTCCATTCCAGTTGGAACGGCAGGGCATACGATCTGGGTCGACTCGTTTGAGTTAGGAGAGCAGTGGGAACATATGGTGCACGAGGGCGTGATCATGTCCCCTGTCTTGAGATTTGTAAATAAAGTGATAGCTGATCCTTCTTTGCATGCCGCTTACTTATCTAAGGCTCTAACTTATCGCGATTTTGCTGGCAACAATTTGTTTCACAAATGGGACTCGTATTGGAGACAGATTAGCGGAACAGATGGAGCCGATAACGGGACAGGTGTCTATTTATTCCCCGAAGGCTTCAGCACGGAGCAATTCCCTGGACGCAGTCTGCCGCATAATCAGTACTTGGCTTTTGCCCAAATGTTGTATCTGCTCTACGATGCTACGGAAGGAGCAACCGCATACGCCTCGGATCGTCCGTTGTATTGGAGCAGAGCCAACGATATGGAGCGTGCGTTCAAAAGTACACTGATTGCACATCCGTTAAATGCGTTACTGGGAACCGACGCTTACTTGTGGAACTATTGGGACAGCTTTGGAGCTTGGGACAACGGGCATTATGCCAACTATAATCAAGAAGACATCTCCCATGCCGGCTTGACCATGGCGGGGGCAGTGGAAGCTTACCATCAAGGGCAAGTTTTTACATTCGAGGATATGGCCAAACTGACCCGCACGTTTACGGATGTGATGTGGAATGGGAGTTTATCGGAACCTGTACTTTCGTACTATAATTCTAGGCAGCCTCTTGTTACGACGGATAAAACAAATACGAACCGGTTTCATTTCTGGGCTCATTTTGCCGAATTCGACCCTCTGGTCAAGGATATTGCGAACGCCGTATGCGAAGCAGACGGCTGCTCGACGGTAATCGCTTCAGGCGTTGCGAAATGGAGCGGAAACAAAGTCGTGAACTCCGGCTTCGAGCGGGCAGATCCGTCAGACGTTACATTACCGCAGCGCTGGACGAGGTATAACTCGTCATCGACGACAACGACGTTGACCAGCACCGATCCGGGCATGAATGACTCTTCCTTATCCATTACAACTAACGGCACAACACGGCAAATTGTGGAGCAGCGAATAGAGCAGTATGAGCCAAACACGCCTTATACCGTCTCATTTCTAAGCAAAAAATATGGAAGTGTTAACGGAAGAGCTCAAGTGTATGACTACACGACTTCAACAAATCTGGGCCAGTTGATTGTATCGAATACAAGTTGGGCCAGAAATGCGTTCACGATACAAACGCCGGAAGCCGGTCATGATGTACGGGTTAGGCTATACACCTCCGCAGTATCGCCTGCCGGCTCGTCGGTTGGATTTGACGACGTTCATACGTATCCATCGTTGTCGAGCGGAGAGATTGCGAACGCAGGATTTGAGACGCCGGACAAGTGGGATTTTACGCTCCCCCGTTATTGGCAGCGCGGTACGACTACGCTTCCTGCCAATGCAGCCATCGATCCTTCAGACCGATTTACCGGGATTAACTCGTTCAAGCTGGTCTCCTCAGGCGACGGAGCGGGTCAAGAGCTGTCTTACGCTTGGTCGGGTTATCGCCCAAGTGCTCTGTATACGGTTAGCTTTGCTGGTAAAGTAAGCGGAAGCGCAGGCGGCAAGCTTCGGATTATCGATACCACGACAAGTACGGTGCTGGTCGATCAAGCTATCACTTCAACTTCTTGGGCAGCGCAAACGGTTACATTTACTATGCCTTCCGACTACAAGGATAAGCTGAAAGTAATATTGACGCACAATAACTCGAATGCCGCAGGTACGGTGTGGATGGACGAGTTGAACATTACTTATTAATTGCCTGCGGGTGGAGGCGCAGCCGAGCCGAGAACACGAAAAAGAAATTGGAGGCTAATTCACATGAAAAAGCAAGCGTTCGTATATTCCTTACTCGCCAGTATGATGGCTTTGACTACAGCCTGTTCAAGCGGCAAAACAGATGGAACCGATTCCAACGACGCTAAGCCGGCCGATAACAATGCAGCGACAGAAGTGAAAAAGCAGCCGGTCGAGCTCGTATTTTATACGCCGGGAGCTGGCTACGACGAAACGTTTATGGATATTTTTGGCAGTGAAATTCAGAGAAAGTTCCCTCATATCACGGTTAAATTTCTCTCTGCCGGAACAATCCAAATGCCCGACCTCGTCGCCACCGGTCAGACAGTCGACGTGCTATTCATGTCGATCGGCCAAGGCAATATGCTCACGACTTACAACTACCAATACGATATTTCCGAGTTGATCAAATCCAAAAAGTTCGACTTGAACCATCTCGAGCCGTCATCGATCGAGCTGCAAAAAGGATTTGCCAACGGCGGCATGTACGGGCTTCCGGTGTTCACGAATACACTGGGTTTCTTTTACAACAAAGATATTTTCGACAAATTCGGCGTGGCGTACCCGAAGGACGGCATAAACTGGGATCAGCTAAAAGAATTGGCCACACGGATGTCGCGGACGGACGGAGGCATCACCTATAACGGTCTCGTGATGTCGTCCTCCGCGAACATTGTGCTCAATCAATTTTCGGTGCCATATATCGATAAGGCAACGAAAAAGTCGATATTTACTACTGAAAAATTCAAACAGGCGTTCAATCTGCTGACGAGCGTAGCGTTGCTGCCGGGCAACGGATTAACGAAGGATACATGGGCGCTTGCCGGGCAGCAAAAGATGTTTTTCCAGGATCAAACGGCTGCGATGATGCTGCACTTCGTCAACACGGGGCTCACCACATTGAAGACGCAGTTCAACTGGGATATCGCCACATACCCGCAGTTGACAAGCAATCCGGGCGTAGGCCCGCAATCGTATCCGACTTATTTCAATATTACGAAGACGAGCAAGTATAAAGAGGATGCGTTTGATGCAATCGCTTACTTGACGACCGACGAGTTTCAGACGAGAATGGCGAAAAAAGCGATGCTGCCGGTATTGAAAGACAAAGCGAAAGGCTTAAGCGAATTCGGCAATGACGTTCCGTTGTTGAAAAACAAAAACGTCAAGGCCCTCATTCCCGACAAGTACGCGCCTTCGTCATTGATCAGTTCGGAAGTCGTGGAATCGCAATCGCCAGGCCATACCGCCTTCTTCGAAGCGTACCAAAACGTTGTACTCGGCCAAAAAGACGCCAATACGGCGCTGCGCGAAGCCGGAGAGAAATACGATGCCAAGCTGGCGGAACTGTTTAAATAATCGCATCTTACTGGGGCTTCAGGCAAAGGGCAGGCAGCCGCCGCGTTTCGGTATGACTGCGGCTAATTCATGTGAGGAGAACGGTTGACATGGCATTTCAAATTGATCTTACGAGATACGAACAAACGATAGTAACAAAAGAGAAATTTCCTGTGGAGGAGGGCAAAATTATTCTTTATGGCAGCTCCTTTTGGGGGAATTGGAAGATTTCTTTCTCCACCTTCCGTTCAGCGCGAACGCTGATCCGGTGAATGATTTGTACCAGCAAGTCCACAAGGTTATCTGTAATCTCCTTGTTTCGGAGCCAGAAAAAAGCACAAAAAAGCGCATAGCGGATTGGATGGGGGTGGCGGCGCAGTTCCCGAATGTCCTCGGTAGAGACACGCTGCCGGTATTTTTTCAATACCTTATACGGGGTGTCCCGGAACAAATCTTCCGGGAGATCCAACTGTCGCAGGGTACGCAGTTTATGAACTTCTTTCATAAAGCTTTCTAAACCTGGCCGACCAGGATCGGCCTTCAGTTCATGGAACGTAACTTGGCTGCTATCCTCCCGAGGCAAATCTTCACTGGTATCGTCGAGCATGGCTATGCTCTCAATCAAGGCATCCAATTTTGTGGGTGTTGATGGGGGCAGTTTCTGGAAGGTAGTCTGAAAGAACTGTTCTTCATGCGTATGTATAGCAGAACGGATAAGGCGCTCAATACGGTCGGGTGTCGGCGGCTCCACTTTCATTTCGCGGAATCGACCGTATACCGAATCCTTAACACGCTCCTACTCTTGACTATGATGAAGCACATGTTGGCACAGCCACTCTGCTACATCTTGATTATCCTGAACGGAGGCTTCCGCTTCATTTCATTAGGTAAAATCGTAAAATGCTCAATCAGCTCGTCCAGTTCCCAATTTCGTTTCACATTATCCCCTCCGAGTGAAGTTCCTAAAATAGTTAGTATCGGAACTATATAGTTGAAAACAGTATAGCTAAGCTGTATATTTTAGACAATAAGAATCTCAAATAGCTTGATGTTCCATTTTCAAGAGTAAAAACGGAACTTTATATTTCCTAATTCCTAAGCTCCGTCGGTACGATTTAGTTTTCTCACGAATGCTCGCTTATCGCGGGGTACCTCCAATATGTGCTAGAATCGGTTGTTTTTTTAGAGCAGAAGCCGGCGTGGCAACTGCTCTATTTTTCATTACTGCATACGAACGCAATCTCCATAATCTCCTAGGAACGACTTTTGATGATGCGTTTTTTCACCGATTGCCTTTATTTTTGCAATCTAATGTCCCAAAATTGCTTGCCTAGTTGTTATATAAGTTAAAGAGTCAATGCTGAGGAGGGAAGGACGTGAAACCGTCAGAATTAGACCAAATAGTACGGTCTGTAAAAAAAGGGGAGAGTGACCTTTATGGACAACTCGTTTTTAATTTTCAACAACAAATATTTAAGTACTGCTTTCATATGCTTGGGCAGTTGCAGGAAGCTGAGGATGTGACACAAGATATATTTTTGAAAGGACTTGAACGGCTAGATCAGTATCAAGAAGGAACATCGTTTAGTGCATGGCTGTACAAAATTGCTTACCATGAGTGTCTGAATAGGATTAATCGAGCTAAGACATATAATAGGTTACTACGAATACTCAGTTGGTCAACTACCGCGGTGCAAGCTGAAACGAGTATTCCGAAATTGCAATTTAATCAAGAATTGCACGGGGCAATGTTACAACTGAACCTAAAGGATCGCCATATCATTTGGTTGCGTATTGTTGAAGAGAACCGTTTCGAAGATATAGCCATTCAAATGAATATGAGTTATGCGGCTGTACGAAAAAGATATGAGCGAGCAAAGGACAAATTAAGACGTACTATCGCCATTAAGGAGGATGATAAAGATGGGCGAAGCTTTTCATACTGATGAACTTGAACTAAAAGATATGTTTAATGAAACAAAATTACCACCAATCCATTTGGAGGAAAAATTCCAGATAGTGGATGATTTATACAAAACTGCTAAATTAAGAAAGATGGTTCCTCACAAATGGGTGTTAGCAGGAATTAGCTTTTTAGTTATTGTCCTGCTTGCAGGGGCTGTATCCTACCTCCCGGTTTCAGCGGAGCAACTCCAAAGGATACCATTCATTGGAAAACTGTTCTCTGGGAATATCTTCTCAATTGCTGGGGATAGCGGCATTAATATTGGCCAAAACGCTGGCCTGTCTACTGAGGTTCCTTTAATAGCTAGCGATCAAGGCGTGACTATTAAGCTGCAAGATGCTTTGTTTGATGGAGCCAGACTTTCTATTAGCTATGAAATTAATTCTGTAAAGCCTGATAACCTAATGTTTATCAACCTCACCAACATTACTGTAGCAGTTAATGGAGTCCAGCTAAAAGCAGCTACATTTGGGACAAAGCCTCGTCAAATAAATGCAAATCAGACCATAGGCATCTTAACTGTCGATATAGATCAGATGGAATGGATAGAAAAATTTATATTGGAGCTAAACATAAACGAAATAAGAGCCGCAGACCTAGGGGAAACAAGTAAAATCACTGGAAAGTGGAGTTTTAAGCTACCCATTGAAAATCATGCATTAGAGAATAGCAAATATAAAAAGCTAGTAGAAGGGCCTTCAGCAAAGTCTGAAAACGGAGAGTTTCAATTGACCGATTATTTGATTACACCAATAACGACAAAATTGGGATATCGTTTTGAAGGGAATACAGAATGGCTGAGATTTCAAGTCAAAGACGGAAAAGGAATGATTATTGACTGGCTAGATAGTCGTGGTTCTGACACCACAGCGAATGGAGTTATCGGTACTTCTAGATATGTTCCTCTTCCCGAAGGAACGAAGGAGATTTTTGTAACGCCGTATCACTTGCTCCCCGATCGTAGGAGTGATGAACTAAAGAAAGTCAAAGTCAACCTGACGGACAATTACCCCATTACTTTATCTCAAGGAAACGTTGGGGAGATCCGTGTAAACAAAGTAGAATTTCAAACTGAAAAGACATTGATCTATTATGAGGTGATAGGAAAGAACCCTCATGTCCAATCCGCTTCATTATGGATGGAGACATCAGACGGTCAGATGGTTATTTCCGGGCCTGGCAACCGTAAGCGAATCAGTGATTCCACCTATAGTTACGTATTAGAATACCCTGCTCTTAACCCCAATGAGTCATATGTGTTAGGTACGATGATACAGACGGATCTTAAGCTTCTAGAGGAGTTAACGCTTAAACTCATTGTAGAGTAAGCAAAAAACTATACCCTAGCAGCTATAATAGTACTGTCAATTTAGAAAAAACCCTCCGGATTGGAGGGTTTTTACATTTATATCCATACGTTTGCACCTGGTGACAGCGACGCTGGTACTACCCCATATAGAACAGAATGACAGTTAAAAATGGGGCGGCTTTTGATAAACAGTATGAAAAAGGGAAAGGGGCAGGGGTGATATACTTGTGAAAACGCTGCCAGTTGAGGAGGCGAATCGGGTGGCTGCGGGCAGCGTAAACAACGACAAGTGAAAGGTAAAGAACGCATATCCTCAAACAAACGAGTTTGTGAAGTCGAAAAATTTGACCATTTGCTCGTATTTACACAGGACGTATCAACGCTGAACTGGGATATGACCTCGTTCCCGAGATTCAAGGAAGCATCTGATCCGGGGCACAATCTTACCCGACCTATTTTGCGGTGACATCGACGAGTAAGCACAAGGAAGCTGCGATGGAGGTCATCAAGTTTTTGACTTCGGATGAAAATCAGATGGAACTGTCCAAACTGGGCAATATGCCGGTGCTGAAAAAAGCCGCGGTCCGGAATGCGTTCGGGCAAGAGACGCGGTACGCCAGCAAAAACCTGAAGTCTGTTTATTATGTAAAAGCTCGCCGATTATGCCGAAAACGATTTACGATGACATTGTATTCACTACTACTTACGGGAAATACTACCGCGACCTTGCGGCGGGGAAGATCGACATCAACACGGCGTTTCGTCATATGGAGGAAGAAGGCAATAAAAGATTGAAGAACTGAAAGCCAAGCTGAAGCAATAGCTCCTAGGCAGCTCAAGCAATCTGCACCTTGCTTTGAGAAGTACACAATCAGAAGGATGGGATGTCCATGAGTGATCATTTCAAGCAAGAAATGAGCCGAAGAAAGTTGCTGGTAACCGCTGGCCTGGCTGGTGTAGCGGCAGTTTCAACTGGTCTTTTGAGCAGTTCGTTTGCCCAAAATGCGGGAGTGACCGACGAGGTGTACAGCGAGCAAAATCCAGGAGATATTCGTGTATACGACAACTCCATTCAAGCAGCATTAGACGCAACCAATTGTGCGATTATGCCCTACGACTACACCCTTAGCGCGGATATTTACTTAAAATCCGGCCAGACCATTCGAACCATAAATGGAGCCGTTGTCGATACGGCTGGTCATACGATTCGGACGCAAGTTGTCTCTCCTGTATCCTATTGGTCAGAGACAGCAGGAAATCCGATGAGACGGCTTACTACGTCCGCTGCACCAGGGGCGACATCGATTCAACTGGATAATGTCACCGATTATTCATGTAGGAGACAAGCTTATTATTCGTAACGGTCATTGTGACATGTGGCGTATACTGGAGACCACTACATCCCCGCACGGACGAGTGGAGGCGGTACGGCGCGGGACCTACTGGTCCGAGATCGTCACAGTAACAGGCGTGACTGGTTCAAACGTACAGATGACACCAATTGTGTACGATTATCCGCTCACACCAACGACATTGGGCTTCGTGCCGGATGAGAACGCATTACCGCAATATACCGGATTTACCGTTCCGAACGTGATCAAGCTGATGTATACCTCCATTCGAGTAGAGATGAGTCTTGTTTCCTCCATTCCGTATACAGGCCGAAATAGAGCCTTGTACTTAAGTTATGTGGATGGTTTGGATCTCAAGCTGGATCTGAAACAAACAAACACGTCAAACTCCTTGGTTCGAATCGTCAGCTGTGATAACGTAACAGCGGATTTGAAAGCAGACGGGGTATCAGGAGCGGCGATCTATTTCCAGGAAACAACACGAGGAGTCGTTAAGCAAGCTGTGATAAAAAACTGGAAAGTAGGCGCGGATGCGCCTTTCATTACGATGGTGATGTGTTCCATGCATTATGAATATGTAGAAGCGGAAAGCAAGCTGCGCTCGGGAAATGTTGCTGCCGTTTACTTGAACACCTCCATCGGTTGCTCGGCGAGTAACATTTGGTGCAAAAACTTTGCACAAGCCGCTCATCTTGGTTTTTCTAAAGGGTCCAGAGTATGCAATGTGAATGGACAAAATATCGATGTAGCGGCCAATGTATACAGCTCGTCTTGTCCGACCATATCGCATGTCACTTTGGACGGATATTTCAGTGTAAATGAAACAACACCGCTTTCCAGGGTCAATATCCATATCCAAGATGTGGATCGACCATCCTACCACCATATTCGCAGATTGAATGACAAGGGATATGGATTAATTCGAGCGGAACGAGTGCGCCATGCCGTTCTGGATCATGTGGAATTTCATGAGACGGATTTTGAGATCTTGCTGTTGACTCAAGCGAAAGAGTATGCAATGCCGCCCCACAATCAAGTGTTGTCCGCTTCAAATGTAAAAGTGCGGGATGTAATTCGGAAATCCAACTATTATGATCCGTCCAATGAATTCTCTCGTTTGTACCCACATATAGAGGTGCAAGGTTCAGTACGAAATCTGAACGAGGATTCTATTCCGATCGGAATATGCATAAAGGCAGCGGCGAGTTTATGGCCACTCCCGACGTCGCGCTTGTCGTCGGGCTGTTTACCAAAAAAGCGGCGGAACGGATCGCCCATGTCGCCTTTCGGCTGGCGATGCAGCGGCGAAAAAAAGTAACGATCGTCCATAAAGCGAACGTCATCCCGCTCGCTTACGGTTTATTTCTTGATACTTGCCGGCAGGGTCGGTCTGCAGTATCCGCAGGTAAGGATAGACGACTATCACATTGATGCGATGGCGGCTCATCTTGTTCGGCGCATTCATGATTTTGACGTCATCGTGACAACGAATATGTTCGGGGATATATTGTCCGACCTGGCGGCAGAGCTGACGGGAAGCTTGGGCATTGCGCCGTCGATCAACACGAACGATCATCAGGCGATGGCTCAGGCGGCTCACGGCTCGGCTCCCGATATCGTCGGTCAAAATATCGCCAACCCGACCGGCATGCTGCTGTCTGTGGCGATGCTTATGGATCGGTTGGCAAGCCGTTACGAAGATGCGCGGTTAGCCATGACAGCCCGTAAGATCGTACAAGCAATTTTCGAAACGATCGCCGAAGGAACACTTACCCGCGATTTGGGCGGAACGGCTTCGACAGCTTCATTTTCAAATGCCGTCTGCGAGAAAATACGCGATGGTCGGCTTGACAGCACACTTTCGCAGCCTAACCCATCTGCGGCGGACAACGCCAGCTTAAACTGGAAGTTCGAATAGCACAAAAGTATACCTGAATCAAAATAATAGCATATTTAGTTTGCCGACGGGATTGCCTATAATCCAATTAGAACCGTTTAACGCATGAGCTAGCGAAGAAAAACTCGATTGGCGGCAATCCTTCCGGCAGCGCGCCGGCGCGAGACTATGAATCGGGAAAACGCGCCCTTATCCGTTTTGATGTCCATGCTTACGTCCAGACGCCGCCGCTGTACAGGAATCACAAATGATATGAAAACGGTTACAAAGTTATTACGCAGGAGGTGAAGGGCTGACATCCCGGCTACCGTTCGATCCGCAATGTGCGCGTCGTGCCGAAACCGCTGGATTGCCTGTACTGGTTCGGGGTCGTGCCGACGAGCGCCTTGAACACCCGGATGAAATATTTGCTGTTGTCGAAGCCGGTTTCCCGGGCGATCGTATCCAGCGTTTTTGGAGTCTGGGCGAGCAGGGCGGACGCTTTCTCGATACGGATTTTGCGCAAATAATGCATCGGCTGTATGCCGGTCTTGAGCAAAAATACGCGGCTGAAATGCGATTTGGACAGCCCGGCGGCAGCGGCGATATCGTCCAGCGAAAGCACGGAGGCGTACTGGGACTGAATAAACCGGATAGCGTTTTGCAGCGGCTCGGAAGCGTCCTGGACAGACTCTGTCTCCTCTCCGCATCCGTCGGTGAACCGCTCCATCTCCAGCATAAACCGGTACAGCTGGGCAGAGACGTCGTAACGGTCCGGGTTCGACTCGCCGCAAATAGTCGAGTACAACCGGCTAATGCATAAAATCGGATCGAGCTTGTCGCCAAACGGGATAACCGGCCCGAAGCGATCGATCAGCGACAGCCAGTGGTGGATAGCATCGTCGCCGCGAACGGCTATGAACAGAAACTCCCAGTGATCGCAGACGTCGTTGAAAAAATACTCGTGGTCGCTCGGCAGCGTGCATAGAAATGCGCAATGCTTCGGAACGAGGTACTCTCGATTCCCGTATCGGATGGCGCCTTGACCGGACAAGGTGAACTGGAAGATCGCGCCTTCGCCGTCCGGCCGCCTGAGGCCGTTGTAATGGTAGTTAGCGGAAGTGATGTACTGCCAGCCGATGCCGTGCAAGCGCATGCTCAGTCTGGAGGCGGTCATGTATCGAAATTCGAACGTTCTGCGGCTGTATTGTTCATGCGGCAGCAAGGAATCACCTCAGATTACCGGGATCATATACTTTTCACCATTATACCAGAAAATAGGGAGTTGGGACTATGGTTAACCATGGGGACGACAAAAGAGATGGGGACAAGGAATCTGAGCAGCATGAGGGCGCTGGCTCTGCGCTCATCTCGAGACGGTCGATACTGGCACAGCTCGGTATGACTGGGGCGGCTATGGCTATCGGGGGCGTATTGGGAGGAACCATCGGTTCGGCGCGGGGAGCGGAAGCGATGTCGGTTACGGGGCAAGTATACGGGTGCGGGTTGCCGGAGGACGATTTGAAATGCGTATTGTCCGTCAGTTTGGCGGAGCTTCGCTCCGTATCGGCTCCGCAGGCCGATCGCATCTACTACGTCTCGGACAACGGCGCGGCAGGACCTTTCGTATACAATCCGAGCGATACCGCGTCCGACAATACCGGTACGGTGATTGTCTCTGCCTCGGGAGCCCGTTTCCGGCGATTGTTTACGGGGCCGCTGAATGTGCGCTGGTTCGGCGCAAAGGGCGACGGCTCCAACAATGACGGCCCGGCGATCCAAGCGGCTATCGATGCCGCCGGTCCGCGCAGCAGCGTTTATTTTCCGCAGGGAACGTACCGGATTACCGAATCGTTATGGATCCGGCAGCCCGAGGTGACGCTGTTCTCCGACTTCAAGGCGGAATACACCCCCAAACTGTCGTGTACGGTGCCGGGGACTTGGATGATTCGGGTCAAGCACTACTCATTTTGCATGAAGGGCATCCAGCTGGAGGGGGATGGTGTGATTACCCAAAATCCGTACATCCCGACGGTCAACGGCATCCTCATCGACCGATCTGACGGCACGGGCGCGGAGACGTTATCCAACTTGGACAGCGACATCCAATTTTGCGGATTTTTCAAGCTGAACGAATGCGTGCGCTGCGTCGGCAGAAACGTCTTCTTCAACTACAACATCTTCAATTGCAGCGTGAAGGGAGTTACCGTCGAGCAATACCCGAACGCGGAATGCCGGGGGTACCGGTTCGTTGATAGCCGGTTCCACTCGATGGGGCTGGGCTCATTTACGCTTGCGCCGGGAGTGGAATCGTGGTGCATCGAGTTTACATCGATTTTGGCGTTCGGCAATCAGGTGATCGGCAATATGTCCGATTTTGGAAAAGGATTTTACAAGGGGCCGGTTGACCGCTGCACGATTAACGACAATCAGATTTACAGCTGCAACGGCGACGGCATCCGCATCGTCAACACCGAGGGCGGCACAACCGCTTATCAGCAAGGGTACGAGATATGCAACAATATCATCGTAGCTGCGCCAAATTTGGGTTGGAGCAAGTCGGTCAGCGACGCAACTCCGCAAATGAATTACGGCATCGTGGCGGAAGGGGGCGTGCTGCAGAACGGCTTTATAACCGGCAACGTCGTCTCATTTCCGAAGAAGGACGGTCTCCGCTTCGCCAACCTGGGTCAGTCGGTGATCGAGAGCAACCTGATCCTGTCCCCGAACAAACGGGCGGATATCGACGGCTCCTTGTACAGCGGCATTACGATCGAAGCGGGCACGCAAAATCTGGTGTCCGGCAACATGATCCGTACGACCGTTCCGAACGGGGCGGCGCACAAGCACGGCATTTTCAATGCGGCGACAAGCTCCAAGCTGATCGACAACTTCGGCTTCAACCAATCGGGCGATTTTATCGCAAATACGGCTCCGGACACGACGGACGTCGTCGAGGCGGGCATCCCGCGCTATACGGAAACGTACAAGCGGGACAAGGCGATCGGATCGTTCGGCATGCGGATGTATACCCATAACGCGGCATCTCAAAAAACGCTGTTCGCAGAAATGGTTGCGGTTCAGCGCAGCTCGACAGCCGGGGCGGAGAAGGCGGATATCCAGTTCAACGCCATGTCCGGGGGCGCCTTTAAGCCGCTCATGATCGCATCCTGGCAAGGCTCGTTGACGGTCGGAGACCGGACAGGTCTGGAAACGGCGCAGAACGGTTACGTCAACGCCAAAGCGCTCAATGGAGAGCTTGTATCGTTCATTGCCAGTACGGTGGCGTCCGTTCCGAATCTGACCTTGTTTGTCGATGCCGCCGATAACAAGCTGAAGTTCAAGAACGCCGCAGGCGTCGTTACCGTGCTAGCTTGATCGACTGCGAGAAGCTCGTCCTTTAAGGAAACAAACCAAACAGGGAGGTCAAACCGTATGAAAAGAAAAATCTCGACCACGCTGCTGTGCGGCGTCGCAATCATTGCACTTTCCGCATGCGGCGCAAAAAAGGAAGAGGCTGGGGGAACGGCGCAAACGCCGAAAGCGCCGGAGGTGAAAAAGGACCCGTTTACTTTGTCCGTATTCGGATTCGGGTCTGCTCAAGACAATGAATTCGATCAGCGGTACCGAGAGGTGTTGGAAAGGAAGTATCCGCATATTACATTCAAATATATCCCGCAATCGAGCGGAAATTCGTTGGCGGAAATGGTTGCCCGTGGGGAAACGCCAGACTTGATCCGAACGGATATCCCGAATTTGAAAAACAATTACTTGGATCTTCAGCTCGGCTCCGATCTGAACGCGCTTGTGAAAAAGAACAATTACGATCTGACTCGCTTCAACGACCAGTTCATCAAGGAGCTTGTCGAGGCCGGCCGTACCGGAGCGCTGTACGGATTGCCGTATCCGCCTTATTTTCCGATGGTGCTGACGTATAATAAAGGCTTGTTCGACAAATTCGGCGTCGCGTATCCAAAGGATGGGATGAGCTGGGACGATGTGTACGAAATCGCCAAGAAGATGAGCCGGACGGACGGAGCGAATGTATTCCGCGGCTTCAGCGCGAACATTATGGCGATGCTGCGGGATAATCCGTATGGCTATCCGATTCTCGACCCGAGTGCGGACCAACTGTTCGATCTCGAGAAATGGAAGCCGCTGTTTCTTAATTTCAAACGGTTTTACGAAATACCGGGCAACAAAATCGAAGCAACGCGTCCGGCGGAAATCAACGACGCCTTCAAGAAGGGCAATGTCGCTATGCAAGTGAATCAATATAGCCAATATTTGCCGATTCCCCAGGAAATCGATTGGGATATCGTCTCCTATCCTTCGCTTGAGGGTGCTCCGAAACGAATGGTATGGCGCGGTCCATTCTATTGGTCCATCTCCTCGACAAGCAAGCATAAGGACGATGCGTTTCAAGTCATCATGACGATGGTATCGGACGAAGTGCAGCTCGCCGACGCCAAGAAAGGGATGCTGCCTACCGTTGCCAGCAAAAGCGTTCAGGGAGCTTTCGCTCAAGAGCGGCCCGATTTGCAAAAAAAGAATATGAAGGCGCTGTTCTATTTCCAGGAATGGTCCCCTTATTCGCCCAAGCGCAAGGCCGGCCTCGCGGACGTGCCAACCGTCGTGCAGCAGGATTCGATGGCCCAGACGTTCCACGATTTTGCTTCGGGCAAGGTCGATCTCAACACCGGCCTGAGGCAGCTAGACGAGAAGCTGAAGCAGGAGCTGGCCAAAGACAAGAGCAAATAAACGGTCGCGGCTCAACAGACAGGAGGGGGACCGGATGGGCATCATCCCTGTTCAGCATATTGTGATCTGCAAGGACGGGCAATACAACTCGTTTCCAAACATCGTCGTCAATAAGGAGGGAGCGTTTGTCGCCGCTTTCCGCCAAGCGCCGGATCGGCAAGACACCTATGGGCTGCAGCATGTCGATCCTTCGTCCAAGGCGGTATATGTGACGTCATCCGACGGCGAGACGTGGAGCCCCGAAACGAAGGTTCTGTATGACGATTTTTTATACGGCGTCCAGGACCCGTGTCTGAACGCGCTGTCGGACGGCACTTTGTTCGCCACCTGCTTCATGTGGAAAGTAGCGGAACGGGAAGATGTGCAGGACGATCCCGATTACGACTACAGAGTATACGATAAGTGGCTCGGCAAACGGGTCGGATCGTACACGCTGCGTTCTAAAGACGGAGGAATATCGTGGGACCGACCCATTCCGGTCGGTCTCGGAAGATTGTCGATACGCGGCAATGTCGTCGAATCGGCGGACGGCAGTCTGCTCGTCCCGTTCTACAACGAGTCGGATGGGACGCAGGACGGCGTATCCCGAGTGATCATCGGCCTGACGACCGATCGGGGGATGACGTGGACGCGGCGCGCTGTCATTGAACCGGAGCAAGGATACGGCTTGTTCGAACCGAACTTGTACCGCACGCCTTCCGGAAAGCTGGTTATGTTCGCCCGCTGCCATAAACGGAGTCCGCGGCCGGAGGACGGCAGCGAGGCATACCCGCTCGTTACGGCGGAGTCGTTCGATGACGGCTTGACATGGAGCGCTCCGATCCGGCGCCCGTATTATTCGCCAAGTCCATTTCATCCGCTCCGTCTTCGCGACGGCCGCCTCCTGCTGACCTACGGCTACCGATTCAAGCCATATGGCATTCGCGCCGTCCTGCTGGATGGAGAATGCGAGCGTTGGCCGGAGGCGACAGAGACGAACCTGCGGGAGGACGGACACGGAGGCGATATCGGCTACACCTCCACAGTCGAGCTTCATGATGGCCGCGTATTGATCGTCTACTATTATTCCCGGCAGGACGAACGGGTGCGATACATTGCCGGAACGATATGCGAGCTGACGAAAGAACGGAGGATGACGGTTTCATGAGCGTGCTGCAATCTTTTTCCTTGGAAGGCAAAGTCGCCTTGGTCACCGGCGGAGCCGGCTTGTATGGGCGGCAAATCGCTCTTGCGCTGACGCGTGCCGGAGCGGCGACGACGATGACAACGCGAAGCCCGGATCGGCTAAGCGAGCTGGAGGACAGCTTTTGGCGGGAAGGAGTTCGCGTCACGGCCCGCGTGCTGGATCAAGAACGGGAGGAATCGGTGCTGGAGCTGCGGGATCAGCTTGTCGCCGAGCGGGGCCGCATCGATATACTCGTCAACAACGCGGTATCTCGCACAATGGGCTCGTGGGACGATCCACTTGAGGCGTTCGATCGGAGCATGCGCATTAATGCGACGGGGCTGTTCGCCGTTACGCGCGCTTTCGGAGACGTGATGGCGGTCGCGGGCTCCGGTTCGATTATTAATATCGGTTCGATTCAGGGAATGGTTGGGCCTGACGAGCAGTTGTATAAGGGGATGGGCTTTCACGGGTGCCACTATTAATTACATACTGGCAAATATGTCAAGAAGCTGTTATTGAATCAAGAACGAACAAAAATGCTCTCGAGAGAGTGGCGTTGTCTAAATTATTTGTAATGCGATCACACCATGTATATTTGCAAAGTTCTCGAAAAATGATAAAAATGAATATTTCGCTAAACATTATTTCGAATTCAATAGTAGCTCCGTAAAATTAAAAAGATTATTGCAGTGCGAACTAGAAAATAAAGCCCGTCGTTGAACACGTTCCGAATAGAATATGAGTGTGTTGTGTAAAAAATCGCCAAACGTCGTGGCGATTTTTTGCTGACGAACGTGAAAGCGCATATGACCGAACAGTAGTTGTCGGTTGTCAAGAACATTGTCCGAATGAGGTCCGCGTAAACCGCGGGCCTTTTTAGTTATCGGATCAAGTTCTTGTCATTTGGCGATGACAAGAACTTGATCCGATTCCCGATTCGTGACAAGAACATTGTCCGATTGCCGAAGCAGTAGACTGGCCTGTAACTTACTAAATTAACGGTAGATGCCGAATAACGCGGCCCATTGGGCTGCGTTATTTCGATGAGCAGATGTTTTAATGGAGGTAATGTTCAAAGCACGGTTGGTCTAATCATCATCTCACTAACTAGGGTATCATCAGGTTGATTTATGGCAAAAGTAATAGCTTTGGCAATACTGTAAGGAGAAATGCCTATACCTTTAACTTGACTGGCCATCGCCTGTACTTCTGGGCTCGTTACGCTATTGAACAGTTCGGTGTTAGTCAGCCCTGGAGCAATTAAAGTAGACCGTATGTGCGAAGTCGGGGACTCTTCTTGGCGAAGCCCTTCTGATATGGCTCTCACAGCAAACTTAGTGGCCGCATAGACGGCCGATGTCGGGGATACTTGATAACCGGATGTAGAAGACAGGCTGATGATATGACCAGATTGCTGTTCCCGCATGGTGGGTAATACTGCTGCAATGCCATACAGGACACCCTTGATGTTCACATCAATCATTTGATTCCATTCTTCAACTCTTAGTTCATGGAGTTTGGAGGTTGGCATAACTCCTGCGTTGTTGATTAGTACATCGATTCGGCCATACGAATTCAAGGTGAATTTGGCCAAATTCTGCATTTCTTCTGCGGAAACAACATCCGCTTTTACTGAAACGGCATCACCACCAGCTTGTATTATTTCATTAACTACTGCATGCAGACGTTCCTCTCTTCTGGCAGCCAATACTACCTTCGCACCGTTTTGGGCCAGCAGCTTCGCAGTTGCTTCTCCAATGCCACTGGAGGCTCCTGTAATTATGACTACTTTGTTTTGAATATTTTCCATGACTTACATCTCCTTTTTCTTGTGAATAGAAATACTTATATGGAAAAAATAATCAACAAACGTTCAATATAAAATGTGTGTTGATTATATGAAGTCTGTTGAATACTATTATAGATAGTACACTCCGATACAGCCGCGCTACTTTACCACATAATTTTAATGATGGATTTCATCTTCTTTAGCTTTTTTTCCTCCACATTGTAACGATGTAAAGCCCGAACTTCTGGATTTGTCATAACCATGCACATTGTCATGAGATAGAGGAAATGACGCAGTCGCGGACGGCCCCGTTTACTGAGAACCATTGTTCCTCGCCACTTGCCAGAACTGGCCTCAGCAATTTAAGCCAGCATGCCGATGTATCGCATTCCCATGTGTATACCGGCTTAAATCACCGGCCTCACCGAGTATACCCGCTTGACTCGTGGCGTTGACGCCGCGTATTTTAAGCAGCTTCTGAGCATAGGGGATACGTTCAAGAATGAGATGGACCTCATGCTCAATCTGTTCAAGCTGGCTCTGTGCCAGGTTATGCTCTTCAAGCAATTTTTTACGGCCTCAAAAACTGATTATTGTGCCTAGGTGAAGGAAGCCACTGAGCCGAGAAACCGTCTGTATTGGACGATGAACCAGATGGTGAAGGAATTGAATCCCAAGATACATGGGTGGAAGAACTACTACGGACTTGATTCCTTCGCAGACAAATTCCTAAACAAGATCGACTGGTATATCCGAAGACGCCTCACGCTGTTCTGGAACAAGAAGCGCAAACGTCGTAATAAACACAGCAAGTCCAAGCAGGCCGCAATGGCGGCACAGTTTGCCGGACTAATGAAACTCGTCAGCTAGAGAAAGTACCGCAACGGTGGAGGACGAAGAACATCGGAAAGCCGGATGAGGGAAAACCTCACGTCCGGTTTGATGCAGGGGGAGCTAGAAAAGTAATGGAGGGTTTATGCCCAACGGGGGCTGAAATGGTGTGGACTAACGACTTTACCGTTTGATTGGAGACGCTAAGCGAGGAAGTATTTCTTAGGGTTTCTCGAATCAATGTAAGGTATGTGGTCTAACTGCTATGACTTTTTCCTCATGAAATTACATTCAATACATATATTTAGTAATGATTATTATTAGGAGAAGGAATCTATGCAGCATCCCTATCCTGTATATCCATTCATCGGTTCCAAGCAGAGACGGTTTTCAAGCCTGTAGAATTCACTCCCTAGCACTAAGATCAAGCCTATCAAATGTAGAAAATGATGCATCTATAAAATTAAGTGTAAAGGAATAAAAGGAATACATTAAGGAGGTGCTCTATTTATATGCCCGTAAAAATAAAATTGCAGAAATTCGTTGATAAACTGCCGATTCCCGAAACCATTTCCCCAATCAAACGAGACAAGAAAGGTTCGTATTATGAAGTGACCATGAGGGAATTTTCCCAAAGACTGCATCGTGATCTCGGTCCTACCCGCTTATGGGGTTACAATGCAATGTACCCTGGCCCGACTTTCGACGTGATGAAGTGTGAAACGACATTCGTCAAATGGATGAATGATCTGCCAACAAAGCACTTTCTCCCTATCGATACGACCATTCATGGCGCAGAAAAAACGCTCCCAGAGGTCAGGACAGTGGTTCATCTACACGGAGGAAAACAGCAAGCCCATAGCGATGGGTACCCTGAAGCTTGGTTTACGAGAAATTTTGAACAAACAGGACCTTTGTTCGAACGAGAAGTATATGAGTTCCCGAACCTTGAAGCCACTGCGTTATGGTATCATGATCACACAATGGGAATTACAAGATTGAACATGTATGCGGGACTTGCAGGATTTTTTATCATTCGCGACAAGCATGAACAATCCCTGAATCTGCCTGCAGGAGAATATGAGATCCTTTTATTAGTTCAGGATCGCTCGTTTAATCTGGACGGATCGCTCTATTATCCAAGTACGCCGGATAAAAATAATCGTCGTCTTCCTTATCCTTCGATTGTCACGCCTTTTGATGCAGATACGATTGTGGTGAACGGGAAAGTATGGCCTTATGTCGAAGTGGAACCAAGAAAATACCGCCTTCGCATTTTAAACGCCTCCAATAGTCGAGCCATTACATTCAAACTGGACTCCGGACAGCCCTTATATCAAATTGGAACCGACCGCGGATTAATGGAAAAACCAGTGAAAATGAATGAGATCCTCCTTCTAACTACCGAGCGTGCGGATGTGATCGTCGATTTTTCTCGATCCTTCGGCCAGTCGATCGTTCTTAAAAATGTTTTCAAGGGTGCCTCCCCCGAAACGACCGATGTAATGCAATTCAAAGTAACAACTCCGTTAAAAGGCAAAGATACCAGTTCCCTTCCGGATCGTTTAGGGGAAATTGAATTTCTTTCAAGAAAGATGGCAAGCAGGACAAGAGATCTAACACTCGACAGAGTGACTGATGAATATGGAAGATCGTTGAATTTACTGGACGGTAAAATGTGGATCGATCGTATATCCGAGAAAATAGAGTTAGGAACAATTGAGATATGGCGGTTAATCAATTCGTCAACTGATGACCATCCCATTCATTTACATATTGTTGACATGCAAATTCTTGAGCGCCAGCCTTTTGACGTTGCTCATTTCCAAGCCACAGGAAAACTTAAGTTTACAGGACATGCGGCTCCTCCTGACCCTAACGAAAGGGGATTTAAGGATACAATTCGCGCTCCCGCCGGTTACGTTACCTCTTTTATCGCGAGTTTCGGTCCGTTCACCGGACGTTTCGTATGGCATTGTCACATGCTCGAACATGAAGATCACGAGATGATGCGACCATTTGAAATCCTTAAGAAAAAGAATGGACTAAAAAATATACTAGAGCGTGTCTTCAAACTGTAAATTAATGCTAAAAGATGGTAAACTTCTCGTATGCGAAGAGGATACGAAATACGCGACGATCAGTGGGATCAAATTAAACATTTACTTCTGCCAGAGCGAAAACGACAGGGCGGACGAATTGACAAAGATAACCGGATGATGTTGAACGCAATGCTCTGGATCGCTAGGTCCGGAGCGTCATGACGAGACTTCCCGGAACATTATACGTTCTGGAAACGTACGCTCTCCCTTATAATCCTGAGATTCCGCTCATTTGTATGGATGAGCAGCCCATCCAGTAGTTAGATCATTCCCGTCCGCCGGAGGCGATGAAGCCTGGAAAGGTACGACGGGAGGATTACGAGTGTGTTCGAAAAGGAACTTGTTGCTTGTTTTTGTTTACCGAACCGTTGGCTGGGTGGCGCCATGTCTGTGTAAGTGAACGACGGACCAAATCCGATTGGGCCAATCAAGTTCGTGAGCTTCTTGAGGTGCATTACCCGGAAGCAAGGCGCATTCGACTCGTCATGGATAACTTGAATACGCATACGATCTCATCGCTGTATGAAGCTTTTACTCCCGATGTCGCACTTGCTTTAGCCATGCGCCTTGAGATCCACTACACTCCCAAGCATGGAAGTTGGCTGAACATCGCTGAAATTGAAATGAGCCCGCTGACAATTCAATGTCTGCATCGCCCAATTGCTTCCATGGAACAATTACAGCGAGAAACAACAGCTTGGAAAGTGGCCCGCAACCAGGCTCAAAAATCGTTGAAATGGCACTTCACAACCTAACAAGCCAGAGGAAAATTAAAATATTTGTATCCTGAGATTTGATTCGGTCAAGGCGCTAGAGCGTGTCTTCAAACCTAATTTAGCCATAGCAGAATAGAGGCCAACGCCAAAAAGGCCGCAAATGTGCAGGTTAGCTTATCATAACGGGTAGCAAATCTACGGTAATGTTTCAATTTGTTGAAGACGTTTTCCATGAGCCGTAATGTTCGTGCAGATCCCGCCAAGGTGCTCCGGACCTAGTACCTCCATCCGGGTAATGAACCTCCAACAGTTCGCGGACTTGCTCTGCCCAGTCAAGCCGGGTTCTTTGCTGTAATACTGCAACATGACGCCAGCCTGATAAGGGTTCCGTGAAGATGAAAATACTGCAGGT
This sequence comes from Paenibacillus hodogayensis, assembly GCF_039536325.1. Taxonomy (NCBI): domain Bacteria; kingdom Bacillati; phylum Bacillota; class Bacilli; order Caryophanales; family Paenibacillaceae; genus Paenibacillus; species Paenibacillus hodogayensis. Next base: position 139,667 of record NZ_BAAAYO010000017.1, read on the forward strand.
TCCATGACGGATATATTCGCTGTCTTCCCGCATGGGCTTAGCCGATTTCATCGGAATGGGCACTCGGACTTCATCGAGCAGTTGATATGGTTTTTCATCCATACAAATCAATGGGCACTCGGCGTCGTATGGCAACTGATATACATCCAGCACATCCTCCATGGCGGCGACAAACGCCGCATTTTGCTCAGGAGGAATACACCAGCATTTACGAAGGTGCGGCTTGAGTTGTTTTTTTACAATCTGCCTGACACTTTCATGGGAAATGCTATGATGTAGTTCAGTTCAACTGCTCGATCCGCCAACAATTCCAAAGTCCACCCGCTTCGGCCGTTCGGAGGCATACTGCAGCCCAGAGCAATGATTTTCGCCTCGACTTCACCCGTAATCTTTGGCGCAATGGGCGGAGTTGCTCGCTTTTTTCTGCCAATCGCGTCTTCCCAGCCCAGGGCGGTATAGGCTTTACGGACGGCATAAACGGTATTGACCCGGAAAAATTGCACTGATTCTCGACAACGGCCGCATCCATCATGCCATAACGTTACAGCCTTATTTAAGGAAGCATCTGCGTTTGCAGTTGGTCTTTCACCGCCGTACAGCCCAAACCTTAATCCGGTGGTAGGATTATGGTTGTGGCTTAAAGCAGATGTGGTCAATAACATCTTCTTTGAAAAAGATTAAGCTTCATGTGAGCCAATTCATAAAGCGGATTAATAAGCATCCGATGCAGACCATCGATCGTCTGCTCATACGGTTATGATCTTTATTGCGGTCTATATAATATTGGTAAGTTCTATTCGTTTCCTTTGAAAAAGTCTTTCTGAAATAAGATGAGTTTTATTGCCAGCCTCTTGGTTGCCACAGTCATGCCTCCTTACTCATTAAACACTTGCAGTTCTAACGACGACCGTATGCTTTTTGGTAACGATTTATCTTTCTATAAATGCGCTTATCTTTCAACGTTTTAAATCCATAAATGACCGGCCGGGGATTGGCCTCCAGAATCCAAGGGTGCAGTTCGCTGTCAATGGCGACGTCAAAACCCAGTTCCTTGATTCTTGGAAACGTTTTGTTTAATTGAACCGCCGCACGGAACCCTAACCTCTCCAATTTTTTGGTATATTTCACTACGCTAGGCACATGCTTTTTTAATAAAAGCTCAACCGGCTTGGAGCTGCCGCCTTTACAGACGTTGGTAACAATTTTTTTGGGGTGTCCCAATCGTCCGATCACACCTGTCGTCTCCCATTTTCCTTTCGGGTTTTTCTGCACCATAACCCTTAAGTCAAATCGTCTGCCGCTGTATTTAAGCAAATGGATACCGCGTTGAATGACAAAAGGACTTTTTTTGGTATTTTGGCAGAGAGATTGGTACATGCTTTCAAAGGAACTGAACGTTTTAGCGGCAGTTTTCAACTGGTACTCATAACTGTCTTGTTCCAGCTTTTCTACCCTCATGACTCCTTTGCCGCCAGTTCCATCGTTTGGCTTAACATAAACCATCTCGTATTGATCAAGCATTTTCTTTAGAACAGATTTCCTGAACATTTTTGTCTCAGGCACGTTATGTGCAAGCATATGGTGTTTTACCAACGATTTGCTCACATTATATTTTGTCGCAAAACCTCCCATTGACAGCCATCCTCTCCGAATTCATCACAATATACGATATGTGCCTTGGAGTATTTCGGACTGGGTTATTGTCTGTAGCCAAAATATAAGTTGAATCGTACTTTAGAATATCGGGGAGGTAGTTCATTAATGGAAATTAAAAAACACCTGTTGGCAAAATCCACCAGATTTAAAACTCCTTTTTACGTTATTAATAGTAGTTCACGTGGACAAACCGTTATGATCACTGCCGGGGTGCATGGAAAAGAAATTGCCAGTATTCTCGCAGCAAATAAACTTATAGGCATGCTGAAGAATAACAGGCTCCAAATTGAAAATGGAACCCTGATTATCGTTCCGATTGTGAACCGTCTAGCTTATAAGCGGCGCATCAGGGGCATTCCTGATTTGAACCGGACGTTTCCGCGAAAACGGAAGGATAAGGCGCGCCATCCGCTATCAGCCGCATTATTTCAATTAGCGAAGCAGTCCCAACCATCTTGGTATGTTGATCTGCATGAAGCCAACGGTATGTCTAAAATAAACCCGAAAGTACTAGGGCAGACATTGATCGCCAATCCAAATAGTGCGGCAATACCTGCAATAAAGCGAATTGCAGCACATCTGAACCACTCTATCGCTAAAAAATCACGGCAGTTTACGGTGCGCTTGCGAAATTTGCCGGTGGGTTCAGGACGCCACGCTGCACATCACATATTAAAAGCAAAAGCAATAACGGCAGAGACGTGCTGGAGCCTGAAAATGTCCACAAGAGTAAACTTTCAAATGAAAATACTTGAGAGCATTTTGTCTGAAGCCAGTATGATTAAGCGTGGAAATATTACCGATTCTGCACCAAAGGAAAAATATTTAATTTATACACCCTGGAGTCAAGGCCTCTGATGAACAG
>NZ_BAAAYO010000018.1:0-200593 GCF_039536325.1 Paenibacillus hodogayensis
TTCTAGGGAAGTTACCGATCGAATGGATCGTTCGTTTTGATCGCCTGACTCAAAAGTATGTCTCTGATGGGGCTCTTCAAGTTACAATTTCTGGTTAATCAACAGGCCTGACTTTATAGCTTTGTTCTGCAGGTTGTTTCACTTCAGCCATTGTGATTTGCACCTCTACACTCTCCTTACAGGAATTCAAATAAGTATTTAAAAGATAATACAGATATATTATATCTTTAATTAGTTCAAAAAAAAGTTGTTATTATAGTTCAATCAAACAACAAAATACCGACCTTTTCAAGATTACTTAAATCCTCCTATGCAATGTCTAAATTATATAAAACTGCTTTGAAAGATACAATGACTCGATAGAGCTATTGTTGTAGCCGTTATGTAAATCTTTGTTTTTGGTTTCGTTACTACTTAGGTCAGGAGAGAGCCAAAAACTGAAAATCATAGGTACGGAACGTGCCGGAGATTTTATGTTTGACCTTGGCCATGCGAAGAACGCATTCAGCCTGGTTGTTATCGAAGGGGACGTGGTCATCCCGAAGAAAAAGGTCAAGGTGTTGGGAGCCAGAGGGAGGTTGGCTTGTCGTTCCGATCGGACCAGTCGCCAGCTCTGTTGAAGCAGGCGCTTCATTTGCGAGGCTCAGTGATGACGGTATATGGCATATTGCAGTCGTTCATGAAATGCCGGTATAACAGGGCAAGAGGTCGAGCTCATCGAAAGCCTTGCTGCCACGGTGGTCGTGAACCGCTTGAAACGTCCCGTTACTCGTTACTGCCCTTCGGTTTGTTTCATGATAATAAATATCGGTAATAGAAGCGGCGTCGGATTATTGCCCCTGGCAGTACCTCATGAGCCACTTGGCGAATCTCGATTAATGACTCTTTAGGATCTGTAATCCGAACACCGGGATCTCGCATTCCGCCATGAAGTCTGTCCATCACTCGGATTGGGAAAACAAGAAGTCCGGAGATGACAAAATCCATAATTGACTTGTCAGCTGCTAAACCAACAATGAGGAGCCGACCGCCAGGTGCAAGAACTTGGCGCATTTTTAACAGTGCGCTTCTCAATTCAAATATGGTGCAAAGTCGCTACACAGATGACCGTAGAATAACGTTCCTTTTGAGAAGGGATTGGCATGTCGAGGAAGTCACCCGTTACAAGCGACACATTGGACACCCCAGCCAGTCGCGTTTGTGCACTCAAAATAGTTTCCGAGTCAGGGTCAATTCCGACTACTTTTTGAGCGAAAGGCGCGAGCTGTTGGAGGAGTAATCCGTCGCTACACCCAATGTCTAGCACTCGTCCGCCGCGTGTCTTTGCGTCTGCCACTAACTTTTCGTGAAATGCAGTATTGTGATTCCAATATTTCTCGATTTCATACTCCCTCCCGTTTTCTGCCGATCACTGCCTACCTATTAGTTCAATTAATATGATTTCTTTATACGACAAATATTATTTCATAAAATTGGAATTGAGACCACTATCGTCACCTGTTTGTGAAGTCATAGGCAAAACATCTCTAACGGTTAATTTCTAAGAATTTGATCGTCTTGAGTACATTGGTCTTTGGGTCAAAAACGATAAAGACATAAACACCAAATTCTTTCCCTTCTTTGTTTCTTAGCCATAGTCTGAATTTCTCTTCAGAACTATTTGGAGTCAGGTTGATCCGACCAATATGTTTATAATCAATTACTTCGGCATTATCATAACGTTTCTGTGTTTCCTTAACTGCAATGCTTCCCCATTTCGCATAGCCAGGCGCAGCGTTGACAGTAACGGAAAAAGCAAGTGCCAAAGGGATCACGAAATTGAATGTAAATATGCATCTCATTTAATCACCTTCAGGTAATTTTCCCCTTATTCTCCCCTGATGATTCTGAACTATTCTGCATTACTACCCCGTTACTTCAATGAAAAGGAAGAGCTGCATTGCTGTAAGCTTCTCCACTATGGTACCCGTTAGCTCAATATCCCAATATCCCGCAAAAAAATTATGATGACGTTAGTTCCCACTCATGCTGTAAGATGCCAAACACCAAGGAATCTCGCCATCCATCTTTGATTAGTAGTGCATCCCTCAATCTTCCTTCTTGTGTCATACCTACTTTGTTGAGAACTTTAGCAGATCCAATATTTCTAGGGTCACATGTTGCATAAATTCGATGGAGATGAAGTTCTTTAAAGCCGAAGTTTACTAATAAATTTGCAACTTCCGTCGCGATACCTTTCCCCCAATAATCAGGATGCACTATATAGTGCTATCTCACCATTTTTGTTTGGCTCTCCTCAGCAATTGACGCCTGTGGGCATTGTCTCAAGTCACCGGCACTGGACAGAATCGCAGCAATCCATCATACCGAGGCGCTCCTTTTTTGACATAGTCCATTTCGTTAGAACTAACAGGAATGGTTAGCGTAACAAAGTTTTCATTAAATCCTTAGAAGTTGAGGTGTACCCTATGTCGGTTTCATACATTCTCAAGAAGACAAATCTTAACCATCCACCTTCAGGATTGTCTGAATCCAATGTATCAGGAAATTCAAATGAATTAGTACAATCCCTCAACATAATAACTCGATAATTATTATGTCGAGCGCCAATGCAGGTATGAAATAAACAGGATTTGATATGGAATCCTGCTGCAATAATCGTATCGATATTCCATGTTTTCAGATAATAATCAAGCATTGTCCCGTTAAAGCCATCTTTATGCGATTTAGGAATAACAGCTTCGGATTCTAACGGCTGAATTGTTTGATTGAATACAGGGACTAATGGTTTCCAGCTATTTTCTAAATAGTCTAGTCCGTGGATTCGTGTGGTAACATCTTTAGGACCACCAACTTCGTGAATCGCATTGTATAAATAAACAACTTTCATGCCTACATCTCTTGCAGTAATTAGTGCTTTATGTATTTGATTCTCTACAATTTTATTATCCGCAGAGGACTCATCACAATCAACTAGTAGTAAAGCTGTGTTCGCTGTAACAATATTAATCCTTAAATTCGGATCAGCATTGTACTTTTTCACAGGTAACATGAATGGACTATTAAGAGAATCGATGCTCATACAAAAACCTCCTACAATTATTGTCCAGCACTAACATCTAAATGATAGCACTTCGAGCTTTACAGAAGTGCGGCAAGAATACTTATTGTTAAACTAACCCATTACTTCAATGAAGTACAAAGAGCAACGTAAAAGCGACTCCTCTAGCAAACGTTCCTGAGCGGAGGGCCCGAACAGATCGGAGACCTTTGATGCGCTCAACATCCTCCGACTTAAGGGCTTGTTGAGCGCCGAAGAAAAAGATTGGCAACGTGCCCCTATCTGCTGCGGGCTGGTTAGCTATACATTTCTGTTCGTTAATTCGGAATTGGATGGATCCTGATGTCTAAAAACGGGATACCATATATCTGTGTACATAGTTATGGATGCCGATATTTTCATTATTTATCACTTGTAATGAACGGAAAAACGGACATTGCGGAAAACACATCATTCTTGTTGTCCCTATTCGGTTAACCATGCAACTTGGTGTGCTACGCAACCCGGACAAGAAGTTATATCCATAAAACAATAAAACCGCATTGTACGCGGGCCAATATGGATATATTCTTGTCTTCTACAGCATTGCTGACTAAAAAAGGTATTTTGGTGTAGCATTACGCTAACTCACACAGCAATATCGAGTGTTGAATTTTTTTCAAACATAGTTGGCGGCGGTACTTTCGCAATTTCGCCAGATTTTCTTGATCAGGCGCAGCTCGCCCAACGACATCACCACCTTTTGCCTGCCCTCCTATAATTTCGTTAGTATTGAAAGAAATAGTTTCAACGCTTATAAAAAAGCCTGCGCTGTTTCATAAAAAGAGCCCTCCCGCAATTCCACATGGAAAGCGGGAGGGTTCGCACCAAGAAAGCTATGGTTTGGCCATGCTGTAAAATTTGACGTCGTCAACGTAAACATCGACCGGCTCGTTGCTAGAGATAAGGACGATCAATCGCGCTTGCCGGACCTGCTTTCCGCTGATGGTCTGCGGAATTTCTCCATCCAGTCGCGCTTCCAACCATTGAGATTCCGCATCCGCAAGAGAAGTGACCGGGGAGCGCACCGTGCTGAAGTTGATCCATTCGCCCTGTTCGTCAAGAAGATCGAAGCCCCATTGGATACTGCCGGCTGTGTTTCCGAACTGCGGAATGTGGTAACGGAAGCTCATGCTTGCCAGCCCGGGCTCCACGGCGATTACCTGGCTTGGTCCGCCCCATCCTTTTCCGTACACCTGCATGCTCACTGTACCGGTAAAGGCCGTCCCTTCCGCCCGCCGAATGGAGCGGGACGACGTGGAACGCGACAGCAGCTCCCACGGCGGCGCCGCCTCATCACCGTCTTCGAAGGACGGATTCTGCACCGCGGACGGGCGTGACAATGCCTGAAGCATAAGCGCGGCATACTGTCTCCCCTCGGGTGAAGGATGCATTGCGGCCAGCTCTGACGCCCGAAGCCGCACCGGCCCGCCAGCAGCCTCCCGGTCCTTCATGTAATCGACAAGGGCCCAAAACTCCGGCGCGTTCCAACCGGACCAGATGAGTTGGTTGAATCTTCTCGCATCCATAAGCTGCAGAAGGGCAGGATTCGACTTGTAATCGTCCAGCAGCGTGAACCGCTTCCCGGCCATCTCGATCCGCTGCCCGAACAGATCGACCGAATGCTCCAGAAGGGCAAGCGCCGAAGCCGTCTCGGCCGGTCGCTCTACGATCCGCGGATAGCTCAAAGCGGACGCTTCATAATACTCGAAAGCACGAAGGAGCAGATTGGCCCTTGCCTTTTGCGGCTCCGTTTCCGCTGCGGCGACAACCGCTTCCAGCCATTCGCGGCTAAGCGATAGGTCTTCCTCGGTTACCGCATTCAAATAACCAGGGTCGGCGAAGTTTTGATAAATCGTGCCGGGCAAAAACCATGGCTCGAGAATGGCGCGTTCCGTCCAAAACATTTCCCAATGCTCGTAGTATTGCTTCAGATACGTCGCCGCCGTCACGCCGACCGCCCGCGTATACCATTCCTGCAGCAGTGCGTCGACGTCTTGTTCGGGATCCCAGAGCAGCTTGGACGCCGCCCATGCTTTCGGCCCCTCGCCCCAATTCGGGTACAGCTCGGCATAGTACGATCCAATCCCCCGTTCCTGCGCATGCCGGAGCGTTTTCGCCATCTGGTGCGGGTAGACGCGCGGTACAAGATAAGGGCTGCCGTAAATGTAATCGTAGTAGCCGATTTGACTGGCTACTTGCAGCCAGCTTTCTTCATCCGCGTAGCCCAAAGTCTCGGCTTCCGGGTCGGCCCAAGCCATCCGGTCCTTGGTAAGGAAAGGAATGACATGCGGGTTTAGCGGAAACGACGGCGGCCGGATCACCGACTGATAGGCGAGAAGACCGAACCATTTGTCCGGGTAGACGGCCAATACGCGCTCCACAACCCGATTGACCCAATTATAGTAAACCGGAATCGGATTGCTTTCGCAGTAACCGTTTCCGTCGTTAATGCCGAGCGAGTACGACTGCGCGTCCGGATTGTCCCGAAAATATGCCAAAATTTCTTCGACGGCCGCATCCACCGTATCTGGATTCGAGAAGCACGGCTGCCATCCAGAGATCGAATTCGCTGCAGGCGGCTGCCCATTCGGATAAAACTCCGGGTGCGTCGCCCCGAACTTGGACACTGAAAACAGATTGTACATATTGTGATGAAAGTTGACCGGCGCGTTGTAGGACCCTTGCAGCCGGTTTCGCTGCGCCCATATGTGCAGCTGCTGGTTCGCATCCGCACCGTTGTCAGGCTTCCCATGCAGCGGACTAAATACCCGGAATCCGAAGGCCGGTTGTTCTCGCAAGATTCCCCTTCCCGCCGACAAGTCGCTCAATTGCGGTATATCCTCGCCGTCAGGTCCCGGCATCAGCCAGCGAATATCGGCATACCGTTCCAAAAAGTCGTACACGCCGTTCGTCGTTCCCCAGACGGTGGAACCGGCGATCGTAATCGTTTGGCCTTCCGGGTAGATGACGAACCCGTCCCCGTCCAAGGTGGAGAGCAGCGCATCGAGCGCTGGCGCGTTTCCGTAAACACTTTCCGTCGTGCCGATGCGAATCATGACTTGTTCCGGCTCGCCGCCCCCGCCAGTGCTGTATTCCGGCTCCGTCATGATTGGCAACAGCGCTCCTGTCGATTTCCGCACGTAGTCGACCAACGTTTCAGCGGGCCCCCTCCTGACCGAAGTTTGCGGTTCGAAGCCCGGATTGGCCAGCGGCACGTCGTTCCCGGAGAGCGCTCGCATCTTGATATCGTCGAAATGTACGCTTGCCTGCGGGATGCCGGTATAAAGTCCCGCAGCCGCATAAGCGGCCTGTGCAGGGGCTGTACCCGTAACGGACGCCTCGGTCCAGAAGGCGCCGGTACCCGGCACTCGGAGCCAAGGCTGGCTGCCGATGCGCACCTTGTTTTGGTCGTAAAACCGGATAAAGATTTGCGGATCGTCGCCTGACGCGCGATACACCATCGCAGAGACGGTGTAGGTTTCGCCTTCGCTGATCTCAACAAGATCGCTCAGCACCCCGTAGGCAGAGCTATCGCCATCGTTGAAGTGCAGGCTGTAATTGCCCGTATGGCTGACGGCATCCGTAACGGCAATGTTTCCTTTCCCGTACGCTTGCGTCCATCCGGGAATAACGCCCTGTACCGGGCCGGCGGCTGGTTCCTTAGGATAAACCGTATCGTCGACCACAACGACTGCATTCGCCTGTCCGGCTCGCACGATGTCCAGCGCGGACGCTCCTTGGTTCGCCGGCGGGAAGGCCGCTGTGCTCCGTTCAAGCGCCGGTGGATACGGCTGTGCTCCTCCGCTATTCGTCATCGTTCGCTCCCTCAAATTCGAAATTGTTTCGTCTCTATTCATACGCCCATCCTTTCCTGCGATGTAGGAGAACTCGCCTTCCGCCGGGCGACTGCTCCCGTAAACGGTATCGCTTGCCGTGAAATTGCCGAACGGCAATCCCATTGCCAATACAGTCCATATAAGCAGCTTTGCCCACATTCGGCGGGTATTCCGGTTGCCAACATTCATGCGGACTCCCCCCTCTCCCTTACCGGTTATTGGTTTTTCAATTCCACGATCTTTTTGTCCGCCTGCTCCTCCGCTTCCCGGAGCGCTGTATTCGTATCCTTCCGGCCGCCGACGACATCGTTGAACGCATTGATCAGCTCAGCCCTTGCCGCAATGTAGTACTTGTCCTTCACATTCATTTCGCCGTAGTTGGGCGGAATAAGCGCCTTGGCGTACTTTCCTTTCAGCTCAGGAATGCCGCTGCCCAGCAAATCAATATAGTCGACGTTTTGCAGCGGCGGCGTAAATCCGTTTTTTACGAGCTCCCGCTGGACGTCGTCGGAGACGAGTTGGGTGATCGCCGCAAACGCTTCTTCCCGGTGCTTGCTGCCGGCGGCGATCAGATAATAGCGCGTGCTGGGCTGCGGCCCTTCTTTCGGCGCGTTTTTGAAGACAGGAAACGGTGAGATGTCCCAGTTCAAATCCCATTTCTCGCTGGCTGCCCGAACGCCGGCATCATTGATGCCGAGCAAGATCGCCGCCCGCTTTTCCTTCAGGAATAAATCTCTCGACTTGCTCAGGCTCGTTAGCAACGCCGGGTCGGAAACGTCCTGGAGCATGGTGAAAAGCGGTACGGTCCGATCGAATTTTTGTTTCCAGTACTCGCTGTTCAAAGTGGCCTTTACGTTTTTCGCATCCACATATTGGGGCGCCCGCTCGTTCATGTCGAGCAGAGCGATAATATCTGCGGCAAAGCCGTAATATTGCACACCGCCGTCGGCACGGGTAAGCTTTTTCGCCGTTTCCAAAATATTTTCCCATGTCATCTTGTCGTTCAAATAAGGCACGCCGAACTTGTCGAACAAGTCCTTGTTGTAGTACAGCGTGTACGAGCTCACTCGGCCGGGTAGCCCGAGCACCCTGCCGCTGGTCAACTGCTTCATCATATCGATCGTGACCGGGATAAACCGGTTGAGGTCGTAGTTGTGCTTCTTGATCAGATCGGAAATATCCGAATCGAGCCCCACGTCGATGACCTGCTGCAGGTCGGGAGATGAAATGATAATATCGATCGGCGTTTTTGCCGTGACGACATCCCGTAACGTGGTCCCCGTCCCCGGCAGCATGAAGTTGAACTTGAAATTCGGATACTTCTTCTGGATGTACTGTCCCTCCGAGCTCATGAATCCTTCGTAATTGCCGCCCAGCAACGAGTATACGGTCAGCTCCACCTCTTTGTTCGGATCAACCGCCTCCACCGTTTTTCCGGCATCGCCGGGCCGGACTGGCTCTCCTGCTGCTCCCCCATCGCCTCCTTCTTTGCCGCAAGCGGACAACAGCAACAATGCCGACATCGCCGTCGCACCAAGCCATCTTCTTTTCGTCCCGCTCATTTCTGACTTTCCCCTCTCAACTGCTTATTTGTAGAAACAGGCGGATACGCAACGGAAATGACAACGCTTTCACCTGCCCACAGCTTCAATTATAACGGTCTGCATTTTTCGCCAACAAGAAATCCTCATGACTTCAGACTGCATTTTCGTTACTTGTGACGCAGCGGCGCCCCGCTATACCGAATAGACCAACGAAGGGCATAAAAATACCGTTTCGTACCCAAAAGTTATGAAAATACTATAGGATCCAGGTCATGACGTTCCTATTGTCCGGTATTCGTTAGCTATCACAAGACGTCAAACACTGTGAGATAAGCCGCGAGGGCGTCGAATCGGAGCAGTCCAGGCAGACGATCGGAGTCATCTGCTGCCGAGGCGACTTCTTCGCCGCAGCACCGCAAAAATGTGCTAAAATGATTAGAAAACTTCATGCTGGATCGGCTTCCGTCTTCTTCCGGCATATCAGAGGAGGCATTCCTGTGAGAAGCTCCCGCGCGTCCGTGGTCGTACTGACCTCGACCGGATTGCACGTCCGTATCGAACCGATAGCGTCGCATACGTTTCACGTTCGGATGAATCAGACGGGCTGTTTCGAGGAACCCTCTGCGCTTGCCCGCCTTGGAATTGTCGCCCCCTCGCCTGCATCGGATTGCTGGGAAATGAAAATGCGTGAGGAAGTCATGGAGTTGATTACGGAATCGGCGTCTCTTCGAGTGGACCGGCGTTCCGGAGAACTGTCGCTGTACGGCTCAGCCGGAACGCTGCTCACCCGGCAAAATCGCCCGCCTCGCTCCGGCTGCGGGACGTCGGCAGGTCCCTGCGGCACTTCTGCCGGAGCTTCCGACGATGGCTTCGAAACGCAGTTTGTGCTTGCCGCGGAAGAACGCATATACGGGTTGGGCGACCAACACGATACTCCGCTGATGAAACGGGGCTGCAAAATCGCGATTTGCTTTCGTAGCGGCAAGGAGGTACATGCCCCCGTTCCGCTGCTCCTGTCGAGCGAAGGCTGGGGGCTGCTGATGGATAACGACCGCAGACATGAATTCGATGTCGGTTGCTCCTCGCCGGATGTGGTGCGGATTCGCGGAAGGCGCGGGGAGTTGGCGTTTTACCTGTTCGCAGGCGGCAGCCTTGCCGAACTGCTGCAGAAGTACACGGAGCTGACCGGCCCAGCGGCCCTGCTCCCCGTCTGGGCTTACGGACTTTCTTTCAACTGTAACCAACAGGCGGAGGCGCGGGACATGCTTGAGGACGCGCTGAAATTTCGGCGGGAAGGCATACCGTGCGACATGATCGGGCTGGAACCAACTTGGATGGACCGGCAGTTCGATTACGACGGGCCCGTTGATTGGCATCCCGACCGTTTCTACATTCCACAGTGGCTGCCGAAAGGTGCTCATACGTTCATGGGCGCTTTGGGCACGGCCGGGTTCAAACTGACCCTCGGTCTGTATTTGCGGGACGATGGCGAAGCGGGGAAGCAACTGCATTTACCGGAGGATTGGTACGAGTATTTGAAGCCGTTTGTCGCACAAGGAGTGCTGGGCTTCAATCTGTGCACCCATATACCGATCAGGGAGATGGCGAACATTCCAGTTGCTGCGGACGACCGTTCCGAGGACGCGGAAAGCTTGCCGCATTCAACCGTGGTCAGCCGTTCCGTCCGGGAAGGCTTCGCCACACAGACCGGACGGCGGCCGATGATCTATACGCCTGTCGGATATACCGGCATTCAGAAATATGCCGCCGTCTGGTCGGGCGGGAGGTCTAAGGCACATTTGTCCGTGCTCGGGCTCGGACTCTCCGGCATCCCGCACATGGCCGTCGATATGGAGCTGCACACCGCCGCCGGTATCCACTGCGGCTTTTTCCAGCCTTGGTCGAAGGTGAACAGCTGGGCGTATTGGCGGCATCCCCTTCTACTCGACCCGGAGCTGCTGCTCCTGTTCAAAACGTATGCCAGGCTCCGCTACCAGCTGCTGCCGTACATTTATTCCGCGGCCCACGTCGCTGTACGTACCGGACTGCCGATCGCTAGGGCGATGCCGCTCGTCTTTCCCGACGATCCGCACGCCGTCGTGCAGCAAAATCAATACATGTTCGGGGACGCCCTCCTGGTCGCAGCGTTCACGGATCAGGTGTATTTGCCAGCCGGGGAATGGTACGACTATTGGACCGGAGAGAAGTTCACCGGCCCTGCAGATATCTCGTATCACGTCCCCAGGCATGCCGGCGGCCCGCTCTTCGTTCGCGCCGGCGCGATCGTGCCGATGTGGCCGGACATGGAGTATGCAAACCAGCGGCCGGCCGACCGGCTGGAACTACACGTCTACCCGGGCGGCATGGGCGAATTTACGCTGTATGAGGATGACGGGACGACGTTCGGCTACCAGCACGGGGAGTTAGCCGTGACGAGCATCGCCAGCCGGTACGAACGGCGCGTCTTCGCTGTCGAGCTCGGGCCTCGCGTTGGCCGCTATCCCGATATGCCGGAAAGTCGGACATGGGAGGTTGTCGTTCATGCGCTCGACAAGCCGGCGGCCGTCAAGGTGGACGGCAAGCAATGGCGCGAGACAAACGGCTCCTTCAAGAAACCGCCCCCGGCTTCCTGGTCATACCACAGAAAAACCGGTACACTTCGGCTGCTTGTCCCCGACGTCTTCGAACGACAGGATTCGATCGGGCTCGAAATTTCCCTCTCTGGCGGCCGCGGACGGATGTCCGAACAGCAGCGGTCACAGTCCAGACCAAACGTCGTCCAGCGCACGGTGGGCGAACTGGAGAAAGACATCGAGGTCGGGCTAGAGACGGGGAATACGGCCAAGACGTTGTCCGCGCTTGAGCGCTGGTGGTCCCTTCGGACGGCCGAAGCCGGCTCGGTCGAAGACGTGCGCGAGCATTGGCTTGCCATGAACGGCCTGCTCGTCAGGACCGCCGAACGGAAAGGACGGACGCTTCACGAGATCGCCGGAGGCGACCCTCTGCTCCGTTCCCGGTTTCAACCGACCGACAGCGCTGAGGACGCCTACAAGTCGCTCACTCAAATCGCGACGCGCATCATCGAATACGGCAAGAAGCAAGGCGATACATATGGCATTATCCGTCAGGCGACGGACATCATTATGAGCGAAATCGACCGCGAACTGTTGCTGTATGCGATCGCCGACCGGCTCCATCTCAACTCCTCCTACTTGAGCCGCATATTCAAGCAGGAAATTGGCCTCTCTTTCTCCGACTATGTACTTGAAAAAAAGATGGGGCGCGCCAAAGAGCTTCTGCTGGCCGGTTCGACCGTCGCCACTGCCGCGGATCAGACCGGCTTCAAGGACGCCAGCTACTTCAACCGTGTTTTCCGTAAATATTGGGGCGTTACCCCAGGGGGAATGAGGTCATGAAAACAGAAATAGCCGCTGGCTCAGTCGGCGGCTTCCCCTGCCCTTCTCGAAGCTTTTCTCCCCTTGGTGGCCCCGGCTGTCTGGCCCTCTCCGCTTTTGTCGTATGCGGCCAAAATCAGCATAGCCGTTGAAGCCGTCGTTTCAATCCTCACTTTACTCCTTGTTTTATTTTGACTCGGCCCTTCTCAACTGTTCATATTGTGAACTGGCGCGCTATTCGCAAGATTTTGTATTCCAAGGCTACCGAACTGTACTTTGATTGCCTCTCGACACTATTAAACCCGATCTGACACATTCGTACGACAAGGTCATGAGAATACCATTACATGTCATCAGACTTGCTTATGCCGAGCCGTCTTCCAAGCTACCATGAATAAGAAATCACTAACCACCTTGGGGGAATTCAGTATGATGCGTGAAAGAAAAGCCGACATCGTCATTGTAGGCGGAAGCCTGGGCGGCTGTGCCGCCGCACTTGCCGCTGCGAGGGAAGGAAAAACGGTCGTTATGACGGAAGAAACGGAATGGATCGGAGGGCAACTGACCAGTCAGGCAGTCCCCCCCGACGAGCACAGCTGGATCGAAACGTTCGGAAGCACAGCCAGCTATCGTCGATTTCGCCGCGGGGTGCGCAGCTATTATCAGCATCACGTTCCGCTGACTCCCGAGGCGGCGGCGATCCCCAATCTGAATCCGGGTAATGCAAAAGTTAGCCGAATCAGCCACGACCCGCGCGTCGCCCTCGCCGTTTTGCTGGAGATGCTGGCTCCATATACGCTCGCCGGCCGGGTGGTCGTTATGACCCGATGCTGTCCCGATTCTGCCGAGACGGACGGCGACCGCATCCGTTCGGTAACGGTTCGTCATATGCAGACGGGCACCCGGACGTTATTGTCCGCGCCTTATTTTCTCGATGCGACCGACTGCGGGGATTTGCTGCCGTTAACCGGTACGGAGTACATCACCGGAGCAGAGTCGCAAGCAGAGACGAACGAACGGCACGCTGTGGAAGGCCCTGCCGATCCGCAGGATATGCAGGCCATTACGCATTGCTTCGTCGTCGACTATCTCGAAGGGGAGACGCACACGATCGACAAGCCGAACGATTACGCGTTTTGGCGTTCGTTCCGTCCCGATTTCTGGCCCGATCAATTGCTCAGTCTCTCGGGTGTCCGGCCGTCCACATTGGAACCGGTGCGCTACGATCTGTTTCCGGGCGCGCAGGGACTGTCGTTCTGGGAAGGCTTCTCCCTTGTCTCCTACCGGCGTCTGGCAGACAAAACCAACTTCGCTGCCGGCACGTTTTCCGGCGACGTTACGGTCGTCAACTGGCCGCAAAACGATTACTTTCTCGGCTCGATCATCGATGTCGACGAAGCGGAAAAAGCCCGCAACCTGCAGCGGGCCAAAGAACTCAGCTTGTCTCTGCTCTACTGGCTGCAGAAGGAAGCTCCTCGTCCGGACGGAGGATGCGGCTACCCCGGATTCCGTTTGCGCGGAGATGTATTCGGCACCGAGGACGGGTTGGCGCCGTTCCCGTACATCCGCGAGTCGCGCCGTATCAAAGCGGAATTCACAGTGCTGGAGCAGCACATCAACCCGCTGGACCGGCCGGACGGGCGCGCCGAGACTTTCGTCGATTCCGTCGGGATCGGACATTACAGTATAGACCTTCATCCGAGCACAGGGAACCGCCATTATATCCACCTGACCGCTCTGCCTTTCCAAATCCCGCTCGGAAGCCTGATTCCAGTCCGAATGGACAATTTGTTGCCGGCCTGTAAAAATATCGGGACAACGCACATAACGAACGGTTGCTACCGCTTGCATCCGGTAGAATGGAACATCGGCGAAGCAGCTGGCGCCCTGGCCTCTTTCTGCCTGGATCGCGGTGAAACGCCGCGTGCCGTCCGGAACAACTCCGCGCTGCTTGAGGAGTTTCAGAACGTCCTAAGGTCGCATGGAGCGGAGCTTGCCTGGCCGGAGCATATCGTATCCGGCTGAGTGTCCAGAGCTATCGCGTTAAGACAAGAGTGATACATGGCGGCCGCCCGCGTTGCTGTTATGTAAAGCGGTTGCATACACAAGAATAGGAGGAGCACCTTATGGAGCTCGTCACACGTTATTACGATACCGACATTGTATTAAAGCGTGCAGTGGATATCGCACGGCCGGAAACTATCGATCGGCGCACAGCCCTCTTCTATATCCATGGCGGCGGTTGGCATGCCGGTGCAAGAGATTCTTTTCATTCGCATCTTCAGCATTTTTCCCGCAAAGGGTATGTTTGCGCGTCAGCAGGCTACCGCCTTTCACCAGGCGCCAAGATGGCTGACCAAATGCGTGACCTTGTTGCCGGTTATGAGACTTTTCTTGCCTACATCCGCGAAACCGGGCTGAATATCGACCATGTCGTCGTACTTGGAAGCTCGGCCGGCGCACACCTAGCCTCCCTATTGGCGCTCACATCTCCAAGCGAGTGGACAGGGGGAACGAATCCTCAAAACTGGCTAAAGCCGTCCGCGTGTGTGTCCATTAACGGGCCTGGCACGTTGGAGCAATGGGAGCCTATGCATGAGGGGATTAAACAAGATATTGAACTTGCGGCTGGCACGGTTTACGGTCAAAACCCCTCGTTGTTCCGGCAATTGTCTCCGATCGCTCGAGTCGACGCGAATGCATCCGATTTTTTGTTTCTGATCGTAGGCAAGGAGCAGTTTTTTCCCCACTCGTTCATTTATGAGATGAGTGACAAGCTGAAAGGGTACGGCAAGCGCTCCGAAGTGAGGCTTTTTCCGGATGCGGAGCATGGCTTTTTCTACGGAGTGAACAATCCGCAACAACGAGAAGCACTCACCGTGCTGGAGCCGTTTCTTGCCTCTTACGTATAGTCGGATTCCGTAGATGACTGCACGTCTGGTGTAGGATGCGGGTACAGGCTGCTACAGTTGCATCAGGGGCGTATAAAATTGTAGTTGATTATACAAACGGGTACGTTAGTTCAATGAAACAGCGATAGTCTAGGTCTTTATTATCTCGTCCTTGACAGTCGCTGTTTCAATCTTTAAGGTCAGTCTAAAACTTGTTTTATGGAGTCTGGCGGTATGACAATTCGAAGCCGTCGGTTGTTCACGGCAGCCTCGTCGGTCGTTGAGCTCTCGTATTTGTATGGGTCGTCTACGAGTGACTATTATTCTTGGCAGGCGGGTTCGAAAGATTAGACGATATTACGCCTGGCTTCCCAACGGAGCGAAGAAGAACTCCAAGTAACCGAAAGATGATTTCCGCTCGAATCCCCATATGAAATCTCCTCTGCCTTTTTCAACGATCCCTCTTTCCACACTCATCGGATAATAAATCAATTGGCAGATTTTCGTCTCAATAAATAGTTTCCGTTTCCTTTAATGCGTCTTTGGAAGCGAAACATAAAAATTTCCCTTTCCACCAAACCGTTATTTGCGGACCGGCATATACAAAAGGCATTCCATTTTCAAAGACAGACTTTTCATATCCAGATCCTGCACCGACCTCAGCCTATACTTTGAAATCTACTAATTTAAAGAGTCTAAATGCTAAATCAATTTTTCGCTCATTTACCCTATGTCGTCAAATACTCGAACTGAATCGGAATCTCGTACCCCGTTCCGATGGGAAACGACGAATCGTAAGCGGCCATGTCTCGACTGATCAACAAGTCCGTGGCCGTACTCAACATGCCAGTGATGCCCTGATTCAGATCACGATCCACATAGGCGGCAAAGATCCGCCCACTGACAGGTTGGGGAAGTCCCGTGAGCTTCACCTTCGCGTCTCCGCTGCCGGTAACATCAAAGGAAACTTTCCCGATCAAACGGACCGTTTGACCGACTTTGGCCAAAATAAGGTTCACTTGCGCATTGGCCAACGAAGCCGTACCCGACCAAGTTACCAGACGGGCGGCATCCCGAATCGGAAATCGCTCGGCATCCAATTTTCCAAGATCGAATCCGATCGAAGCTTTGGCGAACGTATACTGTCCGTTCTTCAGCTCTTCCCGGTTATCGATGAAGCTCGCTTTGGTCAAAGTGACATTCCGGCCGCTGTCCAGAAAATATACCGGGTTCGTAGGGATATTCGTTATCCAGACGCAACTATTGTTCATAATGACGAGATGGTTGATCGAGGCGTCAACACAAGCAAAAGCCACTCTGACCATCGTTGCAACATTTCCTATGATCTCGATACATCCGTTCGTTGCCGTCAAGTAATGAATGTTGACGAAGTACGCGGGGTGATAATTATAAATGCTGGGCGATCCGCCAACAGAAGCTTTGCTGGTGAAACCGCTGTCATAGGTGTTGTTCAAAATACGAACATCCGTCCCAAACGAAATCAGAATGACCTGCTGCATTCTGCCGACGAACGTGTTGTTGCGAATCGTGATGCCTCCTCCTCTCGTAAAAATACCGGAAGTAACGTGCGTGATGAAATTGCCGTCGAACACGATGTGTTCGGCCGGACCATGCGTGCCGAATCCCGAAGCCTGCAGAAAGTTATCCGTCCCGTCGCTTGCCTTACCGCCGCCTGAGACGATGCACCGTTCCACCAAGCCGTACCGGGTCGGAATCACTCCTGAGAAATCGATCCCGCGCCTATTATTGTAAAACGTGCTCTCCCGGATTATCGTTCCGAAAGAGTGTTGGTCCTGAATGCCGTAGCCCAAGCCGACCGCGTTGGACCCTTCTACATGGCAGTGCGTAAAAAGTGCATCGTAGCATCTGCCGGTGGAAATGCCGACCACTGAGGCGTTGTGCACGCTGACGCGGTTGAAGTGCGACCGATATGTTGCGTTTAGGTATATGCCTCCTGTATTGGTATTTACAGGGTATTCCACGGTCATGTTGTCGATTCGTACGGTAATCGGATCGTACCCCGTGACCGTTACGGTTTCCTGCGCGATATCGTAGCTGTCCCATGTCTGGGTTCTCAGCACCAGATCATTCCCCGATATGTGGGTCACCATGTGCGTCTCGCCCTTGCATAACGTCCCGCGATTGTCGTAATACCACAATTTGCTCGATTGCATCATCACAATCTGTCCGGGTGCGAAACCGGCCGAGGAGGTCACCGTGATCTTTTCCTTATTCATCTGCGTTGTCGCCGCAAGCGTGGTTGTTGCAACCGTCGATCCATGAAACGAGAAGGCGACGAATCCCGATGAGGGCAAAATCTTGAACGGTTCGCAGCCGTTTGCGACCAGCGAGACGTCCTGATTAACATTGATGGTCGATGTAATGCAATAGGCGGAACCTGAACGAAACACGACCGGCTTCCCGGATGCGGCACTAATGGCGGCCGCAATCGCCGCGGTGTCGTCGGTTGTCCCGTCACCCTTGGCGCCGAACCAAGCTGCCATCAACGCTTCGCCGTAAATGCGTTTGAATCTGGCCCCGGTTCCGGAAACCAGCACCGTTCCCGTATTGTCCGCAGCAGAACCATCCGTTGGGTCGTAATAGAAAAGCCCTTCCTGTCCTAAATCTTTGACAAAGTACACGATAGAAGCATCGGGAGCGGTTACGGCTCTCAGACTCGCAATCGTGGTCACTTCGCAGCACCCCTTGTCCTCCCCATCCGGCGAACCATAGACAGATTCCGTAATTGACAAACTTTGTCCGTTTACGTACTTCGCCTGCCCGTTAATCAGGCTGCCTGCAGCCCACGCTGCTCCCGCGATGCCCAACGAAGCCAACAATTTTCTTCGGCCCGTCGAGTATTCGTGCTGCGGCAGCCGTTCAGACTGACCGTCCTCTTTTCCGACCATATGGTTGTTGCTCATGTTCGTCACCTCCGACAATGTATATTCAAAATTGCCTTCTCTGGATCGGCGATCTTCCGCTCGCTTTGGCTTCCATCTCCTGTATTCTCTTGTTGGCCGCTCCTTCTTCAGGTCGCATAGTCTGCAAACATCTCTGTCACCTCCTGCCCAGAATCGATACACATATTATTTGGACTTTGCGTTCTCCAACTCCAGTTCCTTCTTCAGCTTTTCGTCGACTTCGCGAAGCGCCGTGTTAATATCTTTTTTGCCTTGCGCCACCTCGATCATGGCGTTGCCGACCAGATTTTGCTGCGCTGTTCCCTGAACGGTAATCTGCCCTTGCTTGCGCTTCGGCGTATAGTTGGCAGGCTTGTAGAAGTTGATCGCATTCATGTTTTTCTTGCTGTACACCGGGTCGGACTGCCCGAGCACCTTCGCTATTTCGGGATTGTTCAGCGTCGTAGGAATGCCGCGCTTCGAATCGGCTAACTGCGACTCGTCGGACAGCATCGCCATGATCATTTCGAACGCCTCGTCCTTGTGCTTGCTCGTATTCGTAATCGACCAGTACGCGGGTCCGCGCTGCGGCATCAGATTCGGGCCGTCCTTGAATTTCGGATAAGAGACGAGGTCCCAGTTCACTTCCGGCGGAATGACGAGATAAATGTTATGCTGGTTCGTCATGAGCGCCACGTTGCCTTTGCTGAACGCCTTGTCCTCGTCGCCTATCGTTTTCTCGATCGTATTGTTCGGGATTTGGTAGAAACGGAGCAGGTTCTGGAACAGTGTGCTCCATTTGCCGGAATCCGCCAGTCCGTCCGCGTTCGGATCGAGGATTGGCAGCGAAAGGACGTTGTCGCGCAGCGAGTTGATCGGGTTCGCGCTGAAGCCGCGATATAGCGTTCCGCCATCGATCCGAGTCATCTTCTTCGCCAGTTCGTATATTTCGTCCCACGTCATCCCGTCCTTCGGATACTCGACCCCGAACTTGTCGAATAAGTCCTTGTTGTAGTACGTCGCCTGCGGGAAGTACGGCGGCACTGGCAAGCCATACAGGGCGGCCGTTCCGCCGGCATCGACAATTTCGTCGATAAACACCTTGTTAAAGCGGCTCGTGTCGTACTTGTATTTTTTGACGAGCTCGGACATGTCGTATTGAATCTTGTAGTCCAAGTAGTCTTTTTGCAAGGAAGGCACGTCGGTGCGGATAATGTCGGGAATTTTTTTAGACGCAACCAGATCGGCAATCGTCTGCCCTTTGCCGCTTGTAATGTACTCGATCGTAACGTGCGGAAATTTCGCCTTCAGCGTGTCTCTGAAACGTTCGTTGAATTCCTTCTCCGATACCCCTGCCGTAAAAATGACCATCGTATACGGGTCTTTCGACTTCTCCTCTTCCTTCGCACCCGTATCTCCGCTGGCCGAGCCGCCATCTTGGCCGCTGCAAGCGGTAACGAGCAAAAATAATGTAAGCGATGCCACTCCTGCTTTTACCTTCATCGCTCTCGCTCCCTTTTTTAATCCAACCTTTGATTTCGCTTCGGCCTACGTCGCCGCAATTTCCGGCCATTTCAATTCAATCCCGGCCTGTTCGAGACGTTTCTGGAAATCTTTCAGCGCTGCCTCCCGGTTTCGAACGTCGCGAGGTTGGATTTGTTTATCCAGGCAATAGCATGCCAAATATCCCGCAGCTTCGCCGATATTCCATTCCACGGGATGCAGACGGTAGCAACCGTTTGTAATATGAGTAACGCCGAGATTTTTGCATGCGGGCAGCAAATTGTTCATCCGAACCGGAATGAGGGAACCGAGCGGAATTTGAAACGGCAAGCAGGAAATATCGATATAATGCCGGTTGCCGGTGCTTGGATGGAGATCGATTCGGTAATACCCTACGCCCACGGAATCAGGGAATGGCTCCGCACGTCCGTCCATTCTCGCTTCCGGGCAAATATGCTGCTCCAGTACGGTGAATTCGGCTTTAATGCGTCTCGATTCGCGAATATACGGATACATGGCGAGTCCATCCTCTGTACCGACCACATCCCTGCGAAGTCTCAAGCCGGGATAACCGGCTTTTCCGTCGGGGCGGGGCGCTTCGGTCTGCATCCAATAGAGGAGAGACAAGCTTAATTGCTTGGCGCTTTCCAGATGCCGGTTTCGTTCCTCCTCCGATACGTCGATAATCGGACCGAGCCAGTAGTCGTTTTGTTGCCAATTGACAATGGTGATGTCGCTGTGGAACGTTCCGTCCCTAAAATTCGTCATGTCAATGATTCGCCGGTAGCGCCATAAATCCGCCGTTTGACTGAACAGGCCGAATTCTCGGGGCTGAAGCGTTCGGGGAGAAACGCCCGTCCAATCCAGCAGCTTGCCGGGCCAAAAATCGGCTTGATACGATCGCCAGAAATCGTAGTCTCTCGGCCGTTCAATCGTATGGTCCGCTCCCTCGCAATAATCGAGGGCAAACACGTAAGTGAACGCTTGCATGTCCATCGGCAGCGAGTCGCCGTCCACGGCGTGCGGCTCGCCGGTCTCGCTTTTGGACTCCGCTCCCGTCGTGTACTCCGTCCCGGTCATGGGCAGCAGGTCTCCGCATTCGGTTGCATCCAGGAAAAAGGAAGCGGTTATGATCTCCTCGCGCCCTGTCTCCAGATTTCGCACGGTAACCGAATGTACTGTATCCCCGGCCGCTTCGGCCTGAAGCGGCACCCGGCGCATGAGCAGCGTCACCTTGCCGCTGTGCACATAAGGAGCCAGCATCTCCTGGAGCACGGCCAGCGCGGTGCGGGGCTCGTGGCAAAGTCGGCTCACCCCTCCGTTTCCCGGATTCAGATGCGGCTTGCGAAAAGCTTCCTCAGTCAAAGGAAAATGTCGACGATAATAGTTTCGAACCTCTTCACGAAAGCTCCTGTAGCTGCGGGTGCAGCCAAATTGTTCGATCCATCGGTGCTCGTCGGGCGGAACCGCCTGGCTCGTTAACTGACCGCCGATCCATGCCGTTTCTTCCGTCAAAACCACCGATTTGCCCGATTCAGCCGCCGCGAGCGCGGCCGCGCAACCGCCGAGCCCTCCTCCGATAATCGCAATATCGGCATGAATTTCCTGTTGTGTGCCAATCGCCGCCCCTGTCACTACCATTACGTATGACTCCTCCGTTTCTGCGGTCTGTTCCGCCGGCGCGTGATCTGAGCACGTTGCCCTTTTTCAAGCCGCCCTTCGTTTTTGGACATTCGGACACAACCCTTTTCGTAAAATAGCCTTGCACCTGAATCACAAAGGCTTTAAAAAAATTATAGAGCCCGGCCCTGCTTGTCGTATTCAAAAAAATTGACCGGATACCCCCGCTAAATTGATCGTTTCTGGCGTACGGCTGGCAGACGGCTCAAAGCTTGCCAAAGTGTGCTATTCTCATTTTTTGGGAATTGCCTTATAATAAAATGGAAAAGAAGCGGGAACCGATCAGTCTGGAGAGGGAGGTTTTTCTATGGAACTGAACGAGAGCTTGCTGAAAGCGCCGCCTATTTTAAATACGAATGTTGAAAACGGTTTCAAATCTTATCCGGTTTATGCCCGCAAAGACCTCCTCCGCGCGCACAACTACTATCTGCATACGCAGCCCGGCATCGAAATCAATCTGACACTGGAAGGAAAAGCGGCCTATGTCATCGGAGACCAAGTGCGCATGCAGTATCCCGGACAGCTGCTTGTATTTTCTGGAAAAGTGCCCCATCAAGTGTATATCGATCCCTCTTGCCAATATAAACGAACCGTGGTCTGCTTTGACGAATCCGGCATGCGTGAAGCCGGTTTCCGCTCGGCGCCGAGTCTGGAATTGCTCCATTTGCCGGAGCTGGCGTACCATCAAGTCCATTTGGAGCCGGAGATGTTTGCCGAAATCAAACAGCTCTCATCCCGTCTAACGGATGAAATCCAGGAGAAGCATACCGGCTGGAAGCAGGTCGTAAGCTCCCAGCTCAGCATTTTGGTCGTGTATATTCGTCGGAGTATGGAAGCTTCGGCGAAAAGCGGCAATTCGGATCTTGTGTCGCTTTGCTGCGATTATATCGGTAACCATTTGCCGGACAATCTTTCGTTGAAATCTATGGCCAGCATGTTCCATGTCAGTCCGGAGCACTTAATCCGGCTGTTCAAACGCGAAAAAGAGATAACTTTTTACCAATTTGTGCTGCAGCAGCGCGTTTCGGAAAGCAAACGGATGCTTCTGAATAGTCCCGATATGACGTTGACGGATATCGCCTATGCCGTCGGTTTTCCGTCAGCCGCGCAATTTTCCCGGGTTTTTAGAGCTTCGACTGGGATGCTTCCCAGCCAATTTCGCAATCGAATGGCGAAAAGCTAGAGTTGATTGCACAGATCGAAATAAAGCCAACCCAGCCATGTGTCTGCCGACAATCTTGTCTTCCGTCGAATGTCACAAGGTTCTTGTCATCGCCCATTGTCAAGAACCTTGTGACATAAAACAAAAAAACTGCGATTTACGCAGCTTGTAATGTAACATTGTTTGTGACTCCCGACAATACAAGGAAAGCAAACTTTGATTACTAGTGGCGGGACATTGAAAAAATGGGATCAGGTTCATGTCTATTCCATCGTTGATCAGGGTCTTGAAAATAACAGGAGAAAATACATGTTTGTCGAACTATAGATAGTATGCATAAATGGGAATTTACATACGGAGGACTTTCCATGATTGTACGTACGAAGCTTCATATTCCCCATGTGCGGCGCGATCTAGTAGCTCGGCCAAGGCTGATTCATATGCTTAATGAGGGAATGAAAGTCAAGCTGACTCACATTTCAGCGCAAGCCGGTTACGGGAAAACAACAGCGTTAAGCGAATGGGCGAAGCAATGCGGCGCGCTTGTGGCTTGGATTTCGCTGGATATACGGGATAACGATTATATTCAATTTTGGAGTGGTGTAACTGCTTCTATTCAAGAGACGATCCCCAGCTTTGGCGCGGTGGTCTGCTCTTTTCTTGAGAAAGGGCTTTGGGCGTCTTTAGAGCATGCGATTCCTGCGCTACTGAATGACCTGGATCGACTAACCAGCGAGCTGGCAATCGTTCTTGATGATTATCACTTCATCGAGAATCCTGATATTCATCATTCTTTGACCTATTTTCTTGAGCGGCTGCCCTCTCACATTCATCTATATATGGCGAGCCGCGCCGAATTGGCGATACCAACTGCCAGACTTATGGCTAAGGGTGATTGTAATCAAATCACGATGCAGGATTTGCGCTTCCTGCTGGATGAGGGGCACGTCTTTTTTCAGGACACGACGGATTTAGGGTTAACGTCAGAGCAAGTGGCGGAGCTACACCATCAGACCGAGGGCTGGATCAGCGGGCTGGAGCTGGCGGCGATCTCTCTGAAGCACAGCGCTAATATTGCCGAGTCCATTCATCAATTTAACGGCCGACAGCATCATATATCCGATTATTTGCTGGAAGAAGTGTTTCGCCATCAATCGGAGGATATGCGCTCGTTTCTAATGGCTACGTCAATTCTAAGCCGAATGAATCAATCCCTGTGCCAGGCCGTAACAGGTCAAATGGACAGTCAACATTACCTGGAACGATTAACGCAGCTGAATTTGTTTATCATTCCTTTAGACGATCAGAGGAACTGGTATCGCTATCATCATTTGTTTTCGGACTTTTTACAGCGTATGGGTTCCAGAACGAATCCGGACAAATGGGTACAAGCGCATAGGGACGCGGCGTGCTGGTTGGAAGGTTATGGATTGGACGAAGATGCGATGGAGCATTTTTTAGCTGGCAAACACTATGCGGACGCTGTTCGGTTGATCGAGAAAAATCTTCATGTGTTGGTGCAATCGCACAGTATGGCGTTGATCAGATGGGTCTCCGCTTTGCCGGAAAATTCTTTTGCCGAGAAGCCCATGGTTGAACTGTTTTATATATCCGTATTGATGGGAGTCCGGAACTGGGAAGCGGCTCTTCTAAGAATAGAACAGGCTCAACCCCGATTTCAAGCACTGAAAGTCAGACTGACCGATGTAGAATGGAACCAGGCTATGGGCAATCTTTACTTCTTCAGCGCAGTCGCCTCTTATATGCAGAAAGACTTGGTCAAAACCTCTGAATACTACGAGCTGGTTGAACAATATATGCCGGAAGGCAGCTTCTTTCAAACGATGCGACGCCACCAATATCATGGCTATGATCATTTTGTGGATTTCTTGGCGTATATCAACGATCTTCATGCGGCGGATGCTTTTTTATCCCGATGGGCTATTGCTTTGGGGAAAAAGACAAATTATCCTTTTGCGGGCCTATTTCTCGCCGCTTACAGCAAATTACTGTACGAGTGGAATCGGTTGGAAGAGGCTGAGTTGTACGCCAGTCAGGCACTTGGACGAAAGGATACACAGCCCTATGTTCGGATTTCATTCAAGTCGCCACTAGCGCATCTTGGATTCAGCAAGTCCTCGGGAAACCAAACCGGGCTTCAGAGCTGCTCGCGGAATTGAAGTCGCAGTTCGACTCCCCGGATTATCAATTATTTAAGTTAAAAATCGAAGCGGAGCAAGCTTGTCTGGCCCTACGCCAAGGCGCAGTCGAAGATGCGCTGGTTTGGCTGCAAGGATGCGGTTTGTCATATACGGATGAAGTTTCTCTCCATCATGTTCTGGAGTATTTCGCTGTGGCCAGAGTGCTTGCAGCAAGCGGACAATTGGAAGAAGCTCTGATCTTACTGGACCGCCTGAATCAGATATTGCACAAGGAAGACCGTCTCCGGGATCGAATCAAGGTGCTCATTGTGCAAAGTGTGACACTTCAGCGCTTGGGCAGAACGACGGGTGCTCTGACTCAGTTGGAGACCGCTTTGCAATTGGCGGAACCCCACGGATATATCCGAAGCTTTGTAGATGAAGGCGCGATAATGACCGAGCTGCTGTCTGCTTATTTGAAAACAAGGAGAGCGAATTCTGCAAAAGGTACGTCCTCGGTTGATTTGGCCTATGTGAGGCAGCTGCTTCAAGCTTTGCAAGCCAGCCCGAAACAGTTGATCGCGATTAAAGCGCTACTGACTGAGCAGGAAATAAAGATTTTACAATTGATCGCGGATGGACTACCTAACAAGGGTATTGCCCTTCAACTGAATATCACGAGTGAAACCGTAAAGTCTCATATTAAAAATGTGTACAGAAAGCTTGGTGTCAACACTCGCGTGTTAGCACTGCAGCGTTCCAAAGAATTAGGGATATGAATAAATAAACCGCCGCCACCACAAAAGAGTAAGCGTCAAATCCAGCACACCTAGAAGCCGGGTAGCCGCCGCGCTTTCCCGCAGCGGCATGTCGGTTTCCAGCAATAAAGCCCAAATTCGACATAGGCAATTTTCCCATCTTCAATAGCCGAGTAGTTTTGCGTCTTCAACGGCTGGGAGACCACCCCCGCGCGGTGACCAAGGGCAGCGTCCGGAGTCCGATTTTGCTTAGGTAGAGAAGCATGGGTTCGAGATGGCTGACGATAGGCCCGGCGTTTTCGAACTCATGCGCGTCCATCGACTGCCGCAGGCTGTTGATGAAGGAGAGCATCTCTGATATCGGCATCTTTTCGGCTTCAGCCAACGTATGGCCAGAAATGTGAATATCCAACACGCCCTTGCTCATCCTAGTTCCTAGGCACACCGGACACTCCGAATGTTTGGAGAAAAACGAGATCATCCTCAGATTGCCTTTGCTGGTGGTGCGCGCGTCGATCATCGTTTGAAGATCGGATACGCAGCCGCGGTAATAGTCCGTACGCTGTCTCTTGTTATGTACAAACGAAACGGGCTCCTTGTCGTACCCATACAACAGGACAGAAATAAACCACCGATCCTGCTCCTCGAGCGGCATCAGATAATCGATTCCAAGCATCACCGCCAGTTGCCTGATTCTCTGCACCGGAGCGCAGTCCGTTCCAGCCCATAAGAGGACTGCACCGTTCTTGAGCGACAGTTCGGGAGCGATCATGCGGCCGGGGTCGATCTCGGCAGGCGCATCAGTACCGTCGCACTCGGCACAAGGGCCGTAAGAACCGGCGCTCCTCGTCTCTGCAATGCTCCCGTAAAGTACGCCAAGGCACTCCGACACGGCCATCAAGACGCCGACAAGGGCGCCTGGACGTTTGGGGTTGATTTTATTCCTCGCAGTATTCATACATCCCCCTCCAGCGTAAAAGAACTGCTGCCCGTTACTTCAATGATGAAGCGCAGGCCGCCGCCGCGCCTTCTCCAGTTATAATCATTTCACTAACGTCTCCTCAGCGTAACGAGGCCACCGATTCAAGTCAGCAGTCTCGTCCTAGGTTAATCTGGAATTATCGTGCCAATTCAATGTTATGACAGCACTCAGCTATTCTTTCGGTTCATACGCGCCCAGTTCATTTCCAAACGGATCCACGAACTTAATCACCCAACCGAAGCCTTCATCTTGATACATTCTGATCAGTGTATTGTTCTCGGTTAGTGCAGCGTGCAGCGTTTTAATATTTTTGGACAAAAACATAAAAGCAGGCATTGGAAAATCATCTTCTGATAGCCATGAAACTTTCGTATCTTTACTGCTACGATGAAGCATTAATAGCGGTCCCTGATTAAATCTTAACCATCCTGGAGCCATAACCTCTAATCCAAGCATTTTTGAGTACCACTCGGTTCCTTTTTCAATATCGTTTACCGGTAACTGAACATGATCTACGCACTCGATCAGCTTATTCTGCGTTCCGGAAATGACATTTTGCTCAGTCAAATTCGCTTCCTCCCTACTTTGGTTGCTGCGAAGTCGTTGCACTTTGGTCCGACATCTGCATCTCTCCTCACAAGTAATTCTTCCAATAATATCCTATCTTCAAAAGAGATGCTAGACCCACTATGTAAATAAATCTGCCAGTTAGTTGAGCGAAGACAGTAGAACGTTCTGGCTGGCCGCCTTCGTGTGTATCTTCATTCAGCTCTCGTCCCCATTAGTTCAAACCCTCTGTTCTAATTCATTCTATTATAATTGCCTCTCCATCCTTCAAAACTTTAAATAAAATTTTGTTCTCGATTAAATATTCAACTACTTTATCGATATCTTCAGATTCTGCATGGTTCGACTTGTAATGTGGAGCAATTACGTAGTCCAAGATATTTAACCCTTCCCAAACCGTGTGGTGTTGATCCCCATAAGGCTTCTGGGTTGGGTCATCTACTAGGTGAATACCTCTTAATGTTGGTCCAAGAACACAGATCCCTGCACTATATCCTCCATAAACAACATTTTTCCCGACTTTATGGTATTTTTTTATGATCTCATCAAATCCACTTAATTTCATTGCTTGTGCCAAAACGAATGTATTTCCGCCCCTAGTCCATATGACATCATAATCTTCCAGTGTTCTCTCCAATTCTTTTGGGTTATTGAAATAGTTCTTTAAGTCCAAGATATCTACATGAAACCCTAGTCTCTCGAGGTCGGAAGCGTCCATTGCATCACTTTTCTTTTTTCTTACCAAATCCGTCGCAAAATCTAATGCATTGTTGATAAAAGCAACTTTTTTATTCCCGTTATCAGTGATTCGTTTTAAATCCAGTTCCTCATTCCCTATTTTAAATGACGATAAATAGTATTTCATAATTAGATAACCCCTTGTCGCCATAGTTGCTGTTTATTGAATAACCTTTGGCTTTTCTTTGATTGCTAAGAGGCGTTAGGCTACCCTGCCGGTTAGCACAGCGAGGCTGCCGATCCTTGCCGGCAACCTCGTAGTTAATTATTGAGCCCTCATTGCTCTTTTTTAGACAACTTAATTTTACATATATTGGAACTAAAATGCCGTTACTTCAGTGAAGTACAATGAGCAACGTTAAAGCGACTACGGTAGCAAAAACGTTCCTGAGCGGAGGGGCATCGACAACGGCGTGGTAGCCGTACGCCCGCAGTAGCACGTTGCGGAATGCTGTCGCATGAAAGACGCTGCCCTTCGCGAATGCCAGCTTGTGTCTCGGCACCTCAAACAGTTGAACAAACCCAGTTTCTATATATCGGATTCTCTTGTTAATTGTTTAGGCTTTTTCAACAACGGCGCAAGCTGCACAGCAACAATGGCGGTTCCGGTGATACATAACGAGCCTGCTTGCAAATAGGTCATACTGCGTCCGAGAAACAAAATATCCATCAGGGCAACTTCCAGCAGCATTAAATTATTAATGAGGCTGCTTTCATAGGCGCGCAGCTGTTTTTGGGACCAAGCCCAAAGTGTAAAGGCTAGTGCTCCATTGATGGGCCCAAGCCATAACAGAATGAGGATCAGCTTTAAAGAGTAAGGCGGAGTACCCTCTAGTATGAATCCAGTTAATAGCATACCTGCAGCCCCGATCAGCATTGGTTTAAGAACGAGTGCAGAAGGAGCTGTTTGTTTTCGGGTAAGCAAATAACGGGAATAGGTCAAGTGCATAACGTTGCCAACACAGGATATCAGGATCAAGACGATGCCGATCAGACTGCTTTGGGCTAAATGCCACGGATAATAGTAAATGACGATGCCGGCCATAGCTGCAAGAACAGCCAGGAACGTGGCGCGGCCCTTTAACTCGCGCAGCCAAATCGCGTCAATAACGAGCAGGAACAGCATATTTCCCACCGATAGGAACATGTTGGACTGCATAGGGGGCAAATAAAACTGGCCTGCATACTGAAGTCCTTGTGCCAGAATAAACCCGGTAATTCCGAGAAACACATTGTCTTTCCAGGTCAGCTTCCATTTCCCTTGTGAAACTTCTCTATTAACGCTTTGAGCCTCATGTACTTCATTTCGCTGAGCGTGCTTTTGATCACGAAGCCGCAGCACTACCCATAAGGTAAACACCGCTGCGCTGTAGCGCATGCCTGCAAGGGTAAAGGGGCCTACACCCTCAACAAACGCATATTGATTCAAAATGTAAGAGGAGGACCACAGTAGCGTTACGAAGACGGCAGCTGTAATCGAAAGCGCACGAATCATCGATAGCACCTGCATGTTGCTATTGTTCTTCACTTTCTTTTCTGCTTCCATAATAGACTTCCCTTCTCTAACAAGGCTGTTGGTAGCTCCATATTAAACTTGTAAAAAGGGGATAAAAAGTGTAGAGTTTATTTTATTAATTTCCCCTTTTGAATCATCACTCTGTTTAAGGAGACCGGTATGCAAATTGCTTATCACTACTTGAAGCTAAGGGAGTTTTATGGCTATGCAGAAAAAGAGCCTGTAGAGGTTTCACTGGAGCAGCTTGCAGAAGTGTTGTGCTGTACACCACGTAACGTGAAGCTGATTGTGAAGCAGTGTCAGGAGCTAGGGTGGATCGAGTGGCAGCCTGGGCGGGGTAGAGGGAATCGTTCCATCATTACATTTAACATGGAATCGAATAACGTAATACGCTCATGGGTCCAGACCAAAATAGACAAAGGCGAGTATTCGCAAGCGATAGAGCTTATGCGTAGGTATGATCCGAGTTCACCTCTTCAACAACAAATAACAGAATGGATCTATAAGCAATTTGGCATCCAATCCACGCCATATAAGAAGGGGCACATCGATTTGCTGCGGCTTCCTTTTTACCGGGAAATGCCTTTACTGGATCCGATCAAGGCAACCCTCAGGACAGAGCTGCATATGATCGGTCAGCTTTTTGACACGCTTGTTGAATGGGATTGTTCACATGCAGTTTTTGTACCCCGGCTTGCGGTGCACTGGGAGCAAAATAGGGATGGAACCGTATGGATGTTTTATTTGCGTAAAGGCGTCCTTTTTCATAATAAAAAAGAGCTGACCTCTGCAGATGTCCTTCATACGTTCATGCGCCTTAGCAAGTTGGATTCGGATTGCGCAAATCAGGAACGGGATCGTCTGTGCTGTGAATGGAGGGTACTTCATATTCGCAATATAGAAGCCACACATCGGTATGCACTGCGTATTCAACTGGATGCACCAAGCTCTTTACTGCTGCATTATCTGGCTGCACCCCAGGCATCCATTATTCCGTGTCAGACTCCCGAAAATAATGAGCGGTTACCGATTGGAACCGGACCGTTTAAGCTATTACGTAATGACGCGGAGATGGTGATTCTGGAGGCATTCGCGGACTACTACCGGGAGAGGGCACAGCTGGATAAGGTTGAAATTTGGATATTGAAGGAGCTGCTCACACAAAAAATGCCCGATGGTGGTTTAGGTGGACAACCTATTCTCTACACGCATCCGTTCCAAATTCATGCGCCTGCTCCAACCGGGACCACGATTATGGAGCGGACGGAAGGCGGCTGCACGTTCATGATCATGAACGGCCGCAAGCAAGGACCGTTACAGGACCCTGCTATGCGGCACAGGCTGCGTAAGCTTTTGCAGCCCGAACAGTGCGTGGCGGAGCTTGGAGGGAATCGGATCGGAGCGGCTTACAGTTTTTTTCCGGATTGGAGTGCTGCTATAGCGGCTCAGTTATCGGTAGAGAATGAGACCGAGAATGCAAAGACAGAGCTAGAAGTGGCTACAGTAGATACGATGGTTTCTTTACAAACTGATGGTTATCAAAACTCGCTTCACCTGTACACGCACTCGATCTTGAACAATTCGCTTGAGCAGACAGCTCAGTGGATTCAGCAGCAGTGTGCATCCGCAGGCGTTCCTGTACACATTCACGTTCTGCCTTATGAACAATTCAGTCGACCTGGAGCGATAGATGCTGCGGATATCGTGCTGCTTAACGCTATTACAACGAATAATCGGGAGTGGTCGCTGCTGCATGTACTGCTCCATGAAAACTATGGGGTTCATCGCTTCGTTGATCCGGTATTGTTAATCGAGCTTGATCAAAGATATGCTGCCATCGCCCATGAAACGGATTCTGCTGCCCGATCCGTACTTTTGCAGGAAGTGGAAACTTTGCTGCTGCGTCATGATGCGCTGCATTTTCTTTACCATTTGCGGCATGCTGCCTTTTACCATCCGAACCTGCTCGGAACAGAAAAAATCAACCCCTATGGCTGGGTTAATTTTCGTGAGCTGTCACTGCGGCCTGAATAGTTTTAACAGTGTAGATCACCGTATAATTGTATAGCGGCTCACTCTGCGTCCTTTCCAGAATAGCAGCACCGAAAAATTCAAGCAGGATGGGCACCAGACTAATGGTTTGCACCAAACTGCTTCTGCGGACTCCCTGCATTCGGCCTAAATGTAAGGGTGCCAATAGACTGCTGCTTAACCAAGCAAATATTTTTTAAGTTCGTCCAGCACAAGATTTGCCGAAATAATCCCACCGGAGGAGTTCCAAATACCGTCGTAAACTTTATGAACCTTCCCTTTTTTCACAACCTCGAGATTTTTCCAAAGCCCATCCTGCTGCCATTCCTGCTCGGCTTTTGCCGCCCCGCCTTTTTCATCATCGTAGGTAAAGTAAAACATCACATCCCCGTCCATATCCGGAATACGCTCTTTGCCTACATCATCGGAGAACTTGTCCTTATTCTGCACGGAAGGACGCTGAAGGCCAACCTGCTTCAAAATAACTCCCGAAAACGTGTCGTTATAATAAATGCGAACGATGCCTCCCGGATTAAACCGGACGATGGACACTTTGGTGTTCACTTTATCTCCAAGCGCCGCTTTCAGATCGGACGCCTTTTTGTCAAACGCCGCAAGATTGGCATCTCCCTTCTCCTTCAAGTTCAAGGCTTCCGCATAAAGCTTGTAATTGATTTTCCAGTCTCCGCTCAAGCGCTCCGAAAGCACTGTTGGCGCGATAGCCGACAGTTGGCTATAAATTTTCTCCTGACGGACTTTATTTCCCAGAATAAGATCCGGTTTAAGCGATGCAATCAGTTCCAGGTTAGGCTGATTTTCGTCGCCCAAAAGGGGGACATCCTTCAATTGCTTATTCAAATGCTGGTAGATCGGGTCGATTCCCCATGCTCTAACAATTCCTACCGGCGTAATTCCCAGCGACAATACCGCTTCCGTACCTTCATTCGTCAACACGACGATACGTTTTGGCGTTCCCGGAATATCCGTTTTTCCCATTGCGTGTTCGACCGTGTATTTCCCTTCTTTCCCCTTTTCACTCGAATTTTCGGCCTTCTTGGCACACCCCGATAGAACCAGCGTTACTGCGACTAATACACTTAAAATGAAACCAAGCCTTTTTTTCAGAACCAGCATAATGATTACCGCTCTCCTTAATTTTGTGATAATGATAATTGTTATCGTGTACTAGCTTAATGCAACTCCATTTTTTCTACAATATCCGGGTATACCCGTTTATTTATCCTTTTGTGTCACATCTGCTGATTCTTTTGTCTTTCTATATCATCCTTTAAAAACAATGAGTTTAAAATACCCCTCCCTTAACGTATGATAATGATTATCAAAATGGTAAACTGATAGGATAGTGCAACGATCCATTTGCTAAGATAAAAAGGAGGTGACCTGCGCGTGACTCTTCATACAAGTTACGAACAGCTTTACCTATTTTCCGCCATCCGATGCTACCAACACCGGGCGAGCGCCGATCTGGCACATATAAAATCTCTCCATGCCGTCAGCCATCTCCTGTTTGTCGTTTCGGGAAAAGGAACCCTTGAAATCGGCGATGCCACCTATTCCGTTGAACCGCTTCAGCTCTTTTTCGTACCCGTGGGCGCGACATGGCAAGGGAAACTGTTTGGGCTGGACATACAATACTTTACAATCGACTTTCAAACGATTTCTTTATTGAGGCAAGGAGATCGCTGGATTGGGGAGCAGACATCAGCAGATCCCGCATCGCTCCCGCCCGGATCTATCGAGTTGAAGGACACTACGTCCATTTACCCTGAAATCAAATCCCTGCATGAAATCAATCTTTTGCCCGATAACCGGACGCAATCCAATCTCTTGTTCCAAAAGCTTCTCCTGCTTATTCACGATCAAAGGGCCGTACACCAGCAACCCGATCATGATAAAATGCTCAAATGGAATGGCGTCGAAGAAAGCATCCGTTACATGCAATCCAATCTCGGTAAAAAAATGAACCGCAATACACTTGCCGAAGTCGCCAAACTAACGCCAAGCTCCTACTGCCGAAGCTTTAAAAAAGCCAAAGGCATCGCTCCAATGGACTATTTAACCCATATCCGCATTAAACAGGCCAAGCAGTTGCTCGCCGACGGCGTCACCTGCAAGCAAACCGCCTACCGATTGGGCTATGTAAGTGAATATTATTTCAGTCGCGTATTCAAAAAAATGACCGGCTTGTCTCCGACCATATATATGAGAAGAGAGCACTCGCGAATTGCGGTCGCTTCCCGATTCGGCCTCCATTTGAATTTGGAGTCGCTGGGCGTCGAGCCGGTTGTCGTGATCGATTGTTATCATCATCCCGGAATTGAGCAGGAAGACTACAACCGCCGTCTGATGAGCCAACTTGAAGAGCTGAAAACAGCCCAGCCCGACCTTATTATCGGGGATTATTCCCATTCCCCTCTCTATAAAACGTTTAAACAGATCGCGCCTACGGTGTTGCTGGAGTACGATTTGGACTGGCTTGTGCCCCACCGCAGATTAGCCGAACTGGTTGGCAGGGAACAAGAAGCGCAAGAGGTCATCGAGGCTTTGGACGAGCGAATAGCGCAAGTAAAACGGCTCATAGCGGATACGGGCAACATGCAGCAAGTAGCGGTTATGCAAATTATGAGCGATCATCTTTATTTACAAGGAATTAGCAATCATCCTTTAAACAAGCTGCTTTACACGGAGCTCGGATTGCTGCCGGGAAAGAATGTGCCCACACATAAGATGAGACTGGAGCTGTACCCCTCACAACTTCCCGAAATCGAAGTCAATCATCTATGGGTTCACCTTTATTCGGATACTCCCGATGTGCTGCAAACGTTGCAGCGTACGAAGGAAAGCCCTTGTTGGGGCCAGATCCCTGCCGTCCTTAACAATCAGGTTCGCTTTACCGCCAACTGGCTTATTATGAGCTGGACGCCGCAAGGCCGGGTACGCATTGTAGAAGAGATAGCCTCATATTTGAACCTTTATCGCTAAAATGCAGGCGCACTATCGCCTTTGCTTTCGTTTTTTATGCAAAGGATCAGTCAAAAAACAGCTGCTTTCAAAGGGTGTTGAAAGGGGATGCGTAAATATGGAACAAGACGATAAGATTGTCATTATAGGGGTAACGGGTTACATCGGAGCATGGATTGCCAAACAGTTAACAGACGAGGGCTATAACCAGATTGTTGGAACGTACCGTAATGAAGAAAAAGCGCGAAAGCTTCAAACGATGTTGCCCAATTTGAGCTTATACCAAGTAAATCTTGAAGAAAAAGATAATTGGAAAGAAGTGTTAAGTGGAGCAAAGTGGGTTTTTAATCAAGGGAGCGCATTCCATCCAAACGATAAAACGTTTAAAGATAGGGGCCGCACGAAAGAAAAAGGAATTCGCATGCTCTTACAATTGGCTGTTGAATCTGGCAGCGTCAAAAAGATCGTGCACACCAGTGCCGAGTCAACCATTGCTTACGCCAACGAAGATCCATCCAAAACGACGTTTACAGAGGATGACTGGACAAATGAAAACAGGGAAGGCTTATTTGACCTTCATATGGTTTCGAAAACGATGGAAGAAAAAGCAGCCTGGTCGTTTATCCACTCCCATGAGAATACAACAAACATAAGCATGACAACGATTCACCCTACGCACGTCATGGGACCAAGCTTTGCTCCTTGGCACCATGATATGATTTATGCTATGCTTCACGGCGATAGGGCTATGGCAGATTCCCAACTGTATGGGGTTGATGTTCGCGACGCAGCTGCAATGAATATTGCGTTGATGAAATCCCCTGAAGCGAATGGGCGGCGTCATTTCGCATCTGCATATAAAACAACATACTCTGCCATCTTAACTTTTATTAAAGCACAATTTACAGATGAGCAGATTAAGACCGTGTTAGGTGATGTTGTTCGGATCATCCCTGGAGATGTCGTGGCGGATTTATTCAGCCCGGTTCAGCAAACGTCCTATTACCAAGATATGGTGCCCCGTATGTTAAACCGTGTAGTGTACAAGACTAACTATCCTGAAGCTTATGCGTATGAGTATACAGAACCGAACACTACGGTCGTACAAGCAATGGAGAAAATGTTGAAAGATAAAAACAAAGGATAACATGTAAACGTAGAATCCAAACCATTTCATGTCGAATTCTCGTGTCGCGATTTTTTCTGAAGCTCAGGGCTGCTTAGCAATCGCCAGATAGACTTTACGTGCGCGTTCCGGTAAGTTCTCGGCTTGCGTTCCTTTTCCGTGTTGCGACTCTTGCAGGATGTCGATGATCTTCTCCAGCTTTTCTCGTGCCTGATTCAGCAGCCTGCTGTAATCTCAACAAACTCGTCTTCTTCCTCCAGTGGGCCGAAAAGGTTGTGAATCGCAGTGTCGGACTCCACAGCCAAGATGAACTCGTGACTTCCGCCGCCGATCATGATCATGTTCTCCATGTACCGAATCGTGACCTGACTGCGTGTGAAGCCATCCATCCGCTGGATGACTTCCAGGCACGTTTCGAACGATGCCTGAGAATGCTCGATCGCGTCCGCTGCAGCTCCATTCCGCTGTTCCTCATAAACAGTGATCACCAGTCAACACTCCTTTGCCAACTTGTAATTTGCTGTTTCCAATGCCCGTTCATGAGCACATTTCAATCAGTAATCGCGAGCTGCATCGAACCAGCATTGAGCCATCTCCCCCGTTATAGGTTGGCCAATCAGGTGATCGGATTGGCTGAGCTGCCATACTGCTTCGCCAAGGTCTTCTCTTTCGGTGGTTTCGATGCCTTTGAGGGTATTGAAGCGCACGGTGAAGGCGGTAATGGCCGCCTCGGCATCGGCAATGCTGCGGGCCTCGGCCAAGGATGCCTGTGCGACGTTGTAAGCTTCGTTAGCCAGTTTAGCCAGACGTTTAGGCCAAGACGAGAACGGGCGGCCAAATTCGGTCGTCCACCACTCCGTCTTTCGCAATTGACTCACTGAAGCATGGCCGGTCCACGGGCGGGTTTTGGCGCGTGTTTTCATTTGCTGCCTTAGTCGCTTGCCCGCGTTCTCTTCCACATTGTAGGCGATAAATCTGTCAAGTAACGGCCACATGTCCAAGGAGGGCAAGTTCTCCAAATCAGGCATGAAGCGCAGCTCCAGATTCGTTAACCGGGCATGGCTAGCCAGCGAGTCCATGTCGCAGAAGTTCCCCCACAAACTCAGTGAGTCAAGGTTTGGGAAACGGTCAAGGCAGTCCAGCGAGATGGGCTGTCCCAGCGGCGCGTTTTGCAGCGTCAGGCTCGTCACCTGCTGCAATTCACCCAGGTCGGGCAGAATGAATGAAGGATCATACCTGCGTCGGCTGGTGCGCGGCGCTAGTGTCAAAGAAGACGGCATATCGCCAGTGGCCAAGAAGCGTGATAGATCGCCGGACACGTTCAGGCGGAAAGGTCTCTCCGGAAGCTTCAAGCTCAGGCGCCCTACGGACTGGCCCAGCTCGATATGCAAGCCATGCAAAATGGACTGGCTGGCGTCCACCACCGTATCGGCAGACAGGACCGGAGCCCACGTCATCTCTTCAATGGGACGTTTCTCCGCCCAATCCAAGAAGCCCGCGTCACTGCCTGTATAGTGCAGAAATCGCGGCCAGGGCGAGCCCGCCGGCGTAGCAAAGGCATCGAATACGGTCCAATCGATGCGCGCGTCGGGCGCGACGTGAAGGTCCGCCTTCTTCCCCAATTGCGATGGTCCGATTGATAGGCTGCCCACACCGGGCCGCATGACAAGAGTGTGGCTGCGAGGACCCGTCAGGTCAATGGGATAACAACCGTCTTCTCGAACAGAAGCAGAAGGGCGAGCTTGGTTATCATTTGGCAATTCCGTCATCCTTTCTTCTACCCTTGATTTAGATTCTCCATTTTTGAAAGCCCAGCTTGTATAAGGAATCTTGTATTTCTTGATCTACTTTGCTTTTGGAGGTCGTGAATTCCAATTCGGACAATGCGCTTGGAAGGTTTTGCTGGATGAAGGAGTCAAAATCGATGGCCGTTTTGAAAATGCGGAGCTTGCGCAGCGACGGCAACCGCTCCATTCCCGACAAACGAGCCAAACCTTTACAATTTGAAACGGTTATCTCCTTCAGCGCCTCCATCCCACGATCAAAGCCGATTTCCCGCAGTTGAGCTTGATCCTCAATCGTAAGGCTCGTCAACGCTCTGAATTTCGTAATATTGCTCAGGTCATGAAAACCACGGATTCTAACAATCTCCAAATCGTCGAGTGCATTCTCTTCGATTTCCTGAATATGCTCTCGCCCTCCAAGCAAAATGCGAAGATGCTTCAACTTCTTCAATCGATTGATAAAATGTAACGGTATTTTACTAATCGAATGTAGCGCGAGGTAATTCAACCCTTCCAGATAACCAATCGCATCCAGGTTTTTCACCTTGCCCCCAACATGCAAATGTTCAAGATGAGAGAAATTTTTAAAATATTGCAGGTCGAGCATTTTTTTATCCGAGATCATGACTAAATCTCTTAAAGAGCGCAGCGAGTCTATTCCCAAAATATCCGAATTCTCTAGCTCATGTATGCCCAGATGCAAACTGTGCAAGTGTTCCAGGCTGGCCAATGTTTCGGTGTTATGTGCCTGGACGAGACTATTGAGATGCAGCATTTTGACATGGGGGATCCTCAGAAGCGTACGACCATCGAACGAGAGGGAATAATGCCCGTAGAAACGTACTCCGAAGTTTTCATCCAAACGCGCGCATAGCTCATCCACTTCCTCCAGAATGGAGACATAAAAATCAGGGTGAGAGAACTGAACAATCACTTGGTTACCGTCGCGCAAGTCCTGCTTGATCCGTATCCGGTCCAGCGCAAGAGGATTATTGATCAGAATCTTTCTTTTCCATTTCTTGCGCATTCGTAACCTCCTATTAAGCTTATATTTCTTAGATGCAGATGCCTCCGCCGCTTCCGCCAGTCATGCTTGCATATCCGAGGAATCCGCCCAATCCATATGCATACTACAAATGATATGGCGGGGCTTTTTCTGCTACGATGTTATCCGGATGAGCTTCAGTTGGGTCATAGTCATTCATGCGAAGAAAGATATATTCAATTTCTTCTAATGGCATTTGCAATTGTCGGCTGACCTCGTATAGCCCCATACTGTGCGCAAGCAGCGTCCTTGCTCTATGGATCTTTCCATCCAACCAATTGTTTTCCAACATCCAATTCTTTACCCGGATCGATAATTGATCTTGTGTTTTCTCATCTGCGTGCTTTTTATATTTTGCAATTGACTCCGACATATAATCATAGAGATAAATACCTAAAGCTTCGCGTTGTTCATTTTTAGACATCCGTTGAAATTGCTCATAGATGATGCTGATGTCTAAATAGAGAACGTGATCCCTGCTATCAAAGCGTCTAAATGTTTTTCGACCGTAACTTTCAGGTAAAACACGCAATACAAAATGAATATCATACGGAAACTTCCATGTTTCTGCCAATTCCTCTAACGGCAACAGTTCATCTCTCAATTGACCGACGCACGTTCCATGTGTATCTAATAAGAAATCTAGCTTCATTCATGCCTCCTTGGACAAACTTCAAACAAAATAGGAATCCTCAAACTCAATCACATCGTCAGTATGATCTTCCCACAGGATAACATCCTAAAACTAAGGCTGTTCTATGCTCTTACCTAATATAGCAGCCTATATAATATGTATCTTATTTTTATTATAGTGATCCATTGTCCTGAATCCACCTACTTTCTACCTGAATCCTGGAAATGCAAACGATTCACTCCCTCATGAGAATAGGCAGGATCCATCCTACTTTTTTTAGATACGGTAAAGCCGGAAACTTCGCCGTCACTTATGGTAGGATTCAGCTTAAATCACGGAAAGCCACCGAAGTAATCGGCGGCCTAGGCAATAGGTAATTCAGCTATCGTCTCCTGTTAGCACAGCGTTATTAGCTACCCTTAACCCATTCGGTTGCTTGTTTTTCAATTTATGATGGATTATTTACATTATAGACTGAGCTTATCTACTGTTTCCTTGAAGTATGTCAGTGTATCTTCATATTGAGGTTTACTGGCAAGGTAATTCAAATAATCCAGACCGATCCATACATGAAAAGTACTTTCGAGAGCATCGAAATCAAAATTTGCACCATCGGTTGAGTAATGCTCCATAAATGTATGTCTGTACATTGCATATTCATAATCATTGTACTGAAATTTCATCCAATAAGTCATTCTCGATATATCCGCGATCCAATTGTATGACATGGCGTCATCCCAATCGATTAAAGTAAGTTCGCCATGTTTATCTACCATTACGTTTTTTGTTGATAAATCGCCATGATTCAATACAGAGGGGAGACTTTCGATTATACGAAGCTTATCGATAACTGGTTTCTTTATTTCCAGTAAGCTGTTTTTATCCAATAACTTCTTGTTTATCAAGGCTTTCGCTATCTCGTCGTATTTATCGATCATAGACTCAGTAAATGAGCTGTAGCTTGCAATGCCATTGCCTATGTAGCCGTAGTTCTCAATTTGTATCCGATGTATTTTCGAAACCAAGAGTGCTAATTTTTTATAAAATTCCCTTCCCGATTCCGGACCGAAAACAATTCGATCCGCGGTTATTCCGGGCAAACATTCCTCGAGCAAAAAACCGGTTTGAAAAAATGAATCGCTTCTGTCGAATGCGATCATCTTTGCACAGCCAATATGGTTTTCAATCAATTTTTGGTTTATAAAAATGAGCTTTCCGTCTTCGGGCCAATTTCTCTGCTTATATATTTTAAAAAATATAGGGCCTGTTTTTTACTAAAATCTTATAGACTGAATTATTGGGAACGTTTTCAATTTTTTCTATATCATCAACTTTCGTATGTAATAATTCCTCGACTTTTTTTCTTATGCGAATGATTAATTCTTCCATGCTTCACCCCATGCTTTCTTTAAGAATAACCTCATACAAAAATCTGCCCCTAGTTGAAAAAGGCAGCCGATCGTAAAAAACCGGCTGCCTCAACTATCGTATCCGCTAGTTCAATAATTGGGAATTAGATAAATCACTTATGGAACTAAGCTGTAAATCATGGTTTTATTTCCCTTAGATAATAGTCATATAATTGATTAATCGAAGAACTTGAGAAGATAGGACTGGCTTGTTCAATTTTCTCACGTTCCCAATCAAACCAACGCATTTTCATTAACTTTTCGACTTCTTCGTCTGTAAATCGTTTCTTTATCTCTTTAGCAGGATTGCCGCCTACTATCGTATAGGGTGGGACATCTTTTACAACAACCGATCCTGCTGCAACAATGGCACCTTCACCTATTTTTACGCCAGGCATAATCATTGCATTCATGCCAATCCAGACATCACTTTCGATGATTGTATCCCCTTTTGGTTCGTAAGAGGCTTCAATCTGCTCCACAAACGGATACACTGTAATCCATTCAGGATGATGATTGTGATTGCCACCCATTAAAATAATTACACCACTTGCAATGCATACGTAATTTCCTATAATCAATTTATCCAAAACCCAACCATAATCTTCGATAGGGTTAAATAACTTCCTTGATTTTCCATCTCCCCAAAGGTATCTAACGCACCCATCCTCAAAATCATGATTATCGTAATAACCAGAGTAGTAGGAGTATTCCCCTACTTGAATCATTGGGTTAGTGACAATATCCTTTAAATACTTAATTTCAGACCAGTGGTTAAACCGATGTTGTTTCATTCTTTTCCCTCGCTTCTAAGTAATAGTAATCATTTTTCACTTAGAAGCTTAATGCAGTAGCAACATTTTTAAACCGTTTCAAACGACGAACCATCGTCCTCATCCATTTCCTATTTGATGAAGACATAGTAACAAAAGAAACGCTCGTTCGTCAATGGGTCGTAAACGCTGCATGACTTGCACGATTGTCGGTAGTTTATGCCCGCTCTGCCTCCTGCGATAATGCAGCAATCTCCTCCGCCGTCAGCGCACCGTCGAACAGCTCAACCTCCCGCATAAC
Organism: Paenibacillus hodogayensis; assembly: GCF_039536325.1. Lineage (NCBI taxonomy): Bacteria > Bacillati > Bacillota > Bacilli > Caryophanales > Paenibacillaceae > Paenibacillus > Paenibacillus hodogayensis. The sequence continues at coordinate 40,826 of NZ_BAAAYO010000018.1, forward strand.
GCCGGAAAAATGGCATTGCGGCCCTTTACCGAGCGTGACCGGCAAGCCCGCTAATGACGCGCTGTCGATCGTTCCGCTATCGAATACCGCCTTGGACACTAGCTGACCGTCCACGTACAGCGCCAGTCGCTGACGATCGTACGTCACGACAGCTTGGTGCCAGCCGTCGGTAAGCGATTGGTCGTACGTCGCCAGCGGATCGCGGCATAAGCTCCAAACTCTGCCGCTTGGCAGCGTGCCGGCAAAAAGCTTGCCGCTGTATACCGCCATCGACCAGACTCGGCGGTAGCGAATGTTCGGATCCTGCTCCTCCAGCACGGCGATCTTCTCCCAGCTGCGATCGCCATTGTAGCGGTACACGAAACCGCCGGGCAGCGTTCCGCCGTACAGCTTTCCGTTAAATACCGAGACGCCCATTACTTCCAGCTCTTCGTCCATCAGCCCGTAGTCGCTCCACTCTGTTCCGCCCTCATAACGCAGCATTCTCGCCTCGTTCCAGATGCCCATCAACAGCCGGTTGTGAAACGTCGAGAAGCAGTATACCTGCGAGCATTGCGGCACGTTGCCGCAATACGTCCACGGCTCATCGAGCTTGCGCCGGTATACGCCTCCGCTTTCGTTGCAGCCGATATAAAGATCGCCTTGATGCGGCGCCAGATTAAACGTGCGCGTCTTGCCTTCCGGTCCGGGCGCACCAAGCTCCTCGCAGTTGCCGTGCTCGTCGTAGGCGAACACCCCGTGAGGGTAGAACGACATCGCGATCAGCCGGTCGTCGTAGACGGTCATCGCCCCGACGCTGTCATTGTCAGGCACCGGCAACTCCGCCATCAGCTCCCATTCCCGACCGCCTTTGTAGCGAAACAGTCGGCCACCCGGCTCTTCGTTGGGTGAGCCCGGAATCGCCGAGCCGCTGGCCCGGTAACGCATCGTGCCGGCATACAGCTCCCCCTTGAATTCGGCCAGCGCGTAAACCGCATTGCTCTCGTCCGGATGACCGCAGTCGATCCACGTCCCTGCCGCCTCGTCCAGACGGAACACCCGCCCCCGATTGTCGACCGCGTTGTCGAACGTGCCCGCATACAGGTGGCCGCCGTGAACGCACAGCGCGCTTACCATCCGGCCGTCGCCCGGGCTGCCCCAATCTTTCCAGACATCCTCGCCGTTTGTCGTACTCCAGCCGAATTGCAAATTGCGCCAGTTGGACTGGGTCGACGTCACTCCCGCCTGAGTCAGCACCGACAAATGCCAACCCTCCATCCGCTCCTCCGAATAAACGCTGGCCAAGCCTCCGGGCAAAAAACCTTTGCCGTCCTTCACCTGAAACTCCAGCGACAAGCTGAACGGACGGCTGCCGTCCGTTTCTGCCGACACCGGCAGAGTCACCTCCGAGCCAATGCCGTCAAACACGGCTCCTTCTTCGCTAAAGACAAGACTTTTCGCCTGGCCATGTCGGCCTTCTCCCGAAGCGTCCCGCCAATCGGCACGCAGCGGCCAATAACCGATACGGCGTCCCTTTGAGGAACGCTCCTCCTGCATGCTCCCGTCGGTTCTGTTCATCTGCTGCTTCTCCATCCTTGTTTCCCTCCTGTGATTCTTTAGTCCTCGCGCATTGGATGTTTTCCTGCCTCTATGCTAAAACATTTTAACCAGCATCACATGCCGAAAATTGGATATCAGCTGCCATTTTCCGTTTTAATGAGAATCATGATTTAATGTTTACAGTCTGATGTATGTGATGTTTAATGAAGGAAGTGCATGGTGTGAATATACGAATAAGGATGATCCTCATGGATAACACATTTTATCTGGAGTATCAGGGAGACATCGACGATATTCCGAGATTCCGAGAAACGCAAGAACGTTTCGGCATCCATCATACTAACGTTTCGCGGACCCAGCTGCATTATCACGACTATGCGGAGATATCGTACTTCACCGGTGGACGCGGTTTCGAAACCATCAATGGAGTCCGTCATCTGCTGCGGCAGGGTACGGTCTCTTTCCTTTTGCCCAATCACATGCACTTCATCTCAAGCGCACCTGGTCAGCAAGTTTCCAAATACTGCTGTCTGTTTGACATTCAATTGCTATTCGGACATCAGGAAGACAGTGAGTTTTCCAGATTGCTTGACTCCATCGGTACCGACTTACCTTCCTTCTTGGACTTCGAAGGTTCTGAGAAAGAGAAAATGAAACAAATTTTCGAGTTCTTATTAGAAATTTCCAGCGAATCCGATAATACTCCCATTTACCGCCATCTGATTCGCACCAAGCTTACAGAGGCGATCTCTATCTACATCCGGAGTGCGAGCCGCCAGCAATCCTATCCTAACCTGCTAATCGCAGACAGAAAGTCAGCAGCACGCACACAGCTGTTCTGGCCAGTTCTGCGGTATGTTCATCTCCACTATCGGAAACCGCTCAGTTTGGAGGAATTGGCACAACGGTTCGAACTCAGCGTCTCTTATATCGGTTTGTCTTTTAAAAAGTATACCGGCCATTCTTTTGTGAAATATATCCATCACCTGCGAATAGAAATGGCTGACAATATGCTGCAACACACGAATATCAGCATAACTGATATTGCTATGGAAGTTGGGTTTGAATCATTTCGTACATTTGCTCGCGTATTCCGTGAAATGAAAGGGATTACTGCAAACCAATTTCGCAGCATGTCCAAACTAAAAGAAGGATAGCCATCCTGTCAATGATTAAGAATGTTAACGCAAAGAGGCTGCCGTAGCAGCCTCTTGACGATATATTGAGCTATCATACTCCGTTAATTTGCAATCAGATAGACATTTATTAAACAAACTACATCGATTTACCTTTATGTTATCACTGGAACTCTAATGAATTCGACATTATGAATTCTAAAAATTTTTCAAGAGTATCTGCTACTTTTTCAACCACTTCATCGCATTTTTGCTTATGCGAACAGGCGGTTTTTGCTCTTGCAAAGCATCAGCTGCAGGTACTGGAAATAATTTGATTTACTGTTCGTAACGCAGAAGAGATGGCACCTTCAATCCAACCAGGAAAAAGACTTGTATGATCGCCAGCAAAATAAATTCTACCATGTTCGGAAGACAGTGCGGGGAGCATTCGAATCATCTGTCTCGGTTTATACCAAGCATACGCACCTCGGGAGTAAGGATTATGATCCCAAGAAAAGACCGTCCCACCTTCATAATGATTCGACAATTCAGGAAGCACCTGTTTGATTTCGGATACAGCCGAATGAATATGACCAGCTCTAGATAGTTCTCGCGCCGATTCACCCGAGGAGTAAGAACAAATTAACCCCCTCTTTGATGTCGTTTGAGTGAAAGTAGCATCAAGCAACCATCCAATTTTCAGATCTGTATTTACTGTAGCAAAGGAACTTAAGTTATGCCAGAATCTAGTTCGGCTTTGTATGACGGTACGCGTAACGGAGGTAGAGAGTTGATTTTGAATGACGTCATTTGTTTCTTTGCTAAGTGGCGGAGAAAAATGAACGGTACGCAGGACTGTAGAGGGAATGGCCACAACGACCCGATCACAGCAGATCTTGAAAATTTCGCCGGAATGATGAAATTGGATCGTTACTCCTTGATGACTTTGTTCAATATGCGTCACAGCACATCCATAACTGATCGTAGAGCCAATGGTAAGGGCAAGTTTTTTCGGTAATTGATCCATTCCACCTACTATGGTCTGTGTACTTCTTTCGGAACTGGACATTTTTAGGTCAAGCAGTCGCTGTAATGCAGATACTTTGCGAATACCATCACCCAACATCTGCATATATCCAATTTCAAACAGCTTAATCGCACCCGAAGATGCTCCTTGACCTTTAAGATATTGTTCCATTGTCATGGAATCGAGCTGTACCGCTTGTTTTGTGGGCCAGCCCGGCAAAAAAGGATTACCCGTTGCTTCTAGCCCCGGCTTAAGATACTTTTCCAAGATTCCCGCGTATCCCAAAATTCTTTCCTCGGCTGTAAGTGAAACAGGCCATACTGCAGGTTCATCTGGAGAATCCATAATTAATCTCCCGTTGATATATGACAAACTTCTATCGGGGACTGGTAAATTTATGAATTGAACCCCGACTTGCCGGGCATAACTCAATGTGAGAAAATGATGCGCTCCAATGAAGGCAGCCCCCATTTCACAAAACATTCCGTCGGCAAATTGATCCCGCATTGTGTATATGCGGCCACCCGGTTGACTATTCGCCTCTAATAAACGTACGTTATATCCTTGTTTCATAAGCTCCAACGTGCATACCAGCCCCGCCATCCCTGCCCCAATAACTACAATACGCTCAGGAATACGACCTATCGCCATAAAGTCCGATTCCTCCAAATGGTACTCGATGGGCACTTCTTATTATCCTATGCGGTCCGTTAGCATTCTTGTCGAATAAACAGGCAACTGTAATGCTGGCGCCACAAATTCCCGGCGAGGAGGGCGGGAAATGTCCTGGAATATGAATAACGCCCTCCCCGCTTCCTATTGGGAAGCGAAAGGGCTGAAAACTTGCTTTCTCGTTTTAGGCAAATGATCCTTTAGATCGTTTTTTTAGTCTTCTGTTTACCCATTGCATATTTTCTGCCCCACTCGCCCATATTCTCCAAGATGGGTATGAAGCTTTTCCCTGCATCAGTCAAGGAATATTCTACTTTAGGAGGGACCTCTTGGTACACTTTTCTGTGAATCATTTGATCGCGTTCCAACTCCCTAAGCTGGCTTGTCAGAATTCCCTTCGAAACTCCGGGCACTAACCGCTGAAGCTCTCCAAACCGTCTCGTCTCCTTCAGATGCCACAATATAATGATTTTCCATTTCCCTGCAATGACATTTTGCGTTTCCGTCACAGGGCAAACATCGATCTGCTCTTCTGGTACTTCTCCCTCGAATGTAGTTCGGGCCATCGTATATCCCTCTATTCACTTATGGTTTTATTTTTATGACTATGTTATAAAATAATGCCTACTTCCGAATAACTGCCTAGTCCTATATTATGGGGTTACGAACTTAAACACAACTAAGCGACAAAACAATTGGAGGTATGAGCGATGAAAATGGGTATTATTGGCGCAACAGGAAAAATCGGAGGCCTTATTCTGAATGAAGCATTGAAGAAAGGACATGACGTAACGGCAATCGTGAGAAACGCTTCAAAAATCGTCGGAGCGAATGTGAAAGTGCTCGAGAAAGACATTTTTGCTCTTACGGCTTCTGATCTCCAACCATTTGAGGTCGTTGTCAATACGTATAAAGCACCCGATGGTGAAGAGCATCTATATATCGATGCGGGTAGTGTGTTGGTTCAAGCGCTCAGAGGCGCTCCCCACACCAGATTAATCACGGTTGGAGGAGCTGGAAGCCTGTTTGTAGACGAAGAAAAGACGACGAGACTGATGAACACGCCAGACTTTCCGGAAATTTATTACGCGACGGCTGCCAATGCTGCGAAACAGCTTGAGGAATTACAGATGGCAAATTCGATTACATGGACTTATATCAGCCCTGCCGCTTTTTTTGATCCGGATGGGAAAAGAACGGGCAACTACAAAGCTGGTAAAGATCATGTCATCTTGAATAGCAAAGGTCAGAGTTACATTAGTTATGCAGACTACGCGATAGCCGTGCTGGATGAAATCGAGAAACCCCAGCATGTAAACGAAAGATTTACCCTTGTCGGCGAAGCGGAATAACAATTTCCCTCCTATACTTGTATAAAAGCGTTTCAGAATCTTTGCTGACCCGCACTCGGGAAAGGATGGAGACTATGAATCGAAATAATGTGCTGCTGGACGCCTTCGATTATCAACTAAACATGTTTTATTCAAAACCTGCTATGCATAGCCATAATGAGTTTGAAATTTATTATTTGCATAGCGGTAGGGCCAAATTTATTATAGGCAGCTCCTGGTTCGAAGTTCATCCCGGCGATCTGGTCATCATGAACGGCCTTAGCCCGCACGGTACGGTCATCCAGGAGCGATGCACGAAGACGAATATCAAATTCGACGAAAGCTGCGCCGCTGCACTCTTCCAGCCTTTCGGTTCGTTCAATGTACTGAAGCCGTTCCGGGATTTGCACAATATGTACTGGAAAATTACCGGGGAAAGACGAGAAAATCTGGATCATATTTTCAAAAACTTGAACATTTATTATAACCAGCCGAGCATTGTCAATTTTCATCGTTTGCGTCTATCCTTCGCCGATTTGCTGCTTTTCATTTACGAGCTTAGCGAGCAGCATGCAGGACAAAGGCTGGCGCACGAACCCGATTTTTCAAGCGGATTGCCGGAAGTGTTCTCCTTCCTCAATCAAAACTATATGCAAAACCTTACGCTCGACGAGATCGCCCGGGAAGTCCATTACTGCAAATTTTATATTTGCAGGGCGATCAAAAAGGCGACCGGATTGACTGTTTTCGAATATGTAAACAGGCGCAGAATCAATCAAGCGAAGCTTCTGTTTTTGCTCTATCCCGAACGCACCGTTGCTGATATCGGTTACGAGGTCGGATTCAAGCAGCCGTCTCACTTTTCCCGCATATTCAAAACTACGGTAGGAATGCCGCCTGAAGAGTACCGAAGATCCTCGTCGGAAAAATAATAGAACGATGGCTGAACACATCTCACATGCGCAGCCATCGTCTTTTTTCGGTTGGTGCCGGTTTCGGCGGGCGGATGGCGCCCTTACTTGCTGAGCTCCTCCTGAATTTTTTGTTTGTCTCCTCCTCCGCTTCCTCCGCTTCCCTGTGCTTGACCGAATCGCCCTTCATCGGCCGATACTTACATGAAAACATACGTGCGAAGGGAGCTTCAAGGGGCTAACCAACTGCGGATAATGAAACGACAACCGACGGCAATGCCGGATAAGCAACAATGTTTGCATCCGAGTATACTAGTAGCTGAACGACAAACGATCAACAAGAGGAGGACTTATCCGTGAACAATTACATTCGTTACGATTCTTCCGCCGCTTATGAACTGGCGTCTCCATATCCGATCGGACTGCGCGAATGGAACACGACGGACTATGTAGCCGAGCTGAGATCGCGAATTGCAGCCGAAAAGCAGAAAAAAGAGCTTCTTGTATATTATTATCGCATCGGACACGTTCAAGCGTATCCGCTTCCGATCCGCCGTCTCGATCCACTGCAATACCCGAAAGGGATTCCCGAGCTGCCGGCATACCCTTGGTACATTTGGCTGTTTTGGCAATTGAAAGAGAGATGGGATACTTTGCACACCGCTTGGCGTATCTTTCACGATGCGGATGCGGGACTTATACTGCAGGACGAGCTTGCATCGACAGCCGAATGGACAAGCAGTCATGTCGGTGCCGGTTTTGCCGGATTAAGCTCCGGCCATTTGGCGACGGCATTGGCGATCTACTTGAGCAATCAAGAAGGATGGGATGCGGATAAGCTCACTCGTGCGAAGCAAGCCGCTTCCACGTTGCTGGACAGGGATATTGAGCCTTACATCGGCGACGTTTGGATGAAAGACGACGGTATTCACGAATCCAACATGCACAACATACCGATCATTATTTTGATCAGTGGCGTCTTTTTGTCGGAAATTTTGGGTCGGCCTTCTGCGTCTGCTGCGAAATTGGAAAACGTGTTGGAGCTTTGGCAAACAAAACGGTTGGACGGTGACTGTTACTCCGAAGGAACGGCATACGACGGCTTTTGGCTCGATCCGCTGACGGACTGGCTGCGGAATGGGGAAAATCCGCTTGTTCGTCGGCTGATGCCCGGTTTCCGATCCTTTGTCGCCAGTTGCCTGCATCTGGCATTGCCGGGAAGAATCGATATTCACGCCCCGCTGGGCGATGAAGAGCCGGAAATGAACTTTTGGATGGATGTCGTCGTCAAACTGACGCACTTCTTTCCGTGGGAGGAAGCGGAGTGGCTAGTACGCCGCTTCCCGCCGACGCGCATGACAGCCGCAGCGTTGAGCCGCATGTTCAACAAAACCGGAGAGAACAAAGCCGAAGAGCCGAAAGCGTCCGTCGTCGAACACCCTTTCGCGGTAAGCATGCGCAGCGGTTGGAGTAGCGAACATTGTCTTGTTGCCGTCAGCGCAAGCCGGTACAATATGGCCCACTTGCATCATGACGGGGGGCATGTGGTGATCGGGCACCGCAACCGCTTCTGGATAACGGATCCCGGATACCAGCAATACCGCCGTGGAGCGGAACGCGATTATTCCATCGGCAAAGAAGCGCATAACGCTCCTGTACTGAATGGAGTCGTCCAGACGGTACGAGCTGCTGTCGTGACCGGCAAAGAGGATTCGCCTGGCGGCTATAAATCGGTTGAGCTGGATTTGTCTAACTGTTATGAATCTTTGCCCCCGCATACGTTTGTCAACAGATCCGTCTATATGCAAACTTCCGGGCAAACCGCAGTGCTCGTTCGGGATTCGGTCCGTGCGGAGAGCGCCGGAATATCATTGGAGCACTTTTGGCAAATCGGCACTTTTTTGGCGTATTCCTTCGTAGACGGCTGGCTGCGTCTCAGCGACGGCTCCGTAGCGATTTGGATCGCGGCGCTGGTTGAAGACGGGCAGACGCAGGAATACAGACTCAGCCAAATTGCGCCGACGCAGTTAGACCGGCACGAAGGGAGCCGGGGCGGATTGACGGTTCGCCACTCGCAAGTCTGCGCCGACAAGCGGCATACGTGCTGGTGGGCGTTCGTTATTGACGATCGGGGCGGTTGGAGGATACCCGACATCCGTTCGCAGGATGGCCGCCCTTACTGCCAAGTCTAGATGCGACGTCCGATTTGTGTACGATCCATGACTACGCCAGGAAAAACTGAATCGTGATATTGTAGAAGGGAAATCAAGGAGATGGTGGTCGGTAGCACGCGGGCAATTAAAAATCGATGGAGGCGGGACTGGGCCTATCCCTCCTTTCCCGCCGGACGCTGCGCAAAGAGCTTTAAGCCGGTACCCTTCAACTTGTACCGCTCCAAGATTTCCCGCTGAAACGCCGGTTCGCCGGGTTGCCAGTTTCAGACCAAAGCGGCGGAGCAGGTTGCCGCCAAGATTCGGAGAGGCAAAGGATTTCCATCCGGTCATGATTTGGCAACCAACACCGGAACGTCAGCATGATGCAGCACGCCATGAGTAACGCTTCCCAGCAGCGCCTCCTTCATCAGTCCCCTGCCGCGGCTTCCCATCACAATCAAATCCGCTTTCTCCTCTGCGGAGACGGCACAAATGCTTTTGACCGGGTGACCGGTAAGATTCATAAAACGGATTCGGTCTTGCCATAGACTGAACTGCTCATATATTTCTTTTTCAATCATTTGGCTGAGCTTTTCTTCAAACCGAACTGCGTCAGGCACAAGATCGTAAGCGTAATTTTCCCTTACCGTCACATACAAAACCGTGCACTCCGCTTCCGGCCATGCTTTTAACAATTCTTCAGTCATGCGGCCTGCATGGCCGGAATATTTTGAACCGTCTGTTGCAAACAAAATTTTTCTCATAACTAACTACCTCCCTGTTATGAAAGATACTTTTGGCTATACGTGCAACTTTTGCAACTGCATTTATCGTAAGTCCTCTCATTCAATAAGTAAAATAATGGTTTATAATGTTTAGAATAAGGATTAACTTATAACTTGGGATAAAGCGTCTTATCGGAAGCATGTATATCCTTCTCCATTAGTTCTCCGTTTGCAACAGACAGACTTGTACATTTACAATAAGAAAATGACAAGCGCGAAAATCATATCGACAGGAGGATATCAGATGCCGCAATTAATTTTTAGAGGAATTCCAGCCGAGGGCATACGTGAAATTAGTATACCGCTCGTAGAGGAGATGGCCGCAATATGCCAATGCGGAACGGATAATTTCACCTTGGAGTGCCTGCACGTAACGGCTATATTCGACGGGAAATATACCGATTCGTACCCTTTCATCGACGTATGGTGGTTTGAGCGGGGAGATGAAGTGCGCGATAAAATGGCCGAGGCGATTGATAGGCATGTCCGGTCACTCGGTATACCCGATCTGGAGATTTCCTTCCGTGTTGGCCGCGAGGACAATTTTTATATGAACGGACGCCGGTATAGTTCCTAGCTGATTCATTGGGGGTAGTAGAAGAACAGTGACGGACAGATTGACATCAAATCTTGTCGGGTGTAGACCGGGAGCCCGTATAAGCCTCCCTTCGCAATCGTGCGTCCCACTTGGATCGACTGTGGATCGAATTGATTCAAACCCGGCAGCTACCATATTGGGGAGTGAATAGCCGCCCAATTTCGAATTCAGAAACTTGACGGTAATATGTGGGTACTTTTTCTGAATCGGCTCTCCAAATGCTTTGTATAGAAAAACACGAGCTCGCCGTTTCCTCTTAAACTTCTGCTATTCATTCAACTATCGTACTCCGAGGGAGTGGAGTAAGGCTGCCGTTCAATGCTGGCAGCCTGATCATGAAGTTTAGGTAAACGAGAATTTCTCAATGGAATACAAAGATTGTTCAGCCCCGAATCTATCGTCCTGGAGCAACGTTTCGGAGTAATCCTCTTCATCTATCTGAAACAAAAAAAATGGACTCTTCCTTCAGCTTTGTAAAATAATAGTCATCGTTTTGGATTTCGGGCTTCCTCCCACTTTGATCAAAAAAGACGGTTCCATGGAGGATTCATCATCGCTTCATTTGATTTTCCATAGGCATTTTACAATTCTTTCTCAAGAAACCTGAAGAGGTGTGATTCAGGCTGCGCGAGGAACTCGGGAAAGCTGCATAAATCCGCATAAACCTGGTGTTCCACGTCATAACAGCCTAGGCCTTTGTTCTTCGGATTCCAAACCAACTGCAGACCCGAGTAATTGTCGATGTCGGCTGATAGACGCAGCAGCTTTTGCCTGCCGACTTTCATCTCAATCGTATCGGTCCATGCAAAAAAGTCGATATACCGGATTTCATATTCATTTTGCGCCAGCTCCAGGCGCAGCTTGTCTCCAGTAAGAAAGCTGACCAGTTCATCGGTTAATTTATACTTTTTAAGCTCTACCTTCTTGTTTTCCGCATTATGGAAATCAGTCGGTTCCAGCGATCTTAAATAGTCGGCCAACGCTGCTTGCTTACTGCTGACCGCAATCGTATACGGCCGCTCGCCGTCCTTTTCCGCTAAAGTTACGTCCGCGCCGCGTTCAACCAAAAATTTGACCATGGCCATAGCTCCCATACGTGCAGCCACGGTTAACGGAGTCGCTTGATAAGGATAGACCATATCCGGTTCATTATAATTGATGTCCACCCCCTGATCGAGCAAATACGTGAGTGTCTTAACGTCATGGTCCGATACGGCTTGACGCAATACGGGACCGCCATGCCGCTTGATATCCAATCCCAGCTCATGAATAAGCGGAATATTGTTTTTGTTGCCATAGTAGGCCTGTGAATAGGCGCCTGACCCCGTTCGATTGGGCTTGTCCATCTCGGCTCCGTGCGCGGCAATGTAGCGAACGACGTCCTCCTTGCAATAGCGGACTGCCCGCAAAAAAGCTGGATTATGATGGACATTCAGGTTGACCCCGTGCTCTACCAGCAGCTTGACAACCTCTATTTTCTGCGATACAAGCGCCAGATCCAACGGACTCATTGTGATATGCTTGCTGAGGACGATACCCTCTTCCATATCCCAGCCTGCTGCCATTGCAGCATGTAAAGCTGGCATATTTCCTTTGTAAATATGCATCGCGATTTCCGGCAGTTCCTCGAATCTCCCGATATCTTTCAGGACGATCACCCGCACCACTCCCACTTCAAGGTCTTATGAAATCGTTTCGCACCCTTTCGACAAGAGCCATTGCTTGATAACGAAAAAATTCGGCTGGACATCCTGTTCATAAAAGACGGCTACCTCTTGCTGATAGGCATAATTCAACCGTACATAACCGCCCATCTGCCGGTAGAACAAGAAGCAGGCATAGGGAGTCTCAATGAAGAAATCCGGCGGAAAATCCGCCTGACACGCTCCAGCCAGTTCGGGCAGCGACAGCTGATCCTGCCCTGGCGGTAAACGCAAAAAGAGATGACTCCGGGTGCCCGTCCACGGTTCATAATAGACGCCCTCCTCTTGGCTGCGTCCATACACCTGACGGTATATGTCGTCCAGTACCAAGGCGTACGTCCCTTCGTCCTCCTGCTCCCGTGCCTGCATCGAAATAACCTTTATGTACTCCGCATGTCGAGGCAGCCAGAGCAGTCCATCCGTCTGGGGATGTACGGCCAGAAAGTCGCCGTCTACCGTCGTGCCAATAGCGATACACTCACCGATCTGTTGCTCATGAATGGGGCTGTCTTCGTCATATTCCCATAACCCATACTCGGCAAAAGGTTTTAACACCTCCGAATCAGGCAATTGGACGTTCATCCACCCTCTGTAAGTCCCTTCGCCGAATTGCCTCAGAAACCGAAAGTAACCTGGCGGGTAAATAGCCGCGTCCTCCTTCGCAAGCGCTTGGTTTTGGGTCTCGGACAGCCGAATTTGCCGGGATACGATGTACATGATAACTCCCTCCGTTTCCTAAACGATGACGCAATCACAGGTGACGTTCAGCCGCTGCTGGGCCAAGATGATTTCCTCTTCGCTCGCAGGTGTGCCTACCAGCGTTTTATTATCTTCCCGATGAAGAAAAACTTTTAATCTCTCCATTAACGCCTCATTCATAGGTCAACCTCCTTCGCTGCCCTTACTCCGCCGCTTCCGCCAGCCAGGCCTGCATAGCCGGAGACTCCGCCTCATTCAAACGCAAGGCGATTTCGGTATTGATCTCATCCGGCGGCATGACCTCGACAAGGACGCATACCGAGTCCCGCAGTTGATTCAAGGCAAACACGCCTTCATTATCGAGCATGTTCATCGCCAGCTCCATGGCTTTCAGCCTGAACGCAAACTCGCGTTCCCATTCGTCAGCCTCTAGCTCCGCAATGGAAGGGCGCTCCATAAACAACGGTTTGACGTCATCGAAGTTCTCATCCCTGAAACCACAATAGGGCGAATCGGCATAGGACCATTTGATAAGCTCCGCAATCGTTGCTGCCGGCGTATCGCTGTTCTCTCCTTGCCTAGCCGCTTCCCGCTCCAAAGCCTCCCACGACCAGGCTGAGACGCTTGGCGCATGTCCCTCTCCGGTAGTAAACAGCGTGCAGTAGTAGTATCGTTCGCCATTTTCAAAAAGAGTGCAAAAAATCGTCCTGGCTGCATCGGCGATTTCTGCTGCTAGCGCCTCCATTTCTTGCGTAGGTTTCATGACAATCGCCTCCTTTCAGTATCACCGCCCGTTCAAAATTCATGTTGTATAAACCGTTCGTTTAGTTCCGCTTCGTACGGGAGCCACTCCGAATCGCTCCATAAAGGGAGTCCTACGAGTTCCGACAACCGATCTACGGCTTGCTCCGGGCTAGTCATCCCTAAAAGCTCGTCAAGATCCTCTTTGCGGATATCCAGCACTTCTCTCAGGTAATTATCATGAAGACGTTCTTCTTGGAGTTCATACTCCTCCCTCGTCCACGGTCCACAAAGAATCCTTTCGGCTTGAATCTCCCCGTCCGCAAAAATCGACAATTCGAAGATTTCCTCATTCATATACCCGGCGGTCATGATCGGCTCCCCGGTAAGCCGGGACAACGTCCGGCCGATCTTCTTCACCGTCCCCCATACAAAATAATCATGGAGCACGCTGATCCAGTTCTCGTTGCTTTGGCTTATGTACATGACCGCTTTGGTCTCTTGAGCCTCATTTCTGCCTAACACTTTGGCATGCCCTTCGCTTAGCTCTCTAAGTGCTTCGATCGTCTTCTCAAGGTTATTCGACTTGATGTGCAAATTAGCAAATGACCTTCCCATAGATAACCTCCTGCAACCAAAGGTGTGTGTGAGACGCTTATAACCCTTATATTAGCCCTATGTAACATGAATCTTATCTCCATTATAAAGATCATTTGTCCTGAATCCACAGACTTTTTACCTGAATTCTGGGAATTTGGTCGATTGTCTTTTCTCTTCCTCATAAAAAAGAGGGTGTCTCTTCGTCGCTTTAGGACTTTGAGACACTCTCTATTGGACTATTCGATTTGCCTTGATTTTTTTCGGAAACCGTCCGTATCGAGCATTGGCTTGAACGTCTTCGGGTCTCTCGACACATAAGTATCGACCAGTTTCTCGAGTGCCGGTCGAACCGAGCCTTCGTAGAGGCCACCGTGGTAGCAATAGAGTCTCTCGATGTCGTATGCCAATAGACGCCGAACGGATTGAACCGCCGCTTCCAGATCTAACGTGAATTGGGGATTGGCGATGTCCAACATGCCGTTCTCGATGACGACGGCATCACCGGCTACCAGCGTTTTACTGTGGGAGAGATACAATGAGATGTGCCCCGGTGTATGTCCAGGCGTGTGAATGATCTCTATGCCACCGCACCACGGTAGCAGCTCCTTGTCACTTACCAATTGATCGACGGGCACGTGCTCGATCGTTTGTAGAAAGCGAACAAATTGTTCCGCCTGCGCCAATTCGTGCACGGGTAACGACGCAAGCGTACTTTCTGCTTGCTCCAGCCGTAATGATTTCTTTGTTCCGCCAATGTACGGCGCCTCAATTTCATGTGAAATGACTTGGATATGCGGATAGGACCGCTTCAACGCGGCCAACGATCCGATATGGTCCATATCGTCATGTGTCACGATTATGGTCGTGATTGTATCGAGAGCAACATTCGAGCGGCTCGCGGCTTCACGAATGCGGTCCATAAAATCTGGATACCCACAATCAATGAGAATGGTATGCTCCTCGTCTTTTAGAAGCACCGGCGTAATGATCTGAAGCTGTCCGTTAACTTGGAACTCGATATCTAAAGCATGAATCATGTGCGTAAGTCCTCCTCGATAGGGCCATGACGAACTACTGCTATTTCATTCAACTATCGTACTCGTTTAGTTTAATAGAGCGCTTCAAACGTAGCAAATACTAAACCATTCAGGAGCACCATTATTTCTGAAGTTACCTCACCTAACTGACTTGCATGCTGGTTTAGAGCTTCAGCAATTTATTATTCTCTCGACAGACTAAAATTTGTTTGTTGACTTAAACCATGGTTTAAGTCGTATCCTATTCCTGTCGACATGGTATGATGAAATTTTGGAGGACTCCAGATGAAGTATTTTTCTATTAGTGAAGCTTCAGTCAAATTAAATATTCCGGAATCAACGTTACGGTACTATGAAAAAAAAGGACTACTGCCACTAATCGAGCGTGATGTAGCTGGGAGACGGTTATTTTCAGAACGTAGTTGAATCCCTGCATTGTTGACTAACACATTGACCTCCGGATAATTCACGGTTACCCAATCAAACAATGCAGCGCCTGTCCATCTTTCCATGCTGTTCGCCCCATTCTTTGCTGCAAAAGAAGAGGCGACTATTATTAACGTGACATCCGGGTTAGCTTTTACACCGCTTGCGATTACCCCGATTTATTCAGCAACAAAAGCGGCGCTTCATTCCTTTACGATGTGTCTAAGACACCAACTTTCTAATACACCTGTAGAAGTAATTGAAGTGGCTCCTCCTGCGGTGAATACAGATTTAGGTGGAGTTGGGTTGAACATTCAGGGAGAACCATTAGATGCATTCGCTGTTGGCATATTCAAAGGTTTGGAAGAGGGTCAAAAGGAGATTGGATATGGTACTTCTGTTGGCCGCTTGCGCATGTCGCGAGATGAAATTGACGAGTACGCAGAAAAGTTGTATGCGGCTACGAAACACATAATTGAATAATCTTTGCCGCAGCCCCATCCACCAGTAAGGTGGTGGGGCTCTTGCTGACGCAAATGCCGCTTGCGGCCTATCATTCAAGCATCCAGGTTCAGAAGAAAATGACGCGTCCCTTGATAGGCGTCTCTCCATCCCATCTTCGCGTAGAACCGAAGTCCATCGAGTCCCTTGAAATAATAGGCACCGATTAGCCGCTCCTTGAAATTCGGAATCGTGATGCCGGCTTTCGCTTGAAAATCCTGATACGCCTGAATGACGCCGTTCCGCGGCATATGCCGATCAAGAATCGCTAGGTCTACGAGGGAATCGCCGTATTGGCAGTTGCCATCAATGATACCGGTAATCCGCGTGCCGTCCGACAAAATATTCCACTGGTGAAAATCCCCATGGATAAAGCCCCTGTGCGGTTCGTTATACGATACGTAGGCCATCAAGCGGTTATAGATTTCTTCGAATACGTCTCTCTCCAAGCAAGACGTTCGATAGAGGTCGTGCCAGTTCTCCCAGAACGTCCCCGTCTGATCTTCCGCATTGATGGCAACGACGAAGTCCTTCCAAGATGTGTAGGTTCCGTTGCCGTCAGGCCCGATCCACCCGTAACCGTTCGTTGCACCGACGTTCACAGCAGCCAGCTTGGTCAAAATTCCGATAATTTCCGGCAATTGACGGGCCTGTTCCTCTGCCGTGAAATCGGCTAGATTGCTTCCTTCTATCCGCTCCATGATGATATAGGCCAATCGACCAGTTTTCCCCAACGCCAAACTTTTCGGAAAAGCGATGCCTTGACCCGACAACAAGTTAGAGATATAGCCTTCCGTCTTGTACGCGCCTTCCAAATCGCTGAATTTCACTACATAACCTTTGCTTTCGTGGACGAAGGAAAACACGCTGCTCAAATTGCCGCCGGCTAAAGGCGTAATCTCGGCCACCCCGGGTCCAAAATGATTCCGCAACACTTCCTCGATTTCGCTCACGGCCAAGCTCGGTTTCTCATAGGCAGTCATGGTTCCGTCCCCCGTTCATCTACATATTCCTCGTAG
The DNA here is from genome assembly GCF_039536325.1 of Paenibacillus hodogayensis. Lineage (NCBI taxonomy): Bacteria > Bacillati > Bacillota > Bacilli > Caryophanales > Paenibacillaceae > Paenibacillus > Paenibacillus hodogayensis. The sequence continues at coordinate 57,686 of NZ_BAAAYO010000018.1, forward strand.
TATCATTGCATTGTAATTATAGCATCTCAAAAAATGGTAAGCAGTGTAGCAAATAATTAAAACAGATGTCTCTTTATTTCAGTGTTTTGTTATGCCGCATTAACGTCAACATCCGAATAACGTCCTAGAGCCTGAGATTATAGCCAATAGGTAAAAGATACGGCCAAGGTCGACATTCGCCGACTTAGCCGTATCTTCATTTTTCCGGACCGTTTTATTTGCCTTTTTCCGTTTTGATATGCAGCTTGATTTGCTCTTCCGCGTCCCGCAAAGCGGTGTTAACGTCTTTTTTGTTCGTCACGACGTTCGTAAATTCGGCGGACACGATACTGTTCGCTTTGGCGTAGTAAATCGAGTTGACCGGAGCCGGAGCGGAGCTGCTTTTGAACACGCCGGCAATATTTTTGCCCTTCATTTCAGGCAAATCTTGCGCGAACATTTGCTTGTATTTCGGATCTTTCATAACCGTCTGTTTGGCCGATTTCCGCGACATAATCGTCTGCACTTCGTCTGAGAACAGCACCTCCAGCACGCGCATCTGATCGTCCCGGTTTTTGCTGTTGGCCATCGGGGCGGCGAGATGGAGATCGTATTGGCCGTAGGTGTTCGGCCTCTCCTTAAAGCTCGGATATTGCACAACGTCCCAGTTCAAATCCGGCGTTTCCCGCAGCCGTAAAAACAGATTGACGGTTGTCAGCATCGCGACACTCCGGTCTTTCAAAAAGCGGTCGATCGCATTGCCGGTGTTGTATTCGTTTCCGGGAATGGCGTAAATTTGCCGTCCGATCTCCATCACCCGTTTATACGGATCGCTGTTGACTGTCACTTCGTCGGTTTTCGCGTCAATAAGGTTTAAAGAAAGCGGCAGCAGATAGCGGCCGAGCATATCGGTATCGAGGCCGCGATATTGGATCGAGCCTTCCTTGCGCGTTACTTTTTTGGCTAACTCGATCGCGTCTTCCCATAACATGCCATCCTTTGGATAAGGCACGCCGAACTTATCGAACACGTCTTTGTTATAGTAAGTCGCGTTCAGATTATTGGCGTACGGCAGCGCGATCAGTTCTTTTTTGGGAGAAATGGCCGTAATCGTGTCCAGAGCGCCTGATTCAAAACGACTCAAGTCGATGTTATGCTGTTTGGCCAGCGGCGTAATGTCGAAATAGACGCCCATATCGATATAGTTGATTAACCGCCCGTGGTAAGTAACCAGAAAATCGATCGCTTCGCCTTTCGTCAACAGCTCCGGCAAATCTTCCGTCGTTTTGTCCATGACTACCGTAATATGCGGGTACTTTTTCTTGACCGGCTCGACGACAAGCTCACTGAAATCCTGATCTGTGAAATAGCCGCCTAGCTGATGAAAACGAATCGTTACGGGAGACAAGGACTTGACTTCCGTCGGAACGGATTTCGGCGTCACCGTCTCGCTTTTGGAGCAGCCGGCGAAGACGATCGCGGTGGAAATGAGCAGAAGCGAGCACAACTTTTTTTGCATGAAATAACCCCCTCATTATAATTGGTTATGAACGAAGCAGCTTCTCTATTTGCGCATTCCGGCAAGTGAAAATTCTGCATCATACCATTAGGGCGAATTCTGTGATGCCTGTGCTGCGTAATATTCCGAACGTTCTTTCGCCTCATCTCAGTCGCGATCACATTTTGCGAGCGCTTTCACAGATACTCCGGAGGAATACTTCATTTGCAAAGCAGCGAGTCCACCCGTTTCATACGCCGAATGCAGCTGTTTATCGCTTCGATTCTGTGTCTCGGAAAATCTGCCCGAATAAGTTTTATTGCGTCCTGTACATCGGCAATTCTTATTCTTATTTTAGAAAGTTTGGCGCTTAGCGCCATGATTAATATTTGTGTACCTGAACGATAGTTTAATCATTTTTATTTTCATTTGAGATTTCATATAACCCGGTGTATGCTCGAGGTTCGTGTCTGTATAAACCCGAAAGTGGAAAAAACCTTGTCGCAGAACGACAAGGTTGATGAGAGTCAGGCGAACACCTTCCGATTTTGCGAGAAAAAGAATACATGACATTAAGCCCGAGATCATCTTATAATAGAATTTTACATAATTATTATTATGTAAACTTTCTGTTGCATATGCCGAAATCTGCACAGAGTGGCTATTACAATGACGGCTGCCCCGCGGCAGCCGTTTTCGTTGAATTCCCTCGTTATCCTTTAACTGAACTGTCTCTTTCGATATACGAAATGCTTACCACGATTATGCACCTATGTTTGTGTTGCCGGACAGCCGCGGCCGGCTGTTATGACATGCGTTTGTCGTCCTCTTTTTATTTCAGCGTTTTGTTATGCCGCATCAACGTCAACTTCCGAATAACGTCCAAGGCGTTTTCGACCATAATGTCCATCATCCGCCGACCTTTATCGTCCGTTGCGCATTCCGGATATCCCCAATAGCCATCCTCCGTAAGCTCGGTCGAATCGAAATAGTCGAGGTAGTCCTGCGGATAGAACCGTCGATCGGTCGGCTCGAAGACCTGACCGACAAGCTCGGGATGGATATGCATCATGATGGAAGTCTCGTGCTCGCCTGCGTGGATATCGTTCGCCGTATGCTCCATCACCTCATGCGCGCGCCGTATTCCGACGTTGGTGTCGATCAAAATGGTCATAAGGCCATCGAGATCGCGGTTCAACTGCCGAACCGTCGGCTTCAATATCCAATTGCCGCCATGACCGTTCACGATAATGAGTTGACGGAAACCGTCGTATTGCAGGGATTCCGCCACATCCTGGACAATGCTTCCCAGAGTAGCTGCCTTCAGGTAGACGGTTCCTCTCGCTTGCCGATGCTCGATGGAGGATGTTATCGGAATGACCGGCAGCAAATAAGCATTCAGCTCGCGGGCGAGCCGCTCGGCCCAATGTCCGGCGATCAAGCAATCCGTTCCGACTGGCAGATGGCTGCCGTGCTGTTCGACGGCGCCTATCGGCAGAACCGCTATAGTTGGAGCGGCTCGCTCGAAAGCACGTGTTGTATCGTGAATCGTTAGCATGGTATCACTCTCCAGTCCGTTCGGTATTTTCATTTTGTTCATTGGCTTGGCTTCGTCTAACTTTGCGGCTGGCGATAACCGGCCGATTCATGTGAAACGTACGATGCCAGCATGAAGTTCCGGCACGCCTCGATCGGTGTAGCGCGCCTATTTCAATAATTGCCGGAACGTTGGAGCAAGACCTTCGGCCATTCGAATGAAGCCAAGATCGGTTGGGTGGCCCCCGTCCACCGTACACTCCTCATAATCGTCGCCCAGAAGCGTAGAGCCGTCGAAGAAGGTGATATGCTTGTCGCCTGCGTCTGCGAACGCTGCGACCGTTTCTCTGGCAATCTGCTTGCGCTCCTCGGCTAATTGAGCTAGGACTGGATCGAATCGCTCTTTGGCAAAGCGAATTTTGGAGATGACCAGAATCGGTACGGTCGCATGTCGTTCCCGGTAGATCCGGATAAAGGCCGGCAACGTTTGCCTAAACTGCTCCGGCTGTCCGGCATTGCCCTCATAATCCAGCACAAGCAGGGCAGGACGCTCGATCTGTGCCAACACGTGGGCAACCTCCGGCTCGCCCCGACCGCTGCCGGAAAAGCCCACATTGATAAATTCACGCGGTATACTCCGGCTGAGTATATTCGTGAAACACATTCCCGGTCGGCTTGCACATCCGCCTTGTGTAATCGAAGTCCCGTACACAATCACTCTGCGGTCATCGGCAAACGGCGCAGGACCGGCAACCTCCGCATCGGAGGTTAGCCCGATCTGCAGTTCCTTCACCCCTTGGTAGAGCGGGAAATTTAGCGTAATCATCCTCATCTCGCTGCTCACATTCGACCATTCGAATAGGGGAGCCGAGAATTCGATCTGGTTATGGTCATAACGTGTAGTACTTATATACTTCTGTTCCCCTGGTTCACCTATATAGCAGTCAAATCCGCATTGTCCTGTTGCCGGCATATGATACATATTCGCAATGCCCGCTAGCACAACCTTCACGAATAGCTTGGAGGAGGACGTTCGGAATCTTACCTGACCGCCTGCCGTGCAATTGGCGAGTGATTGCACTCCATGACTGAGCGGATGCGACGGCGATTGCGGCATTCGCCGATACAGCCCCTCTTTCTCGAACCATGCGAAGCCAGTGATCTGGAATGGCGCCTCCAGGGGCGAATACCATTGGATCGATTCCGTTTTCAACTCCGGCGGCTTCATATTCGGGTCCAGTTCTTGAACGTTGATCCCTTCTGGCTGATCTGACATGTGTCCTCATCCTCTCCATTTGTCGTATTTTATATGGATCATTGATCGTCCCGGCCAGCGCAGAACTAACCACTTGGTACAGATCATCTAGCCATGCCAATAGGGAGCTCGAAACGGCTGTACCCCTTTGTGGAAAACAGACGTGTCGGCTTCGCCCACGGGAACGGGTATTCCGAATAGAGCTGGCCTTTATCGGCAGCGTCCATGATCCGCTCGGACAAGCCAGGCAGCAGCCGGACCGTGGAATCATTATCCTCGCGCTCGACCACGTACTGTTGCGGAATGGCTAATACACGGTCGGCCGATTCATGCGCACCGTTCGATGCCAGTATGAAGTTCCGGCACGCCTCGATCGGGCAGTACAACGGCTCAGCGGAACCGTCAATCGCCCGCATTAGGTTCAGGTACATGTTTTGCATTAAGGAATCCGCCTCATATTCCAAGCTCTGTTCACCGTTCCTGCCACGAATCGTCAGCTTATTGGTGTAATCCCAGTATGCTTCCCCTTCCGTCCCGCGAACCCGGATAGAGGGCGTTTCGTTTTCATGGTGACAAAGCATCGCGTAAAAATAAATGTTCACGCCATTCGCAGCGCCAATTCGGATACAGGACACGTCGTCACTTTCTATGTCATTCACATGGTACAGCTCGGCCTGCACCTCTTCGGGCAGCGCCTTAACCGCATCGCCGCTCCCAGCGGCGAGCAGGCAGTTGTTCAACAGATGGGCCAGCGGGTTGTTGAACGTGCCGTCCAGCACATACTGGCCGTCGCACGTCAACTTGCCGGCCCAGCGGGTCCGATCGTAATACGAGCGATTCCGCTTCCATCTGCCCACTCCGGTCACATCGGTCACTTGCCCGATCGCTCCGGCTGCCAGTTGTTCTAGCAAGTTGCGGAACGCACGGCCCGACGTATGCTGGAAGTTGACCTGGCACAACCGACCGCTTTCCTGCGAAGCGGCTATCATCGCATCCACGTCCTGCACCGTCGCAGCAGGCGGCTTCTCCACCAGCACATGAAAGCCCAGTTGCAGCACGCGGACGCACATCGGCTTGTGCGCGGCGATCGGCGTAGCAATGGCGACAAAATCGATCTCCGGATGCTCGGCGAGCATCCACTCGTAATCCGTGTAATGCACTGCGCCGAAAGATACCAACTGTTGAAACTGCTTCTCGTACGCTTCGGCATTCAACTCGGCAAATGCAACTATGTCCAGCATGCCATTCTTGGCCAGTTCCGACATAATCCCTACGTGCTGTGCGCCAAATCCTCCGATGCCTATAATCGCAGCCCGAATTGTTCTCACGATTTGTTCCCTCCAAACAGACTTCCGCCCGCTTCCCGAGCGGATGGTTCTACGACGGACCCGATCGCGATCCGAAGATGCGCGTTTCGTGCGCTACATTCGGTCTGCAGCGGTTGTTCCCAGAAATGCGTTCTTTAGCAAAATTCCTGCTCCGCTGTGAATGGCATGACCCGCCAATAGGTAATCGAGTATGGCACGCCTCAACTGCGTGTCGCGCGGGGCCGATGCCAAGTCAACCGGTTTCGTTCCAAACACCCTTTCGAAAGTCTGATGATCATCGCTTAGAATCGGGAACGGGTGATAGTCCTGTCGGAATTGGACGATATTCGTATGACTCGGCAGCAGTTTCTGCCACTGCGGGCTAAGAAGCCATGTCGCACAAAAGATAACAGAGAAAGGCTTTTCAGGGAAATAGGTATCGAAAAAATGGACCGCGCGACTGTAGGAGTCTCTGCATTGTTCATGCGCCATTTTGCCATCTGCCGGGATGTGGACAACTATGGCGGTATCTCTAGGCTTCAGGACATGCTCCCATTCCTTTCCCTGCAAGACGGTTGTTTCCGGTACCCCTAGCCCATCCGATGTGATTCGATGGCCCGTGATCTGCTGTTCCGTTAACATAAGCTTCGAAATCCAGGCGCAATTGTATACTCCATTCGTTCCATCGATACAGCCGTCACTGCGGAAGGGGATATCGTTATCCGGAAAAATAGCAACCTCCCCGGTGCTTCTATGTCGAAAAGCGTGAATCGAATAAGGAAACAATTTTAATTGAAATTGTAGCCTGCCCAGACGAAACATTTCCCCCGTGAAATGTTGGATTAGCCAATGAATGCTATTGGCCCCCCATAACCCTCGCTGATTTTTGTAAATACGCATCCTTAGTTCCAGATCGCTCAGCGTTTCGGTTAACACTTCCATGGGAATGTCCCTTTCGCGATAAATCTGCACGGTGTGAGGCAAGCCGGACAAGAGCACGATAGGAATGAGCATGGCGGCCCATTGATCTTCTTCGCTCTGCTCCAAGGCGAGCAGTTCCTGCATAACTTCCTTCTTCGCCAAGCCGTCCTGTGAATGAAACAAGACCCGATGGCAGCGAGAGACGATCTCGCTTAATCGATCATCCGCCTGCAATAAAGCCGTCGCTTGAACAAAGGCGTCGGTTATTTCAGCTGACAGTTGAAGCAACTCGCTGGCAGCTGCGATATAATCAAGCCGCAGGTAATCATCCGGCGTGTCGCACGCGGAGAGGGAAGAAATGAATGTGATCGCTGTCATAGTTGAAACAACCTCCGTAGTAACTAGTACAAAGTCAGAGCTAATCCTGTGTATTCCGGGAGGCTCGATCCCTTGAGGTGCAAGGGATTGGTCCCATCCGAGGAATACCGTTCAAGGTCTGACTTTGTACTAGCTATAATGATTCTTTGCTGGAAATCTTCACGTATGTTCGCGCCTTTGGGTTATAGACGGTTTGCGTGATTTGACTGTCTACTAATTTAATGCTTGCAAGGGAAAACGCCGCTTTACCGGGTGCGATCGTCCGAAATGTGAGCGAACATAGCACAAGATCTCCGCTCTCACCCCCATCTTTCCCTGTCTTGGTGCTGGCGAATTGGAGCCGCCCCTCTTTGACGATCGGTACAATGGAAACCCCCGGAATCATACTGGTCGCTTTGCTGAAAACAAGCCTGGATCCATCGAAATCCACATTCACTTCGTAACCGAATACGTCCGTAATCCGGTTGGCTGCTACGTTGATCGTAATCTCCTCGCTGAGTTTGGAAGTATCCGGAATTGGAACGATAGAGAAAGCAGGGTCCCCCACCTTCACCGCCGTCAACTGTTGAACTACAAAATAAATACATAGTAGCAGGCAAAGGCCGAGTAATGCTCGCTTGCCCGTCATCTCTTTCACTTTCCAGTTTATCAAGGGCGACCTTCCTTATCGGGCATCTGTTCTGTATGCATGAAGGGACAGCTTCCGCCGTCCCTCCCACAGGTCTATCCGGACTACTCAAAAAGCATTTGCGCAATGGCCACCAGGTCCAAGATATCGATTACATTATCATGATTGCTATCCGCGAACTTGTACCGGCTCCAGTTGGGATCGGTGCTCGTTTTCCCATAGGCGGCAACGGCAATGCCTAGATCGGCTACACTGACTTGACCTTGAACAGGCTTGATCACAGAATCTTCGAACAACTGAACAGCAGCATTTAAATTCGTTAACGCTAGATTGATGTCTTGCGGGGTAGCCGCCTCATGCTGTCTCACCGATACGGCAGCGTTAATCGCCGCCTGCAGGGTCGCTTTCGAGCCGCTTGGATACTGACCGATTCTGATCCCTTCCTCCGAAGCGTCATGATCGCCTTGCGCCTTCTCGATTGCGGCCTGCAGCAGCGCTCGGTTGACAGTATGGAGCTGAATTTGCAGAGCGTGCGAAGCGCCGTCTACCTGCATCATACCGCCTGAGCTGTTTGCAATCTGAATCTGATTCACTGAGACGTTTGTGTTCACAGGCGTGTTCGTCGGCTTCGCCTTAAACGAAAGCTTCAAGGAATCGCTATTAGCAGCCAGGGCATGATCCGGTCCAAGGCTTGCGGCTGCTACCCGCACTTGTCCAGGCGTAACTTGTTTTTGCGTCAATACCGCAAATCCCGTTACCGCAGACGTTACCCCGGAAAGCTCCAGCGTGCTCGGATCATAGTTAATCGTCACGATCTGGGCGTAGACGCTTTGATAAGTGCTGGCCGTCACATCTCGGATCCCGAAGGTGAGATCGAAGCTGGCATCGGCTTCCACTTGATTCGCTCCCGTTAACACAGCATAGGGAAGCTCAATATTGGCATAGACCGTAACATCGCTTGCGGTCGTCAAGCTTCCGTCGCTTGCGGTCAGACGCAAGACATAGGTACCTGTAGCGCTAAAGGTTGCAACGGGGCTGGCAGATGAAACATCGCTGAACAGAACCGTTCCGGGACCGCTCACTTTGCTCCAGGTTTTCGTAAGGATGCCGCTGGGCATGCCGTCATCGTAGACGACTCCCGCGAGACTCGCTGTTCTTCCCGTCGTAATCGCGCTTCCGGCATACACAATCGGCGCCCGATTGGAGCTATATGCGTTCAAGCCGAACTGCATGGCTGCCGTACCGGATTGGTGGGCTCCCATATCGACATTCGTCCCGCTGTTGAAATTTTTAATCGCCACACCGGTGTGATAGCCCGGACTTGTGGGAGCCAATGCATACCGCCCGCCGGCTCCACTGACATATCCATTGTTGGGCTCATAGATCGGCGCCTTGCTCAGGAGCCCGTGCGGCTCTGCTCCGGCATAGGCAACCACCTGTCCGGAGGACAGATCATAGTCGAAATCATTCGTTGTGCTTAAGCGTGCGTCCTGGATCGTATTCCGCCATGTTTTGAAGGACTGCCAAATGTTATTTCTCGACACTGTGTTCGTTAACGGCCCGCCAGCGTCATAGATGCCAGGTCCTGGGCCAAGGGGAAATGCGCCACCGGGCGCCTGCAGGGTGGTGTTATGGAAGTAATACCTTCTTCCCCCGCCGAGCGTAGGGTCGTCTACACTATCTCCGACCTTGGCAAAACCGCCTCTAATGTCGTCGAGGTCTGGGCTAACGTAAGCTGTCTTGGCCGTATTCATAAACAGGATGCGCGACCGGTTGTATACATTGCGGAACACGTAATACGGACCGATCGAAGTCGATGCGCTGGCTATTCCTGTCCCGGTTTTGTCCAAATAATTGCCCCAAACGCGCACATTTCGGTTCCCGCCTTCGGTCTCGATGGCATCGTCATAAGTATGTGTGACAATATTGCCGTAAATATCGGAGTCGGCGCCCGGCCCGCCGGACAAGGAGTAATTGGGGCCACCGCCAATACCGTCATTGAAATAATGTCCGTCTTTGCCCGCAATAGCGCCGTCGCTGCCGGTTATTTCATTGTACCGGACAATATGATGTCCCCCGGCGAACTGCATGAACGTGATCCCCTGAGGGCCTTCGGGATGGCCGAAATCCCAGGTGTTGGTCGTATAGGTTGGATCGTGAATTTTGTTCCGCTGAATGACCGTATCCGTTACGGGATTAACGGATGGATTCGGTTGATTGGCCATGATCGCCGATTGATAGTCTCTGCCCAGACCCGTACCTGGCGTTTTTTCCGATCCCCAGTCGCTAATGTCGTTATTCTCGATCACGACATGGTGGGTGCCTTGTTCCATGGCAATCCCATGCTGTGCCGCTCCTTTGCAAGAAATTCCCCTTATGATGACGTAAGGAGCCGTGACGGTGATACACGTATTGGCGGCCTTCTGAACGTCAATGGTTGCCGTACCGGTTGCCGGATCGAACGTGTACAGCTTATACGCGGATGAGGTTCCCCCAGTGCTGATCACCAGCTGCTCAGTGGACATCAGAGGAAGATTGACCGTTTCCCCTACCGGAAAATGCTCGCTCATCGTTTTGGCTATAATGGAAGCGTTCTCACCATTTGTCAACGTCAGTTTGACTTCGTAGTCGGTCCCCGGAATAAGCCCGACAATACTACCTCGAAATTCGGCTGCCCTGCCTCCTGTTGTTCGCTCGTCATACCACAGGTCCATGGCATCCTGCCACGCCCCCTGAGAACCGGCAATACGGTATTGGACCGCGGCGCTCATCGTTCCTTGATTGGGAACGTTCGGATTCCAATACAACCCGATGGACTCGAAGGTAGACACATAGGTAGGCGCGCTTAATGCATAGGCGACAGGAGTTGAACGAGGATCACCGAGCACGCCAATAGAAAAAAGCAATGTGATAATCAGGAATGAGGAGATGAGTTTTTTCAAACTTCGTTTAAAACCGGCCTGTATAAGCATCTGGTTCCTCCCATTAATATGATGATGTTTTTTCCACATCAGATCAGTTGATCTTTCACATCGACCCGCCGTCTCTCCGCAATCGAGAGGTTGGCAGAAGCGCCGATCAGCAGGGACATGGCGCCTTCCCAAGAGCCTGCCATCTGCCGCAAGGGATCGGCGCCTCCTTGCTCGAATAGCATTTTCCTTAACAACCCATCGCTGCCTCCGTGAGCACCCGTTACTTTTTTCATCTTCACGGTCATGTGCTCTTTCCGCTGGTTGAATACGTGGATGAACCGGTGGCTGCCCGCATCGATCAATGGATCGGATGTCGCCTGCGCCTCTAAACTCCCTTGTGTGCCGACCAGTGTCACTTTCCATCCCTCATAAGGGCTGTAAGCATTTAACGAATAGGAAAGCAAGGCTCCTCGGCCGTATTTCACACTGAGTGACATCGTGTCGTAAATATCGATCTCTTCGGAGAACACGCACTTGTCACGAACATAACCATCGAACGGTTCACCGGAAACGTAGAATTCTCTCTTGAACCGATCCTTCATGATGTCCATATAAAATTCGCATGAATCCGTGTAGCTGCATGTCAGGCACCGTTCGCCGCGCTGCTCGCGCACAGGTCCATAGAAATATCTCCCTCCGTCTGCATATACATGCTCCGGCTCATCGTCCAGCCACCAGTTAACCATGTCGAAGTGATGCGTGGATTTGTGAACCAGAAGTCCTCCGCTCATCGCCATGCTGCTGTGCCATCTGCGAAAGTAATCCGCTCCATGCCGGGTATCCAGCGACCATTGCATCTGAACGCTGAGTATATCGCCGATCGTACCTTCGGCGAGCAGTTGTTTGATTCGTACGATATACGGGTCAAAGCGGCAATTGAACGTCACGATCACTTTCTTCCCCGTACGCCGCTCCGCATCCAGAATCGCTCTGCACTTCTCGACATCCGTCGTCATCGGTTTCTCCGAAATGACGTTGCATCCCGCTTCCATCGCCTTAATGATGTAATCGTGATGGAGGCTATCCGGAGTCGTCACGATGACGAAATCGGGTTCGGTTTCGCCAAGCATCCGGTCGAAATCCTCATAGCATGGAACACCTCCGCATTCCTTGCTTACGAACTGGGCTCTCACCGGATTAGGATCGCAAATTCCGACAAAATCTGCTGCCTCCCGCCACTCGTCAGCCAGCGGTTTGGCGAACATCTCACGCCCACGGTCTCCTGCGCCTACAAGCACATATTTGGTTTTCTTCATTTCTTTTTCTCCGCTTCGATGAATTTCTCGGCTTGTTCTTGCGCATTCCGCAATGCCGTATTGACATCGACCTCTCCCGAAATAATCTTCAAAATGTTGGGGGTAATAATACCTAACAGTCCCGTGTCATAAATACTTTTATTGGCTAGAGGAGCGAAATTGTTGTAGTATACGGCTTTCCAGTTTTTATTCTTAAATTGGCTTTCCGTCGCTATAAGCTTCTTTACATTTTCATCATCTAGAACGGTCATGTAGCCTAATTTGGAAAATTCCGTTTGCATCTCTAGCGATGTCAAATATTTGATGACCGCCATAGCGCCCTCTTTGTTACTTCCGGTATTTGCGATCCCAAACATTTTGGGCGAGGTCTGCGAGCCAACTTTGGGTTTATCCTCGAACACCGGCAGCGAAACCAAATCCCAGTCCATGTCTTTGACTGCTTCCGGTCCATCCAATACAAAGGTAGAATTGAAAACCATCATCGCCAATTCTCCCGTTGCATTCATCTCCGTGTAGTACGGCAGTTTTTTCTTCGCCATTGACCACGCCTTATAGGTGTCGGTTGCGTTATTCAAGAAATAAGTCTCGAATAAGGTTTTCCACTTTTCGTCCGAGAACGTCGGCTTCTGTGTCTTAGGATCATACAGCGGCATCGATAGCTGATTCGACCGAAAAATATGGTTCGGCGAGGCGGAAAAACCCATATAGCTCGAGCCGCCTTCATTACGCGTTAATTTTTTATTGAGCTCCGTCAATTGGCCCCATGTCATCCCATCCTTTGGATAAGAAACGCCTACCTTGTCGAAGTATCCTTTGTTGTAATACAAGACCTGCACGTTATTGGTGACGGGCAAAAAGTAAATTTTTCCATCGCCCATGCTTTTTACCCGATCCATCGTGGTCTGCTCAAATTTGGACAAATCAATCTGCTGCTTTTTGATCAAGTCCGTCATGTCGTATTGCTGACCTGCGCCGAACAGCGGACCGGGCATGTTCTCGATCGTGGAGATCACGATGTCAACAGGCTGGCCCGTAGCGGTCAGTTCTACAAGAGTTGTCCCTTTTTTGTACTGGATGTATTTAATCTTCAAGTTGGGAAATTTCTTCTTGATGTATTGTCCGTAGGCGTAATCGAAATTTTCTTCGGTTCCCCCGCCCATATCCTGAATGACAAGCTCAAACGACTCCTTCGTGTAGTCGATGGCAGCCGGCTGCGCGGTTGGAACAGGAGCCGTCTCCCCTCCCGACTTACTGCAAGACGCTGCAAGCAGCGCAACGGTGACACATAGCGACGTCGTCATCCACAATTTCTTTGCCAACATGCTAACAAACACCCCTTCTCAGTCTACCTAATGTAATGACACAACGGTTCTATTCCGTTTCGGTGCGGCGGCAAGCAGACATGCTCCCGCTTCAACTCAGTAATCTTGGCATGGGAGCCGTTGGTATTGACATGGTTGTTCAACCTCCTGACTAATAAGTTGCTTGCTCGAGAATCAGCTTATCTTGCAGTTATGACATTATCAACAAAGAATCTTGTTGATTTTACGCTTTTTATACGAATCTTGTCCTGCAGGTTCCCTTTTTTTGATACAGTTATAGGGAACACGATGTTACCGTTTACACTCTTCTTCCAGGCGCAAAGGAGGAGCTTATGTCCGTTTTGAAACCCCTTATTATTAAGGAATTCGACCATCAAGAAGACCATTTTCGGATCAATTATGTGCAAAGAAATGGAAGGTCCGACAGCTGCGACTATCATTTCCATGATAACTACGAGCTTTATTACCTCTTAGCTGGACAGCGCAAATATTTTATCCGGGACCGCATCCATTTGGTTCAAAAAGGCGATATGGTATTTATCCCCAAGCACGATCTGCACCGTACCCGGGATGCCGGTCCCTACCACGAGCGGATGCTCATCTACTTCGATGATGCTTTCCTTGAAACGATTGCGGGTCCAGGAAACCAGATTAGCCCGCATTTGCTGCAGCCTTTCAGGAATAATAACCCGGTCTTGCGGCTGCAAAAAGAGGACCGCCGCTTTGTCGACGTGTTGTTCTATCGAATTTTGAAAGAATTGGAGGAAAAACCGGTCGATTATCAGCTGTATTTGAAGGCGCTGTTTATCGAATTGCTAGTCTATGTCTCTAGATGCACAGAAAAGTATGTGGAGGTGGAGGTTAATGCGCCTCTGGATACGCCGACCCAAAAGAAGATTTCCGAAATCGCCAATTACATCCAGGAAAACTACGAGAAGTCGCTTACACTCGCTTATTTATCCAAGCAATTTTACATCAGCACCTATTACCTGAGCCGAGTCTTCAAGGAGGTGTCGGGTTTCTCTTTCGTGGAGTATCTGAACAATGTGAGAATCATAGAGTCGCAGCGGCTGCTGCGTGAAACAAACTTGCCTATCTTTCAAATCTCGGAGCAGGTTGGATTCGTGAATACGACGAATTTCGGGAGGGTGTTCAAACAAGTCGTGCATTTGTCACCGCTTCAGTATCGTCGCATGCAGCAAGCGACGAATTAGTCATTCGCCTGATTCTGCTTACTTAATATAACGAATGGAGAGGATGAGGAACACATGTCGGATCAGCCAAACGCGATAAACGTTCAACAACTGGACCCGAGTATGAAACCGCCGGAGTCGCAAACGGAATCGATCCAATGGTATTCGCCCCTAGAGGGGCCATTCCAGATCGCAGGCTTCGCATGGTTCGAGCAAGAAGGCCTGTATCGGCGAATGCCGCAATCGCCGTCGCATCCGCTCAGTCATGCAGTGGAATCTCTGGCTAATTGCACGGCGGGCGGCCAGGTAAGATTTCGAACGTCCTCGTCTAAGCTATTCCTGAAAGTTGTACTGGCGGGCAAAGCGAATAGCGATCATATGACGGCAACAGGCCAATGCGGATTTGACTGTTACATAGGCGAGCCGGGGGAACTGAAGTATGTTAGTACGACACGTTATGATCATAACCAGATCGAATTCTCGGCTCCGCTATTCGAATGGTCGAATGTGAGCAGCGAGATGAGGATGGTTACGCTGAATTTCCCGCTCTACCAAGGGGTGAAGGAACTGCAGATAGGGTTGGCCACCGGTGCGGATGTTGCCAGTCCTGCGCCGTTTACCGATGACCGCAGAGTGATTGTGTATGGAACTTCGATTACACAGGGTGGATGTGCGAGCCGGCCGGGAATGTGTTACACGAACATCTTGAGCCGGAGTATCCCGCTTGAATTTATCAATGTAGGATTTTCCGGAAGCGGTCTTGGTGAGCCGGAGGTTGCCCATGTATTGTCACAGATCGAGCGTCCTGCCCTGCTAGTGCTGGATTATGAGGGAAATGTCAAACAGCCGGAAAAGTTCCAGCAAACATTGCCTGAATTTATCCGGATCTATCGCGAACGACATGCGACTGTACCGATTTTGGTCGTCTCCAAAATTCGCTTTGCCAAAGAGCGATTCGATCCGGTCATGGCTCAATTAGGTGAGGAACGCAAGCAGATTGCCAGAGATACGCTCGCCGTACTCGCAGACGCAGGCGACAAGCATATCACCTTCTTCGACGGCTCTACGCTTCTGGGCGACGATTATGAGGAATGTACGGTGGACGGGGTCCATCCAACCGATCTTGGCTTCATTCGAATGGCCGAGGGTCTTGCTCCAACGTTCCGGCAATTATTGAAATAGGCATCAAGCAATCATCGAAGCCGAACGAGGAGGTTGTCATGACGGAGGGAACAAACCCGATCGGGAACGTTACGTTTCGTGCAAGCAAATGGTTCAACAAGGTGAAATGCGAGCCCGGCTGGGACTGGAAACCGGCACACGGTCTGCCTGACTACGACTTGTGGTACGCATTAGAAGGAAGCGGGGAAATGCGGCTAAACGGCCATACGTATCCGATCCGGCGGGGATCGTGTTTTATCGTCCATCCGGGCGATCGTCCGCATGCGGTACAAAACGATGACGACCGGCTTACCGTCATCTTCATCCATTTTTGGGCGAACGTCCCCCTGGACACCACCCCGCCCGTCTGGCCGCGGCATACGTTCTTTCGCGACGTGTACCCGATCGAACGGCTGCTGCACGAAATGTTATACGTCCTTGGCAGCCGGGATTCGTTGCGGGAGGAAGAATTCGACTGCTGGATGAAGCTGTCCATCTTGCACATCCATCGTCATCATCACGATAAAGGGCAAGCGGCATTGTCCGCGCGACACCAGGAAACGATCCGCGCCGCCATCGACTACATTCGCCGCGAAAGCGGTAGACGCGTCCGGACCGACGAGCTGGCCGGTCGCGCAGGCATGTCGCAAGCCCATTTGAACATCGTGTTCAAGCAGTTTGCCGGTATGCCACTGAAAAAATATATTACGCTCACCCGGCTGGAACGGGCCCGGTATTTGTTGTCCGATACGACGATGAACGTATCCGAGGTTGCCGACGCGATCGGTTATTCCGACGTCTACACGTTCAGCAAAATATTTAAGCGTTATTTCGGGATGACGCCATCCTACTACCAGATCAGTTCTCGCGTATCGATTAAGACTAACTCAATGCCACCGGATCGATAGCCGGCCTTCCTTTGTGCCAACGCGCAGCTATCCGCGATCATGACAAAAAATCTCGAATCGCGCCATGTCCTCCCTCCTCCCGCCATGATACGCTGAACATAATTCGAAAACACAAGGAGGTTACCGGCATGAAGCCCGTGCAGGCAAACGCGGAACAGGAAACGTATGTGGACGACACTCAGTCGAAGGAATGGAGCAAGTACGTGCAGGTGACGCCGGAGGAAGCCGCACATATCGCCCGGACGCTGTACCGTTACGACAACATCGCCGGCGAACGGGTCGGTCGGCTTGACGATATCGGCGAGGGTCAGGTTACACGATACAAGGATCAAGGATACGTCATCGTCGAGAGCGTCTTACAACAGTCGGAGATCGACACTGCGCTGCAAGAAATCGACGATATTATTCAAGGCAGGATGGCGGGGCCCAAAGTGCAGCGAATCAAGCCGAATAGCGAGCCGACGACGCCTGAACAGCGGGAATTCGCCACGCGGAAAATATACAACTACGTCGATTACGCCCCCGCTCTTCGTCACATCGCCTATCACGAAGACATTCTTGCGACGGTGCGCAAGCTGCTCGGCGACGAGCCGAAGCTGATCGACGAGCAAGGATTGCTGAAGCCGCCTTACGGCGGCGGGGAGAAGCCGTGGCATCAGGATATGGCTTACGGCGGGTTATTTTACAAAAAGCAAATCGTGACGGTATGGATCGCGCTCGATGCGGCGGATTTGGACAACGGCTGCATGCACCTGATTCCGCGTTCGCATCTGGCCGGGGGAGCGCCACACTATGCGATTCGCGATTGGCAAATATGCGATCACCATGTGAACGTGGAGCATGATGTGGCGGCCGTCATCGCTCCCGGCGGGGCATTGTTCTTCTCTGGACTGCTGTGGCACGGGACGCCCGCCAACTTCTCCGCGAAGCGGCGCCGCGCCCTGCAATTGCGGTACGCGCCGGCATCGTCAGCATTGATGAGCAAAGAACAGTTTCAGCTCATGTTTACAAGTTCGATGACGGACGCCGAGTGTTAATCGTTGCCGCATCGTCTTCGGCCTAGCGACTTCCAGCTGGCGAGCTTTGCTCCTTGTACAAAGTCGGACCTTAAAAGGTATTCATGGAACGACGAGCCCCTTGCTCCTCAAGGGATGTTGTAGTCTTCCCGAATACACAGGATTAGCTCTGACTCTGTACTGGTTCAACAGGAACGAAAAGAACCTAAGCCGTTGGCTAGGTTCTTTTCAATATCCTCTTCACTTCACAATCGATTGCTATTTTTTGATTATGATTCCTACAGTTGTAAGAGCTGACTAACCGTTACAAGCCGATAACCTTCTTCTGTTAATTCCTTGGTCAACATCCGCACGGCTTCGATGGTTTGGGACCGGTCCCCGAAGCCGTCATGAAAAACGTAGCGTGACCGGAAACCTCCTCGAAAATATCCAACAATTGCGGAGTATAAATCGGATTAGGACCATCGTCGAACGTAAAAGCAATAGCTTTTTGTGATGTTGAAACGCGATGAATGATTTCCATACTTTTAACCACCTTTGCTGTTCCCCTATTTTAGGGTGCTACCAGCATACCACTTGTTGATTTCGTCGTAGCTCGTTTGGCCGCCGGCTTTTTTATATTTTTCCGTGAAGGCGTCGAATCCTGCAAGCTGCTCGCTGCCGACGATGAATTTGACGGCATAATCGTTGACCGTCTGGCTTAGCTGCGCGTTTTCCTTGGAGTAAATCGGCAAGTATGGCGCTAATCCGAGAGGATTCTTCTTGAATACATTCGGCTTCTGCTGCTTGTTCAGATATTCCCAGCCCTTGTAAAGCCGATCGTCTTTGCGGACGCGGGCCTGCCAATAGATAGGATATTTAATCTCGTCGATGCCGGACAAATAGTTGCTTCCCGAGCCGCGCTCGTCATTGAAAATCGGCAAAATCGGGTAATAATTTCCGTCCTTGACCGTATGGTGCGTGCCCTCTACGCCGATCGCCAAGTTTTTGAACGTATCCGGCTGCAGCTTGGCGTCGATCCATTTGATAGCGTCTTCCGGATGTTTGGAAGCTTTCGGAATAAAGGTCAGCCGGTCGAATCCGAATGACTGTGCCAGACCGGCCTGGCCGTCTTTGCCTGTCAGCGCGGGAATGTACGCATACGCGGCTTGCGGGAAGTTTTTCTTGAGCGCATCGTCGATCTGCGGAATGTCGGCCCAATGCAGCACGATGACGCCCGCCTTGCCGTTCGTGAACTTTTCCTTCACCGTTGCGTCCTTATTGATCGCGAACTCCTGATCAAGCAGCCCTTGTTTGTAAAGATCGGACATATAAATCAAATATTCCTTAAACGAAGGATTCATGGCGCGGGGGATCAGCTTACTGTTCACGTCGTTCCAATCGTTGACCATGCCGAAAGCGCCGACGATGTTGTCGACCATCGGAACGTCGCCCTTAATGGACAGCGGTATATTCTTGGCTCCGTTACCGCCAGGATCCTTCTCCTTGAACGCCTTGAGGACAACCGTCAGCTCGTCAAGCGTCGTCGGTACTTGCAGACCCAGCTTATCCAGCCAATCCTTGCGGATCATCAGGCTCGTGCCGACGGATTCGAGGGTTCGGGTCGGAATCGCATAGATTTTACCGTCGACTTTGGCCATTTCCAGCGTCTCTTTGGACAACGACGCTTTGATGTTGCTGCCATACTTCTCAATGAGCGGAGTCAGATCGACCAGAGCGCCTTTTTTGGCATAGTCGGCATAAATCGCTTTGGAGCTGCTGTCTCCACCGGTCGAGACGACGTCGTATGGCTCGGAGGAAGCGATCAGAAGATTGAGTTTGTCCTCCGGTTTATCCACCGGAAGCGCTTCGTAATTTACTTTGTACCCGGTCTTCTCTTCCAGCATAATGGCGATCGGATCTTTACTGAAGTTGGGGCCCAAACGCATAAGCGCTTTCAATTCAGGTTTGGGGCCTCCATTCGCTGGCTGTGCGGACGGCACCGAGGAGCTTTTCTCTCCTTCGCTATTCGAGCCGCAAGCGGAAAGAAGCATGAGGCTGGCCGCTACGGGGAGTGCGACCCATTTCTTGATTTTCATCATCTTTGAAACCCTCCTGTGTATACAAATACGTTTTATCATTAAGCAGCGGTTTGGCTTCCGCCGGCGTTAATGCAGCATTAACCTTTGACGGAACCGATCAATACGCCCTTAATAAAATACTTCTGAAGGAACGGGTACACGAGCAGAATGGGTACGGTAGATGCTACTACGGTAGCGGCCCGGATACTTTCCGGCGACATATTCATCAGATCGTCTGCCGACTTGTTGATCGCGTTCGCCGTATCGTTCTCCATCACGACATCGCGCAGATGCAATTGAAGTGTTTTGAGCGACGGATCGTTGATGTAGAGCATCGGACTGAAGTAGTCGTTCCAAAAGCCAACTGCATAGAACAAGGCGATCGTAGCGAGAACAGGCATGCTGAGCGGTAAAATGATGCGAAACAGAATGATATAGGTCTTCGCTCCGTCGATCCGCGCCGATTCTTCAAGCGCTTCGGGAAGCCCTTCGTAATAACTCTTGATTACCAGCAAATTGAAAACGTTGATCATTGCCGGCAATATGAGAGACCATAGACTGTTTAGCAGGTGCAGCTCACGGATCAGCAAATAATTCGGAATGAGCCCTCCGTTAAACATCATCGTGAAGACGAACAGTACCATGAAGATGGAGATGCCGGGCAGATGCCGCTTGGACAACGGATATGCGGTGATTGCCGTCACCAAGATGCTCAGCAGTGTCCCGACTGCCGTCACGATGACCGAAATTACGAAAGCCCGACCGAATGCGTAAGAGGTAACGACGTTTACCAGCGTATCGAGCTGGAAGCCGACCGGCAGCAGGTTCACGCGTCCCGACACGAGTGCCCAATCCGAGCTTACGGATTTGGAAAACACATGGATCATGGGTAACAGTGTAAGGAGTCCTAACGCGATCATGAAGCCGTAGACAAAGATGTCTAGCACCCAGTCGCTGAACGTTCTTTTATGGATATGCATGTCAGCCCTCCACAGAGTTTTGCAGAGCAACTTGCCTTGTAAGCACACGCTTACCAGATTCCGCGGTTCAGCAGCTTCTTGCTGAGCCAGTTGCCGGAGAAGATGAGAATGAAACCGACGACCGAATTGAAAAGGCCGACCGCGGTGCTGAAGCTGTAATCCATCTTGCCCAGACCCGTCCGATAAACGAAGGTGCCAATGACGTCGCCGGATGCGTAGACGGTAGGATTATACATCGTCAGTATTTGCTCCGTGCCCGCGTCCAGTACCATACCGAGTCGCAGAATGAGCATCAGGACGATCGTCGGCAGCATGCCGGGAAGCGAGATATGCCACATTTGCCGCAGCCGGCTTGCTCCGTCGATCGAAGCCGCTTCGTATTGCTCCTGCTCGATGCTGGCGAGTGCCGCGATGAAGATGATGGCATTCCATCCTACCTCCTTCCAGCCCGCCGTGAACACGACGATGCTTCGGAACACGCGGTTGTCCATAAAAAACTTGACCGATTCGCCGCCGAGCCATTGGATTACGGAATTGACAAGTCCGTCGGAAGGAGACAAGATCGCCATGAACAAACCGGAGATGATGACCCAGGACAAAAAGTGGGGCATGTAAATAATCGTCTGGACTGTCCGTTTGAACGCTGTGAAGCGAACCTCGTTCAGCAGCAGAGCGATAAGGATCGGTATCGGGAACAGCAGCACAATCTTGTATACACTGATGAGCAGCGTATTCGTGAACACTTGCATGAATTCCGCCGATTGCATAAGCTTGCGAAACTGCTCGAGCCCGACCCATCTGCTCCCCGAGATCCCGTCGAAGATGTTGTAATCCTGAAACGCGATCACGACTCCGTACATTGGCGTAAATTTGAACAGGAGCAGTAAGAACAGCCCAGGCACGAGCAGCAAATAAGTATCGATGTTCCGCCATACCAATCGCCATCTGCTTTCACGCTTGCGCGGAACCTTGGCCTCTCCTGCCTTTCCATTCCATTGTGAGCTAAGCTCGCTCATATTGTAGTTGCACCTCCTGCACGTATGGCTTCATTGTACCTGCGGGGATGGTGCGTCATGTAGATGGCAATCCGACACTTTCTAGTCGTATCCTACTCAGTTTGTTTCTCCTGCATCGCCTTAAGACGAACGGTCACGACAGTGCCCTCGCCCAGACGGGAACGGACCGCCATTCCGTATTCATAACCGGCCAGCAGTTTGATTCGCTCGTTCACATTGTAAAGCCCGTACGAGCTGCCGTTTCCTTCGGCACGGAGCAAAGGACGCGATTCGGACAAGAGGCTGGAAGCCAACTGCTCCTCCATGCCGATACCGTCATCTTCGACGGTAATCTCGAGCTCGTCCCCGCTCCGTTTCGCGCTGATGCAGATGGTCCCGGTTTTGCTTTTATTCTTGCGGATGCCGTGCAGCAGCGCATTCTCGACGATGGGCTGCAGCGTCAGCTTCGGAATGATGCACCCGTTCGCCTCCGGATCCGCTTCAATCACGAACTTGAATGTGGAAGGGAACCGATTCTGCTGAATTTCCAGATAGACTCTCGCAAGCTCCATCTCATCCGCTACGCAGACATGATCCTTCCCTTTGTTCAGGCTGAGCCGGAAATAATCGGACAGACTTTCGATCATATGGCTGATATCGTCGGCATCGCGGGAGATCGCCAACCAGTTGATCGTGTCCAGCGTATTGTAGAGAAAGTGCGGATTGATCTGTGCCTGCAGCGCGCGAAGCTCAGCCTCCCGCTCCAGCATTTTCGAACGGTAGGCTTCCTCCATCAAATCTTTCACCCGATGCACCAAGTGATCGACGACTCGCTCCAGCAAATAAAAGTCGCCGCCCCTATCTGTACGCGGCTCTTCCAGCCCTTCTACGCCTTCCGTGCGGATCGTCTTGACAACCGATTTGATCCGGCGATTCATCCCGTTAATCACGAACGCCATCAACATGAACACAAGAATCAGAAACATGATCGTCATGCCGGCGATCGTCGCGATGCCGGACCACTGACTTAACGTGGTCGTGCGGTGCGTCAGGTCGGACTTGGGCACCTCCAGCACGAGCCGCCAATCCGCAGCTCTGATGGGCGCACGCACCTCGAACAAGTCCACGCCGTTTTCTGACCGTTCGAGGATTCCTTCATCGGACTCGCCCGCGAGCGCAGCCTTTGTGCCGATCAAGGATGGCTCCGCGCTGTAAATGATAGTCCCGCTGCGATTCACCATATAGACACGGCCTTGAGCCGGAAAATCAAGCTCGGAAATGATATCGGCGACCATCTTCTCGGGAACGTCCAGCATAAGCACACCTAGCGTCCGATCGAAATTTCGCGGGTGTCTCAGTATGCGGACACAGGAAAGAATCCGTGCCGGCCCGGAGTCCAGATAGTTTTCTTTGTAGATGCCCGTCCAAACGATGCTGCCCCCCGCGTTCATGACCTCTTCGCGCCAAGGGCGTTCTTTCAAGTTGTCCAGAGGAAACAGATTCAATAAATCGAAGCCGTATATATTCCCCGGGTCGGTATAAATACGTGCCCTGATAATGTCGGGCGCCGTTTGAACCGATTCGAGTAAATTGCGCAGCTCCTTCGATTGATCGATGCGCTCGATGATCGGAATAGCAGGGTCCAAATTTTCATAGAGCTTATGGTTCATGAATAAAGAATTGGATGATTTCTGCACATAGTCGAGCCGCGAGCTTAAATTAATGCCTGCCTGCTTCAGCGTCTGCTGCATGGTCTGGGTCACTTCCTCCTGCAAAATCCGTGAGGATTGTTCATAATAGACGAACAGCATGATGCAAGCAGGTAGAAAAATCAGCAGTCCGTAGGCGAGCATCCACCTTCTGGCCGCTATAATGATTTCCCACAGATCGGTTGCACGGCTCCTTCTTTTTCGCAAGCCTTTTCTCACTGGCTCAACTCCTTTTGCATGGAACCCGTTCATCTCCTATTGCTGATCCCGGTAAGCGCTTGGCGTAAGCCCGGTCATCTTTTTGAACAGCTTGCTGAAATAGCTCGGATCCGTATAGCCGACCTGCTCGCACACTTCGTAGAATTTAATGCGGGGATCGCGCAGCAGTTCCTTCGCCTTCTCGATACGCACCTTCATCAAGTATTCGTAAATGGTCTCGCCGGTCTCCTGTTTGAACAATAGGCTGACATAAGTTTGGCTAAGGTAGACGCTAGCCGCAATCTCCGCGATCGATAAGTTCCTGGTGTAATTCTCGTCTATATACTTCTGAGTATGTTCGATCACATTACTCGACCGTCCGCTCCGCTTCTCCTGAATCCAGCAGCAAATGCCGTATAAGTAATCGCTTACGAAACTCTTCAACTCCGCCATCGTCTCCAGCTTCAGTAACCGGTCCAGCGCCCAAGCTTCCTGCTCTTCCTTTTCGCGGGTAAGCAGGTTAAGGTCAAGCAGCAACCTGCCGGCGAGAGCGATCATTTGCAGCCCTGCATGCCGGACGTATTTGAATCCGTCCTTGCGGATCGGCGCCAGCGGCTCGAAGATGCTTTCCAGTTCCATCTCCAATCGGCGCTTCTCTCCTGATTTCAGTCCGGACAGCAGCCGCTCGCTCTGACGGGAATCGAACCGGATCGGGCCTGCCGATCCCATTTCCAGACTGTCCATGGTGATCACCTGGTTCTTGCCCATATACCACTTCTGGTCCGCCGCTTCGCGGGCATGCCGATAGGATGCCGGCAGGAAACCGATATTCTCGGCGCGCTCGCCGACGCCGATCGTAACGCTGATCTTCAGCCAGCGCTGCACATTGTCCAGGATCGCCTGTGCCAGAGAGAGCAGCGTAGCCTCCGGGTCTTGTAACCGTTCGTCAAGTACTAGCAGGGCAACGTATTCAGCTACTCTGTTCTCGAATGCATACCCGAGCAGGGACTGATCGATCAGTTCCTGGATAATGTTCAAGAGCGAGTAAGCTAACAGCTGCTTATCCCTCTCCGAACGTCCGCCGTGCACTTCCTCCGAATCGTCAATAGTTATGACGAGTACGAGATAGGGCGATTCGAGCGGCAGTTCCAGATTGAGAAACGCCGCTCTTTCCTGCAGTCCCTCTGTTCGTGCGACGCCATCCTGGATCAACGACATCAGAAACTTCTCGCGAAGAAGCGGCATGCTCTGCATCAACTTGACTTGCATGTCCTTAAGAAGCTGCCGCTCTTTTTCTTCCGCATACAGATCCTGCACGACACCTTCAATGACCTTCTGAAGTTCTGTCCGTTTGACCGGTTTGAAAATATAGTCGGCAGCATGAATCTGCAGTGCCGAACGCAAATAGTTCACGTCATTGTGGCCGCTGATAAATACGATCTTTGTCTCGGGGAACCGCTCTCGAACGTCCCTCGACATACGAATTCCGTCCATCATCGGCATCATCACATCCGTCAGCACGATGTCGGGCTTCACCCGTTCAATCAGCTCCAGCCCCGTATCGCCGTCGTCCGCTGTTCCGGCCAAAACAATTCCATAGTCGCTCCACTTCACGAATTTGCTGAGCCCGTCCCGGACGGCCGGCTCATCGTCGATAATGACCAACTTATACATAATCCTTGCCCCCTTATCTGAACATGAAGGAACGATATGACAACAAAATGCACAAATGGGTCTCGCTGCTGCTCCGACGCGCGAACCCGTTTGTGCTTCTACGGACGATTTAAGGATTGATTCACTTGTGCGGGGAAATGTCCGCTTTCTCATAGACAGCCACGTTTTTCTGGAAGCTCCCGTACTATACCTTCTAATATAAGATGTTTTGGGAACAGTCTAAAGGGTGGATCCTACTATTTCTGGGTTAATGTTACTGAGAATTGTAAATCAAAAAGCAGTCATTTTCTTTTTTGAAATACTTAACGCGGGGTGGAGCAGCCTGGTAGCTCGTCGGGCTCATAACACGAAGGCCGCAGGTTCAAATCCTGCCCCCGCAACCAACTTACAATTCTAGCTCGGCATAAATATCAAAATGCCTTTAACCCATTGAACGTGGATTAAAGGCATTTTTGCGTTATCATAAAACTTCATGTGTCTACTATTTGTATAACACCTTATCTACATTGTACTTAGCCTTATATTCGTTGATAATGTACGTCTCGTATATTTCTCTATGGACGGGATCCTCGACTAAACAAACCTCGATTTTGATCACTTCCTCCCGCTGCTCTTTGATGACCGATACCGTATCCTCGAAATGCTTCTTGATTCTGGGTCTTAGCTTCCGTGCCTTGCCAACGAATAGGAGTTCATCCTTATCATTGTAGAACATAAAGATCCCCGCTTTATCTCTTGGAATCAGAATGAAATCCGTAAACCCGTAAATATGGCTTAATTCAGGGGCCTCCTGTTTGTAAATCGTGACATCCGGAGTCGGAATCGTTATTTGTATCATGAACATTCACTCTCTCTTCTGCGTCATTGTTATTTTCGAAAGGGTTGTTTCTCTTGGGAATATCGAACCCGATATATCGCTCGACGTTGGCAACGAATTTCTAATTGTCGAGTCTAGGTTATATTCTATCTATTATAGACCTACCTGTCTATTCCATGCAGGAAGTTCTATTCAATTCGCCTTGTGCCAGCCAGGACGGATGGGATTGCCGACATTCTTTGCTCATTACTAGAAATACCCTATTCGCCATGAGAATAGGGTATTCGCTGTATAGGGAGCTATATTGCAGATTATATTTCCTTTAGTTTCGTTTAGTAAAGGGTCTTTCAGAGTCGCAGCATAACCACAGCCGCTTCGTTTGTTGGCGGGACTTCATGCACAAATGGCATTATCAAGAATTAACTCTTTGGCTGCATATAAACTTCTTCATACGGCTGAACAATAACGAAACCGTCTCCTTCAAACCGCGTTTGAATCGATTCTCCACTACCTCTTCCAATAAAGGTTTTTAGTGAAATATCCGTTTGAAATTCGGGTTGAAGGTTTCCCGACCACGCTACAGTTGCATTTGGATCTGTAATAACTGGATTTCCTGGCGTTACGCGTAATGTAAGTGGTTCATAATGAGTTGTGATGGCAATCATACCCGTTCCTTCGCACCGAACATTAAACAGGCCGCCTGCGCTCATACCTGCTATTTTTCTCATAAGCTTAATATTGTGCTTGATAGTTGGTTCGAATGCAAGCAGGTCATTTCCATTTACATAAATGGCTTCGTTCTGTAAATAGAGAATAATGATCTTTTTTCCACTGTCGGCAAGATACAGCTTTCCTTGCCCATTTGCTTTCATGAGGGAAGTGCCTTCACCAGTGAAAGCCTTTTTGAACATATTCCCGATCCCGTTTTCTAAAATGCCCTCACGCTCAAACTTAATCCTTCCATGGTAAGCGACCATCGAACCTGCCTTGGCCCAAACGAGTCCCTCTAGATTCACCTCCAGCAGACGAGGTGTCTCTAATTCGAAAAATCCTTCCCCTTTATCCTCTTGCTCCGTGTTTTTAATAAATTCAGAAATCGAGTATTTATTCATACTGCACTCCCTTTCATTTTTTAACGTATACGCAGAACTGTGCAACAACGTTTCAAATCCGCCTGCTAAAGATGACGCCCATGCTGCGCGTACCAACATCAAAGGCTGCCGGTTTGATCCGACAGCCTTTATTAAGTCGAAACTTTAATATTCTCCTTTAATTACAAAAAACGAGCCCCGAATTGTTCCGGCTAGTTTAGACTTCTGCCTAGCAAACTTAAACTTCCCTTCTAACTCCTCGGGTACCTCCATCCCCTCAGAAAGCTTAAAACCAACGGCCCGCTTCTTAGGGTCATCAACCGTATACATGACATTAAGCCCAAGACCATCCTCATAAAAGACGTAGGTAAATTGGATGTTTTCCACTTGAAAACGCGACGTTTCTAAAGGCTTGGCCGCAAACTGAATATCGCGTTCTTTCAAAACTCGGTTCACGTAATCGAGGCTCTCCTGACTTTCGCTAGCGGGTACAACCGTAAATTCATGCTTGTATTTGTTCATAAAATAACGGGCTTCATTAGCACGTAGACCGGCAAGCGCTTCTGCTACAGGTGAAGACTCTAAACCAACCGTAGATACATCTTTAAAATCAACGATATAGGACATTTCCATCACTCCTTTTACCTCTTTATTTCCCAAAACAGGAATCCGCATTCCCCAAAAACTAAACCTTTTCGATCCACGATAAATAGACACCAAATAGTGTCTTAATTATAGGACACTTTATGGAGTCATGTCAACATAGACGCTTGTCCGACATACGGCTGAACCGCCCGATGCCTGCGCTATAACGGCAATACGGTTTTGCCCGGTTGAAAGTCGCCTTGCAGCATCGTGTGCTCATACGGCGCGTTCGGATTCGCAATCCGCCAAAGCATCCGTTCCGCTGCACGCGTCCCCGCTTCCCGAATCAGCAATTTCGGACGCGACAATTCCGGCCAGTACGGATTCGATTTATGTTCCAGACTGATCAACGATAACTGCTCCGGGATTCGTATTCCGTTTTCCTCGCAGGCCCGGTAAATCCAAGGCAAGTGGTAACTAACGCCGCATAGCACCGCCGTAATATTTTGCTTGCGCATCCTGTGCGCGAACTCTTCCATATTGCTGTGGCGATCCGTCGTTCGCACCCGAAGCATGTGATCTTCCCGCTCAGCCGAAAGGCCGTACTCTCGCATCATCATGTTGAAGGCATCCCAGCGCAAGACGAACCCCCGCCACTCCTCCAAGTAATCCCCAATATACAAAATGCGATGATGACCGTGCTGAATGAGATACTCCACGGACTGGCTGACCGCAGCTCCCACATCCCATATGACGCTATCCGCTCGCGTGCCAGGTCTTACGAAATAGATCAGAACTTGCGGGACAGGACGCTTCAGTAAAGCCTCCATTGACTCTCTGTCAAGCATCGGTGCCAGGAACAGCCCGTCGCAATGATCGATCTGATGAAGCCGAGCCCAAGCTTCGACCGACATCTCGCTCTCGGCCGGCAACGCCAGTTGCTCCACGGTATGTCCGTGCGAAGTCATCTTTTGTTGAAGCCCCTCGGCCAGCAGCGGATTCATGTCGTTTGCTTCGCTGCTTCGAAATGGAACGATCAATTTGAATCGGTACGGTTTGCTGCTGTGCAGAGGGATTTGCTCGATCGTCTGTGCCCGCTCCTGCGCTTTGCTGGCATAGCCCATCTCTTGCGCCAACTGAAACAGCTGGTGCCGTACCTGCTCCGAAACCCCTGTCAATCCGCGCAGCGCCTTGGACACGGTCTGGATCGATACCCCGGCTGCATCTGCTATATGTTGAAGTGTAATTGCCTTCTTCTTGCGCATCGTATGTTCCTCACTTTAATTTTAACTCTGTTTTAAACATTATCTTCAACTTTTATCAATTTTTCAAGCTATTAATATGCTTTTTACACTAAAAAATAGTATAAATGAGTGAAAATTTATTTTATTTTCACCCACTCCCGTTTTATCACCTATTATTTTCTTTACTTTTTATTTTTTAAGCATATTTTAAACTGGAATGTCCATTTTATTTGCCCTAAGATGATTTATGAGAAAGCGCATTCATGAAAATTTCAAAAAAAAGAGGGTGTTTTTCTTGTCTTTTTCATCCCGTCTTACCCGGCTGGCCTCGATCTCTGCAATCGTAGCCGTTCTGTCAGCCTGCGGCCAAAATGACGCACCGCCGTCCGGCTCGGCCGATCCGTCGTCTCCCCCGCATCCGGCCCAATCCAATACGCCGCCCGCGCCCATCAAGCTGCTGATGCTTCAGGACAGCGCGACGATGACCAAGGAGGAATTCCAAACGTTGATCGCAGAGCCGGTATCCGCCAAATACCCGCACATTACGATTGAGCTGGCGGTCAATGGCAAGGGAGACGAAGGGGTCCAGCAATTGCTCGCCTCCGGCACTTTTCCCGATCTGATCTTCGGCACCTACCCGCGCATCACCAACCACCGCGAGCTTCAAACGGTGGAAAACCTGAATCCAATGATCGAACGAAACAAGCTCGACTTGCAGCGCTTCGACCCGGGGGCTATCGCAACCGCCCGCGCCTATTCCGGAAGCGGCAACCTGTACGCCTTGCCCTTCTCCTTGAATTTCACCGCGACGTTCTACAACAAAGAGATTTTCGACAAATTCGGCCAACCGTATCCAAAGGAAGGCATGACATGGGAGGATGCGCTGGACGTCGCCAAAAACGTATCCCGCACCTCCGACGGCGTTCAGTACCGCGGAGCGTTTATTCAGGGCATCGCAGACGTCTCGTCTCAGCTTAGCCTCCCCCTCATCGATCTGGCCTCCGGAAAAGCCAATATTGCTTCTCAGGAAGGCTGGAAGTCGCTCTTCGAGCTGTACAAGGCATTCAACGACCTTCCGGGCAACAAAGACGCACACACGGCAACTACGCTGCAAAATGGCTTTCTCAAAGATCAGAATGTCGCGATGGCGATCAGCTATGACGCCCGCTTTGCCGCACTGGAGAAGCTGTACGGCACACCGCAGGATTTTGCTTGGGACGTCACTCAGTTTCCAAGCTTCAAGGGAAAACCGAACGTGACTGTTGCCTCCTCCGGCCATTTCCTGATGCTGTCCTCGCTTGGCAAGCACAAGGAAGATGCGTTCCGGGTGATCGAAATGCTGGTCTCGCCGGAAACTCAAAGAAAAATAACCGACTTTGGCCGCTATACCTCGCTGCAGGACCCGGCGATCAAGGAAATGTACGGTCATACGATGAAATCGATGCAAGGCAAAAACATTAAAGCGGTATTCAAAAGCCGGTTTGCCGATCCTGTCCCACCGCATCCGAACAACGATCTGACGATTCCGGCGGTTAACGCCGCGCTGACCCGTGTGGTCAACAATGAAGTCGACATCAATACCGGGCTGCGCCAAGCCGAGGAAGCGATCAACAAGGCGATCGTCGAACGGGCGGCAGGACAAGGAAAATAAAAGCGCGCAAAACAAAATCAAACCATAACCAAGGAGGCTCTAACCATGTCCGATTATCATCAACCCCCACTGGATGACCAGCATGTCGTGCATACTGCCAAACCGTCCATGTCCCCTGATACCGACGGTGCTTCTAACGCCGAACCGCGTAAGCTCAGCCGCCGCAAGTTGCTGGCGGGCCTCGGCGCAACCGGACTTGCCGCCACCTCCGTAATGCTGTGGAATGGCGATAATAGCCGCAGCGTCTGGGCGGATGTCTACACCGACTCCTCCCGGAAAAAACATGGCGTCCCACTTCCATCCGGCTGCTGTTTCCTGTCTACGATCAGCGACCTGCGAGCGCTCACAGCACCTGATCCGGACGCCGTTTATTATGTGACCGATCCCGGGCAAGAGGGCTTTTTCAGCTATGATTCGCTGGACAGCACTTCGGCCGACAATACCGGCACGGTTCTCGTCTCCGGAGGCGGCGCGCGCTTCAAACGCCATCTGTCCGATGTGCTCTCGGCATCCTGGTTCGGGACCAAAGGCGACGGCGTTACCGTAAACACCGCAGCCTTTCAAGCCGCTCTTGATGCCGCCGCAGGCAAGACCCTGTATATTCCCAAGCAGCACGGACCGTTTTACTTGACCGGTCAATTGTTTGTCGCAAGCAACACCACGATTGAGCTCGAAAGCGGGACGATTATTCAGGCGGTCGATACGCTTAGCCGGATCGCGCCCTACGAGCGTCTGCTCCGCTTGAAAATGGTGCAAAATGTCGTAATCCGCGGAAACGGGGCCACTTTGCGCATGAACAAAACCGCCTATACGAGCAGCGAGCAAGCCCACTGCGTCGACATCAGCGGATCGCGTAACGTGGTGATCGAAAACCTGAACTGCAATGACAGCGGCGGAGACGGTTTTTACGTAGGCGCTTATGAAGTGACCGCCGGCTACGGCGTCTGCAGAGATATTATTCTGCGCGACTGCTCAGCCGATAACAACCGGCGGCAAGGCTTGTCAGTCATTTCCGTGGACGTCCTTCTGGTGGAAAACTGCCGATTTACGAATACGAAAGGCACCGCCCCGGAAGCGGGCGTCGATCTGGAGCCGAACGGCCAGAATCAGCCGCTGCGCCGCATCCGCTTCAAGAACTGCCTGGCTGAAGGCAACGCCGGCGCCGGTTTTCTGACCGCGCTGCTCAAGCCGACCCGGCTGTCCCCGCTCATGGATGTGACATTCGAGGATTGTACGACACAAAGCAACCTTTACGGCTTTTCGATCAATTCTGCGGGAGAGGGCGCCAACGCGCCGCAGGGAGAGATCCGTTTGATCGATTGCATAGCGGAAGAAGCCCAGTCCTCCGGATTTTGGGATATCGGGAACTCCTCCGACAGCTTGCGCCGCAGCTACATTCGCTGCCGGGCGATCAACTGCCAGACGACACAGGAGCCGGACAGCATTTATGGCTTCAGCGCTTCCTTCGTCGTCACTTGCGCAACCTCGAAACCCAGAGTCTCGATCGGCAATGTGGAGATGATCGACTGCCAGTCCATCGATACGAGGGCTGCGCCACTCGTCAAGCATGGCTTCGCGCTGAAAAAGCGGTCCGCGCAAAAGATCAGCGATGTGCGTTTTTTCAACTGCACGACGATCGGCGGCAACCAGAACACGTATTTGATCGATTCGGTGGCGGAGCAGGTCACTGCAGTCAACCATCCGCAGCCGCGTCATGCGGTCGCCGCCTCCGCTTCGGTATCCTATAATTGGCTCGGAGCAGCCGTAACGAATCAGCCGGCGCTTGGAAATATTACGCTTACGCTGCCTGTTGCGAAAGCCGAGATCCGTTATACCTTTGTTGTCGATGCCGCTTTTCAGATGAAGCTGCAGGCGTCGGGCAGCGGCGGCCTGCTGACGCCGGATGGGCCCAAATCGTTCATCGCCAGCTCACTCGCCGGCAGCACGATCACATTGCGAGGGCGCGCCGACCTGAAATGGGAAATCGTATCGGCCGTCGGCGACTGGCTTACCGACAGCGGCGTGTAAGACTGGGACGACAAGAATATCAGGATATTTATGCTAAAAAGGAGGCAGTCCCTGGATGGTTTTGTTCAAACCTCCGCGGTCTGCCTCTCTTAAGCGGTACTCTATCGACTAATATGTCGCTCGTTGTGACGCCCGCAGGATGAACGAGTTCACAGCGGAATTTGTCGTGCATTCCTTTCAGGGCAAAAGGGCAGTCGTCACGGCTGCAAGCTCGGTCGTCTTTCGTTCAATCTTCTCAGCAAGGTCGAAGCGCATTCCACCAAACGCTCACCCGTCCCCG
Organism: Paenibacillus hodogayensis; assembly: GCF_039536325.1. Lineage (NCBI taxonomy): Bacteria > Bacillati > Bacillota > Bacilli > Caryophanales > Paenibacillaceae > Paenibacillus > Paenibacillus hodogayensis. Next base: position 90,328 of record NZ_BAAAYO010000018.1, read on the forward strand.
GGGAGATGCGGCTGAATACTTTCAGACGCGGCTCGTAGCCGCCCTGATCGTACGCCGCTCTCGTGCAGACGTACCCGTATATCGAACCGTTGCACAGCGTCCCCACCAAGGTATGAGCATACGGGGAGTCCCGCTTGACGGCGAGCCCCAGCTCGACGAATATTTCGCCGGGCAGGCAGGAAAGCGCTAAGCCGCCGATCCGCATCGCCTGAACTTCCAGATGCGCCGTACCTCCGGGCAGCTCCGCCACCTTCATCACCTGCTCGGCGAAAAACCGCTCCGCCCCGGTAATCCTGCTGTCGGCGAGAACGCTTCGCGCTCGCTCGATCTCCTCAGGTCCTGCTGTTCGCAACTCCATCGCAATGAAATCGTTCAACGCGTCCGCTTCGGCTTCCGCGACCGCAGTCGTCTCGGCGCGTACCCGGAGAACTTCCCCGGCCAAGCGGCTGCCGATGTCCCGGGCGATATTCCGATCCGTCATCTTCGGCCTGCTCGTGTCGATATGGTTAATATCGCCGCATGCGCCTAGCAAAAAGAGGCTAACCGTTTGCTCGCCGAGCGCTCCCTTCAGCTCCGCCGACAGATGGGCCGGGTAATCGCCGCTGTAGGCTTCCCCCCCGACCGTATCCGTATGGCACGCAAAACACGATACGACGCCGATCGCACTGCCATCGAGCCGGTCGATACGCAGGACAGTCAGTTCCGGGTCAATCGGGCCGGCAGGTCGATCGATGTTCGGATTCATAGCGCCCGGATTCGTCCGCAGCGTCCCGTCCTTTATCCAGTAACGGCGCTGAAACGAAACTTCCTGAACATGGCCCGTTCCCCAGCCGAAACGCGCCGGCTCGCGGTCGTTGAATGCGATAATTGCTGCATCGGCCGCGCGATCGGCCATATAGGCCAGGTAGTCGTCATGCCGGCTTCCGTCCAGTCCGGTGCGCACCGGCGCTCCCGTATGCGTATGTGTGGCAAATACCGCCGTGCAGACCTCCGGAATGCCGGTAAATGCCAGCACCCGTTCACGGATGCGGCTAGCCTCCCGCTCCGGAACGAACAGCGCATCGATCGCGATGAGCGCCAGCACCGTATCCCCCGACTCAATGACAGCCGCTTTCGCATATAGGGGACCGCGAATCCCGTCCGACTTGCGTTCCTCTGTGTAACCCGGAATCGAGCTGCCGAGTGGAGGCGTAATATCCAACTCGGCCATTCCGCATTGCAACATATCCATTCCTCCTCTGTACCGCTTCGTCTACTTGTTCCTTTTTACCCGTTACCGTTACCGCGTTTCCATATCGCCTGCGTTCCTTCGATCACAAACTCGGTTCCTAGCTCGCGGCTCAAGCTTTGCAGCTTCAGCAGCACGCTCCCGTCATTGGTCAGTCGCGGCCAGCCTCTGCGGTAGCGGGGCTCGCCGTAGCCGAGCGAGATCGGGCGAAAGCGCATCTCCGCAACATCGCCGCCTTCGAACGCGAGACCGGCTACGACGGACGACCAAACGTCCGGACTCGCGCCCAAACCGCGCGAATCGCCGGCGCTGCGCGCATCGAGCGCATCGGCCGTACGATGCTCGGGGCCGAGACCATATTTTTCGTAAAAGTCCGAGGGCAGCCGATCGACGGAATCGTTCTGAAATATAAAATTGCCGAGACTGTACAAGATCGGTCTGCCGCGGTACAGCTCCACCCCGCGAATGATGTGCGGCCCGTGGCCGATGACGGCATGCGCCCCCTCGTCGATGCAGCGCCGCGCAAACTCCCGGAGAAAATCGGCCGGAGCTTCCTTTCGTCCGTCTTTGATTTCATGCGAATGGATGCTGACGATGACATAATCGGCCTGCCGCCGCGCATTGCCGATGGCGCCGAGAATGCGGGCTATATCGCCCGGATGGGGCTGCGTCTTCGCGCCCGCGGCTTCGCTTGCGACAAACCGGTGGCCGCCGAAGGTGATCCCGTCATCCGCTTCACGGGAGACGAAGCCTTCCTTAACGAGCATCTCCTGGTAGTCATTGATGCCGGTATCAGCGGCAATCACTTTCAATTGGACTAGCTGCTGTTCCGAGATGCGGTACGTCGTCGCGTAGCGGAGCGGATTCACGCCGGGCCTGCCGACCATGTCGCCCCGCTGCTCCCCTGCCCGCCACGATTCGTGAAACGTCGAGGTAGCCGCGATCAGCGCCGCCCTTCCGGACGAAAACTCCATATAGCGAATCGCGCCCGCTTCGGCCAGATTTTGGCCCGCACCCGCATGAACCCAGTCGTAACGGTCCAGTTGGCGCTCTGTCTCCTCCAGCCCTTCGTACGAATAATCGAGCGTATGGTTATTCGCCCAGGCTAGCGCATTGAAGCCATATTTGCGCAAATCGTCCAATACGGACGGATCTGCGGCCCCCCAGGTGCCACCGCTTTGCGCCCCCGGAAACGATTCTCTCCGGGGCAGCGTGACTTCGAGGTTCGTGAAGCGGATATCGAATCCGCCAATCCACTGCGCCAATTCGCAATGTGCCTCATCGCCGGCGGGAAACCGCCTTGTTATGAAGCTGTCGCCCGTTGCGGCAATCGTCATCCTGGTCAAGACCTGCTCACTCCTTTCCGCCCGCCGGGCCGGTATCGGACTCCTCCGGCCAGCCCGGACATGCAAACACGAGCCGGACGAGCAGCTCGGCTGCGGTGCCCAGCACCCGTTCGTCGAAATCGAACGAGGTTTGATGATGACCCGCGGCAAGCGGGCTGCCGAACAGCATATAGACGCCGCGGCCGCCTTGCTCCTGCACCCGGCGCAGCATCCACGTCGCATCCTCGGAAGCGCCGATCGGCATCGAAGCGACGAACGAGCCGACCGCCTCCATCCGGGAGCACTCCGCCTCGATCAGAGGAATGAGCGAGCGGTCGCCTTCCCCGCCCATGCCGCTGCCGACCGTTTCCCATTGGCACGATACGCCGTACAGCGCCGCTGCAGCCTCCAGGATGCGGCCCGTCTCCCGGACCATGTACTCGCAGAGCGCCTCCGTCTCGCCGCGAAGCTCGAGCTTCATCCGCGCTTCCGCAGGAACGACATTGCGCCCGGAGCCGCCTTCCAGCATCCCGACATTGACGCGGGTCGCCCCGTCGCCGTGTCTGCCGATTCCGTGAAGGTGAAGCGCGGCGGCGCATGCGGCGAGCAGGGCGTTACTCCCGAGATGCGGCGATTCACCGGCATGCGCGGCTTTGCCCCGAAATACCGCGTCGATCTTCGTCGTGGACAGGAAGCCTTCGACCGAGGCCACGATTTCGCCGAGTGTGCTGCTCTTTACGCCGATATGCCCACACAGCAAGTAATTCACGCCGTCCAACCAGCCGGCCTCCACCATTGACTTTGCTCCCCGGCAGCCTTCCTCGGCCGGCTGGAACAGCAGCCGGACCTCTCCGGCCAGCTCGCCGGCTCTCTCCGCGATCAGCTCCGCTGCCCCGAGTCCGATGGCGGTATGCCCGTCATGACCGCAGGCATGCATCAGTCCGGGCCGTTCGGAGGCGAAACGGAGCTGTCGCGGGAGATGGTCCGCCGCATCGCTCTCCCCGACCTCGACGCAGTCCATATCGAATCGCAACGCGATGACCGGTCCCGGCTTTGCGCCGCCAAGCACGCCGACGACAGCCGTATACCCTCCCTTCATTTGCTCCAGCCAGATCGGGTCGACGCCATCCTTTAGCGCCCTCTCTTCGTGCGTTCGAATCGTTTCCGCGTCGGGGACGCCCATGCGCGCCTCGGGCATGCAGGCCCGCTTTCCCGTCGTTACCGTATAGCCGAGCGCGGAAAGCCGCGAAGCGACAAGAGTCGCCGTCCGGTATTCCATCCAGCCCGGCTCGGGGTGAGCATGAATGTCTCTTCGGCAAGAGACCATGCTCTCCAGCCATCTCTTTCTCTTCAACCGTTCCATTCCCCACATCCTTCGAACGCGATATGCACAAGTCTTGCATCTGTTGTTAATATAAAGACAATTTCGTTATGTGTTCTTTATATAGAGTAGCATCGCCCTATCCGGCTGTCAATCGTTCGTTTTCGCCTCGACCGTGTCGGTTTGCACAGCTCCGAGCCGTTTGCTTTTGCCCGATTCCCCCGGCATAATAGTTGTATGGAGACTACCGGCGCGGGGTATTTCCGCCGGCCCGGCAGTAAAACGTTCGAGCGTTACGATATTGCGCTTTCAAGACTACGCGAAAGGAGGTCCTTCATGAAAATTGCCGTCGGCTTGGTCGGGCCGTCAGATACGGTCGCTCTCGTGCGGCAGGTCGGCCGCGAATGGGAAGAGCGCATCCGGCTCGTACCTTTTGTTTACAAAGATCTGGAAGATGTGGCGGAGATTGTGACGGAGAACCGGAGCGGCATCGACGTCTGGCTTTTTACCGGACGGATCGCCTACGCGTGCGGTATCCCCCACCTCCCGGAAGGCGGCGCCCTCATGATCCGATCGAGCGGCTCCGCGCTGATGAAAGCGCTGTTCGATGCCGTTCGCACCCGGGGCATTCCGAAACGGTTCAGCATCGATTCGTTGTCGGAAGCGGAAGTCGCGGAAACGCTGGACGAACTGCGTCTGCACGAAAGCGTTCCGATCGTTCATCCGGAGCGCGGCTACATCCCGTCCGCCGAGCTGGTTCGTTTTCACGAATCGCTCTACCGGTCGGGCGAAGCGGAGCTATGCATCACGCATCGCGGACACGTATACGAAGACTTGCAACATCGCGGCGTGCCCGTCTTCCGGATCGTTCCGACGGTTATGTCCATCCGCGAAACGCTTCGGCTAGCCTCTCAGCTCGGGGAAACCCATCATTTCCGGCAATCGCAAATTGCCGCGATCCGTCTGCATGTGCGAAACGCGTTTGATGAGAATACGAACGCCTACGAGATGCACCGGCTCAATCTGAAGCTTCAGGAGCTGCTGCTGCAATTTACCGAGCATATATCCGGCGCGCTGCTGCCGACGGGCGGAACGGCATTCAGCATGTTCTCCACACGCGGGGCGATCGAGCGAAACACGGAGTTCCCCCCCTCGCTCTTGTTCGAGAAAATCAGACTGCTATCCGGCGGTAAAGTTCACTTCGGCATCGGCTACGGACTGACGGCGTTCGGCGCCGAACAAAATGCGGCTCTTGCCTTGTCGCGCACGGAAAAGCACGAGAAGGGCGGACTCGTGATCGCCGATGAAACCGGAGCGATCGAGGAAACGTTTCCGCATCAGCCGCCTCTATCGTTCCAAACCCGCAGCGACGATCCGGACATGATCGAGCGGCTCAAACGGGCCGGCGTATCCGCCGCCACCTTCGGCAAAATCGTATCCGTGCAAGCAAAAGCGGGCAAGCAAAGCGTCACTGCCGCAGACCTGGCCTCGTGGCTGGACATGACGCCGCGCAATGCGAACCGGTTGCTCGCGGAGCTCGAACGAGGTGGACTCGCTCGTGTCGTCGGCGAAGAAGCGCCCGCTCCGAAGGGAAGGCCGCGCAAATTGTTTCGCATCGGAGCCGAGGAACGGGATCGTGCGGAAACTCGCGGTTAAGCCGCGGCGGTTTAACGTGCGCCCAGTCCCACAAGATCGAAGTCGTGTCCAAATCACAGCCCCCCAATCTGCTTTCATCAAATCTGTCCGGTACGGCGTCTTTTTCTTCTTCAGCTTTTCGTCTAAAATGGCGACGAACGGTTGCTCAGAGCACTGATAATTGCCCGAACGGATCACTACACTATTGTCAGTAGCGGCAAGTTGGTTGTCATGTCGCTGACCGGCTCGACCTTAGTGGAAACTTCATCAACCATCGTTCCTCCGAGCACTTCGAAAAACCCGTTGCTGGGTGCAGCAACGGGTAGCTCCGTTCCACCGCATCCACGACGATACTGGCCTCCAAATGCTGTGTTGCCCCCCTCCCCCCCCCAAAGAATGACCGATGACCGAGACGGCTGTGGATGTGCTTCTACCCCCGATCCCCTTATTAACAAAAAACCACATGACTGAGCCCTTCTTTGTGAATAATATATATGTAAAATAAACTTGACAACGAGTATGGTTTTAATTACATTATGTATAGTATAGTTTACATTTTGTGAATGATACTTTCATTAGGAGGTCAATATGTCCTATCAAGAAAGAAAAATTTTTGTTTCCATCATCAGCAGTGTACTTATCTTCACCCTCTACACTTTATATGCGTTTAACAATGCCGAGGAAGGAAGCATCACTTCGGCCAGCGACTTCCGTTTTTGGGGTTCCTTCATTCTGGTGCTGCTCCCAGTGTCGATTGTAGCAAAGATTATCATTCATATCGGGTTTGTCATCTTCAATAAAATCGCCACGAATGAAGATGAGCCTTCTTTTGAAGATGAGTTGGATAAGATCATCGAGTTGAAGGCAGACCGGGTTTCGCTATATGTGTTTTTCTTCGGGTTTATCTTATCCATGATTCCGCTCGTGACGGATCTGCCAACGTACTTAACGTTTCTTGTGTTGATCTTATTCGGTTTCTTATCCGATCTCCTGGGACGTATCGCTCAATTCTACTTTTATAGAAAAGGAGTTTAACATGGGAAAGGATGCGATCAGCAATCATATACGGAATCTTCGCTTTCATCATGACGAGATGACCCAGCAGCAATTAGCTGATAAGGCCGGGGTTACCAGGCAAACGATTGTGGCTATTGAAAAAGGGAATTACTCTCCTTCCCTGGAGTTGGCTTTTCGCATCGCGCGTGTTTTCGGAAAATCCATCGAAGAGGTCTTTCAATATGAGGATGGGTAGGCAGGATAAGGAGGTTCATGATATTGAGGAAGAGTAACCATTCAGCCAGAAGGCCTGCAGTAATTACCGGGGTGTTACTATTAGCCGGATTAGTTACAGGCCTATTGAGTGTTGTTCCTGTTATAGATAGGGCAGACTACCTTGTCAACGCTCCTACAAATGAAAACCAGGTACTAACAGGAGCATTTTTCCAGTTGTTCATGGTTGTTGGCTATGTCGGTATTCCTATTGGGTTGTACCCGATATTAAGTAAGCATAATAAAGGGTTGGCTCTCGGATCGGTTGCTTTCGGCATCATTGCCGGTGTGTTCATTATAATGGGCGTAATCATTCTTTTGTTGCTATTGACCGTAAGCCATGAATTTGCAAAAGTTGGAACTTTGAATGGTACGTATGTTCAGACCCTGGGCGGATTGTTGCGAGAAGGACGCGATTTGGTGAACCATGTCGCAACGACACTGGCGTTTGTTTTGGCCATGTTCTTGTTTACCTGCATATTTTACCAAACAAAAATCATTCCACGCTGGTTGTCCGTTTCGGGTCTTATTGGGTCTGCACTGTCCATATCGGCAAGTTTATTGTTTATGATTCGCTTCATCGGTCTGGATACAACCTACATGATGTTGAACATGCCAATAGCCTTTCAACAATTGGTTTTGGCTATATGGCTAATCACGAAAGGATTCAACCGGGCGCAACAGGATTTTGTTTCCAATTAGATGGATGCTCTGGAAAAGAAGGTGTAACGGAATGAATAAATCAGAACGTTTTTGGGACAAAACCGCAAGTCAATATGATCAAATCGAGATGAAGGATGAACAGACTTACCTCCAAATCATACAACGAACGAAACAGCATCTCAAAAGGAGCAACCTGGTGTTGGATTTCGGCTGTGGGACTGGATTGATATCCAATGAAATTGCAGAGTATGTGAAAGGGATTCATGCGATTGATATCTCTTCCAAAATGATAGGAATTGCAGAACAAGAGGCAAAAGAGCGTAACCTTGCCAATATAAACTATGTTCATGCAACCCTTTTTGATGAGAGGTATAAGAAAGGCTCATTTGATGTCATCTTGGCCTTTCATGTTCTGCATTTGTTGGAAGATGAGCCTATCGTTCTACAAAGAATGAATGAACTGTTAAAGCCGGGAGGATTATTGATCTCCGCAACACCCTGCGTAGGAGAAAAAATATTTCTAAGAAACCTGTTATTCTTGGCGGGTAGAGTTGGTTTAATGCCGAAAATAAGATCATTTAAAATACGCACTTTAGTCGATACCATTGAGAAAGGGAATTTTTCCATTGTCGAAACGGATTGCTTAAAGAAACGTTCTCAGGAATATTTCATAGTTGCCAGGAAGTTTTCACCGAATGGCAAAAGACCGCCAAAATGACGGCCAGCCAATCGAAATATGCCTTTTCTAACGGGGATCCAACCTTCATTGCGTAAGGGTCAAACAATACTGGCCGATGTCGTACCCGACCTTTGCTAAAGGGTCTTTGAGAGGCTCAGGCAAACGGGTAAATTCCTTATGCGTTTCATATGTAAAATCGCCCTCGTAACCGATCTCGACAAGCACTGGCATGATGGAATGCCAATCTACGCTGCCGTGGAAAGGAAACATATGTTCATCCGATTTGCCGTAATTGTCGTTTACGTGAGTCGCCTTAAGCCGCGTGCCGATCGTGCGCAGCGCCGGGCGCTGATCCTTGTAAAGGAAATTGGCGTGTCCGAAGTCCCAGCATGCGCCTATTCGAGAATCGCCCCAGATGTCGATTAACTGAGCGAGCTCGGACGCATGGCTGGCAAACCGCCTCTTGGACGTTTCACTTTCGATCATATTTTCAAATGCGATCCCGACATTGTGCTTGACAGCAAGCTCGACGATCGGCGAGAAATGCTCCACATTGTCCTTCATACAGGCATCGACGTCCAATGCGGTTGTCTCTCTATCCTCCTGGGGGTGAACGACCGCCCATTTTACACCCAGAATGGAACTGGCGATGATGGACCGGCGCATCATTTCATCGTAAACCTCCAACCTCTCCGGCGGCTGCTGATTCACATGTCCGGGCAAAAACACGGGATGAGACTGGGTAAACTCGACGCCCAACTGCTCGGCCTCTTCCCGGAGTTCATGCATCACAGTTCCCCAATTGTCGCAGACCAGATCGGTTTGGCCCGTCAGAGCCCGGCAAAAATTAATGTCCAGAACGTCATATCCTACCGCCTTTAGCCTTCTCAACGCCTCCTTGTATGGCGTGTAGCCCCCCGATAAAGTCAGGCTAATCGTGCCTGTCGTCGTTGAAAGCCTCATGCTTAGTCCCCCTCTTTATTTCTGAGTTACGAGCGCTTGATTGATTTCATAATCCAATTCTCTCAGCACGGTATACACATCGTCCGAACGATTCATGAAATCGGTAAACTTGTTATTGGTCAGCGGTTCGGCAATTTCTCTGTATAAATATATCGGGTATTTGACCGGGCTGCCTTTCACAATGCCGGCAACGTTCTTACCTTGCAAGGAAGGATCGCCCTGCCCGAACGCTTTCTTCACCGCGTCGTTCTTAAGAGGCGATATTCGGCCTGATTTGGAAACGTTCATCTGTACTTCATCGGATGTCATGACTTCCATCACCTGAAGCACCTGATCCATGTGTTTAGTCGTTGGAACGGCTCCTATCATATAAACGGTCGAATTCCCGTAAATATTCGGCTTATCCGCATAAAACGGATGCTGGACGACATCCCACTTGAACCCGTCCTTCTCCGCCTCTTTCAACTGCGAGAACTTGCTCGTTTCATTCAGCATGGCAATGGTCCGTTCCTTCGTAAATCCGTTCAATCCGTTCTTTTTCGAATCTTTCGACGGCTCATTGCCGGGAATCGAATAAATTTGCTTACCCAACTCGAATACGCGTTTCCAGCTTTCGCTCGAGGTTATCGCTTTCTCCGTCTTGGGGTCGATATAGACGAGTCCGAGAGGCTGAGCCATTCTCACAATGCTCCCGAAATCCCAGCCCCGATACTGAACGCCGTTTTCGTTCCGCGTCACCTTCCTGGCGAGTTCCAGAGCTTCCTCCATCGTCATGCCGTCCTTGGGATAAGGGGCGCCGAATTTATCGAAAATATCCTTATTGTAATACAGCGCATGAAAAGCCGTTTCAATCGGCAAGCCGTACAATTCGCCTTTCTCGGTTACGGCATATTGAATATCGTCCAGGAAGTTTTGCTCGAACCGTTTCAAGTCCACTTGATGATTTTGAAAAAGCGGCTTCATATCCATGTTTATGGCCCGATCCTTAAGTCCCGGCATGTTGCCGTTAAACGAGATGTAGAGATCCGGAACATCACCGGACGCGATGAGCTGGTCATACGCCTTAAAGTTGCTGGCCTCAAAAAACTCGAACGAAATGTGCGGGTACTTCTTCGTGACGGGCTCGATATACAGCTGCTTGAACTCATCGTTGATCGGCAAATGGACGGCAAACTTGAGCGTAACGGGAGTCGTATCCGCGGCCTTGGCCGATGCCGGCTTCGAGCCGCTTCCGCCGTTCGGGGCCGCTCCATCCTTTCCGCAGCCGGCCAGTACTGCACCTCCTATAATCGACATACTCAGCAACAACATCATCTTCCTGTTTTTCACTCCTAAATGCCTCCCTTTGATAGGTTTGATGAAACAAAGTTTCAATCTTTGACCACTCCAATGGCATTTAAAGTATAGCAACTCTAGTTGCATTTTCTGTTAACTGACGGTAAAGATATTGTAAAGCCGTATATTTATTTCATTAGAACAAAAATATTTTCTCTTGAACATACAGTATTTTATCATTTGTGATATAATTTATTTCATCAGAGGAGGCGACACTTCGACATGGACGCGCAAAGCTTATGGGACCGGCAGCTGATGCTGGATTATCACTTTTATTTCGAGAGTAAGGAGCAATTTGAGATGCAGGCGGATACGTATCCCGTGTGGGTGCTATTTGCCGTGGAAATGGGGAAATTCCGTTATCGGATCGATGCGGAAAGCGGAGAGGCAAGCGCCGGAGAGCTTATTTTTTGCCCGCCTGGCAGCACGTTTCATCGCGAAATGGTGTCGACACTGGGGCTCCACTATATCGGCTTCAAATTCGTCGGCAGCGAGCCGTTGGAGACGAGGCCAACGCTGCCTTCCGTAAAGTCCCATCCGACGGACGGCAAACGGCTTTTTTCGGACTTCGCTTATATGCGCAAGCTTCATCTCGCGGGAGATGCCCGCAGTTTCCACCGCAAACAGATGATGCTTAACGATATATGGCAGCTTGCATGCGAGGATTGGGAGGATGGGGCTCTGAAAGATCAGCTTGAGGATATTCCCGTTTCGGAAGACGAGCTAATGAACCGGGCGACGGAATGGCTCTATCGCCACGCCTATGCCCCGTTCGGCATGAACGATCTTTCCGGTCAGCTTGGTCTTAGCCCCGTCCAGTTTACGCGCCGTTTCCGGAAAGCGTTCCGCCTGACGCCTTCGGAGTTCGTCCGGACTTTGCGCGTCCGCAAAGCCGCCGAGCTGCTGCTGGTTACCGACATGACGCTGGATCAGATCGCCGACCGATGCGGCTACGAGAACGGCTTTTATTTAAGCCTTGTATTTGCCAAAAGCATGGGGATGCGGCCTTCCAAATATCGCGAGATGAATCGGGTATAGACGCCGCTAAGCACCCGAGTGACCAAGCCAAAAGAACCGGTCTCATGTCAGTCTGCATGAGGACCGGCTCTTTCTGTCATCCCAAACCTTGAAGTTGCTCCGTCATCTCTTCTCCGGCAAATGACTGATGCAATCGTACAGCAAATACACCCATTTCTCGCCGTCTTGAGCGATCGTGGTGACGGACGTATTGCGCAATTCGCTGCCTGTCAACTCGTCCCTCATCAATTCCTTTAACGTCTGCCCAAGGAAATAACCGTGAGTGACGACGAGCACCTTCTTGCCGGCATAGCGTGATGCTATATCCTGAATAAAGCCGATCCCGCGCATACGCATGGACTCATGGGTTTCCTGAGCCATATCAAGCTCCTTCCAGTTCTCCCCCCAACGCGCAACCCGTTCTTCTTCCGTCGTATCGGCGATCTTCCCTCTATCCATCTCGCGCAGCCGCGGATCGAAATCATCGACCGGCTTGCCGATCTCCCCGGCTATGATGTCCGCCGTTTCCCGGGCTCTTCTTAAATCGCTGCAGATGAATACGTCCCACTGCTCTTCGGAGAGACGCTTGGCCACGAACTGCGCTTGCGTTCTTCCATCCTCATTCAGCGGGTTTTGCGTATGCCCTTGCGCTCTCTTTTCTATATTGTGATTGGTAATGCCGTGTCTGACAAAAGTGATTACAGCCATGATCGGTCTTCTCCCTCCGCTATCGTTATGTATGCCATGTGCTTCAAGTCGGTTTTAGGGTCGGTTTCCGGCGTGGGTGGCGGATGCAAGGATGGACGAAACCGTCACCGTCTCCCCTTTTTCCGGATGATAAGCGTAAATCCCTCTTGTATGCTGCGACCTCGGATGGCGGCTGTGCAAAGTAATGACCGATTTCGGTGCAATCCCCGCGATCATATCGGCGATCGCTTCGGGATGAGCGTGTCCGCCGTTACACAACGAATGGCCTGTCATTCCGAACGTTTTCAAATATTTGGTCAAATCGGGATGATCGAGCTTCACACTGTAATCGGACTGAATGAAATGCGATCGCCCTTGCAATCCGCCGAGCGTTTCCAATTCAATCATATGGGCCAGATCGGGAAATTTGAAAAAGTACACGTATTGATTTTTACGCTCGGCCAGTTCCTCCAGCGAAATCGTCTTGTAAGGCATGGACATGCTGCTCGTCACAGTTGCGTCGATAACCCGGATAGCTGCGTCAAGAGCGGGATGCCCTTCCAGAATGCGCAGCCCCTCACGATTGGCATTATGCCAGATAAGGGCATGGGACGCCTCCATAACGATTTCCCGCCCGTTATCCTTTGCAAGGGCAATCATATCCGCCATTCGTTCCAGATCGCGGGGCGACATTTGCAAGTATACGAGTCCCTCCGACTCTTTCACAATATTGGAGTACCCGGCCAACAGCTCGTCTTCCGTCATCTGACGGGAAACCTCGGCGGACGGGTCGGCCGCAAGACGCGTGCCTTCCGTAATCAGCAGGTCCACCCGTTGCTCGCGACACAGCCGGATGAACCGTTCGATCTTCTCCGGATGCTTGCCGTGATGCCGCCAATCTCCCGTATAGGCGATTTTGTGGACGCCGTCATCGATAAGGATGCCCGCCGCCCCCGTTGCATTATGGTCCATCTCGACGATCTGCATCGTAAATTCGCCGAAATCGACGACGCTCAGATCGCCGCATGCCTGAATCCGCGCTGCGGTATCCGGGGAGTGGCCTCCCGCAACCATGCCCCGGTATAGGGAATAGGAGTCATGGTTCATATACACGGCAAGGTCCGGCTTCGCATAAGGCAGAACGGCGTTATGATCCGTGTGCATATGTCCGATGAACAGGCTGAGCTGCTCATAAGAAGGAAACTCTCGGTCGCCCCAAACTTCACGGACCTTCTGCGTATCCAGCACCTTAATCTGCTCCGGGTCGTACAACTGTAGCAGCGGAGCGGTCATTCCGCCAAGCAAAAATTGCCGCAGCTCCCGGCCGGGTGTAGCTCCTACAGGCTCATACAGCGTCAGCTGCTTGGGAAACAGCAGGCTGCTATGTTCTACGCCGAAATCGAACAAAAGACCCTGATTTCCTTTCCCGTAAAGTACCTGTACGCCTCCCGACTTCCCAACTCCGCCGAAAAAAGTCAATTGCCCTTCACGCATTACGTTCTCCTCCGATCCTAATCTCTGCTCTGCCTTTCGGAATGACGGCTATTTGTGCTCGTCTAAAGAGAGGATGGCCCCATGCTCCCGTAATTTTCGTCTTATCGTTTGCACGTCCACATCTTCCGGCGCTATGTTTTGCTTCGCCGCCATTGCAGCACCGATGCCCACGCCTTCGCCTACGGCCATGCAAGTAGGCATCACTCTGGACGAACCGAACACGACCGGATCCACACTGATGCACCGGCCGCTTACCATGAGCCGTCGAATGTCTTTGGAAATCGTCGCCCCATAGGTGATTCCATAAGGACCGGCAAGCGATCGGATAACGGTGGAATCCCCCGAACCGCTATGAATATCGATAATATAAGAACCTAAGGCGATCGTGTCATCGGGAATGACTCCATTTACAGCCGCGTCTTCGCGAATCATTTGCATGCCTTTGATCCGGCGAGTTTCCCGAATGCCCAAAAATGGCGCAATGGAGGACAAATAAATATGTTCGAAGCCCGGGATATGCTCCTTCAGCATTTGGATGAGAGGGAGAATCTGCAGGTGCGACTCGACCTCGCCCCGGCTCAGCTCCTCGAGTTTGGTACCGTCAAAGTTCAGGATCCGAATGCAGTTTAAAGCGATATAGCCTTCTCTTGGCAAATGAATATAAATAATCGTATCGCGGTCGATCGGGCATTTCCCTTCTTGTCTCAGCTTGGAAATCGTATGTTTCAAGCCGACGAACACATGATTTTCGCTGGCCCGCAGAAATTCCGCCGTGTATCCTGGACGTATTTTCATCGAGGATCCGTGCTTTAACTCATCCGGGTGTTCTTCCAGGAAATCCATAAATCGCTCCAGATCGAAGCCACCGACCGTAAACATTAAGGTTGGCGGCTGCGTCTCTCCGTTCGCGTACTGTCCTTTTTCAAATTCGGCTCCCGCCATAAACGCAACGTCGCCATCGCCCGTCGCATCGATGAATACGTCGGCGAATAGTTCGATTTCTTTGCCCTTGCCCTTCACAATAACGGATTTAAGCTCGCCATTCTCGACGGTCGTTCCAATAATCTCGCAATGAAGCAGAGGGCGAACCCCGTATTTTTTTATTTTTTCGAAGAGCACGATCTTCATGACATTCGGGTCAATGACGGTCGTCGAATTATGCAAAGGACACTCCCGGTGCCCGAACGATGCGTCCAATTCGATCAATCGGTCCACGATCTCTTGAGGCAAGCCTCCGGTCACCTGTCGGCCTTGAGCATCCAGAAAAGCCAATAAAGGCAAACCTATCGTCATATTTCCGCCTAAAAAGCCTTGCCGATCGACCAAAATCGTCTCAGCGCCTTCACGCGCCGCCGCTATCGCCGCGCCAATACCTCCGGCGCCGCCGCCAAGGACGAGCACCTGCGTTTTGATTTGTTCTCTCTTGGAATAATCCTGCATACCGCGCCTTCTTTCTTTTGTTCATAACTTTTATTTCATTATATAAAGGCAGTCGGACCCCGAACATACAGGATTATTTCATAAAACATATAATTTATTTCACGAAAACGGCTTGGCGCGGCCCTCCGCCGCCGAGCTATCCAAGCGAGCGGGCAGAACGCTTCATGACCCCTTGGACGAAAGACTGCAATTCGCCGATAAATACTTTTGCCGCCTGACCCATAAATTTATCCTTCCGATGAATAATGCAAATCTCTTGACTAAGCGAGGGATTCAGCAGCGTTACTGCCTTGATGCTGTCGCGGTTCAAATAGTCGAGTAGCAGCCGCGGTAAAATGGAAGCGCCGATTCCTTGCTCGACCAAGGAGAGAAGCGATGACAATGTGGTGGTGACGATCGGGTTGTAAATGGAAATGCCTTTTTCCTGACAGCGAGCATGAAACAGCTTCGTAATTTGATGCTCCGGACCGAACAAAACCAGCTTCAACTGCTGAAGCTGATCGAAGGCGATCGCCTTGGACTTTGCAAGAGGATGCTCCGCATGAATGGCCAGAGCAAACTCCTCGTGGAACAAGGGGATAACCGAGAGGCGATCATCCGGATTCGAAGGCGCGGTCGTTACGCCTATATCCCTTTTGCCGTCCATCACCTGCTCGTACACATCCATCGTTTCCGTTACGCTGATGGATAGATTAGGATGGGCGAGATGAAAATCGGTCACCAGCGCATCGAACAGCAAATCACCGTCCCCCGGGAGTATGGCGATGTCCAGCGTGCCGCCTTCCAAACGCTTCAGATCCGTTATCGCTCCCTTGATGTAGTCAATCCGTTCGAAAATGAGCTGACATTGCTCCAGCAAAAGCTTGCCCGCATCCGTCAGCGCGATTCGTTTCCCAATGCGATCGAACAATGGCAGCCCGAGTTCATTCTCCAAAAACTTGATCTGCTGGCTCAGGTTCGATTGCGTGGTATTGAGGTTCTCGGCTGCCCTCGAGAAATGCATCTCCTTGCAAACGGCCGCAAAATATTCAAGCTGGCGAAGCTCCATTTCTCCAATTCCCCCCACTCCATCATTACTGAAACCGATCGTTTGCATCGGATTTTCGTGATTGTTGCTCTCCGGTAAGAAAGATATATTTGGGATGTAAAGCGATAGTATACAACCATTTATCGGGAGGCGTATTCAAAATGACAGCACAATCGATTATTCATACGGGAAACGTACTGCGTCAGATCGTTATCGGGAACATTCAAGGCGTTTCGGAAGCGCAACTTGATGTACAGCCTGCTGGCTTTAATAATACCATTCGCTGGAACGTCGGTCACATCGTTTATTGGATGGACAAATATTCATCGCTTTCGTTCGGTTCTCCTTCCGCCATTCCGGCGTTTTATGAAGCGCTGTTTAGCTCCGGCACGAAACCCTCGGATTGGACGATCTCGCCGCCGACGAAGGAGGAGCTGGTTCAAAACTTATCCGCGCAGCTTTCCCGATTCGGCGAGCTTACGTCCGAAATGCTGGACAATCGCCTGGAAACGCCGTTTGTGATGGGGCCTTTTCAATTTGCTACCGCCGGAGAACTGTTCAACTTCGCGTTGATGCACGAAGCGATTCACCTTGGGGTTATATCGAGTCAGATCAAGCTGATCCCCTAAAAACTGGAGAATCTTCCGTTTGGGTAAGGCCTGACAATAGAAACTTTTACCATCCCCTCGCGTTTAATTCAAAAGAGAGGGGATGACCGGACTATGCGAAACAAATGGGTTGGCTATACGATCGTTTTTTCATTATGTATGAGCTTGTTGGCCCCTGACGCGCGCAGTCAGGCCGCAACTGCTAGCGTGAAGGTTACGCTCCCGGATTTTCAGGTGAGCCTGAACGGGCATACGGTGGACAATGAATACCGCGAATACCCGCTGCTTGTTTATAACGGTATCACCTATTTTCCGATGACATGGTTCGATAGCAGACTGCTCGGTTTGGAGTCGATCTGGTCCCCGGCTGAAGGCTTGTATATTAAGCAGAGCCCGGTAACCTCCTCCTATGTGGCAAACAAGTCGGAACGCCGCAATGCTGACGTCTACACGGCGGAGATTCCCTCCACGTCCGTCACGATCAACGGCAGTACGATCGACAATACCAAAGAAGAGCATCCTTTGTTAAACTTCCGCGATGTCACCTATTTCCCGCTGACATGGCGTTTCGCCCACGACCAATTCGGATGGGAATACGAGTGGGACAACTCGGCCGGGCTGACCATTCAGTCGCACAACCCGCAGCTTCTGACTCTCGACATGCCCGCAGATACGAGCGTGAACGACGTTGCTTTGTACAAGGGGTACTACTATTTCGCTGAAACGACCGGAATGACATACCGCGTGTATCGGGCGCCAATGCAGCAGCCTGGCGAAAATGAAGAGATTTATTCCTATAACCTGAGCAGCTGGTACGGGCAGCCGGGAGGTTTATCTTTTCAAATGCGTGACAACATGCTGTGTGGTTCACCTATCATATTGGGGGAGCCACAATGGGGCACGACGAGTATGTAAGAATCGGTGACGACGGAAAAGCGGAGCGGATGCATCTAGGGAAACTGAACTTCCGTGAAACCCCGTACGGCACTTTGATCATCGATTACGGCGTTCCCCCGCGCAGCGGCAACCTTTATTTGTCGCCTCCGGGACCGGAGAGTGCAAATCGCAAGCCCGTCGGCGATCCGGGTCTGATGTACGGCTGGCATGTCACATACGGCAACGGCTTCAGGGCTGGCGGCGACGGCTCCTCCCCTGCTGTTATCGGCGACGATGCTTATGTACTTGGCTCGCGTGGGCAAACCGATGCCAATAAAATTTACAAAATCAACCTCAAGACGGGTGAATCCGGCAAAGTCGTTGACGCCGAAGTAAACCATTTTCGCATTCTCGACAATACGCTTTATTATGTCAAAGATGCCGACAACGCGCTTTATGCTTCCGAGCTGGATGGAACGGGCGAAATACTGCTGTCAGACCTTGCCGTATCGTGGTTTGACAGTGCGGAGGGCAATGTATTTTACACAACCCCAAATGAAACGGGCCGATCCGAGCTGTATTGGGCCAATCCGAACGGAGAAGATGTGCTCGTATGGGGAACTCCGGTCGGCGGCGTTCAGGTGCTGCACGATCGGTTACTATGCCAGTTAGGCGAAAACGATCGCTACGGTGCTGTACTTCTGGATAGCTCAAGCGGCTTGCTGCTGGCAGTGGCCGATCCGATCTCGCGCATACTTACGTCCGACGAGGGGATTTTGCTGCGATCCGCCCGAGATTCCTCAGTTATGTTCATTCGCTACCGCGAATAGTTCCATTCACGCGTACTTACAAAAAAACGCCGGAGCTGAACTGCCGATCGCATCTAACGATCAAGGTACAGTTCAGCTCCGGCGGTTTTTGGCTTTTTAAAGCTACACTATCGCA
This sequence comes from Paenibacillus hodogayensis, assembly GCF_039536325.1. Taxonomy (NCBI): domain Bacteria; kingdom Bacillati; phylum Bacillota; class Bacilli; order Caryophanales; family Paenibacillaceae; genus Paenibacillus; species Paenibacillus hodogayensis. Next base: position 108,840 of record NZ_BAAAYO010000018.1, read on the forward strand.
GTTCGCGTCTCCAGTCGGCTAATGGAAGATGGGCAAGGCATCGAAACGCACGAAACTGCCAGTGGAAGACGGATGTCTCTCTTCCTTGACCACAATGGTCAAAACATGGACTCCCGGCTGCAAATCGCCGGTATCGTGGAGGATCACCTGGTACTGCGAGGTACCGGTCTTGTACGTATCGATGGTCCGTACCAATACTCCATTAAGATAAAGGTCTAACATGCCTCCGTTTGCCGACAGCATCCCGACCAGCTCGGCGCGCGTGCCATAAAACGGAATATCGGCGGAGGCGCCCGCTTGATTGGTCAGAAACAAACTTCCTCCCAAATAATTGGCCGACGTATACTTCGTCCAAACGCCCGAATACGCAACAACAGGGTCCGCATCGTCCAACAGGTCGAGATCGCGGCGGACGATCGTAATCGGCTTGGGCGCGGACACGTTGTCTCCGCTATCGACCGCGTACAAAGCGTAGTGTCCCGCTCCGAGTCCGTACGTGTCCAGCGTGACCGTGGCGCCAGCCGCCGCCATCGCTGCGGCGCCTCCGGGTGAGGCCGCCGCGGCGGCCAGCACGGCAGCCGATGTCCCGGTACCGGCAGGGACGAGGTACAGATGGCCGTTTTTCGAGGAAGCCGCCTGAACCGGATCGCCGATCGCCGCATACCGTATAGGCCCGCTCGTTATTTGCGGCGGCGACTTATCGATCAGCACCACGGTCGTTTCGGCGTTTTTCGCCTCCTCCACCTCGATCAGTGCGGACAAACCGCTTGCACCCGAACGAGAGGCCTTCACCCGATAAAACCCGATCGGCACGTTCGCGAGCAAAAACGCACCTGCTTCGTTCGTCACTGCTTCGGCGGGCGAGGATAGGCCGAGCAGTCGAAGCGAGGCGCCGGCTAATGGATTGCCGAACGGATCATACACCGCTCCGGTAACGGTGCCCGTGCGGGCAGCCTCCTTGTATGCCTTTTGAATGTCGATTTGGTACCGGGCCGCTTCGCCGTTTGGAACATAAACGTCCACCGCAACCGAATTATTTCCGGGATGAAGACCGATCGACGCCGGCGCGCCGGAGCCGTAGACGTGCCCGGCCACGCTCAGCACGGCATCGGGACGATACGTAACCGCGGTTATGCTTAGCTCTTCCACATCCTGATCAACTGCTACCCCATACGAGACTTGATCCGGAACAAACGCCGGATGCAAAACGCCCGGATAAACCGTCAAGCCGCTTAACGCCGCATTAGACGTTAGGACCTGCTCAATTACCGCATGACGATAACCCGCCGACTTTACGACGATCCAATAACGCCCCGGTGCTGCAAATGCGTCGGGCGCGATCGTCAGCCCTCCGGCGGCGAGCGAATAAGCCGAGGCCGGCAGCGGCAGCCCGTTTATGGTTACTCCGGTGATACCCGCCCGCCAACCCGGATCGTCCGTAAAAGCGAACGCCGCCGTTTGGCCGGTGTACACCGGATTTCCGGGGCCGTGCAGTACAGGCGGCTCGTTCAAATGCTGGGCCAGGAGCAACTGAATCAGGCCGAATCTGTAGCCGTAAGCGCCGGGAGCCCTCCCGTCGTTCGTCAGCTCCAGACTATGCGATCCGGGCGTCATGGAAATCGTGCCTAGCGATTCGAATTCCGTCCCGACGACGGAAGGCTGGCTGAAGAAATCGTAGCTTAGCTGCTCCACGCCGTCGATGCCGATGCGGTATTTGCCGAAGCCTCCGCCTTTATACGTTTTCAGCCCGACCTCGTAGGGAATCGTTTCCACCCCGGGTGTATCGAAGCCGAACCGAATGCGCTGTCCGGCTTCCGAAGCCTCGAAGCGAACCATATTGTATTGGGCAAAATACTGCGTCGCTGCGGTTTGCTCCAATATCGGCAAATCGAAGGCGTCGTACTGACGATAGAAGCGGGATTGTCCCGACATGATGACGGAGGCAGCAGCCGCTCCGCCGTTTGCGGTAGCTTCCGCCGTGATCGTCGCGGTCCCCTCCCCGACAGCCGTAACGTTGCCGGCCGCATCCACTTTCAATACGCCCGGGTTGCTGCTGGCAAACGAAATCTGCGCTCCGGGCAAAGCAATTGCGGTGCCGTCAAGGGCTGTGCCGCTTGCGGTTATGCGCACCGTCTCTCCTTGCAGCAAGTGCCGTTCGGGCATACCCAACGTGATCGTTCGCAGCGCTTTGTCATCTTCGGTCTCCACATTGGCGATAGAGAACGTGTGTGTGCCGTTCCATTCCTTCGTCGGAAAATACGCCATCTTGGAGGTGCCGTCGTCGTTCATATCAAACCCCGGATCGTAGTCGGCAAACTCGATCTCGGTTTTGCCCGCCGCCGCCCGAATCTCTTTGATCCGGTAACCGCCCGCGGAGCCGTCAGGATGGGTGACGATTACATAACGGTTGCGCAAAGCGGCCGCCTGCTCCGGAGCGATCGGCGTCTGCGTCGCAAATCCGTCGAACGCGTCGCCGCGGCCGATTCGCTTCACCGAGTCGATCGTCCCCGTCACCGGCCCGCTGCCGGTCAGTTCGCGGCTTCCTTTCTTCAGCAGCGTGCCGCCGACCAGCACCATCTTCGTAACGGCGCCGTTTACCATCCGGATCATCGCCATCTCGCCGCGCATCGTTACGTCACCGACGACAAGCGCCTCTTCCGGATGCCGCGGCGAGCTGAGAATGAGATCGGTCGTGTCCCCGTAGCTCACCTGCACGACTACCGCGCCTTCCGGCGCCGTATCCGGCTGGAGCCGATCCACCGCTTCGATAACCGGAACCCCCACCCCTTTGTAAGGCTCCATCGCCGTAACAAAGGTGCTCGTCAAATCGGCGCCTTCTCGTCGCAGCACCAGCTTGGGCATATCGTACTTGACCGCTTCATCGTTCGTATCCAGGGCTCTGCCGGACAACCGGGTCGAGCGAACCGAAGGCGAGCGCCCGAGAAACAACTCATTGTCCCCTTCTTCCAGTAATCCGGTTATGCGCATCTTCGCCTGTTCCCCGCCGCTGTCGTACGTAACCAGCGTTACGGTATACCGGTCGTCCTGCAGCTCCGCCCGCTGAACGTCTTTCACGTAAATATAACCGGGATAATGTCCCTCTGCCGTTCCGCTCTGCTGAAACGTCTCGGCTTCCCGCGCCTCCGTTCCCGGCGGCAGCAGGCGCGGTCCATACGGTTCAAGCGGCATATCGGTGCGGAATACCGCGTCCCGGTTGGCATCCCCCTGCAGCGTGTATTCGTGGCGGCTGCCGCCGTTCACGCGAAAAATATCAAGCACATACCCTTCGCCGTTTCCGTCGCCGAACGGTACGAACCACGGCTCCCTGCTGTACTCGCCGGTTTCCGGATAAGCATTTGTTTCGCTGGCGCGAATGGCCTGAAACGCTCCCCCGTTCGGAACGAACGCTTCGATTTTTCCGCCGTGCTTGGCTTCGCCGGCTGTCGTCATATTTTTGCCGTTTACGACAACCGTATTATGGCCAAGCGTAGATAATGTAAAATAGCGGTAATTCGTATACGTATACCCGAGATCCGGCAACAGCTCCTGCCCTTGCGCGTACAAGTTCAGATTGAGCGGATCGTAGTGCGTATGGCCGTACTTGGGACCGAACTGCAAGTAAAGCTGCGTCTGTTCCTCCCCCTCTCCCGACGCCAATTTGCCGATTCCGGCAGCCGGCAGCAGGAGCGAAGATGCATTCAGGTTCGGCGCTTCTACGCGCTGGTTCGCCCAAGTATCCTGAATCGGCAGGATGCTGCCGTTCGGGTATGCGAGCAGGCTCGGTATCTGTCTTGCTTTCTCCGTAATCGGATACTCGTCGGCCATATGCAAGTTGCCATACCGGTCGCCGGAACGCGGCGATTCGTAGCCGGGCGGATCGCTCCATCCTTCCAGCTGCCTGAGTGCGCCGACCAGCCCTTCCGTGGACTGGATATGGTAGGACAGCGTCACTTCGTTCCAAAATCCGTCCGACAAAAACTGTTTGTCTACGTATTCGCGAATCCATTCCACCGTTTTGTGTATGTAATCCGGCTCGCCGATCGCCTTGCCCGCTTCGATCAGCCCGCTCCAAGCACTCGCATTCATGTTGCCGAGCCGTTTCGTATAACCGAGCACGAAATCGACGGAAGGCGCGACCATTTCCTTCACCAGCTTAGCCTCGACATTTTCCCCGACCTCTTGACTGAGCACATCCAGCGCATCGGTTTTCCTGACCGTATCAAACGCGCGAAGCAGGGGCTGCAGGCTGGTCAAATCGGCAATATACCAGCGGTTCCACATGCCTCCCCAATAATTGAACGGAAATCCGGCCGTCCAACTGATCGGATACGTATGCCAGTTATAATCCGTAACCGGCACGTAGCCTTCATATCGCTCGGCGAACCGGTACAGCAGCCGGGCCGCTCCCAGCGGATCGATTTTGGAAACGTTCTCCATTTCCTGAATCACATAGTTTTTTTGCAAATACCACAGATGTGCGGAAAGGAAAAACTTTCTTCCCCCGCTATCCTCATAATACGGATATTCCACCGTCTGCCCTAGCTTGTTGACCGCGGTTTGCGTATGCTCCTCGGGAAACGCCGCATTCGGATATACGGTCCCCGTCTTTTTGGAGACGAGGCTTTTGCGATCGGAAGACAAGCTGTACAAATCATCCGGATTCAGCTCCGGCATCTCCGGCAGTCCGGTGAAACGGAAGCCGATTTTGTCCGGAATAAGCTCCAGCAACGTTTCTACCCGCTGCGACGCGGGTGCGGGCGTTACCGGGGTCCGGCTCGCGGACGGAAAGGCGGCCGCTCCGGCAAGACCCGCTCGGATGAGGTCATCCCGGTCAAAGCTGAACACTGCGAATAGCTCATCCGACGGCAGCCCTCCGTTGGCGAGCAGGCTCAGCTCGTAAAGCCCGTCCTCCAGCACAGCCGGATGCTCGAAGCTCAGCGTTGTCCGCCCTCCAGCCGCCGTCTTCGCCACCTGCTGCAGCTGCTCCCAGTTTCCCGTCGGCCCTTTCCAAGCCAGGGCATACGATGCAGGTTCTGGGTACGGCGTCTTGAAGCTCAGCTCCTTCCGCGCGAAATTCATGTAACGCAGCTCCGCTTCTTCCGGCGTCCATTCCTCTCCCGCCGGCGGTCGTTCTAAGTATACGCTGCCGAGCCGGCCTTGATCGACCGTATTAACCGGCACGGTTACCGCCCCGCTGCCCGTATCCCAGAAACTTGAGGTCCGTACCGGCACCCACGAGGAAAGCGATCTCGTATTCAGACGATGCAGATGCATGACGTTCATTCGCCATTCGTCTCCCGAAGCGGGGGCCGCCGTGCCGAACGCGCTCCACGGAATGGCCGCTTCAAACCGAAACTGTCCGCCGGACTCCGACGTTTCGACGGAGAACGACGTAATTTGAACGCGATTGCGGTTGCTTTCGTCGCCAAGCAAGTCCGGGTTCCAATCCGTATTCATCGGTTTCTCCGGCGGAGATACAGGGATCGTCGCCACATAATGGCGATCCCCGTGCGTATCTGGGCTGACGATAATATCGACCTCCGCGAGCGCTTCTTTCTCCGCTTGCGCGAACGATGCCGCCACGTACAGCATCGTATTGTCGTAGCCGATTCGATAGTTTGGGCTGTCGACTGCGGCCTCGTTCACGTAGGCCGTCCGGAAATCATCCAGTGTCGCTGCCTGTCCCCAGACCGCTTCGTCGGGGAAACCGTCTATGACGGGAGTCTGGCTCCACTTCGGAATAACCGTCCACTTGTTCGCATACATCCGAACAGACTCTCCTTCCTCCGATACGCCGCTTCCCTCTTGCGCGCCGGCAGATCCGACGGCCGGACAGAGAGCGGCAAGCAACGAGACGATCGCTAACATGGAACTCGCCTTCCTCATGGTTCGCACCTCCTTCATTCTGTTCCTAGGTCCGCCTTCTTGCGCCCGTCAGGTTAGATCCGCACGGCCGGTTACTTCGCCTTCTCCTGCTGGATCACCTTCAACGCCTCTTCCTCCATCATCCGGAGCGCAGAGTTCAGATCGGCCTTGCCAGCCACGTATTCGTTTGCATACTTCTCGTTAATCGTTAAGATCTTCGGCTCGAAAGGCGCTTTTTCCGGAAACGGAGCGAACTTGTCGTGGATGATCGCCGACCAGTTTTTATCCTTCGGGGTCGCCTCCGAACCGAAGTTTTTCAGAATGGCGTCCGTCTGCTTCGATACGAGCTTGCCGCGTCTCGACACCTCGCCCATATACTCGTCGGACAATAAGTAAGCGATTACATCCATAGCCGCCTCCTTGTTCCGTGAGATCGCCGGAACGGCCCACAGCGTCGCATTCATTGGCGTTCCCACACCGGCGAGACCGGGGAACGACGGCATCGACACCATATCCCAGTCCATCTTCTCCAGATTGGAGCCTGCTAGCGTTGCGGTGTTGGAATTAAAGATCATCATTCCGACAGTGCCCGCGTAAAAGGCGTTGTTCCCCTGCGTAAACGTTTGTCCCGCCGCCTGGTACGCCTGGGTCAGGACCGGCTCGCCGAAGATCGTCTGGAAGAAGGTCCGCCACCGTTCATCCTTGTTCATCGTTGGCGAGCCGTTTTTCGGATCGACGAACGGTAAGCCCATTTGGTTCCAATTGAGCAGCAGCTGGGTATGGACGCTCAGGCCGATATAGGACTTGTCGCCCTCCACACGGGTCAGTTTTTTGGCTAGTTCCATCATCTCCTGCCACGTCATGCCGTTTTTCGGATAAGGCACCCCGAAGCGGTCGAACACCGTTTTGTTGTAAAACACGACCAGGTTGTTTCCGTTACCTGGAAGCGCATACATTTTGCCGTCGGAAAGCTTCCTAACATAATCGACAAGTCCTTTTTCATAGTCGGCCGGATTGATATTGTATGTTTTGATCAGATCGGTCATATCGTATTGCAGCCTGTTGGCGATATATTCCTCCGCAAAGCCGCCGGCGCTTTTTCCATACAGATCGATCGGCGTTCCGTTCGTGAGCAGCTCCGGGATGGAGTTTCCTTTCGTGGACTGGTTAATATGTCGTATCGTGTAGTTCGGAAACTTCTTGCCGAGTCTTTCGATGAACGCTTCGTTAAAATCCGCGTCGGGCGTAACCACTACGAGCTCCACAGGCCCTTTCGTCTCCGGCTTGGCCGGATTGCCCGCGGGGGCGTTATCCCCCGCGTTCGTACCCGCTCCCTCTTTCGATCCGCATGCGGCTGCGGTCAGCAGCGACAGAACACACAACGACGTTTTCCATTTGTTGCTCATTTGTCCCTATCTCCCCTTCTCATCTGGCTTGCTTTACAAAATCTTCGCGGTTTTGGGCACTTCGATCATATGGCCGCACTCGTGCGAACGGTATATGCTCTCTACTACGGCAATGACGCCGCGGGCATAATCCAGCGAGCATTCCGGCTCGCGGCCGGAGCGGATCGCCTCCAGAAAATCTGCGTACTGCCGCGCGAACAGCAGCTCGCCCGAATCGACCTCCACCCGTTCGTAGCTTCCTCCTCGGCTGACCGAAAGCGCGCCGCCGCCCTCCACCCGGATCATGCCGCCGGTGAAAATCAGCTCCAGCTCATTGCGAGGCGCTCCTTTATAACCGGATTGCGAGATCATGATCGGCACACCTTCTTCGTTCTCCGAGTACACTAGCCCGCTGCCCTCGACATCTCCGCGATTGCCGTAAAACGTAAGAGACGCCTTCACCTTGTTTATTGACCGGTCCGTAATCCATTGAATGCGATCGATCGAATGCGAGCCGAGATTCATCATTCTTCCGCCGCCCGCCAGTTCTTTCCGAAAAAACCAATCCGGCCGGTCAGCCGAGAAATAGTCGCCGTGCCGTGTATCATTGATCATAACAAGCTTGCCCAGCGATCCGTTGCGCACGAGCTCTCTGGCGGTACGATTCGCCGCCATGTAGTGTTGGGTGTGGCCGACCATCGCCATGACCCCGCTCCGGCGCACGGCGGCGCTGATTTCGTCGCATTCGTTCAGACTGATCGCCATCGGCTTCTCGATCATCAGATGGCAGCCGTGCTCGGCGCAAAAAACCGCCGCCTCCCGATGCAAATAATGCGGAAGCGCGATAATCGCCGCGTCCGGCTTTTCCTCGCGGATCATCTCCCGGTAATCGGCGTAGCAGTTCAGCCGGTCCGTTTGACCGAGTTCCCGCGCCCGCTCCTCGTTTACATCCGCAATCGCAACGAGCGCAAACTCAGGAATCGCTCGAACCCCGCTGAGATGGCTGTTGGCGATTCGCCCCGCGCCGATGACCGCTGTCCGGTACCCCATTGTTCCACTTCCTTAGATTCCGTCTGTAGTGCTCGTATTCGTGTCGAAGCTTATCGATTCCAATCTGGCGCATAGCTCCTCCTCGTCGATCAGATCGGCCCAGTACGCCTTGATCGGATTAAATAAAATCCGTAAAGCCGCCGCCGGCACATTCAGATCGCGATGCGTGCGGAGCGAAAACATCATGTCGCGAAACATCGGATACCTCTCCGGTCGGCGAATCGCATCGTCCGTCACCCGCACCGGCAGCGAACGGCTGCTCGGAATACTCATCGTGTGTTTCTGGATAAACCGCTGCGCGATCGGGGAGGTGAAGAAGCCGGCCAGCAAGCGCGCTTCTTCCGGATAACGGGTTTCCGTGCTTACGCCCACGCCAAGACAAATCGACAACGTCCTGGGCGAGCCGATAAAAGGAACCGGCGCGATATCGTAGTCCAGCTCCGTCCGTTTCCAGCGGTTCAAGCCGAGATATGTCGTCAAAATCATCGAAATTTTGCCTTCCGCAAACATTTGGCTGATATCGTAATTATCCTGGGACAAATATAGCGGAAACGCCTTCCGGTTCTGAATCAGATTTCGGCACAGCCGGAGTCCTTCCAACAGCGGCGTGCCACGAATCGGCTTCAGCCTCGCGCCGTCCCAGTCGAATCGTCCTCCTCCAAGCAATAAAAACAGCGGCCATCGATTCAGATCCGGCACATGAAAACAAAATCCGTAACGGCCTTTCACCTCGGACAGCTTCTCCGCGCTTTCGGCCAAATCGTCCCACGTCCAACTGCCATCGGGGATATATAACCCGCATTCGCGAAAATGCGTCTTGTTGTAGCAAAGAACTACCGGCGAAAACACGATCGGCTGCAAGTACAGCCGGTCCCGCAGCATGAACTGTCCGAACAGTCCCGGATAAAGGTCCGGCGGCGGCTCAAGCGGCTCCAATGCCGGGGGCGCCCCCGTTTCTATCCAACTTTGAAACTGAAAATTGTCCATAGTGATCACATCCCCGTCCATCGATTGGGCCGAGGTGATCTTGTAGTCTACTTGGATCCACGGATACTGCTTATGAAACTCGTCCAGCAGCCTCGGAAGCTCCAGATTGCGCACCGTCACGTCATTGCAGGAAATCGTCAACGAAACAGGCTCCCTTTTTGTTCTCTTGATGCGCACCCTGTTTCCTACCCGCGGAATTTTCTCGATTAACTCTTCCTCCACCAGCTGTTCCAGCCCTTTTCGAACCGAAACGTTGCCTAGCCCGAAGCGCGCCGCCAGAAGCTTCTCCGACGGCAAACATTCACCGGCCGCATAACGGCCTCTGACGATTTCACTGCGCAGTGTATTAACCATATCCTCCAGCTGCTTCTGGAATTGCTCGCTCGTCGGTCTGCCTTTCATCGCCCAACTCTCCAATACATCAATAGAATGGTGAATCTTTTATTTTCACTTTACCATATTTCTTTCTCCTTTCTGGTTTTTATTTTTATAAACCAATTATTGAATTCATTGGAAAAAACCCGGGTTTATTTAGTTATATAACGGTAAAACCTCATTGTCAATCCATTATAAAAACCACATAAAATATTTATTGAAACCTGATTCTGTCTAACAATAGGTCCCTGTCGATAAGTCCTTGCGATGGCGAAGGCTGCTGGCAGTTCATTGCGGTTAAAAAAAAGCAAAGCCGCCGGAATTGATCCCGCAGCCCTGCTTCTATGGTCCGGTGATTTGCAAACACGTTAAGCCGCCACGTCTCTTCGCGTAAACATTAACCAGGAGATTAGATTAAAGGCAATAAAGTAAAAAGCAAGCACTCCGATAGAGAATGAAAGCGTCATTCCGTCCTGATAAGGTCTCCCGCTCAAATATGGGGTAAGATCGGTGTTCGCAAATAATAGGTATCTGCTCCAATCGAACCGGTGCAGCGCCTCCAGTAAAATATTGCCTGCAAACAAGGTGGCGATGGAGAAGCCGATGGCCATGGTGCTGCTGCGGAAAGACGACGAGATCATAAAGGCCATAGTAACGTACAGGATCGTGGAAATCCCGTTTAGCAGATACGTTTTCCACAGGTTGAGGAGCATATTCTTCTCGACGATGAACCCGTCATTCGTCACTTCGATCAAAGGCAGATCCAGATGTCCGAAGCCGTATAAGATACCGTTCACCGTGAAGGAAACGACAAACAGTGTGAGCAGCAAAAGCAAACCGAACATCAACGAAGTGGTATATTTGGCTATGAGAATTTTGAGGCGATTGGCCGGCCGGATGAGCAGCAGCTTGATCGTACCGGACGAGAATTCTCCCGCCAGACTGTCTCCCGCAATAATGATGGTGAACACGGTAATGACGAGCACCAGAGCGGCCGAACCGTTTACGCCATCCCACATCGTCCCTTCTGTTGTATGTATATTTCGCTCCAGATGATAATCGATGACGGCGATCTGTTGCAGGTTGTAGGTGCGGCTCTCTTCAGCCAGTTCAGGCTTCTTCAGAGTCTCGAGCCGGTGCTCCTTTTCTTGCTGCAGTTCCGCTCGCCATCCTTCGCCCTGCGACTTTTTCCCTTCGGAGTGCCATTCCATGATATTTACAAAAAGCACCAAGGCGATCATAAATCCGAGCAGAATCCACGTTCGCACCCGTCGATAAATCTTCATGTTTTCATTGCGCACAAGATTAAACAATCTGTCTCCCCCCTGTTATTTCCAGAAAACGATCTTCCAGCGATTGACGAACCATCTGAACGCCATAGATCCGAATTTGGCGCTGCATTAGCTGGTTAAGAATTTCGGGAATTCGCTCCCTTTCGGTCGCGAGCTCGATTTGTCCCTCTTCGATCAGCTTGGCCGTCTGGATTCCATCCATAGATCTCAACGCTTCAAGCGCCAGCTCCGCCGGCTGCGCTTCGATCCGATACGTCAGAGCCTGGTCGGTTCCCTGGGTGAAATGCTGAATCGGCTTCACATCCACCAGCCGGCCTTGCTGGAGAATAGCGATCCGGTCGCACATCAGTTCCATCTCGGACAAGAGATGACTGGAGACGATAACCGTGATGCCTTCCGTGCGGGTCAACTGCCGCAAATAATCGCGCAGCTCGCGAATCCCTGCCGGGTCCAGACCATTCGTCGGCTCGTCCAGAATCAGCAGGGACGGCCGATGCAGCAGCGCCTGAGCGACTCCGAGACGCTGGCGCATGCCGAGCGAGTACTTTTTCACTTTGTCGTGAATTCGGCTCTCCAGCTTGACCAGCTTAACCACTTCGTCGATCCTTTCTTTAGTCACACCCGGCACCATACGGGCGTAATGAACGAGATTCAGATAGCCGCTCAAATACTTGTACATTTCCGGATTTTCAACGATGGCTCCGACGTGACGGATCGCTTGCTCGAATTCGGTTTTGATGTTTTTCCCTTTGATCAGGATCTGCCCCTTGGTGGTCGACATCAGTCCGACGATCATGCGGATGGTCGTTGTTTTACCGGCCCCGTTCGGGCCAAGGAAACCGAAGATTTCGCCTTGCGGCACGTCAAACGTAAGACCGTCGACAATTGTCGTTCGGCCGATCCGTTTCGTCACGTTTTGCAAACTGATGATAGGTTCGCTATTCATACACGGCCTCTCTCCTTTACCTAGTGCTCGTTCCTTACTAATAGCAGTTTGAATTTATCACAATATTTATCGTTTTACAATATATAATTATCGTTATAAATGATAAAATGGATTCAAAACGGTGTAGCCCGATAGCCTCGGGAATGTCGCAATAAAAAAACCGCGAATTTTCGCGGCTTTTGACATCCTCAAAATTTTTCATCATTCTTGTTTCCTCAGTAAACCAAAATGTCCTTATCCAGAACAGATTTGTTTTGCACGGGGTTCCCCAGAAGATATAGCAGTTTCAACTTAGGCAAATTCACTAAAGGCTCTACGTCAGAAATGGCGTTATTCTCCAAATGAAGCTCCTCCAGCTGCTGCCAGTTTTTCAGAAACTGTAACGATTGAAGGGAGCTGTCCTGCAATGTAAAGGAACGCAAGGCCGTCACATTGGCAAAGTAAGGCATCACCTGATCCATTTCTTTCAGATTATCGCCATTCCCTATTCGAAAAGAGGGATGGTTCAAAGTTAAATGCTCCAGCGTGTTATTCGCAAACGGACTCTGACTATTCAGTTGGAACCAGCATTTATTACAGTCGATCGTCGTTACATGCTGCAAATTGAATAAGGCATCCGCTCCGTTGAAAAAAGCCGTCTCATTTAAAATCAGCGTGCGAAGACTTGGCAGCTGATTTAATGATTTAATCCCTCTAAAGCTTCCATACTCCATCAATGTAAGCTGCTCGAGCTGCGGATATTTCACCAGATTTGCCCCGTCCATATCGCCCCCGCGAATGTAAACCTTCAAAGCTTTTAAAGCGGGTGCCTCCAATTTGGGCAGAAAAGCGTCTTTTAGTTCGGCCTGCTTCAAATTCGGTAAAAACAGCGCCGGTATCGACCCGTAATAACCGGATATCGTTAATTCAGTTAGGGACGTCAGGCTATTGATAAACTCGATAGATCCGATTTGACTTCCGGCGAATACATGCAGCTTGGTCAAAGATGTTTTATTTCTAAGGCGTTCCAAGTTCGTAACGCCGACCTGATCCATGTCGAGCGATTGCAAGTTGGGCATATTTTGAATAAAATCAATCGTTTTTAAGTTTTTTACAAAAGCTAGCTTCAACGCTTGCAATTGACTCAGCGAATACAAAGAGCTGAAATCTGTCGCTTCGCTATAATGAACTGCCAATGATTCCAGACCGGTTAAGGATGACAGCCACCTTAGGTCATTGATGCGAGTGATGGACAATGACTTTAAAGGAAGCTGGTTCAGCAGTTGAAAGTCTGTTACCGATTCGTCGACATAACTGATTTCCAGCGAGCGCAGCTTCGGAAACTCGAGTAAAAAAGCCAGCTCCGCATTGCTTCGAATTTGTATGGAAAGCTCATCTATTTTAGTTTTATCGCCAAAATAATCGGCAATCTTTCGAAAAGATTCGTTAAAGCCGCCCGTATAGCTTTTTAATCCTTGCATATGCCGAAAGCTCACTTTTTCACTTTGGGAAATCTGGTATTCGCCCATCAGGTTTAACACGGTAAGTCCGCGAAACACCTCGAAATCTTTTTGTTCGATTCTTTGCGTATTCAATACTTTATCCATAATGACATAGTCGGAAATGACAGCTTGCTTATTCGTAAACGGATCGTCAAAGCTATAAGCAAAATGCCACTGATTATCTTCGTAGCGGGTGGACAAATAACGGATTTTAGCGATTTCCTCTTCTGTCGGTGCCGCTGTCCCTTTATGTAAAATATCTCTTAAAAAGAAAAGGAGGACTTCGCTTTCAGGGACTGTGCGGACAGTCGCTTTTACATTGCTGCTGTGTTCCGATGGATTACTGTTCACAAGAAAATACACAGCTATAAAACAAATGAGTACGAATGGCACAAGGAATAGCTTCTTATAATTCGCCTTTGGTTGTGCCGTTGTTTTGACAGGAGCTGACCCGTAATAATTATTAATGATTACGTTATTCTCCTTTAGCAATAATTCCGTTTGGCAATATGGACACTTGAATGCTCGCCCCTCTTTATATTCGATGTTGCCATTGCAATTCGGACAAGTTAATTTAATAAAATCCAATGGTCATCCTCCTAGCTAAACTTGGCTGCTTCTTCAATACATAAATATACCAGCAAATCCCTGAACTACAACCCTTTATTGTACAAAATGAGGCCCTTTACCTACTCTGAAACGACAAAAAAAGAGCTGCCCTTACGGCAGCTCCACGATCGTTCACGGCTATAACATGTTCGACGTTCATTCCTGACCCGGCGGGTTCAATCTTCCACCATCAAGCGCCTGAACGCAACCTGATTATGCATAGCTCTCCAAAAAAGGCTCCAGCACAGTTAGCGCCTCTTGCTGCTGCGTGCTGCCAATCCCATAAAAAAAACCGTGCTCCGCTTCCGGAAACAACACCGCCTCCGAACGTTTGGACAACCGCCGAAGCTCCTCGCTCATTCCATAAATAAAGGAATGCGGGAAAAACTTCTCCTTGCCTGCAAGAATAAACAGAAAGTCGGCTGCCTCCCCTTCCACATACGCGCTCGGAGAAGCTTTCCGAAATAACGCACTTTCTTCCTCGTATGTGACGCCGAGCATATTCTCAATATCGCGTTTGATGCCTTCGTGCATAGGTTCCCACTTCTCCAATGTGGCCGGCCCATTGATGGAAACGCAAGCGATTGGCCGGAGCCACGGTTCGTTCCATTCCATTCCCGGATTAAATACAGCCGGGTCGGTCAATGCGAGTAAGGAAGCCAGATGCGCGCCTGCAGAGCTTCCGAGCACGATCACCCGCTCGATCCCCAGCTCCCGCTCCCTGATATAAGCGAGAAACCGATCATAGCCGGTAGCGACATCTTCCATCTGCTCCGTGAAATGAACAGTCGGCGCAAGCCGGTAACCTGCCGAGGCGCACACATACCCTTTGCGGGAAAAATAGTACAAGTGCCGGTGAAAGCCGTCCCGCGCTCCCGCTCTCCAGCCGCCGCCATGAATGTAGAAGAGGGCTACCCTCTTGGTAACAGTCGTCGGACAAACGATATCGACAGCTCGTTTCAATATAATTTCCTCATCGTAATAGCGGGTAATCAGTTCCATTCTGCCATTCCTCCTGGCTCCTTCACGCGATCAGATCAAACCGTTCAGTTCCGGCAAAACGAAATGCTGAACAAATTGCTTCAGGTCGACATAAGGCCGAATATCGTTAACGTCGGCGATCGTATAAACGAGTGGGGAGTAGATCTCATAGCTTTCACCGTTTGCAGGCGATTTCCCGCAAGGCCACATGTCCACTGTTACACTCGACGCGGATGAAGCCGCTTTCAGAGCGCTGGTGATAATGGCAAATTCCGTAGTGCGAAACAGATTCCCGTGTCCGTAATGCTCGAATTCGAAAGATTGCCCGCTCGTTTGCAGCGTAATCGCGGTGTATGGGGTACGCCCGATTGTCTTTTGACGAAGCATCCAGCACACGACTACCCATTCCCCCGATACGACCGAAATATCGAACTGCTCCGTAATGCGGCGTGTCGCGACCGTCCCTATCACAGGCGGTATAGCAGGCGCCCCTTGGCTCCAAACTGGTTTTTGTAACAGTTGCGGATCGAAGCGGTCGCTCCGGAAGTACGGTGTCGTCGCACTATTGTTTAATAGTTTCTCGGTATTGTTAGTCCCCGGCATCACAAATTCCATCTTATTCGTTTGCTGCGGCCAATAAGGATCGCTGCATCTGCCGTTGAGCGATTGACTGAGCAGAACCCGGTGTGTGGTTTGCGGTCGGGTCATATAGTTTTCACCGATATCGAAAGGTCCATTGTGGCGATTCACGTAAATAATGGCCTCGCCCGTATTCGCTTCGAAATAATTGTTTTTGATCGTCAGCCCTCGCTGGCCGCCCGAAATCCGTATAGGGTCTCTTTGCCCTTCCAAAACGTTACGGCAAATCGATATGTTGTGTCCCGAAATGTGGATGCCGCCCGTACCTGCGTTTTTCCCATTGTTTCCGCCTTCGTTATAATCGTAGACAAAGCCGTTCCATGCCGTTGCATCTATCGTCCGGGCAATAAAGTCATTGTGCATAGTCGTACAACTCTGAATCCGAATGACGCCCATCGCTGCAAAACTGGTACCGCTGGAAGCGGAGCTCGCGTATAACTCGAACGCTTTCCCGAATTTTCCGACCGATACGTGCTCGAAGACGAACTCTCTTCGGAACTGCCCTTCCCCGCCCACATCGAAACCAAAGCAGCGTTCCGCCTTCAAGCTCTGTGAACCTGACGCTTTCTTTACATTCGTAACGAAAGTCAAGCGATTTGCCGCAAATCCGTTCAAATTGTACGCATGGGACAACCAGACGCAATCCCCGGTATGATCGGCCAATATCGTAGAGGGAACGGTATGGTCGAAGCTGTACTCCCCTTCTCTGTGCAGATGGTGGATACTCCGTTTCCCCGTACCCGATAACATCACATTCCGGTGTTTGACGATCAGCTTCGATGTAGTTCGGTAAGTTCCGTCAGGGAAAAATACGATTCCGCCTTCCGGCATATGATCCATAGCTGCTTGTATCGCTGCGGTGTCATCGGCCAATCCGTCGCCGGCGGCGCCGAACCATTTCACATTTACGCCGCGGCCTTCATGAATACGTTTGAACCGGGCGCCGTATGCCGTAACGATGACGGTTCCCGTATTGTCCGGCGTGGTCGTGTCGAGCGGATCGTAGCGAAAGATGCCTTCTTTGCCTTCATCCGTTACGACATACAGATCGACTGTCGGCGCAGCGGCCATCAAGCGCATATCCGCTATCGCAATCGTCTGTAGACATGATTCATCCAGCATCGTAGTAAGCATGGGAGGGACGAGTTGTTGAATCATTGGCGGCACGTTTTCCTCGACTACTTGCTCGGCGACGCTCCGAATTCCATTCGCATTACCGCCCTTGTTTTCGAAGCCCACTCCATATACCGAAGCGGACACATTCCCTTCCGGGTCCAGTGCCCGGGCATGAAGCAAGCCTCCTACGGCAAACGACGCTCCGGCCGCCCCCATGGAAACAAGCAGCTTTCTCCGGCTTATCGAGTCTGACGGGTTTGGATGTTCTTGGGTCATAGGTTTTTCCTCCCTAAAATAACTTTGCATCATAAGCGTCCGTCATTTTTAATGGCCCAAACCGTCACTTGCTCTTCTCCGCTGCAACCAACTTGTTGATCTCTTCCTCCGCTTGCGCAAGCGCGGTATTCTCGTCTATCGTACCGTTTACATACTCTCTGAATTTGTTCACGAGGACGCCCTCCGCCTTCCCTCGATATGGCGAAGCGACCGGGTACTCAACAGGAATGCTTTTAAAAATGCTTGGCAAACGTTTGCTTTTCAAGTCGGGATTGTCGGCGCCGAGCGCTTGCTTCACTTGATCGCTCTTCAGAGGCGACAGTCTTCCTTTTCGGGACAATGCGAGCTGCACTTCCTCCGAAGTGATCAGTTCGATCGCTTTTACCGCTTCATCCCGGTGTTTGCCCGTTTTGGTCGCAAGCATGACGTATACGCTGGCATTGCCATACGTATTCGGCTTTTCCGTATAGCTCGGATACTGTGCAATATCCCAGTTTAATCCATCTTTTCCGGCAGCCGATAGTTGAGTCAATAGGTTTAAATCCAGCAGCACGGCTAAAGTTTTGCTTTTCATGAACTGATCTTTCGGTGAAGGAGTTATGAGGCCGTTGCCGGGAATATCATAAATCGATTTCGCCAGCTTGAACACTCTGCTCCATTTGTCGTTATTGACGCTCGCTTTATCCGTTTTCGGATCGATCGCGGCGATGGATAACGGCTGAGACATCCATATAACGGTATTTCCCGGATCTAGTCCACGGAACCCCGTCCCCCCTTCCATCCGGGTCACTTTCTTGGCCAAATCAATGAGCTGTTCCCAGCTCATCCCATCCGTCGGATACGCCGCCCCGAATTTATCGAATATGTCTTTGTTGTAGTACATCGCGTGGTAATTCACGTTAATGGGCAATCCATACATTTCGCCTTTATCCGATGCGTTCTTCACATCGCTGATGTAACCGGGCTCGAAACGGTTGAGGTCGATATTGGCTGTTCGGAACAGCGACGTCATATCGGAGACGAGTTCTTTTTCTTTATACGAAGCCAAATTGCCGTTAAAGGTTACGATGAGATCCGGTATCGTTCCGGAAGCAAGCAGCGCATCAAGCGACGTACCGGCGCTCTCCGGATTATAATTCAACGTAATATGCGGGTATTTCTTTTCCAAAAACGACTGGACGACATTTTTAAACTCCTCATCCAAAACCGTACTGGCGCCTTGGCTTGCCACCTGCAGCGTTACCGGGTTTGCTTTAGCCGGCGGAGGTTTTGGCTGTTCGCCTTGCGCTCCTTGCTCGGACGGCGTCCGGCTGCAGCCGGTAAATAGGATTACGCCAATACTGAGCAGGGACAGGAAACTTCTAGTTCTCATATGCTCACCCTCTCCAATTGTACTTTCCAACCGCCTTATGAGGCGGCTCAACTTTCATTCAATATGAATGTTTACGATGCGGGCATGATTGAACCCGTTCGTTTCGATTACTTCCAACCGCAAGCAGGAAACGCTGTTAATCGGTATGTCGAACTTCGCCTGGCGCATATAATTGTCGCGGACGTGGACGATCTCCGTAACCTCGCCGCTAATTTCCGCCAGTATTCGAAATTGCTTGATTGTTTCCGGCTGAGGCCCCCATATCATTTTGCTTTGCTGCGCTTTTTGATGCGTTAGCGACAAGTGACGATGCAGCCCCGTGTCCAGCACGATGGTGATGGCGCGAATGTCGATCGGCTCATCCCAGCGCAGCTCCAACCAAGGCGCCTTGTCGGACGGCTCCGACATCCAGCGGTGCGTACCGGGCTCGGTTAAATCCGGTCGTACACCAAGCGGCCCCGACACCGTCCTGGTATGACCGTCGATGACTTGCGCCGCACGGCCGATTTCTTGCTCGGAGGAGGCCGTTATTCGGGCTTCCGCCGCCCGATTGCCGTCCGCAAGCAGCCGTCCCGGCAAATACGCTCCTTGCCGGAGCAGCTGCTGCTGAGCTTTGGCGATAAGCTGCTTGTCGCACCAAGCGTCCGCCAGCGGTTTTCCCGATTTCAATACAACAGCGGCGAACGTGCCGAGCCCTTCTCCCGCCACCGCGCAAGTAGCCATCACCCTCGTGCTGGAAAATGCAATGTGCGTAGCCGACATGTTGCGCCCGGCGAACATCAGGTTTGCGATATTTTCGCTAATGAGCGAGCGCAGCGGGATGCCGTACATGTGAGGCGTGTAAGGCTGTGCGCACGGCTTCTCCTCTTTGGCGTCGATGCCGGCCGGGGGGTGCGTATCCATCGACCAGCCGCCGTAAGCGATTACATCTTCGAAATCGACCGCCTGCTCCAAATCGTTCTGGGTGAGCACATGTTTCCCGATAAACCGGCGCGATTCCCGTTTGCCAGGCAAAAATCCGAACCAATCGAGCGCCCAATTCATCGATTCGGGATGATTCCCGCTGTTCTTAATGTGATCCCAAACCCCCATCATAATCGCCAACAGCTCATCCCGGATCGTTTCGTTGTCTTTGATCGTATCCATCGTGCCGCCAAACTCAATCCACCAGAATCCGTATTCCCACGAGTTATGCCCGCGGAAACGCAAATCGTCCTCGCTGAATGTGCGTGCCCATGCGGGCTTTACAAACGGCATCGGCTTCCCCTCGTCCCGTGCCGTGAATAGAAGAGAGGAACCAAGGCGGTATGCATCGCTCAGAGCGACTGCCGCGGATTCTCCATACTCCCCGGCCGCTTCCCTCCCAGTCGTGAACGACGCACCCGCCTCGTACCCCAGCCTTCCGTCACCCGTGCAGTCGACGAAAATGTCAGCTGTAATTTCAAAGCGGTCCTCTGTGCTCTCCCGGTTGGCGTATGCTGCCATAATACGGTTCCCTTCTTTCCGCACGCCAACGACCGCCGTATTGAGCATTAGCGTCAGTAAAGGTTCGTCCATACATTTTTCGTGCAAAATCAGATCGAGCATCGAAGCACTTCGCTGAGGGTTGCGTACTGCGCATTCCAGCATGATTTCTTCGATGATTCCGCTCTCCCTCGCCTCCGTTTGCAGCTCCTTTCCACGTGGAGACGAGCCGGATACGTGCATTCGAACCTCTGACGAAGCGTTTCCTCCCAATACCGATCGGTCTTGACAAAGGATCACTCTAGCTCCGTTGCGTGCCGCTGCAAGCGCGGCCGATACTCCGGCAAGCCCCCCTCCCGCGACGAATAGTTGCGTGTTCAGAATCGTTCTTTTGCGCTCCTCTTGATCAAGTTGCATAATTTCCTCCGCGAAATTTAATAGGTATGGTTTCTGACTTCATACTAAATCAGCCGTTTTCCTTTTAAAATGCCAGGATTTTAATTAAAATGTATACATAATTTAATTGCGCACACTTTTTGCGGCAGAGGAGGGAAAACCAGTGGATGACTTCCTGTTGAGCGATTGCGTGCCCCGCTCAATTTACTCGATGTACTGGGAGCGCAAAGACAAATTTTTGTTTTATGAAGATACGTACAAGGAATGGACCGTTTTTGCCGTGGAAAGCGGTTCGTTTTATTACGAACTGGGCGGGGACAAAGGAGTCGCAACGTTCGGCGATCTTCTCATTTGTCCTCCGAAAACGCCGTTTCGCCGTGTCGTCGTGGAGCCGCTCACCTTTTTCGTATTGCGATTGCACTGGTATAACCGGGAAGGAACCCGGATTGAACCGACCGAAAGCCGGGAATTTTTTACGGGCAAAATTAATATACAAAATACGAGCCGCCTTGCCGCCAACTTTAAGATGATGAAACAATCCGAGACGTTCGAAGGCGAGCGAAGACTGCATCGCATCGGTCATTACTTGCAGGACATCTGGCTGCTGTATTGCGGGGAATCCGGAGAAGAGACTGTCGCGGATAACCAGTCCAAGCCAAATAAGCCCGAGCCGCTCATGCTCAAGGCTTCCTCGCTCATCCATAAACACGCGTTCCAGACGATTGATCTGAAACAAATTGCCGCTATGCTCGGCTTAAGCCCTGCCCGATTCAGCCAGAAATTCAAGGCAGACTTCGGCATAACGCCGATTCAGCATCTCACCTCCATTCGTCTGGAAAAGGCGAAGCGGCTTCTGCTGGAAACCACGTTGACGCTGGAGCAAATTTCGGAAAGCGTCGGCTACCAGAACGGTTACTATTTGAACCGGATTTTTATGAAGCATATGAACGTTACTCCGGCGAAATATAGAAAGGCGCACACCGTCTAAGCGCCTTGCGTTTCATTTCATCGCCTATCGATTTATAATAGAGGAATACAATCTTTTATCTGTTGCAAGGAGCTTTGTTATGACAATGAGTGCAAATCCGCCTTTAAACGACGAGCAATGGACGCAGCTGCTGAAATATGCAGCTGATTCTTTCAATGAAGTGACCTTGAGTCGAGGGTTTCAATATTTCAAACAGCAGTACGTCACCTCTCTGAACATTGCCGAAAATCGTGCGATTCAAGCGAAGGTAACCGGCCATGAAGACTATAAGGTTACACTCCTCCTGGAAAAGCTCGGATCCAGCTATTGCACTTGCCCCGTCCACACCTGCTGCAAGCATCAGGCTGCGGTTATGATGGAGCTGGCCGACCGGCTCGGATACCCGGCTAACCAGATCGTGAATGCAAAGCAACACCTGTTGCGGGCAGCAGCAACCCCTTTAGCCGAGTCGCTGTTAAAGGAACTGCCCGGCATGAATGTACACGGCTGGTATGAATTCATGAACCAAGCTACATCTCTTGTGATACCCGGATACGATCAGGGGAGATACATAGCAACGCTGAGAGAGCAGTTGTCCAATCTCATGAAGGGTCCCACTCCGTTAACCGGGATGGACTTGATCTATTTCGAGCTGCATCAACTCTTGTTCATTTTGCGGAAGGTATTCGAGCTGAACGCTCCAGGCGGTTCCGTCCACAACTTTTCACATGCGACGTACCGGCTGTACGATGAAGTGCATGACCTCCTGCACCAGAAAGCAGCCCTGTTCGATTTCACGCTCTCTGAAGAACGTCTGAAGCAAACGTTAAGCTGCTTCCGGCAGCAGATGGCGGAAGAGAATAAATATCTGGAATACGGCCTGTATACGGCCATATGGAAGTACTGGATCGCGCCCCAGCCTGCGGCCGACTACTGGGCGTCTCAAGAGTTGGACGCCATAGAGCGGCAGACTGCCAATAGTGACTCCCCTTCACTTGCAGCGGCAAAAGCTTTCCTATACCTTCATCAAGGCAAAAGCAGTGAAGCATGGGCGGCGTTGGAAGCAAGCGGTACGTTGGCCAAAGCACCGGCGAGTTTGCTGCTCCCTTTTCTGAATCTCCTGTCCATGTCTGGCGAGTGGAGATCGTTGGTTGACTGGTTGATGCGAACGGCCTCGCACTTCTATGGTCCCATGACCAAGGAACGCCTAGCCTATATGGAGTATTGGAAAGAAGCGGTTGAACATGTTCCTGAAGCCGAAGATCTGCTATGGAACGTACTGGAAGGAATACTGCCCCATTCGATCAAAGTGATCGAGGATATGCTGTACGAGCGGCATAACTGGAAAGCATGGATCGAGATGCAGATTCTCCAGGAACGCGATCCCTTCCATCATAAGGTGAGTGTACTGCAGCCCATCGAGAAGGAGGCACCGGAGCTTCTTCTCCCTTACTACCATCAAGCCATCGAGCACTATGTCGCCCTCAAAAACCGGCGGGAGTACAAAGCAGCGGTCAAGCTGCTGAAACGTCTGGCAAAAGTGTACAAGAAGATGAAGCAAGTCGAGCGTTGGGACCGTTTTTTCGCCCGATTCATGGAACGAAACAGCCGGCTGCGGGCACTGCATGAGGAACTCAAGAAAGGAAAACTGTTGGAATGAGTGCGAAACTATATGATATGTCCATACATGCAATATTGACGGAAACCGGAGATGCCTTGCTTTGGGGGCTGAAGGATGGACGCACAGTAAGCGGAGAAACGTTCCGCAAATTGATGTTCGCCTGGCACGAGCCCTCCTGCTACGGAACCATACTGGAGCTGCAGCAGGCCGGGGAGCTTGTCGTGACGGTTCTCCCTTCGGAGATGGTACTCCCCTTCTTCGCCGAACCCAATCTCATGGACGTTCTCCGCTGGGAAAACGGCGACGAAGCGACCAAGGGATTATTCGAAGCTGCGCCGCTTCTGTACCGTGAAGCTCAAGCGGGCCGCTATATGCCCAGCTACGGCGCTTATCGGAACGGGAAGCTGCAATGGACGTGGGAGGCGGATTCCGATGAGCTGGAACAGCTTAATTGGGAGGCGCTAACTAGTCTGGACGCTTCCGGAGACAACCTGTCCGGATTGCGCTCCGCCTTTTCGGCCGCCGTATCGATGAAGCACTATGCGGACGAAGCATCCGTGTCCGACCTACGGCGGGAGTATCCCTCGTTGTTCCAGCGAACGCAGTCGGCAGACTCGACTATGGTGCTGACGGAGGAGGAGTGGCTCATATCGCTCGGCTGGAAGCCGGACCTGGCTCCCTTCCGTCCTACGCTGCAACTGCTTGAGCCGGACGAAGACCAAGCCGAATGGCTCCTGCGTCTGGTGCTGCAGGACAAGAGCGATGGATCGGCACTTGTACCGATCCGTCTCGCTGCAGACGGACATGCTTCCGGCTTATGGCCGCCCGACTGGAGCCCTTTCATCCGGGAGCGTTCTCCAGGATGGGCTGCCAGACTCCTCGCCACGCTTCCGAACATGAACAGTCGTGGTGAGCTGTTCGCTGCGCCGTTAAGCGACGAGGCCGCTTGGCACTTTCTGACCACGGACAGCCGCCAATTGCTCAGTGATGGCTGGCATGTCATGCTGCCCGGCTGGTGGGAAGCCGCCTCGAAGCGGAAGCCCCGCCTACGCGCACAGGTTACACCGGATGCGGGCGGTAGAGGCCAGTCGTTATTCGGGCTGAACGCCTTGGTCGACTTCGACTGGCGCATTGCAATCGGAGATGCGGATCTGAACGAAGCTGAATTCGCAGAGCTGCTGAGCCACAAGGAGCGGTTGATCCGCTTCCGCGGCGAATGGGTCGTCTTGGACCCTGCCCTGTTGGAGAAAATCCGGAGGCTCATGTCAAGTGTGAATCCGGAAGAAGGCTTGTCCTTGCAGGACATTCTCCAGCTCCACCTGTTAAGTGAATCGGAGCAAGAATGGACAGGCAAAAACGGACGGTCATCCCGAGAAGATGCGAGCGATCTCGAAGACGAGGAAGAGCAGCTTCAACTGCAAGTGGAGTTGAATACTCACCTCTTGGCACTGCTCCGTCAGCTTGCACAGCCGTCGGAATTGGCTCCGCTATCCGTACCTGACGGACTGCGCGCCGAGCTGCGCGGCTACCAGCGTGAAGGGTTCACCTGGCTCAGCCATCTGAGAACGTTCGGGCTGGGCGCCTGTCTCGCCGATGATATGGGACTCGGGAAAACGGTTCAATTCATCACCTATTTGCTCCGGCATCGCGCAGAGTCCGAATTTCCCGCACTACTCATCTGCCCAACTTCGGTGTTGGGCAACTGGCAGAAGGAGCTTGCCCGATTCGCTCCCGAGCTGAGGGTTCAGCTTCATTATGGGAAGGGACGGCTCATCCGCGAGGAGATTGCCGAGGCTGTGAAGGATGCAGACGTCGTCATCACCTCCTATACAACGGCGCTGCTGGATCAGGAAGTGCTGCAGGAGATCGTCTGGAGCTCCCTTTGTCTCGACGAAGCCCAGAACATCAAGAACGCGCAGAACAAGCAATCGGTCGCCATCCGCTCTCTGCAAGCCAGACATCGCATTGCCATGACCGGAACGCCCATCGAGAACCGGTTGTCGGAGCTGTGGTCGATCTACGACTTCCTCAACCCGGGTTACTTGGGGAACCAGCGCGGGTTTCAGCATCGGTTCGCCAATCCTATCGAGAAGCACCAGGATGAGGAGCGAACGGCCCAGCTCCAGAAGCTCGTCAAGCCCTTCATGCTGAGGCGCAAGAAGAACGATCCCGCAATCCAGCTCGATCTGCCGGACAAGCAGGAGATGAAAGTATATATGAACCTGACCGCCGAACAGGGAGCGCTTTACGAACAGACGGTCAAACATCTGATGGAGCGGATGAACAATCTGGAGGGGATTGAGCGTAAGGGAGCCATTCTCGCCGCCTTGACCCAGCTCAAACAACTGTGCGACCATCCCGTGCTGCTCACGAAGGAAGCGGTGCCGCCCGAGGAAGTGCTACAGTTCGAAGAGCAGCGCGATGCGTTCATCACCCGATCGGCGAAGCTGGAACGACTGGTTGCCATGGTCGACGAGCTTCGGGACGAGGGCGATTCCTGCTTGATCTTCACGCAGTATGTAGGCATGGGCCGCATGTTGGCCGACGTGCTGCGGGTGCATCGAGGCGAGCCCGTGCTGTACCTGAATGGCAGCACGCCCAAAGCGGATCGCGATAAAATGATCGATACGTTCCAGGCGGGAGACGGTTCGGGACCGGGCATCTTCGTCCTGTCCTTGAAGGCCGGCGGAGTCGGCCTCAACCTGACGGCGGCCAATCACGTCTTCCACTTCGATCGCTGGTGGAACCCGGCTGTCGAGAACCAAGCGACCGACCGCGCCTATCGGATGGGACAGAAGCGCAATGTACAGGTGCACAAATTTATTTCCCTCGGCACGTTGGAGGAGAAGATCGACGAGATGCTGGAGAGCAAGATGAGCTTGAGCGAGAACGTCATCTCCTCCTCCGAAGGCTGGATTACCGAGCTCTCGAACGACGAGCTCCGCGACCTGTTCACGCTGCGGCAATCGTGGTAATGAACAGTGCCGCGTTAGTGAACTAACGTTATCCGTAAGGCGAACAAAGGCAGCCGATCGTTCTGATCGGCTGCCTTCCTGTCTTTGAGCTGGCGTTTCCGCTAGCTCATTAGTTGCTTGCACAAAAGAAACGAGTATTCCTTTCAGCGAATAAGTTCGATCGAGGAATCTCTGGAGGTTTGGAGTAACATCCCATCATCAGACCTGAGTACGCGCGAGATCGAATCGGCCACCTAACGCTGGTGAAATTAGGGGTTCTCGCTACGATTACGACTCATTTGATTGACAGCGCTGAACAGAGCTTTTATAGACGAGGCCATAATATCGACGTCAATGCCGCAGCCCCAATATACAGTGCGGTCCGCAGCCGTAATTCCGATATACGAAACCGCTTGGGATTTAGAGCCGGTTTCCAAAGCGTGCTCCTTATAGACCAGATCGCTGTATTCCAAGCCCAAATAAGCTTGCAGCGCATTGCTGATGGAATCGAGTCCTCCGTTCCCCGTCCCCGTAATTTCTTTGACTCCGTCGCTCGTCCGCAGCACCACGATCGTTTGGAAATCGGTATCGTCGTTTATGCGGTATTTTACAAACTCCAGAGGCGTCTTAATATTCACATATTCCTTGGTGAAAATATCGTGTATGTCATCCGGGAGCAGTTCTTTTTGCTGGTGATCGGATACGTTTTTGACGCAATAGCCGAAGTGCTCGCGCATTTTCTGGGGAAGATCCAGTCCATACTTTTGCTGCAGCACGTAACCGATTCCGCCTTTGCCGGACTGACTGTTGATGCGGATAATATCGCCTTCGTATTGTCTGCCGATATCCTTCGGATCGATCAACAGATAAGGGACCGACCAATGCTGCGGCTCTTTCTCTTCGCGCCACTTCATTCCCTTGGCAATCGCATCCTGATGGGAACCGGAGAACGCGGTAAAGACCAGCTCGCCGCCGTAAGGATGTCTTTCGCTCACCCGCATCCGGGTAAGCCGCTCATAAACAGAGATCATCGCCGGGATGTTCTCGAAATTCAGCTTCGGATCCACCCCGTGCGAGTACATGTTCAGGGCCAGCGTCACAATGTCTACATTCCCCGTCCGTTCGCCGTTTCCGAACAAAGTCCCTTCTACGCGCTGCGCTCCGGCCAGCATCCCCAGTTCGGCGTCAGCTACACCCGTCCCTCTGTCGTTGTGCGGATGAAGCGATACAATCACATGCTCACGGTAATGCAAGCGTTCGCTCATATACTCAATCTGGCTGGCGTAGACGTGGGGCATCGACATCGAAACCGTTGCCGGCAGGTTGATAATGACCGGATTCTCCGCCGTCGGCTGCCATACGTCGAGCACTTGGTTACAAATGTCCAGCGCAAATTCGATCTCCGTGCCCGTAAAGCTTTCCGGCGAATACTGGAACTGGAAGTTCCCCTCCGTTTCCGCCGCGCACTCCTTCAACAGCTTGGCGCCGCTCAAGGCGATGTCGATAATCTCCTCTTTCGATTTACGGAACACTTGTTCTCTCTGCGCAACAGACGTCGAGTTATACAAATGGACGACTGCCTTTTTCGCGCCTTTCAGCGACTCGAACGTTTTACGGATAATATGCTCCCTCGATTGGGTAAGCACTTGGATCGTGACGTCATCCGGAATCAAATCCTGCTCGATCAAGGTGCGCAGGAAGGTGAATTCCGTCTCCGACGCTGCGGGGAATCCGACTTCGATCTCCTTAAACCCGATCTCCACCAGCATTTTGAAGTATTCCAGCTTTTCTTCCAAATTCATCGGAACGATCAGCGCCTGGTTCCCGTCGCGCAGGTCGACGCTGCACCAAATGGGCGCTTCCGTAATATATTCTTTGCGGGTCCAATTCAAGCTGGTCTCCGGCGGCATAAAATATCCTCTGGCGTATTTGTCAACATGTTTCATGGGGTATCCACCTTTTCATCGATTTTTGACACGGATCGGTTCAACGCCAGGCACAACACAAAAAAAGCCTTCCCTCTCTGTTTACAGAGACGAAAGACTGTGACGTCTTGCGCGGTACCACTCCGAATTCACGCCATTGACGGCATGCACTCTGCGGATAAAGAGCTCCCGGACTACTGGCAACCCTTATATCCTCCTGAAGATAACGGTCAGGATGCCGGCTCGGCCTACTTCCCTATCATGGGTTCAGCGAGCAACTCCAAGGCGAGTTCCGGTTTTCCTTGCGGCTGTTTCGCACCAACCAACAGCTCTCTGATCGCTTAGAAAAGCGTACTATTCCTTTTCAACGTATTCGGTATTAAAACTATGCTATAACACCTTCGCCTCGTTGTCAAATGCTTTAGGCTTTTTTTTAATCACATACCCTCGGTTACCTTCGGCTGCCTTTATCCTAGAGCGCGTGTACGCCGCTTCCGCCAGCTTTTAGATCAATACAAAAAAATTATATTATCCCGTATATGGGATTTTTCCATGAAATTTGCTCGTGTGAAAGCCCCTTGAGTATGAGAGCCTAACTATTTAGTCTTTATGTAAAAAACCAAACATTAAACTGGACAACAATGGTGGTTTTGCTTAAATCAAATATCAACAACAAACTTTCAAAGCCTATACAAAAAGCGATGAGAATTTTATTTCTTCTCATCGCGTTGCGGCTCTTCCTCAAAATCAGTGCTCGACGTGATGGGAAGGTCCAGAGAGCCTCTAACGTCCTTATAAAGGATGAGGAGATTTGTACGATTCTTCACACAAGTTGTCTCCAAAGCAATTCCAATTCATGCCTGTTGTGCGAAAAGTCGTACAAAAAGCAAGACGCGGCATTTAAAAAGCGAAAATTTATACGGTATTTCATATAAAACACTCGTCATCGCCTGGAAAAGACCGTTTCCTGTATGAAATATCGTACAAAGCAGCCTTCCTTCCAACGACCTTCTCTCCCGCGCTACAGTCAACGTCATCATGGGTCCAGACCAAGCCCATTTCGAACCTAAAAGGGTGTTTGACTAGACCACACCACTAACGTCATGGAATATGTTGTTATTATAAAAAAATGGGTGGGGGGAAATTACATTGGCTATCCGCTACAGCATCGTCATTCCAACCTATAATCGAGCCCCGCAGCTGTTGCTCACACTCGCATCCTTTGAAACCCAAACTTATCAGAAGCAACTGTTCGAAGTGATTGTAGCTGATGACGGTTCTACAGATGGAACGAAGGAAATGGTTGAAGGCTTCCAAGCATCCTACCCTCTTATCTATGTATTCCATCCGGAACAACGCGGTCGATCTGCCGTTAGAAATTTGGGGCTGCGCCAAGCGAGAGGGCTGTACATCATCTTCTGCGATGCTGACTTTTTGGTGCTGCCTGAGTTCATTAGCATTGTGAGCCGTTATCACCGCAAATATCCCAAAGCGGTGCTTTCAGGCTTTCCTTACTCATGGGATAATGCTTATACCCATTATTACCCTGGGTTTTCCCCTGAGGAAAAAGAACATTTTCGTAGCACACTTACACAATCCAACGTATGGAGGGCAGACTTTGATACAGCGAATGATATTATTCCGCTAATTACGCCAGAAGATATCCTTCGCCAAACAGATGCATTGTCAAAAGTTGCTTTCCCCTCAAGAGTTCCCCCCAATATCAAAAAGCAATTTGCCTCAACGGATGTAGCTCCCTGGATGTTATTAGTTACTCGTTGTGTATCAATGAGACGCAGCCATTTGACTCGTATTAGAGGTTTCAATGAACGGTTTGTACTCTATGGACTCGAAGACTGGGACCTTGGCTATAGGCTGCATCGATTGAAGATCCCTTTTTATTGCATCAAAGAGGTTGTCGGCTATCACCAGGAACATCCAACCTACTTAAGAGGGGAAGTCTTAAATACTGAAAATCTGAAAATCATGTTTGAAACCTACGGGTTCAATGACTCCTCCTTAAATTTATTTGCCCTTGTACCCCCATCCGAGGATTTGGAGACTTACAAAAATACGCTGCGGGTATTGCGCAGGGGAATCCGTTCTAAGTTAACACGTCCGTCAGCACTGTTGTTGAGGAGAACACTAAGAATGGCAGCCAAACAGTTCTTTCAACCCAACAATACCCCAGCCTACAAAAAAACATTGCAAAAGATTAAAAAAGAATCAATGAACAGGAAAAGTCGAGTCGCTCACGTTTTACGAGAAATGGTGCTGAAGTCTGAAAAGCTGGTAGAGTAACATTATTCGTTTTCAACGTGCAACTCGTATCGCATTTGTCCCGATGATATGCAAGAGATGACCCGAGACCTATTTGTTATATGCCTTCGTTGCATGGTAAGTATCGACAATTCGATTGAGCTTGCTCCCGTTGCCGACTCGCCGATGCAGATCGCAGCGGCAGATTTCGATTGCCTGCTCTCTCCGCTTCGCTACGGTCCGCACGATCGCCCCCCTTAGAGGGGTTCACCTTTCTTTACAGACTAAAAGACACCCCTGCGGGTGTCCTTTCGTTTGTATGGAGGCGAAGCGTGGCATGGCAAATTCACAAATTGTCGCCGCGGGATGCCCGGATTCTTGATAAGGTACAAATCTAATCTTTAGCCAGTACGGTCAGTTCCTTCGAATCAATGACCAGCCCAGCTGGACGGATATAATCAAACCCAAGTATACCGTTTATTTCCATTCCGTAATGCATGTCTCCAATTTCTACTTCAAATGCAGACAACGCAGTCTCTCCTACCTTCACAAAATCAAAATGCTTGGAATATACAACCTCTACTCCACCTACGCCCCTGATCTTGTTCAGAAAATCGCCAGGTTCTACTTTAACCCCTATGACGTCCACCGCATCCGCGCTGAAAATGGTTCCGGCCGATCCCGTGTCGAGCAACACATTCTTCAGATGAAGTTCTTCGCCTCGATAACAAATCGTTACTTCTATAAAGGGGAGTCCATTCCTTACGTCTATGTTCATCGGGGTCCTCGAACCCCTGCCCATTTCTCCCGAAGCTCCAGCTTTTCGCGAGATGTATGAAAGAAGCCGTATTCCCGATATGGATGAGCCCGATGCAATTCATAATAGCGCTTCATGGCAACGGAGGAATCATCAAAACGATCAATGACAGCCACCTCGTCAACGAGCCAGTACCCTCCCTCCGAACGAGACTTTAACGCCTCGCAGACAACCCATTCATTAGGAAACTGTTCTCGAGCCTCTTCCCATTTCATCCTTGCCACCCCCAAATTTAGCTATCTTGATTATAGCATAAGAGCCTATCCAGAAAAATACACGTGGTTCGGTGTGACAATCGAATGACTCTTCGGAAGTAACTATTCACTTTTGTAATCAGGGAAAAATCACATTCTGCCGAAGC
Organism: Paenibacillus hodogayensis; assembly: GCF_039536325.1. Classification (NCBI taxonomy): domain Bacteria; kingdom Bacillati; phylum Bacillota; class Bacilli; order Caryophanales; family Paenibacillaceae; genus Paenibacillus; species Paenibacillus hodogayensis. The sequence continues at coordinate 139,978 of NZ_BAAAYO010000018.1, forward strand.
ATCAACGCGCTTCGCGTCACGTATCGTAGGATTCAGTCCGTTCCCTTGCTGCTACATGTTCCTGGAGGCACGTACGGTGTACAAGCGGTCGAAAATATGCCGGATCTCCGACTCCGAAATTCCTTGACCGCGATCCCATACGTCGACCGTCTGCTTCAAATTCATCTGATGAAGCCGTCTATTCTTGCAGACAAGCTAACTTCTCCCCTCCGTGCATCCTCAGCAACCGCTCACCAGTGCAGCAGTCCGGCTCACATGGACGCTCCATGCCGTATCAGCACCTTCTTCACGCTCTCGCTCCCCGTTGCTTGCTGGGGAAGCTTCGTTCCTGCTTGGATAAGGCTCTCTGCAACCGCAGCGTAATCCCCACCCGGATTTTGAATGTGAAGCGATCCCCAGATGCAGCTGTTCAGAGGAGTCCCGCCGAATTCATTCAGAATATCCACGGACGCCCCATGCTCCAACAACAAGCGGACGATTGCAGCGTCGCCTTGCACCGCGGCGCGATGAAGTGCGGTCATCGCCCGATCGTTGCGGCGTGCATCTGCGGGAATACCGATCTCCAGCATAAGCCGCACAGCCTCTGCCCGATGCTCTCCAGCCGCATCCGCTAAGACGCTTTGATCTTCCGGCTGAAGGGCTTGGACGATACCGGGATGCTCCCGCAAGAGGCGGCGGACCGTTTCTGTGTCGGCCCTCATAGAAGCAAGCAGCAGCTTCTGCTCAACGGAACTGTACGACAGCATCAGTTCCGTGATAGCTGCATGCCCCAACCGATCCGCAAGGAAAAGAGGTTTTGCGCCCGAGCCGATATGGTAGGCGTAAATGTGCTCTCCGGCGGCGGTAAAGTCCCCTTCTCCCACCTCGGCTTGGAGAGCCTTCGGGTTCTCCTTCAGAATGGTGCGGACAAGTTCGAGATCCCCCAGTTTACATGCCATGAAGATATCCGTCCGGGCGCCGCGTTTGATCAAATGTCTGCATTTGTCCGGATCATTTACGGCATATTGCGCCGGCGTACTGTTATGGTCTATATCTCTCGTATCGATGTGAGCCCCATGATCTAGCAGGAAATCGACGACCTCCGGCGAAGTGGCGAAATGCAGAGGAACCTGCCCATCCGGACCGCGCTGGTTGACTATGTCCGGCTCCTCCTCGACCATCCTTCGCAGAACATCCAGCATTCCCAATGCCGCCGCAGCATGCGGATCAACGTGAGCTCCCCTTTCGATCAGATAGCGGGACAAATCGTGATGGTCATGATGCAGAACGCCAAATCCTCCCGCCCACCAGCTGCTTTTGACATGGATGTCCGCCCCGTACCGCAACAGCACGTCCACCATCTCGCGACTTCCTCTATTCGCAGCAATGACAATCGCCGGCGTATCGAAAACAAACCATGGTTCGTCGATTTGCGCCGCAAGCGACGGATGGCTTTGCAGCAAAAGCTCTACCGCTTCTGCGTCGTTGCCGTTCACCGCCTGTTGGAATTGCTCGATGGCTTTGGTGTCCGGTTCATTCATTGAAATGTTCGAATTGTTGTTCGTTTCGGTCATGACCTTATCACTCCTCCATTGCTCTAGAGCTTGCCTCCATTTAGCTGCGGCGTATCTTGGCATATCTTGCTAGGCTTGTATTCCTATTATAAATGCTACTGATCCTCTGCGCTATCTGTAGCGGCGAGTGGAAAGGCCATTCTGTAATGTTTTCGTTAGGGTAGCACTAGCTGCATTTAGGGCTTTAAGTGCTCTACAGATGCGAATGAACCTAATTCGAAATGTCCGGATACATATGATAATCGTGTTATCGAACATTCCGGGACCAGATTGCTCTGTACCGCCACAAAATTAGGGTGCCAAACGTTTAGTTGGTCTTCAGAGAATGATTGAACCAAAAAATCGGTTATTAATCCACCATGAGTTACCAATACAATGTTACTGCCAGTCGGATGGTTTTTGGACAATTCCAGTAATAAAGAACATAAGCGCTCGCCTGCCTGCTTCGCAGAATCACCAACGGGCGGTATATACTCAGGATCGCGCGTACACCGCTGCCACATGTCTATAAATTCTTCAAATGTTTGTTCAGGCAGATCTCCCCAGTTAGCGCGTTCGCGTAAACGACTATCCTCTGAAACGGTTGCATTCGTTTTTATTGCGATAGGTTCGGCCGTTTCTTTGGCTCTTTTAAGGGGACTCGTAACAATGGCTGCAATTTGCAAGTTACAAAACCATCGAGCCGTCAATTGTGCTTGTAAGTTACCTTCTGTGGTAATGGAAACATCACCAATCGCTTTTTCTTTTATGGCATGCCTCACGAGAAAGAATGTTGAACTCATTGAACAATCTCCTTTTTACTAATTTTATATATATCTAATTTAACACATGTCTAATTTAAAGGTATCATTTTTTTCTACTGCGAGGCTACAACATGCTGCCAGTTGGTTGAGAAATTAAGCAGCCCCCTTGCGTTGAACACAAGGGGGAATCTGCCATAGGTATGAAGGGTGCGATTCAGCAATTAGAGAAACGAAACGCATCCCCGATGCTGCAGGGTAAACCGGATGTACGTTGAACTTTCCGGCATCAAGCTTGGGTTGCATACCATCGATCGATCGCATTATTTGTTCTATAATCCGCTCATCGTGCGCCGCGTCCGGCGATTGCTTTTCTTACCCCTTATACAACATTTCCTCCTGTCTCTCCCGCAGCCAAACCTGCATAAAGCCGGGCTCCCGATTATCCCAGAAGCAGTATGGAATCGCGGTAAACGTGCGCCCTTCCGGGCAAGCACCCCGAAGCACGGTAACAGGCGGTCCGAAATCCCTGGATCGCACGCATACGAGCGGCGCATGCTCGGGCACGACCAAGCTGTCGAATTGCAGATGGGCGTTATCCGCCTTCTCGACGCAATAGACGAGCGGTCCCCGCTCCAGAGCGATTCGGCCCGCATTATCCTCCACTTCATTGCGGCTGCGGACGCGCTTAACCGGCATCTCCATTTGCAGCTCGACCTGATCTCCCGCGCACCAAGCTCTCTCGACGACCAAGTAGCCGCTGTCCAACGCATAATCGCCCGCATCCAGCGCTTCGCCGTTTACGCGTACGGACATGCCGCGGCACCAGCCCGGATAGCGAAGACGCAGCTCGAAGCGGCGCGTCTCCGACGGCCATACGCTGATTTGAACGTCGCCGTCGTAAGGGTAAGCCGTTTTTTGCTCCAGCTTGACATCTGTTTCCGCCATTGTTACCTTCGTACCGCCCTGCACATATTGATTGACGACGATGCCGCGATCCGCAACCGAGTAAATATAGTGGCCTACGGAAGGCAGGAACCTGGACAGTTGAGTCGGACAGCACGAGCAGTCGAACCAGGGCACGCGATGATGGTCTCCGTGAGACGCAAGCGGGTTGACGTAGAAAAAGGTATCCCCTTCGAGCGAGATGCCCGCAGCGGCGCCGTTATACATGGCCCGCTCCACGATATCGGCGTATTTGCTATGTCCGTGAAGCAGGTTCATCCGATGATTCCATAGCACCATGCCGACAGCGGCGCATGTTTCGCAGTAAGCCGTTTCGTTCGGCAAATGATAGTCGCGCGTAAAGCCCTCATTGTGCTTCGATTGACCGATGCCGCCCGTCACATACATATTGCGCTCGACGACACTGCTCCAAACCCGGTCCAGTGCGTCCATATATGCCTTATCGCCGGTCATTGCGGCCACGTCGGCCATCGCCGCATACAAATACATGGCGCGGACGGCGTGGCCGCTAACTTCCGACAGCTCGCTCACCGGCTTGTCGTCTTGACAGTACGCAGCCCCCATATCGTCGCGGTCCCATATTTCTCCCTTGCCGTGGCCATGCCCTCTCTCCTCCAGCAGCCAAAGCGCCAGCTTCCAGTAGCGCTCCTCGCCCGTCTCGCGGTAAAGGGCGACAAGCGCAAGCTCGATTTCCTCGTGCCCGTCGACCCAATGCCTTTTGCCGGGACCGAATACGTTGTCGTAATGATCCGCCAGCTTGCAGGCGGTGTCCAGCAGCTTGCTCTTGCCCGTGGCCTGCTTGTAGGCGATCGCCGCTTCGATCAGATGGCCGCCGCAGTACATCTCGTGTTTGTTCATATCCGTCCACCGCTGCTCCGGCGTTACGAGCGAATAGTAAGTAAACAAATACCCGTCCTCTTCCTGCGCGGCGGCAATGAGGTCGATAATTCGGTCTGTTTGCGCTTCAAGCTCCGGGTCCGGGTGAATCATGAGCGAATACGAGGCCCCTTCCAGCAGCTTGTATACATCGGAATCGTCGAAAAAGATACCTTGGAACGGCCCCTCGGCCAATCCGGCCGCCTTGGCGAAATTGGCGATTCGGCCGGTTCGCTCGCATTGCTCCAGACAAGCAAGAATCGTCGTTTCTTTCAACGCTTTTAATCGGGAAGCCCAAAACGTATCGTCGATCCAAACCCGATTGAACGGAACGGCTTGAAGCTTTTGATGGGAATTGGCAGATATGTCCATACTAGCACTCCTCTGAAGAATAGTAGGATTTCACTCTATTTCCCCTCCATCATATATGCTATATTTGTTTCAAAATACGCCTTTTCTTAACTATTCGCTTGCACGATTTAAACTTTCCCGGGAGGCATACGCAAATGGAAACGGGGACTGCGCTTTATATGACCGCTCCTCCTATGCCGTTCTATCTCATCGGCGGCAAGGATAGATACGCGCCCGGCCAGGAGCATCCCGATCGGTATGCGCTCGGCGTATTCGATATGCTGCTTGTGAAGAGCGGCGTGCTCCGCATGGCCGAAGAAGGCCGCAGTTACGACGTCGGCGCCGGACAAGCGCTTATTTTGCGGCCAGACCTGCATCATTACCCCACCGAACCTTGCGGCGAAGAGACGCATTTTTACTGGCTGCATTTCTTTCCTGCAAGCGAATGGCGGGAGAGCTCGGACGAATCGCTCGTTCACCCATCGCCCATGGACTCGCCCGCGCCGCAGACGCAGCGCGCCCGAACGGGCCTGCCGTCGGAGCGCACCAGCACGATCGTCCTTCCCAAACATGGCACGCTCCCCTCGCCCGGCAAAACGTTCGACGCGCTCGAGCAGCTCTTGCTATCGGAGCGGCAGCCGCAATCTTCGGCGCTATGGCAGCAGCAAGCGATCTTTTTCGAGCTAGTCAAGGATATGCACCGGGGCCAAAAGACCGTTCGCGATACGCAAGCCGTACGGCTGGCCGAGCAAGCGGAAGCGTTCCTGAAGCAAAATTACCGGAATCCGGTGACGAACGCCATGCTGGGAGAGGCGCTGCATTTTCATCCCAATTACATTTCGCGCTGCATGCAGAAGGTAACGGGCTATACCCCGATCGACTACTTGATCCAGTATCGTCTGGAGCAAGCCAAGCTGCTGCTTATGAAAACGGAGCTGTCCGTCATGCGGATCGCGGAGGAAGTCGGCTTCCATCAGCCGGCTTACTTCTCCCGCTGCTTCTCCCGCAAAGAAGGGATCACCCCTCTCCAGTTCCGCAAAAAGTTTATGAAGTAAACACAAAGAAAACAAGCCTGTCATCCCACACGTTGTGGTTTGAGAGGCTTGTTCCTATTCAAGACGAAGCCGGTTCCGTATGGATGGCAGCGTATAGCTGCGCCAGCAAACCCATCCCCATCTGGGACAAAACCCGGTATCCCCCGCGCTGCAGCACGAGCCCTCCGCAATTGTGCTGGCTCACTCCGTGCAGCAGGCCGTCAGGCGTCACATACGTCTCCAACGCTTGCAGCGCGTGTCGTGCAACATCCAGCGAAGCGGGCGCAAGCAGGCCATGCCGCGCGCCAAGCGCCAGTGCGGCGGCGATCCCCGCCGATCCCGACGTCTCGATCCCGGTCTCCGGCTCTCCGAGAAAGCAGGCCCACAGTCCTTCCGGCTCGCGCAATGAAACGACAACGTCGGCGATGCGCCGGAATTCGGCTGTAAGCTCCTCCATGCCGGCCAGTTCGGCCGCATAAGGGGAACGCTGCAGCTCTATCCAGGTTCGGACGAATCCGAGCATATACCAGGTGTACGAGCGCGCCCAGTTTCGCATAATGCGTCTGTGTCCTCCATTCGAGACGAGGCCGTACAAGTGGCGTCCGTCGATCAGCATGTGCCGGCGAAGCAGCAGCTGCCGGATCGCCAGCTGGGCCAAAGGCTTGCTCGGAAGCTGCGAGGCGAGAACGGCCATCGGGTAAGCCATCGTATAAGCGCCTTCCGCCGTAATGGTACTTTCTGCGGAAAGCACCCCTTTGTCCGCCACCAGTTGATCGTCCCAATAGGCGACCAGCTGCTTCACAAGCGGATGATCCGGCTGCCGCTTCGCTATGACGGCAACGGGAAGCGTGCTCTCGATGCCAGAGAAACGACCGTCGGAAGGTGCCCCGTACAGGTCCTCGTAACGCAGTTGGCCGTCCTCCGTCACATATTGGCTCAAGTGGCTGACGATGGCTTGCTCGACCCGGATCGCATCCGTCGCCTGCCGCAGCGCGTACAACCCGTCCAGCACGCACCCTTCCAGCCAGCCGAACGGCTGCAGACTGTCCAGCGACAGCATTCGGTTGAGGAACTGCTCCATCGGGCGCGGCGGCCCTTCCTCCGCAATCATCAGATGCGGCGCAAACAAGCTTCGCTCCCCGTCGCCCTGCAAGCCGTCGAACACCCATAGCGTTGCCTCCGTCTCCAGAATGCGCAGCCCGACGCCTTGCCGGAGCGCCGCCTCGGCCTGCTGCGGAAGAAGCGGCAATTCGAACGGCTGAAACACATACGCATAGCGAATATCGAACGTGCCCAGCCGCTCGCCGGACTCCAGCAAATACGCCTCGACAAACAACACTTCCCGCATTTCGACGGCAACGTTTATACGCAGCCGCGCATTCCGTTGCGGGGCGGCCAGAAGCGGCCGCAAGGGCAAGCCGCTCCAGGCCAGCTTCAATTCGTGCCCCGTCTGTCCAATCGGGACAGCCGACCAGCCTGCCGGAACCCGCTTATGTTCCGGCAGCGGCAGATCGGGCGCTGCCAGCACTCGCGCTGTTTCATATACGATCGTATCGGTTTGCTTCATCGGTTCTGTTCCCCCGTCCCTTCCCGCTGCCTAACAACGCCCTACTTGCTCTTGGCCAACTCCGCGGCAATTTTCTGATTGATCCGTTCATCCGCTTCACGCAGAACGGTATTCAAGTCTTTTCCGGCAAACTGGATGTCGTTGAATGCGGTCTGCGCTTCCGCCAATGCAATCGCTTGGTAAGGGGTCAGCTTTACGATCGGCGCCGGATTCGCTGTAAACAACGCCTGCACATGCTTGTCTTTCAGGAACGGAATGTCTTTGCCGAACTCGCTGACGATCTCCGGCTTTTGCAGGGCGGGCACATAGCCTTTGCGCGCCAAATGCTTCTGGAACTCGGGCGATGTGACGTAGGCGGCCACCTGGAACGCCGCTTCCTTATGCTTGCTGTTCGACGTCACGTAGAAGTAGCCCGGCGCATTTTGCGGTCCCGTATTGGCCGCTTCCTTGTAGGTCGGATAAGTGGTCAAGTCCCAGTCCAGCGTCTTGTCCTTGTCCGCGAAATACCGCGTCCCCAGCGCATTCGGACCAAGCAGCATCGCGAGCCGCTGTTCGCCGAACATCTTCAGCTGAGCCGAGTACGCCAGCGTCGTCTTGTCGTATTCGTTGTTCGGGATGCGGAACAGACCGGTCAGCGCCTGGAACGGTCGCTTGAACGTCTCGGACGAGAAGCTTCCTTTGTTGCTCGCCGGGTCCACGAACTGCGGCGCAAGCGGATCGAGCGACAGCACGAACCCGAGCGACGTTCCGAAGCCGTAATAGTTGACGCCGTCGACAACACGGCTCATCTTGCGGGTCAATTCGTACAAATCGTCCATCGTCATGTTGTCCTTCGGATACGGAAGGCCGAACTGATTGAAGAGACCCTTGTTGTACAGCAGCGCGACGGAATCGATCGACACGGGCAGGCCGTACATCCCGCCGTTCGCGAGCTGGCGCTGGGCGTCCACCGATGTTTTCTCCAACGGGGACACGTCGTAGTTATACTGTTTTATCAAGCCGGTCAAATCGTACTGAAGACCGTTTTGCAGCAGGTTCGTCGGCGTATTGGCAAACGAGTCGTAGTAAATATCGAGCGGCTGACCCGTTTCGAGAATCGTCTTGAGCGTGACGTCCGCCGGAACGAAGACGGGCGTCACATGCGGGAACTTTTCCTTGATTTTATCGCCGAAGACCGTCATAAACCCTTCTTGGGACGTGATTGACCCGACGTTCATCTTGAAGGAGAGCGTGACCGGATCGTTGGAGACGACCGGTTTCCCGTCCTGGCCCGGCTGATCGCTTCCCTCCTTACCGCTTGTTCCCCCTCCGCAGCCCGCCAACGCGGCCTGCGCCAGCAAGCAGCCCGCCAGCAAGTAAACATGTTTTCTGTGTCTCATCGTGCTTCTCCCCCTTTATTGAATGACAACTCGACTTCAATGACAGCGTTTGCAGCTTGATGTACGGTTTCTTCCGGAGACCGTTTACTGCCTAACGGCGATAATCCGGTCGACATACAAATTTTGAATGGCCGTAGAATTCGGCGGAGCAAACCAATAGTAACGGCCTGACTCATTGGGATTGTACTCGTAGACCCACGGCAATGCAAGGTAATGATATTCGCCATCCGCCAGCTGCCCGTAGTCGATCGACGCCCGTCCGCCGCCGGAGGCAGACGAGAAGCCGTAATTCATCGCAGCTACTCCGGATGAACCTGTGCCGGGATCGATGCGAACGCTGGCATACAGGTTCCATCTTCCTTCACGCGGCAGCTCGGTATCGGGCAATTGAATCGCCCATTGATTCGTGCTTCCTTTCACTTTGGCTGCGGCTTTGTCGGACGCTTTGGCATCGCTGACGAGAGTCGTCCCTACAGGCTCATACAGCCGGAACGTATGGTCCTGGAAGTCCAGCCAATCGGAATAAGGCAGCGAGCTGACGAAAGCCGGTATCGTCGGCAAAGTCCGGCGAATATCGATCAGCTTGTACAGTGCGGCCATCGTCCCCTTGCTCTTGTAGTTGACCACATCCGCGGTGTACGTTTTGAATCGGGCGTACCGGTTGTCGTAATCGGGGTCCCAGACTATATTTCGTCTCTGTGCCTCCATCATATAATCGACATACCGCATCAGGATCGTGTAATCCACCTCGATGCGCGTCCGCTGCACATGATTCAAGTAGACCGGGTCGCTAGTCGCGGCGGCAGCCTGCACAAACAAGCCGTCGATTTGACGCATCAAATCAAACGAAAGAAACGAGGATGTAATCGGTGTAGAAATCGTCAATTTGTCCTCACTTTGCGCAAACGCCTGATGGAGCAATTCTATATATTGGCTCACATACGGCGCTGCTTCTCCATAGTACCCGTTCACAAACTCATCGATCAGCTCACGGTAATCCAGATTCGGGTTCCAAAGCAGCTTGGCGCCCACCCATGCGCGCAGGTCGGTCAGCCCGGTGCTGATCGGAGCGGTCGTCCCTACAATATGTTCGCCAAAGTATCCTTTGAACGCTGGAAAATCCGCCAAAAATTGAATCGTTTCCCCCATCGCGTATACGCTCGGATACGGCATCAAATATCCACCGCCCGAGAAGTCGACGAGATAGTCCCAGAAAAGAAGATTATCGGATAGCTGCGCCCATCGTTCCGCGTTTTGCTTCGAAAAGCTGTTTTTGGGATCATTCAGCGCGCGGCCGTGATCTTTGTAGATCGGTGCAAGCGTCACGACGACGTTGTCCGGCAGCGTCATATTCGTGGGCGCTTCCTCGGTAAACATGTAGGCGAGCGTTCCGATGCGAGCATTCGGAATCGCCGCCTTGACTCGCGTTGCAATGTCGCCGACCATATCCATAATCGGTGCGGCCAGCGTACCCCCGTGCTGGGCGGCAAATGCCAGACTGTCCGGGTCGGGGGTCCAGGTCGTATCCTCCTGACTGAAACCGTAAGAGGCATCCTTCCCAGCATATACTTGCTGCGTCACGCGGCTGATCAAGTTGGCGGCCGCGATACTGCGAACGTTTTCATTCATCGCCAGCAGCTGATTGCCGAAGTGATAGCTCGTCTGCGGCACGATCTGCTTGAAATTATGGACGTCATACGGCCAATACGGGGACCAGCTGTTCAGCCATGGCTCCGACTGCGGAACCTGCGTATACCGGTCGCGGTATTTTCCGTTCAATAAGTTATGGGCGCGATACGCTTCATTATTGCCGTCGTTCACGTACATTTCGCGGTATTGGAAGCGCGGCACCTGCACGTCGTAATGGACGCACACCTTCAGCTTGGGCAACGTCGGCACGAACGTATAGGTCGGCGAGTACCATTTGACCCCGACATACGTATCCAGAAAATAGTTCACGCCGTACATCGTGCCCTGCGGATGACTCCCGGCGATGAAGAGATACCGCCCTGACTCTCCGATGACGAAACCGTCTTCCCCGAGCGAAGAACCGGCCAGCTCCGGCACAAGGCTCTCTGTCAGCGCGCTTCTGCCGACGACGATCACCGGTCCGTTCGGCGGAGTTATACCTTCGGTCAGTTGAAACGGCGCTCCGGTCACTTGCGTCAAGTAGGCGGTCAGCTCCTGCGCGGCATGCCTTACCATCTCACCGGCGTCGGAACGGACGAAGATGCCGTACTTGGCGCTCCCGTTGTTGGCGAGCATGATCTGCTTTCCCTTCCCTTCTGCAGAAGACGTTGTCGCAAACGCAGCCCCCTGCGTCGTAAAGATCAAGATCAAAGACAAAATGATAGCGAATGATATGCGGCGCATTCCTACTCCTCCTGTGATTGTAGTAGTATGCCTCTCTCTTCTCCATCCGCGGAATAGTCCCGTCCCGGGAGCATCACCTCCATTCTGCATCGATGGTTTCGACGATTGTGCCGGGAAGCCGCCGCCAACGAGGATTGATTCGCTTCATGATGGTATGGAGGACGCCCATGACGACGGTACACCGTCGTCAGCGGCGCGCTCTACACTTCCCCCCATACTCGCTTGGCGTATTCAAACCCTTGCATCGTGGCGCTTTTGCATTCCTCGATTCCTTCGAACTCGAGGGATATGTACCCGTCGTAGCCTGCCTCCTTGACGACTCGCAGGATGTCTCGAATGGGGATGTCGCCTTGCCCCAAGATCGCCCCGCGCAGCCGGTTGCCGCCGGCCGTCGGGAACCAGCCCGGGCACGATGGGCCGGGACTTCTGTCGGGCGTGCGCACATAGAAGTCTTTCAGATGGACCATCGACGCCAGGCGGATGTTTCGCTGAACGGCGATTAGCGGCTGCTCGTCGACGCACAAGAAATTGCCGATATCGACCGTCGTGCGGTAATTGTCGCGGTCCACTTCATCGATCAACTGCTGGACGCGTTCGCTGCCCTGCATGTAGTAACCGTGGTTCTCGACGCTCGTCGTAATGCCGTATCCGGCCGCATAATCGGCAATGGCGCGGCACGCTTCGGCCAGCTTGGGCAGATCGCGCCGAAAGTTGCGGACGGAAATGTCGCCGATCGGCCGCGATGCGACGTCATGCCGCATCCGCTTCGCGCCTAGCCGTGCCGTCACATCGACATGCCGTTTCAGGCGCTCGATCATATGCTCGACTTCCTCCGCATCGGCCGTCACGAAATTGGCGGAGACGCAGTAGTTCGATACCTCGATCCCCGCCCGGAGCGCCCGATCCCGAATCGCATCGGCAAACTCCGGCTGCTCCAGCAGGTCGAAGCCGATCGGAATGATCTCGACATGCGTCGCGCCCGCTTCCGCGATCCAGTCAATCGCCTCCAGAACGGTCATTTCGCTGGAGACGATCGCTCCTTTTAGACAGTACAGACTGATTCCCAGCTTCATACCATTTCCCTCTCCTTATGCATCTGTGCGGACGGTTTGTTTTTGGCGAAATTCGGGAACGAAACCGGAACGCCGTTCTGTATTGCGGATTGTGCCGACAACGGCATGACCGAGCTGACCGCCACCGCGTCGTATACGTCGAAGTCCGGCTGGCGCCGCTCCAGAATCGCGGTCGCGAACTCCTTCATCACAAAGTAATCGCCAAATCGGGCAGCCTGTACGGCGCGTTCCCGCTCGGTCTCGTTTTGCCACCACGGGTGCTCGTAGAGCGACTCATAGTCCGACAGCTTCGACCATGCGACGTTGCCTTCGTACGATTTGCCGGGTCCTCTGCCGTCCAGCCAGACGAGCGGTTCTTCGACGGTATCGCGCCCGGATACGAACGCACCTTTCGTCCCTTGCAGCTCGTAGGCCAAATAGTTGAACGGGCGCGGCGACGAGAAGTCGTTGCGCAAATAGATGACGGCGCCTTGCTTCGTGCGGATGAGCGACAGGCAGGAGTCGCCCTGCTGCCAGTAACCCATGCTCGCTCCGGGATGGTCCGAACCGAACAGCTCCCGGAAATAATCGCTTTGCGCCGCCGGCTTCGATACGATCGTGGTCATATAATCGAACGCATCGCCGCGATTGATGCCGAGCCATTGCGAGACCGGGCCCAGCGAATGGGTCGGGTAGTTGTTGCCGTTGAATTGGCGCATCATCTCCCCTCTCCATTTCAATTGGCCCTCGGGACCATGAGTAGCCGTTCGCACGTCATGGATATACCCGCACTCCGCATGAGTCAGCTCGCCAAACACGCCGCTCTCGGCCATATGCCGCACCATCAAGTTTTTGCGAGTGTAGCAAAAGTTTTCCGCCAGCATGTACACTGCACCGGTCTGCTCCACCGTCTGGACAAGCTCCCAGCATTCGTCGACCGACTGAGCGGACGCAACTTCACAAAGGACATGTTTGCCGGCACGCATTGCCTGAACGGACTGGCTCGCATGAAGCTCCATCGGGGTGGCCAGCAGCACGGCGTCGATTCGGTCGTCCGCCAGCAGCCGCTCGAAACTCGTAAACGTAAGGATGTCGGGGTACTGCCGCTTCCATTTGGAGAAAACGTCTTCATTCAGATCGCATATCGCGCTTACCTCGACTAGGTCGGACAAGAGGTCGCAAGACTTGTAGTAGGCAAATCCCCGATTCCCGCCGACAACAGCCAATCGGACTCGTTTGGTCATCGTCTAAGCTCCTTCAACTCGTTCGTTTCGGCGTACTCTTTTCATTATAGAAATTCGGGCAGGAAGCGGAATGGAAAACAATCAGGCGGTATCCGTAAAATACTCAGATTCCCGCCCTGACGGAGACGCCGGTATACGCAGCCGGAGCAAAGCAAGGTATAATCAAACAGAGAGGGGGATGATGGATGCAGCATACGCAAGCCCAGCAGCAGAATTTTTCCAGTTATCTTGCCAATGTCCAAACCGCGATTCTGCGGTCTTCCTTTCGGATGCTCGGGGTGGAATGGAGTCATTCCAATCTGAAGCTCGAATACAACATGCTGTATTACATCGTATCCGGCAGATGCAAAATTTGGCTTGACGGTTCGCTCCTCGTGCCCACGGCCGGGCAACTCGTGCTTCTTCCCGCCGGTTCGGTCATTTCGGCTTCCTCCTATGACGGGGAAGTGTTCGGCAAATATTACTGCCATTTTACAACCTTCATCGGGGACAATCGCCTGTTCGACCTGCTCTCCATCTCGCCCATCATCGAAGTGGACGACCGCGTCCTCATCGAGGAGCATTTCCGGCTTTTGAACGAGACGTATACCGGCTATGAAATGACTTCGATTCTGCGCGCCAAGACGACGCTGGCGCAGCTGTTGTGCTACGTCATCGACAACAGTCCTACGCGGATCATCAACGACGCCGGCCATCGGGACATTCAGAGCATTACACGGGTGCTGGACTATATGCGAGCGCGGCTGTCGGACAAGCTGTCCGTCGAAGATCTGGCGAAGTTCGCCCATTTCCACCCGCGATACTTCATCTCGGTCTTCAAATCGATGACCGGCTTCTCGCCCATGCAATATATGGCCAAGCTGCGCTACGACCGCGCTTGCTCGCTGCTGCGCACGACCAATCTCAGCATGAACGAAATTGCCGACCGCGTCGGGATCTTGCCGGATTACTTCACGAAATTTTTCAAGCATCACAGCGGCGTGTCTCCGACCTCGTACCGCGAGCTTGACAAGCGGACGTAGCGCAAGCGCGAGTACGACTGTAAGCCCCCGATACAAATAAAGAGCCTTTCCTTCCACCGGCCGTGGAATCGAAAGGCTCTTTATTTGTTATTCGGTTTTAGAGGCGATCCGATTATTCCAATGGTCCACTCAAGATGGCTTCCCCAATTTATTCGATATTTTTAGAGCCGCCAGCCGGGTGTTTTCAATCATCGCGTCTAATTTCGTTGGGGTAAACCGATAAATCGGGCCTACAACGGATAGACTGGCCACAACCCGCTGATACGTATCCAGGATCGGAGCCGATATGGCAAAGGCATCGGTGTCAAATTCCCCTTTGGTAAAGCTAAAGCCATCTTCCTTAATTTGCTGCAATTCCTGTACGAGATGATCACTTATACGCTGATCGTCCATGGATTGGACAACCTGGTTGACAATACTCGCATTTTCATAAGCAAGAATAGTTTTCCCGGTCGCCCCTTGACACAATGGAACGACCCTCCCGTTATCGATGGAAAAACGGATAAGTTGATGGCTTTTTACATTTTCAATACAGACTGCGTTCGTCCCGGACCGGATGAAGAGAACCGACGTCTCATTCGTTTGTTCGGTAAGCTCCTCCATGATCGGTCTGGCAATAACCAGCAGCTGCTTGTCGATTTGGTTGCTCAGGCTCCGCGCCAAATCCAGGATTCGAAGTCCCAGCGTAATTTGGCCCTTTCCTTTCCGCTCGACAATCCCGTTCTGCTCCAGCGTCTGAATAAAACGATAAATACTGCTTTCCGGGATCGATACTTTATCGGCAATCTCGCTTACGGTCAGCGTAGAATCCGCATCGGCCAAAACGAATAAAATATCCAGTGCTCTACCTAGTGCTTGCGTTCCGTTCATTTACTCACCTCAGCAAAGCTTCTCCATGCAACAGCGCCATGAGTAAGTCCCTATCGCTTATTCTTGCGATTGAAACGCATATTCCACAAGAGATACGCCCAAAGCTCGTTCAACCTCCGGATAAACGGACGGATCCTTGACGCCCGAGCTAAGCGGGATATACTCTTTTTTGACCCGAAGAACAGCCAGCTCCATTCCTTCTTGCACATCCCCCACGCTAACAGGCTCGCCGCTTTTTGTGGAAAGGGTCGTAATCACTTCCGGAAATGTGGATAAACGGGTTCCTTCCGAGTCATCGACCGCCATATATTCGTTCATCACATGAAGCGTCAAAGGCAGCCCTTGCACATCCAAAACAATGGTGCCGATGTCCCAGCCGCCCGAATAGATGACGTCCTTCTTGATGACTTTACCGCTGCCGATAATCTCGCCTTTGGTGAAATCGCATATCGTTTGGATAATGGCTTCTGCTCCCTGTTCTTCCACTTCTATTATAGCCTTGCCTAACTCGATTGCAAGCGATACGCCGCCTACGGCCGCGTGCTTTTTGACGTAGCTTGCCGGCAAAGGCAAACGTGCCGCAGCAATGAAACCGCCGGCCATATCGGCTGCCGTGCGCAAAACACTCGACGTTTTCGCAGTGGTTCCTTTGACGACCAGTTCCAAATAAGAACCTGTCGCTCGTTTGCCGCCGACGACGACCTGGATCGTTTCATGATCGATTCGTCCCGCCATTCCCATTGTACCGAACTTCCCTGTCGGATGAGCGCGAATATCGCCTGTCGCATCGACCACGACAAGGTCAAGCGCCGCAGCCGGTAGCCAGCCGTTGATTGTGCTGGACATCCCGTTTTGCGGGGTCATGATCCCGACGACTTTCCCGTCGTAGTTATCCATCAGCAGTTTTACCGCTTTAATATAATCCGTACCGATCATTTCCCAATCTCTTCCTGCGGGCGCGCCAATGGCAGTGGCTGTAATGATGATGGCATCGTCCGGCAGCTCGTCCACCTGGACGAGTTTGGGCCGTCCTACCGCTACCGCCGCTCCGCCAATTTCCAATCCGTGATCGACCCAGCCGCCTCCGCCGCAGGCGAACACCGAACCGCCTTTTACCGCTGCACGCACATCTTCTATCGTCAATTCACGCATAGTGATATCCACCCTTCTCGTCTCTGTTCCTTCATAGCTGTAAACTGCTTAGAAATTGGTTAAACCTCTCCGAACCGTTTCCTTCAAATAATACATCCGGCGTCCCTTGGGCGGTGATTTCCCCGTTTTCCATAAACACGATTCGGTCCGATACTTGTCTGGCAAATCGCATCTCATGCGTAACAATAATCATGGTCATGCCTTCTTTGGCCAAATTCGTCATGATCTGCAGCACCTCGTTCACCATTTCCGGGTCCAATGCGGAAGTCGGTTCGTCGAACAAGATCGCCGAAGGCTCCATAGCGAGCGCTCGGGCAATGGCCACTCTCTGCTGCTGGCCGCCAGATAACTCGATTGGCATCGAATGCGCCTTTTCAGACAGGCCAACGATTTCCAATAAATATCGGGCCTTTTCTACAGCCTCGGCCCTATTCTTTTTTTTGACCGTCACAGGGCCTGCAATGATATTTTCCAGTACAGTTTTATGATTCCATAAATGAAAATGCTGGAAAACCATCCCTACCTTGCTGCGGAAATGACTTGTCCGATATTTTGATAGAAGCGTGAGCTGCCCTCCGCGATTCACGGAATAGGGCACTCTCTTCCCTTCAAGCAAAATTTCGCCCGACGTCGGCACTTCCAACAAATTGATGCATCGCAGCAACGTGCTTTTCCCTGCGCCGCTTGGCCCAATAATCGAAATGACTTCACCCTTTGAAACTTTCAAATCCACATCTTTCAGTACATGATGGTTGCCGTATGACTTGTTTATCTGTTTCAATTCAATGACGTTCACAGGTTCCCCGCCTCTCGCTCGCAAAGTTGCATCATGTTAGCTTTTGCGTGATTTTCAGCTTCTTCTCTGACCATGCTTGAACCGCCATCATGGCGCTTGTCATAATCAGATACAATAGTGAAGCCGTACCCAGCGTTTCCAGAGGCATATAGGTGCTGCTGTAATGGGTTTGCGCCCGCAGCATTAAATCGGGTACCGTAATGACCGACAGTTGAGCCGAACCTTTCAGCAGGGCGATCGAATTGCTAATATAGATAGGCAAGATGATTCTTGTCGTTTGGGGAATCCGAATTTGCCACATCATTTGCCAAGGATTCATCCCGACCGCTTCGGCCGCCTCGATTTGCCCTTTGGGAATGGCCAGCAGGCCGGAGCGAATGATTTCCGCTTTATAAGCGGCCGCGTTCAGCGACATCCCGAGCAAGCCCGCATAAAAAGCCGATAATTTTAGGCCAAAGGGCGCCGCATAATACACAAGAAACAAGATGACGAGCAGCGGCAGCCCACGGAATAACCAGGTGTAGAAAAACGCAATCGCTTTTAACGCTTTAACATGAGACAACCGCATTAAACTGAGCAAAAAGCCTGCCAGCGTTCCTAAAACAATCGATAAGATGGAAATTAGAAACGTGGTGCCCGCCCCATGCAAGAGGTCGGGGAAAATATTTTTAACGATTGTCCAGTCCATGGGCCGTCATCCTCTATTACTTATCTAATGTGAAACCGAAGTGTTTGTTCGTCAGCTTATCGAACGTCCCGTCTTTTTTCTTATCCTCAATGACTTTGTCGATTGCGGCCTTTAATTCCGGGTTATTTTGGCGGATGACGACTCCTACTCCTTTGGTATCGTAAGGTTTTCCTACGATTTCAAGGTCTTTTCCGAACGGGGAGTTTTTGATGTAATCCGTAGCGGATATTTTTCCGATCGCAACAAGGTCAAGGCGTCCGGCAAGCAAATCCGTGAAGCTTTGAGGAGCGCCCGGGTAAGACTTCAATTCCTTATAGCCGCCGATGGTTTTGACCGCCGCTTCAAACGAAGAGCCCGCGTTAGCTCCAACCACTTTCCCCGCGATATTCGTCAAGTCGTCTACCGCGTTCGAGCCTTTCTTGATGACCGCTATAATGCCATCCTGGGAATAAGGGACGGAAAAATCGACCGTTTTTTTCCGTTCTTCCGTGATGCTCATCCCGCCCATTACGATATCGAATTTCTTGGCTACCAATCCAGGGATCAGCCCTGACGCTTCACCCGTTACATACTCGACCTTAACTCCTAATCCTTCAGCGATCAAATTTCCCCAATCAATGTCGTAACCGACCAGGTTGTTGTTGTCCATGTAGTTGTATGGGCGGTAATTGCCTCCGGTGCCAATGACGATTTTCCCGGCTTTTTTGATTTGAGCCAACGTATTTTCGGAATCACTATTTTGCTTAGAATCGTCTTTGGGCGTTTCCGTCTTGGCGGGGTCGGGTTGGCTGGCTGTGCCTTTATTCGACGCCGTTCCGCACGCGCTGACCATCAGGAGAACAAAAATAAAGACGAGAGGAAGAGACCACTTTTTCATATGCATAATCACCTTTTCCTTTTTCCTTGTTTGTAATGAATATCTGCAGCGAACTTGCTCTTGAAGGGCCTCCAATCCAAATTTTATGTGATAATTAATTTTCACAATGTGATAATTAATTTGTTGTTTTATAATTTAGCACGATTTATTTGCATTGTAAATAACTATTCCGATATTTTTTATTGGTTTTATATGATTAGTAGGATTAAAGCGATTTCAACTTTGCGCGAGGTTTTTGACAAAATAGTTAATGATATTAATATTTAGTATCATTAAAAAGGCTCATGCCGTTATGGAAACGTCATGAACCCCGGTATTCGAGTATGAGCCGATTCATATAAACGTCAAACAGGATGCTATCTTACTTCGCTGCGATCCGGGTTATGCCGCCGGGACTACTCCTTCCGTCAACCAAGCCCCTTCTTCTGCCACGCGACATTTCATCTCCCCTTCCGCTTCAGCACGGCTTCCTGTATCAATAAAAAAGAACCATCCGCTTGGATGATTCTTTTGCTTGTTACGATTTTGTAGGGTTTTTTTCGCCTTCTTGACCGTACTCATTCAGCAGCGCCTGCACATCGATAGCCGGCTTCGGATAAGCAAGGTCCAGCTTTTCCATAGAACGGAGAATAATCCGGAGCACCAAATAGTCGCGGAACCAGCGGTTATTGGCCGGAACGACATACCAAGGGCTGTGCTTAACGGACGTTCGCCGGAACACCTCTTCGTAGGCGGCGGCATATTGGTCCCAATAACGGCGCTCCTCGAGATCGCTCGGGTCGAATTTCCAAAGCTTCTCCGGATCGTTCAGCCGTTCGCGGATTTTCTCCAGCTGAAATTCGGGAGAAATATGCAGAAAAATTTTGATTAGCAGCACTCCGCTGTCCGCAAGCAGTTTCTCGAAATGCCGGATATGACTCAGGCGCGACTCCGCTTCATCGTCCTCAATGGTGCCATGCACCCGGGTAATCAATACGTCCTCGTAATACGAACGGTTAAAAGCCGTAATAGAACCTTTGGCCGACACAACCTTATGGCTCCTCCACAAGAAATCGTGGGAAGATTCCTCGGGAGTCGGCTTCTTAAAGCTCTCCGCTCGAAAGCCTTGCGGGTTCAGATTGGACAGCACCTTCTTGATGACGCCGTCCTTACCGCTGCAATCCATCCCTTGGAACAAAACGAGCACGCCGTTCGTCTTGGAGGCAAAAAGCTTGTCCTGCAGCTCGCGAAGATTTCGCTCCATGTGTTCAAACTCTTCCTGGATGTCTTCCTTGCTCGCGAAGCCGCCTGTGTCGTTCGGATCGAAACGGCCCAGAGCTTTCCCCTTTTCTTTGTTCAGCCGATACGATTTCAACATGGAAAAAACCTCCACCCGCTTTTTTACCTATTATATCACTTTCAGCCCGTTATCAAGTATAAGATACGCTTCTCTATCGAAAAACGAAGCAGCCCGGGCAAGACGAAAAGGCATCTGCAGAGATGCCTTTCGTTTGATATGAATATACGGACCAACCTCTCAAACGAACGCCGCAAGCTCCTCGTCCCGAAGCGCCCGGTCGAACACCGCCAACCCGCCGAGCAAACCGGCGTAGAAGTTGCCCATCGTGCCGGAGCGGTACACGGAGCCCACGGTAAAGTCAGCCCCTTCCGCGCCTCCGTCATACAAGCCTTCCTCGTACAAAAACGGATTGTACGTTTGCCGCTCGTCGAGCCTGCCGTCCAAATAAGTGCGGGCATACGTGCCGTCATACGTAAAAGCGATCGCATGCCAATCGCCCTTCGACACCGGCGTAGAGCCGATAGCCGTCGTCATGCACCATGGGTGACCGGGCGTCGGTCCGCCGCCGGAAGAGACATGGCCGCACACCTGCTCTCCGCTGTCCCATATGTGCAAATCGAGAAACAGGCAGTACTGCCGCTTCTTCTCCGTCTCGTTCCACATGCCGGCGACGGCCTGGCATTCGCGGTTTTGCCGCGGTTCCCTTTTCACCCAGGCGATGATGGTGAGCGCGGCGTCTTTGCCGTGGAAATCAAGGGCCGGGCACTCGGCGCGCGGCAACTGAAACCATTGTCCAAAGCGGAGCTTCGCCGCGTACGGGCCGAACACCCCATCCTCTTCCCGCTCGATCGGACCTTCCCGTTCCTGCAGCATGTAAGCGTAAGGACCTCGCGCCTGCCTTGACTGTCCTGCCGTCTCTTGAAAGTCCCAGAACGAAACGAGCGCCGGATGTTCAGCGATCGCTTCTGCTGTTTTGTAATAATCCATACCTGAGTTCCTCCGATTTTCGATAATGGAATGAGGCCGATGCAATAACTTTATACCATACGGAGGATGGAAGCGATGAAAATTCCTACTTCTTTTTCGTAAACCAGACGTTCATCGCGTCGATGGCCGCCTTGCCGCCTTTGGCGTTAAACTCTTGAACGAACTTATCGAATTCGCCGAGGTCTCGCTTGCCCATAATGAACTTGAGCGCGTTCTCTTCGGTGTAGTTGCGCAGCTCCGTATATTTCGTATCGTACGCTTCGATCGCCGGGGCGTACGCCGTCTCTTCGCGATTTTGCTTGAAGGCGAGCAGCGGCTCGTAATACGGCAAGAACCCTTTCGCTTTCAGCCGGGCGTTGAAGCTCGGGTCCGTGTCGCCGAAGAAGTACAAGGTGCGCCAAGGGATGTTGTTGCTCTGCTCGGCCGTCTGCACGGGCTGGCCGTTCTCTACCTTGTAATCCTCGCCCTCGATGCCGTACGTCAAAAACGTGTCGGTTTCCGCGCTCAAAATGTAATTGATGTAAGCGGCTGCGCCTTCTTTGTTCTTCGCCTGCTTCGGAATGACAATGTAGCCATTCGGAATGCCTTCCACTTGAAAACCGGACTGGCCGTTTTTGCCGGTAATCGGAGCGATGTACTGCAGCGTGCCGCCGTTTTTCTTCTCCTTCATCGAATTGTCGATCGTGTACGCGTCCGCCCAGTAGACGGAACTGAACGCTGCTGTACCGTTGATGATCTTGTCCTTGACGTCTTTGTTGATGGCGAACTCCTGATCGATCAGCCCTTCCGCATACCATTTCCTCATCGTCGTCAGAAACTCTTTGTATTCCGGCTGCACCCACGAAAACTCCAGCTTGCCGTCGCGGACAACCGTCGAGGTGCCTACGCCGTATGCCGCCGCATACGGGAGGAACGAGCCCATGAACGAACCCGGACTGCCACCCGTTCCGGTCAGCGGAGCGATATTTTTCTTCTCCTTGATCGTCTTCAGCGTCGTGTACATGTCGTCGAGCGTGGCCGGATCTTTC
Source organism: Paenibacillus hodogayensis (assembly GCF_039536325.1). Classification (NCBI taxonomy): domain Bacteria; kingdom Bacillati; phylum Bacillota; class Bacilli; order Caryophanales; family Paenibacillaceae; genus Paenibacillus; species Paenibacillus hodogayensis. Next base: position 161,812 of record NZ_BAAAYO010000018.1, read on the forward strand.
AGCCCAAGCTCCTTCATAATGTCCGAACGCTCCAGAATCCCGTTGCCCACCTTCTGGGCCACCCGGTTCGGGATGCCGTACATCTTGCCATCCAGCTTGGCGGCCTCTGCAATTTCCGCCGGCAAGTACGTCGCCATGTTCGGGATGTACGTTTTGATGAGCTCGTCGAGCGGCTCGAACGCCCCTTGCTGCGCCAGCTTGAAATAGTTCGACTTGCCGCTTACCCACAAAATGTCCGGTACGTCGCCCGATGCGAGAATAATCGATACTTTTTGATCGGCGTTGTCCTTCGGCAGCGATTCGTATTTGACGTTAAAGCCGGATTTCTGCTTGAGCACGTTCACGAGCTTGTTGCTGTTGATCGTGTCGCCGCCCTTGAACTGCTCCATGGAAGCATGGTACGAGCGCATGAGGGTAATGTTTTTGTTGCTCACCGTACCTGCGCCATTCGATCCGCCCGAGGCGGACGGCCCGTTCTTCCCCCCGCCGTCTCCGCACCCGGCGGCAACTCCGGCAAGCATCACCGTCGATAACCCGATAAACGCCGTCTTTTTCAATCTCATCTTGGAACCTCCCTTAGTATGCATGCATCTATGTTTTGCAGAACGGAGTGAAGGAAACGCATTCACGTTACCCTTTCACTGCGCCCAACATAACCCCTTTGACGAAGTATCGCTGGATAAACGGATAAACGAACAAAATCGGCAGTACGGCGCACAGAATGGCGGCGGCGCGCACCGTCTCCGGCGTCACTTCGCGGAACACGTCACTGACGACCATATCCGCCGATTTCTCGTCGGTGACAAGCTGCAGCAGAAACATTTGCAGCGGCATCAAGCTCCGGTCCGTAATGTACATCATCGCCTGAAAAAATTGATTCCAATACCCCACCGCGTAGAACATCCCGACTGTCGCCAAAGACGGAACGGATAGGGGCAAATAAACGGAAAGCAAAATCCGGAAGTTCGAAGCCCCGTCCATCCGGGCCGATTCTTCCAGAGCGTCGGGGACGCCGAGGAAGAAGTTGCGGATCAGAATGAGGTTGAACGGAGCCAGCGCGCCCGGCAAGATGAGCGCCCACAACGAGTTGAGCAGCCCGACCCCCTTGACGACCAGATAGGTCGGAATCAGTCCTCCGCTGAAAAACATCGTAATGACGAACAGCAGCATCAGAAACCGCGTATACGGCAGCCCTTTGCGCGACAGCGGATAAGCCGCCAGCACGGTCAGCGCCATGCTGATCGCTGTCCCGACGACGGTAATGAACACCGAGTTGCCGAAGGAAGCGAAAAACTGCTTATTGGACAGTACGTATTCGTATGAAATCGTCGTGAAGCCGCGAGGCCACAGCAAAATATCTTTGGCCAATACGTGGGCTTCGCTGCTGAACGATTTGGCCGCGATGTGGACGAACGGCAGTATCATCGTCAGCGACAGCAGTGTCAGGATGAGCACGTTGAAGTAGCCGAAGACGGTTTCCCCTTTCGTTCGAATCATGTCGCTCGACCGCCTTTCGTTAGATTTTGGTGAAAAGAGAGCTTCGCTAAAAGATGCCGTCCTCGCCCATTCGCCGGGCCAGCGTGTTGGCCAGTACCAGCAGGATGCAGCCAATCGCCGACTTGAACAGTCCCGCCGCGGTCGTCAAGCCGAATTGCATCGTCCCGAGCCCGACGCGGAACACGTACGTGTCGATAATGTCGCCGACGTCGTAGACGGTGGGATTGTACATGACGAGCACCTGCTCGAAGCCGGCATCGAGCAGATGGCCGATGCGCAGCAGCAGTAAGATGACGATCGTCGAGCGAATGCTGGGCAGCGAAATATGCCAAATTTGCCGCAGCCTGCCCGCTCCGTCGACCGTTGCCGCCTGGAACATCTCCTCATTGATGCCAAGCAGCGCGGCGAGATAAATGATCGCGCCCCAGCCGACTTCCTTCCACATGTCCGAGAAGACGAGTATCCAGCGGAACAGCTTCTCGTCGGATAGGAAGAAGATCGGCTCGAAGCCCAGCGATTGAATGAGCTTGTTGACAATCCCGCTGCTCGGAGACAGCAGGTCGACGGCAATGCCGCCGATGACGACCCATGAAATAAAGTGCGGGATATACGTGACCGTCTGCACGGACCGTTTAAACTTCTCAAGTCTGAGCTCGTTCAACAGCAGGGCAAGTATGATCGGCGCGGGGAAACCGACGACCAGCTTCATCAGGCTGATCAGCAGCGTGTTGCGGATCACGCGCGGAAATTCATCGAACGCGAATAGCTCGCGAAAATATTGCAGACCGATCCACTTGCTATGAAACACCCCTTGCATGATGTTGTAGTCCTTGAACGCGATGACGACGCCGTACATCGGCACGTACTTGAACACGATCAGGAAGATCAGCGCCGGCAGCGCCATCAAATACAAGTCCCAGTAACGCAGCAGCGGATGACGTTTGGCGCGTTTGCTGGCTTGCGGCGTCCGAATCGCCGCAGCGGTTGCTGCTTTCATGCTCTTTCTCCTCTCTTGTAAACGTTATAATGGGTATGGCCTTATGATAGCGCTTCGCCCGGCCGATTCGTATCCACATTCTTTTACTTTCGCTGCAACTTCTTTTACTTGTTTGGGTTTACCCCCCTCATCCGACGAAAAAAAGGAGTCGTTCTTGATGGGATTCGGCTTCCTCCCCGTTGACGCGAGGAGACCGTGTAGATTAACGTTAGGTGCAGAGGACAAGTTGAAGTTAAAAAATCGAGTACATTCTATTGGGAGGTGCGTCTGCATGGCGATTTACATCGCTTTGCTGCGAGGCATTAATGTCGGCGGCAAACATAAGATCAAAATGCCCGATTTGAAGCGTTCTCTGGAAACGTTGGGGCTTGGCCGCGTACAGACGTATATTCAGAGCGGCAATGTCCTGTTCGAATCCGACGGAGAAGCAGAGGAGCTGCGCAAGCGGATAGAGCTGGAGATCAAGACGGTTTTCGGCATAGCCGCTGCCGTCGTCCTGAGAACCGCCTCGGAGCTGGAGAGCATCATCGCGAGCTGTCCGTTCGACGCCAATGCATTGTCGGAAGGTGAAAGCGTTCAGTTGACTTTGTTGACGGAAACGCCCGCACCGGAAAAAATAGCCCTTTTGTCGATGGGCATAAGCGATGTCGACGAATTTCGCGTCGCAGGGCGCGAGATTTACTTGCTGTTTCGCCAAAGCGTGCTCGATTCCAAGCTGGCCGCCAACCTGCAAAAACTGGGCTCTACAACGACCACGCGCAACTGGAATACGATCACCAAGCTTGACGCTTTAGCGAAAGCAATGACTTGATAACGGTACGTCTCGACGAGAAAAAGGAGCCGTCTTCTGTCGATTCGGCTCCTTTCCCGCTATTTGTTCACTTCGCTCGGCTTCATTCCCCAATACTTCTGGAAGCTCTTGGAGAAGTAGTTCACATGCTTGTAGCCGACCTGCTCGGCCGCGTCGTACACCTTCATGCCTTTGGCCAGCAGCTCCTTCGCCTTCTCCATGCGCAGCCGCAGCACATAGTCGGAGAACGACTCCCCGGCCACTTCCTTGAACGTTCGGCTTAAGTAAGAATAGTTGATATACATATTTTCGGCGACGAGATACAGGCTCAGCTCCTCCTCGTGAAGCCGCTCCTTCGTAAAACGAATCACCTCGTCGATCGTCAGCCGCGTGCCGGATTTGCGCCGGCCGGCAATCGCATCTGCGATGCGCGCGGACATCCGCTGCAGCCATTCCTCGATCTGCTCCCTCGCCAACAGACGGTTGAAGCTTTCGAAATCGTCATACGCGTCCCGCAGCGTCTCGTGGAGCGACCAGCCCTGCTCGTGCACGATGCCCGCAAGCAGACACGTCAGCCGCAGCAGCTGTTCCTTGGCCTCGGCCACAGGCTGATCCGCCGCGAAGCCTTCCTCCATCAAGCGGCGAACCAGCTCCTGTCTGCGGTCCGCCTGACCAGACTGAATGGCCAGCTCAAGCTCCTTCTCCAACCGGCCGAGCGCCGCCCGCGACTTCTCGCCGCCGTCTCCGCCCCTGTACGGAATCGCCATGTCGTTGCCGAGCACGATTCGTTCCTGAAGCGCCAACCGGCTGTGCTTGTACGATAGCGGAAGCAGCCCGGGGGCTGCCGTGCACGAACCGATGCCGGCGCTGGCCGTCAGCTTCAAGCAATCTTTCACCGTGCCGAGCAAGAGGCCGATCTTCGGATTGATCCGGCTGAATAGGGCATCCTCGCCTTCCGCAGCCGGGGCGAAGAACAGAGCGGCAACCATCCCGTCGTCGTCCTGCAGCACGGCGCAATCCTCGCCCTCCAGCAAATCTCTGGCGATCGTATACAACGAGAATTGGACGAGCGCCCGGTCGTCGGCCTGAAACCGCTCGTTCTTTTCCAGAATCGGGTCCATATCGAGCGTAACCGGCAGCAGGAGCCGCGCCGCGCCTCCCAGCTTCAAATCGCGGCGCCGCCTTTCGATCTCCCAATCGGAAAAACGGCCGTTCAGCCATCCCTTGTAAAACATTTGCTTCAAGTACGGCAGATGCTCGTCCCATCGGCTCTCCAACTGAGCGATGTTGTACGCCTCGCGCAATTCCTTCTCGCGCAGCGCTTTCGCCTCCAGCACCGCTCCGGCAATTTCTTCGTTATCCGCCGGCTTGACCAAATATTTCAGTACCCCGTGATCGATCCCTTGCCTGGCGTACTCGAAGTCGTCGTAACCGGTCAAAATAATAAGCTTGATGTGCGGCCGATCTCTCCTGAGCCGGCTCGCCAGCTCCAGCCCGTTCATCTCCGGCATCTGAATGTCCGTCAGGACGATGTCGATATGATCGTTATGAACGATAGCCAGAGCCTCCCTCCCGGTCGATACGGCGTCCACCAGCTCGATCTGCATGGCTTTCCAATCGATGCCTTCGGCGATGCGCTCTCGGACGTAAGGCTCGTCCTCGACAATCAGCAGCTTCACGGCAGTTCCTCCTCTGCAAGCGGGATGACGAGCGTCACCTTCGTCCCTTCCCCGTATAGGCTTTCGATCGTGACGTCCGCCTGCTCCCCGTAGTACAGCTTCACTCTCGACTTTACGTTTTTCAACCCGAAATAAGTGGACGACGGACTGGCCGCCGACAGTCGGTAAGACTTGCTCGTAATAAGGTCCAACTCCCGCCGAATGTCGGCCAGTTTGTCCGGCGCGATCCCTTTGCCCGTGTCCTCCACTTCGATGCGCAGCATGGACGCCTCCAGAATCGAGCGAATCCAAAGCTCCCCGCCTTGCACGTTTCTCTCCAGCCCGTGCACGATCGCGTTCTCGACGATCGGCTGCAAAAGAAGCTTCAGCAGCGCAATCGGCTTCGTCCTCTCGTCCAGACGAATGTCCACGGTAAAATGCTCGGATCGCAGCTGCTGAACGCGGATGTAGTACATCAGATGCTGCATCGTTTCCTCTAACGTGAACGTCTCTCTGCCCTTTCCAAGACTGACCCGGAAAAACCGCGCCAGATTGATGACCATCTCGCTGATCTCGCCGACCTTGTGCTTGAGCGCGACCGAATAAATCGAATCGAGCGTGTTGTACAGAAAATGCGGATTGATCTGCGATTGCAGCAGGCTGAATTCCGATTTGGCAAGGCGCAGCTCCTTCTCGTAATCGTCTTCAATCATTTGGCGCTGGGCTTCGGCCATCCGGTTGAACCCGTTCATGACGTAGCCGAATTCGTCCTTTCTCCGGTGCGCGACGCGCACCGACAAGTTGCCTCCGCTAAACTGCTTGAACGCGCCGGACAGCTGGCGCAGCGGCTTGGCGATGGCCGCATACACAAGCCAAGCGGCCCATACCGCCAGCACGACGCTGACGAGAATGATCCAGTACGTAAACTGCTGCAATTGGAGCGACAGCTTGAACAGCTCCACGCGAGGCTGCTGCAGTTGAATCGACCATACGCCGTTGCCGGCCTCGATGGACAAATCTTTCGGCCCCGCGCCGCTGGCGGTCTGCTTGCGCGGCGTGTTCGTCTCCAGCACGAACTCGTCGTTGTAATACAGCGAAATGTTCATATTGTCCGACGTCTGCAGATGTTGAATGATTTGCCGGAACGAGGATTTGTCGACCGACAGCACCAGAACGTTCGGCTCCCGGTTGCGGCTCAGCACGTCGAGCAGGCGAGCGAAATAAATATTGTCCTTATCCAAGTAGCCGGAGCCGGCGGGATTCGAGGCGGTCGGCACGTATACGACTAGGCCTCCGCTCGCGTCGATTGTCCGCTTGAACCACGCTTCCTTGTTAACTCCGGGCCATTTGATGCCGCCATTCATCGTGGACAGCCCGTTCTCGCTGTTTCCGTGCAAAATAAACGCCTCTTTGATCGCTCCGTTTACGTTCGTGAGCGCCGACAGCTGCTGCTGGACGGTATGAAGCTCGTACAGATGGTCAGGGCTGAGCGGATCGTCAAAACCGTTCCACACGTTGACCACGTTCGGGTTGGAGCCGATCAGCAGCGTCTGCTGATCCATATTTTTCGTCAGCTGTTCGACGTATTCCACCGTTGTCATGAGCGCACCGCGGGTCCGGTCGCTAATTTGCCCATCCATAATCCGCTGCGAGTAATCATTTGCGAATACGCTTACAAAGACGAGCGGAAGCAGCAGGAGCAGGAAGGTGCCGGTCAGCTTGAACTGAATCGAATGAAGCCGTTCGACCGCTCTCATCTCGCTCTTTGCACCTCCCGAAGGACCGAGGATGGCGGGTAGCCCATTATTTTTTTGAACATGCGGTTGAAGTGCGCCTGGTCGCTGTACCCGAGATAATCGGCCACCTCGCCTATCGTCATCCGCGTGTTCAGGATCAAGTCGCGCGCGGCATGGATGCGCACCTGGTGCAAATAGGAGATCGGCGTCATCCCCGTCACCTCCTTGAACGACTGGGTAACGTAATTCGGCGCGCGGTCGACGAGTTGCGACAGCTCTTCGATGCGGATTGGCTCCCGGTAGTGCGCCGCAATATAGTCCTGCACCTCCCCCATCAGCCGCAGCTTCGCCGAAGCGATCCGGCCTTCGACCGTTTCCTGCACGAAGCAACCGAGCAGTTCGACCGCGATGCCCTCGCAGATGATGCCGGCATACAGCTTTCGGCCGAACCAGTGCTGCGCCAGAATCGTGAAGCGCTGCTTCATGTAATCGAAGCTGTGCGCCTTCAGCTTCCTGTAGGCGCCCACGCCCTCCAGCAGCTCTCGGCCCCGCTCGTCCAAGCGAAAGTGGGCGGAATATTTCTGGTGCGGCCCTTCAGGTGCGTTCTCCCCGGCTCGAATAACGCCTTTGCGGATGAACAGAAGCTCCCCTTTCTCCAACGCGACCGTCTCTCCTTCCAGCGTATAGTTCACTTTGCCATGTGTCGCCAGAATGAGAATATCCGTCAACGTGGCCTCCGCCTTCTTGCGCCAATCCGGCATCATATCGTCCAAATATACGGATTCGAGCTTCAGCATATCGCGTTCTCCTCTCGCCTGCCTGCTTTCCAAAATCTTAGAATCGTTCAAATATAAGTTGTTTCGGCAATGGTTTTCGTTTGGCCTTGGCTCTACAATAAGATCATAAACCATTAAGGGAGCTGAAGGCAAATGGCTTTATATCCCGTCTCCGCAGTCGAAGAGCTGCCAGAAGGCACCTTTAAAATCGTACAAATCGGCAAGCGTTCCGTCGGTGTGTACAACGTGAAAGGCGATTATTACGCGGTGCTGAATTATTGCCCGCATCAAGGCGCCGAGCTTTGCAGAGGCACGGTATGCGGAACGACGCTGGAGTCGCAGGTATACGAATTTATTTACGGACGCGATCAAGAAATTTTGCGCTGTCCGTGGCACGGCTGGGAGTTCGATTTGAAATCGGGAAAATCGCTGTTCAGCGATAAAGTGAGAACGCGCAGCTATCCGGTCGTCGTGGAGAACGGGACCGTGCAGCTTGTCATCGGCGCGGAAGAGACGAAGGAGGAGCACCACGTATGAAACGAACGAGCCCATTGCCTGTGATCGATTGCGATGTCCATAACCAGTTTCGCAGCGGACGCGATTTAATCCCTTACCTGGAGGAACCTTGGAGAAGCCAGGCTGCCCAATTCGGCGTGCCTGGGGCCGGCTTGCCGTATTCGTCGCCGATCGGCAACAAGCGCAAGGACGCCAATCCGCCCGGAGGCGGACCTGTCGGTTCCGACCCCGGCTATATGCTCGAGCACTACGTCGAGCCGTTCAACGTCGAATACGCGCTGCTCTGCTCGGATTCGATCATCGGGACGTCCGGCTTCGCCGACGCCGATTATGCGGCCGCCATATGCCGCGCCTACAACGATTATTTGCTGGCCGAATGGCTGCCCCGCAGCCCGAAATTCAGAGGCTACATGTGCATCGGCACGCAGGACCCGGAGCAGGCCGTGCGGGAAATCGACCGGATCGGTCCGCATCCGGACATCGTCGCCGTAAGCGTAACCGGGGGCTCGCGGATGCCGTACGGGCAGCGCTTCTTTCACCCGATCTACGAAGCTTGCGAGCGGCACGGACTGCCTCTCGTTATTCATCCCGGCTCCGAAGGAAGCGGCATCTTCAACGCGCCGACCGCCGTCGGCTACGTATCGAACTACTTGCAGTGGCACACCTGCCTCCCCCAGACGTTCATGGCACATCTGGTCAGCTTCCTCTGCGAAGGCGTGTTCGAGAAATATCCGCAGTTCAAAGTCGTCCTGTGCGAAGGCGGAGTGACCTGGCTGCCTCCTCTTCTGTGGCGGCTCGACAAAAACTACAAGGCGCTGCGCTCCTCGGTTCCGTGGCTCAAGCGGATGCCCAGCGAATACGTGCGCGACAACTGCTTCATGACGACGCAGCCGATCGAGGAGCCGAACAATCCGAGGCACCTCGAATCGATGTTCGAGATGTTCGACGCCGAGAACATGCTGCTCTTCTCCAGCGACTATCCGCACTGGGACTTCGACGACCCGACGAAAATTTTACAGCGTCTGCCCGAAGAGAAGCAGCGCAAAATATTCAGCGAGAACGCCCGCAAGCTGTTTCGCCTGCCGTAAAACGAAAACACGGGTCCGCCCCCGTCATCCGATGATGATGACTTCCGGAATGGCCCCGAATGGTTGCCTCCTATCCGTTGACCGGAAAAGGAGGCTTTTTGCAGGTATGTTCGCTGGCTCCGTGGAATAACGCCAAGGCAAAGTTAAATAAAGAAACAGCAGCAGCCTTGGACCGAAAAAGTCCTAGACTGGCGCTGTTTATTAAACTAACGTTTTCCGTTACCCTATTCTCTCCGGATATAATAGTATGGGACCTTTCGGTTCCCAGATACCGGATATTTTTCATTCTTCACCAAAATGCTTATTCTTTAATACGTCGGATTCCTTGTATAATCTGTTTCCGCTCATACTCTCCCAACGAATAGAGTATAGGTGCCGCAGGAATCTCGAACTTCAGATGAGAATGAGGAATTTCCGTCAATAAGGTTCCGATTGGTTGCCGGCTTTTTTTACGATGGACAACATTCCAAAATATCCTGGATCTATTTTCTTCGGTTCCCCACTTTTCAATGGAATTCCTAAATATTAAACACTTTCCAATGACGAAATCATGTTCCTCGAGGGGTTCCGTTACTTCGAACCCGGCATCCTCAAGGCCATCAAATAGTGTAGGCATCAACTGGTCCAAATACATCCCGTAGGCAGCATCCTCGATTTCACGGAAAGCGACCGTTAATTGATCAAGCATCGAATCGTACAAGGTCTTCCATATAGATTCGATATACCGATTGCCTACCTCGCCAATCTCTTCGATTGTCATATCGTAATGGAATACTGGTTGTACTGTCATTCTTATTCCTCCTTGATTTGATTGATCTTCATCATACAACATATAAGCCAATTGGAAGGTTTCTCAAATAATAGCTAAATAAAATCAACAAAAACTCAGAAAAACATTACAATGGGTTTAATGTTCTTCCAATCATTAGAAAGGCGGCATAACATGGGCATACGACCAAAAAAACTGGCGAGTAAATATATGATAAGCGCCAACACTTTGCGAAACTACGAAGCGAAGGGGCTAATCCCTCTTGCGGAGCGATCCGCCAATGGATACCGCATGTATACGGAACGGCATGAGGCCTATCTGGCATGTATTCAAGCCATGGCCCCCGCATTCGGGATGGAAGTGACGACCAAGGTACTTCATGGTCTCCAAAAAAATGAGTTGGACGATGCATTATGGGTTGTTAGGGAAAGAGAGGTCATGCTGCATCGGGAAAAAACAAGTTTGGACCAACTCGTAAATGAATTTCAATCGTATGCCGATGGAACTCAAGCTTACGACTTTAAGCAACGCTTCAGCATCCACGAGGCCTCCAGACGGACGGGTGCTCCTAGATCTGCGATCCGTTACTGGGAGAAAAGCGGCTTGTTCACTACAGAGCGGGACCCTAATAACGAATACCGTCTCTATCATGAAGCGCATCTTCTTAAAATCAGGATGATTCAGGTGCTGCAAAGCTCTATTTATTCGGAGGAGACCGTGAACCTAAAGCAATCGATCGCACTTTTAGAATTCCAGAACATGGAGCATGCGATGAAGCTTGCGGAAAGTATCCGAACTTACCTGCATAAAACGATCAAACTCCAGATGCGAGGTCTCTACTTTCTATATCGCTTGATTCGAGCGCTAGGTTTTGCGGAAACAACCGAGGCCCATAGTTGATCGTTCCTCCAAGCTTCTTGACAAGGCTTGCAGGCTTCTGTTCCTCTTTAAGGCAGAAGTATGCGGTTTGATACCGACGGCAGCCCCGACCCTGCCGAACGAATTGCCAACAATTTACCCTTTCGGCCAGCGATACGGAGCTGCATGTTGAAGCATGGAATGAAAGAGCGACGCCCACTGCTCCAACGATAGTGAAGCTACCGCCAGCTCCCGATCGACCTTTGCATTCTTTAACACTACTTTAAGCTGAGCCGGTGTAAAAATTTCCCGGAGGGCATCCGCCGCCAAAAGCCGCGGATGACTCAAGACATATGCCGCAAATGCGGCAAATCTCTTTCCTTCCTTGGCGGGCACCAACGGGGGATCTCTTCGGGCTATCCGTACAATTGCGGCATCGACGCGCGGAGGCGGAGCAAAATGAGTGCGAGGTACTATCGCCCTCATCTCGAACAAAAATTGCATTCTCCACATCAACAAACGCGGTTCCCGCGTAGTATCTTGCGTAAACCTGCGAGCCGCTCCTTTCTCCAAGATTAGCGCTCCTCTTTGAAATGCTTTACCTTCGACAGAAAGAAGCTTTTCAAGAATGGCAGTCGTGATCGAAAAGGGGATGTTCGCCACAACGCAAAACGGACCTGCCGGCAGCCGCATCTCCCTGATGTCGCTTTGGATAATTTGGATATGGGGCTGACATTTCGCTTTTAGGCGCAGCGCCTCAACATAAGCCGAGTCAATCTCTACCGCTATGACCCTGCCGGCTTTCTCGGCGAGCGGGAAAGTAAGAGCTCCCTTGCCTGCGCCGATTTCAAGCACGGTATCGGTCGGCTGTAAACTAGCCGTTTCAATAAGCTGCTTGATCGTTTTCGGATTGTGCAGCAGATGCTGCCCCGTAAAGTTGGGCCCCGATTTATATTTTCTTATCGAGCGATTCCTCTTATTGTGTTTGCGCATAGACCTGTTCCTCCCGAGTTCGTCGATGCCCGTGGCCAAACAAAAAAACCACAGGCGTATGCCTGCGGCGGAACAACGGGAATAGGGACGGACGTATGGCGCGCATTCAAATAAACTCTCGTCCATGAGTCAACGAGGACGACAATTTTCCGGATTTTCATTACTAAGATAAATAGACTACGCCTCTTGAGAGAAGCGCTGTTCCCTCTTATTCATCTGAGCAGCTGGATATCCTAAAATGGGCAGACCGATTCCGTTTTGCTCCGCACGCAGGCAGAGACTTTGTTCACTATTTAATTAGTGCGACAAAGTAACAAAACGCAATCTGGCATAATTGAAAACACCCATTGTTAGGACAACCCTCCGTTCCTAGAATTGCATTCAGATTAGCACAATCCTAGTTCGATTCGCCATGTACATTTTTCTTTTAATTAAATAGGCCGCAACAGTATTCTTGTCTCCTCATTTCCCTTCATTGATAAATTGTTCGATTCGGCTCTTAATAGAATCGCGAACCGCCCGGAACTGGGCCATGATTTCGTCTTCTGTCCCGGTTGCTTTGGCGGGGTCGTCAAATCCCCAATGCCATTTGGTCACGTTCTTATTCGAAATGACAGGACAATGCTCGTCTGCGTGTCCACATAGGGTGATGACATAATCCGCCCTGTTCAGCATGTCCGGATCAATCACATCGGAAGTATGGTCTCTAATATCCACGCCAGCTTCCTTCATGACTTGAATGGCACGCGGATTCAAGCCATGCGCCTCCAACCCTGCGCTTTTCACTTCATAATTGTCACGGCCGAGAGCCTTCAGAAAACCGTCCGCGATTTGGCTTCTGCATGAATTGCCGGTACATAAGAAATATACGAGTGGTTTCTTTTCCATGGGATCGATCTCCTTTGAACATTCCAGTTTCAGCGTCATTATACGCCGGGATTCCCTCTTGTTTTGTTGCGAAAAACAAGCCTCATGATCATGGCGGCCAATGCAAGCACTGCCAGGATCAGCACGATACTGAACCATATATTCATGGTTGCGGATTGAATAAATTCGAGCCACAAATAAAGACCTGCGAGCGTAATAAACAAAGTGGGAAAGGTTAAAAGAACACCAATCTTTACGTAATACCCCCAGCCGATCTTCACGTTTTTGGCCGCCAGCACATGAAGCCAGAGCAACGTTGCCAAGGAACCGATGGGTGTAATCTTAGGCCCTAAATCCGATCCGATCACATTGGCATAGATCAATGCTTCACGAACGACCCCTTCTGTTTGCGTGCCTTGGATGGCGAGGGCATCGATCATGACCGTAGGCATGTTGTTCATAATGGATGATAGAACGGCGGCAATCAGTCCCATGCCTACCGTAGCGACGAACAGCCCTTGGTCGGCAACCGCCTGAATTATGCTGCCCAATGCATCCGTAAGCCCGGCATTTCGCAAACCGTACACCACGACATACATCCCGATGGAAAAGAAGACGACCGCCCATGGAGCTCCTTTCACCACGTTCCATGTAGAAATGGCCGGGCTCTTTCTCGCTGCAAATAAAAAGGCAGTCGCGGCAATAACGGTAATAACGGATACAGGGACGGATAACCATTCGCTTGCGAAATAGGCCGCAAGCAAGGCAGCGAGAATGACCCAAGATAGAACAAAAAGTCTTTTGTCTTTTATGGCCTCCTCCGGTTTTTTCACCTGTGCCAAATCGTAGGTTCTCGGAATGCTTTTCCGGAAAAACAAGAACAACACGAGCAGGCTCGCGAACATTGCAAAGAAATTGGGTACGATCATCCGGCTTGCATATTCGGCAAAGCCAATGTCAAAGTAATCCGCGGAAACGATATTTACAAGGTTACTGATCACAAGCGGCAAGGAAGCCGTATCCGCGATGAATCCGCTCGCCATAATAAACGGAAGGATCATCTTATCTTCAAACTTAAGCGCCCTGACCATTGCGAGCACGATCGGCGTCATGATCAAAGCAGCGCCATCGTTGGCGAATAGGCCGGAAACAGCCGCTCCCAATAAAATGATCAGCACAAACATCAGTATGCCATTTCCGCGTGCGAGCCGCGCCGTATGAAGGGCAGCCCATTCAAAAAAACCGATCTCATCGAGAATAAGCGAGATCAGGATAATGGCTACAAAAGCCAACGTCGCATTCCATACTATGCCGGTTACGGTAACCACATCGGCAAAGCTGACCGCGCCGAACAACAGCGCGAGGATCGCTCCGGCCATTGCCGACCAGCCAATATTCAGGCCTTTCGGCTGCCAGATGACAAACGTAAGTGTTACCAAAAAAATTAGAAAAGCAATGTAAACCATGACGCCCCTCCCGAATCAATCAATTGCAGCATTCGTTCTCCTCGCAAACGGAGGATGGCATGTTGTCTTGCGAAGGGATCTCTTTCAAGATTTCCGCGATATAGGGCTTGTCCTGGACATTCAGAGAATAATACACCCACTGTCCGCTTTTCCTTTCTTTAACGAGGCCGCCGTCCTTTAATTTGCGCATATGCTGACTAATGTTCGGCTGACTCGTTTGCAAGACGTCTACGATGTCACATACGCACAGTTCCTTTTCTTTGAGCAGAGCTACAATCGTAAGCCTGTTTTTATCGCCAAGCAGCTTTAAAACATCGGCAACCTGTTCGATTCCACTCACTTTACAACACTCCTTTACACAATCGGGAAAATAGATCGAACCGGGATATTGGTATGCTCGTTTTCTCACGCTCCATTCCATTCGTATATCATTATATAATTAATTGCTTATTTATGAAAGAAAAAAATGATAAAATATCGTATTCTTGCAATCGATTCAGCGGGATGAAGATGTCATCTTATTGCGACACCTGCATCCCCCCTGCAAAAGCACACTATACGAGACTCGATTACTCGGTTGGACGTTTCATACCTCGTTGGAGGCGTTCCAAGAGGTTCGTACGCACCGCCGGCCATTCATCGGCGACAATCGAATAGTACGCCGTATCCCTGACACCGCCATCGCTGGCAGGGACATGCGCTCTGCGGATTCCTTCAAAGGCAGCCCCGAGCCGTTGTATGGCAGAACGAGATCGCATGTTGCGCGCATCTGTCTTGAGCGTAACCCTTATCGCGTTCCAGGAATCAAACGCATGGGCAAGCATCAGAAGCTTGCACTCCGTATTGACACCGGTGCGCTGAACGGAGGCGGCGTACCAGGTGCTCCCGATTTCAGCAACCGTAGGCGGAGTCGCGTCTGCAGGAGACGGTCCGCTGGCAACGCCCGGCGGCCATGGAGGCGGCCACGAGAAAACTTCAAGATCGAGATACCGCGTAGTTCCGACAATACGATCCGTTTCAATGTGACGAACTACAAATGGCAAAGTACGGCCTTTGTCGAACGACGTCAGAGCGCCCTCTATGTAACGTTTGGTTTCTTCCCTCCCCTGGGGCACATTCGTGTAATCATAAGTGGACCGGTCCTCCAGGGCAGCGGAGCACAGATCATCGACATGGTCCATCGTCATCGGTTCCAGGCAGACAAGACGTCCCCGCAGCGTTATTGGCGTCAGCATTCGTACCCCCACCTTCGAATGTAAACTTGTTGTTAGCCGTTATATCTTGTATTGTTTCACAACCGCTTGATCCTGAACAGCACAATCTCCAATTGAAACCGTCGGTCATCGTAAGAAAGCTCCAACAAACCGCCGCAGCGTTCCACTTCCTGCCGAATGCTGGACAGTCCCAGCCCGTGTATCCGTTGGTCCGCTTTCGTCGAGCGAATGTTCATCGATATCCGCCATCTGCTGGCCTCCCTGGCCCGAGAACAAGGGGTCGCGATCCTGATCTCCAGTCATATTCTCGGCGAACTGCAGCTGCTCGCGAATCGGATCGGCTTTATTCATCAAGGCAGACTGATCGAGGAAATCGATACTGGGGCGTGGCTGAAGGAAGCGGGCAGTCAGTTGTGCATTCAAGCATCCCGGCTGGAGGATGTCCTCCGTATTCTTCGGCAAGAGTACCGGATCGACGCCGTTCTGCTGCCGGAAAATGGGGAGGTTTGCCTACCGCAATCCGCTATCGATCCGGAGACGTTGATGAGGGTATTGCTGCGGCACCGCATTCAACTGCACGGCCTACGCGCATCCTCTGCCAGTCTGGAAAGTTACTACATGAGCCTAATCGGAGGGCAACGGCAGCAAGGGTAATATATGGAGCGCCGAATGGTACTATATGCGCAAAGACGCCATGTTTCGCGGCATCAGTCTGCTTGTCCTGCTTGCCAGCGCAACACTCGTCATCATGATGGGGTCCAGGGGAGGCTATGACTTGCAAAATCCGCTGCAGCCACTCCGGATGATCGCGCCCCTCTCCCTTCTGTTCTATTTCATCATGCCGATTCACGCCTGCTTCTTCTCGACAGAAGGCTTTGAATACGGCACGCTCAAAACCCGGATCGCGTCCGGGCAAAGCCGGGCTTCCTATGTATGGGGGAAATTCGCCATGATGACGTTTGCCGTCATAGGGTGGCTGGCCCAATTTTATATCTTGTACGAAGGCTTATATCTCATCATGAGCGGGGTAACAGGCGCTTCCATCGGGGGAGTCGGCTGGAGAAAAGAGGCGGTCGCCTTCCTGACCATCGCCGGCTTTAACGCGCTCTACTTGACCGCCTATGGGACGGTCATGATGATGACGGGTTTTCTGATCCGGAAAACGGCTGCGGCTGCGTCCTCACCTTCGTGTTCGTATTTGGCGACCTGATGCTGAGCGGCTATTGGAAAGACTCCTCGATCGCGTTGTTCCGGGCGTGGTCCGAGTATGGCCTGATGACGCACATCATGAAAATATCCGGCATCTATATCGTGGACGGCCTCCCTGTACGCCTCGCCGGCACAGCCGACTATCTGCTTGCCTTGGCCTTGCCGCTGGCCGTGATCGGCGTCTGTCTGGCTATTACGCATCTCACTTTTCGCATACGGGATATTCATACCCAGTAGCGCCGAAGATCAGGCGAACTCTCGCTTAGTCCACGAAAGGAGCAGACAGCCATGAACAAGCCTAGCAACCGGTTTACAGCGATTATTGTCACAGGACTTTTAGTCACCGTTATTCTTATCCTGATTCTGTTCGTTGGCGTAGACTACGCGCCTCGCGGACAGGAGTAAGCTTGAAGAAAGAGCCTCGACTCGGAAAAGTCCGGGCGCAAAAAAGGAAGCCGGCTACGCGCTTTTACCAACCGCCGTCCGGCTTCCCGTTTATGTCCCGTATTGCATGATCCAGTACGTTTCGCCGTTCTCGCTTTCCTCGACAAGCCTTTTCCAACCCTTATTCTCATAAAACGTCATCGCTTGGCGGTTGGCCGATACGCATTTCAATCGGATCGGTTCATTCAGTTCCGCGACGGAGGCATCGAGCAGTTGACTGCCGATGCCTTTACCCGTGAAGCCGGGATGAACGAACAACAGATGGATAAAGTTTTCCGGTACATATATAGAAGCAAATCCGAGAATCTGACCGTTCTCTCCTTCTGCCAGAAGGATAAGTTCATCAACCGTATGCTTATCGAATTCTTCGATCGTCATGGCATCCCGATCCGCCCAATGAAAATAGGCGCGGCGCGACTCCAAGTAGATCGTTCTCAATTCGGGGAAATCCGCCTCCGTTGCTGCTCTGATCGTCAAGATTGATCCCCCTCCAATAAGTTCACATAATAATTATTATGTGAACTAAAGTCCATTCACGTTCCGTCAGTCTTGGTTAACGCCCTTTGGCCTGACCGCAATATAAATATCCACTTGAGCATCCTGCGGATTCAAACTGCGCTCATCATACAGCTCGAAGTCTCCGGTGAACGTCCGCTCCATATCGGCCGCTAAGGCCGACCATTTCCAGATCGCCTGCCAAGCTTCGAGCACAACCCGGTCCATTGGGCCTTTTGCCGTTGTAAACACCGCATACGTAGCGGGCGGAACGACAACAGCCTGCATACCGGCCGGAACCTCGTCGCTCGCATCCGCCTCTGCGCCGATCAGAAACGTATACTCGCCGAGAGCCCCATTCTCATAGTTCGTATAGCAGGCGTAGAAGAGATTTTGATCTTGCTGCGCATCGGCGCGCGCAGGAAGCTTGTCCCGTATAGCCTCCTGCCCAAAACGAGCCCATAGCTTCGAAATGATTCCGCCGCCGGACAGCTCGCTCGCATTCGTCGTTGTTGCGGCTATCCCCATCAAACGAATTTCCGCTTTGTCCGCATAACGATCGGGCTGAACGGCCGGACGGCCGCTATCCCCATCCGGAGAAGACCACCTTTTCAGATTAGGCAAATAGTTCTGCATCATGGATCTTGCAGCCTGCTCCTCCATGCCCTCCTGCACCATGATCGGAACGCAAGTCTCGACCATTTCCTCGAGCGTAAGGTCCGGCTGCGTGAAAGCTCCGCTCTCATAGCAATACTTGCAATAGTCCTTCACCTTATTGTGTTCGGCATCTGTTCCGATTAAAGCTTCTTCCGTCAGGGGCATTCCACAGCTTTGGCAAACCAAGGTACTCATCGTCGTTTCCTCCTTCTCGGGTATGGTCCCATTATACAGGCAGGAACTTGACAGCTATTTGTCAGGTTTATCCCCTTACTCGTATTTTTTTACGATACCGGCGGCGATCCGCTTTATTTTGTCGCGTATAGAAGCGGGTTCCAGCACTTCCGCATCTTCTCCGAAACTGAGAATAAAGCCGTACAGCCAGTTATCCTCCGGGTAAGCGAGCGTGACCACATAGCCGCCCCCGTCTTCCCGCTGCAAGCTTTCCACCCCGAACCATTCCTCCGCCAAATGCCGCACCCTTTCATGGAACCGCAGCCGTAAAGGAGTCTCGTTCGCCGGCGGCTTCCATTCGGTTTTCCAGGGCATCTCTTCGACGGAAATGGGCTGCCTTACAAAATGAGCTTCGCCAAGGACCAGGTTTTTCATACGGAACAGCTTGAACAGCCGAAACTGCTGCCGATGCCGGCAAAAGGCGTACAAATACCATCTTTGTTTTTTCAACACAAGGGTGTAGGGCTCCACGCTGCGTTCCGTATAATCCCCATTCGCACTGCAATAAGTAAAAGAGACGATCTGAAGACGTTCGATCGCCTGCTTCAGACAGGCAAGCTTCTCCTCCATCTGGCCGATATCGCCCCAAGGAGAGAAGTCTACAATAAACTGCTTCGTCTTGAAGTCAAATTCGTCGCTTTCGGATGCGGGGATCACGCTGTTGATTTTCTCCAGCAGCATGCGATTGTCCTGGCCTCCGTACGAGGTCGATACGCTTTGCAGCGCCGTGACGATGGCGGCAAGATCGTTATTCGTCAGCAGATTGCGGTCCAGCCGATAGCCCTGGACAAGACCGATACCGCCGTTTGCCCCCGGGTAGGTGATAACCGGAATTCCCGCTTGGTCAATCGCCTCGATATCCCGGTATATCGTGCGTACAGACACCTCGAACAAGTCTGCCAGCTCTTTGGCCTGTATGCGATTGCGGTTGATTAACAAAATGACGATGGAGAGCAGACGGTCTATTTTCATCACAATTTCCTTTTCGATTATGCATGATCCAATCCGAACGCTATAGAACCGCTCAACTGAATTCGAGTCGATGGGCCAAAGTCTAGAGCGCTTTGGAGGAACGCTGAGGTTATCATTACCTAGTAAGCATACCATCTCTCCCCTGTTATTTACCCGTTATTTTTCGTGTGACCAGCTCCAACGCCTTTTCGTTAATAATCGGGAAGTCGCGCAAGGTCCAATAAGGAAGGACAAAGGCATGATTCTCTTTGACTGCCTTCAGGTTTTTCCAGAGCCCGCTTTGCTTCAGCTCTTCGAATTTTTTCTCCGCTTCCTTGTCGCCTTCGGCGGCAGGAAAGCCGACCTGGATGAATACATAATCCGCGTCGAATTCCGGCATCAATTCCATGGAGATGGCCTGATGCTTCTTGATCGACTTCACTTTTTCCGTTGCTTGAAGGCCCAAATCGCTGTATAAAATGCCGCCCAACTGCTGGCTCGTTCCGTAAATGCGGTACTCCTTTTCCAGCACGCGTATGATCGTGACGGTTTTGCCGCTGGCCGAAGCCTCGGCAAGCTGCTTTCTGGCGGCTGCGGCTTTGTCTTCGTATTGTTTAAGCCACTTGTTCGCCTGTTCCGTTCTGCCCAGAATCTCGGAGAAAGCTAGGAAGTCCTTCCGCCAGTCGGTCGTTTCCTCCAAAATGATCGTCGGGGCGATTTTATTCAGCTGATCGTAGACCGTTTCATCGCCTTTACGGGCAATAATCAGATCGGGGGCTGCCTCCAGAACCGCTTCCAGGTTCGTTTTATCGCCTAGCTTCTTTACCCCTTCAAGCGGCTTGCCTTCTACATATTCCAAATCGATCGAGCCCACATAGGTAGTCATCGCATAAGGTTTCATACCCAAGGCCAGCATGGAATCGGCAAGCCGATAGTCCAGGACGGCAATTTTGGAAGGCTCGCCCACGAGCGTCGTTTCGCCCTTGAGATGACGAATGACTCGGGGCTCGGCCGAAGCGGCCGGTTGTTTGGAGGACGCCGATTGTTGGGAGGAATTCGAATCGGGCTTGGAGGCGCACCCTGCCGTGACCAATAACAATAGGATGAGGGCGAGAACAGAGCGGGATAATGAAGAATGCACGATTTGCACGAGATTCAGCCACCTTTATCATGTTGGTTAGTCATCATAATTGATTATGATAATCATTATCAATTATTGAGCAATGCAATGTTAACATATTGTAAATTTTATGTCAAACCCTCCTTCTCCGCGCCCCGCCCGCATTTCCCCCGATTTTGGCAAATGCAGACTCAAAAAAAGCCGACCCCCGAGCAGCCTTGTACGTTGCCTGGGAACCGACCTTTGTGCTCTATAAATTTTTGTTGGCATAGATCCGGACCGACACTTCCATCGAGATCCTGCCGATCAGAAGCGCCAGTAGGGCGAGCAGCGCATCCTGAACGAGCGGATAACCGGGAAGCGTGACAGCAAGCCCCGCCCCGCTCGCTTGAAACGACTTGAGCACGGTCGGGAAGACGAAAGGCATCAAAAAGACGAAAAACATGAAAATGTATTTCGATTTTTCGTAACCGAAGTAGAACTGAACCGGAATGATCGCCCCGAAGATGACCGTGATGATCAGAAACGACCACCCGATATCCGCAGGGCCCAGGACGTCCATCTGAACGGGAGCGACGAACGCCGTAACGGTGTACAGCATATAGCAGCCTATAAAGATCGTCAGGGCGAAATAGTATTTGGACTTGACGATTTTCTGTCTCGTATAGGGCGTCGCGCACAAGAAGGTCGATCCCCTGTACTTGTACTCGATCATCGAAACGGTGCTGAACAGCAAATAAAGAATGTATAGCGTGCTGAGAAAAAACGTCAGAAACCCTTGGGCCATAAACCCGAGCTTGATATGAATGAACACCGGCAGCGCCACGGAAGCGATCAGCATGACGATCCAGTATTTTTTCGCCAGCAGGAAATCTTTTTTGACAAGATGCATCATCATCGGCCCGACCTCCCCGCATAGCCGAGTAAAATTTGTTCAACGGTCGGACGTTCGATCAGCGCGTGCTGCAGCTGCCGGCGGACAGCCGCTTTCTGATCTGTCAAGCCGGAGTACCCGTATTCGGTTTCATGCAAGCTTATAAATAACGGCCGGGTCCGGTCGTTCAGCTCCTTCTTGTCCCCTTTCACAAGGCCGTGTCTGTCGAGAAGAATGTCCTTGTCCTCGCTGAGCACGATTCGGCCATTGTCGATCAGGATGAGCGCATCCGCCACTTTGTCCAGATCGGAGGAGTTGTGCGACGAGAGGAAGACGCTTTTGCCATCCTCCTTGACGTAATCCAGCAAAATGTCCATCAGCTCCATTCGGACCTTGGGGTCCAGTCCGCTTGTCGGCTCGTCCATGATCAGCAGGTCGGCATGGTGGGAAATCGCTAGGGCGATCGCGTATTTCATCCGCATTCCTTTGGACAGCTCGGCGATTTTCTGGTTTCCCTGCAGCCCGAAGCGGTCCAAATGGCGTTTAAACAGCGCATCGTCCCAGTTGGAATACGCCGGCGCAATGACGCTCT
Source organism: Paenibacillus hodogayensis (assembly GCF_039536325.1). Taxonomy (NCBI): domain Bacteria; kingdom Bacillati; phylum Bacillota; class Bacilli; order Caryophanales; family Paenibacillaceae; genus Paenibacillus; species Paenibacillus hodogayensis. The sequence continues at coordinate 183,613 of NZ_BAAAYO010000018.1, forward strand.
TCATTTCGGACAACGTCAGCTCGTCGTAAAAATAGCCTTCGTCCAGCACGACTCCGATGCGGTTTTTAAACTCCCGCTCCTGATCGAGGACGGCTTTTCCGAAAAACGCAATTTCCCCCGCATCCCGCACCATGAGCCCGAGAATCAGCTTCAGCGTAGTCGTTTTTCCGGCGCCGTTCACGCCGATAAACCCGGTGATGCAGCCTTCGATCAAGGAAAAGCTAAGATCGTGCAGCTCGAAGGCGCCTACGCGTTTTTTCAATCCTTTCACCTCTAAAATCGGCTTCATTCCCCGCCCTCCTCGAACAATAAATCCATCATGGCGTACAATTCGTCCTTGCCGATGCCGAGCGAGCGCGCCGTATTCCACGCCTCCGTAAGCTTGACTTCCACCATATGCCGCTTCGACTCCAGCAGCAGCTCGACGTTTTCTTTGGCCACGAAGGAGCCTTTGCCCGCACGGGTCGTAATAAACCCCTCCGCCTCCAGCTCGTCGTATACCCTTCGGGTCGTCAGGACGCTGACGTGCAAATCGTTGGCCAGCGCGCGTATGGAAGGAAGCATCTCGCCTTCCTGCAACTCGCCGTGAAGGATGGCGTCCTTGATCTGGTTTTTGATCTGCTGGTAAATCGGCGGATCGGACGCATTGGAAATAATAATTTTCATGAAACCTCCGGAAATCCATAACTGTGTATCTATGACATACACAGAATACACGAACAGCACAGTGTTTGTCAATAACGCACAAAAGCAACCGAGCCTCGCGCATAGGCCCCGTTGCTTTATTTAAAAAGGTCAGTCTTTGGACTGGACGCTCAGCTCTTCGCCAAATTTCCGATATACATCAGCTGTGCAGGCTCCACCTCGTCCGCAGCTCCGTCTACGATACGTCTCACGCTGTCCAGCGTCTCCTGCAGCGTCAGCCACTCTCCGGGCCTTTTCGTATACGCCTCCGCCACATAAAACGGCTGCGTAAGAAACGCCTCCAGACGCTTGCCCCGATTATACGTCTGCGTATCCGATTCCGGCAGCTTCTCCAGCCCTTTATTATCGACCAGAAAGCGCAGTTCCCGGTAACGGCGAAGCAGCTTGCGAGCCCGCTGCTGAATCATCTGATGAGCCGCTTCCAATTGGGCTCCCTCCAGAACGGTAGAGATGGACGAGATCGGGTCAACGGCCGGGAAGAAGGTTCGGGAGCCCAAATCGGCATCGAAGCGAAGCAGCGTATCAAGCGGGCCATAAGGAACGTCCTCGTCGGGCGCCTCGAATCGGGTATCCACCAGCGCTACGGTGACCGGACGCGTCCCGGCCTCCTGAAGTCGCTCCCGCAGAAGCTGCAATTCACCGGAGATGACGATTTTCCGGTCGGCGCCGAGCATGATATCGTACTCCGAACTTATCGACGTGATGCGCTCGTAGATCTCGTCAAGCGAGCTGCCGGTCCAATCGGCTTGCGGAAGCACATCCTCCATCGCTTTGCGAATCTGGTGACGGTCATCGGCCTCGTACTCTGGTTCCCAGAGCACAGTCGTATAACCGCGGCGCTTCGTCCGATGGAACAGCTCCGCCAGCATCACAAGCTGTCCCATTCCGTTGCGGGCTACCAGACCGACGGTCCCGCCCCGGACAACGGGGGCAAACAAATCCAAAACCTTGATGCCCGTTTCAATCATACTGACACCGCCTCCCCGAATAATCAATTCGTCGATACTGCAATTCGCAAGCGATGCCAGGATCGCGAGCGTGCGCACTTCAGCCCGGCCAACCGGGATTTTGCCCGTGCACAGGTTGGATACCGTAGCCGGTCTCAAGCCGGCTGCGCGAGCCGCCGCAGTCAGGTTTGGGACGCGACGACGCAGCAAAGTTACGTTTAGCTGCAATTCTTCATTCATGGAATCACCTCCTTAATTACTTCTTATAGTAATTTAAATTTCGCTTAAAAGCAATTATAAAATGGAAAAATACGCAAATAACCGGATTCGAGGAATGTCCAGGGTAATCGCATAAGAACAATCGGCGGCAAAACGAGGCTGCGGTGACCCTTTGCTCCTCCAATCGCACTTGAAATCGGATTCCTGTTTGAGGAATAGCAGGCGGAATCCGATTTCAAAGGCGACCGCTTCGCTTTTGCGGACCCAAAAGCTCCCCTCCGCCTTCTCTGCAGAGCCGGACTGTGTCTCATGCGATTGCCCTGAATGAAGTCTAGCGGTTATTTACATCATCGTGTTTATATGATAAATTATCAGACATCCAATCATCCTACGTTTAAAGAAGGTGCTTGTATATGTCCGTTCAAAAAACAAAGCGGCTGTCGCTGGTCGACCAAGTCGCCATGCAAATCGAACAGCTGATCGAAAGCGGCTACTGGAGCGTTGGAGACAAGCTTCCCCCCGAGCCGCAGCTGATGGAGCAATTCGAGGTAAGCCGCAATACGCTCAGGGAAGCCATCAGGGCTCTCGTCCATACGGGTTTTCTGGAGACCAGGCAAGGGATCGGCACGCTGGTAACGTCGGCGAGCAACCTGGAGATGGCTTTCAAGAAAAAAATTAAAAAAAGCAAGCTTCTCGAAACGCTCGAGGTGCGGCTGACTCTGGAGCGCGAAGCGGCGCAGCTTGCCTGCGAGCGGCGGACGGAGCAGGATTTGTCCGACATGGCCGGCTGGATCGAACGCTGCCGGGCGGCGGCGGAAACGCAAAATTTCAGCGAATTTATCGAAATGGATATCGCATTCCACAAAGCCGTCGTGCGGGCTACGCATAATCAAATGTTCGTCGAGCTGTACGACCATATTACCGAGGCGCTGGAGCAATCCGTGCACGAGCTGCTGCTGCGCACCGCAGCCCAACACGGTTACGACATTCATACCGACCTGTTCGAGGCGATCGAACGGCAGGACGTCGATACGGCGGTAAGAAGCATCAACGCTTATATGAACCAGGCCCAGGATGCGCTTGCCGCTTCGATGAACAAACTGGAGAGTCCGTCATGAAAAAAACGATGTGGCTGTTTATGATCGGCTTTGTCCTCGTTGGTGCTAATCTGCGGGCGCCGATCTCGTCGGTAGGTCCGATTCTGACCTCGATTCAGGAGAGCCTCGGGCTATCGAACACGGCTGCAGGCAGTCTGACGACCGTTCCTCTGCTTGCCTTTGCGCTGCTATCCCCGTTCGCGTCGCGGATCGCTGGCAAATTCGGCACCGAGAAGACGATCTTCTGGTCGTTGCTGGCGCTTACCGTCGGCATCGGCGTCCGGCTGTTTCCGAGCGCCGGTCCACTGTTTATCGGGACGGCTCTTATCGGACTGGCGATCGCCGTATGCAATGTGCTGCTACCGGCTATTATCAAGCTGCATTTTCCGCTGGGTATCGGGCTCATGACCGGCGTCTACGGCGTGTTTATGAACGTATTCGCCGCATTCGCGTCCGGACTTAGCGACCCGCTTGCCTCTACACCGGGTATCGGCTGGCAAGGCGCGCTTGGCTTCTGGGGCATACTCTCTCTGATCGCCCTCGCGGTCTGGAGCTTCCAACTGACCGGAGGCCGCCAGGCTTCGCAACCGGCTGGACCGGCCGCCGCCAAGACGGACAGCATATGGAGATCGCCGCTTGCTTGGACGGTTACGCTGTTCATGGGCATCCAATCGCTGCAGTATTATACGTTGATGACATGGCTGCCGCAAATTTTGCATGCCAACGGGTACAGCTCCGCTTCGGCCGGCTGGATGCTGGCCGCGATGCAAGTCGCGCTCATCCCGATGACGTTCCTGATGCCGATTGTCGCCGGAAAAATGCGCAATCAGCGTCTGCTGGCCGCAGCGACATCGCTCGGATTCCTGCTCGGCATCGCGGGCCTGCTGCTGGGAATCTTCATCCCGCTTGCGGTCATTCTGCTCGGGATGGCGTCGGGCAGCGCCTTCGGATTGGCGATGATGTTCTTTGCCCTGCGCACCCGGGATGGGCGGCAAGCCGCCGAGCTGTCGGGGATGGCGCAATCGTTCGGCTATTTATTGGCTGCGTTCGGCCCGATGGTATTCGGCTGGCTGCATGACCGGACCGACAGCTGGACCGCGCCTTTGCTCGTGCTGCTTGTCTTTTCCGTCGTCTTGCTGATGGCAGGCCTCGGCGCCGGCAAAGGATCGGTGCACCGGCCTCGCGCCGAAAGCGAGCTGTCGCGTACGGACGCGGGTACCAAGCTTCCCCTTGATCCGCGTGAGGCCCGTTAGCAGGCTGCTGAGGACAAGGAGCCTAACCGATGGCTTACAGGCCGTCGGTAATCCGCTTGGCGCGGCGGGATACTTGCCGGTACAGCTCCTCCTCGTTGATCGTCAGAAGCTGTCTGCCCCGCATCAATATCCGGCCGTTGACGATGGTCGTATCGACATCGGAGCCATCCGCGCCGTAAGCCAACAGCGATTGGATGGTGTGCACCGGCTGCAAGTGGGGCTTGCGTATATCGATCAGAATAAGGTCGGCCTTCTTCCCCGCCTCCAGCGTACCCGTTTCGGCATCCAGCTTCAGCAGCCTGGCGCTCTCCAAGGTTGCCATACGGAGCGCCTGCCACGCCGGCAGCCGAGTCGGATCGCCATAATCGAGCTTTTGCAGCCAAGTCGCGGCTCTTATGGTCGCGAACATGTCGACGGTCGTTGCGCTTCCCGCTCCGTCGGTGCCCAGCCCTACCGTAATGCCCTGATCGATCAAATCGGGCACGGGCGCTATACCGCACCCCAGCTTCAAGTTGCTGACCGGATTATGGGAAACGCCTCCGCGCATGCCCTGCAGAAGGCGGATATCCCGCCGATTCAGATGCACGCTATGGGCCAGCAGCGCATGCGTCTGCTCGAACAGTCCGAGATGATATAAATACTCGGTCGGCGTCTGGCCGTATTTCTCCCGGATTCGGACGACTTCTTCCTTCGTCTCCGCCAGATGCGTATGGATCGGGATGTCCCGCTGGAGCGCCAGCTCGATCACTTCCCGAAACGGCCCGGGCTGGCACGTATACGGCGAATGCGGCCCCAGCATGGTCGTAATCCGCCCGTCCGCCTTCCCGTTCCAACGGTCGATCAGCTCGACCGCCTCCTTCATCCGCCTCCCCCCGTCCTCGGCGACGAACACCAGCCCGCGCGTCAGCGATGCGCGCATGCCGGTTTCCTCCACGGCAGAAGCCACTTCGTTCATATGAATGTACATATCGGCAAAAGCCGTCGTGCCGGACCGGATCATCTCCGCCATCGACAGCTTTGCGCCCCAATAAATATCCTCGGGCGTCATGCGGGCTTCCGCCGGGAGCATTTTGCGATCCAGCCAGTCCATCAGCTTCAGATCGTCGGAAAACCCTCTCAGCAGGCTCATCGGCGTATGCTGGTGGGCGTTGATCAGCCCCGGCATGGCGATCATCCCTTCTGCCCAGATCACCTCGTCGGCATCGGCATCGATGTTGGGTCGAATAGCGGCGATGTGCTCGCCGTCCAGTAAAAGATCCCCGGTGAACGGGGTTTCGTCTGTCATGGTCAAAACGGTTGCGCCTTTGATCAACGTGCGCTTCATCCTATCTCCTCCTGCGAATCTGTGATACGATTAGCATAGAGGATTCCGCTGCGTGAGAGTCAAGCGGGCGCATTCCGGGGCAGACCGGACCTATTTCTGCGTTTCGGAGCGTGTTGGTGAATTCCCCGATCCGGCGTGGGCGGCGGGTTTCTCCTTTTGCAGTCGGCGCTTCGCCGTTACACATTCGGAAATCCCGCGACGACCTCGAGCTTGCCATAAGCGCGCCCAAAACGTTCACGTAACGAGAAGCTTTTGACCATGCATGAGAAAGGCGATCGCGATGAAAATTAAAGAAGTTGCCGATAGGCTCAATATCTCGCCGCGCACGATCCGCTTTTACGAGGAGAAAGAGCTGGTCAAACCGCACAAGCAAGCGGACAATCAATACCGGACGTTCAGCGAACAGGACATATGGCGTCTGCAGACCGTGATTGCGCTGCGCGAAGCGGGCATGGCGATCGACGATATCAAACGGGCGCTGGAGAAGGTCGAAACGTCCGATCCCGGAGAGCTGACCTCCTATCTGGAGCTTCAGCGGTCGGTCATGTTCGCCAAATGGCTGGAGCTGAAGCAAATGATCGAGACGGCGGACGGCATGATTCATATGCTGAAGCGGGAAAACAAGCTGCCTCTCGAGGACATTTACCGGCTCGCCGAAGGCTCCAAACGGCTGCGCGAGCAGCGCAGCAGCTGGCACGACCGGTGGGACTTCGATCGGCTGGCCGACGCGCATGACCGGCGCACACTGGAAAAGGAAGCCGGCGAATACAAGGATTACAACCATATTCTGCAACTGACCGTGAAATGGCTGTCTCCGGTTCGCGGCGAGCAAGGCTTGGATCTCGGCACCGGCACCGGAAATCTGGCAGGCATGCTGATGGAGCAGGGGGCGGAAATGGTCGGGGTCGACCAGTCCCAGGAAATGCTGAAGCAATGCCGCAGCAAATTCCCGCACATGGAGACGAAGCTCGGCAATTTTCTGGCCATACCGTATTTGGAGAGCCGATTCGATTTCATCGTTACAAGCTTTGCCTTTCATCATCTGACCCGCGAGCAGATGGAGCTGGCCATTCACGAGATGCGCCGGGTGCTCAAGCCGCGCGGGCGCATCTGCATCGCCGATCTGATGCTGCCGGACGAGCCGCTGGCGGATGTCGGCGTCGCTCAACTGGGCTACCCCTCGCTCTCCGGTTTGCTGGAGCTGTTCGACGAACTGGGCTATCTCGTCAAGCACCACCGCGTGAACGAGCTTCTGCATCTGGTCTATGCGGTCCCGATTCGGTGAGAGGCGCGAAGCCTTCTCCCAAGCTCGCAACAAGATGTTCATAAAGTTATAACTGGTATTAGCCCTTCGTTGGCAGTAAAATGGTAGAATACCTGTTCTACTCGGATCGCAAACTACAAAAGGGGAAAACAAAACTCATGCAAAGGGCTCAACAGCTTACCACACCGCAAAAAAAATGGTCCACCATATTGGCGCAGACGGTCAAAACGGGGATTATCAAGTCCAACCTGTTTCCGATGCTGGCCGGCCTGACGCTCGCTCTATATACGTACCGTCTCGGCTTGGTCGAGAAGCTGCCGGAAATCATCCTTGCCGTCATCGGCTCGATTCTGGTCATCGGGGCAGCCGGAGCCTTCAATAACTTGTACGACCGCGATATCGATTCAATCATGGAGAGGACGAAAAACCGGCCGACCGTTACGGGCGAAATCCAGCCGGGAGCGGTATTAGGGATCGCCATCGCGATGGCGGTGCTCGGACTCGTCGCTCTTGCTCTTACGACGCCGCTGGCCGCATTAATGGGGTTTATCGGCTTGTTCGTATACGTCGTTCCCTATACGATGTGGAGCAAAAGAAGAACGATCTACAACACTGAAATCGGCAGCATTTCCGGAGCCATGCCGCCGTTGATCGGCTGGGCCGCCATTCATCCGGACATTACGCACCCGGCCATTCTCGGTCTTTTCGTTATCATGATTATTTGGCAAATGCCGCATTTTTATGCCATCGCGATCCGCAAGCACGAGGAATATAAAGCCGCCAACGTGCCGATGCTGCCGGTCGTCAAAGGCATTAGACGGACTTACATTCAGACGAACGTCTACCTGGTCGTCCTGATCGCCACTTGCTTTCTGCTCGGCTCGCTCAGCCTCGGTCTCATGCTCGTAGCGTTGCTGCTAAGCGTCGGATGGCTCGCGATCAGCGTGTACGGCTATCGGAAAATGGATTCGGAGAAGTGGGCGAAATCGCTGTTCATTTACTCCCTGATTCATATGACGATTTTGTATTCGACGGTCATTATTTATTCGCTGATGGGCATTATTTTCAAACTGTAGGAAAAAAGAAGCAAGCAAACAAGCCGCCATTCCCGAGGAATGGCGGTTGTTTTCATGTTTATTTCGGTTACACCTGCCGGAAACGCCAGGCCAGGTCGCGCAGCAGCAGCTCGTTGCGGAAAGCCGGAAGCGACAGCGAGGCGTCGATCGTGACGCATTCAATGCCCGCCATTTCCGCAAAATCGGCGATTTGCTCAGTCTTCACCATGTAGGAAAAGCCGGTATGGTGCGCTCCCCCGGCCGTAATCCACGCCTCGACGCCCGCCTTTAGGCTCGGCTGCACGTTCCAGAGAACGCGCGCCACCGGCAGCCGAGGCAACTCCCGCTCCGGCTGGAGCGCGTTCACTTCGCTGACGAGCAGCCGGAAGCGGTCGCCCTTATCGATTAGGGAGACGTTAATCGCATCGCCCGTACGGCCGTCGAACACGAGTCTGGCGGGCGCTTCCTTGCCGCCGATGCCGAGCGGATGCACCTCGAGCTTCGGCTTGCCGGCCGCGATTGTCGGGCATACCTCCAGCATATGGGCGCCCAGCACCAGCTCGTTGCCCGGCTCCAAATGGTACGTATAGTCCTCCATAAAGGAAGTGCCCCGGTTGCCGGCCATCACTTTCATCAGCCGCACAATCGCCGCGGTTTTCCAGTCGCCTTCCCCGCCGAATCCATAGCCTTGGGCCATCAGACGCTGCACGGCCAAGCCCGGCAGCTGCCGCAGTCCGTGCAAATCCTCGAACGTCGTCGTAAACGCCCCGAAGGAGCCCTCCTCGAGAAACGCCTTCAGCCCGAGCTCGACGCGCGCCTGGTAACGGATGCTATCGCGGATGACGCCCTCCGTCCGGCCTTCCGGCACGATGTCGTACAGCTCCTCGTACTGTTCCATTAGCACGTTCACGGCGGCTTCGGAAACGTCGTCCATACGCCGTACCAAATCGCCGACACCGTATCCGTTCACCGACCAGCCGAGGCGCAGCTGCGCCTCCACCTTGTCGCCTTCGGTTACGGCCACCTCGCGCATATTGTCGCCGAAGCGGGCTATCTTCAGGGTGCGACTCTCCGCCCATGCGGCCGCGCTAAGCATCCAGCCGCCGATGCGGCGGGAGACGTCCGGGTCCTGCCAGTGGCCGAACACGACCTTGCGGGCGATGCCCAGACGTGCGCCGATATGGCCGAACTCCCGGTCGCCATGGGCTGCCTGGTTTAAATTCATAAAATCCATATCGATGTTGTCCCAGGGGATATCTCGGTTGTATTGGGTCGCCAGATGAAGCAAAGGCTTGCGCAGCAGCGACAGCCCTCCGATCCACATTTTGGCCGGAGAGAACGTGTGCATCCAGGCGATAATCCCGGCGCACGCTTCGTCCCCATTCGCTTCGATCATCAGGTTCCGGATCGCATCCGGCGTCGTCAGCACGGATTTAAACACAAGCTCGAAAGTAATCGTTTCGTCCGCTTCCAAAAATGCGGCGATCTGCCGCGAATGCTCCTCGACTTGAGCAATCGTGTCCGGGCCGTACAGATGCTGGCTGCCCGTCACGAACCAAAATTGATACGGTTTTCTTTGCAGCATAAAGCCGCCTCCCCTGCGACGCTTTTCCGTGCGGAATTAGGATTGCTGCTTGATGGCTTTCAACTTCTTCATCGGGCTTTGCTCCCCGCGGCCGAAGTAATCGTGCAGTTCGGAATAGATGGCGTACATGCGTTCGTATACTGCCACATGCTCCGGAATCGGCTCATACACCTCGTCGCGCAGCCGCGCCATCTGCTGCGCCGCTTCGACGATCGAGTCGCAGCCGCCCACTTCCTTGCCCGCCGCTACAGCCGCGAACATGGCCGCGCCGACCGCCGGCGTCTGCTTGGAAGCCGCGACCTTGATCGTACGGTTCGTTACGTCCGCATAAATCTGCATCAACAGCCGGTTTTTTTGCGGTAAGCCGCCGCAGGCGTACAATTCCTCGACCGCTACGCCGTTCGAATGAAACGCTTCGATAATGCTGCGCGTTCCGTACGCCGTCGCCTCCAGCAGCGCCCGGTATATTTCTTCCGGCTTCGTCTGCAGCGTGCAGCCGACGATCAGCCCGGACAAGTCGGTATCGACGAGCACGGAACGGTTGCCGTTCCACCAGTCGAGCGCAACCAGCCCGTTCTCGCCCGGCTTGTAGGCGGCCGCTCGCTTCTCGAGCCATTGGTGAACGCCCGTGCCTTCCCTCTCGGCGGCTTCCTTGACATAGCCGGGAACCGCTTCCTCGACATACCATTCGAACATGTCGCCGACCGCAGGCTGCCCCGCTTCATAGCCGAAATAACCCGGGATGATGCCGTCCTCGACGACGCCGCACATGCCTTCGACGCGCTTCTCCTCTTCGCCGAGCACCATATGGCAGATCGACGTTCCCATAGCCATCACGAGCTTGCCCGGGGTGACGACGCCGACCGCAGGCACGGCCGCATGGGCGTCGACGTTGCCGACCGCCACCGCGATGCCCGGCTTCAGGCCGATCGCCTCGGCCATCGCCGGAGTCAAGCCGCCCGCTCTCGTTCCGAGCGGCAAAATGTCGCCGCGCAGCTTCGTTTCCGTCAATGCTTCGAGCTTCGGATCAAGCGCTGCGAAAAAGCCGTTGTCCGGATATCCGTCCTGTTTGTGCCACATCGATTTGTAGCCGGCCGTGCAGCTGTTGCGCGTGAATGCGCCGGTCAGCTGGAAGACGACCCAGTCCGTCGCTTCCATGAAACGGTCGGCGGCATCGTACAGCTCCGGCGCTTCGTTCCCGATCTGCCATGCTTTGGCGATCATCCACTCCGAGGAGATTTTACCGCCGTATCGGGGCAAAAACGCTTCCCTCCGCGTAAGAGCGGTCGCCGTAATCCGGTTCGCTTCGTCCTGCGCCGCGTGATGCTTCCACAACTTCACCCAGCTATGCGGGTTGCGCTCGTAGCCCGGGATGAAGCAGAGCGGCTGCCCCTCGGCATCGACCGGCAGCATCGTACAGGCCGTGAAGTCGATTCCGATGCCGATTACCTGTTCGGGCGACACGCCCGATTGCTTCATGATTTCCGGAATCGAAAGGCGCAATACGTCCACATAATCGTTCGGATGCTGGAGCGCCCAGTCGTGCTCCAGCTTAATGCCCGACCCCGGCAGCGCTTCGTCGATAACGCCGTGGGCATACGGGGTTACATGATCGGCCACCTCCGTGCCGTCTTCCAGGTCGACCAGTACGGCCCGACCGGATAACGTTCCGTAGTCGACGCCTATTGTATACTTTTTCGTCATGAGTGGTTCTCCTTCCTCTTTTAATTAAATCTGTCCGTAGTATGCCTTGGCTCCGTGCTTACGGAAAAAGTGACGGTCCAGCAGATGCGGGTCCATAGCGGCCGCTTGCGCATTCAAGGCGAACGTGCGGGAAGCGATCTTGGCTACCTCTTCGAGCACGATCGCGTTATGAACGGCCGCGTGAACGTCTTTGCCCCACGTGAAAGGCGCATGGCAGTGGACGAGTACGCCCGGCATCTGGAGCGGGTCCGTGCCGCGCATCGTCTCGACGATCACGTGGCCGGTTTCTTTTTCGTATGCGCCCTGAATTTCCGCTTCGGTCATCGCCCGCGTGCAAGGCACCTCTCCGTAAAAATAGTCGGCATGCGTCGTTCCGAGCGCCGGAATGGCGCGGCCCGCCTGAGCCCAGCTCGTCGCCCAGGGCGAATGCGTATGCACGATGCCGCCGATATCGGTAAAATACTTGTACAGGACAAGATGCGTAGGCGTATCGGAGGACGGCTTCAGCTTTCCTTCCACGATGTTGCCGTCCAGATCGACGACGACCATATCGTCGCGGCTCATCGTTTCGTAAGACGCCCCGCTTGGCTTGATGACGACGTAACCGGTGTCGCGGTCGATGGCGCTTGCATTTCCCCATGTCAATGTCACCATCCGATGCTTGGGCAGCTCGAGATTGGCTTCGAGTACGGCTTGCTTCAACTGTTCCAACATTAGGAATACGCCCCTTCCGAAAGTTTGGCTTGCTCCTCTATTTTACACATGTACGTACAAGTTGGCACGAATTTTTTTATAAAAAATAGACACGTACATACAAGATGTCGTGTCTCCGAATAACTATGCGGTTTTGCAGCTTTAATAAAACTGCGAAATTGCGGGCTTTACGAAAGAATACCTGCGGTCGAATCCCTTATGATCAGCCGCGGCTCGTACACAATATCAGCCGGCGTGGCGGACGAAGGATGCTCGATCATGTGCAGCAGAAGCTCGGCGGCTTTCGTCCCCATCTCCGTCTTCGGATGGGCGACGGTCGTCAGCTTGACCTCGCCGGCAGTCGCCAACGCGGAGTCGTCGAATCCGACGACGGACAGATCGCCGGGCACGGAAAATCCGGCTTGCCGGGCGGCATCGATCAGCTTGACGGCCAGCTCGTCGTTGTAGCAGACGAACGCCGTCGGCCGGTCGGCGCGGCCGAGCAGCGCCAGCGCGGCTTCAAGCGGCTTCGCCGCCTTCTCCTCCGTCGCATAGACGACCGCGCGGTCCGGCAGCAGCGGGCAGTCGTAGCGACGGTGCGCTCTGACGAAGCCGCGCAGCCGGTTCGCCCCTTGCAGGTCGTCGGTTTTGAAAAAACCGGCGATCTGGCGGTGTCCCAGCTTGAACAGATGCTCCGTCGCCGCGAAGCCGCCCGCCTCGTCGTCCACCTTGACGCAGGGGCAGTCGATTTCCGGATAACGCTCGTTGATCATGACGAACGGGATGCGGCGCACGAATAACGACAAATAGTAGCTGAGGTTCGGGTTGCCCTGCGCGCTCTTCGTCGGCTCGATGATCAGGCCGGCCAAAGGCTGGCCGAGCATCATGGCCAGGCTCTCCCGCTCCTTCTCCTTGTCGTTGTCGGTACTCGATAGCATCAGGCTGTACCCGCCGGCGCGCAGCGACGCTTCGACGCCGCGGACGATGTGGGGAAAAATATAATCGGATATATAGGTCGTCATCATGCCGACGTTCTGGATGTCCTGCGTCGCCTTCGGCTTCGGAGCGGATACGAAGGTGCCCTTTCCCTGCACGCGGTACAGCCAGCCTTCCTTTTCCAGCTCGCCGAACGTCTGCCTCACCGTCTGCCGGCTCATGCCGTAGCGGCCGGCCACCTCATGCTCGGACGGCATCCGCTCGTCCGGCAGCAGCTGTCCGCTATGCAGCCAGGACAATATTTCCTGCTTCAATTGCAAATATTTCGGAACCTGCTTCTGATCCTGATCCATGCTACACCCCAAGCCTTATGCGAATATGTACAACCATTATAGCACATGCAACTTGTATGGACATATGGATCGCTGCAGGCCGTCGAGCCATTCCGGTCGTCATGCGGATTTCTGCCGTCCGGCTTATGCTGCTCCTCTCACAGACAGCCGCCGGTACACGGAGGGTTGAATGCCGCAAACCATTGTGATACGATTAGACCAACCGGTCGGTCCGATATGAGGTGACGTCAATGGGCAGAAGGCAAGCCGATGGTGAAGAAACGAAGCGGCGGATCGTGGACAAGGCGGGACAGTTATTTGCCGAGAAAGGCTTCAACGCCGTCACCATGAATGAGATTTGCGAATGTGCAACTGTAAGCAAAGGAAGCCTGTACCATCATTTCCCTGGCAAGGACGAGCTGCTGCTTTACGTCTTGGAAGTAGACGCCAAGCAATGGCGACAGCGCTGGGAAGACAGGCGGGCAGAGCTCCTTTCCACGGAAGAACAGCTGTTCTTGCTTGCGGAGCAATATGCCAACGATTTTCAAAACCCCCTATCCAAAGCGCTGGAAGAGTTTGCTCGAAGCCGGGTGATCTCGGATGAGGTATTCAAGCGAATATGGACGATTAACGACATCACCCTTCAGGCTTGTCGCACCGTTATCCAAGAGGGTATGGAACGGGGCGAGCTTGCCCGCGGCGAGCTCGACGAGAAAGTGATTATTATCAGCAGCATGCTGGAAGGCTTGGGCAAGACGTATTACATGTACGACCGGGAAAAAGAGCAGGACACGGTGAAAGCCATCTACCGGAAAGCGGTCCATCTGCTGCTTGACGGCATACGTGCTGGCGGAAGTTGTTGACAGCACGTTTTTTTTGCTCAATAACAGACCGTCCGGTCGGTCTGTTATTGAGACTTTTAGCAGACAGGAGCGCGATTCTATGACAACGCTATATTTGTGGTTCATCTTAATTGGCATTTGCATACCGGGGATTGGGCTGATGACCCGTTATACGGCTAACGAGCTGCTGGCCAAGCCTGATAATCGAATGTCCGAGCGGGCGCTGCGTATAGCGCTTGCCGCTCAAACGTTCATACTTGTGGCGCTTGCCGCTGGCGCCGGGCTTTACTTCGGTCCCAAGGTCGGACTTACGGACCGCTTTCTCGCAGGATTGAGCCAAGGCCGAACGGAATGGGCCGATCTGTACCGTCAGCTGCTAAGCGGGACCGTCGGCGGGGTCGTCTGCACGGCCGTCTGGGTGGCCTGCTACTACGGCTTCATCCGTTCCCGGATCGACCGGGCCTCGCTCTTGATCGCCGAGCAGGCCAGGAATGAATTGGGGCTTGCCGCCAGAATCGCGTCCGGCGGGATTACCGAAGAAATCCTGTTTCGCTGGGGACTTCTCAGCATCGCGATGTGGAGCGTTTCCCTGTTGACGTCGCAGACGACTGCATTCTGGATCTCGATTGTCGTCACCGGCATTTTGTTCGGTCTGGCTCATCTGCCCGGCTACATCGCGAAGGGCTGTATCCCTTCCCCGTTGCTGGTCGGCTCGACGGTGCTAGGCAATCTATGGGTGTCTTTCTTTTGCGGCTATATGTTTTGGCAGTACGGTCTTATTGCCGCCATCGTCGTGCATGCGCTGTTTCATGTCATCTGGTACCCTTGGGACAGGGCCGCCTTCATCAGGCTCAGCCGGGCAGGCTGAGCCGCCCGCGCCGGTTAATTCGCGTGAGCCTGCTTTAAAGCTTGAATGTCGAGCTTATCCATCCGAAGCATCGCCTCCATCGCCTGCTGCGCTTTTCGGGCGTCCTTATCCTGCAGCAGCTCGTTCAAGATGGAGGGGACGATCTGCCAGGACAAGCCGAATTTGTCCTTCAGCCAGCCGCACCGGCCGGGCTCGCCTCCGGCAGACAGCTTCTCCCACAGAT
The DNA here is from genome assembly GCF_039536325.1 of Paenibacillus hodogayensis. Classification (NCBI taxonomy): domain Bacteria; kingdom Bacillati; phylum Bacillota; class Bacilli; order Caryophanales; family Paenibacillaceae; genus Paenibacillus; species Paenibacillus hodogayensis. The sequence goes on from NZ_BAAAYO010000018.1 coordinate 198,660, forward strand.
CGTCGATCTCCTCCTGCGTGTCGCACTTGACGAACAGCGAGATGGCCGGAGTGAACGAAAAGTGCGGACCGCCGTTCAGCGCCATGAAAGTCTGACCCTGCAGCTCGAACGTCGCGGATATAAGTGTTCCTTTCGGCGCGGGCCCCCCTCCCCCATGACGCGACACGCTGATCGTCGCAGTCTCCTTGAAGATCGAGCTGTAAAAATCGATCGCTTCCTCCGCATTGTTATCGAACCACAGAAATGGCGTAATTGTTGGCATCGTGTTCCTCTCCTTCATAAAAGTTGGATTTAGCGGACCAGCGGGGCGATGGCCGCCGCAAGCTTGTCGAGCGACTGATTCATGCCGGCTACGGCGTATTCTGCCATCTGCCCCGGAGTCCAGTTGTGCTCGGTAATCTTCAGTTCCGTCCGGTCGCCTTGAGCGTTGAATTCGATGACGAACTCGACCTCATGCGGGAAGTCCGGCGGCATGCCCACGTCGGCGGGAGAGATGATGTTGCCGTCTTTGTCGGCCAAATACTGCGTAAATTCCAACCGCTGCAGCGGCACGATCGTCCGGTAAACGCCGGTGGAATAAAAGTCCTGGCCGCCCTGCTCCTCGGGAGCGCGCATACAGAACAAATAGCGTCCCCCTTCACGGAAGTCCGTTTGGCATAAAGGCGATGTGTAGTGCGCTGGCCCCCACCATTGCACCACCAGCTGCGGGTCGGTCCAAGCTTTCCATACGAGTTCAACCGGGGCGTCAAAAACGCGGGTAATCACAAGGCTTTTCTTAATCGAATTCATGAGGGTGGCTCCTTTTCGGATCGGTTTTGGTTTATTTTCTTCATTTCGGTTTTCAATACCGCATCGAGTGCATCCAGACGCCGGCTCCAGCGGGCTCTCATGTTCCGGGACCATTCTTCGAATTCCGTCATGGTCTCCGTATTCAGCCGGTAAATCCGCTGCTGCGCTCTCTTCTCGACATGCACCAGATTCGCTTCCCGCAACAACTTCAAGTGCTGGGAAACCGCCTGAGGGCTGATCTGAAAATGATCGCAAATTTCCGATGCGGAAAACTCTCCGCTGCTGGCAAGCATCTCTAAGATGCGGCGGCGCGTCGGATCGGCGAGTGCGGAAAACAGATCAGCAGGCATACCTTTCTTGTCCTCCTCCTCTTTATCGGATTGGGTTATGAATTGATAATAAACCATTTCCTTAATTAAGTAAATACTTAAATAATATTCATCGATAAACGGCAAGCGCCTATGTTTGACTATACATAAAACCAAAAGTCGGTAATCCTTAGCACAGGAAAACCGACTTTTCTTTGGTGAAAACTGTATTAGCATGGGTTTTACGTTTGGTTTGGTTTCGATCCGCTTCGCGTTGATTAGCTTGACCTGAGTCATTTCTTCGGTTTGAACTTCTCCGGATTTTTCAGGTAGCTTTCCACTACGAAGCCGCATTGTAAACAAAACAGATGGACCAGCTCCGAGCCGGAATTGAACAAGCTCAAATTTTCTGGCCTAACATTGCCGTGCCCGATTTGGACGCCTTTGCCAAATTCACGGCCATTGCATTTGGGGCATTCGCTCATGGGAATCGTCTCCTTTGGTGTGGTGTCGCTATTCGTTCCGGTACGCTGCGATTTGCGCTTGAGCGCTTATCCAAGTTTAATGGGTTAAAAAACGGCTCAAACCGAAATCAGTGCTTGATCCATGATGATGTTGACTGGAGCGCGCAGAAAGAGAAGGTCGTTGGAAGGAAGGCCGCTTTGTACGATATTTCACACAGGCGACGGTCTTTTCCAGGCAATGACGAGTGTTTTATATGAAATACCGTACAAATTTTCGCTTTTGAATGCCGCATCTTGCTTTTTGTACGATTTTTGGACTTATGTCAAGAAAGTGGACAGTGAATTAAGGAACCTTTAGCTGGAGCGGCGTTTG
>NZ_BAAAYO010000019.1:0-31574 GCF_039536325.1 Paenibacillus hodogayensis
AGCGGATGTAGCGGCTTTTGTTCGCTTTCTTGAAGATCTTCTCACGGCGTACCCGACTGGTAAAATGGCTCTTATTCTGGATAACAGCCGAATTCATCATGCCATAGCCTTACAGCCGTTTCTCAAAAAACATCCTCGTTTACAGCTAGTCTTCCTGCCGCCTTACAGTCCAAACCTTAACCCCGTTGAAGGGCTATGGCTGTGGCTCAAAGCAGACGTGGTCAATAACATCTTCTTTGAAAAGTTCTATACGATCAGGCTTCATGTGAGCCAATTCATGAAGCGGATCAATAAGCATCCGATGCAAACCATCGATCGTCTGCTTGTTCGGTTATGATCTTAATTGCGTTCTATATAGATCAGCGAAATATTTTCTATACTATAGAAGTTGATAGGAAATAATTTTTCATGACTAATCTCTTCATAATCATGATCTATTATTCCATAACTGTTTGGCTGAGATTCAACTTTAGCTCTAATATTACTACAGTTACCACCATTATCTATAAATTTATCAGAAAACTCCTCTAATTGTTGATAAAAAATTTTATTTGACTTACCCTCAACATAAATAATCGGCTGAGTAACAAGTTTCAATTTTCCTCTATTGTATTTTTCTTTATTATAGTTCATATCATTACACTTCTTTCGCAATATTACCTTCAATTGCCATAAAGTCTTCGTAGATATATGGAGCGTGAGTTGCTATAAACAAAGTCTTACCATTAGTTAAAACATGTAAATCAGTAATTATTTTATTCTGGTAATTCAATGATAATGATAATTCTGGCTCGTCAATTAAATAAATATCTACATCATTTAAAAGTATTTCTAAGAAAAGAAAGGTTATTTTCTTTTCTCCAGATGATAACTTATCAAAAGTCATTTCCTCGGAATTTTTCAAAAAAATTAGTTCATTAATATTTTGAAGTTCTATTTTAATATCTGCATATTTAATTATGATATTATTAAATTTTGAAATTTTATCAAATAATTCATTTCTTTTTTGCAATAATTCATCGAACTTATTAATATCAATGAGCTCGCTCCAAAAGAAAGTTTTTACACCATTATTGATTGCATTAATTTCCAACTCTATTTTTTTAAAAATATTCATAAAATCAATATTGTCTGTAGTTATATAGCGTGCAGATTTTAAAGATAGATTATCCATAATTTTATTTTTCTCTAAATCAAAATTCAAGTCGATATCGTTTGACTTCAATTCATATAGCTGGTACTTTTCTTTGAGGTACGATGCTAATATTAAGACTTCTTCCACAAGATTTATAGAATGTTTTGAATTAATCTCCAAGTCAAAATCTATGGCATGCTTTATAGAATTCACTAAACTATTAGCGAAAAAATAAAGATCATTCAACCAGTTATCAAATCCAATCGGACTAAAAATATGCCAATTTGCCTGTTTAATGACTCTATCTAAATACTTTAAAATCCGATCAACTTTATGTTTCCTATTAGCAGAGCTATAAAGATATTCATTCGGAATTTCATCTATCAATAAGGACAATTTTTTCAAAGCCATCATATTTTCAAGTACAAACCCTATAAGATTTTCTTTCTCTACTTTCTTTAAACTTTCGTTAGCTAAAAATAAGGAATTATAATCCACACCATTTATTCTTAGTTCATCCAAATTCATACTATCAATAATTTTCGAGAAGTTTTCCTTTTTCTTCTCTTTAGCTAACTGATATAAAGAATTAATTGTTTGAAGAATCCTGGTTTTTCCCTGCCCATTATTCCCAAAAAAAACAGTGTTTCTATTTAAATCAAACTCTATTTTTTTTTTATTATCCTTAAAATGTAGATACAATTTATTTTCTTGCATATGAACCTCCTCAAAATTGGATGAAATACATTTTTCACATCATTATGTATAATAGGTTTGATTAATGTTGTATAAAAGTACCTTCTTATTTTATGCACTCTCCCATTTTTGATTGTTCCAAGATCTCACCCGTTACTTCTCTAATATTGTACTCGGAAAATCCTGATTTCTCAGATTTGGCACTATTAACTGGAACACTCCAAAAACAATTGGTTCCCCCTAGACATAAGGTATACTCCACAAATAAATAATTATTTCAACTGATTTGTCACACATCTTATTATAAAATAAATTGAATCAACTTTGTTTAGAGCATCAATAGCGTCCTCTTTACTTAAGTCATTGTAAATGAGTACATTATAACTTGTTAATTCAGCACAATTTTCTTCAATTTGCTTAAACGCAATGTTGTATTTGGCACAAACTTTGACCAGATAAATTAAATCATGAACACGAGTAATAGGATAATTGCATAAACTTAAATAGGATTTTAATAACGTTTCTGCACTTTGAAAACACATGAAGCAAATAATGTCAATCGGTGTCGAACTCATCCCAAGTAAGTAATGTGCTGCTTCCCTTATCCGATTCCCCCGCGAAAATAACTCTAAAAAAACCTCTTTATTCATATAATTTTATTCCTTCATTTTTGATCATATATTCAAATGTACAAGCCATTTGGGACTTTTTTGAAAATTCCACCGAATCACTTATCACCAAATCTAAAGGGATATTTACCTTTTCAATCAACCTCTTTCTAATTTTTTTTAAAATATCAATTTTACGCTCATTTGAATTTGTCACAATATATAAGTCAACATCACTATCCTTATCATATTCTCCATTTAAGTAGGATCCAAATAGATATATGCAAATTGTAGGCACACAATTTGTAATTTCCTGTATAATAGTTTTTAATTGTTCCTCTATATTGTTCAAAAGTATCACTCGATTCAGGAGGTTTTAAAATTATGGAAGTTAAAATTGGAATTAACACTACCAATATAATATTACCCGTTCGACCAAAATTGGGAAACAATAATATTTATATTAACAAGGAAGATTGGATACAAATATTTAATTCAGAAAATTCCAATAATCAAGCTGAGCAAAAGTTTTACTACCCAGAAGTAACCAGTGATTATGATGCTACCCAAGAGATAGAGGATTTATTTGTGAGTAAATACTTTTTACCAGGAATACAAAATCTACTCTTTTCTAAAAATGGGAAGTTTTCAGCTTTTAGGTTGAAAGAAAACTCCAAAATAATAAAAGCAAATTTCCCAGAATGCAATCAGCAACTTAGGTTTGAATGGTTATCAACAGAATTATATAAATTCAGTGATAAATTTGCCTTTCTCGTTGTACGCGTCGCTTTGCTCCCAGAAGAAAATAATCAGGGACTTATTGATCTTGATGATTGGATAAAATTTATAAATAGAATACGGCAGAACCATAATAAATATCTAAATGCTCCTAAAATCAACTTTAAAACTTCAAAAAGAGATAATTCCCACCAAAACTCGGATATCTTTGAAGCAGTTTCCTCAATAATAGATAAATATAACTTGTTTATTTCAAATAAGATTTCAACCGATGATTTTGATTTGCAAGATTACAAATTATCTTCATTTAAATTTATTGAACCAGACAATTTTATACATGCTTGTGCACAAGTCACTAATCTAATTGAACCAAAACAGCTTTTCCGGATATCCAGTTTTGATGAAACAATAAATAATTATGATGAGGAATTTGTGAATTGTTTTATTAAAAATAATACTTACCAACGATGGGGAGCATCGGGAAATTACACAATTGGAAATGATAACTGTTGGATTTCATTGATAAAGATTGATAATCCTCCAAGTTATAAGTTTAACCGTTTCTCCTCAAATAACTGGTTTCCCGATCACTACTTACAAATCTTTAATAAACAGTATTTGATTATTGCTTTATTAAACTTATTCTATAGGGAAGAATTACAAAGGTTGTCCGGTGAATATTCTACATTAGAAAATCTCAATACTCAGAGAAGTAATGCTAGAAGAATTTTATCTTCCTTTGATAATTTAAATCTTAACTATTACTTCCACAAAATTTCCAATGAAACCCAAGGCATTGAGATGTGGAATCTCTTCAACAATATCCTAGGAATACATTCGCTTTATAATAAAGTTAAAGAAGATATGCGGGAGCTTAACCAAAGACTTATAGAAGTACATAGTGAACTTCAAAACAAAGAAACAAAAACATTAACAATATTAGCATTCTTCACGGGAATGCTAGGCATTAATGTTTTAATTGAAAAGAAGACTACTGAAATAAGTGAATACATAAGTAATTTTATACCAACAATTGACCAAATGTTTCCTATAGTGAGCTTCATTAGTTTGATTACTTTTGTTATCGCATCATTACTATTTCTATATATGTTACTTAATATATTTTTTATCGTATCTCTTTTTAAAGAAAGAATTATAGTATTTATGTCACTTCTTAACAGAGGAATAAAAATAACACATAAACTAATATCAAATTTAATTAGTTATGTCTCTAAGAGAGTAACAAAAGAGAGAACCTTAGATACTCAAGAAGAAATTTCATTATAACAATTATTCTAGATATCTCAGTTGAATCTTCACCTCGCTCGGAGACTCTTCTTCCATAAACAACATTTTGATATCATTAGAGGTACCTGTAGGTGCCCATTTCCACTTTTGTTTCTCAGTTATCTCATTTACTTCGTTCACCCTGTTGCTAAGTTTTGCATGGTTCTGACCCTTCTCGCTATCTTTGGACAGCCGCGATATTAGAAGATTTCCTTGATTCCACTGTCTGCTTCGACAACAAGACTCTTACCTGTTTCACCTAATTGAAAAGAGGAATCCTGCCTCTACCCTAGTTAATAGACAAAAACACCTGATTTCAGCTTCAGGTGTTTTTGTCTATTAATCTATTATTTATTTCGTCAACAATCAGTCAACTCTACTATTCTCTAGCCTCTGTTTCACACTTTCATTTCATCAGTACTACTCCCCAAACCCGCACCACCACTGCATTCTTAGCGATCTGTACCATTCCTTACCAACAAAGCCACCGATTCTACGTGAACGGTATGCGGAAACATATCCACCGGCTGGACCTCCACCGTGCGGTAGCCGCCGTCTTCCAGGAGGCGGAGGTCGCGGGCGAGGGTGGACGGGTTGCACGAGACGTAGACGACGCGGCGCGGCTGCATTGCCACGATCGTCTCAAGCAAAGCGGCGTCGCAGCCTTTGCGAGGCGGGTCGACGACGATGACGTCGGCCCGGACACCCGCAGCGCGCCAAGTCGGGAGAACCTCCTCGGCTTTGCCGACGGCAAATTCGACGTTGTCGATGCCGTTCAGCTCGGCATTGCGCCGGGCATCCTCGATCGCCTCGGGCACTACCTCTACTCCATATACGCGTTTCGCCCGCTGCGCTAGGAACAACGAGATCGTCCCGACGCCGCAATAAGCGTCGATTACGGTCTCATTGCCGGTCAGACCGGCATACTCCAGCGCTTTGCCGTACAACACCTCGGTCTGAGTCGGGTTCACCTGGTAGAACGAATGGGCGGATATCGCAAACCGCACGTCCCCGATCGTATCATAAATACGATCGTTACCCCACAACACGGATGTCTCCGCTCCCATCACCGTGCCGTCCGATCCATCATGAACGTTATGGCATACGCTGGCTACGCCGGGCACCCGCTTGACGATACGGGCCGCGAGTTCCTTCGCATGGGGAAGCTTGCGCTTATCCGTTACAAGCACTATCATCGTCTCGCCGGTGTGGAAACCGGTCTTGACGATTACATGGCGCAAGCCGCTTTGCTTCCCGGCATCGTAAGCGGGAATGCCTAGTTGGCCGGCTTCCTCCTTCACGATGCTCACGATGGCATCGGCCGTCTCGCTGCGGATGAGGCAGCGTTCGGCATCGACGATCCGGTGACTGCCGGTCGCAAAAAAACCGGCCACAACTCGGCCATCCCGCTCCCCGAAAGGAACCTGTACTTTATTCCGGTATCGCCACGGATCGGCCATCCCGATCGTGGGGTGTACGACGACCCCGGCAGCGACCGGATCGGCAGCATCAACGAGGGCGGCGACAGTGGGCGTACGGGCTTCCTCCTCGCCGTTCAAGGAGCGACCAGGCGCCGAACCTTCGCCGACTTCTCCTAAGCCGGCAACGTGAAGCTTGCCGATCCTTCGCAAATTGTCCGCTACATGCCGTCGTTTCCACTGCAATTGCGCTTCGTAATCCAGATGCTGCAGCTGGCAGCCGCCGCACTCTCCGAATACCGGACAAGGGGGTTCGACCCGCTGCGGACTCGGCTCCAGCACCTGAAGCAGCCGCGCGAAGCCGTATTGTTTTTTGATGCCGGTCACTTGCGCTTCCACCTGTTCGCCAGGCAGCGCTCCATGAACAAAAAGGGTAAAGCCGTCGGTGCGGCCCACCCCTTCTCCCTCATGTCCGATTCCGTTGACCTGAACCTTCACCCGTTCCTGCATCGCGACCGGTGCCGAGACGGCGGAGGAAGCCGATGCAGAGGATGGACCGCGGCGACGGTCGCGCTTGTCCGGCTGCCCGTTCCGCTCCGCTCTTTCCTGCGATCCGCCCCGCTTCGTTCGACCGCTTGGGCCGTATCGTTTTGCCACGATTGATACACTCCGTTACTTATTTATAGGTGGACGTCCCGGACTCGTCGACGAAAATATGTAAATGATCCGGCAGTACCGATATCGTACAAGGCAGCGTGCCGCCAAACTCGCCGTCCAGGTTCAATTGCACATAGTCCGGGGAAGTGACCTGAATGCTCTGCGTCTTGAAATGAATGACATGCGGATCGTTCATATGCTCCCCGCGCAGCGCGGACGAGACGATGCGGATAAACTCGGCCAAATTGCATTTGCGCAAAATGAAGACGTCGAGCAGCCCGTCGCTCAAGCTCGCATCCGGCGCAAGCCGCTCGAAGCCGCCGACCGAATTGCTATTGCAGATCAGGAACATCATGACTTCCTCGTGAACATGCTTTTCCTTGGAAACAAAGCTCAGCTCGGTCGGCCGCAGACGCGGCAGCTTCTCGAGCCCCTTCATATAATAAGCGAGCTGTCCGAGCATCGTCTTCAGCTTGCTCGGCACCTCGTACGTAAGCTCGGTCATCGAACCGCCGCCGGCAATGTTGATGAAATACCGCTGGTTGACCTTGCCTACGTCGATCTTCCGGGTATGCTGCTGCAAGATCAGATCGACCGCGAACTCCCAGTGCTTCGGAATGCCGAGCGCCCGAGCAAAATCGTTGGTCGTACCGACCGGCAGTATGCCGAGCGGCGGACGACGCTCTTTCTCCGCCATGCCGTTAATCACTTCATACAGCGTACCGTCCCCGCCTGCGGCGATGATGACATCGAAGCCGCGGTCGATCGCATCGGCGGCGGCAACGGCCGCGTCGCCTTCCCCGATCGTGGCGTGCGTGGACGTTTCCAGTCCGCCATACTCGAGCCGTTGCAAAATCTCCGGCAATCTTCGTTTCATTTCTTCGCGACCGGAGGTCGGATTGTAGATCAATCTGGCGCGTTTCGCCATCGACCCATTCCCCCATCTAGGAATCTTTCTCTATTGTGAGCGATTTGTTTAAACGTGCCTACTTATTGCTTATGGCTTTGGATTGCGCCCAGCATGGCGGTAATTTGCCGCTCCATCCAGCGGGACACCGCCGGGTGCGGAAGCAGCGCTTTCCCCGTGTACCGGTGGCGAAGCCCGCCCAGTCTTTGCGGAATAACGGTGCTTGTAAAATAGCCTGTACTTAGAAAAACCGGAGCCACGAGGACGTCCTCGTGCGGATTTTCTTCTATGAAACGTCCGAGCGCTTCGCGGGACTCGTCCGGCAGCAGCAGCGCCGTATGGACCCCGGCATAACCGCCAAGCTGCTGCAATCTGTCCGCGATGCGGCCCAGCCCTCTTTTCCAACGCGCATAAAAGTCCGGCAGCTCGCTCCCGTGACCGATCAGTAAAACCCGTTGACGCTCGGGCCGATGCGTGATATCCCGCAGATGCTCCAGCAATATATTCGCGACGACCGGATCATCATCCAGCGGAGGGCATACGCTTACGCTCGCACGCAGCCGAAAAGGCTCCAGATCGGTATCCGAGGACGGATGCGGCAGATCGCCGAGCGCATAGCGGATTTCATCCACATGCGTACTGCCGTAAGAGATGAACAACGGTATGACGATCATCTCCGTCACCCCGAGCGCCTCCAAGGCATCGATGCCGTCCTGGATAAGCCGTCCTTCCGCCAGTTCGAGGAACGAGGACACGATAGGAACCGGCCCCTGCTCCGTTGCCGGCAGCCGGATCTCGGCGACCGCACGGTCGATCCGTTCGATCCATTCCGCGCTGCGCGAGCCGTGGCTGATAACGAGTACGCCCGCTTGCCCCATGACAGACACCCTTTCCGTCAACTTCCCTTCTCATGCTATCGAAACCGGTCGCGAAAGTCAATTCGGCCGCCCCGCCAGCGCAAAAACCCCGCCCCTTGCGGGAGCAGGATTCGGTAACCGCGACGCGCGTCAGGAAAACGGCGAGACGGGTTGCGAATTAGCGGCCGAGCCGTTCCAACGACATTTTATACCCGTCATTGCCGTAATTCAAACAACGCTTAACCCGTGAGATCGTCGCCGTGCTGGCTCCCGTTTCCGCTTCGATCTGGTTATACGTGCTGCCTTTGCCCAGCATGCGGGCTACCTCAAGACGCTGCGACATCGATTGTATCTCATTAACGGTACATAGATCGTCGAAAAAAATATAGCACTCTTCCACTGTCTTCAAGGTCAATACGGCCTCGAACAACTGGTCGATCGTTTTATCGTTCAGCTTCTTCAACTGCACCTTCACTCAACCCCATTTCACTGACTTACTTACCTGTTTCGACACAAATACCGACTTTCCTTCCTTTACGATGGCGAAACAGTAAAATTTCTATGCACTGTCGCGCTAAAATCGTTGCCGGCCTCTTAGGCATCGGTGTGTCATTCCGGAACAGACAGGTCGGAAAACGGGCTTCTTAAACGCCCATTTCTCCCTATTGTCGGGCATATCCCCGAACTGGACGCAAAAAACCGGGCATTCGTCCAATCCAATCATTCGCCTACCACATACTGTATCCTATAACGATTAATCCAAACAAGAAGGAATGTGAACCGCGTGAATCCAAATCAATGGCCAGTCTGGCAGGACCAGCGGAACCAAAGACACCACAGGAGCCAAGGTCACAACCGCAACCAGTGGGAATCCCGCAGCATCGGTCCTTACCCCGGAGCCGGGGCGGGCGGCGGATTTCCGACCGAAGGCTTCGGTTTCTCCCCTACCCAATCGTTCGGAGAGTCATTCGGCGGACAATTGGGTGGACAATTGGGCGGACAGTTCGGCTCCCAGCTGCCTGCCGTGCAAGCTCCTTCTGTAGGAGCCGCAAGCGGGGCGGGCGGGGCAGGCGGGGCGGGCGGTCTGCTCAGCAACCTCAGTCTCAGCAATATCAAATCGGTCGTCGACCGGATGGGCGGCATAGAAGGCATTATGTCGACGATGGGCAAGGTGCAGAAGATCGTCAGCAATATTCAGCAAATGCAGCCGATGCTCAAGCTACTCATGAATATGATGCCCGGCAAATCGAAAGCGACCGACGATCCCGACGATTACGAGTTTAAAAAGCGGAGAAAACGGAGACGGAAACGGCGCAAGGGCAAAGGCACGAAAAAAGCCCGCACCCGCTCCACCAACTCCACCGTATACACCCGTTCCACGAACCGCCGCAATCCGGACCGCTACTAGAGCGATATCGCGTAAAAAGACACCTCCTTCCCACATCTAAGTGGTTTGGAGGTGTCTTTTTAATCCGGAACGTGAACCGTATCTATTACCGTTCCTCTGGAGGAACCTGATCAGCTTTAATGACGGATTGCGTAACGCCTTGGCGGCCTAGACCCAGCCTCTCAGCCGGCTTGCTTCGGCATATTTTTGCACGCCAAGCATATAAGCGGCCAACCTCGGCGTGATGGTGCGGCTTTTGGACAAAGCCAGCACTTTGTTCACTGCCTCGACCATCTTGCTTTCCAGCTTGCGGTTGACTTCTTCCTCCGTCCAGTAGTAGCCCTGATTGTTCTGCACCCACTCGAAGTAAGACACCGTCACCCCGCCCGCATTGGCCAGCACGTCCGGAACGACGAGAACGCCGCGCTCGTGCAGCTTGTTGCTGGCTTCGAGCGAAGTTGGTCCATTGGCGGCTTCGACGATCATTTTCGCCTGAATCTTCTCGACATTGTCCATCGTGATCTGGTTTTCCAGAGCGGCCGGGACGAGCACGTCGCAAGGCTGGAGCAAATATTCCGAATTGCTCAGCCGTTTGCTGAACAAGTTCGTTACGCTTCCGAACGAATCTCGACGGTCGAGCAGGTTAGGCACGTCCAGCCCGTTCTCGTCGTAGATGCCGCCATGTACGTCGCTGATGCCGACGACGAGGGCGCCCCATTGATCGAGAATTTCCGCCAGATTGCTGCCGACGTTGCCGAAGCCCTGGATACATACCTTCAGTCCTTTAATTGCCAAGCCCTGCTGCGCCGCCGCCTCGCGGATCGAGATCGCTACGCCGAGCGAGGTCGCCTTCTCCCGTCCTTGCGAGCCTCCGATGACGAGCGGCTTGCCGGTGATGAAGCCGGGGGAATCGTATTCGCGGATACGGCTGTATTCGTCCAGCATCCAAGCCATAATTTGCGCGTTCGTGTAGACGTCGGGCGCCGGAATATCTTTGTTCGGTCCGACGATCTGGCTGATCGCACGCACGTAACCGCGGGCCAGACGCTCCACCTCGCCGAGCGACATCGTCCGGGGATCGCAGATTATGCCTCCCTTGCCTCCGCCGTAGGGCAAATCGAAGAGGCCGCATTTCAACGTCATCCACAGCGACAAAGCGGATACTTCCTCGGCCGTTACGCTCGGGTGGAAACGAATGCCGCCTTTTGTCGGGCCGACGGCGTCGGTATGCTGGGCGCGATAGCCGGTAAATACTTGAACATGACCATCGTCCATCCGTACGGGAATACGAACTGTAAGCAGCCGCAGCGGCTCCTTCAGCAATTCGTAATAGCTTTCTCCATAACCAAGCCGCTCCAGCGCCTCGTGTACGACCTTCTGGGTAGAAGCCAGCACGCCCTCGCTGAGCGCCGGCTGGCTTGCTCCGATCAAAATCCGTTTGTTTCCGCTCATCTGCTTCACCTGTTTCCCGTTATTGTACCTAACTTGTACGTTTTTCGTTCCTATTCCAGTTAACAATAGCTAACACAGAGTGTCAAGTAGCAAAAGTATCGAATCGAAGAAACGTTCGAACTGCGCTCAGCTTCCGTCGGGCGTGCCGCGTTGCATAGCAGAGGTCGACTGCGCCTGCCGAATTCCGGCTACCCTTTAGCCGGATGGGCGATCGTATAATTCCTTCAGCGCGGCGTCGAGGCCCGGATAGCGAAATTCAAAGCCGCACTCGAGCGCCTTCTGGGGCAGGACCCGCTGCCCGGTAAGCAGCATCTCGGACATTTCACCCAAAGCAAGCTTTAGCGCCGCCCCGGGTAAAGGCAGCCAATGCGGACGATGAAGCGCGCGCCCGAGCGAGCGGCCGAATTCGTCGTTCGTAACCGGGTTCGGAGCAGTCGCATTAACCGGTCCGGTCATCTCCGGATTGTCCAGACAGTGCCGGATCAGGCGCACGATATCCTCGGCATGAATCCAGCTCATCCACTGTCTGCCGCTGCCGACTCTACCCCCGACGCCCAGCTTATACGGCAGCGCCATTAACGGCAACGCCCCTCCTTCAGGAGCAAGCACAAGTCCGGTGCGCAAAAGCACCAGCCGGTTCGTCTGAATCTCCCCGGCGGCACGCTCCCACTGCTGGACCACGCCAGCCAGGAAGTCGTTGCCGCGGACCCCGCTCGATTCGTCGAACACCCCGGTTTCCGACGTGCCGTAGATGCCCATGGCGGAGCCGCTGACGACGGCGTTGGGCTTCCGCTTCAGCAATCCGGTCAGCTCGGCCAGCCTGCGCACCGTTGACAAGCGCGATTCGAGCACACGACGCTTGGCCGCCGCCGTCCAGCGCTGATTGATCGATTCTCCGGACAAATTGACGATGCCGTCCAAGCCTTCCAGCTCTTGCCGGTCTTCGTTCAACCGATCCCAGGTCACCGTCCGCAGACTGCTTCGCATGCCGCCCGCCGACGAACGGGAGATCAGAATCACTTCATCGCCGCTAGACTGCAAATACCGCACCAGCCTGCTGCCGATCAGACCGGTTCCGCCGCTTATGGCAATTCTCATCGTCCGACACCGCCCTGCCCGTTTCTTTCTATTTTACCACAGCGGGAGCAAGGACAAAAAAGAAAGCTCCGCAAGGAGCCTTCGTGACGTTTTTTGAAATTGTCGATGCGATCGGCTCCAGCACAGATACGGTAAGGATGCTCCGTTGTATACCAGTATACCCACCCGTTAAGCAAAGCTTGCAATCCGTCTGCCGACGATCCGTTCACGCCTTTTCATGAAGCGATTCTTGTACATAGCGGTACGCCTCCCGGATCACCTTCACGTTCTCTCCGTCCTCCCACGGCAATAGAAGATCGCTCATATATGCTTGCCATCTTGCATTCGCAGGGTGATTGGCCAACATCTGCATAGCCTCCCCGAAATGCTCAACGATCATATAGGCGAACAATGTACCGTCGTGATAATAAATATGATAGCGCTTGATGCCGGCTTGGCCGAACGCTTCCTCGAGCTCGGGATACACTTGCCGGTGCCTGCGGAAATATTCGGCTTCATGATCAGGATGAATGTGCAGAACGAACGAGACGTGCTCCATGTGGTCCACTCCCAGTCTAGTCAGATTCAGCCCCAGGCCTGTTTATCGGGCTGCGTGCTTGGATATCGCCAACCTTTCTCAATCGTATGCGTTTACATTCCAGAAATCATCGCATAATATGGATACATCATCATACTTTCTTGCTGCATTGCGGAGGTGGAGCATGCGCAAATATCCGCTTCAAGTAGAATGGGACCTCGCCCCGGAATCCGAAAATATCGAGGTGACGCCGAGCCTTCTGGCTCAATCGATGTTTTTCTACGTGCAAGCGGTCGGAAGGTTTAAAGCTTTGGAGCATTATTACACGAACCGCGAGCAGTACCATTCCTTCCTTCTCTTATGGACGAAGCGGGGACAAGGCAGACTGAAGTATGGAGGCAAGAGCTATTCTTTATTGCCCAATGACGTGTTTTTGATCGATTGCAAGGAGCCCCATTATTATGAGACCGCCAGCGGCGTTTGGGACATGGACTGGCTTCATTTCAACGGCGGGAGCAGCCAGAGCTATGCCGAGCTTATTTTGCGAAATGCCGGACCGGTTCATGCCCTGGCGGCCGATACGATCATTCCTTCCCGGCTTGAGCTGCTGCTGCAAGCCCAGCGAACAAAACCCATCCATTCGGATATACTTAGCTCCAAGTGGATCGTCGAAATGCTTTCCGAGCTGCTGATCCAGAGCGTATACAAAGAGCCGGACTCCAAAGATATGACCTGCCCGCCTTATATTCTCGAAATCATGAATGAAATGGAACGCAATTGCAGCGCAAAAATAACGCTGGACGACTTAGCCGAACAGCATAGCTTCAGCAAATATCACTTGGCCCGCGAATTCAAGCGTTATACGGGCTATAGCCCGACCGAATATGTGACGCATGTGCGGTTGTCCCTCGCCAAAGAAATGCTCAAGTTCTCCGATCTTACGATCGCCCAGATCGCCGAGCAGGTGGGGTATCAGCAGGCGAGCTTTTTCATTAAAACCTTTAAACAGCGGGAAGGCGTCACTCCGCTTGAATTCCGCAAGCGTTGGCGGGCGTAAAGCCGGATTCCCGACCATAACATTGGAACGCAGAGCCGAGTAGACGCAAAAACCCTCTGTCAGGCGCGATGCCTGCAGAGGGTTTCGTCGTTTTTTCCCGCCGCCGCTTAGTCGTCGCTGGACAAAATGCCGAGCAGACGCAGCAAGTAGAGGAACAGGTTAATGAAGTTCAAATACAGATTAAGCACGGCCAGCGGGATATCCTCGTCGGCCAAGCCGTGTTTGTATTGGGAAATATCGTACAAAATAAAGCCGGAAAACACGAGCACCCCGAAAGCGGCGATGAACAGGCCCAACGTTCCGCCGAAGCCGCCGGTAAACAGTCCGATCAGGCTGAAGCCGATCAGAACGAGCACGGCCACGGTCAAGAAGCCGCCGAGGAAGCTGAAATCTCTCTTGGAATAATACGCGTACGCGGTCAGCCCGCCGAAAATAATGGCCGTCAGCAAAAAGGCCGTCGTCACAAGCGTTGGTCCGCCGATGGACGTGTAGTGCGCAATGCTCGGAAATACCGTAATACCGCTGATTAGGCAAAACGTAAACACGAACCCGTATCCGATTCCCTTGCCTTTACGGCGAATGAAGAAGGCCGCGACCAGCATGATCAGCTCGACGATGACCAGCGGTATGAACAGCGCCGGGGGAACGAACATGCCCACAACCGATCCGATGAACGACACCAGAATCGACAGCGTCAACATGCGCAGCAGCTTGTGGAACGGAGCATTGTACGTAGACTGATGCTCGTCGGTATACGATTGCTGTTGCTCCAAATTCATCGATATAACCCTCCCGTTAATGGTTGTACCTATATTTGGTATTAGTATATCATACGATCGCGAATTCATACCAACCAAATTGGGCATACCTAACAAAAGCATCCAGGTCCTTCAACAGGCCGATCTACAGCCTGACATTAACGAGGTGATGTGCTCCGTGAACGGGCTTTCCCATTTTATCGGTACCCATTGGCGCTCCATGCTGCTGCTTCTCGGGCTGGCCGTGGCCGTTTGGTATATGCTGAAGCACAAGAAGAAGTTCGAGAATAACGAATTTGAGTGAGAGGTATCCGGTCCCGGGGTCGGGAATGCCGGTCATACCAAAAAACGCCCGCCTTTCGGCGGACGCTGATGGCAAGCATACGGCGGCGTACTTCCCGTCCGTACTAGCGCAAAGCTTTGAGCGCTATATCTTTGCGGTATTGCATGCCTTCGAAGCGGATACGTTCCGCATCGGCGTACGCTTTGGCCCGCGCTTCCTCGATCGACGCGCCCTTGGCCGTTACGCCGAGCACGCGCCCGCCGTCCGTAACGATCGCGCCGTCCTTCGTCGCTGTCCCGGCATGGAACACGACCGAATCCCGGACTTCGTCCAAGCCGTGAATCGGCACGCCTTTCGGGTAACTGCCCGGATAGCCACCCGAGGCGAGAATGACACATACGGCCGATTCGTCGCTCCAGCGAATATCCATATCCTGCAGTCGGCCGTTGATCGTCGCCAGGAAAATATCCAGCAGATCGGTTTCGAGCAGCGACAGCACGACCTGCGTCTCCGGATCGCCGAAGCGCGCGTTGAATTCGATCGTCTTCGGACCGTTCTCCGTAATCATCAGCCCGGCGAACAGCACGCCGCGGAACGGACGGCCTTCCTTCACCATCGCAGCTGCGGTCGGTTTGATGATCGTCTCGATCGCTTCGTCGATGACTGCTTGCGGGATATGCGGCAGCGGACTGTACGTGCCCATGCCGCCCGTATTCGGCCCTTTGTCGCCGTCGAACACCTGCTTATGGTCCTGGGAAGGAACCATCGGACGAACGATATCCCCGTCCACGAACGACAGAATGGACATTTCCTGACCCTGCAAAAACTCCTCGATGACGACGAGACTTCCGGCTTTGCCGAACACCTTGTCTACCATGATCTCCCGCAGCGCCTGCTCCGCTTCCTCCAGCGTCTGCGCCACGATGACGCCCTTCCCTGCCGCCAGACCGTCCGCCTTGATGACGATCGGCGCTCCTTGTTGGCTCACGTAAGCGAGTGCCGGTTCGTATTCCTCGAACGATTCGTAAGCGGCCGTCGGTATGTTGTATTTTTTCAGCAAATCTTTCGTGAACACTTTCGAGCCCTCGATAATCGCCGCATTTTTGCGCGGACCGTATACGGGAATACCGCGCTCCTCCAGTACGTCGACGATGCCGTCGGCGAGCGGATCGTCCGGGCCGATCACGACCAGGTCGATCGCGTAATCCAGCGCGAACTGGGCGACTTTCTCGAACTCGCTTTCTTTAATCGGCACGCATTCCGCGAGCTCGGCTATGCCCGCATTCCCCGGCGCACAGTAAATGTGCGAGATGCTGGCGCTTTTCTTCAGCGACCAGATGATCGCGTGTTCCCTTCCGCCTTTGCCAACCACCAAAATACGCAAACCGAACCCTCCCGAATCTGTCAGCTTGAATTATTTATTAATAATGTGCGTCTTCGTCTCGCCGGTTGCCCGGTCGATCGTCTTGACCAGCAGCGAAATCTTGTTGTCCGCGTTCAGACGCTCCCAGAAGAACGAAGCCGTTTGCTCCGCATCGTCGAACAGCGGCATCAGAAGCGGTTCCCCTTGGAACGATGGCAGCGGATTGCCGTCGCCCGCATAGGTCGTAATACAATGGCCAAAGCCGGCAATGCCTTGCTCATAGTGGAAATAGTGGCGCATCGTCTGCGACGGGTCGTTGGCGTTCGTCTTCAAGATCGACAGCTTATACGCGCAGTGCGCATCGCCCAAATCGACCAGCCCGGAAATGCGCGGCGTGTAGTTGGGGCCGTCCGGTTCCCACGTGCGCGTCGTCAGCGCCTGTTCGAACGTGCCGCCTTGACGCAGCGCATCGTAAACGGTATCCGTCTGGTCGCCGTTCGTCACGATATGTGCCTGCCCCGTATGGCGGACCGGGTAATAAATGATCAGCGACGGATCGGTCAGCTTCGCCGGGTCTTTGGCTTCCGTGCGCACGAAGCCGTTGTCCTCGCCGATAAAGACGCGGTTGCGGCTGTTCTCGCTGCGCCCCATAATCCAATACACCTGGGCATAGCGCGTGCCGTTCGGCGTCAAGCCGATAATAATGCCCCGTCCCGGGTACGGATTCGTAATCAGGTTGGCGGCATGAACTTCCGCCGCTTGACTCCATAGTTGTGTCACGAGCACGTTCTCCTTTATCGGTGCAAAATTAGTGATGGAACAGACGCACGCCGGAATAAGCCATGACCATGCCGTAATCGTTGGCCGCCTGCACGACTTCCTCGTCGCGCATCGAGCTTCCCGCCTGAATGACATAGCGGACGCCGCTGCGGCTCGCCCGGTCGATATTGTCGCGGAACGGCAGGAACGCGTCGGAGCCGTAGGATACGTTGGTCAAGCCGTTCAGCCATTCCCGCTTCTCCTCGCGCGTCAGACGCTGAGGAACTTCCTCGAAGCATGCTTCCCAGCTCGCCTGTTCGACAGGCGTCAGCTCGTCCTCGAGCCACAGGTCGATCGCATTGTTTTGCTCCGGACGGGAAAGCCCTTCGCGGAATTTCATGGAGAGAGCCGTCGGATGCTGGCGCAAATACCAGCGGTCGGCCTTGTCGCCCGCCAAGCGGGTACAATGGATGCGCGACTGCTGACCCGCACCGATGCCGATCGTTTGGCCGTCGAGCGCGTAGCAGATCGAGTTGGACTGCGTATATTTCAGCGTAATCAGCGCCACGAGCATATCGCGCTTCGCTTCTTCGGTCAATTCCTTGTTGCTAGTCACGACATGATCGAATACGGAAGCGTCGATCGTGCCGTCGTTGCGCTCCTGCTGCATTTTCAGCCCGAACAAGGTACGGGTTTCGATAGCCGGAGGCACATAGTCCGCGTCGATTTGCAGAATGAGGAACTTGCCGCCCTTCTTCGCCTTCAGGATCGAGAGCGCCTCCTCGTCGTAACCGGGGGCAACGATCAGGTCGGATACTTCGCGCTTCAGCAGCTTGGCCGTCGAGGCGTCCACCGTATCGCTCAACGCCGCCGCATCGCCGAACGACGACATCCGGTCCGCTCCGCGCGCTCGCGCATAGGCGGTAGCCAGCTCGGACAGCTCCAGACCTTCCACGAAGTAAGCTTTCTTGAGCGTATCGTTCAGCGGAGCATAGACGGCTGCGCCCGCAGGACTGACGTGCTTGAACGAAGCGGCCGCCGGAAGACCGGTCGCCTGACGCAGCTCGCGCACAAGTTGGAAAGCATTCAGGGCGTCCAGCAGATTGATGAAGCCCGGGTCGCCGTTCAGCACGCGGATCGGCAGCTCGCCTCCGCCTTCGGCATACAGCTTCGCTTCTTTCTGATGCGGGTTCATTCCGTAACGCAAAAGGATTTCGTTTGCCATTGTGAACCTTCCTTCACTGGAATTCTGCTACTTGTTTTCTCAGCTCCGGCCGCGCACGACGCGCAGCCCGTCCTCGCTCAACCGTACGCTGCCGTCGCGGATCAGCCGAATAACCGCCGGATACAGCTCATGCTCGACCGGGTGGATTTTCGCGCCAAGCGAATCGGACGTATCGTCCTCCTCCACCTCGACGGCGCGCTGGGCGATGATCGGTCCGGTATCCATACCCCCGTCCACGTAGTGAACGGTTACGCCGGTCACTTGGACCCGGTGCGCCAACGCCTGTCCGATCGCATCCAAGCCCGGAAACGAGGGGAGCAGCGAAGGATGGATATTGACGATCCGTCCCGCGTAAGGGACCAGCAGCGTGTCCGAGATGATGCGCATATAACCGGCCAGCACGATCAGTTCGATGCCGCGCTCCTGCAGCCTGCGGACGATCTCCGTTTCATATTCGGCCTTCGAGGCGTAATCCTTCGGGCGGAAGGCGAAAGTATCGACTCCCGCCGCCGAAGCCCGCTCCACGACTTTGGCATTCGGCCTGTCGCAGACGAGAAGCCCGACTTCGACATCGAGCTTCCCGGCTTGCACCGCGTCCACGATCGCCTGAAAGTTCGAGCCGCTTCCCGAGGCGAAGACCGCAATGCGAAATGACGCCATCACACATCCGCTCCGCTGAACGTCACGACCTGCTCGCCTTCGGTAACGGTTCCGAGCAAATACGCCTGTTCCCCGTTCGCTTGCGCTACTTGGATCGCCAACTCCGCTTGCTCCGCCGGTACGACGATCACCATACCGATGCCCATATTGAACGTGCGGAACATGTCGTTGTTGGAGACGGAGCCTGCTTCTTGCAGCAGCTGGAAGATCGGCAGAATCGGCCAGGAGCCGTATTCGATGCGGACGTTCACGCCTTGCGGCAGCACGCGCGGAATGTTCTCGAGGAAGCCGCCGCCCGTAATGTGCGCCATTCCTTTAATATTCACTTGTTCGAGCATCGCAAGAACCGGCTTGACGTAAATCTTGGTCGGCGCAAGCAGCGTATCGCCCAGCTTGCCGCCCAGCTCCGGCACTTCGTCCTGCAGGCTGTACCCTTTGTCCTGAAGCAGCAGCTTGCGTACGAGCGAGAACCCGTTCGAATGCACGCCGCTCGAAGCCAGCCCGATGACCGCATCGCCCGGGGCGATCGAACGGCCGTCAATAATTTTTTTCTTGTCCACGATGCCGACCGTAAAGCCGCCGATATCGTATTCGCCCGTTCCGTACATCCCCGGCATTTCCGCCGTCTCCCCGCCGATCAGCGAGCAGCCGGACTGCAAACAGCCGTCGGCGATGCCTTTGACGATCGCTTCGATCTTCTCCGGTACGACTTTGTCGCAAGCCAGATAGTCGAGGAAGAAGAGCGGCTCCGCACCCTGCACGACGATATCGTTGACGCACATCGCGACCGCGTCGATGCCGATCGTGTCATGCTTATCCATGGCGAAGGCGATCTTCAGCTTCGTGCCGACTCCGTCCGTCCCGGACACGAGCACCGGCTCGTCGTACTTGTCCTTGTTCAGGGCGAACAGGGCGCCAAAACCGCCAAGCTCGGTAAGCACCTCCGGACGGAACGTCTTCTGCACATGCTTTTTCATCCGAACGACCGCTTCGTTGCCCGCCGCGATGTCCACTCCCGCTTGCTTATAAGCTTCCGACAAATTCGTTCACTCCTTGAAAAATGGTAGGTAACCTACTGTACAAACGTCAGAGCCGGATAGGTCCGACTTTGTACCTGATCAATCGCAGGCGCAGGAAGCGGCTGCCGCAGCTGCCTCGTCGTCCGGCACCTGCGTCGGGTAAATGTTGTCGAAGCAAGCCGTGCAATGGCCGCCATGCGCTTCGTCCGACAGACGCCCGATCGAGTCGATCAAGCCGTCCTTGCTCAAAAAATGCAAAGAATCCGCGTTGATCGCAAGGCGAATTTCCTCAATCGATTTCTGCGAGGCGATCAGTTCCTTGCGGTCCGGCGTATCGATGCCGTAAAAGCAAGGGTTTTTGAACGGCGGCGAGCTGATCCGCACATGCACTTCCTTCGCCCCGGCCTCGCGCAGCAGATTGACGATGCGCAGCGACGTCGTGCCGCGTACGATCGAATCGTCGATCATGACGACGCGCTTGCCTTCCACGACCTTGCGAACGGCGCTCAGCTTCATCTTCACGCCCTGCTCGCGCAGCTCCTGGCTCGGCTGAATAAACGTCCGGCCCGTATAGCGGTTTTTAATGAGCCCGAGCTCGTACGGAATGCCCGTCTGCTCGGCGTAGCCGATTGCCGCGGAGATGCTCGAATCCGGAACCCCCGTAACGATGTCCGCGTCGACGAACGATTCCATCGCCAGCCGGCGGCCCATCCGCTTGCGCGCGCTGTGCACGTTGACCGCATCGATATCGCTGTCCGGGCGGGAAAAATAAATGTATTCCATCGCGCAGACGGCCCGCTTGAGCGACGGCGAGAACCGATCCTCCCGCATCCCGTCCGGATCGAGCACAAGCAGCTCGCCCGGCTCGATGTCGCGGACGTACTCGGCGCCAACGGCGTCGAACGCGCACGTCTCCGAAGCGAAAATCCACGCCTCGCCGAGCTTGCCAAGCACAAAAGGACGAAGACCGTGCGGGTCGCGTGCCGCGATCAGCTTGCCGTTCGTCATGAACAGGAAGGCGTACGCCCCGTTCAGCTCGGCAAGCGCCTCGCGAACCGCCTCCACGATGTCGTCGTGCTGCGAGCGGGCGATCAGATGGGCGACAACCTCGGTATCGCTCGAGGTCTGGAAGATCGAGCCTTGCCGTTCCAACCGCTTGCGGATTTCCGGAGCGTTGACGATGTTGCCGTTCGTCGCGACGGCCAAATCGCCCTCGCGGTATTTGAACACGAGCGGTTGGGCGTTGGCCAGCTTGCTTTCCCCGGCCGTCGAATAACGCACGTGGGAGATCGCAAATTGCCCTTGAAGCGTGGCAAGCCGGTCGTTGTCGAACACTTCCTTGACGAGCCCCATCCCGCGGTGGTAATGAAACTGGCTGCCGTCCGACGTGCAGATGCCGCCGCTTTCCTGACCGCGGTGCTGCAGCGCGTGCAAGCCGTAATAGCACAAATGGGAAGCTTCGGGGTGTCCATACACCCCGAAAACCCCGCATTCTTCCTTCAATTTATCGAACAAGTTTTCGCGATTGATGCCTTCATTGTAAAAGTCCCCGGTCCAAAGCGTACCGGCAGGGTACTTTATTGCATCAAACATGGGATCGCATCCTTCCAAACCTTTTCTAGGTGAGCGACAGGCGACTGGATGGCTGGTTTTGCGTTCACTTCGATTTGCAACTCTTCCCCTTGCACCGTTCCGATGTTCCGAACCGGCACGCCGCGTTGGGCGATCCATGCTTCCAGCTCGGCAGCCTTCTCCTGCGATGCGCTGAGCAGGATGCGCGACTGGCTCTCGCTGAACAGCTCGAAGTCGGCGCGCAGTGCAGTTTGCAGGCCGATCTTGGCGCCGATGCGGCCGCTGATGCACGATTCGGCAAGCGCTGCGGCAAGTCCGCCCTCGGACAAGTCGTGCGCGGATGCGACCAAACCTTGCTGAATGGCGCCGAGGACCGTATCGAGCAATGTCTTCTCGGTGTCGAGATCGATCTGCGGCGGACGTCCTTCGGTTGCGCCATGCAGCACCTTCTGGAACTCGCTGCCGCCCAGCTCCGCCTTCGTTTCGCCGAGCAGGAAGATGACGTCGCCTTCCTTCTTGAACCCTTGCGTCGTAATATGATCGAGATCGTGGATGAGGCCGACCATCCCGATAACCGGCGTCGGGTAGATGGCGCCTTTGGAATTCTCGTTATACAGGCTAACGTTGCCTCCGATAACCGGAGCGTTCAGCTTGCGGCAAGCTTCGGACATGCCGTCCGCGGCTTTCTCCAGCTGCCAGAAGATCTCCGGCTTTTCCGGGTTGCCGAAGTTCAGGTTGTCCGTAATCGCCAGCGGCTCCGCGCCCGTGCAGACGATATTGCGCGCCGCTTCCGCCACGGCAATCGCGCCGCCGACTTCGGGATCGAGGTAGACGTAACGCCCGTTGCAGTCCGTCGTCATGGCCAGCGCCTTGCGCGTGCCGGGGACGCCGACGACTCCCGCATCCGAACCCGGGCGGACGTAGGTGCTCGTGCGAACCATGTAGTCGTACTGATTATATACCCATTCCTTGCTCGCCACGGTCGGCGAAGCCAGAACTTGTTTCAACGCATCCGTCAAATCCGTTACTTCCGCATAGCGGGTCGTGTCGACCGAAGCCTGCTGCTCGTAATAGGCCGGAACTTGCGACGGCTTGTTATACACCGGGCACTCGTCGACGAGCGCCTTAACCGGCAGCACGCCGACCAGCTCGCCCTTGTGGAACAGCTTCAGGTTGCCGTCGTCGGTTACTTTGCCGACCTTCGCGCAGATCAGGCCCCAACGCTCGAATATCGCTTTGGCCTGCGCCTCGTGCTCCGGCTTGACGACGAACAGCATCCGCTCTTGCGATTCGGACAGCATCATCTCGTAAGGCGTCATGCCTTCCTCGCGCTGCGGCACCTCGTCGAGGTACAGCTCCATGCCGTTGCCGGCTTTGCTGGCCATCTCCGAGCTGGAACAAGTAAGTCCCGCCGCGCCCATATCCTGAATCCCGACAACGATACCGGAATCGATCAGCTCGAGCGTCGCTTCCAGCACCAGCTTCTCCATGAACGGGTCGCCGACTTGAACCGCAGGACGCTTCGCTTCCGATTCCGCCGTCAGTTCCTCGGAGGCGAACGTCGCTCCGTGAATACCGTCGCGGCCAGTGGCCGGACCGACGTAGAATACCGGGTTGCCGACGCCTTGGGCGACGCCTTTTTGAATTTTATCGTGATCGATGAGGCCTACGCACATCGCGTTGACGAGCGGGTTGCCCTCGTAGCTTTCGTCGAACATGACTTCGCCCGCAACGGTCGGAATGCCGATGCAGTTGCCGTAGCCGGCGATGCCGGAGACGACGTGCTCGAACAAATATTTGACCCGGTCGTTATGCAGAGAGCCGAACCGGAGCGAATTGAGCAGTGCTACCGGACGGGCGCCCATCGAGAAAATGTCGCGGATAATGCCGCCGACGCCGGTCGCCGCGCCTTGGTAAGGCTCGATAGCCGACGGGTGGTTATGGCTTTCGATCTTGAATACGACGGCTTGATTATCGCCGATGTCGACGATGCCCGCGCCTTCGCCCGGTCCCATCAGGACGCGAGGTCCGGTGATCGGGAACCGCTTGAGGATCGGCTTGGAGTTTTTGTACGAGCAATGCTCGGACCACATGACGCTGAATACGCCGATCTCCACATAATTCGGCTTCCGTCCGAGAAAGCCGCAGATGAGATCGAATTCGCTGTCGGTGACGCCCATCTGCTTGTAAATTTTTTGTTCCGCGATTTGTTCCGCCGTCGGTTCCTTAACGGACAACTGCTGCGCCATGTTTTTCCCTCCATGCGTTCAAAATCGACGTAAACATCCGTTTGCCGTCCTCCGAGCCGAGCAATTGGTCGACCGCCCGCTCCGGGTGCGGCATCATGCCGACGACGTTGCCCTGCTTGTTGCTGATTCCCGCGATATCGTCCACCGAGCCGTTCGGGTTGTCGCCTTCATAGCGGAATACGATCTGGCCGTTCGCCTTCAACTCGGCCAACGTCGCATCGTCGCAGTAGTAGTTGCCTTCGCCGTGCGCGATCGGAATATCGATCACTTCGCCCGCCGCATATTGCGTTGTGAACGGATTTTGGTTGTTGTCCACGCGCAGCTTCGTCTGATGACAGCGGAATTTGAGCGACCGGTTGCGCAGCATGGCGCCCGGGAGCAAGCCCGATTCCAGCAAAATTTGAAACCCGTTGCAGATGCCGAGCACGAACTTGCCCTGCTCCGCCGCCTTTACCACTTCGTTCATGACCGGTGCGAACCGGGAAATTGCGCCGCAGCGCAGGTAGTCGCCGTACGAGAAGCCGCCCGGCACGAGAATAGCGTCATATTGGGACAGATCGGTTGCCGTATGCCAGACGTATTCGACCGGTTGGCCGATCGTCTGTTCGACTGCCTTGAAACAGTCGATGTCGCAGTTCGATCCGGGAAAAACGAGAACCGCAAATTTCATGGGTCGATTGCCCTCCTTATTAGTTCAGCTCAAACCGGTAGTCTTCGATAACCGTATTGGCGAGCAGCTTCTCGCACATGGCCTTGACGCGGGTTTCCGCTTCCGAGCGGTCGTCCGTATCGAGTTCCAGCTCCATATATTTGCCGATGCGCACTTTGCCGACTTCCGCGAAGCCCATCGAGTGAAGGGCGCCCTGGACGGCGCTGCCTTGCGGGTCAAGCACGTTTTGCTTGATCGTGACGTAGACGGTTGCTTTGAACATGGGAAAGTTCCTCCTCATTATCGATCGAAAAAAGTTCGGATGTTTATCCGCCGGTCAAGCGGTTCAATATATCGCGGTAACGGCGCGACGTTTCTTCCACGACCGACGCGGGCAGCGGATCGGGCTCGCTGTTCTTGTCCCAGCCGGAATTGGCCAAATACGTGCGCACCGGTTCCTTGTCCATGCCGTCGATCTCGATATCGAGCGCGTAATTTTCTTTGGCCCAGAAGCGCGAGGAATCCGGGGTGAAAATTTCGTCGATCAACACTACCTTGCCGTCGATCAGGCCGAATTCAAACTTCGTATCGGCCAGCACGATGCCGCGCTCGGCACAGTATTGATGAGCGTATTCGTACAGCTTGAGGCTTTTGTCGCGCAGCTCGGCAGCCAGCTCCTTGCCGACCAGCTCCTCCATCCGCTCGAACGAAATGTCCTCGTCATGCCCGACGTCGTTTTTGGCCGCCGGCGTGAAGATCGGCTGAGGGAACTGTTCGTTTTTGCGCATGCCTTCCGGAAGCTTGATGCCGTTAATTTCGCCCGTTTTCTGGTATTGTCTCCAGCCGCCGCCGGTAATATAGCCGCGCACGACGCACTCGATATCGACGCGCTGCGCCTTCTTCGTTACCATGAAGCGATGCTTCATGACGTCGGCGTCGTTGACCAGACCGGCCGGGAGCTTCTCCAGATCGGCGTGGACCAGATGATTCGGCATCAGCTCCGCCGTTTGCCCGAACCAGAACGCACTCACCTGGTTCAGGGCGTTGCCTTTGTCCGGCACGGCCGGGCTCAGCACGTAATCGAAGGCGGAGATGCGGTCGGTGACGACCATCAGGAAATGCTCGCCCAGGTCGTACATTTCCCTTACTTTCCCTTTGTAAAACAACGGTGCATTCACATATTCGGCAGCAGTCGAGATAGCCGTCTTTGCGCTCAAGGCAAAAGCCTCCTTTGAATTGGACAGGTCCGAACCGGGCTTGAGAGGAACAAGCCGGCCCGGTATGGTTGCGTTGCTTCGCTTACAAACGGCCTACTCGTTCAGCCCGAGACGCTCGAAAATCGTATCGACGTGCTTCAGATGCCAGCTCGGATCGAAGCAATCGGCGATCTCCTCGGCCGTCAACTGCTCGCGGATAACCGCGTCGCTCTCGACGATATCGCGGAACGAGCGCTGCTCCTCCCATGCCTGCATCGCCTTCGGCTGAACGGTGTCGTACGCCTGCTCGCGGCTCAGACCCTTGTCGATCAGCTTCGTCATGACGCGGCCGGAGAACGGTACGTCGTACGTGCTTCTCATGTTGCGCAGCATGTTGTCCGGGAAGACCGTCAAGTTTTTGATAATATTGCCGAGACGGTTCAGCATGTAGTCGATCAGAATCGTCGAATCCGGCAAAATGATCCGCTCGACCGACGAGTGCGAAATGTCGCGCTCGTGCCAAAGCGGCACGTTCTCGTAAGCCGATACGATATGGCCGCGGATGACGCGGGCCAGACCGGAGATGCTTTCGCAGCCGATCGGGTTGCGCTTGTGCGGCATGGCCGACGAGCCTTTCTGGCCTTTGGCGAACGGCTCCTCGACTTCGCGGAACTCGCTCTTCTGCAAAGCGCGGATTTCCGTAGCGAATTTGTCGAGTGACGTGCCGATCAAGCCGATGGTCGCTACGTAATGGGCATGACGGTCGCGCTGCAGCGTCTGGGTCGAGATCGGAGCCGCCTTCGTGCCGAGCTTGCCGCATACGTATTGTTCGATGAACGGATCGGCGTTGGCGTACGTGCCGACCGCTCCTGAGATTTTACCGAACTGCACGCCGTCGGCGGCCGCGCGGAAACGCTCCAGGTTGCGCTTCATCTCTTCGTGCCACAGCGCCATCTTCAAGCCGAACGTCGTAGGCTCCGCATGAACGCCGTGCGTGCGCCCCATCATCGGAGTGCTTTTGTACTGAACCGCTTTGTCCCGCAAAATGTCGATGAACGCCAGCAAATCCTTCTCGATAATCTCGTTGGCTTGGCGCAGCAAATAGCCGAGCGCCGTGTCGACGACGTCGGTGGAGGTCAGACCGTAATGCACCCATTTGCGTTCCGCGCCCAGCGTCTCGGAGACGGCGCGCGTGAAGGCGATTACGTCGTGGCGGGTTTCCTGCTCGATTTCATAAATACGGTCGATGTTGAAGCTAGCTTTGTCCCAAAGCGCCTGAACGTCTTCCTTCGGAATAACGCCGAGCTCGGACCAGGCTTCACAGGAAAGAATCTCGACTTTCAGCCAAGCGTTGAATTTGTTCTCTTCCGTCCAGATGGCGGCCATATCCGGCCGACTATACCGTTGCAGCATGTGAACTGTTACCTCCGTTATCGTTCTTCTTTATGGGGTTAATCGTTTATACCATGTAGTAAACTGCCGCTCGGGCTACGCTTTCCATACCGGCGATTGCTCCACCCAACGGATGGCTTTCTCCACATCGTCCGTCAACAGGTTGACGTGACCCATCTTGCGCTTCGCCTTCGCCTCGTGCTTGCCGTACAGATGCACCTTGGCGGCTATTTCTTCCGGCAAGCCGGCCTCGTCCTCCATCCATTCGAGCAGCGGAGCGACATGCTCGCCGAGAATGTTGGCCATGACGACCGGCGTCAGCAGCTCGACGGGGCCGAGCGGAAGGTTGCATACCGCGCGGACGTGCTGCTCGAACTGCGACGTGCGGCACGCATCCATCGTATAGTGGCCGGAGTTGTGCGGACGGGGCGCCAGCTCGTTGACGAACAGCTCGCCGTCCGCCGTCAGGAACATCTCGACCGCCAGCAGACCGATCGCCCCGAGCGATTCCGCGATTCGGGCGGCCACTCGCTCGGCCTGCTCCTTTACTTCAACGGAAATGCGCGCGGGCACGATGGACAAGTGCAAAATATTATCGACGTGAATATTTTCCGAGACCGGGAACGCTTGGACTTCTCCGCGCGGGCTGCGCGCCGCGATAACCGACAGCTCTTTCTCGAAGCGGATAAACTGTTCGAGCACCAGCTCGGTTTTGGCCCGGGCCAACGTCTCGTACGCCTCGGCAATTTCGTCCACCGAGCGGATGACCCATTGGCCTTTGCCGTCGTAGCCGCCGGTCGCCGTCTTGAGTACGCAAGGGGTGCCAAAGGCGGCCACGCCGTCTTGCAGGTCTTCGACGCTGCGAATTTCGCGGTAAGGAGCAACCTGGACGCCAGCCGCCTCAATCGCCCGCTTCTCGCGCAGCCTGTGCTGCGTCGTATAGAGCAGCTCGCTGCCCTGCGGCACGTAGGATTCGCTCATTAGCATGGCGGCCACGCCGGCGTCGACGTTCTCGAACTCATACGTAATGACATCGGAACGTTCCGCCAGTTTGCGGGCCGCCTCCGCGTCGTGGTAAGGCGCTACGATCTGCTCGTCGGCGATCTGGCCAAGCGGACTGTCCGGCGTCGGATCGAGCGTGGCAAAGCGGTATCCCATCGCCCGGCCGGCTAGCGCCAGCATGCGGCCGAGCTGTCCGCCTCCGAGCACGCCGATCGTGCTGCCTGGCCGGATTACATGATCGTGTCTTCCGCTCATTACTCTTCAACTCCCAGCGTCTCGCTCATCTCCAGCACGTGCAGCTTCAGCCGCTCGCGCCGCTCCAGGAAACGATCCATCAGCTCGGGATCGGAAATCCCCAATATTTGTGCGGCCAACAGCCCCGCATTGGTCGCTCCCGCATTGCCGATCGCCACTGTCGCCACCGGGATGCCGCCAGGCATTTGGACGATGGACAGCAAGGAATCGAGGCCGTTCAGGCTGGACGATTTGACCGGTACGCCGATGACCGGCAGCTCCGTCTTGGAGGCGACCATGCCTGGCAAATGCGCAGCGCCGCCGGCGCCGGCGATAATAACCTGCAAGCCTCGTTCTCGAGCCGATACCGCATATTCGAACATCAGGTCCGGCGTACGGTGCGCGGATACGACTTTTTTCTCGTAAACGACGCCCAACTCGTCCAAAATGTCGCAAGCGTGCTTCATCGTCGGCCAATCGGAGCTGCTGCCCATAATAACGCCTACTTTTGCCGTCATACATAGCCCTCTTTCCTGATCGTAGTGGGATGAAAAAAGAAAAAAAGTCCATGGACCGACGCTCGAGTGCGGCGTCTGCCTGTTGGACGTAAGCTTCTGCTGAAGGCCGCTTATGGCTGCGCGGAACCGAAAAAGGGAATGCCAGACCGCCGTATAGGGCGTCCCATTCCGCTTTCTGTTCGCTCGTAGTCCAAAAATTTAAGGTTTTTGGGTAGAGACTTCCGGGCCGTATCCCCGGGGTTATACGAGAACGTAATCATTGTTTAGGCCGTATTGTATCACTATCTTAGTTTATCAATGTTAACATCAACGTGTCAACTTAGAAAGGCGAACATTTTTGTGTCCATAATGTTCAAAAGTTCGTATTTATCTGAATAAAACAGGATCATTCGCTTGCAACGTCCGCCTTTCGTCCCAACTAAAGCGCCGCTCGCAGCAAGGGCACGTTCCGATCGCCCGAACGGCAGCGGAACATCGGGACCGTCCCCGCGCTTGACCGCCATCCGCGACGACCGGCTAATCCCGCATAATTGGCGGCATATGTCGAATAGTGCGGTCAAGTTCCTTGAAGCGTCGGCCTCGGCGTACTCGCTCGATGCACTTACGGAGCGGCGTCATTCGGCGGCGTTCGTTCGCCGTTTTGCCGTACTCGTCCCTTTCCCCATTATACCATATGGAACCGGCACCCTTCGACCGCCAACGGCAAAAAGCGCCCCTCCATAATAAAGGGACGCACTTATAGAAGTTGAACGAAAGATAGGCAACTCCGTTCCATCCCAAAAGGGATGGCCTCCTGTTAGATATTTTTTTCAAATACTGGATGTTAACCGTTTTATATAGCTCCGCGCAGCGAAATTCGAGTTTCTCCTTGCGGGACGTCCAGTATCCACTGCTGCAGCGGGATGCCGTACCGGATTACCGCACATGCGCTGCGAACTGCCGCTCCGGCTTCG
Source organism: Paenibacillus hodogayensis (assembly GCF_039536325.1). NCBI lineage: Bacteria > Bacillati > Bacillota > Bacilli > Caryophanales > Paenibacillaceae > Paenibacillus > Paenibacillus hodogayensis. The sequence continues at coordinate 29,647 of NZ_BAAAYO010000019.1, forward strand.
CCCGCAGGCACGACCGCATCCGCTCCCAGCAGCACGGTCAACCCGGAACAAGCGCGGCCGGCGACGATGCGCAAACAGTCGTCTTCCACGTATGCGTCGACCGTCCGCCGCAACTCCAGCCATTCGTAAAGCTCCAGCGCCGTCCACCAGACGAACCCGTTGTCCTTCGCATACTTGACCAGCTCGACGAAAGCGGCATGCACACCTTTAACGAGCAGAAACGATGCCGGATGATACAAAAAGTGGGCTACGCCGTAAACGTCCTTGCTGCGGTCGACAAGCGCCTTCGCCTCCGGCATCGTGCAGCGCAACGGGGCCGGCGGATCCCAAGCCAGCGTCGGATTGCTGTACACGCTCATCAGCCGGTTGCGCTCGCCGGCTTCGGCCATCGGCACGTACGGATGGCAAGTGCCCATCAAAAACCCTTTGTTTCCTTGCTTCGTGCCTCCTTTGCTCTGCTCCATGACGATGCCGGTCCGCTCGCACCAATGGTACAAGTCCGCTCCGCCTTCCCAGCGCAAATAATGGTTTTTGTTCGTCCGGATGGGGAGCGACTCGCCAATCGCGGACAATTGCCCCTTCAGCATGTCGAGCTGCTCCCGGAACAGCGTCTCGTCCCAGCGGAAGCCGTCGGACTCCAGCGCGTTGTAATGAAGCGCAAGCTCGTGGCCCTCGGCGGCAATTCGCCGGTAAATACGTTCTGGGTACCCTGGCATGATGACGCACCAGCTCGAACGGACGCCGGACTCGGCGAGTGCGCCCAGCAACAATTCCGCCGCCTCCGGCGAGCTGCCGTCCGTATCGTGCGAAATATGGCCGATCGCTTCGATTCCTTCGGGCCAAAACCATGTCTGCGCGAACGTCCGGGAAATCGCTTCAGTCAATCGGTGGATAAGCCTAACGAATAAAATCCGAAACTCGTCTACGAGCGGGTCGATATAGAACGGCGCCCCGCCATCCACCGCGCCGCGGTCGCGCTCCCAGTTCAGCAAGATACCGTCGTCGGCTTTGAGAACGCCATCGTCGATACCACCGGTCCCGTCGGGAGCCGGTTCGCCGTCCTTCACTACCGGCACGCCCTGCTGGATCAAGCAGAAGGTGCGGGCCAGATCAATAGCGAGAAGAGATGCGGCGCCGCGGCTATACGTTTTTACCGTAACGACCGGATGCGCCGTATCGTTTCCGTCCGGCAACGTCATCGCGCCATAAGAAGCCGTGCCCTCGGCTGGATTCACAAGCGTCGCCCCGAAAAAGTGAAACGAGCTGCGCAGCCCGTCGGCGAGCGACGACTCTCCCCAGCCGATCCAGCCTTCCTCGATCGAGCGTTGCCGGTCCGCGCCGAGCACGTCGTCCAGCCCATAGGTGTCGCCTATCGCCAGCACGGCGTTACCGCTTTCGCAATACGCCCGCATAACGTCGTTCCATGCTTCTTCCTGATCGAGTCCAGCTACGATCGTTATGCCTTGGGGACGGCTCTCCAGCCACGCTTCCGGCGACCATCTCCGATAAGCCATGCCGGCTTGCTTAAGGATTTCCGGCCAATAAGACGCATAAACGTCCTCTCCCCGGCTCCACTGTTCGTCCGCCTGACGTTCGTTCCAAATCAAATGAATCATATGATAACCACCTGTCAGATACATGTTTTTTACATCCCAAATACATCATAAACGGATAACCCTCCACCGTCAATGTCCTAAAATCGAGCAAAAATACTTCCTCCGTGAGGCCGGCGCGCTGTTCGCCGCCAGCCTCTCCGCCCATCGACTCCAGGTTGCGCATCGCTTCGCTCCTCCTACGATGGCATTCGTTTGCATCGGGCATAACAAAAAAGCCCGATCTGCATCTTTCACAGATCGGGCTTTTTATTATCGCTTGGCGACGTCCTACTCTCCCAGGACCCTGCGGTCCAAGTACCATTGGCGCTGGAG
>NZ_BAAAYO010000020.1:0-173214 GCF_039536325.1 Paenibacillus hodogayensis
ATTAGGCACGCCGCCAGCGTTCGTCCTGAGCCAGGATCAAACTCTCCAATAAGGTCGACAACCCCCTCGCGGAAGTCACCGTTTATTCTAGAGCAGATTGCTCATTTCGTACTGACTTGTTTGTTGAATCCTAATCGCTTGCGCGCTCAGAAACAACGTTTATGGTCCGTTTCATTTGTTCAGTTTTCAAAGAACTTTGTGAGTCTGTCCGATGATTCTCTAGCCTTAGAGACAAGCTCGTTTTTTAGCGAATCATGCGGTGACAAGAACTTATATTAACAGGTTTAAAAACGAAATGCAACTGTTTTATTAAAAAAAGTAAAAAGAAGTGTCGCGGCAGCGATGCCGCGAACACTTCTTGTCTGTCCGAATCAGCTTTCGAGCAGCTTCAGCAGCTCCTCTTCGTCCTCGATAACCGGGATACCCAGCTCTTTCGCTTTGGCGAGCTTGCTGCCTGCGCTCTCCCCGGCGATGACCAAATCGGTCTTCTTCGACACGCTCCCGCTGACTTTGGCGCCCAGCGCCTCCAGCTTCTTGGAAGCGTCGTCCCGGGTCAACTTGGTCAAGGTCCCGGTCAGCACGACGGTTTTGCCGTAAAGCGGATGCTCGGTATTCGCCGGGGCCGTCTTCTCCTCCGCGAACGGCTTGACGCCTGCGGCCAGCATCCGTGCGATGCTGCCGGTCATGACGGGATCGGCAAAAAACGAAACGATGCTCTCCGCCACAATTCCCCCGATATCCGGAATCACGACCAATTCCTCGGCGGAAGCGGCCGATAGCTTCTCCAGGCTGCCGTAATGTTCGGCCAGCGCCTTCGTCGTTGTCTTGCCCGTGTTCGGGATGCCTAGCGCAAACAGGAAAGACGCCAAATCGCGCGTCTTGCAAGCCTCTAACGCCTCCAGCAGCTTTCTCGCCTTCTTCTCTCCGAAACGCTGCAGCTTGACGAGATCGTCAAACTGCAAGTCAAACAAATCGGCCGAATCGCGCACCCCCAGCTCGTCGTACAACTGTTCCGCGGTTTTCACACTGAACGTCTCGATATCCATCGCATCGCGCGAGGCGAAGTGCGTAATGCGGGCAACCAGCTGAGGCCGACAATCGACCCGATTCGGACAAAACAGATGCGCGCCCCTCTGCTCCAGCTCCGTACCGCAAGCCGGGCAGCGATCCGGGAATATAATCTCTCCGCCATCGGGCTCATCGGTTACTTTGCCGAGAATTTCCGGAATTACTTCATTAGAGCGTCTGACAAAAATGGCGGTGCCGAGGGCAAACTTCAAGTTTTTGCGCTCAATGTCGCCGATATTATTCATTGTCGCATGCTGCACGGTAGCGCCGCCGATATCGACCGGCTCGAACGTCGCACCCGGCGTCAGCTTGCCCGTCCGTCCCACTTCCCAGGAGACCGACTGCAGAATCGTCGTCGCTTCTTCCGCCTCGAACTTGAACGCAACGGCCCAGCGCGGGAACTTGTCGGTATAGCCCAATGCTTCGCGCGTCCGCATATCATTGATCTTCACGACGGCTCCGTCGATCAAATAATCAAAATCATGACGAACCGTCTCCAGCCGGCGCAGCTCCGCGAAGACGTCTTCGATTTGATCGAAGAAGGTGACGTACGGATTGACTTTGAACTTGTTGTCGCGCAAAAACTGCACCATCTCGCGGTGATCGGCAAAACGTACTTGATCGGAAAAACCGACATTATACATAAAAGCGTTCAGCTTTCGCTCCGCGGTCGCCTTCGGATTCAGGTTGCGGAGAGCGCCGGCGGCAGCGTTGCGCGGGTTTTTCAGCACTTCGGCGGCTGTCTTGTTATAAGCGTCGAACACCGACAGGAACATCATGCCTTCGCCCTGAACCTCGATCAGGCCGTCGCGATAAGGAATCTCCAGAGGGATGGAGCGAATCGTCTTGACTTGGGCCAAAATCCCCTCTCCCACTTCTCCATTACCACGGGTGGACGCTTGGACCAATTGACCGGCTTCATACGTTAAATTCAAGGAAAGACCGTCGAACTTCAATTCCACCACGAACGTCGGGGAAGGCAATAGATTCTCCGGGTTGCGCGTATTATAGTCCTGAATCAGTTTGAGCACGCGCGTATGCCATAGCATGAGGTCGTTCTCGTCTTGGGCCTTGTCCAAGCTCCATAGCCGGGCTTTATGACGGTGCGGCTGGAAGCCGTCCAGCAGTTCGCCTCCGACGCGCAAAGTCGGAGAATTCGGCAGCGTTACGCCGGTTTCCCGTTCAAGCTCCACCAACCGGTCGTAAATTTCGTCGTACTCCTTGTCGCTGATGGTCGGCTCGTCCAAGGTGTAGTATTGATAGTTGTGTTTGCCGATTTCCTCGATCAGTTCTTTCATGGCTTCCATCGCTTGTGCCACCGTTCGACTCATCCTCTCTTCAACGAATCCAGCCGTTGCCCGATCTCGCCCTATGCAGCGCGTGGTTCCGGCGCCCGATTTTTTATATAGCATGGCCGATTATGCCGGCAAATATGGGAAGCGGACGAACCGCCGCACCTACTCCTTCGTAATCGGCGCAAACTTCGCCAAAAGCCGTTTGACGCCGACGGGAGCGGGGAAGGCGATGTGCAGCTCCGTATTGTCGCCCGTTCCTTTCACGCTTACAACGACCCCGGTCCCCCATTTGCCATGGCTGACCTTGTCGCCGTTCGTATACGACGTGGCCCCGCTTCCCCCTGTCGGAGCTGCGGCAGGACGCTGCTGCGCGCCGCCCGGACGGGCCGCGGACGAACCACCGAGCGCGCTGCCTGCGGGAGCGCCGTAAGCTCCGCGTCCGGACGAACCGTACGCCGACGAGCCTGCTCCTCCATAGCTTCCGCGCCCGCCGTAAACGGTTCCTCCGCCTCCCGAGCCGTAGCCCCCCACGGTGTCGACTAGCTCACCGGGAATCTCCTTGAAGAAGCGGGACGGGGCGTTCGCCGTCGTCTTCCCGTACAGCGTCCGCATCCGAGCGCACGTCAAGTACAGCTGCTCTTCCGCTCGTGTAATGCCGACATAGGCGAGCCGCCGCTCCTCTTCCAGCTCTTCATTATCCATAAATGCCCGGCTATGGGGGAATACGCCTTCTTCCATGCCGATAATGAAAACGAATGGGAATTCGAGGCCTTTGGCGCTGTGCATCGTCATCAATATAATCGAGTCTTTGCTCGTCCCGTCGTCTTCCTTGTCCATCGTGTCGATATCGGCGATCAAAGCCAGATCGGTGAGGAACGATACGAGCGATTTCTCTTCGCTGCGCTTCTCGAAGTCCAGCGTAACGGACAAGAACTCGTCTATATTTTCCAGACGGGACTTCGATTCGAGCGTATTTTCCCGCTGCAGCTCCATGCGGTATTCGGTCATTTCCAACATTTTCTCGGTGAGCTCGGTTACTGACAAATATTCGAGCATGGCGTTCAGATTGCGGATCATGCCGTAAAAATCGGTCAACGTGCCTCGAAACCGGGCGCTCAGCTCCAGCGAGTCGACCTGCTCCAGCATGGCGAAGATCGAGATGCCCCTCGCCGCGGCGGCGTCGGCCAGCTTGTCCACCGTCGTATCCCCGATTCCCCGCTTCGGGACGTTAATAATCCGCCGTAGGCTAATATCGTCGTCCGGATTGGAAATCAAGCGCAAGTACGCGAGTATATCCTTGATTTCTTTGCGGTCGTAAAACTTGATGCCGCCTACAATCTGGTACGGAATGTCGGATTTGATCAAAATTTCCTCGATAACCCGGGACTGGGCATTCGTCCGGTACAAAATCGCATGCTTGGCGTACGCCCTGCCCTGCTTGCGGCTTTTGTTGATCTCTCCGGCGATAAAATAACCTTCCTCCTGCTCGGTCGCCGCCTCATAGCGGATCAGCTTGCTTCCGCCGCTGCGATCGGTCCACAGGTTTTTGGGCTTGCGCCCGGTGTTGTTGTTGATGACGGCATTAGCCGCATCGAGTATATTCGAACTGGAGCGGTAATTCTGCTCCAAATAGATCGTCCGCGCTTCCGGGTAGTCTTTCTCGAAGTTCAAAATGTTGGCGATATCCGCGCCGCGCCACCGGTAGATAGACTGATCGCTGTCACCGACGACGCAGATGTTGTGATGCTTGTCCGCCAGCATCCGACACAGCATATACTGCGCCCGGTTCGTATCCTGATACTCGTCGACATGAATGAACCGGAACTTGTTCTGGTAAAAGTCGAGCACTTCGGGGACGTTCTTAAACAGCTCGATCGTCTTCATGATCAAATCGTCGAAATCGAGCGAATTGTTCGCTTTGAGCTTTTTCTGGTAAAGCGTGTATACTTTGGCCACGAGACCTTGGAAATAATCTCCGATCTTCATCTCGTAGCGGTCGGGGGTAACCAGCTCGTTCTTCGCCGTGCCGAGCTCGGCCTGAATGGCTTTGGGCTCGAATTTTTTGGCGTCTATATTCAGTTCCTTCATGCACGTTTTGATGACGGACAGCTGATCGGTGGAATCCAAGATGGAGAAGTTCGAGGAGTAGCCGATCCGCTCGATATCACGCCGCAAAATGCGTACGCACATGGAGTGGAACGTGGATACCCAAATATCCGAAGCGGAAGCTCCGACGATTTTGCCGATACGGTCCTGCATTTCCCGGGCCGCTTTATTCGTAAATGTAATAGCCAGGATGCTCCAAGGAGCCGCTTGACGGGTGGCGATCAAATAAGCGATGCGATGGGTCAGCACGCGCGTCTTTCCGCTGCCCGCACCCGCCATAATCAGGAGGGGACCGCTCGTGGCTTCCACCGCAATGCGCTGCTCCTTGTTCAGCTTGGCTACCGCTGCATGAATATCGATGCTTCCATTCATAATTATAGACAACCTTTCTCCACGTCTTGTATCGCCTGAACCGTCTCCAGCGCCCGGTCCAAGTTCTCGTAAATGGCGTTGCCGACTATGATCGTATGGGCCGCCGCCGCCGCCTGTCTGGCCTTCTCCGGGCCGTCGATTCCTCCCCCGTAAAACAACCGGGCATCTTGCAACGAGGACGCCGTCCGTCGAACGAGCTCCATATCGCCAAACGTTCCACTATATTCCAAATACAGCACGGGCAGGCGAAACAAGCGCTCGGCAATCTTCGCGTAAGCTTCCACATCCGAACGTTCCAGCTCCGTACGGGCTTCCGTCACTCGGGCTGCGGTCGAATCGCCGTTCAAGATGACGTAGCCTTCCGCCACGATCTGGTCCCATTGCATCATCGGTCCGTATTCCTTGACGGCCAAATGATGGTGTCCGATGATCCAGTCCGGGTTGGAGGCGTTCAGTACGATCGGAATGAAATATAAGTCAAAACCGGGAACGATCGCATCCCGGTCGGAAATTTCCAGCACGCAATCAACTTCGAACCGGCGGATACGGGACAACAGGTCCACGGTGTTATCGAATGTCACACCGCTCGTTCCGCCGACCATGACGGCATCAGTGCCGGACAAGCAAATCCGCTCCAGCGCCATGTCGTCGATGTCGCGATCAGGGTCAAGCTTGAACACATGTTTCCAACGGCGCATATCGATCATCTGACAGATTACCCTCCGCATAGTGAAGCGTAGTATGCAATAGCGCAATTTCGGCCCATTTCGATAACCGATTGGTTGCGGCCATCGGGATGGTTGCTTCTTTGCGCCACCGTGCAGCTGTTCTTCGAGAGTACAAGCTACTATCAGTCTATGCGAGCGTCCCGGGAGTGTCAATTCTCCCTCCATCATAACAAAAGCGAATACACGTTCGCAATAAGTCAAAGGTAGCGCAACAGGGCATTCGCCTTGAAAACACGGATTTTTCTGTTTCGATCATACCGGGTGTTGCTTGCATGCAAAAAAGGCGCCCCCATTCCGCTTATGTAGCGGAGCTGGGAGCGTCTTATAGCGCGTACGGATGTTTTGCCAACCGTTCTATTTGATAGGGGGACAGGACCTGTTCTAAGATTGCTTGTCGTCCTTCTCCAACCGGGCCAGCTTGGCGCGCAGCTCGTCAATCTCCTTTTGCAGCGCCTTCTTCTCCACATCCTTCATCATCTCGTCTATGCTCGGACCGTTCGAAGCGGCCGTTGGCCCCCGACCGTGCGGCGGCATGCCGCCATTCCCATAAGGCGGCGTATTCGTGCCGTAACCGGCCGAATACGAACCGGCTCCGTTTCCATACGGCTGATGCGTCCCTGTAGGTCCGCCTCCATAATACGTATGCGTAGGACCGGGGTTGGACGAGTACGGACCGTAACCCTGCTTGTTTGAATATCCGTAATTCGGATCGTAATACGAATCGAATGCCGGCTCTTTCGGAATAACCAGACACGATATAAAGTAGATGGGAATGAGCGTACCTCCCGTGAAGAAGGTCGTCACCAATAATACGACACGCAGCAGCGTGGAATCGACATTAAGCAATTCCGCCAGCCCGCCGCATAAACCGAACAGCTTGCTGTCTGTACGGGACCGGTAAAGTTTCTTCATGACGGACATCACCTTTGTTTGGATTGGCCGCCCCGCCCGGAAGCGGACAGTACTCGGCCTTATACCCCTAGTATAGAGAAATTGCGCCTCGTCCAGAACCGACCGGAGATGGTTTACGGACTGGACCTAAGCCGGGGAACATACGCTCTCCGCGTCCTCTGACGGGAACCGTTATTTCCTTCAATGGCAGAATGTATTACTATTAAGGATAACGTCTTGACGGCAGCAATTCAAGAAGCAACCGCGCGCAAATTCGGCCAAGCCGGATGAAGCCCGGTTTTGAATCCTATACAGAAAGTGGGCATACCCGATGAATACTTACCTGCAGCTATGCAAAACGATATTGGACGAAGGCGTGCGCAAGTCCGATCGGACCGGAACGGGAACGATCAGTCTGTTCGGCTATCAAATGCGCTTCGATTTGGAGCAGGGCTTCCCTCTGCTGACTACGAAAAAACTGCATCTGCGCTCGATTATTCACGAGCTGCTCTGGTTTCTGCGCGGGGAGACTAATATCGCCTATTTGCAGGAGCACGGTGTGACGATCTGGGACGAATGGGCCGACGAAGCCGGCGATCTCGGGCCCGTCTATGGCCAGCAATGGCGTTCGTGGCCGAAGCCGGACGGAACGACAGTCGACCAGATCTCCATCGTGATGGACCAAATACGCAACAACCCGGACTCCCGCCGCATGATCGTCAACGCCTGGAACGTCGCCGATCTGGACCGGATGGCGCTGGCACCCTGCCACTGCCTGTTCCAGTTTTACGTGGCCGACGGCAAGCTGTCGTGCCAGCTGTATCAGCGGAGCGCGGACGTCTTTCTGGGCGTGCCGTTCAATATCGCTTCTTACGCTCTGCTGACGCTGATGATGGCACAGATTGCCGGACTCAAGCCGGGACATTTCGTGCATACGCTCGGGGATGCGCATATTTACTCCAACCACCTGGAGCAAGTCAAACTGCAATTGACTCGGGAGCCGCATCCGCTGCCTGTCATGACGCTGAATCCGGAAGTTACGTCCATATTCGACTTCCAATACGACGATTTTACGCTGTCCGGCTACGACCCTCACCCGCGCATCAAAGGGGAGGTGGCCATATGAGCAGCAAACCGACCGTCTCGATGATCGTGGCGATGGACCGAAACCGCCTGATCGGCGCCGATAACAGACTTCCTTGGAGGCTCCCCGCCGACATGGCCTTTTTCAAACAGACCACGATGGGCCATCCGGTGCTGATGGGACGCAAAACGTACGAGTCGATTGGCAAGCCGCTTCCCGGCCGTCTGAATATCGTGCTGACGCGGGACCCGAACTTCTCAGCGGAAGGCTGCGAAATCGCTCGGACGGTAGACGAAGCGCTTCGGATAGCCGGCGACCGGGAGCTATTCGTCATTGGAGGAGCGCAGGTGTACGAGCTGTTCGCGCCAATCGCCATGAAGCTGTACGTTACGCAAGTGGAGGGCGACTTTGCCGGGGACACCCATTTTCAGGAAATCGACGAGAACGAATGGGAGCTGGCCGAAAGCCGTCCAGGAGTGGTCGACGAACGCAATGTTCATGCGCACGACTTTCTCACCTACTTACGAAAGCACCCATAAGGAGGAGCCATCATGACCAACGAACATACGACCGATTTGATCGCTGCGTACAATCACCACGCCGAGGAACGGAACCATATGCACATCGCCGACTGGAAAGTGCGGGAACGCGGGCAGTTTTTGGACATGCTGAAAAAACGCAAAGCCGCGACGCTCCTGGAGATTGGCTCCGGTCCCGGAAGGGACGCAACCTTTTTTCAACAGGCAGGGCTCGATGTAACCTGTACCGACCAGTCGCCCGAAATGGTGCGGCTGTGCCGGGAGAAGGGACTGAAAGCGGAAGTACGACCGTTCCAGTCGCTCGGCTTTCCCAATGGTACATTCGACGCCGTATTCGGCCTGAATTGCCTGCTGCATGTGCCCAAAGCGGAGCTGCGCGGCGTGCTTGAGGAAATCCGTCGGGTGCTCAAGCCTGGAGGACTGTTCTATATGGGCGTCTATGGGGGCCCCGACACCGAAGGCGTATGGGAGCAGGATACGTACGAGCCGAAGCGGTTTTTTGCGATGTACACAGATGAGCGGCTGTTGAAGGCGGTGGGCGGGGTGTTTACAATTGTGTATTTCAATACGGTACCTCTGGAGGCAGGAAACCCCTACTTCCAATCGCTCGTGCTAGAGGCGCCGCTCTAAGTGTACGCCATGTACTCGGGAAAACCCGCAGAACGAAAAGGACGGTCCGTCTGAGGTCGGCCTTTTTTGGCATGCGCTCCAGAAAAGAGGGTTTGACAATAAATCAAACAAAATATTAAAATGTTTACTATAAATCAAACAAAATTAAAATGATCTAAAACGGGGAGGATTGAATATGGATCGCAGAAAAGAGCTGGTCGAACAATACAAGGAACTCAAGACGGAGGCCGGTATATACAAAATCGAGAATACCCGGAACGGAAAACTATTTGTCGCGAGCACCAACAACTTCAAATCGATGAACAGGATGCGAATGATGCTCGGTCTCGGCAGTCACCCGAACCGCGCTTTGCAACTAGAATGGACGCAATACGGCGGAGACGCCTTTACGTTCGAGGTTTTGGAGGTTCTGAAGAAAAAGGACAGCGCGTATTTCGACACGAAGAAGGAATTGAAGAAGCTGGAGGACCAGTGGCTCGATCGGCTTCAGCCGTTCAAGGAGCGCGGCTACAATACCCCTGCTCCCGCACGCGAGTAAGAAAAGGGCGAATGCTCTCGCCCCTCCCCGCACGCTAGGACACGGGCACAGCCGCCGGCGCGATCGCCTCCACGCGCGAACGAAACGTCTCCTCGTCCAACAGCCCCGCCCAGTACAGTTGAAGCTCGTAAAACAATTTCCGATACTCCCCTTCCCCGATGTTCAGGTCCGTAAACAGCCGATAGCTCGGAATAATTTCGCGGAACAAGGAAAAACGCGAAGGGCGATTGATCGCCGTCGCTTCCGGCCCCGACCATTCTGCGGCCGTAATGCGGGCAGGAAGGCTGCACGTTTGCTGCCGAATGAACAGCTGCGTCTTGGCGGAAGTCATGAATTCGACCAGTTTGTGCGCCGCTTCTTTATGCTTGGAATGACGATGGACCGCCAAACCGATCATAAGCAGTACCGTCAGCGCCTCCCCGAAGTGAGGGACGGGCGCTATGTCGTAGTCCAGCTCGGCATCGCGCAAATGATTGAGCACGAAATAACTGGTCATCACAATGGACAGCTTCCCTTGACGGAACATCTCCATCTTGGGCGCATCCCAGTCCATCAAGCTGTTCGGCAGCGAAGGGATATGCTCGTAGATGTCCCGGCTATAGCGGAGCGCATCCATCATGCGAGTGCCTTCCAGCCGAATGCGCCCGTCTTCTCCACGCTCGAACGCATGACCCCTCTGCATCAACAAAACACTCGCCCGATTCGACGTAGAAAAATAGCAGTGAAACCCGAGCCGCTCGTTCGGAATGCGGAGCGATTCCGCGCATTCGAACAGCCGCTGCCAGCTCCAGCCGCTATTCGGCTCCTGCAGCCCCTTCTGCGCAAAATGACTGCGGTTGTAGCACAGGATCATAGGCGAAAACACGAAGGGCTGCACCCTAAGCGTACCGTCCTGCGTAAAAGCGTCATTCAAAAACGGATACAGCTCCTCTTTGCGCGCGAAGCCGTCCAGGTCGTCCAGACAGCCGTTCTCGCGGAATTGACAGAAGCTGTCGTAGTTCATTGTCATGACGTCGAGCATGCCGAGGTCGAGATACGACTTGAACTGGTCGTGGCCGATTTCGCCAAGCGGCACAGCCTGGACCCGGATCGTCGGATGCTCCCGGTGGAACAAAGCAATCAAGCTGTGGATGTCCGCATCGTCGGGGATCGTAGACGTATAGCCGAATCGGATCGTCACGGCCCCCTTCTCGGCCGGGTCCACCACCTGGCTCCCGACCTTCGGAATTTTGACGATCAGCCCTTCGCCCACAAGCAGCTCCAGCCCTTTGCGAACGGACTGCACGCTCAGTCCATATTGCTCGGCCAGCTGCTTTTCGGAAGATAAATATTGCCCGGGCTCCAAATTGCCCGTAATGATATTGTTGCGGATCGAGGAAACCATTTCGTCCAGCCGGGGACGAAACGTTTTGCGGCTGGGCCGGCGCTCCATATCAGTATCAACCTTTATAAGTGATTTGCTTTGATCTTAGTGGATCGTATCCGTCTTGTCAAACGTTTGTAATTGGCATCGAAACAAACTTTTCGTCATTACAAATCAGATAAGTATCAGCATATAAGAATACCCTTATAAAAAACCACATTATTAACGAAAAAACGGGACTAAATTTTAATATTGACAGTATCTGATTTTTAAAATATATTCTAATTGTTCTCATTAAGTATCAGTTGCATATCAATTTTACAACAAGACTCTTACCCGCAATGAATACCATCCGCATGTAACCTTTATCTGCACTGTAAAGGAGGGTACAAAATGTAAGCGCTTTACATTGTTGTTGTAATTGGCAGTACCCGCTCATAATCCAGATGACTATGAAAAGGAAGGTCGATCCGCTTGAGCACAGTTCACAAATGGACCCATCGACTACTCGGCCTGTCGCTGGTCGCGCTTCTCTCTGCGTGCAGCGGCGGAAGCACGGCCCCGAATCCGGCCGCCCCGGGCGGGGACGCCGGCCCCAAGGCGGAAAAGCCGCCGGAGACGATCGAATTGAAACTGCACTTTTACGGCGTTACCGAGCAGGAATTCAACACCCGCTTCAAGGACATTCTTCAAAAAAAGTTCCCTCACATCACGTTCGTCTGGCTCCCGGCGTCCGGCCCGCAAACGCTGCAGGAGACGATCGCACAAGGAACGGTACCCGACATTGTTCGCGTTATTTCCAGCACCGTGCATACGAACTACTTGAACCTGGGACTCGGTTACGACATGAACGAGCTGGTGCGGGCCAACAATTACGATCTGAGCCGTTTCAATCCGATCTTCGTAAAAGGCTTCATGGACCTCACCTCGCAAAACGGCGAGCTGTACGGACTGCCCGTATCGCCGTTCTTTTCAAGAGTGCTGTACTACAACAAAGACTTGTTCGACAAATTCGGCCAGCCTTACTTGCGGGACGGCATGAACTGGGATCAAATCTATGACGTTGCCCGGAGCATGACCCGAACCGAAGCCGGCGTCGAATATCGCGGCTTCAGCGCCAACGTCTCCACCTTCCTCACCTACAACGAGTACTCGCTCTCTACGCTGGATCCCGCCAAGGATGAGCTGTCGCATTTCGATACGTGGCAGCGCATCTTGAACAACTACATGCGCTTTTATCAAATTCCGAACAATGCCATCCGCCCGAATCTGACCGAAGAGGGCGCCATGTTCCAGAAAGGAACGGTCGCGATTCACGCCGATATTTACTCCCCATACCTCGATTTGAGCATGCTCAAAAACTGGGATATGGTATCGACCCCGATCATCGACGGCGCGCCCAAAAAAATCGGCATCTTCCCGCCCGGCTACCTCATGATTACGAAGCAAAGCAAGCATAAGGAGGAAGCGTTCCGGGTCATTATGGAGATGCTCAGCGACGAAGCGCAGATGCGGGATTCCCGCAACGGCTTTTTGCCGACGTTAGCCAAGAAGGAGTTTCTGGACGTTCTCGGCCAAGACAGCGCCGTCTACAAAGGCAAGAACATGAACGCCGTCCGCTACTACGAGTTTGCCCCGCTGCGCCCGTCGCGCAACAAAGGCATGACCGTGATCGAGACGAATACCGCCGATGCGCTCATGCGGGAAGCGTTTTTGAACACGGCCCAGGGCAAGGATGACGTCAATACGGCTCTCAGAAAAGTGGACGAAATGCTGCGCAAGGAAGTGGAGAAGGAAAAGAGCAAAACCAAGTGATGCCGCACGTGCGCACCGAGAAAGGAGTCCGACAGCGATGACATTACTCCTCACTATGAATCCAAGGAGAGGTCCCTATGATCGTCGGAAGCAAGCTCATCCAACGCTGGAGCGCGATCTTGTCGTTCGCGCTCCTCTTCGGGCTGGTGAATACGATGTCCTATAATTCGGTTGTCCAAGCGGCGGATGCCGGATGGCCGCCCTCCGTCCTGAACGGGCTGAATATGCCGTTTCGGCCAGCGGATACGCTGGCCACGACGCAAAATCCGCCCGACTTCAGCTGGCCGTTTGTCGCTGATGCGGACTCGTACCATCTGCAGGTCAGCGGCGATTCGGCGGTGACGCAGGTCGTTTACGAGCAGCAAGCGCTGGCGATGAATGTGTACAATTTCCCGCACGTGTTCGAAGCGGGAACCTGGTACTGGCGCGTTCGATTCCATACGCCGAATACGGACTGGTCGGCCTGGAGCGATGTCCGCTCCTTCCGCATCGATCCGCAATACGTGCCTTTCCCCGTTCCGCCGATCGATTCCATCATGGCGAACATCCCGGTGTCGCATCCTCGCGTATGGGCCACTCAGGATACGCTGGCCGACTTCCGGGCGCTGTCCCAAACCGTCGGCCAAACGGTATATCAGTCCAAGCTGACGTCTGTGACAGCCAATCTGAACAGCCCTCTGCCGGCAGAGCCGACGTTCGCTTACCCGCCGACGTATCCGAAGAACGACCCAGCCTACGTGAAAGCCCAGCAGGTACTGTTGACCGCGTCCAATGCGGCGGTCAACCGGATGCTCGATGCAGCCTTCGTCTATCTCATCAGCGGCTCGGCGGAAATCGGCCAAAACGCCAAAGCCCGTCTGCTCGGCCTCGCGTCCTGGAATCCGAACGGGGCGACCGGCTATGCGGTACACGATCAGGCGCATCGCTACATCACCTATTGTTCCGCCATGGCGTACGACTGGCTGTACGATCTATTGTCCGAGAGCGAGAAGCAGCAGGTGCGGAATATGATCCAGACGCGTACGGAAACCATGATGCACGATATTGTGCTGGCCTACCCGATTCAAAAATATCCGTACAACTCTCACGGCTGGACGGCGTTCGGGTATATCGGCATTATCGCCACCGCCATGCTTCACGACATTCCGGAGGCCGAGGACTGGTATAAACGGACGGTACCGGCTTATATCAATATCATGCCTCCGTGGGGCGGCGAGGACGGCGGCTGGTCGCAGGGCACCGGCTATTGGCAATGGTCGTCCATGTTCGGCAAGGAGTTTATGGACGTTCTGCTGAGCTCCAGCGGTTTCAATCTGTACGATAAAGCCTATTCCCGCAACGAAGGGCTCTACCCGCTGTATGCTTTCCCGCATGGCAGCCCGAAGGGTATTTTCGGAGACGACAGCGAGTATGCCCCCGGGCCGACGAGCGTCAGCATGCTGAACCGGTTGTCCCAGGTCAACGGCGATCCGCGGCTGAAATGGGGAGCACAAGCCATCGGAGCGGCACCTCGGCCGGAATTGAACAATTATTTCTACGGAGACCCCGGACTCGACTCGCGGCCTCCGGCCGATTTGCCGAAAACGCGATGGTTCAAGGATATCGGGCTGGTCGCCATGCATTCGGAGCTGTACGATCCGGATCGCGTATCCATGTATTTCAAATCGAGTCCGTACGGAAGCTTCAATCACAGCCATGCCGATCAGAATAGCTTTATCGTGAACGCTTTCGGCGAGTCGCTGGCGATCGAGGGCGGGTTTTACGACTTCTACGGAAGCGTCCACGATCTCCAATACGGCAAGCAAACGTTCTCCTCCAATGCCATCACGTACGACGGCAAGCGGGGACAGCCGATCGACAATATCGATGCCGACGGCCGGATTTTCGGCTTTGCGACGCATCCCGCATTCGATGCGGCGAGCGGAGACGCGTCGGCCGCTTACATGGGCGCGCTGTCACAGGCGCAGCGGCACATTTTGTATGTGCGTCCTTCGACGTTCGTCGTCATCGACAAGCTGAAGACGAATCAGCCTGGCGGCTCCGAATTCGAGTGGCACCTGCATGCGAAGGATCATCTGGAGCTGAAGGCGGATTCGTCCGGAGCGACCATCGTGAAGGGCAACGCGGCGCTTCAGGTCGACCTCCACTCCCCGCAGCAGCTGCGGACGACGCTGGAAACAAACTATTTGAGCATGAACGGCACCGAGGTCAAGCCGACAGGCGCGTATGCCGATGAGCAGCAGCTGCACGCCGCATTCATCACGAACAGAACGAGTGCCGCAACCTTCGTCGCCACGCTGGATGCCTATAGACGGGACGACGCCCCGCACAGCGTGCAAAGCGAAACCTACGGCAACTATATGAAGCTGACCTTCCAGGACGGGACCGTCGTATACGTTCGGATGACGGACAGCGGGGAAATCGACGCCGGAAGCGTTCGCTTCGACGGAGCGGCGTTGGCGGTCAAAGGAAACGCGGTGCTGCTGGTCGACGGGACGAAGGCCGTCCGGAACGGCGTCACGATCATCGACAGCGATAAACCGGCTACGATCGCCTACGGCGATAACGTATTGTCCGTCTCCTCTCCTTCGCCCGTACAGGTCGAGTTGAATGCCCCGTCCGTGACCAGGGTGCGGGACAGCGATAGCGGCCTCGATATTCCTCAAGGCGGAGCCGCGGAGGAAAACGTCCGGCTGCGCGGCGTACATTGGCAGACGGCGGGCGGCACGCTCTCGCTCCGGCTGGAGAAAGGATACCGTGCGTTCAAGCTGAACGATGCGCCCTCCCCGCAGCCGATCGCACCGGTCGTACTGCCGATCGAGACCGACGGCGCGGCAAGCTCGGTCACCCTGCAAGCGTACAGCGACATCGACGGTGTCAGCGTCGCTTGGGGCAAGCTGTATAACGACGCGGGCTTCTACGACATCGTGTCGGCCCCGGACGGATTGACCTTCGAGAAGTATGGCTTCCGCAAAAGCGTGTTCCTCGATGCCAACGCTTCGGTCATCGTTCGCGGCACCCCTGGGACGCTGAAGCTGAAGCGGATCGGCGCGGGCACCGCCTCGGACACGTTGCTATGGCCAAACCCCGATGAGAAGCGGGCCAGCCTGTCCATGCTTTGGCAGGAAGCGGAAGCCTTTGCCGGTTCGGGCGGCAAAACGCCGAGCCGCTACACGAACCGTCCCTTTTTGTCCGGCGGCATGGGCATGGGCGACTGGGATCAGACCGGGCAATGGGTCAAATGGAATTTCACGGTTCCGAAAGCCGGAACGTACGACCTTGCGCTCAAATATGTAGCCGGCTGGGACTTGCCGGCAGGCACGCAGACGGCGCGTTACGCCATGCTCGGAGACGAAACCTACTATTTCGAGGCGCCGACTACGGCTGACTTCGGAACGGTTCCGGAGCATTGGCGCGGGCTGCGCATCAAGACCGGGAAGGCGTTGCCCGCAGGCCCGGTCGAGCTAACGATGTGGCACGGACGCGGAGGGATGAATCTGGACTGGCTGGCGCTGATCGAGGTCAAGGACGACGAGCAGGTGCCGACGACACCGGGCGATTTCCGGCTTGTCTCCAAAACGGACCAGTCCGTCACGCTCGCCTGGAACGCGTCCGACGATAATGTAGCGGTCAAGGAATACGTCATTAGCGTAAATGGCGTCGAGCAACAGACTGTACCGGCAGGGACGCATACCGCGACCCTTACGGGGTTGAACGCGGGCCAAACGTATACGTTCGCGGTGAGAGCCGTCGATACGAGCGACAACCGCTCCCCCATGACGAACCCGATTACCGTGACGCTGGACGATACGACCGCCCCGACTTGGGGCTCCTCCGCCTCTCTGCGCGCGGTTCGCCTGTTCCCGAATGCCGTAAGGCTCGAATGGGATGCGGCGAACGATGATTCGGGAAGCGTGGTCTCCTACTCGGTGTACCGAAGCGACGCCTCGGCAGCGCAGCCCGCGACCGTTACCAAGACGACCTACGATGCGACCGCGCTCTTGCCGGGCATGACGTATACGTTCAAGGTAGAGGCCCGCGATGCGGCAGGCAATACGTCTGCGGACGGCCCATCCCTGACGGTGACCTTGCCCGCAACGAGCGCCTCCTTCTACGATTCGTTCGACGAGTGGCCGGTCGGAGAAGCCGCGGACGGAGGAGGCTGGACGTATACCCGCAGCGACGGAACGCTTGTCACGATCGCGCCCTTGCAAGAGGGCGGCAACGGCATGAAGCTGACGGACAACTATTATTCGCCTTCCAACGAATATGCAACGTCCCCGGTCGTCCTGAGGCAGCATGCGCACATGAACGGCAAAGTGACGGTGGAGACGAAGACCCGGTTTTCCCGGCTTCAGCACAACGTAGGCAATTATCAGATCGATATTATCGGGAACGGCAAAATCGCCGCGCAATTCATCGGCTTCTCCGACGGCACGTTCGGCTACCAGCAAATCGTCAACGGCTTCACCAAGTCGATCAAGTTCCCGTCGGCGAGCGGGTATATCCAACCGCCGGATGAATGGATGACCGTCCGCTTCGACATCGATTTCACGACGCGAACGTACGGAATCACGATGCAAGCCGACGCATTCCAATCGTATGCCGGTTATGTCGATCCTCCGGGAATGCTGGATAAACAAAGCGGCGTATATCG
Source organism: Paenibacillus hodogayensis (assembly GCF_039536325.1). Classification (NCBI taxonomy): domain Bacteria; kingdom Bacillati; phylum Bacillota; class Bacilli; order Caryophanales; family Paenibacillaceae; genus Paenibacillus; species Paenibacillus hodogayensis. Next base: position 17,087 of record NZ_BAAAYO010000020.1, read on the forward strand.
GGTGGACGGCATTCCGTTCTACGACAGCAGCGCCTCGCTCGTGAACATCGATCATTTCCGGTTCCGGGCGTCCCGATTTACGGGCATCTACACCCTCGATTACGTCACGATGTACCCGACGAACGAATAGCCGCGGGACTGCTGCCCGGTAAGCAGGGCATGCTGCCGCCCCCGCGGAAACGCAAGGAAAGAAGCAGTACACACGGATAGAGGAGACTGGCAGCCATGAGCTACAACTTGTACGAACTGAATCAGAGAGGCTTGCCCCGGTTGCTGGAGGGGGTGAAGAACGTCGAGGACTGGAAGGTCAAACGCAGCGGGATTCGGCGGCAATGGCTGGAGGTGATAGGCGGGGTGCCTGAGCGCGCCCCCGTCTCCTGGAATGTGTGGAGCGAAGAGAAGGAACGCGACCATATGCGGATTCATCTCGCGTACAGCACGGCATATGGGGACACGGTCCCGGCCTACTTGCTCGTACCGGACGATACCGTAGCGGGACAGGACGAAGCGGGCCGCCGCCCGGCGGTGCTGGCCCTTCACCCGACGCACGAATCGGGCAAAGCTAACGTCTCCTTGTCGACCGGCCGGGACAACAGACGCTACGGACTGGAGTTGGTCTCGCAGGGCTATATCGTCCTCGCCCCAGACGCATTGACGGCCGGAGAGCGTATCTACGAAGGGCTTCCCGGCTTTCACAGCGATCCGTTCTACGAACGGCACCCGACCTGGTCCACAGTGGGCAAAAATGCGGTCGACCATCAGTACGGGATCGATCTGCTCTGCTCGCTCGACGGCGTCGCCGCAGACAAAATCGGCGTAATCGGTCATTCGTTCGGAGGCTACAACGCCTACTTCCTGGCCGGACTTGACGACCGGATTCAAGCCGTCGTCAGCAGCTGCGGCTTTAGCCCGTTCTACGGAGACCATCGGCCGACGCATTGGGGCGAGCGCGACTGGTACACGCATTTGCCTGCAATCACGGACTATTTAAGCCGGTACGAGGTTCCTTTCGAATTTCACGAAATCGCCGCCCTCGCCGCTCCAATACCGTCGTTTCATTATTTTGGTCAAAGCGATACGATCTTTCCGCACTGGAAGGCGATCGGCGAGTGCATGGAGGAGCTGTACGGACTGTACCGGTTTCTCGATGCGGACGATTGCTTCCAGTCGGTAATGACCGTTCGGGAGCATGACTTCCCCCCGGACATCCGCAGCATGGCGTATAGGTTCCTCGACCGCTTTTTGAAAACCGGGCATGTCTAAGCCGCACAACCAACGCATGGCACGGAAACATACCAAACGAAAGAGCAGAGAGGCCGCATCGGCTTCCCTGCTCTTTTCGTTTTATCCGCGTTCCCCTTGTTACTGCGCCGCAGCTTCCGGTACCTTGATTTTGTCGAATAACTCCTGGATGGTCGCTACCGGAATGGAGTAAGCCCACATCCCGCCCTGCTGCGCCAGCCAGATTTGCTCGCCGTCGATTTTGCCGACGTACACGGAGGCTGTCTCCTTGCCGTCCTTGCTCGACTTAAGCGCCAGCTTCATTTCCGGCCCGTCCAGCTTCACCTCGGAAGCGGCTTTCAACATCTCGTCGGAGTTCATCAGCAGCATTTTGTCGAGAATCGGCTCGACGTCGCTGCCCTTCAGCTCCTTATCGCCCAGCTTCCAGGCCGACTCTGTGGACGTTTTGGCGACATCGACCTTTTGCAGCGTCTTGGAGGCGCCCTTCCAATCCATCTGAATGTTGGACACTTCATTGTACGTCATTTGGAACGGACTTTTGTCCACGAATTCCGCCACGTCTTTTTGCAGCGCGGTGATCTGATCTTCCGGCACCCGGTAAACGCTCGGAGCTTCTTTGAGCTTCGCGTAACGATGGCCCGCAATCGGCAGCGACGCGCCGATCTGTACGGTTTTCACGGACCCGTCCGCCAACGTGACGGCAAACTCCTGCTCCGGAGCCGACAAGCCGTATTTGGACAAATCGGAGGCATTCGCTTCGATCTCATCGTCCTGGGTCAAGGCTATGAACGCCCCCGCCCAGCTGTCGCCCGAGTATGCATTGGTCGGATAGGCGGCCGGCTTGGACATCGTCCATTTGCCGTCTTTTTTCTGCAATTCGACCCCGCCTTGCTTGATCTGGATACCCGTGATGTCGGTTTGCTTGACGGCTACGAGCGGCTTCGGCTTGGCAGCATCGTCTTCTTTCTTGAAAAACGATTGGCTGGAGGCATACCAGAACGCTCCGATGCATACCACGACGAGAATGATCGTTGGAATGAACCGTTTCATCCTTTTCTCCTCCTCCACCAGATGGCTCCGCCCAGCGCCAATATCGCCAGCGGGAATATGACGACCGTACCATAGAATATCATGTTGGCCTTGTTCGGCATAATAAACGCTTGCTGCAAGGCCGCCTCCTCGCGGGGACGAATGGTCACCTGCTCGGTTTGTTCCTGCATCCAGTTCACGCTATTCAAGGCAAAATCGCGGTTGCCTTGCTCGGTAATGATCTGGTTCTGGAGGAACTGGGCATTGCCGATCACGACGGCCTTCGGCTTGTTATCCTTGTCCATAACGGCGTAAGCCATATCCAGCGGCCCTTTCAAATCGGCGGCATCCTGCTTGGAGGCATTGGACGTAAGCTGGTTCATATCCGTCTCGCCGTAAGCCTTATCGGACGATTTGAGCAAGGAGTTGGCTTTCCAGTTCGCATTGCCCGAATCGGTCGAGAACGCGATGGCGACCGGCAGCACGACGACCCGATTTTGATCGGCCAAATCGTTCGTGATGGTGTGAAATTGAATGTTAGGCACGATTGTCAACGGATTGTTGTAAAGGGTCCGGCCCGTTTCCACGACGACAGCCTTCTCGTTCTTGACGTTTACGGCCGTCAGCAGTTCGTCGAGGTTTTTCGTGTTTTGCAATTCTTTGGAATAGCCAAGCGAGATGAACAGCTTGCCTTTGCCTTGTACGTATTCTTTCAGCAAAGCGGTTTCCTTGGGATCCAGATCGGTCTGCGGGCCCAGGATGAAGATCGCCTCGGCGTCATCCGGAACTTTGCCTTCTTTGTACAGGTTCAGGTCGGTAATCGAGTAATTCTCGCCTTCCAGATACGTGCGGAACATCGAGATTTGCGCAGCCGGCAATTCGTTATGGCCGGTCAGGAAATAAATCGGATGCTTCACGTCGGAGATGAGTCCCATGATCGATTGCGTAAATTTGCTTTCGCCCATGAAGGAGTAGGCTCCCTGCGACTGTCCGGCCATAAACAGCTCATAGCTGTATACTTTCTTCTGCTTGTCGCCCATCTCGAAGATAATCGTGCCGGCCTGATCAATCTTGTACTCCTGCGCCTTCGCAGGGTCGCGATTCGGATCGATTTCCTCGAACGTAATTTTGCCGGAACGCTTCTTGTACTCGTTCAGCAAATCCCGCACGTCCCGGTACATGATCCCTTCGTCGGTCGAGCCGCCGCCGGTGAACATCGTAATTTTGATATCCTTGTCGAGCTTCTTCAGCACGGAAATCGTCTGCTCGGACAACGAATATTTCTTGTTAGCGCTCAAATCCCATTGAATGCCCTTCATCGAGTTCAGGAAGAGCGTAACGATAATAAATATCCCGATCACGGCGATGGAAATGATCGTCGCGTTCGTTCCTCTTATCCACTTGTTCACGTCTCTTCCCCCTATCTCCACCGTTTTCGTTCAAGCGCTTGAATGCTCAGGACCAGGAACACGGCAACAAGCAGCACGTAGAACATGATGTCCCCCAGATGCAGGATGCCCTTCTGCAGGTTCACCTGGCGCTGCGTCAGCGAGAATTGGTTGACCCAATCCTTCAGCTTGCCGCCGAAGCCTTCTCCGGCCCAGTCGATAATCCACAGCAGCAGCAAAATAACGAACCCGGCAATACCCGCGACCATCTGGTTGCTGGACAAGGTGGAGGCGAACAACCCGATCGCCATCATCGAGGCTCCGAGCAGGAACATGCTCAAGTACGACAGCCACAGCACCGTCTGGTCCAGATCGCCAAAGCCGGACATGATCCACGGATAGATCAGGCTGCAGATGACCAGCAGCAACTGAAGCGTCAAAGCGGCGAAATATTTGCCCATGACAATCTCCGTAATGCTCGCCGGCGACGTCAGCAGCATCTCGTCCGTGCCCTGGCGGAATTCATCGGACACTAGCCGCATCGTGAGCAGCGGAATAATGAACAGGTAGATAAACGTCGTATTGCCGACCACCAGACGCGCATCCACAATGCTTGTGCTCGTCAGCACGAAGTTCAGATAGAACATGATGCTGGAAAGGAGCACATAAAACGCAAACGCCACATAAGCGGTGGGCGAATAAAAATAGAGCTGCAGCTCTTTGCTGCATATCGCAAATGCTCTACGCATGGGCTTCGACCTCCGGCTCTTCTTCCTGAGAGTCGGGAACTTTCTCGTCCGTCGTCAGCTTCAGGAATATATCTTCCAGACTGAGGCTTTCTCTCTTCATTTCCAATATCGGATAGCCGCGCTCGGCCATGCGGTAAAACAAAGCTTCCCGTATATCGTTGCGGTCTTTGGCTACGACTTGCAGCAGCACCGTGTCCGATTCGATCGCCTGATCGCGCTCCACTTCCTTGACGCTGCCGACGTCGGACAAACCGCCCAGCTCGCGCAATACGTCTTCCTTCGGACCCTTGACTTCCAGCCGGACCTGGAACGACTCGCCCATTGCCCCGCCGATCTGCTCCGGGTGTTCGTCCAGCACGATGCGCCCCTGGTTGATGATCAGCACCCGGTTGCAGATTGCGTTGACCTCGGGCAAAATATGCGTACTGAGCAGTACCGTATGATTTTCGCCCAACCCATGAATCAGTTGGCGAATTTCAATAATCTGCTTCGGATCGAGACCGGAGGTCGGCTCGTCCATAATGAGCAGATCGGGCTTGTGCAGGATCGCCTGTGCCAAACCGAGCCGTTGCCTGTAGCCTTTGGACAAATTGCGGATGACCTGCTTCTCCCGGCCTTGCAGTCCCAGCTTCTCGATGACTTCCCCGATGCGCATCTTCTGCTCGCGGACAGGCACGTCGCGCAGATTGGCAACGAATTTCAAGTAAGACGTGATGGTCATCTCCGGGTAGAGCGGCGGCGTCTCCGGCAAATAGCCAATCTTCCGGCGCGCCTTGCGGGGATGGTCGGACATCGACAAGCCGTCAATGGCAATCGAGCCTTTGGTCGGATTTAAGTACCCCGTGATCATGCGCATGGTGGTCGTTTTGCCAGCGCCGTTCGGTCCCAGAAACCCGACGATCTCGCCGCGGCTCATCGAAAAGTCGATGTTCTGGACCCCTCTCTGATTCTCGTACAGCTTGCTGACCTGCTTTACTTCGAGCACCTTGACTCCCTCCTCATCAGTGGCGGCAACCTTAACAAACTTGTTGCAAACGTTCTCAATATCGAGCTTAACCAAAAACAATACTACTTCCCTAACAATAAGCAAACCTTAAACAAATCTGAAAATTGGCTTAAAATTTTGTGTCTAAATTGTGACAATGAAAATCCTTTGGAAAAAAAAGGACCCCATTCATTATGGAGTCCTTTCCTATGGCTTGTCAACCGCTTAGATCAGCTTATGCCGGTTGGCCGCCGCCTGCCGCGATGCGTGTTCTGACGACCTTTGCCGCCTCGACCATGTTGGTCAGCGAAGCGACCGTCTCGTCCACGCCTCTTGTCTTCAATCCGCAGTCCGGATTGACCCAGAACAGCGCCGGATCGAGTACTTCCAACGCACTGTCGATAATCGACACCATCTCCGGAACCGGGGGAACGCGCGGGCTATGAATATCGTAGACGCCGAGACCGATGCCGAGCTCGTAAGGCTCGCGCTCCAGCGCCGGAATCATTTCCCCGTGGCTGCGAGACGTCTCGATCGAGATCACGTCGGCATCCAGGGCGCGGATCGAATCGATCATATCGTGGAATTCGCAATAGCACATATGCGTATGAATTTGCGTGGACTCGCCGACGGAAGAGGTCGCGAGCTTAAACGCCCGTACCGCCCATTCCAGGTAACCCGGTCCGTCTTCGTCTTTCAGCGGCAACCCTTCGCGCAAAGCCGGTTCGTCGACCTGAATCATGCCGATGCCGGCCTTCTCCAGCAGCTCGACTTCCTCGCGCAGCGCCAGCGCGATCTGGTTGGCCACTTGCTCGCGGGACAGATCGTCCCGGACGAACGACCAGTTCAAAATCGTAATCGGTCCGGTCAGCATGCCTTTGACCGGCTGGGACGTCAGCGATTGGGCATAAGCCGTCTCCGCTACCGTCATCGCCTTCACATGCTCCACATCGCCGTAGATTACCGGCGGTTTGACGCATCGGGAGCCGTACGATTGTACCCAGCCGTTAGCCGTGAACGCAAACCCGTTCAATTTCTCGCCGAAAAATTCGACCATGTCGGTCCGCTCGAATTCCCCGTGCACGAGCACGTCCAGGCCGATCTGCTCCTGACGCTCGATCCACAAACCGATCTGCTCGCGAACGAACGCTTCATACTGCTCCTCGGTCCATTCGGCGGAACGCCACTTGCGACGCGCCTGGCGAACGTCAGCGGTCTGCGGGAAGCTGCCGATTGTCGTCGTAGGCAGCACAGGCAAGTTCCAGCGGGCCAGCTGAGCGCTGTACCGCTCGGCGAACGGCTTGCTGCGCGCCGGCTCCGATCCGTCGGCTGCGGCTACGGAAGCGCGCACGCCGGCGCTGACGCGGCCCGGATGAGCCTCAAGCGCCTCAAGCGCTTCGCGGGAAACGAGCAGCTCGTCGGCAACCGCCGCTTCTCCTTCGCGGAGCGCGCGTACGAGCAGGACGATTTCTTCCAGCTTCTCGTCTGCATAGGCGAGGGCTTGCTTCAGAACCGGATCGAGCTCCTTCTCCCGGCTTGTCGTCACCGGTACGTGCAGCAGGCTGCAGGAAGGCTGGAGGATCTGCCGGTCCAGCGGGACTTGGGCTGCCAGTTCGTTCACAAACGCCAGCTTGGCGCCCAGATCGCTCCGCCAAATATTGCGGCCGTCGATCAATCCGACCCCGAGAACTTTGTCAGCCGGGAAGCCGAACTGCTCCAAATGCTTCTTGTTCCGCACATAGCCGTGCACGAAATCGAGTCCGATGCCGTCCACCGGCAAAGCGACCGTTTCCTCGTAATGCTCGACTCCCTCGAAATACGTTTGCAGCAAGATTTTCACGCGCGGAGCAGCACGACGCACTTCCTCATAGATACGGGCAACCCGCTTCATCTCGGCCTTTGGCAGCGATACGGACAGGATCGGCTCGTCGATCTGCACCCACTGTACGCCCTCTTCATCCAGCTCGCGAATCAATTGCAGGTAAGCCGGCAAAAATTGATCGACCAGTTCGTCCAATTGTTCGGCTTTGTAGCCTTTGGACAGCTTCAGGAATGTGTACAAGCCGAGCACGACCGGTTTCCCTTCGATCGAAAGCTTTTCTTTGGCTTCCCGGTACGCCTGCAGCGGACGGTTTTCCAGAAGTGCGGGCTTCGCTCCTTCCAGCTCGGGCACGATATAGTGGTAATTCGTGTTGAACCATTTGGTCATTTCGGAAGCGGTCGCCCCTTGCACGCCCCGAGCTATCGCGAAATAAACGGAGAGCGGCACCGGTCCTCCCGTATGCCCGAAGCGCTCCGGCACGACGCCCAGTTGGACCGCCAGATCAAGCACATGATCGTACAAACTGAAGTCGCCTACCGGCACCAGATCGATGCCTTTGTCGCGCTGCGTGCGCAGATGATTCAAGCGGATCGTTTCCAATTGGGCCAGCAGTTCGACCTCGCTCGTCTTTCTCGCCCAAAATGCTTCAAGCGCCTTCTTCCATTCCCGGTCGGCCCCGATTCTCGGATACCCGAGCGAGCTGCTGCGTATTGTTGTTGTCCCCATAGCCGTTCCTCCTCTTATTGTCTCGCGGACTGCTTATTGCTTGAAAACATCAAAAAAGACATCCTTTACCCGGAAAAACGCATAGGTAAAAGATGCCCCCTCATTAGTACGTATGATGGCCGCTATCTTTAACACCTCCCTATCTCCCGTAGGTAAAGCAGTGCTGTCAGAACAGGCAGGTCTCCTGGCTCCGGGATCGACATGTTTGACGGCCTTCCCGATCATTCGATCAGTGGCGTTGTTCGTCAAACACTACTCCGTTACAGTGGCGGGACCGCGTCGGTATTGCACCGATCTTCCCTTTTAAGCACCGGCAGCGCCGGCACACCTATTCCCACATTATTCGGTTATGAAAACACAGTTACACAAGGATCATACAACACAATGCCCGGTTGTGCAAACCCTATCGGAATAGTTATTATTGGATTAGGTGCCCGAAGAATCGGTCGAGAGATGTTCTTTCTCCTCCGCCAGCCGCTCGATTTCCGCTACAGACAAACCCGTTACTTTGGCTATGACAGTCATGTCTATCCCCTCGATCAGCATAGCTCTGGCCGCCTTGGCTATTCCTCTTGCTTCTCCTTTTGCTTCTCCTTTTGCTTCTCCTCTTGCTTCTCCTTCGGCGATAAGACTGTTTCGCTCAATCAGCGAATGTTCTCGCGCCTCGTATAAACGGATCGTTTCTTCATCGCTGCTCAGCCACTCGAGCCGTTCTTCCGTTTTGGCAATAATAGGGTCCATCCCGATCAGCTCCTTCAAATTGTGACAGTCAAACCTGATCGGCAAGCATGTCCCGGAAGAGTACTCCGTTTTTTAAACCTCGTTTATACATATAACTTCGGCCAAACTGTGAAGATGATTGATTTTTTCTTCATAGGCGAATAAGACCGCCACCTGTTCTTCAGGTAGTCGGTCTTGCAACATTTTAAATAAACTGATGATCTCTGTCTTTGTCTCATCGTACTCGGACAACCGGTCAGCCAGCAGCTGCCCATGCATAATCGTTTGATCGAGAATAAGCTTTTGAAAGGAATGGCTGATGCTCATCAAAATCCCTCCGCCTCAAAATTTCAGGAATCAGGCGTAAGGAAAATGAGTTCTATCGAATTCCCATCACGCCTTCTTCTAATTTTATCCTATAATGGGAATATGGCGCTACGGTTTATACTTGGTTAACTATAGGTAGAGAACTATACTTCGCAAATGCAAGCCCGAGCGTCACTTCACAATCATCACCGATCCCCTCAACCATGCGACACTGCATCGTCAATGTTTGCCAAATGTCTTCGCCGCGCCAGAACGATAATAACACCAAGTAACACCATGCAAGCTCCGAAGAAAAACGGGATACGCGGACTGAACCACTCGGCCAACTTGCCCGCAAGCCATGGCGAGATTGCTCCGCCCATGAACCGGACGAAGCTATAGGCGGCGGATGCGACAGAGCGTTCTACCGGAGCCGATTCCATAACCGCCGTTGTAATCAGCGTGTTGTTAATACCGAGAAAAACGCCGGAAACGACTACGCATGCAATAATGACTGTCGGGGTGTACGCCCCCGCGCCCATAACGAACAGAACGATGGCGAACAAAGTAAGCACGATGCTGATCGAAGCGACCGTGCCCAACCGCTTCTGCAGCTTTGGCGCCACGAACACCGAAGTAACGGCGAGAAGCAGTCCCCAGCCGAAAAACACATAACCCAGCCCCCGCTCGTTCAGCTCCATCACATAAGGCGAGTAAGCCATCAGAGTAAAGAAACCGAAGTTGTACAAAAAAGCGGCCAACCCGAGCGTCAGCAACCCCGGATAAGCAAGCGCTCTGAACGGCGCGCTGAGCGGACTTGGCTTCTTGGGCTTAGCCACGTTAGGCATAATCACAAGCAGAAAAAGAAACGCTATACCCATCAGCACGCTGACTCCAAAAAACGGACCTCGCCACGAAATCGAGCCGAGTTCGCCGCCAAGCAGCGGACCAACCGCTATACCTAGACCCAGCGCGGCTTCATAGAAAATAATCGCCTTTGCCGTTCCGGACGTGGATAAACCGACGATCGCCGAGAGGGCGGTGGCCAAAAACAGCGAATTGCCAAGGCCCCATCCCCCACGAAGTCCCACGATTGCATTGATGGTATCGGAATTGCCGGCAAGAGCGGAAAATAAAACGATAAGCAAAATCCCCATGATCAGCGTCCACTTGGTCCCCAATCGGCTTGAGACGAAGCCAGTAATCAGCATCGCGATGCCGGTAACGAGATTGTAGCTGGTAAATAATAGCGAGACCTGACTGGGCGTAGCGTCCATCTTCTTGGCGATAGCCGGCAAGATCGGGTCGACCAGCCCAATGCCCATAAAGGAGATAACGCAAGCGAACGCAACGGCCCAAACCGCCAAAGGCTGGCTGAACGTGCCGGAGCGCTGACGGATTTCCTGATACTGCGGGTCTGTCGAAACGGTTGACATCATCGATAGCCTCCAAATTATCCAAAATAAAAGCTTTATCCTTCATCCGCTAACATCCATGGGAGCCCAAAACTAATTGTATAGTACAATTATTATTTATTTGTATTATACAACTTCATTCGGCAGTGTCAATGGATTTCCGCAAAAACCCCGTAGGGTCACGGCTTGCCCTTTCCGCGAGATTTCGGGTAAAGTTAACGAATAAGAGAAGGAAAGCAGGAGGTTGATAACGAATGGACAAGCACGATCTGGAGGCGCTCGATCTGGAGCTGGCTACATTCGGTCGGAGGGCAACGGCTGTGGCAATGGATAAGAAGCTTGGAACGCTGGAAAGGTCGGCGTACTTGCTTCTTCATCATTTGTCTGTCCACGGGCCGACCGGAGTCAAATCGCTGGCCGAGCAATTCCGGCTGGATATTTCCACCATCAGCCGCCAGACGGCCGCTCTGGAAAGCAAGCTTTACATCCACCGTTTGCCCGACCCGACGGACGGACGGGCCAGTTCTTTTGAGATTACGGAGTCCGGTTCGGCGGAGCTGCGCAAAACAAAGGAGCTGCGCCTGGCCCGCTTCGCCAAGCTGTTCGAAGGATGGACGCCTGACGAGTCCGATCAGTTCCTTCACCTGCTTGCCAAGCTGAACCGCACATTTGTCGATTAGTCGACGGGACTGACACAGCGGTGGAAAAGTGTTTTTTATTCGGCTACATCCACCGGCTTTCCCGACGTATAAAAAAAGAGAACCCCTATGAACCGGGATTCTCTTGTGGACTTATCACGCATTTTCTTTTATTTCACCAGTTGCCCGCGCGTAACACCCAGCTGATTGGTAGCCTTCAACGACCGCCAAACGGTCGTTCCGGATATTTTCCCCGCCAGCGCCCGTCCGTACAGATCGAGCACCTCGCGAACCTGTTCCGGCGACTCCTCCAAAAACTCGACGCGATAAGCGGTCACGCCCAGCTCCCGGAACTGCGGCAAATATTCCGCACCCGATTGTTCGATGGCATTGTATACGGTATTCCGGCAGCCTTCGTCCACCCGCACCGGGTGCGACATGCCGATCCGGTCCTGAAGCGACACCCGGTGTTCCTCGCAAGGCCGCCCGCAATTCGTATAATTCGTCCCTTCGCTCAAAAACGTGCAGTACACGCAATGCTCGGTATGGAACATCGGCAAATGCTGGTGGATCACAATCTCCACCTGCGACGGGTCGGTACGGCGAAGCAGGTCGATCATCTGCTGAATGTTCAGGTCGTACGACGGCGTGACGCGGCTGCAGCCGGCATCGGCGAACAGCTCGACCGTCTTGTGATTGACCGCATTCAGCGAGAAATCCCCGATCAGCTCCGGCGTATAGCCGTCTTTGCTTTCCGCGCGGTGCTTCATGAAATAATACATCGCGCCCGTATTGCGGATCAGCATGGCGTCGGGACGCAGGTTCAGCATATTTTTGAAATAACCGGTTTCGTTCGGCATATGAATGCGCGGCGTCGCCAGCGCGATTTTCCGCCCAGCCGCACGAACCGCTTCGATCGCTGCAGGGAACTGCTTAATGAATTCGAAATCGGCGTACACCCACTCTACGTCCGTGGTCAATACCGCTTTCACCTGCTCCACATTGCGGCATAGCGCAATTAGCCGCGGCTCTTGCCTCAAACCTGCCCCGTCCGTCGACACGGAGCCTGTAGCAGCTAAAGACGGAGCGTCCGAGCCGGCGGCGAACGATCCAGCCGGAACTATCCGGTGCGCGTCGCCGTATACGTCCACCTCGCGCTTCACGTAGCGTGGCGGCTTCTGCCTAGCTTCGGCCAGCAGCTCCACCGCCTGACGGCGCATCTGGTTCAGCTCCCGCATCGGAACGATCAGCGATCCCTCCAAATCCAAATCCAAAGCGCTCAGGGCAAAATAAGTGCCGCCGAGCCGCCCGAATTGCTCCTCGAACAACGTCCGGTCCATCGGGCGCTTCTCCGCCTGCACGGCATGCAGCTCCGAGCGCACCTCTACCTCCTGGCCCGTCTGCTCGTCCGTCCATACCGCCTGCAGCGGCTCGCCGAGCCTTCCTTTCACAGCGACGCGCACCGGGAATACGCGGTAAGGCTTGTCGGTTTCGAACGTCTGACGCAGACGCTTGTCCAGATGAGGATCGCTTGTCTTCCAAATTCGGTCGCCGACGCGCACCCTCTTCAGATCGACGTCGTTCCTCCCCGGGACGATCTCGATTAGGCCGCCAGCCGCTTCGCCCTCCAGCTTCTGGCCTTTACGGCGAATGTCGTAGACTCGCCCGCCCTCCTCCGGCTTGGTCGGGTCCCCGGCATCGAACACGATGCCGTCTCCGCGCTTGAGCGGAGCCTCCAGCTCGCACAGCACCCCGTCGCGAAGCAACTGCTTGACCCGGCCCAGATAGACGCCACGGCTTTTCGGAAACGTTCCTTCCACCAGTTGCTTATTGTCCGTCCCTTTGAGGAAACCGTACGTGAATCCCCGGGAAAAGCTCTGCTGCAGCTCGCGCAGCTCTTCCTTGGACGGCAACGGATCGCGTCCGGCGAAATAGCTGTCGATCGCCTTGCGGTATTTGCCGACCACATTGGCCACATACTCCGGCGATTTCAGACGTCCCTCGATTTTAAACGACGTGACACCCGCCTCGATCAGCTCCGGCACAAGCTCCAGAGCCGCCAAATCTTTGGGGGACAGCAGGTAGGCGATATCGCCCATCGGCTTCTGCACGCCATCGATCATCAGGTCGTACGGCAAGCGGCACGCCTGGGCGCATTCGCCGCGGTTGGCCGAGCGGCCTCCCCACATTTCCGACGTGAGGCATTGCCCGGAATAGGACACGCATAACGCCCCGTGCACGAACACTTCCATCGGCAGCTTCGCTTGATCGCCGATCTGACGGATCTGCTTCAGGTTGTTCTCCCGCCCGAGCACTACCCGTTCAATATCGAAAGGCTTCGTAAACTCCACGGCCTCCGGCGAAGTGATCGTCATCTGCGTCGAGCCGTGGATCGGGAAGTCCGGCGATATATCGCGGATCAGCTTCACAAGCCCGAGATCCTGCACGATCACGGCGTCCACCCCGGCATCGATGCACGCTTCGATCAGTTTTTTGGCATCGTTCAATTCTTCCTCGAACACGAGAATATTGAATGTCACGAAGCCTTTCACTCCGTACAGATGCAGGAAAGACATTACATCCGGGAGCTCGTCCATCGTAAAATTTTTTGCCCTCACGCGGGCATTGAATTTGTCCACGCCGAAGAAGACGGCGTCGGCCCCATTGGCCACGGCCGCCCTCAAGCAGTCCCAATCGCCGGCAGGGGCCAGCAGTTCAATATGTTCGATGCGAATATCTTCGCGCATGTCTCGTTCCTCCAATGTCTTGCGTGAAACGGTCGAATACCGCTCTCTATTCTACCAGTTTACCAGAAAAGGAGAGGTTCATGCCATCCCGCCTGCGGAGGAAGAAGCAGGGAGCTGTTTTCGGCAGTGTCCGAGCCGCTCGGATCGGGAGCCTAGGTCAGTTACTGCTCTTCGTTCGGAACGACCAGCCGCCGGATTTCGTCAAACGAGACGGGCGTATAATCCCAATGCTCCACGCTGACGTTGATATAGTGGCTGCCTTCGTATTTCTGGCCATGAATATGACCGTGAATGTTCACGTACGGCATATGCTTATTCATATACATCGGCTCGTGCGAGAGAAAGAAAAAGCCCGCGTATACGATCGGATGCTCGCTGACCTCGTCAAAACCGGCTTCGAGCCACCATGTCCGGGAACGCCCCCGGTCGTGGTTGCCCATAATCAGTGTCTTGTATCCATGCAGCCGATCCACGATTCCCCGCGTCTTCTCTTTGTTCAAAAAGGAGAAGTCGCCCAAATGAAACACTTTGTCGTCGGACCCGACGACGGCGTTCCAGCGGTCGATCATCGTCTCGGTCATCTCCTCGGCGTCGCCGAAAGGACGCGATTCGAAATCGATAATCGATTTATGGCCGAAATGATGGTCGGATATGACAAAAACGTTTGCCATCCGTTCAACCCTCCTCGCCAAGCTTCTCGTTAACTTGGGAAAGCGCAGGCAGTGCCGGAATCGCTCCCCGCCGGGTCGTGGTCAAGGCGCCTACGGCATTGGCAAGACGCAGCGTCCTCTCCGCAAAGGCCCGGTCCTCCATCGCCTTCTCCAGCTCCGCCGCCTTCACCCCGGCCTCCGCCAGTCCCCACAACAGACCGCCTACGAAGCCGTCTCCCGCCCCGGTCGTGTCGACAGCCTCGACCTTCACGCCGGACACCGTCGTCTCGATCGTCCGCGTAAATACGCGGCAGCCAGCGGAGCCCAAGGTGACGATGACGCAGCGCGGTCCCAGGCTGAGCATCAGACGCACGCCTTCTTCCGTATCCGCGCCTTCATACAGAAATCCGACCTCCTCCTCGCTCACCTTCACCAGATCGGCGAATGGCAGCTGGTCGAGAATGATCCGTCGGGCGGTCTCTGCGTTCGGCCACAGCGGCAGACGCACGTTCGGATCGTAGGAGACGAGGGCACCGCGGGCTCTTGCCCTTCGGGCAGCGTCCAGCGTGGCGCTGCGGCTCGGCTCCACAATCAGGGACAGCGATCCGAAGTGGAAAATGGCCGTATCTCTCAGCCATTCCTCCCGCACATCCTCCTTGCGAAGCAGCATATCCGCCCCAGGCTCGCGATAAAAGATAAAATCCCGCTCCCCGTCTTCCTTTAAAGAAACGAACGCCAAGCCGGTACGCGCTTCGTCCGTCTCGACCAGCGCCGGCTCCACTCCGGCCTCCCGGAGCGCCTCGTGCAAATACCGCCCGAACGGATCCCGGCCGACTTTTCCGATAAACCGCGAACGTCCGCCCAGCTTGGCCACGGCCGCCGCTACGTTGGCGGGAGCTCCCCCCGCCGCTCTATGAAACGCTTCGACTTGCGAAAGCGGCAATCCGTTTACATCCGGCACGAAATCAATCAACAGCTCGCCCAAACAAACGACCGTATGCTTTTCCATGAGACCTTCATCCTCCTTGGTGGAACTCCTTGTCTCGAATTATAGCCGACCGTCCGACAAAAGTGGAGCATAAGCGGCAACTTTCTCCCCGCCCATTCGTCAAATGTTTAACAAGCCGTATCCGAAATGCTATAATGTCACTAGTCCTTTAACCAAATCGACACCATTCGAACCGGAACGACCATCCTACAAGTTTTGAGGGATCGCTTTGTCATTGCGCAAACAAGCGGCCTGGTTCGCCGGCGCCCTTCTGCTCGTCGCAGTGTTCGCGCTCGTCTTCGGCCACAGGCAGGAACGGGTAAGGCTGCTGTATGCGAGCAACGGAGACGCTTACGACCAGGCGGCTTATCTGAACTTTCAACAATCGCTCGTCGCCAACGCCGAAATGAATCGATTTTCGCTGGACAAGCTGAGCGGACGAAACCTGGCCTCCTACGACGCGATTTATCTCGACGTCTCCTTGAAGCATTCGGCTGTTCTTCGGGACGCCGTTCCGAAGCTCGAAACCTATGTCAAACAGGGCGGCCATCTGTTCGTCGAGAACGATCTGCTCGCCGACCTGCCGATGCCACTGCTGGGCGCATCCGCGCTGGTGCCGGTCACCAGTATGGCCAAGCCCAAGTTCGATTATCCGGCGGTACGCGGGAATGTGCAGGGCATCCAGCAGGTTTTCAAGCAATTTGCCGATAATTATACCGCCCATGGCTACATAACCGATATGAACGACACGATGCCGGGCTTCGACTGGGGGCAAGCGATCGTCCCTGCCACCGCGGAAACGGTAGTCGCGATGAACGGCCAAGCGCTGTTTACGGTAAATCGGTACGGGAGCGGAACCGTTATGGCCGCCAGCACGTTTTTGCCGAACCGCTACTTTATTACCGGCTTCGATCTGCAAAGCGGGATGGATCCTGCCAAAGGCTTCCCGACTCGGGCAGAGATGCACGACAAGGCGCTGGCGACGCCCGGCCGGTCGCTTTATTTCGACTTTAAAACAGGGCTTCCGCAGGAGCCTTACTTTCATTTCGCTTTCGCTGCGGCCAATCATCTGCTTCGCAACGAGTATATGGCCTATGTATCGAAGGAAACGCTGGGTTATAGCCTGAAAAAAGTGCTAGGCCCATACGGACGGCCCGCGATGGCCTACCAGAACCATTTCGAGGCGCTGCCGGCCATCGAGCATAAGGAAGGAATCGCCTGGGCCGAGCTGCTCAAGACGTACAACCAGCTTCCTTCGTTCTCACTTGTCCGTTCGTCGTTCGACTGGCATCACTGGTATGAGGGCGTCACCGTCCACTTGAATACGGGTACGAACGCCGAACCTCGATTCGTCGGGGAATTCCCGAACTCGTTCTATTCCAGCGGCACGCTGCTGGCCAGCCAAGGCTCCCCGCTGACCGTGGCGGCGTATCCGGGTAAAAACCAGCTCGGTATGAGACTGGAGCTGCCTTATCGCGCTTATCCCGCTCTGGCCGACCTGAACGGCGACGGTAAGCCCGATCTGCTTGTCGGCAGCGCCGACGGCTATGTGTACCGTTACGCGAACGCGGGGACGACGCTGACGACGCAAATGGTGCCGGAAGGCTCCGCTTATCCGGACGGCTTCGGGGCCCCCGAGAAGCTCCGACTGGACAACGGGCAGCTATTCCGCACCGACGGCTACGCTACCGTAACAGCGGCAAGCTTGCGGGGCAACGGCTTGACCGATCTGATCGTCGGCAGCGCCGACGGCTCCATCGTAGCGCTGCTTCGCCAGCCAAAGGGCGGCTTTGCGGCTCCCGTCCCGCTGCTGTCCGGCGGAAAACCGATTCGCGCCGCCGCTAACTCCGCTCCCGCCCTGGGCGACCTTAACGGGGACGGCGTACCGGACCTGGTCGTTGGGGACGCGGACGGGAACGTGACGGCCTATTACGGTGTTGCCGGCCAACCACTGCACTTCGGCCCAGCCGTACCGCTATTTACCATTGACGCCAAATACGCCGCTCCGGCGGTGCGCGACATGAATGGCGACGGGAAAGCCGATCTCGCGATCGGCAATAGCGAAGGCGACCTGCTCGTTTATGTGCAGCGTGACGGAACTTGGGTGCCGCAAGGCCCTATCGCCGGCCAGACGAGCAACCAGATGGGCACCAAGGCGCTCGTCGGCGGTCAATATTCCGTACCGCTGTGGGCCGATCTGAACCATGACGGCAAAGAGGATCTGATTGTCGGACAGCTCCAGTACAGCAAGCCGGTAGCGCTGGACGATCCGGCCTTCCCGCACAAGCCAGAGCTCCAGGCTTTTCTCGACTACGCGCGGACGAACAAGCTGGAGATCGTGCCGCACGTCTACATGCATAGCTTCCTTAGCCCGGAGCAGGAGAAGCTGGAGCTGGAACTGCAGCGCAAAACGTTCGCCGCGCTCGGCTTGCCGTGGACGAAAACCGGGACGAACCAGCATACGTGGCGCATTAACCAAATGGACCGGCTGCAGACGCTGCGCAACGAGAACGAGGCCGATATTTGGTACAATTTCGGGTTCAAGCCGTCCAACAGTCCGACCGAGCCGCAGTGGGGACAAGACTTTATATGGAGCTTCCCTTTCCTGCTGGAGGACGACAAGCTAAAATCGCCGATGCTGCTATATGCCCCCGGCTTTCTGTTCAGACCCGGAGAAACGGCTGGGACGGCGGATCTATACAAATCGCAAGCCGCCTTGGATATGCCGATCGATTATTTCGAGCATATCGAGTACCAATACGACGATCCGGCCAAAACGGCCATGCTGACCGAGTTTGTTCGCTTCTTCGACGAACTGCGAACGTCGTATGACTACAATTTCATGTCGGAACCGCAAATGGCCCGCTCGTTCCTCTCCGCGATGAAAAGCGATATTCGCGTGGAACGTCCTTGGCTGTTATATGCAATCGACAAATTGAAAACGAAGCTCGGGCGCGGTCTTCATCTGACGCTATCCATCTCCGCGGACACGCGGGACGTGCCGGACATGGCCGCGGAATACCGCGACACCGCCGGCGTCGTCTTCGAGCCCGGGGAGAAATACGACGGCTATCCGTTCGCTACCGATTCTCCGGCCTTTACGAACAACGGCGACAAGCTGTATATTGGTCTCGGATTGCGCCGATTGACGAGCGTTTCCGTCCAGTGGGGCGACGAGCCTTTCCATATCGTCCGCTCCAACGTACCGGTCCGAATCGAGAACAGCGGCTCCGTCTGGAACATAAAGCTTGATTCCGAGGGTATGCAGCAGATCAAGCTGTATGGCCCGCTGCCGCTCCAAATCGCCGGAGACGACTTGAAGATCGAGAAAGACCCCGACCGCAATCTGTACACGGTCACCCATTTCGGAGATAAGACAAGCATCACCGTCACGATGCCTAGCGACTGAGGCGCGTTAACGCTTTGGCCCTCGCGTCGCGGCAATGACCCTGACCCGTTCCGACCGCGGTTCCAAGAATGGAATTCAGCCTTTTCAGACCAAAGGAGACTTTGCCATGGATGAGATCATAGAGCAGCTCGAACGTCATATCCGTGAACGTTACGAGATCGAAAACGACGACGATGATTTTGGTACCGACGTTCATTTGTTCGACTACGGGTTTATCGATTCGATCGGGGCTACAGCTTTGATCGCCCATATCGAGAAAACGTACGGCATTCAAGTGACGAATCAAGATTTGATGCTCTATTCGCTGAATACGATCACGGAGATCGCCACCTTTATCGCGGCGAAGACGGGGAGGTAATACCATGAAAACCGATAATTCGACCCTTTATACCATTTCTCTCGAGCGTCTTGACCCGAATCAGCACGGGCAATTGAAGTACGCTTCGGCCTTCGTCAGCGAGTACATCGACGACGTTCGTTTGGATAACGGGACATTGACGATCGTCCATCGCGACCCCGCCGGCAGCGATCGCATCCAGGCCGGCGTAGAAAAGCTGATCGAGCGTTTCTCCAAGGGCGACTTTGGCTTTAAAGAGCATATCTTATTCGAAAATCGCGGCAGGATGCCTTATCGCGGCGATATTATCGCCGACCTGGTCGCAGCCAAAACGATCAAAGTACTCGACCCGGGGCTGTTTATATTCCGCGAGCCGTTCTCCAGCCTGCTGCGCTTCTTCGACGATACGTTCGTGCAGCGGATTGCCAAGGCGTTCGGAGCCAAGGAAGAATCGTATCCGGCCATCATTCATTTGTCGACGTTGGACAAAACGAACCATTTCACTTCGTTTCCGGAGCATTTGCATTTTCTGAGCCATCTGCGGGACGATCTGGACGTCATCGAGTCGTTCTCCGATTCGATCCGTGCCGCCGGTGGCTGGAAAGAAGACGCGCCGC
Organism: Paenibacillus hodogayensis; assembly: GCF_039536325.1. Taxonomy (NCBI): domain Bacteria; kingdom Bacillati; phylum Bacillota; class Bacilli; order Caryophanales; family Paenibacillaceae; genus Paenibacillus; species Paenibacillus hodogayensis. Next base: position 36,855 of record NZ_BAAAYO010000020.1, read on the forward strand.
TCGATCTGAATCGCAATATGCCGAAGCCGCGCTTTGCCATGAACCCCTCCACCTGCTACCACTGCTACGAGGGGCTGCAAGGCGAGACGTTGGAGGGCGACGGTATTGTCGCGACCGCCGTAGCCAAATGCCACCGCTACGAGTCGAAAAACCATACCGATTTCGGTCGGCTGCTCGACTTCAGCATGCGGGAAATCATTCTCGTCGGCAAGCCGGAATTCGTCCGTGAAAACCGCCTGAAAGCGGTAGAGCATCTCAAGCAGTTGGCTATCGAATGGGAGATTGACTGTCTGATCGAGAACGCCAACGATCCGTTCTTCACGAACGATTTTCAAGTGAAGGCCTCGTTCCAGCGCAATCAGGAAATGAAATATGAAATGCGCTTGACCATTCCGTCCATCAACAAATCGATCGCCTGCAGCTCGGTTAACTTCCACAGCACCGCTTTCGGCACGGCGTTCGATATCAAGACCGGCAAACGGCCGGCCACGACCGGCTGTATCGGCTTCGGCCTGGAGCGGTGGGTGTTCGCCTTCCTGGCGCAATTCGGCTTGGATGAAGCGGGCTGGCCTGCAACGTTCCGCGAGCAGTATCACGCATGGCACAATAAATCCAAATAACGAGTGATTGTCATGAAGGTATGGACGTATGTGAGAAAAAACAGCTTCGTGCTGCTGCTCGTCATTGTCTTCGCGCTCCTCGATGCGTTCGTAGCCTGGCGCGATCCGATGTCGGTTTCCGAGCGGTTCGAGAAAGACGATTTTACGAAGACGCTTATTCACCATCAATGGCAACGCTCCGGCGCCGTCTTCTTCGGAAACTCGGCGGTAACGGGCGCCTATATGGAAGACAAGGCGAAGCGGCCGCTTGTGGAGATGGGGATGTCGTACGGGAAATTGACCGATCTGAAGGAAATTTTGCAGAGAGGGCTGTATGAACCCAAGCAGAGGCTGGTGGTCGGGATCGATGTCCACACGATGCTGGATCAGATGCAGACCGACCCGCGTTTTCCTTGGTCCCGGCCTTGGTATAGTCCCTATCTGTTCTACTACCGGGACTATTTCCAGGATGCGGGCAGCGAATGGCTTCGCAACGCTTGGACGGGAGCCCGTTCGGGCAAGCTCGATTTCCATACGTACGTGCCTCGCTGGATGGACAAAGAGCTATATTTTGGCCACGAACCTGCGGAACAGTTGAAGAAGGACTTACAGCGGTACGAGGAGCATTATTACTGGATGACGCTTGCAGATATGAAGGACAACCTCGCCGCCCTGGATTGGGTGGTCGCCTATGCGCAGCAAAACGGGCTGCCGCTTCAAGTCGTATGGATGCCGCTGAATCCCGATCCGGCCTATCCGCAGCCGAAATACTGGCAGGCGTTGAGACAGAGCGTGAACAAGACGCTGCAAGCGAACGCCATTCCGATGCTCGATTTGGCCGACGCCTTCAAGCCGGACGAATTTCACGATCTGGTGCACTTGAACCGGGAAACCGGCGCGCCGAAATTTACCTCGGAGGTGGACCGATGGCTGCAATCCTTCGAAAAGCCGGCGAAGTGATCGCGTATGCGATCATGCTCGCGCTGGTGGCCATTTGCTTTACGGGCAAAGGGCTGTTCATCTATGAAGGCTTTTAAGCTTCCGCCTATTTCCAAAGGAGCCCTCCCATGTCTTACTTGTTGAACCTGCACGCCTTGGCCGCGCTGCTCGGCATGGTCGTCGTGCTGCTGCTCACGCGGCGTTGGCCGCACAACAAACGAATACTCGTGCTCTTGTTCAACCTCTGCTTCCTGTATCTGTTCAGCCGGAAGCTGTTCTTGTTCTCGGCTGTCTATGTCCTGATCAACTATGCGGGATATGTGTGGCTGTGCTATGCGCCAAAGGGCAAGAGACTGCTGTTCGGTGCAGCGATTGTGCTGAATGTGGCTGGCGTCTCTTCGCTGCGGCTGTTTGGCATGAACGTGCTGGAGCATCCGTTATTCGACGCGATCTACTTATTCGGTCTAATCTACACCGTGCTAAAGGTCATCGATGCCTACTACTTCGCCTACTATATCGGTAAGGACGGCAAGGCGCCGCTGCTCGATTTCGTCAATTATTTGCTTTTCATTCCGACCTTTACGTCCGGACCGATTTTAAAATTCCGCGACTTTATGGCCGACTCCCGGAAGCCGTACACCGTATCGGCCAAAGACTTCGAAGCCGGTATTAAACGAATCATACTCGGCTTGTTCAAGAAGGTCGTGCTGGTGGCGGGAATGACGGTCGTCTTCCATGACGTGCTCGATCATGACTTGAAGTTTTACCACAGCCTGTTTTTGATGATCTGGTTCTATGCGCTTATATATTTCGACTTCTCCGGCTACTCCGATATCGCCATCGGTTTCGGCCGGCTGATGGGCTATACGATTCCAGAAAACTTCAAGCAGCCGTTCCTGTCGCCTACGCTGACCCAATATTGGCGCAATTGGCACGCTACGCTGGGAGACTGGTTCCGTGATCACATCTTCATGATTTTTTCGCGCCGGTTTTCGTCAAGAGGAGCGGCGGCCGGATTGTCCATTGTGATCATGCTCGGCATCGGCTTGTGGCACGGGTTCTCGTGGTTGTACCTGCTATGGGGACTGTACCACGGGATATGGATGGCGATGGAAAGCTTGCTGCAACTGTCGTTGGTCAATCGTAAAAAAGTATCGCGCTCCTACTTCTACTTCCGCTGCATCTGCACGCAGCTGATCGTCACCTTCGCCGTTATCGTCTACAGCGGCAACAGCGATGTCGTGCTGCGAATTTATAAAGGCTTGCTTCATTTTTGAAAAAGACCGGTCCTTTCCCAGAAAACCGTTGGGTTCTAGCAGCCTAACGGTCTTTGTCGTGCCCTATGGGAAGGGAAATCCGCAAACCGGGGAGGTAGAAGGCCAACAGGCTGAGCCCGCAGGGGCTAAAACAGGCACTCGCCGAAAACAAAAAAATGCCGGGCCTGAGTGCCCGACATTCCTCTTTACCGAAAGTATTACAAGGTATGACCGATTCGTTTCCTGAAGCTATCCGGCTCTTAGCCCATCCAGCCTTGAACCATGAACACGTCCAGTACGAGGAACACGAAAAGGCTGAAAGCGCTAAAACCGATCGCAAATTTATTTTTAACCGGCGCCGCGACGCCTCTCACCAACGCGACGATCAACAGGATCGTGAACAAAATCATGAAAAGATCGAACGTATGGAAGTTGGACGTACTTGCCGCAGCTGCTTCATCTGCCAAAAACATAGCTAGGGACCTCCTTATGGTAACCATCGAATAAATAAACACACTTATTCTCATTTTCTTCTATGTTATCGTGCCCAGTCAACCGTTGCAAGCGAATTTTGCTTTGTTAACAACTTTGTCACCATTTGAACCGTGCTTTTGAAAGTACGGACCTTTCGGAACCGGAACAGCCCAGCTTCACGTATAAGATGTCCATCTTTGCTAACATTTATAAGTCCCCTCACAAACAGAACCAAAGAACGGACTGATGCTCTCCGTCCTCTGGTTCGCGTTAGGGCCATACTATCGTCAAACGGCCGCATTCTCCTGTACCTGATCCACCTGTTCTTGCGCTTGCTGAATCGTTCTTTCGCGATCCCGCTCCAGAATCGGCCTCAAATATTTGCCCGTATATGATTCTGCCACCTTCACCACTTGCTCCGGTGATCCCGTCGCAACAATCGTGCCTCCCCGATTGCCGCCCTCGGGACCCAAGTCGATCAAGTAATCGGCGGTCTTGATGACGTCCAGGTTATGTTCGATGACCAGCACCGTTTCCCCGCTATCGACGAGCCGGTGCAGCACGTGCAGCAGCCGGTCGATATCGTGAATGTGCAATCCCGTAGTCGGTTCGTCAAGAATGTAGATCGTCTTGCCGGTGCTGCGACGGTACAATTCGGCCGCGAGCTTCACCCGCTGCGCCTCGCCCCCCGACAGCGTCGTGGCCGGCTGGCCGAGCTTCATATAGCCAAGTCCGACATCCAGAAGCGTCTGCAGCTTGCGGTAAATGCGCGGAATGTTCTGGAAAAATTCGCAGCCGTCCTCAATTGTAAGCTCCAGCACCTCGGCGATGCTTTTGCCCTTATACTTAATATCCAATGTTTCGCGGTTATACCGTTTGCCTTTGCATACTTCGCAAGGGACGTAGACATCGGGAAGAAAATGCATCTCGATCTTGATAATGCCATCTCCCCGGCACGATTCGCAGCGGCCGCCCTTGACGTTAAAGCTGAAACGGCCTTTCTTGTAACCTCGCACCTTCGATTCTGTAGTCGATGCGTACACGTCGCGGATATCGTCGAATACTCCGGTGTATGTGGCCGGATTGGATCTCGGCGTGCGCCCGATCGGCGACTGGTCGATATCGACGACTTTCTCGATATGCTCCAACCCCGCGATTTCCTTGTGTTCGCCTGGACGCGTCTTGGCCTTATTCAGATCGCGGGCCAGCGCCTTGTACAAAATATCGTTAATCAAGGTGCTCTTACCGGAACCGGACACGCCGGTCACGCAAGTGAACACGCCAAGCGGAATTTTCACGTTGACGCCCCGCAGGTTGTTTTCCTTCGCCCCTTTGACTTCCAGCCATTTTCCGTTCGGCTTCCGCCGCGGATTCGGTACGGCTATAAACTTTTTACCGCTCAAATATTGGCCGGTCAACGAAGCGTTATCGTTCATAATTTCTTCGGGGGTCCCCTGGGATACCACTTGGCCTCCGTGAATGCCCGCTCCCGGTCCGATATCGATAATATAATCCGCGGCCAGCATCGTATCCTCATCGTGCTCGACGACGATTAGCGTGTTGCCGAGGTTGCGCATATGCTCCAAAGTCTGAATCAACCGGTCATTGTCGCGTTGATGCAAGCCGATGCTGGGCTCATCCAAAATGTACAAAACGCCCATTAGGCTGGAGCCGATCTGGGTTGCTAACCGAATCCGCTGCGCCTCCCCCCCGGACAACGTTCCCGCCGAACGGCTGAGCGACAAATAATCCAGACCCACATTCACGAGAAAACCGAGACGCGACTCGATTTCCTTAAGCACGAGGTTCGCAATGGTGCGTTCCTTTTCGGTCAATTGCAGTCCTTCGAAGAAACGTGCCGCTTCGCCGATCGACAAGTTCGTCACGTACGCCATGTTTTCGCCCGATACCGTCACGGCCAGACTTTCCCGCTTCAGCCGGTGGCCTTTGCAGCTTTGACAAGGCTTGGCGCTCATATATTGCTCGATATGCTCGCGAATGCCGTCCGATGCCGTTTCCCGGTAACGCCGCTCCAGGTTGCGTACGATGCCTTCGAATGGGACTAGAGCGTCCTTCGTAAACCCGAAGTCGTTTTCGTAGCGGAATTTAATTTTCTCTCCGCCAGTGCCGTACATGATTTTCTTCATATGCTCGGCGTCCAGCTCGGAGACGGGAACGTTTGTCGGGATGCCGTAGTGCTGGCAGACTGCTGCCAGAAACTGCGGGTAATAATTGGACGTGCTTCCCGCCCACGCTTCGAAGGCGCCTTCCTCGATCGTAAGCTGCGTATCCGGGATGAGCAGGTCCGGATCAACGATCATTTTCGCCCCCAGACCGTCGCAATCCGGGCAAGCTCCGAACGGGCTGTTGAAGGAGAACATGCGCGGGGCCAGTTCTTCGATGCTAAACCCGCATTCCGGGCAAGCAAACTTCTGACTGAACAGAAGCTCCTCTTTCTCCATCACATCGACGATAATGCGTCCGTCCGCCAGCTTGAGCGCCGTTTCCAACGAATCGGCGAGACGGGCTTGAACATCGCTTTTGATCACGATCCGGTCGACGACGACCTCGATCGAATGTTTTTTGTTTTTCTCCAGCTCGATTTTCTCGGACAGATCGCGAATTTCTCCGTTGATGCGGACACGGACAAATCCTTGCTTCTGTACGTCGGCCAGCAGCTTCGAGTGCTCGCCCTTGCGGCCGGATACGATCGGAGCCAATATTTGCAGCTTAGTCCGTTCCGGATATTCCATAATGCGGTCGATCATCTGCTCCACGGTCTGGGATGTAATCTCGACCCCATGATCCGGACAGTGAGGCCGACCGATACGGGCAAACATCAAACGTAAATAGTCGTAAATTTCCGTGACCGTGCCGACGGTGGAACGCGGATTGCGGCTCGTCGTCTTCTGGTCGATGGAGATAGCGGGAGAAAGCCCTTCGATCGAATCTACGTCCGGCTTGTCCATTTGGCCTAGAAACTGTCTGGCATACGCGGACAACGATTCTACATAGCGCCGCTGTCCTTCTGCATAAATGGTATCGAAAGCAAGCGACGATTTGCCCGAGCCGCTCAGGCCGGTCAGCACGACGAATTTGTCGCGGGGAATCGTCACATCTATATTTTTCAGATTATGCGCTCTTGCTCCTTTAATAACGATGCGGTCTTGTGCCACTTCGGATCACCCTTTCCGGTCTGGCGTTTCATTATTTCATCATAGCACGGCAAGAAGGGCGGCGAAACAGGCCGCTTGTTGGAACATTCTCCAAGCGGCCTTGCCGGTTACTGCGCCTTCAATTCCAATATAGCATCGCGAAGCTCTGCGGCCCGCTCGAACTGCAGGCTCTTGGCCGCTTCCTTCATCTCCGCTTCCAACCGTTCGATCAACGAAGCGCGGTCCTTCTTGGACAGCTTCTCCGTCTTTACGTCCGCCAAGTAGCTGGACTTTTGTTCGGCGACCTTCGTAGCCTCGATAACGTCGCGAACGCGCTTCTGCACCGTCTGCGGCGTCACCCCGTGCCGTTCGTTAAACTCCATCTGGACGCTCCGGCGACGCTCGGTTTCCGCAATCGCCCGATTCATCGAATCGGTCCGCTTGTCGCCGTACATAATAACGCGTCCGTTTGCATTCCGGGCGGCCCGGCCGATCGTCTGGATCAGCGAGCGATCCGAACGCAGGAAACCTTCCTTATCGGCATCCAAAATCGCCACAAGCGATACTTCGGGCAAGTCCAGGCCTTCCCGCAACAGGTTAATGCCGACGAGCACATGGTACGTGCCTAGCCGCAAATCGCGAAGCAGCTGCATCCGCTCCAGCGTCTTGATGTCCGAATGCAAGTAACGGACCTTGATGCCGAGCTCTTTCAAATAATCGGTCAAATCCTCCGACATTTTCTTCGTCAGCGTCGTAACCAGAACGCGCTCGTCCTTGGCAATCCGATCGTTGATCTCGCCGATCATGTCGTCAATCTGCCCTTTGGTCGGACGCACTTCTATCAACGGGTCCAGCAGGCCGGTCGGCCTTATAATCTGCTGGACCATCGTAGGGCACTGCTCCAGCTCGAACGGCCCCGGCGTGGCCGATACGAAGATGGCCTGGCCGACCTTTCCTTCGAATTCCTCGAACCGCAGCGGCCGGTTATCGAGCGCGGAAGGCAGCCGGAAGCCGTGGTCGACTAGCACTTCCTTGCGCGCCCGGTCGCCGTTGTACATCCCACGAATCTGAGGCAACGTTACGTGCGACTCGTCGACGATAACAAGCATGTCGTCCGGAAAATAGTCCATCAGCGTATAAGGCGTCGCCCCCCGCTCCCGAAACGTAAGCGGTCCGGAATAATTCTCGATGCCGGAGCAGAAGCCCATTTCGTGCATCATCTCCAGATCGTAGCGAGTCCGCTGCTCCAGCCGCTGCGCTTCCAGAAGCTTGTTTTGCGAGCGCAGCTCGGCAAGCCGGTCCTCCAGCTCCTGTTCGATATGGACGAGCGCTACCTTCATCGTATCTTCATGAGTGACGAAGTGAGACGCTGGAAAAATAGCCACATGATCGCGCTCGCCGATAATTTCCCCGGTCAGCACGTCGATTTCGGTAATTCTCTCGATCTCGTCTCCGAACAGCTCGACGCGAATCGCCTGCTCGCCCCGCGAGGCCGGGAAGATCTCGATCACGTCTCCGCGCACGCGGAACGTGCCGCGCACGAAGTTCAAGTCGTTGCGCTGGTATTGAATATCGACCAACTTGTGCAAAATCTCGTTGCGCGGCCGCTCCATGCCGGTCCGCAGCGACAGCACGAGATTGCCGTATTCGATCGGCGAACCGAGGCCATATATGCACGATACACTGGCTACGATAATCACGTCTCGGCGTTCGAACAGCGAGCTGGTGGCCGAGTGACGAAGCTTATCGATCTCTTCATTGATGCTGGAATCCTTCTCGATATACGTATCGCTGGACGGGATATACGCCTCCGGCTGGTAGTAGTCATAGTAGCTGACAAAGTATGACACGGCGTTGTTGGGGAAAAACTCCTGAAACTCGCTGCAAAGCTGGGCAGCCAGCGTCTTGTTGTGGGCGATGACGAGCGTCGGCCGGTTCAGCTTGGCAATAAGCTGGGCGGCGGTGAACGTCTTCCCGGTTCCCGTAGCGCCAAGCAACGTCTGATATCGTTTACCTTCCTTGATTCCTTGAGCCAATTCCTCGATTGCCCTCGGCTGATCGCCCTGGGGCTGGAAGTCGGATACCAGTTGAAACGGTTTGCGTTCAAGCACAATATCGCTCATTGATTTACCCTCTACTTGGGTCTTTCGCCTCTATTGGTTCATTTGGCGCAGACCGATATATGGTATGACATGCAGGGAACCACCGAATGTTTGTTCTCATTATTATACCTCTTTTCCTGAAATGTTGCAAATTTTCAAACAAAGGGTGTGGGCCTGGACTTATGGATGTGACTACGCTGCTAGGCATTGCGCTCGGCCTGATCGCCCTGATCGGCGGCTTCCTGCTCGACGGCGGCCATATTAGCGGACTGCTTGTTTATACCGCCGCTATCATCGTCTTCGGGGGAACGTTCGGGGCCGTGCTCATCAGCTTTCCGAAATCTCAGCTTAAACAGATTCCCAAGGCGCTCCGCCTGGCGTTTCGCGAGTCGAAATCCGAACCGGACGCATTCATAACAGAGCTGGTCGAGATGGCCGTCATCGCCCGCCGCGAAGGCGTGCTGGCGCTTGAGGATCGCGCGCAGCAGCATCCGAACCCGTTTCTCCGCGACGGCTTACAGATGGTTGTAGACGGCACCGATCCCGATCTGATCCGCAACATTTTGGAGGTCGAGATCGAGTCGAAGGAGAAGCTGTACGCCGGCTATACGAAAATATTCGAAGCGGCCGGCGGCTATGCCCCGACCATGGGTATTATCGGCACGGTCATGGGTCTGATTCATGTACTCAGCAATTTGTCCGATCCCGAATCGCTCGCCAGCGCCATTGCCGTCGCTTTTACCGCTACGTTGTATGGGGTGGCCAGCGCCAATGTGATCTATTTGCCGATTGCCAGCAAAATCAAAGCGCGCAGCGAAGAGCATATCGCCGAGATGGACATGATGCTGGAAGGCATCTTGTCGCTGCAAGCGGGGGAAAATCCTCAGCTTATCCAAAAAAAGCTGACTTCATTCCTGCAACTGGAGACGTCGGGCGACGGAAAGGGTCAGAAGGCCGATGGCGAGAAGACGTAGATCGAAAGAAAACAATCATTCGACCAACGAACGTTGGCTCATTACGTATGCCGACCTGATTACGCTGTTGATGATATTCTTCGTCATCATGTATGCGATGAGCAAAGTAGACTTGGCCAAATACGAGACTTTATCCAAAGCGCTGCAAATGCAGTTCGCCGACGGCCCCTCCATCATTCCGAAAGGGACCGGCGTGATGGGCGAAGCCGTTCCGGGCGACAGCAGGGCCGGAGACAACGCCAAGAAGGACCCCGACGCTCCGGAAGCAAAGCTTGAGGACAAGACCAACCAGGAAGAGCAGGCGAAGAAGGAAGCCGAGCTGCAAAACCTGCTCAAGGTGGTCCGTGAATATATCGCCGATCAGCATTTGGAGGGTCAGGTGTCGGCCAGCGACACATCGCGCGGCATTGCCATCACGCTGAACGATTTGTTTTTGTTCGACCTGGGTCAGGCGGATTTGAAGAAAGACGCTTACCCTGTGCTGGAGAAGCTCGCCAGCCTATTCCCGAAGCTGAATGCGAAAGTAAGCATCGAGGGGCATACCGACGATTTGCCCTTTGCCGCCGGCTCGCTGTTCCAGGATAACTGGGGCCTCTCTCAAGCCCGCTCCGTTTCGGTTATCCGGTATTTCGTCAATTCGTCCAAGCTGCCAGCGGATACGTTCATGTCCTCGGCGTATGCCGATACGAAGCCGGTAGCCCCGAACGATTCGGAAGCCAACCGGCAAAAAAACCGCAGGGTCGAAATCGTCGTCTTGCGGGGCCAATCTCAAAATTGATATCGATACTCCAGGGCAGGCGCGAATCGATCCTAGCGGCCCTATGGGTCAAACAGGTAAAGCCTTCAGGACGGCGAAATCGTCCCGAAGGCTTTATTTGTTTGTAGCCTGCCATTCCGGCGAATTACGTTTACAGCGAACGTCCCGAGCCTGAGCTTCCTCTGGATACGGCTGACGATTTGCGCCGCTTCGCTGCCGTCCACCAGTGGATGTTGCGTTCCTCCAGCACGACCATCGCCTTCTCGTCGGGGGCCAGAAGGACGCCCAGCAGATGGTGCTCTCCGGCGAACAAAGCCCGCTGCACGAATTTGCTGTGACCGTCGGTATTGATTACCTCCAGCTTGCAGAAAGCGCCGTTCGACTGCAGCGCCTCGTGCAGCTCCTCCTTCGTCCCCACCTTGATGCCGTTCACTTTGTGTATGATTTCCCCGGGCAGCAGACCCATCTCTTTGGCTGGGCTGCCGGGCAGCACGGCCAGCACCTTCAAGCCCCGATCGTCGTGAACGAAATAAGGGGGGTGCACAATCTCCTCGCGTCGGCTCCACCATGTCAGCGCCTCATGCAGCGCGATTACGCCGATTGAGCCGACTATCGCAAATCCGGGGGCCCATTCGGCGCACGCCGCCAGCCCGAGCACCAGGCAGGCGTAAACGGCCAGCCCGCCCGCACTCCGCTTCGCCTTCGCGTCCGGCAGGAGAGTCGTCGTTCTTTCGGCAAAGCCGAGCATCACCGGCAGCGCCGCAAACGCCCATCCGGCAGACCATATATCGCCGCCGAACAGCGGGGTCCATGGCAAGGCGGGACCCGAGGCTCCCTGGACAGGAACGAGCAGCAGCAGCGGGACAGGCCAAAACTGCTGCAGCTGATAGCCTCCAATAACCTTGCCCCGCTTGCTTTCCACGAAAAGCGGCATGGCCATGGAGGCCCCCTGCTTGCCGACAAAGATGGCCTCGATGGCGTGGAGCACGCCGACCAGTGCAAGCAAGGACGATACAGGCAGCTCGCTAAGCGGTTCTAGCGCAGATCCGATATAAGGGATATCCACAACGGCGGGAAAGCCACGGACGACCGCATGCAGCAGTCCCAGCACGCCAACCGCGTAGGCTAAGCAAATGAAGCGTACCTGAATGAGGGCGAACAGCGCGGTTATCCCCCACAGCCATACGATAACGGCAGGCGGTACCGTCGCTCCGATGAAAGCCATAACAAACGACGCGGCCATGCCCGCTATTAGACCCCACAAAACCGTTTTCCAGGCAGTGTCGAGCATCGTATGCAGCCGCGTGGAGAACATTTGCCGCTCCAGCACGATTTGCCTGTGGTATTGCAGCAAAACGAAGATGATTCCGATATAGTAAAACGGTTGCGCTGCCAAATGCAGCAACGCGCGCAGCACGTTACGCGCCAGCTCTGCCGCGACGTCCATCAAACCCGCTCCTTTAGCTTAACGAACTGTGAAAAGGGAAGGCCGGGTAGTCCGGCCTTCCCTTTCTATTTTCGACGCGATCGCATGCGTTTCCTGCCGACCGGCCTATTTTCCAGTTGCTTCCTCAGCCTGCTACTTGATCGCTTTCTTCATCTCGTCCACAGCGGCTTTCAATTGCAGATCGCTTTCCGGATTGCGGATTTGTTTCGTAATCGCATCCTCCAGCGTTTGAGCCGTCTTAACGTCGACCTCGCCGTTTGCCGTCAGTCCGTGCTGGCTCTGGAACGATTTTACCGCTTGCGTGGTCTTGTCGCCAAAGTAACCGTCCGTGCGTCCAGGCGGGAATCCGAGCCCGTCCAGCATCAGCTGCAGGTTTTTGACGTCGTCCCCCAGCATATCGTACTTGAGCGTCGTTTTCTTGGACATCGGCGACGCCTTGTAATAGGGCGGCTGCTCGACCGCCACGTCGGGGGCGATCCCCTTCTGATGAACCCAGTTGCCGTTCGGGGTCAACCATTTCATCACGGTCATTTTGATGTTGCTGCCGTCTCCAAGCTCCTGCTGATACGTGACCTGCACCGTGCCTTTGCCGTATGTCTTCTCGCCCACCAGCTTGGCTCCGGCCGCCTCCTGAAGTGCGCCCGCCATAATCTCCGACGCGCTGGCGCTGCCGTTGTTGATCAGCACGGCAATCGGATACGGCTTGGTCGAGCCTTTGGATACGGTCTGCTCCCGCTGGCCGTTGCGGTCTTCGACCTGCACGATCGGCTTGCCCTTCGGCACGAAAGGTTCCAGCATCTCGACAACCGCTTGCAGCATGCCGCCCGGATCGTTACGCACATCGATGACGAGCGCCTTCATGCCCTGATCCTCGAGCGCCTTCAATTGATCCTTAAAGTTCTTGGCCGTGTTTTGCACGAATTCGCGGATTTCGATCTTGCCGACCTGACCGTCGATCATCTCCGACAGCACGGTTTCAATCGGGATATCGTCGCGCACGACGACGATCTCGATCGGCTCCGCACCCGCCCGCATCACTTGCAGCTTGGCTTGCGAGCCTTTGGTTCCGCGGATTTTCATCACCGCTTCGGATAACGACAGCCCGTCCAGCTTCTCCCCGTTGACCGACAAAATAATGTCGTTCGTCCGGATCCCCGCCTTGTCCGCCGGGGAGCCTTTAATCGGCGATACGACCTTAACACGGCCTTCCTCCAGCGACACTTCGGCGCCGATTCCTTGAAAGGTGGAGTTCAGCATGTCGTTAAACTGCTGCGCTTCCTTCTGATCCATGTAGGTAGTGTACGGATCCTCCAACGAGCCCAGCATGCCGCTGATGGCGCCGTTGATTACCTTGGTTCGATCTGTCTCGTGCAGATATTGATTCTGAATCAGCTCGTATGTCGTGGTCAGCTTCTTCAATTCCTGAGGGGTGAAGCTTCCCGTCCCGGTTTTGCCCCCGGACACGCTCTGTCCGGGCTCGGCCAGCGAATACGGTCCGACAATCGTAAGCGTCAGAATACTGCTTGCGAACATGGCAAGCAGGACAAACGCTAGCAAAATGTACAGATTGCGCCCTTTCCAGAACATCAGTCTTACTCACCGCCTTCGCGTGCTTGTCTCGATATGCCATTCTAGTGTATGAAGAAGACCGGATAATTAGTAGACTATTTTGTTACGTACGGAATCGGATCGACCGGCACGCCGTTCTGGCGCACCTCGAAGTGCAGATGGTTCCCTGTCGATTGCCCGGTGGAGCCCACGTAAGACACGACATCGCCGGTCTTGACGTAATCGCCTTCGGAAGCGGCCAGCCCGCGCGCATGCCCGTACCACGTTTGCAGCCCGCCCCCATGATCGATCACGATCGTATTGCCGTAGCCGTTCACCCACTGGGCGATAATAACCGTCCCGGGCGCGGCGGCATGAATCTCGGTGCCTGCCGGAGCCGGAATATCGATGCCCTTATGGCTCTCGTTCTTCTTGGTAACCGGGTTAATCCGCTGCACGAATCCCGAAGAAATCGTCGAGCGGCCGGGCAGCGGCCAACTAAGCTTGCCCCCGCTGTAAACGGCCGTCGGCTTGTTTTTGGTGTTGTTCTTGTTCTTCTCCGCCCAAAGCTTGGATTTCTCGTCGGCCAGCTTACGCGCGTATTCTTCCTGCTCTTCGGTAATCTGCTCCGTCTTCTCTTCCTCGCGGGCAAGACTTGCAATGACGACTTCCTTGTCCTTTTGCTTCTGCATCATTTCGTTCTGCGCTTTTTCGCGTTCTGCATATTGCACTTGGACCATAGCAAGCTGTTCCTCGACCTTAACCTTCTTCTGCTCCACCAAGAGACGATCCCGTTTATTGGACTGCAAAATTTCCTTGTCCTGGCTGACAATCGAACGGAGCGCATGGTACCGGTCCAGGAAATCGCTGAAGCTGGTCGATTCGAACAGCACCTCCATGTATGAAACGAAGCCATTCGTATACATGAGTCGAACCCGGGATTTCAGCAGCTTGTCGCGGCTTTCCACGCGTTCCTCAGCTTCCTGCAGCTCGTCGTTCGTTTGCCTCACCGTTTCTTTGGTAGACGAAATTTGCTCTTGAATTTCGTTCAACCGCTTGCCTTGGTCTTCGATTTGTTTCTTGATGTCTTCCAGACTTTTCGTTTCCTCGGTTTTGCGGGCGACCAGTTCTTTCTTCTGCTTCTCGTTGTCTTCCAGCTTCTTGGCGTTGTCGGCCTCGATTTTTTGAATTTGAGTGAGTCGTTTGTCGATTTCCGTATTGGTCATAGCATTGCCCAAATCGGGCGTGCCCATAAGCAGCAAAACGGCGCTGCAAGCGAAAACGATCGTTTTTTTCACCGTGTTCAAGAAGTAACTCCTCCTTGGCCTGTAGGACTTCCGTCGAAAACGGGCTTATACTTTCAAAAATTTGCGTACAGACAACAAGCTTCCCCAGATGCCGATCATTACGCCGATGCCGACTAGAAGCACCGGAATGATGAAAACAAGCTCGTGCAGCGGAATGAGCCGGATGAGCATCAAGCCTAGCGGCACCTGCGTATATTTCAGAAACTCCGCATAGCCCCACAGCAGCACGCCTACTGGAATAGCCGAGCCAATAAAGCCGAGCAGCGACCCTTCTATAAAAAAAGGCCAGCGTATAAAGCTATTCGTCGCGCCGACCAGCTTCATAATGCCGATCTCCCGCCTGCGTGCGACTATCGTGATCTTAATCGTATTGGAGATCAGGAACATGGCGGTAAAAGCAAGCAGCAATACGAATACGAGCCCCACATTGCGTACGATGTCGGTCGCCTTGAACAGCGTCTCTACCGTGCCTTTGCCGTAATTGATTTTATAGATCAACGGAGGATTTCGGGCGGCATCCATCGCTTTGATCTGCTCGGCCACGCTGCCGACCAGACGCGGATCGGTCACCTCTACCGTGAACGAGTCGTTCAGCGGGTTATTGTCCCCGTCGAAGCCCTCGAGCAGCTCCTTCCCTTCATCGCCCATCTTCTCGCGTAAAATGACCAAGCCTTCCTCTTTCGACACGAAGGTCACTTTTCTCACATCGGGAAGGGCGGCAATGTCGCGCTGAACAGTATTTCTTAACTGCTCGCTCGTGTTGACCTCCAAATAAACGCGAATTTCAATCTGACTTTCGAATTGATCGGCCAGCCGGTTCACATTCAGCGCAAGCAGAAGAAAAATGCCCAGAACGAACAGCGAGATGGAAATCGCGCTAATGGACGCAAACGTCATCCAGCCGTTGCGGGCGACGTTGCGGGCACCTTCCTTCATGTGCCGACCGAAGGTGCTAATCCTCATAGCCGTATTCCCCTCTCAGCTGATCGCGGGCGATATTCCCCTTCTCGATGGCAATGACCCGTTTGCGAATCGTGTTGACGATTTCCTTGTTGTGCGTAGCCATGACGATCGTGGCGCCGCGGAAGTTGATCTCCTCCAACAGCTTCATAATGCCCCACGACGTTTCCGGGTCCAGGTTGCCCGTCGGCTCGTCCGCGATAATAACCGCCGGGTTATTGACGATAGCCCGGGCGATCGCGACGCGCTGCTGCTCCCCGCCGGAAAGCTGCCCCGGCAGCGAAGCCGCCTTGTCCTTCAGCCGGACAAGCTCCAATACCTCCATCGTACGCTTCTTCATCAGCTTCTTCGGAGCCTCGATCACTTCCATCGCATAGGCGACATTTTCGTATACCGATAGCTTCGGGAGCAGTTTGAAGTCCTGAAAAACAATGCCGATATTGCGGCGGACATAAGGAATTTTACGCTGCTTCAGCTTCTCCAGATTGAATCCGTTTACGAAAATGTGGCCTTTGCTCGGACGCTCCTCACGATAGATGAGCTTCATGAAGGTCGATTTGCCCGCCCCGGAGGGGCCGACCACGTATACAAATTCATGCGCGTCGATTTTTACGTTTATCCCTTTCAATGCATGGGTTCCGTCCGGGTACGTTTTCCATACATCCTGCATTTCAATCACACCATCACATCCTGTTGAAAAGCTGCTAATGACGAAAGAAGTCCGCATCGCGCCGGACTTTCCTGCTATATCGACAAAAACGAACAGCCGCGTATCGCCCCTTGCGGACGATTTCCGCAGCCCTACCTGCTCCAGCATATAGAAGTTCGACACTTGGCACGAAAATCCTCTATGAAACTTTGTGATTCAACATATTCTTTCAGCATTCCTTGTTCGACAGCGGACGCACACGGCGCCAACGAACGACTTCCACATTCCAGGCAAATCGGGACAGCCTGCCGCATATACATGGACAAGAGCGTAGGAGACGCCGTTCATTCCGATGATCGGCCCGGCACTCCATGCCATGTCATGAACGGAGGAACATATCCTATGAGTCGCCAACTGGCAAACCGCTTCCTGCTTGCCGCCGTGGCCGCCATCGCGTTGTTGTGGGGCTGGTTTTGGTGGTACTCCGGACTTCGCACCGTTCCGGCGGGCGTTCGTCTGGGGGGATGGAGCATAGGGGGATTAACGCAGCGCGAGCTGGAGCTGGGATGGCAGTCGCGTCTGGAGCGGCTGCGCGCCGAAAAGGTCCGCCTGGTGCCCGACGGCAAGGAGGAGGCTGCGCGAACGTTTACGTTGACCGAGCTTGGCCTCATTGCGGACGAAAATCGTTTGGCGGAGCTGACCGATTACGTATTCGGAGGATCCCGGCTGGACAAAGCCAAACGGCGCTGGGCGATGCGCAAAGCGTATTTGCCTTTCGAAGCCGGGCTGTCCGCGCAAGCCATGAACGGCGTTCTGACCGCCGCCTGGCCGCAGGGCATGAAGCCGAACACCATAAATGCCAAACGGATCGTAACGGCTGACGACCGCATCGATTATACGCCTGAACAGGGCGCTACGGTCATCGATACGGCAAAGTTGGCCGAGCGCCTTACCGCTTTGGCGCGGGAACATTTCGATTCCTTCGCTACCGTGGAATCTGCCGGGAATGGCGCGAATCCCGAATCGGCGACGGTCATGCCGCTACCGAAGCGGGAAGTGCCGCCCGAGGTCACGGTCGAGCAATTGAAGGCGCAAGGCGTAAGCCGGAAAATATCCGAATTCTCGACATCGTTTCCCGGAGGCGCGCCAGGCCGGGTACACAACATTCAGGCTACGGCCGGCACGATTCACGACAAGCTGCTTGCGCCGGGAGAGCGCTTCGATTACAGCACTGTGATTCGAGAAACCGAGCTTCGTTCGGGCTACCAGGAAGCGCCCGTCATCTTCAACGGCAAGCTCGTCCCGGGAATCGGCGGCGGCATCTGCCAAGTGTCTACGACGCTCTACAACGCCGCCCTGCGGGCGGGACTGCAGATCGACGAGCGGCGCAACCATTCCCTGCCCGTCAGCTACGTACCGCTCGGTCAGGACGCCACATTCGCCAGCGGGTACATCAACTTTCAATTCACCAACAATACCGGAGCCTATCTGCTGATTCACACCGAATCGGGCGCAGATCGGATCACCGTCAAGCTGTTCGGCACGATGCCGGAGTCGGCCGTATACGAGATCGAATCCCATATCGTTCAAACGCTCGAGCCGCCTGTCAAGTATGTGCGCAACCCGACGCTCGCTCCCGGTGCGCAGTCCGTCCTGCAGAAGGGCAAACCCGGTTATGTGGTCGAAACGTTCCGCACCCGTAAGGAAGGCGGGGTTGTCGTCAACAAAGAGCGGGTGTCCAAGGATACCTACCAGCCGCAACCGACTCTGATCGCCATTCGCGGCTCGGATGCCCCTTCCCCCGACGGCAAGGAGCCTCACCAAGGGGGCGGAACCGTCATCGAAGACGGCGTAAGCGGACCGGTATTTCCGCGGGGAAGGTAGTCTGGGACAATCGACTGTTCCACGCAAACGGAGATCTCCCCTCTCAAGCATATTCGTTCTTCCGCCGAGCGGGCCGCAGCGCAACACCCGGCTTCCGGATCACTCTACGCATAGGCTTCCATATAGCAAAAGAAAGCTTCCATCTCCACTTTATCAGTGGTTCCGGAAGCTTTTTTGGCGAGGATGTAACACACGGTTTGCTTATTTGCTTTTTTCCAAATATTGCTCAAGCCAGGCGGCATTTTCCGCGAGGGCTTCCTCGGCCCGGCCAATCGCATCGGATACTTGCGTTGTCGCCGTACCGCCGTATACGTTGCGGGCGTCCACGACCCGTTCCGGCTGCAGCACCTCATAGATGTTTTCGTCGAACAGATCGGAGAACTGCAAAAACTCCGGCAGCGTCAAATCAAGCAAATATTTTTGCTGCTGGATGCAGTAGAGCACCGTCTTGCCGATGACCTCGTGGGCTTGACGGAACGGCATGCCTTTGCTCGCCAGGTAATCGGCAATGTCCGTCGCGTTGGAGAAGTCCTGGTTGACCGCCTGACGCATCCGGTCGCGATTGACCTTCATCGTGGCGATCATCGGCGCGAACAGTTGGAGAGCGCCCTGGAGCGTCCGTACGGTGTCGAACATGCCTTCCTTGTCTTCCTGCATGTCTTTGTTGTAAGCCAGCGGGAGAGCTTTCAGGACGGTCAGCATCCCGACCAGATTGCCGTATACGCGTCCCGTCTTGCCGCGCACCAGCTCCGCCACGTCCGGGTTTTTCTTCTGCGGCATGATGCTGCTGCCGGTCGTGAACGCGTCGTCCAGCTCCACGAACTGGAATTCGGTGCTCGACCACAGGACGATTTCCTCGCACAGCCGGGACAGATGCGTCATTATAAGCGAAGCATTGGCCAGAAACTCGACGATAAAATCACGGTCGCTGACCGCGTCCAAGCTGTTCTCATAGACGCGCCCGAAGCCAAGCTGCTCGGCCACGAAGTGGCGGTCGATCGGGAACGTCGTGCCGGCCAAAGCGCCGGCTCCGAGCGGCAGCATGTCCACCCGCTTGTAGCTGTCGCGCAGACGTTCGATATCCCGTCCGAACATGGACACATAAGCCATCAGGTGATGGGCGAACAAAATCGGCTGTGCCCGCTGCAAATGCGTGTAGCCCGGCACAATCGTATGGAGGTTGGCTTTGGCTTGTCCAATCAGCGCCTCCTGCAGCTTGACGAGCATGCCGACAAGCTCGACGACCCTTTTGCGCAAATACAGATGCATATCGGTAGCGACTTGGTCGTTGCGACTGCGGCCCGTGTGCAGCTTGCCTCCGACCGGTCCGATCTGATCGATCAGCGTCTTCTCGATATTCATATGGATGTCCTCGTCGGACACCGAAAATTCGACTTCGCCGCGACGGATCATCTGGGCAACTTGATGCAGCCCGTCTTGGATTTTCTCCACGTCCTCGGCCGGCAAAATGCCGCACTTGCCCAGCATCGTCACATGGGCCAGACTGCCCTGGATATCTTCCTCGGCCAATTCCTTGTCGAACAAGATCGAAGCCGTATACTCCTCGACCAGTTGGTCGGTCTTCTTCGTAAAACGTCCACCCCAAAGCTTCGACACGCTATCGATTCCCTCCTCCGGTATCGTTCGTCCATTCGCCCGAAAGGCAAGGGACGAGCCGCTCCGTCCGCTGTGCTGCGGATGGCGCCGGCGCGTCGCCTTGCCCCTCGTGAAGGATCAAATCGGTTACAATGCTTATTGCTTGCCAGCGTTCTGAGCGACGCCGGACGCGACGCGCAGACGCAAAGCGTTCAGACGGATAAAGCCGGTCGCATCGCCTTGATTGTACGCCTTCGACGGATCGGCCTCCATCGTGGCGATGTCCGGGTTGTACAAGCTGACCGGGCTTTGCACCCCTGCTCCCATGATGTTGCCCTTGTACAGCTTCAAGCGGACCGTACCGGTTACGTTCTTCTGGCTTTCCGCCACCAGCGCTTGGATCGCATGGCGCTCCGGAGCGAACCAGAAGCCGTTGTATACGAGCGAAGCGTATTTCGGAATAAGCGAATCGCGCAAATGCATAACCTCGCGGTCCATCGTTAGCGACTCCATCTTGCGGTGCGCGGTGAACAAGATCGTGCCGCCCGGCGTCTCGTACACGCCGCGGCTCTTCATGCCGACAAAGCGGTTCTCGACCATGTCGACGCGGCCGATTCCGTGCTTGCCGCCCAGCTCGTTCAGCAGCTCCATCGCTTCGAGCGGGTTCAATCGCTTGCCGTTAATCGCCACACAGTCGCCCTGCTCGAATTGCAGCTCGACATATTCGGCCTCGTCCGGAGCTTCCTCCGGCGCGCGGCTCAATACGTACATCTCGCGGTTGGAATCCGCGCTCGGATCGAACCACGGATCTTCGAGCATGCCGCTCTCGAAGCTGATGTGCAGCAGGTTGCGGTCGGTGGAGTAAGGCTTGGACGCCGTTGCCGTCACCGGAATGCCGTGCTTCTCGGCATAAGCGATCATCTCCGCGCGTCCCGGGAATTGCTCGCGGAACTCCTCGATGCGCCATGGCGCAATGACGTCCAGCTCAGGCGCCAGCGCCGCGGCGGTCAGCTCGAAGCGCACTTGGTCGTTGCCTTTGCCTGTCGCGCCGTGCGCGATTGCCGTAGCGCCTTCCGCGCGGGCGATCTCGACCATGCGCTTGGCGATCAGCGGGCGGGCGATGCTCGTACCGAGCAAGTACTGCCCTTCGTACAGAGCGCCGGCCTGGAACATCGGATAAATAAAGTCGCGGGCGAATTCCTCGCGCAGGTCGTCGATATAAGCCTTCGTCGCCCCGGTGCGCAGCGCCTTCTCTTCAAGTCCGTCCAGCTCGTCCTTTTGTCCGATATCGGCGGTAAACGTAATGATCTCCGCATCGAACGATTCCTTCAGCCATGTCAAAATTACCGATGTATCGAGCCCGCCGGAGTAGGCCAATACGATTTTTTGCTTTGCCATCGTTTTGTTCTCCCTTTCTATATCGCAGTATCAGCCCATCAATGCGGCCATGACCGCCTTTTGCGCGTGCAGGCGGTTTTCCGCCTGATCGAAAATAATCGAATTCGGACCGTCGATGATCCCTCCGCTCACTTCTTCCCCGCGGTGTGCCGGCAAGCAGTGCATGAACAAATAATCCTTCTTCGCATAGCGGGCCAAGTCCTCGTTCACCTGGTACGCCGCGAAGGCGACTTCCCGTTCCTTCTGCTCGGCCTCGAAGCCCATGCTCGCCCATACGTCCGTATACACGACGTCGGCGTCGGCGATCGCTTCCTTGGGGTCGCGGGTGAGCAGCAGCGAACCTCCGGTTTGCGTCGCATTTTCACGGGAATTGCGCGCAACCTCTGGATCGGGATCATACCCTTCGGGCGAGGCTACAGCCATATGCAGGCCAAGCTTGGCCGCGCCCATCATTAAGGAGTGTACCATATTATTTCCGTCGCCGATATATGCGATTTTAAGGCCCGAAAGCTTGCCCTTCTTCTCCAGAACGGTCTGATAGTCGGCCAGCGCCTGACAAGGATGCGAACGATCCGTCAAGCCGTTGATGACCGGCACCGTAGCCCCGCGCGCCAAATCGATAACCGTACGATGTGCATACGTCCGGATCATGATGCCATCCAAATAGCGCGACATCGTTTGAGCGGTATCCATCACGTTTTCCCCGCGTCCCAGCTGCAGGTCGTTTTTGCTCAAAAACAGCGCATGACCGCCAAGCTGGTACATGCCGACCTCGAACGATACCCGGGTGCGGGTGGACGATTTTTCGAATATCATGCCAAGCGTCTTGCCCTTGAGCGGCTGAGCGCCGATTCCGGATTTCTGCTTCTTCTTCAGGTCGATGGCCAGATCGATCAAATAACGGATTTCCTCGGGTGTGTAGTCGACAAGCCCCAGAAAATCGCGGCCCTTCAAGCTGGCCGCCATGTCTTGCAGCAATATTTCGGACATCGGTATTCCTCCTTTAAGCAAAGTCCGGCCCCTTTCGGAGCCGACTTTATGATGAATAGCTCAGTTGACTGAAGCTGCCGCTTTCTGCGCCAGTACGGCGGCGATAATGGCAACCCCTTTATTCACGTCTTCTTGGGTGACCAGCAGGTTCGGAAGCAGGCGGATGACATTCGGTCCTGCCGCAGTGACCAGCAGGCCCGCTTCATGAATGGCCGGAACGAGTTCAGACGCCGGAAGCGTGCACTCGATACCGATCAGCAGACCCTTGCCGCGAATTTGCTTCACGAGCGGATTGCCCGCCAACTGCTCCTGCAGCTTGCTGACCAGGTAATCCCCTATCTCGGCCGCCCGTTCGGGCAAACGGTCCTCGACCAAAGTCTCGACAGTAGCGATACCGGCCGCGGTCGCAATCGGCGTGCCGCCGAAGGTGGAACCGTGGCTGCCCGCGGAGAACGCTTCGCGCAGCTTGGCTTTGCCGAGCATGGCGCCGATCGGGAAGCCGCTCGCCAACCCTTTGGCCAGCGTGAAAATGTCCGGCTCGAAGCCGTAATGCTCGTAAGCGAACAGTTTGCCCGTACGACCCATGCCAGTCTGAATTTCATCGACGATCAGCAGCAGGTCGTGCTCCTTGCACAGTCTTACAACCTCTTGGACGAATTCGGGATCGGCCGGGTTCACCCCGCCCTCGCCTTGCACCAGCTCGAGCATGATCGCGCACGTTTTGTCGGTCACGAAGCTTTTCAACGCCTCGGCGTCGTTGTAAGGAGCGTATACGAATCCTTCCGGAAGCGGATGAAACCCTTCCTTCACCTTGTCCTGACCCGTAGCGGTCAGCGTAGCCAGCGTCCGGCCGTGGAACGAAGTATGGAAAGTTATGATTTCGTAGCGGGGCTTGTTCAGCACCTTCGCATTGTAGCGGCGGGCCAGCTTGATCGCCGCTTCGTTGGCCTCGGCTCCGCTGTTGCAGAAGAAGACGGCGTCGGCGCAGCTGTTATCGGCCAGCAGGCGGGCCAACCGCTCTTGGTTCGGAATGTGGAACAAATTGCTGACATGCCACAACTCGCCCAGCTGCTCCACCAGTTTATTTTTCACACGTTCCGGCACATGGCCCAAGTTCGTAACCGCCAGTCCGCTGGCAAAATCGAGATATTCCTTCCCTTGGTCGTCCCATAGACGGCTGCCCTCGCCTTTGACCAACGTAATCGGGAACCGTGCATATGTCGGGAACAAGGCGCTCTGTTGTTCGCTCACAAGTGTTCACTCCATTTCTATAGTGGATACATTCCGCATTAGCGCTGAATGCGCGTACCGATCGGCTCGCCGCGCAGCACCTTGCTCAGCACTTCCGGCTCGCTTCCATTGACGATGACGACCTCGGCTACTTGCCCTTGAATGCACTGAATGGCGGCGCGTACTTTCGGGATCATGCCGCCGTAGATATCGCCGCTTGCGATCATCTGCTCGATATCGGCAACCGTCACGACCGGCAGCACCTTCTTCTCGCCGTCGACCACTTTCAGGATGCCCGGTACGTCGGTAACGACGATCATCCTTTCCACGCCCAGGTGAGAAGCGACCGCCCCGGCCGCCGTATCGGCATTGATGTTATAGCGCTGGGCGTTCTCACCGATGCCTACAGGGGCAATGACCGGCATATATCCCATCTCGACAATTCCTTGAATGAGCGGCGCATTCACATGAATAACGTCCCCGACAAGGCCGACTTCGGCGGCATGAGCCACCGGCCTTGCTTCGATCAGATAACCGTCCACACCGGACAAGCCCAAAGCTTTCGCTCCCGATTGCTGCACCTTGCGAACGATCTCTTTATTGATTTGCCCGGACAGCACCATCTCCACGACGTCGAGCACCGCTTCGTTCGTCTTGCGCAGCCCGTTCACGAACTCCGTCTCAATGCCCAGCTTGCCGAGCGTATCGGAGATCGCCGGGCCGCCGCCGTGAACGATGACCGGAATCGTCCCTTCGTCCTGCAGCTTCTTCAGATCGCCGAAAAAGGCGTCTGGCAGCGCCGCGAGCGTGCTGCCTCCGCATTTCATCACAAAACAATGATTGCTCATCATCCTAACCGTGCTCCTTTATCCAAGAGAAGGCCGCTCAAAACCGGAAAATGCAGCCTTCGGTAATAGGTTCAAACGAATAAGCCGTCCTGCCCCGATCAAGTCCGATATGCGGCGTTAATGCGGACGTAGTCGTACGTAAGGTCGCAGCCCCAAGCCGTTGCCGTATGGTCCCCCATATGCAGATCGACGTGGATGAGCACAAACTCGCCTTTCAAATACTCGGCGGCCTTCTCCTCGTCGAATTTGACCGGACGGGATTGCTCCAGCGTCACAATGTCGCCCAGGCGAATGTCGACCGTCTCGACGTTGACCGGGTATCCGGCCCGGCCGATCGCCGCAATAATGCGCCCCCAGTTGGCGTCGGCTCCGAAGCATGCGGACTTGACGAGGCTCGAGCCGATGACGGTTTTGGCAAACGCCCGCGCCGCCTCCAACGATTCCGCCCCTGTCACGCTGACCTCGATCAGCTTCGTCGCGCCTTCGCCGTCGCGGGCGATCGCTTTGGCGAGCACCTCGCCGACATAACGGAAGCCGGCGGCAAAAGCCGCCCAATCGGCATGCGCCTCATTCAACTCGCCGTTGCCGGCCAGACCGCTGGCCAACACGACAACCATATCGTTCGTGCTCGTATCTCCGTCCACCGTAATCATGTTGAACGTCGTATCCGTCGATTCGTTCAGCAGCTTCTGAAGCGAAGCCGGGGAAATCGCCGCATCCGTGGTCATGAAGCCGAGCATGGTGGCCATATTCGGATGAATCATGCCCGATCCTTTGGCCGCTCCGGCAATATGTACCGTACGGCCGTCAACCGTCAAACGGACACAGACGGTCTTCTTCACCAAGTCGGTCGTCAAGATGGCCTGGCTAAACTGATCTCCGCCCTCGTCTGTGGCCGAAACGCGTTCCGGCAGCCGCTCGATGCCGGCCTTCACCCGGTCCATCTTCAACAATTCCCCGATCACGCCCGTGGACGTCACGCCGACGTAATGATCCGGCACCCCGAACATGCGCGCCGCTTCCGCCCGCATCGTTCTGGCGTCCTCCTCGCCCTGCTTGCCCGTGCAAGCATTGGCATTGCCGCTATTGACGAGCATGACCTGCAGCTTGCCTTCTACGGCAATGCTTTCCTTCGTTACTTGAAGCGGAGCCGCTTGAAACGCATTTAACGTGTACACGCCCGCCGCCGCAGCGGGAACGTCGCATACGATCACGCCAAGATCGTTGCGCTCCGTTTTCTTCAATCCGCAGTGCAGTCCGCCCGCACGAAATCCTTGCGGCGTCGTGACCGACCCGTTATCCACCACTACAAATTCGTTACGATGTCCCATACCGCAACCCTCACCCATCTTTCTGCAAACATGCTATCGGAATCTATGATTATCGCTTACGGGTATACCGGCGTAAACGCCAGCCCCGTCGCTTCGTCCCAGCCCATCATCAGGTTCAAGTTCTGTACGGCCTGCCCGGCCGCGCCCTTGACCAGATTGTCAATGACAGAAATAACCGTCACCCGGTTCGTCCGCGAATCGACGGATACGCCGATGTCGCAATAGTTGGAGCCGTATACTTCTTTCGTTGCCGGCCATTTGCCGACCGGGCGCACGCGTACGAAGGGACGTCCTTCGTAATAGTGGCGGAACAGCTCCAGCACGTCCTCGTCCGTCCTAGCCTGCTTCAGCTTGGCATAGCTCGTTACCAAAATACCCCGGGTCATCGGCAGCAAATGCGTAGTAAACGTAATCGTAACGTCTTCGCCAGCTACCCGGCTGAGCGTCTGTTCGATTTCCGGTGTATGCTGATGCTTGTTCACTTTATAAGCGAATGTACTTTCGTTGATTTCCGAGTAGTGATAAGCAAGGCCAAGGCCCCGCCCGGCTCCAGATACTCCTGTCTTGGCGTCAGAGATAATCGTCTCCGGATCGATCCAGCCTTCCTTAAGCAGCGGCACAAGACCGAGCGCCGTCGCCGTCGGGAAGCAGCCGGGGTTGGCGATCAGGTCGGCGCCGCGAACGTCGCTGCCGAATACTTCGCACAAGCCGTATACGGCGCGGTCCAAGTAAGCCGGATCGGCCGGCTTTTTCTTGTACCACTGCTCGTATACGTCTCCCCGCTTCAGACGAAGGTCGCCGGATACGTCGATGACTTTCAAACCGGCCTCTATCAGCTTAGGCGAAAGCTCCGTACTTACGCCGTGCGGAGTCGCCAGAAAGACGACGTCCGCTTTGCCCCGAATCGCCTCAACGTCGATGGCCTCCAAACGATCGGTAATAATCTCCGATAAATGAGGGTAACCCTCCGCATATAAAGCTCCTGCATTGGAAGAAGAAATAACCGAGGTCAACTCTACTTCCGGATGCTGCAACAACAACCGGATCAATTCGACTCCGCCATAGCCTGTCGAGCCTATGATGGCAGCCCGTAATTTGCCGCTCATATGAAAACCTCCCCTATTCAAACTTTGCTTCTCCGCCGTCTCCTCCAGATGCCGTTCCGCACGAAACATATGCATCATTATACATTTCCAAGAATAATAATTCAATGGTTTTTTTCGTGCCAAAGCACTCGCCAATAAGGGCTCTGGGCCTTCCCAAACCGCGCTCAATCTGAGGGCTTGAGGTTGTTCCGCTGGCCCTCCCGGTTACTTTAAAGCGATTTTGTGCTTGCGGAAACACCCGCCTGCGCATCGGCGGCGAGCGGTACTTTATTAAGCGGAATTTTTACCGGCTTATCTGCGAGGATAACCTTGGGATACACTCTTCATCGATCATACGGAATATTGCCGGCAACTGCAATAGCCGGATCTTGGTCGGCGCAATTTCATCGCCCGCAGCGCCTGATTTTGTGAGAAATTTGTGAGTCAGCCGGGCCTAGGCGGTCGTCATGTTCAAACATCGTTCGGCAGTTTGTCTCATTCCTGGATTAGTCGCCATGAAGAATACCCCGACAGCAGGAGCATTCCTTTCCACTGCGGGGTACTTTTTTGATTGTGCCTGCATTCTGAGATCCGACAGACCGTTCACGCCTAAGGGGCAAACGGCTGTTCCAGCAGCTCCGCTATTCGTCCCAGTTTCGCCGCGTCCCAGACTTTATTGTGATCAATGCTTACTGACCGTTCGGCTTAAATCCTTCTCCCAGCACCTCATTGGCATCGGCCAGTATTAAAAACGCGTTCGGGTCTACTGCACGGACAAGCGTTTTTAGCCGGGTCACTTCCGTCTGGCTGACCACGACCATGAGCGTCGGGCGCTCTTCCCCTGAATACCCTCCGCGTCCGTCCAGCAGCGTCAAGCCGCGGTCCAGCTCGAACAGCACCGCCTGACGGATGCCCTCCACTTCTTTGCTTATAATAAAGGCGACCTTGGAATAGCGGAAGCCGGTTTGTACGACATCGATCGTCTTCGTCGTGACGAACAGCCCGATCAAGGCATAAAGCGCCTTTTCCGGAGAAAACACGATCCCCGCCGTCAAAATAACCGCCCCATCGAGCATCGCTACCGCAATGCCGTAACCGATACCGGTCCAGCGGTGAATCAGTTGAGCGGCCGAATCGATCCCGCCTGTAGACCCTCTGCCGCGAAAAACGATGCCCAGGCCGGCCCCGATACCCAGGCCCCCATAGATGGTAGCCAACAGCGCATTCGTCGTCAACGGCTCCAGATCTCGGGTCAGCAGCACGAATAAAGGAAGCACGACCGACGCGATCGCCGTCTTCAGACCGAACTGCCCGCCGAGAAACAGCATGCCCAAAATAAACAACGGGATGTTAAGCACCCACTGCATCACCGCCGGCTCGATTCCGAACAGCTGCTGGATGATCGTGGATATGCCCGATACGCCGCCGGAGGCGATCTGATTCGGATTTAGAAAAAAATTAAAGCTGAGCGCAATCATCAGACAGCCTGCCAACAGCAGCGTATATTCGATCGTTTGATGCAGCGGGCCTCCAATCCGCAGCACCGGTTGTTTGCGACGCATCGACGCCCTCCTTTCCCGTTCCAGTCATGATATGAGCCTTTTGCGGGAAAAATCCGCGGTCCCGTTGCGTGTCGGAATAAAAAAATCCTACACTTCTACGTGTAGGATAAACGTTCCGGAGCTTAAATATTTAAGCTTCGTCCGGTTTTATTTGTTGACGCAAATAAGCATCGATAAAAGGCTCCAACTCCCCGTCCATGACAGCCTGCACATTACCGGTCTCCGCCTGGGTCCGATGGTCTTTGACCATGCTGTACGGATGGAACACATAGGAACGAATTTGACTGCCCCACGCGATTTCCGATTGCTCGCCGCGAATTTCGGCCAAATGCTTTGCCTGCTCTTCCAGCTTCTTCTCGTAGAGCTTGGAGCGGAGCATTTTCATCGCCCGTTCGCGGTTCTGAATCTGCGATCTTTCCAACTGGCACGCCACGACGATACCGCTCGGAATATGCGTAATCCGTACTGCCGATTCCGTCCGGTTGACGTGCTGGCCGCCCGCTCCGCTGGCGCGGTACGTATCGACCCGCAAATCCTCCGTACGGATTTCCACTTCAACGTCCTCTTCGATTTCCGGTACCACGTCGCACGATACGAACGAGGTATGCCGGCGTCCGGAAGCGTCGAACGGCGAGATCCGTACAAGGCGGTGGACGCCCTTCTCGGCCTTTAAATAGCCGTAGGCGTTATGACCCTTGATGGACAGCGTAACGCTCTTGACGCCCGCCTCGTCGCCCGGCAAATAGTCGAGCAGCTCGACCTTGTAGCCTTGCTTCTCCGCGTAACGCCGATACATGCGCAGCAGCAGATCCGCCCAGTCCTGCGACTCCGTTCCGCCGGCGCCCGGATGAAGCTCCAAAATGCAATCGTACTTGTCGTACGGCTGGTTCAACAGCAATTGGAGCTCAAAGCTTTGCAGCTTGGCATGAAGGTCGCGGATGCTTGCCGTGAGATCGTCTGCAAGACTATCGTCGCCTTCCTCCTCCGCCAGTTCCAGCATCACTTCGATATCGTCATAAGAACCGGCCAGTCCTTGAAACTCATCGACTACCGACTTGACCGCATTCATCTCGCCGATGACTTTCTGCGCTTTCTCGTTGTCGTCCCAAAAATCCGGGGCGGCCATCTTTTCTTCATAATTGCCGATCTGCTCGAGCTTCAGATCTAAGTCAAAGAGACCCCCTAAGGTCTTGGATACGTTTCGCCACTTCTCGTAAATCTTGTTTTACATCTGCTTCCAACATAAGGACGATCACCTCTTCAAGTATTGTACATCTGCCGGTATTTCCGGCAAAAGGCAAGCCTCCTGGCACACGAGTGCGGGATGTGACCCGCAAGAAGCGTGCCGTCCCCTAGTCAACAGGGACGGTCTTCAAGGAGTCGCTGCCCGCGCCATCGCGTTATCGATCAGGAGGCGCATTTTCTTGCCGGGCAATTGCGCTTGATCATACAAGCGTCAGCGCTTATTTGCCGTGGCATTGCTTATATTTTTTGCCGCTTCCGCAAGGACAAGGATCGTTGCGGCCGATCTTATCCTCGGTGCGGACCGGCTGCTTACCTTCCTCTTCCGCCTTCGGATCGACGGCCTGCCCTTCAGCCACGACTTGACGCTCCAGGTTGGATTCGACGTGAGCCTTCATGATGTATTTGGATACTTCTTCCTGAATGCTCTCGATCATTTCCTGGAACATTTCGAAGCCTTCGAACTGGTATTCGCGCAAAGGGTCGGTTCCGCCGTAGGCGCGCAAATGAATTCCTTGACGCAGCTGCTCCATCGCGTCGATATGGTCCATCCATTTGCTGTCTACCGCACGCAAGACGACGACCTTCTCGAACTCGCGCATCGTCTCGACGCCCATCTCCTGCTCGCGCTGATCGTATAGCTCCTTGACCAGGTTTTGGATATGCTCGATGACTTCGTCGCGCTCCTTGGCCCATAACTCTTCGGACGTCAAGTGTCCCTCGTCGAGGAACGTCGTGTTGGCATATTCGGCAATGGCGGCCAAGTCCCACTCTTCCGGAACTTGATCTTCCGGGGTATGCGCTTTGACGATCCGCTCCACTACCGGCATAATCATATCGAGCGTGATTTCTTTAATATTGTCATGCCCCAGCACTTCACGGCGCTGCTTGTAAATAATTTCACGCTGCTGGTTCATGACATCGTCGTACTGCAGGACGACTTTCCGTGTATCGAAGTTGTTACCCTCGACCCGCTTCTGAGCCGACTCGATCGCCCGTGTAATGAGCTTGCTCTCGATCGGCTGGTCTTCCTCGAAGCCGATTCTTTCCATCATGCCCATAATGTTTTCCGCACCGAACCGGCGCATCAACTCATCTTCCATGGACAAGTAAAACTGCGACGAGCCCGGATCGCCTTGACGTCCCGCACGTCCGCGCAGCTGATTGTCGATCCGGCGGCTTTCGTGTCTTTCTGTACCTATAATATGCAGACCGCCAAGATCGGCAACTCCGTCTCCCAACATGATGTCGGTACCTCGACCGGCCATGTTGGTGGCGATCGTTACCGCGCCATGCTGGCCGGCTTGAGACACGATCTCGGCTTCAGCCGCATGATGCTTGGCATTCAAAACTTTATGGGGAACGCCTTTTTTCTTCAGCAGCTCGGACAGTCTTTCCGAGTTTTCGATCGATACGGTGCCGACCAGAACCGGCTGGCCTTTCTTGTGCCGCTCGACAATTTGTTCCACAGACGCCTTGAATTTACCGTTTACGCTTTTGTATACGACATCCGGCATATCGTTCCGGACCATCGGCCTGTTCGTCGGAACGACAATAACCTCAAGACCGTAAATTTTCTTCAGCTCTTCTTCCTCGGTCTTCGCCGTACCGGTCATCCCGGACAGCTTGCGGTACATACGGAAGTAATTTTGCAGCGTGATCGTGGCGAGCGTCATGCTTTCGTTTTGCACCTTGATCTGTTCCTTGGCTTCAATCGCTTGGTGCAGCCCGTCGCTATACCGACGGCCCACCATGAGCCGCCCCGTAAATTCGTCGACGATGATAACCTCTTCGTCCTGCACGACGTAATCGACATCGCGCTTCATAATAACGTGAGCTTTCAACGCCTGCGAAATATGGTGGTTCAAAGTGACATTGGCATGATCGTACAAATTCTCGATACCGAACGTTTTCTCCGCTTTGGCAGCGCCGGCGTCGGTCAAGTTGACGGCACGCACCTTAATATCGACAACGTAGTCCTCTTCTTGCGTCAACCGTTTCACAAACCGGTCTGCCGTGTAGTACAGGTCGGTCGATTTGGCGGCTTGTCCAGAGATAATAAGCGGCGTTCTCGCTTCGTCGACCAGAATGGAGTCGACTTCGTCAATGACCGAGTAGAACAGAGGACGCTGCACCATTTGTTCCTTGTACAGCACCATGTTGTCGCGCAAGTAGTCGAATCCGAACTCGTTATTTGTTCCGTACGTGATGTCGCATGCATAAGCCGCCTGCTTTTCGCTGTGCGACAAGTAGTTCAGGTTGACCCCGACGGTCATCCCGAGAAACTCATAAATTCTTCCCATCTCCGCGCTGTCGCGTCCGGCCAAATATTCGTTGACCGTGACGACATGGACGCCTTTGCCCGACAGAGCGTTCAAATAGACCGGCAATGTACCGACGAGCGTCTTGCCCTCCCCGGTGCGCATCTCCGCAATTTTACCTTCATGGAGCACCATGCCACCGATCAATTGCACATCGTAATGCCGCTTGCCAAGCGTTCTGAACGACGCTTCGCGCACGACGGCGAACGCTTCCGGCAGAAGCTCGTCCAGTTCTTCTCCTTGTTCGATTCTCGAACGGAATTCCGCTGTTTTGTCACGCAATCCGTCATCGGTCAGTTTCTTGATTTCCGGCTCCAGCCCGTTGATCACTTCAACGGTCCGCAGCAGTCGCTTGATTTCGCGGTCGTTCGTATCGCCAAATATTTTTTTTACGAGTCCTAGCATGCGAGAACCCCTTTCGCTATACGTAGTTCGCTGTCCGGCACACCAGCCCGCATAACCTGTCCATGAATAACGACCGGCTATCGGTCGGCCCTGAGAGCCGCTTTTACTGCTGTGTCGATCGTCCCGAACGTACGGGATGGGTGTAAGAATAGTCCCTTTTTGCCGATTAATCGGGTTTGCATAAATTGTATCAGTTTGCGCTCATTGCCGCAACAATCGGGTTCGTTCCCCTCTGCTTCTTAAAAGCGTTAGTTTAACGCAGGAATGCCCATCTGAGCGACGCCCCACATCATGAAGATCAAATAGGCGGCGAGACCGAAGTAAGCCAAGCCATAACCGAGTCTCGTACGGGAGGGCACGTCGTAATAACTGTCGCTTTCATGAGTATGGCCTTGGATGGCGACAACTATGACAAGCCGTGGCTCCTCATCGTCGGTTTTCCGAACGACACGGATTACCTCCGCCTTCTCGATCAACAGCTGCCCCTTCAGATCGGCCGTATGTTCCAGCCCCAACGAGTCCCACTTCACTTCGATCCGTTGAACGCCATCGGTCGTGCAGTACGTCGTGAACGGAAGTTCCCTCCGATGCTCTTCCCCCGGAATAAAGTACCCGTCGTCCAGCAATGGCTGTAGAGGGGTCGTCCACATGATCATTTCTTTGGCCGGCGGACCTTTTACTTTGCGGATGTACTTCTTATATAAATCGTAGGCGAACAACAGCCAGAAAATAATCAGAATCCATGCATTCAAAAAGACGATGCACAGCGCTCCGCCGATCAAACCGACGATCCACAGCCACCGGCTGACCGCCGAGGCAATGCGTCCCCCGTCCAGCGGCTGCATGGGCAGCAGGTTAAACAAATTAATCATAAAGCCGATTTTGGCGATGACGATCCACACGTACCATCCGGCCCCGCCGTCTCCCTGCAGACCGAACCAGCCGATCGCCAATGCGATTGTAGCGCCCAACGTACCGATCAGCGGACCCCCGTAGGCGATGTAGGCCTCCGTCACCGCATCGCGCGGATGGCGCTTCATCATGATCGCCGCCCCCACGAACGGAATGAAGAAAGGGACGCTTACCGGCAAGCCTTTGCGCTTGGCGGCAAATACATGTCCCATCTCATGGATAAACACCATTACGACCAAACCGACGGCAACCTGCACCGGAAATACGATCGTATACGCCCATACCGTAACCAGCATGCTGATCAAGGCGGAACCGAACTTGCTGAATTTTAACAGGGCCAACAGGGCCTTCGCTTTGCTGAGCAAGAAAATCCCGGCTGCACCGAATACCCACCCGCCGCCCTTGCGTTTAGCCGGCTTGTCTTCCACTCTTTCGAACCTCCTTGCCCTTTCTTGTTATTACGCAGAAAAGCGCAATCCGTTTCAGGATCGCGCTTGTTGTCCGGCGGAAGCCGGTCGTTTTTTCAGTTTGGCCAAACCATTATGCAGCTATACTTCCTTACGTCTTATATGTTCAACATGTACAATGTCATAAAAGTGCTTATGCTATACGCTCAATCGGGTTCGATCAAGCCGTATTTGCCATCGTTCCTACGGTAGACGACATTCACTTCCTTGGAATCCGAGTTGGCAAATACGAAGAAGCTGTGGCCGACCATATTCATTTGCAAAATCGCTTCTTCCACATCCATCGGCTTTAAGTTGAAGCGCTTCGTGCGCACCAATTCCGAATCTTCTTCTTCATCCAAATAGCGAACAGCGGTGGAGCTGTCG
Organism: Paenibacillus hodogayensis; assembly: GCF_039536325.1. Classification (NCBI taxonomy): domain Bacteria; kingdom Bacillati; phylum Bacillota; class Bacilli; order Caryophanales; family Paenibacillaceae; genus Paenibacillus; species Paenibacillus hodogayensis. The sequence continues at coordinate 70,659 of NZ_BAAAYO010000020.1, forward strand.
TAACTTTCCTTGAACAATGTGCGGATTCCGTCCTGACGGAACTTACGATTCGCTTTTGTTTTGTGCTTGCGGATTTGCCGCTCCAGCTTCTCCGTAACGAGATCAATCGAGGCGTACATATCCTCACTTCGAACTTCGGCCCGGAGCATGGTGCCGGGTAAAGGGATGGTCACCTCGACGGTTTGCATATTTTTGAGTACGCTTAACGTGACCGTCACATCTGAGGTGGGAGCAGCTTCAAAGTACCTTTCCAGCCTTCCGATTTTTTTTGCCGCATAATCTTTGAGAGCGTCGGTGAGCAGCAAGTTTTGACCGCGAATGGTAAAGTTCATTGTCCAACAGCTCCTTTCATATGGATAAAGCATGTTTGCTTCCACGCTAGCAGACAGTGGAGAACAAAGATCTTTATCGGGAAAAACGCCCCGCCTGTCCGTCCCCGGTTCGGGTCGAATGCGGTTGTTTTTCTTACTCTCACTATATCATATTTGCCCGCCCACTTCAAAAAAACTTTACAATAATTCAAAATGTTTTGTATTTTCTGATAACTATTGACAAAACGGTGTCGAACCGTTGTCGAAGCATGCAAAAAAGACACCCCGGTTACCCGGGGCGTCTTCGCTGCTAGCGTATATATTCAATCGCGGCTGACAGCCGTGTTGATTATAATTTTACGACGTTAGCTGCTTGCGGACCGCGTGCGCCTTCCACGATGTCGAATTCTACGGCTTGACCTTCTTCCAAAGTCTTGAAGCCGTCCGATTGGATTGCCGAGAAATGAACGAATACGTCTCCGCCGTCTTCGCGCTCGATGAATCCATAGCCCTTCTCTGCGTTGAACCATTTAACTTTACCTTGCATGCAAAACATTCCCTTCATCTTCAAATAGCTGCAGGCTGTGCCCACACCCTGACTATACCATCCGGCCCGCTTATTGTCAACGTGAAAGCGATACCGAAACGGCTAAAAAACACCTAAGTTTTACTAGAGCAAATTGCTAGAAAATTTGGCTATTTACAAACCGTTCACATTATGAAAGCTTGTTTTCATTAGTTATTAACAGAGTTATGCACATTATCCACAGGGTAGTTGTTAGGTTGTATTCAAGAGATTTACCGTAGAACGAGCCTATATTAGCCGATCAGAGCAGTGCACATCGATCCCATCGCGAACGGAACGATCTGGGTACCTCAAACACCTCATTTTGAGTTCTCTTGGGGAGTATAAAAGCAACAACAAAAACAGCTTCCCGACCTATAAAGGCGGCAAGCTGTTGTCCTCATTTAATTTTATTTACGTTTATCGAACATGACACTGCCCATGCTGTATTCAGAGTCATATAACATCTTTTGTTTTTTGGCATTCTGAATTCGATTCATCTCGGCTTGGCCTTGAAGTTGAACTTCCGTCATCCGTTGTACAAGGACGGAATCGTACTGGAGAATAGCCTTTACGCGCTCGCTAAACACAGCGCTTTGCTCCGCGGTCGGTTGCAGCGATTTAATGGAATCGATGAGCTGCTCCCGTTCCTCGACAAAAGCGGCCAATTGTTCCTCATTGAGCAGATGCAGATTGGATACGGTCTGCGAGGTTAGAACCTCCAGCCGTTTCAAAATCTCATCCATGCTGCGCCCCGGTCTTTGGTGCATTTAATTGACGGGCTGCCTGAATCCACGTTTCCTTCAGCTCGCCAAGAAACCCCATTACTTCTTGGATCGGTTCGATCTCTTTCTTCATATTCGCTTGAATCAGCCGGTACAAGAAATAATCGTACAGCCGCAGCAAGCCGTCGGCAAGAGGAGAGCTTTGATCCAGGGTAATCACGAATTCGCTAATAATATCTTGTACCTTTTTAATATGTTCATTGGCTGTAAGCAACTCGTTATTCTTGATGTCCTCTATACTTAATTTGCAGAACCGTATGCCTGCATCGCACAGCATAATGAGCAATTGAGCGGGTGAGGCCGTCTGGACGGAGTTTTCCAGGTACTTGTTAGTCTGTGGAGTTATCACGGAATATCCCCCTTATTTCGAACTGCCGCCGAATTGGTTTGCCAAGTATTGCGATTGCGAGTTGTAGCGGTTCAAAGCCGCCTCCATGGACGAGAACTTGGTGTAATAGCTCTTCTCCAGAGCCTCAAGCCGCTTCTGCTGCTTGGAAATAAGCGCGGATATATCGTAAATTTCTTTGGCCAGGCGGCTGTCGTCATTGCTGATGGAGGGAAGTCCGGCTTTTTTGGTCAGCTCATCGGTGCCGAGCTTTAATTTGTCGTACAACCGCTCGCCCAACCCGACTTCCGTCCCGGATCCGCCCGGTACCGCGTCCTGCGTAAAGAGAGCCTTGACCGCCTCCGGGTCGCTCTCGATCGCCTCCCGCAGCTTTTCCTCGCTTTCTACGTACAGCTTGCCATTCTCGAAAAACTGCCCCGTCTTGATGCCGATGTCTGCCAGCGAGCGGATTTTAGGGTTGCCCGTATTGACCAGGCCGGTGGCGATGCTGCGCATGCTGCTGATGAGCGAGGTCAAAATCGGATCGTTGCGAAGCTGCCCGTTCTTCGCCTTCTCTTCCCACTTCTCGATCTGCTTCTCGGACAAAGACTCTTTCTGCTCGTCGGTCAACGGCTCGTAATCGCGGTCCTTGACCTCCGTCACCTTCTTCTGCAGCATTTCCAGCGTCTCGTTGTAATCGGCAACGAACTTTTTGACCGACTCCATAATTTCGTCCGGATTCGTCTGAGGCGTTATAATGGCCGCGCTACCGCCTGCTTTGTTCAGCGTCACTTCGATTCCGTTGACCGTGATCGTATTGCTCGTACGCGTTGTCTCCAGGCCGTTGATGACGACACTTGCGTTCTTGCCATCCTTCTTATTATCTCCGTCCGTGTGCACTTGCGCCAGCGATTCGAAGAAATTGCCCGTCTTGTCCTTGAAAGTAATATACTTGCCATCTTTATCCGAGCCGTTCGTTAAGCCGGTTTCTTTGGCTGTAAACGACAACCGTTTGCTGGTGGCGTCAAAATAAGCCGTCACATTCGACTCGCGGTTGATTTTGGCGATCACATCATTCAGCGATTCTTTGGCCGGATCGACCTTGATCTCCTTGCCGTTGATCTCGAACGTATAGGCTGCGGGAATGACGGAGCCGTTCGTCAGCTTCTCGCTTTGCGAAAGCAGCGTTTTGGTGCGGTCGAAACCATCCTTCGTAACCTCGCCTTCGCTGAAATTAGACGCGGCTACCGCAATCTCCTTGACTTGCACGGAGATGGTTCCCGTCGTGGCCGAAGCCGTCGCCTTGGCCGTCACCGCCTCGGCATTGCCCGATACGGAAATGGTCTTTTTGTTAAACGTGCCTTCCGCCTTGAAATTGAACAGCTTGTTGTTGCGAAAATCGGTCATCTTCAAATTGATGTCTCGGTAAGCGTCCCGGCGCCATTCCGTCGACTGCTTCTTCTTCGTGAGCGTGTCCAAGGGAATCCGCTGCGCCTGCATCAATTTCGCAACTGTGCCATCTACGTCAAATCCTGACAAACCGGCTATACGCATTTTCCGCGTGCACCACCTTTCCCGAATCTACCTGCGTTCGTCGATCATAATGCCTGCCATTTCCCAAAGCTTGGCTACAAAATCAAGCATCTTTTCCTGCGGGATTTCGCGAATCACCTTGCCTGTTTCTTTCTCCAACACTTTGACCATAATCTGTTTTGTTTCTTTATGGACAGAGAAATCAAGCTCGGTTTCCGATCCTTGCGACGCCTTGATGGCTCTGTCAATGGCCTTGATCAATTGCTCGTCGCTGACTGGAACGTTTTCCCCCTGTATTTCGGCTCTCTTCAAATCTTTGGCTGTATGGATCATGGATAGTTGAGAAGGCACCGACGGAACATTGGACGAACCATTACCTACCGATTGGGATGGACTCTCCATTTAAAAAGCTCCTCCAAAGTTACATTTCTATTACTGTTATCGGAAGATGGAAGATGGTTTGTTAGTGGTTTTTAAATGTTTTAAATTGACAATTCCTTTATTGCTAGTTTCCAATTAGTTTTGTTACAATGAGCTTGCGATAAATCAAACTCAGAAGATATAAAAGGAGATCACTACATATGAATATGCAAAAAAAGCCCTTCATTATTGCCGAAATCGGCTGCAATCATAAAGGTGAGTTTGAAATAGCTGAAGAGTTGATCAAAGTCGCTGCGCACTACTGCAAGGCGGATGCCGTTAAATTTCAAAAGCGTCACTCCAAAGAGTTATTGACTGAAGAAGAGTACCATGCTGTGCATCCTAACCCCTCGAATTCATATGGAACTACTTATGGAGAGCATCGGGAGTTTTTAGAATTTTCAGTCGATCAGCACCACAGGTTACTTGAAATTTGTAATGAACATAATATTATATACAGCACATCCGTCTGGGATTTAACATCAGCCAAAGAAATCGCAGCCTTGAATCCGGAGCATATTAAAATTCCTTCCGCCTGTAACTTAAACTTCGAACTTTTATCTTATTTGACTCGCAATTATGGTGGGGAAATTCATTTATCGTTTGGCATGACATCGCCAAAAGAAGAACAACAAATTATTGAGTTTTTCCAAGATGAGAAACGAAATCAAGATCTGGTCATCTACTCTTGTGTTTCAGGATATCCTGTCGCTTTTGAAGATCTGTCGTTATTGGATATCAGACGATTAATTGAGCAATACGGAGATAAAGTTAAGGCTGTGGGCTTCTCCGGACACCACTTAGGTATTGCTGCCGATATAGCTGCCCTAACTCTGGGGGCTACCTACTTCGAAAGACATTTCACACTCGATCGTACATGGAAAGGGACCGACCATGCCGCAAGCTTGGAACCGGGTGGTATGGCAAAACTTGTGCGCGATTTAAGAAACGTCACCAAAGCGCTTACTTACAAAAGAGAAGACATATTGGATGTGGAAAAAGTGCAGCGAAAAAAACTTAAAAGAGAGAATAAATAATGAACCAATACCATGCATTTATACCTGTCAGAGGCGGGAGCAAAAGCATCCCCCTAAAAAATATTCAGTCTTTTTGTGGAAAACCCCTTGTTTATTGGACAGTAAAAGCGGCATCGGATTGTCCCAGTATCACGCATGTTTATGTATCTACGGATAGTGCCGCTATTCGTGACACAGTAGAACAATTCCAGTTACCTAAAGTACAAGTGATTGATAGGAATGAGGAGACGGCGACAGATACAGCATCAACCGAATCGGTTATGCTTGAATTCGCTAGGCAATTTCCATTCGATCATATCGTTCTGATTCAAGCAACCTCGCCCCTTTTAGAAAGCAGACATCTTGAAGAAGGAATTAGTCTATACATGGAGAAACAAGCTGACAGTTGTCTTTCCGTTGTGCGCCAAAAACGATTTCTCTGGGGTACAAATGAGAGCGGCTTTGGGACTCCCCTCAATTATGACCCTACCCGCCGACCACGTAGGCAGGAGTGGGCAGGGCAACTGGTGGAAAATGGGGCATTTTATATTACCTCTCGCCAAAATCTTTTGGACCATCGCTGCAGAATATCTGGTAAGGCTACTTTATACGAAATGGAAGATGATACTTATTTTGAAATAGACGAAACGACGGATTGGCTTATTGCTGAGCAGTTGAAATACAATCGGCTAAAAAACACATTAAATAATACAATCGATTTCTCATCCATTAACTTGCTTATTTGTGATGTAGACGGCGTTTTAACGGATGCTGGCATGTATTATTCTGATGACGGAAGCGAATTAAAGAAGTTCAATACAAGAGACGGAAAAGGTTTCGAACTGCTGCGAGAAGCCGGTCTACGGGTTATGCTTCTTACATCGGAGGATAATGAACTAGTAGCACGACGAGCAAAGAAGTTGAAAGTCGACTATTTGTTTATGGGCGTAAAAAATAAAAAAGATTTTTTGGATGATTTTTTTGCTGAGCATGGACAATTCAGTTATAATCGTTCAGCCTACATCGGGGATGACGTCAATGACTTGGATGCTTTAAAGCATATCCATTTGTCTGCGACACCGTACGACGGGCACCCGTCTTTAAAAAGCTTTGTGAAGTATATCTGCGTTCAAAAAGGCGGCCAGGGTTGCGTACGAGAACTTTGCGAATTGATATTAGAACATAAGGACAAACTTTAACTTGAAAAGGTTCGCTATCACCCGACTAAACCAAAAAGGACCAGAATCCGAATGGATATACTGGTCTTTTTTGGTGTCAATTTTCTTGTAGTTCAACACGGCTACTGTGTACAATATATTGATTCAAATGAGCGTATAGATCCGCTACGGATTCGAGCACATGATATATTTCATAGATTAGACTCCCAAATAAAGATACTACTTTGCTTGCTTTCCCAGAAAGGTCTGTCTCAAATCGTATCTGGGTGATATCTTTCTGAAATAATTCAAACTCATTTCGAATCATGGGTTTGACAATGACATCAAAAAATATGTTTCGGTGCATATTTTTAACATGAGCGTCCAATTTACCGTAAACCTTTTCGAATTGCTTAGCTTCTTGATAGTGGATGAGCGTATTCAACTTCTTAATGCATTTTGTAATTTCATTTAATAGCTCCGGTAACTCATTGTAATTTTTTTGTAATTCATCTGCCCTCTGTTTGATTGAGTCCACATTATAATAATGAACTATACGGTTATGCCAGTTGGAAACAACCGCAGCTTCAGATAACCTTGTCTTAATTACATCTTCCAAGCATTCAAAGTCGGTGCCACGAATCTTTGCACCACCTCGAGTTGTGTTAATAACTTCCATGCCCTCGAATTTCTCCAAATATCCTTCCATTTGGAACCTGCCACTGTTATGCGTTTCAGTAGTCTTAACGAAGCCGCCATCCGCAGCTTCAACATCGAATAACTCCTGTTGCTCTTTATCGGATAGTTGCGTGGGCCTATGCTCATAATTTATCCCTTGCGAGTAATACTGGTTATCCCGGTAGCCAAAATTTTGACCGACCAAAATAACACGCCCGCAACCGAGCTTATACAGCAATTCTAGCGTGACTACGGCAATCGTCGGAGCATCCGACAAAATTTCGTTCTTTTCAGTAATTTTCTGGTCCTTCAATAAGTATGCACCGACTGTATCTTGGCTAGTTACCATATGCAGCAGTGGTCCTTTAAAACCCGGTAATGTTCGATAACCTACACTGCTCCCAAAAATCATCGGAACCGTATCGATTTGCTTTTCGAAGAACTCCTGAAAAACACCCGCGTTGCTTGCGTTGGGGTCATAAGTTGTTACAGCGTCCGGAAGAATTCCATTGGCCAGCAACGCCCTATTGGCTGAACCGATGGATATGATATACGCAAGTTTGTGCTCTTTGATGAACCGCAGGTTCTCAAATTCATCCTGCAAAGAAGGGCCTGCTGCGACCATGACCACAGGCTTCTTCTCAAAAACGGAACGATCAAGATGGAACACGCTCGGAGTATCTAGAACTTTAACAAAATTGCTCATACTGTTAATAGTCCAAAGCCTCTCATAACGGGTATTGATCGCCAAATGTTTCGTATATTGATGGACCATCTTTTTAAACAGCTCTATAAATGTCCTAGTCTTATCCAAATAAACGCGCTCATACACGGGGTGAATAAATAAATATGCCTGTGCATGCGAACTTTCCACAAAGTGCTTAAGATATACCTCTGACATCATTGGGATATATTCGACAAATAAATGTTTGACACGCTTCATCGGCATATGTTTGAGATTTCGATTAGATACATAGTTATAAAAAATGTGGAAATCCGGCTCATACAACGTAAACTCAGCATCCGGGAATCGGTTCATTAATTCTTCTACATGGTATCCAAAACCAATACCATATACAAAAATATGATTATACGTTTTGATTTCATTCTCAAACTTGTCAACCCATTGAACAGCTTCTTGATACGGGTCATACTTGCTGTGAAGAAAATTGCTCTTGCCTTCCGCCTGAATTTGTACCGTCGGCAATCCCTTTTTAGATTCGATTACCGGAATAGCATCCAGACTACTCCGGTCTTCAAACTGGTTCAGAAGAGAGAGAACTTCCGGGAACCGCCTCTTCATCAAGATCAGGTTATCAACCATTATCATTTCTTTACTTCCTCCTGTTCCCTCTCTAACACCTTCAATAATTGATTAAAAATATCAACTAACTCGTATTGTAAAATATCGCTTATTAGGCCATAATCCGAATTGGTCATGGCTATATGCAAAGATTCAAGCAGTTCTGCCAAAGAATCAACTGTCACCACAAAATCTGCTGTCGAATAAGCTCTTGAATTCAGCAGCCATTCTATGGCTTCCAATAGCTCATTAAGTGAAGACCAAGATTTTGCTTCAGGGGCGGTACAAAACTGCTCCGATAAGGACTGAATCAAAGGAATTGCTCTTTTCAAGTACTGTTGCATTTGCAACTTTAGTTCTTGTTTAGCCTCGATGACCGTTTGTGTAACCACCTCGAACTGATCTATAGGGCCCATCTCTATAAATGTATCTTCAAACCGTTCGTGAATAGCTCTGCCATCAAAAATTAAGTACTGAATGATTAAGTCATGTTTTGAAGTATATTCCTCTATATAGGACATGCATTGACCAAGCGTTGGGGCGTTTTCGAAAAATTTTGTGTGATCCCGTATAGTCAGCTGCAACCGGATAACCTCCAATAGTTCATTTTGGCTCTATTATATTTATCGGCATATTGAATCGGAATGTTAACAAAAAAACGAGGAATCCATGTAGGATTCCTCGTGGTTCAGAGAAAAGGATATTAACGAAGCAATTGCAGTACGCCTTGAGGTTGTTGGTTCGCTTGAGCAAGCATCGCTTGTGCTGCTTGAGAAAGAATGTTGTTCTTGGTGAAATCCATCATTTCCTTCGCCATATCTACGTCGCGAATACGGGATTCGGAAGCAGTCAGGTTTTCGGAAGACGTTCCCAGGTTGCTGATTGTGTGCTCCAAGCGGTTTTGATAAGCACCCAACTTAGCGCGCTCGGTCGAAACCGTCTCAAGTGCGTTGTTGATTACGCTGATAGCCGTTTGAGCGCCGGTCGATGTAGATACATCCACATCTTGCAGACGAAGTGCGTTAACGCCTACGTCATTAATGTCAACTTGAAGCGTTTGTCCTTGGTTCGCACCGATTTGCATCGTAAGCGACTTGTCGGAGCTGCCGTTTTGCGCTTCTTGAGTCGTATTAAACGATCCGAATACGCGATTGAAGTTCGTTACAAGCGTTGTATCCGTAGAGGACTTTTGAGCTGCAAAAGACAAGTTGGAAATATCATGAGTTGCTCCATCCGCACCTTTTACAACGATTGTACCTTTGGTCGCATCAAGAGAGACGGTCGAGCCAGCAAATTGATCCAAGCTGCGCAAGGAATTCAACACATCAGCAATACTGGAATTTTCGCCAACTGTTACAGAAGTAGAGAATCCTTTACCACCTTGTGTACCGGTGATTTTGATTACATTGCCATTTGTTAGACCGAGATTGTTTCCATCGGAATCGGCCAGAGTGGTAAGCAAGGTATCATTGCTCAAGACGTTGGTCTTCGCATCTTCGCCATTCACTTTCACATTGTTGCCATCAGTTGCTACAAGAGCAGTCTTGTCGCCGCCAAACAAGGTTGCTGCGCCAGCTTGTCCCGATCCATCAGCAACTTGGAAAGTAGCACCACGTACATTGTTCGTAATCGAAAGCTTACTGCTGCCAGCCGTATTAATGGTGTCAACCGTGAGAGCATTGGCGCCGAATGCTTTGTCCAATTCAGCTTGCAGTGCCTTTACAATAGCGTCTCTAGAGGAGACGGCCGCTGCGCCACTTGCACTGTTTTTAATAATAGCTTGATTAGTCAAATCAATCGTAACGGTCTTATTGCCGAGCGTTACGTTAAACTGAGCCACACCACCAGAAGCATTAAGATTGAGACCGTTAAGAATGTTGGAACCGGAACCGGTAGCCGTGATGCCAGCAGCCGAACCAGCGTAGCCGAGAGCGGCAAGCGCTGACTGTGCATTCGCTGTTGGCTTGGACAATTCTACGTCAGAAGCGGCACCCGTCTTATTCGACTTGAATACGACTTTACCGTCCTGCAAAGATGCCGATACTTTTCCGACCAAATCGTTATTAGCATTGAGTTGATTGTTAACTTCATCAACCAGCGATTGGGCTGTTTTGTATTGTCCTGCTTTCAGTGTAACGGTAACGTTGCTGCCTCCGTCAACACTGATATTGAACTTGTCATTTGCCCCAGCTACGATGGTAGTGCCACCAGTATTGCCGATTACCGTTTCAGTACCTTTTACTTTCACGATCGAGGCCTGAGACTCGGCACTCGCCGTTTTGCTTCCAAGTCCGATAGAGTCCGCAAAAGCACCAGTTAAAATCTGAAAACCATCGGCCCCTACATTGTTTTTCAAAGTCAGTGCGCCATTATCGATGCCAACCTTAATTGCATCTTTACCAAGCTTTTCGTCAAACGCAAGTTGAATAGCTTTTTGATAATCATCAATCGTATGTGCCTTGCCCGAACCGATCAAAGTCGGATCCAAGGTTACGGAACCACTCAAATTGCCGATTTTATATGCAATAACGTTACCGCTACCACCTTGGGACGTTACATTGCTGGTAGCAAACTTTTTGTCGCCAGTAATTGTCACATGTTTTGCAGTGAAGCCCATTGCTGACGTAGCCGATCCAACACCGCTCGCAGCCGGAGCGGTGATGCTAACCTTGATGCTTGCACCGCTATAGCCAACACCCGTAGCAGTCGTCGTTACTTTCAAATTACCATTATCTACAGAAAAAGATACGCGGTTATACTCATTTGACCACGCTCCGGAACCAACAGCATTTTGCACGGCATTATTCAATGCTGTTTTGAACTCTTCCTTCGTATACCCGTTAGCGGAGCTTGCTTCGATCGTAACGCCAGAATACGTGGTTCCATTAATTTCGATGTCGAACTTATCATTGGCCCCGGCAATAATGATCGTACGATCAGCCAGCGCAGCGCCGCCTGTTTCGCTATAACCGGTTCCTGCTTTACCGTTCGTTACATTGCTCAAGTCAATACCGTAACCTGCTTTGGATGCAGCCGACGTTGCAGCCGTGTCTGCAGCATCGATAATGTTGGAATTGGCAACGGTCCCTTGCAAAGCTTTGGAAGCGCTCAAGCTGCCATTCAACAATTTCTTAGTGTTGAACTCAGTCGTGCTCGAAATACGGTCGATCTCGCCTTTAAGCTGCGTAATTTCCTTTTGCAGTTGCGCGCGGTCGGAGTCGGTCGACGTATCATTGGATGCTTGAACTGCAAGTTCACGCATACGTTGCAGGATATTGTGAGTCGTGCTCATTGCGCCTTCAGCCGTTTGGATCAGCGAGATGCTGTCTTGTGCGTTGCGGGATGCTTGATCCAAACCGCGGATTTGGCCGCGCATTTTTTCGGAAATCGCAAGACCCGCTGCGTCATCAGCCGCGCGGTTGATGCGGAAGCCCGAAGACAGTTTTTCCAAAGACTTGCTGGTAGCGCCTGTGTTGCCGGTCAGCTGACGATGAGTATTCAGTGCCGCAATGTTGTGATTAATTCTCATTTTTCTTCCTCCTTGAAATGATCCCCACATCCTTGTGGGAGATTGGTTGGGCTGCTTGCCAGGTCGGCCGCCCGGACAGAAACAGCACCTTATGTATATATCGGATAATAGTCTTCCATATGTTCAGCACGAATTAAAACAAAAACAACCAATATATGATTAATATTGGCGTTTTAATCGAATAAAAGCATGTTTATCTATCGTTTCCTTCATTTTTCGCGGTATTATTCTTCCATTTGCTCAATTCCTCTATACTGGGCACGGATATTGTCGCTTCCTGGTTCGATTGTTGAATCATTTCATAGATCTCGCTTCGATAGACTTGTACAGATATCGGCGCCTTAATTCCAATTTTAACCGAGTCCCCCTCGCTCCCGAGAACGACTACCTCTATATGATCCCCGATCATAATGGACTCGCCCTTTTTACGTGTCAATACGAGCATGCGTATCCCCCACTTCCTTTCCCTTCTCCGCTTCCACCGGAGCCGCGAGCGGGTGCTTGGTCGTATAACCGCTGCCATGCAGGATGCATTGCTTCCCTAGACCTTCCTTCATGTTAATAATGACCGGCGCAAGCAAATTGAGGGTCGAAGCGGCCATCTCTTCTTTTAGCGATACGATGGCCCATACCGCGACATCCTGATCCCTTTCCAGCTTCAGGCTGTCTTGCACTTCTTCAGGCAGCTCAAACTCGTAATGGGGGTAGAATAGAAAGGGGTTCACGATGACAAAAGCTACATTTCCATCCTCCATCGATTGCATAAAGGAGAAGGGCAGCTCCGGATCGGGGGTCAAAATGGAAAAGAGACGCAGCTGCTCAAATCCCGGAAGCCCTTGCTCGAACGAAATCATGTTCTCCGGCTGAACATCCAGTTCGCCGAATCGCAGCGTTTGGATAATCATATATCGATACACTCCTTATTCTTTCTCGTCCGTACAAAAACAAAAAAACTACAGATGCAACCATCCATAGTTATTGTAAACATCCTATACCCTTACATCAACCTCAGGCGGAATAATATCCACCTTGCCGTATTGCTGCATATATATGTCCAGCTTTCCTCTGTTGTATTCCACTTCCGGCCAATTCGGATGCGAATTTAAGCGGACTTGACCAGGCTCGGCTTCAATCTCCGGCTTCCTGGCGGTGTAGAAAACGTCGACATTGTCGTAAGAAGCCTCACCGGCGTACTGCATTTCCGGAAAGCTAACCCGGACATCTCCGGCCAATTCGGCAAATGCATCGGCACTGCTTTTATGAATCGCAGCCATCCTGTTGCCATCTTCCACGATTTTAGCAATTCCTTGAAGGGCAATATCCTTGGCTTGGCTATATATCCGGTTCATTACCTCTAGAATATTAGTCCGGGCCAAAGCATCCCACGCTTTCGTCTGATCGATATCCATCTCCCCACGGGGCTGCCGGATCGTCAGCTTTGCTTTGGGCTGCTCCAATTCGAACGTCGGACGAGGCTGCTTCATCGTGTATTGCCCCAAATCGGCATCGATACCGATACGCGCATACTGCTGCCTGATTTGAATTTGGGGAATGGACGGCATCGATTTTACACCTCTATCCGGGTTCGTATAGAAACTTTATGAATTACCTCAGGAAATCAAGCAGGCTCGGCTGGATCAGCTTGGATCCCGTTGACAATGAAGCCTGGTACACATTTTCGTTCATCTTCAAATTCGTAATGACGATAGCCATGTCGGCATCTTCGGTTTTGGACTGGAGCTCGGACACGTTGAGGGAAATATCTTTCAGACGGGCTTCAGCGAGCTCGATCCGATTCGTTTTGGCGCCGATGTCGGACCTGACATCAAGCATCTTGGTCATACGTGATTCGATTTTCCCGATCATATCGCTGATCTTGCTGAAATCCCCTTCCGTAAGCACCTCCGAGAACTCTCCGAATACACTGAACATGTTATCTTCGTCCTCAGGTTTGCCGAACACATGATTGCCTGTCACATTAACCGGAATTCTGACGCCCGCCCCTATTTCAAACAGTATGAGCGCGTCATCCGTAGCTTCGTCTTTAGCCCCATCGAGCGTATACGGTTTCGTATCGGTCATTTGGCCATTAAACACATATTTTCCGTTAAACTGGCTATTCCCGATATCCACCATTTGTTCGTACAATTGATTGACTTCCTGCTTCATAATATCCAACGATTGCTGAGGGTTTGTGCCATTAGCAGCTGTTACAGCCAGCTCACGAAGCCGCTGAACGACGCTTCCCGCCTGATCCATCATTGTATCCGCATAAGAAAGCCAGGACAGCCCTGCATCGGTATTCGACTGATACTGGTCATTAGCAGAAAGATCGCTTCTGTACCTCATGGCAAAACTGATTCCTACAGGATCGTCGGATGGCTTATTGATGCGCCTTCCTGTCGAAAGCTGATTTTGCAGCTTGTCCATCTGCATGGCGTTATTGTTTAAGTTGCGCAACAGCTGCGTATTCATCATATTTTGGGTAATACGAAAAGGCATTCGCCGGCCTCCGTTCAACGTTAGTTATCGGAACTCTCAGCTTTAACGGCCGACGATTCCCATTCCATTAATGACTTTATCGAGTATCTCGTCCTGTACGGTAAGCGCGCGCGCGGCAGCATTGTATGCATGTTGGAACTTGATCATATTGCTCATCTCTTCGTCCATCGATACTCCGCTTACCGATTGGCGCCGCGAATCGACCTGCTCGACAAGAATTTTTTGATTCGTGGCCTGGCGGTTCGACTCCTGCGACTGAACGCCTAATTGCCCTACGACGGCCCTGAAAAATTCATCCAAGGTTCCCCCATTTAAGGGCAGCGTTCCGGTACTGCTAGGAAGAAAATCAAATTTACTGGAGCGAAGTCCCGCAGCAAGTAAAGCCAGATCATTGTTGCCTTTGACTACCTTCACTTTGTTATCGGTAGCATCCAAATAAGTCCTCATCGAAGAAGCGATATTGGACACATTGTTTACGATATTTGGATTTACGGTAATATTTTCGGCCGTTACATCGGTGCTTCCATTGTTCGTTTGGAAGAAGGTCCCGCCCTGCTTGGCCTCGCCGTCACTCAAAGCATAACCTAAACTGTGAAGGCCGTTAAACCCCTTCACCATGGCTTTGAGCGGCTCGGTCAAGGTCCGTTGCTGGATCGTTCCGTTATACGTTTTATTGCCGAGTGTTACGCCTGCGGGGATGACGGCACCGGCCGGAATCGTGATCTCCGTTTCGCCGCTAACCATCGTACGAATCATGGAGTTCAGCTCATTGCGATAACCGGCAACAATCTCATCCCGGGACAAAATCATGCCGTATACTTCGCCGCTCGCCAACTCTTTATTCCTGTAGGCATCCTCCAAAGTTTGAGCGGTAAATTGGGTTGCTACGTCTCTCCCGTTCACCAAAGCCATGTTGCCCATCCGCACATTGTAACCCGTCTCGGTTTCGGTAATATTGATATTGATTACTTTGGATAAAGTATCCGCCAGCACATCGCGCTGATCTCTTAAGTCGTTAGCATCGTTGCCGAGACCTTCGATTCGGTATATTTCTTCGTTTAATCTCGCTATTTGCTGTACAGTTGTATTGATTTCGGTAACTTTGACATTAATGTTATCGGTCAAATCGGAAGATAAATCGTTTAATTGCTTGGCCGTATGATTGAAAGCGTCTGTAAGAGCAATCGCACTCTCTTTCACAACCGATCGAGCCGTTAAGTTATCCGGCTGTTTGCTTAACTCCTGCCACGAATTCCAAAAATTCTCGATAACTTGACGAATGCCGGTATCGGTCGGCTCATTAATGATAGCCTCCACCTTTTCTAGCGTATCGTTACGAATCGACCATTCGCCAAGAGATTTATTCTCGTCATAGTACTGCTTGTCCAAAAATTGCTCGCGTACCCTTGTAATAGAAGTGAACTCCACCCCTTGTCCAGATTGGCCGGGTATGTTGGAACGCATCATGCCGACCGCTTCCAGCGGCCGCGCCGCGACGAGCTTGACCACTTGTCTGGAGTAACCTGTCGTGTTTACATTGGCAACGTTATGGCCGGTTGTCGTAAGGGCAGCCTGATGCGAGAACAAGCTGCGTTTCGATATTTCAATTCCGCCGAATGTGGACCTCATTGCCTATCCTCCTATACAACTCTCTGCGTTTTCCAGCTTGCTAAGCTTTGCGATCAAACATCCGATTGGCCCGATAAGGAGCCTGCTCTTGCAGCGGATGATGGTAGATGGCGTCCTGTTCGCCTGAATCCACCAATAAATCCATCGAATAGTTAATGTACGCCAGAGAATGTTGAATCAATTGCTGATTCAATTCGTTCGCTTTTCGGATCTCCTCAATCAAGTCCAACAGCTGCTCTCTGCGATCCGCAAGTGACTGCTTCTCTTCCAGCTTTACGGCAATTTTGCTCAAGGTTTGGATCGTGATTGCCGCCGTGACGTACATATTACGCGATCGCATGTAAGACTGCACCGCATCCGCTCGTTCCGTCTCGAGTTGATCCACCTGTCGAATCAACCTGGTCTCCTTCTGCGTCATCTGCATCAGTTGCTCTACATCATTGGAGATAATCGACTGCCGTTTCTGTAAACTCAGTTCAAGCAAGTGCCGGTGAACTTCAATTTGCTGATCCAGAATCTGCACTATCGCTTCCATCGTTGTCGTTCACCCGCTCCCTTGTCCGTAAGGTCACAAATACGGAAATAGCTTCTCCGCAATTTTGCTGCTCTCTACCTGATACGTTCCCGTCGCTACCGATTGCTTTAGCTCCTGCACCTTCTGGATGCGCTGCTCGGCATCCATTCCCTGTGCGACCAGCAGTTCCTGCGCCTGCACGGATATTTTTACCTCATCCTTCTGTTTATCGCGTCTTCCCTTCAAATCGATCAGCTTCGCATCCTGTCTTGCGTAAGGATTCGGCGCGCCTACCCGATTGATTCCGTTAATCTTCATATCCATCACTCACTCTCTTGCCCGGCTCGACTTCGTTTCTTGTTAACACTTATATCGGACGGCTTTGCTTGTTTGTTTATAGCATAGTCGCTCTAAATGAAGAAGGTGAAGTTTTAATTCGAATTTCCCGGACCATGTTTATCGTGCTTATCCCGATCTTTCATGTAAGTGCTGCCGAATTCGCCGGCATGCCGTTCCTCTTTGCGTCTTTCGTCCTCATGCATATGCTTGACGTCCCTGGACAGCTTCGCTCGACAGTTGGCGCATAATGTGCCTTCCCGAATCAGCTCTCCGCACGACTCGCAAGGCGTCAGCACGTTTGGAGCATCCTTGGTAGCGATCCGACCCTCGCGTATAAAACGCGTAATCATACGGATCGGAACGCCCGCTCCTTCGCTGAGCTCCTGAAGCGTGCAGCCGCGATTTTTGCGCAAATGCTCGACGCATTTTCTGTACTGATCCTCGATTTCCCGTAAGCAGCTCGGGCACAATTCATAATTGTTTTTGACATATACTTTCCCGCACTGCGGACAATTGGACAAATTCAAGGCAAACACCCTTTCTCTTTAATCCACTAAACGGTCCGTCCTGTTAGCCCTTTATCGGCAACCACTATCTTGCCCATGTCAGTCCGTACACGTTCGCATCGACCTTTTCCGCAAGAGTCGCGGCGCAATGATGCAGCGTGCTTCCCGTCGTATACACATCATCTATAATTAGTATATTTATCGGTCGCTCGGGCGTATTTGTTAATATCCAGTTTAAGGCATCGTCATCCCATACAAAAACGTCATGCAAATCCGTTATCCGCTCAGCCCTTCCTTTGTAGCTTTGCTGGGCCGTATCCCTCCGGCGCTTAAGCAGACCTACGACGGAAATTCCGGTCCGGACACCTAACCAGGCGGCCAATCGCTCGGCCTGATTAAAACCGCGCTCTTCCAGCCTTTGCAGGCTTACCGGTACATACGTAATCAAGTGTACGGCTCCCGTGCGGGTAAAGTCTGTTTCGTGGCGTTTATAAGACCGGTACAGCATCGCTGCCAACAAATCGCGCAGCCGCTCGTTCCGCCGATATTTGTACGCAGCCAGCCATTCCTTCATCCGTTCGTCGTACCGAACGGCGCTCCGGTTAAGCATCAGTCGGGAATGCATCCTCCGCTCGCAATCCGGACAATGATCCGCCCTGCCGCAATGCGAGCACTGCACCTGCTCGATCCACGCTATATGGCCCGTGCAGCGGCCGCATATTGGCAGGTCCAAGGCTGCAAACCGTTTCACAGAAGCATTGCAATACAGGCAAGGTTGCGTGGGCGTACCCAGCAGTCCTTCGCCGGAACGAAGCAAACGTCCCCATAATTGCCGTATCATCCTTTTCCCCCATTCGTCGTATCCTTTTTCGGATTGTCCTCTTGTGTGCGATTCCCCCTTATATGCTGCTGGTTTGAGTTGATCAAATACCCTTTTCGCGAAGCCAGCCGATTCATCGCTCTAATTTGCCGTATCGCCTCTGCTTGGGAGTTCGTATACTCGACAGCGGCAAAGTACACCCGCCCATGGGGGTCGTCTTTGGAGCGTCCGGCCCGCCCGGCCATCTGAACCAAAGCGGATGCGTTGAACAGCGGCGAATCGGCCTGCAAAATAAATACATCCGTTCGCGGGACGGTTACGCCACGCTCCAGTATGGTCGTCGTCACCAAAATGCGGATGGCTGCCTGACGAAATTGGATCACTTTCTGAGCGCGTTCCGGATCTTGGGAGGACGTTCCTTCAATAGCGTATGGTTGAAAATGAGTGCGCAATACGTTCACAATCGGATTCACGTCGCGAATACGCGATACGAATACGAACAATTGGGCTCCACGCTCAATAGAGCGCTGAAGCGGCGTCAGCAGCTTGGCAGGCAAGCTGCCTCTCCATTTTGCCGGGTCTTTTATCGCAATCGTACGTGGAACGGGCAGCGGATAACGGTGATAGCGGACCGGCACCTTTACATGATGCAACGCTTTGCGCTTAGCCTGCCTCATCAGCTCGGCCGGAGGCGTAGCCGATAAGAGCACATAAGCGCCGCTTTGCTTGCATACCCGCTCGGCTGCATACTGGAGCATCGGATTATTGTGGTAGGGAAAGGCGTCAATCTCATCCACGATGACCAAGTCGAAGCTCCGGCTGAACCGCAGCAGCTGATGCGTGGTCGATAGCGTAATCTCGCCCCGGTCCCAGCGTTCCGCGCTTCCCCCATATAGCGTCACTACCGATCGCTCGGGAAAAGCTTTCTGGAGCCGCGGTTGGAGCTCAAGGACGACATCGCGGCGCGGCGTGGCGATCAGCACCCGATGGCCGCGGTCCAGCTCGTAATCGATGAAGGGGAATATCATTTCCGTCTTGCCCGCTCCCGTAACCGCCCAGATCAGGAATCGTCCAGGTTTCTCCGTTCTTGCTCCGGCCAGATACGAAAGTCCCTGATGGGCCGCCTCCGTCTGGGCAGGGCTTAGACCCCATTTACCAATGTAAGCTTCGGGATTCGTTAAAGCTGCCGTCGACGTCGGTCGTACTCCCTGACCAGTCCCCTGATCGCTGCCATGGCCGGTAATGAGCAGCGAGCACGATTGCATTCGTCCCATCGTCAAACATTCCTCGCAATAGAGACAATCCCCCGAGCAGTACAGACAATCGGTTCGATACATCTTGTCCTCCCTCGTCCCGCATCGTCTGCACCGGAAACCGCGAACTTTCCTCGACCAGAGGTAACGCCGCTTCCAT
This sequence comes from Paenibacillus hodogayensis, assembly GCF_039536325.1. Lineage (NCBI taxonomy): Bacteria > Bacillati > Bacillota > Bacilli > Caryophanales > Paenibacillaceae > Paenibacillus > Paenibacillus hodogayensis. Next base: position 90,004 of record NZ_BAAAYO010000020.1, read on the forward strand.
TCCGCAACCAAGCCCCCCTGCAGCTCCACGTGTCCCCGTAAGTAAGCCGCCTGAACATAGCTCGTCCATGCCGCTCCAGCCGCCTCCATTCCGTGATGCTCCAGAAACGTCAGCAATTCTTCCTTTGAGAGGCACCGGTCGGCAAGCAATCGCTCCAGCTTGAGCAGCTCTTGCATATCAATAGGGATCGAATGAGCCTGATTACTATGCTCGAAGTATGTAACAAGCCTTAGCCCGGGTTCCGGCAAGGTCCAGCGTACGCCCGCCTCCGCACATACGGCGCTCCATTGAGGGATCGAGCCTTTCGTATCATTCGGGTATCTTCTCTGCAGAACCGGCAGCAGCGCGCAACTTTCCGCTAAAGACAAAACTGGTTCCAACAGATGGAGGGATGCTTTCCCGCCATACTGTTCGAACCAGTATGCGCTATCGATATTCATATCAAGCGTAAAACGCCATTCCATCCTTCCGCGGACGGCTGCGGCGTATAAACGGACTTTCACCCGAGTCCCTCCAGAACCGTTGTAAGCGGTTGATTATTGAAATAGCGGAATATGTTGCAGTTCCTTCGAATTGCTCAGCCGAACCAAGACCACCTCTTCATTCTCGTAACGCGAAAGCATCGAATCGATCGAGGTATCCTGCCATTCGGTGAATTCGATATGATCGGGTGCCAATGCCGCGAAACGTGCCGCGATAACCAGTGTCTCATCCTCCGAGCGTTCGTCCAGAACGACAATATGAACCGCTCTTGCCTTTACTTTGGAAAAGAACAGCAGCAGACGCAAGTACCACTCGATATGCATCCCGTTGTTTCTCGTAACCAGCACATAACGAATCGGTTTGGGCCGATTCCAGTCTGGCCGCGACCGTCGCCAATGGACCCATAGGATAGCCAACCCATACACGCCAAAAATCGACAGCAACCCGAAAATCATAGCGGCACCTCCCTCACCGCTATTATATGCCGCTATGATGTCCATGGTGCCTGCGTTACAGCGTGACCCATCCGTTCTTGATCGCGATAATGACCGCCTGTGTCCGGTCCTCGACTTCCATCTTTTGCAGAATGCTGCTGACGTGGTTTTTGACTGTCTTCTCGCTGATAAACAGCATTTCCCCGATCGATTTATTGCTTTTCCCTTCGGCCAACAGACGAAGCACCTCGGCCTCGCGACGGGTCAGCGGGCTATTCGGCTGGTGAATGTATTTAACGCCTGCCTCTTGCGCATTTTGATTGCCAGCTACTCCGTTCGGATCGAGATAAGTCATCCGGCGAAGCTGATTGATAAGCTTGCCTGTTACCTTCGGATGAATGTAGGCATGTCCGGCCACTACGGAACGGATCGCGTTAATAAGCGACTCGGCCTCCATGTCTTTGAGCAGGTACCCTGTTGCTCCTTTGCGAAGCGTCTCGAATACGTAGCTTTCGTCATCGTGAATCGATAAGATAATTACTTTGATTTCCGGGAAAAAATCCTTCAATCTTTCGGTCGCTACAACGCCGTTCTCGATCGGCATGTTGATATCCATCAGCACGACGTCGGGGCGAAGCGAATTGCACAGCTCGACGACTTGAATGCCGTCGCCGCATTCGCCGACGACCTCAAAATCTTTTTCCATGTTCAATATGCGCTTGACACCTTCGCGCAGAAGCTGGTGATCGTCGGCAATGACGATTTTGACATTTCGTTTTTGTTCCATAACATTACTCCTCTCTTAGGTCCAGACTGATCGGAATGATCATGGTGAGCTTCGCGCCTGCATTAGGCTCGGACTCGATATCCATTCGCCCCCCTAACAGCTCCACCCGCTCCCGCATTCCCATAATGCCGAAGTGCGAGTTGCCTCTGGCAATCATGGCTTCCAGCTTATCCAAGGCAAAGCCGACGCCATTATCTTTCACAACCACTTTCACCATTTGCCTCTGATATGTAATTTCCACACCTGTATGGGTGGCCCGTGAATGTTTCAGCACATTCGACAGCGCCTCCTGGACGAGGCGGAAGACGGCCACTTCCATAGCGGAAGGCAGTCTGGCCTCAACGCCGATAATTTCAAAGCGCATATGAATTTTGGTGCGATCCTCGAAGTCCTGCACATACTTGCGCAAGGTTGGCATCAACCCAAGATCGTCAAGCGCCATCGGCCGAAGGTTGAATATAATTTTGCGGACTTCCTCCAAACCGAAACGAACCGCCCCCTTCAGGTCGGTCAGTTCCTCCTTCAAAGTCGAGTATTCTTTGCGGTCGATCATCATCTCGGCGATTTCCGAGCGCAACACCATGTTGGCCATGGCCTGGGCGGGTCCGTCATGAATTTCCCGGGCAATCCGCTTGCGTTCCTCTTCCTGTGCCAAAATAATCTTCAGACCGATCAGCTGCCGGTTTTTGGCGGTTTCGAGAATACGGGTAACTTGGTTCAGGTCGCCGGACAAATACTTATGAACGACATTCATCTGTCCGACCAGCGCTTCCGCCCGCTCGACCGTCTTCTCGACATTCCGGATCCGCTTCTGCAGCTCGTCCCTTCTTGCCCGCAAATGATGCTCTTTCTCGCGGGCCATAATGAGCTGGAGCTGCATTTGCGTGGCCGCTTCATAAGCGATCCGGATGTCCTCTTCTTTGAATCGATGAAAATCCCGGCTCACTTCCGTGAGCCGGATACGGGAACGCTTATATTCAACTTCGAGCTTGTCCACTTGGTCAATCGTCCGGGAGACCTCTTCCTTCACCTGGTGCAGTTCCCTGCCCAATGCCTCCCATTCGCTACGGGCGCTTTCGCAAATTTCAAACATCTGATATTTGCTCGATTCCATGACTCCAATCGCATTTTTAATGACTTTGTCGATCGCGTCGAATTGCAAGCTAACCCGTGCCCCTTTACCCATTTTTTTGCCCTAAATCATATACTACCATATTTCGACGTTTTTGGACCGGGATATTTGGCCCTAATTTATTCCAGAGTCACAGAACGGGTCTTCTCGTCCCAAGTGACCTTCCAGCCCATCCGCTCGGAGATGACGCGTAGCGGCACCATGGTGCGTTCCGTCATCAGCAGAGGAGGCACTTCTGCCGTAACGGCTACGCCATCCGCTATCAATTCCGTCCGGTCGAGCCATAATTCGATCAGATGATCGTCTTTCATCACTATTACTTTACGCTCAGCCTCGACCCAGGTCAATTGTCCCCCCATCGCCTCGACGACGAACCGAACCGGGACCATGGTATTTTCTTTGTAAATGACCGGAGCTTGATCCAAGACGAGCGGGTTTCCATTCACGGTCAGCGATTTTTTGTCGATTGTCAGCTTTACGCTATTTTTGACCGGGACAGTTGCCTTCCTGTACTGGAATGCAATATCGTCAAATGAAATTTGCCCTTTGAGTTCGCGCTCATCGTGGCCGTTGGCGGGATTAGCCACATACAGCTTTGTGAGCGAGATCGGATAGGCGAAGTTGTATCGCTTCAGATCGGCGCTCAGCGTCTTCCAATCCGACCAATTGGCCAGTTCGCTAAGGCTGATAAGCTGAACGTTACCGGCGCTATCTTTGATTTCCGCGCGCACCCAGTTCCGGCTGTTATCCGCTTTTACTTTGACGCTAAACGATTCCGGCTGCCCTTCGATTTTAAGCTCGTTCGTAAAGACGGCATAAGCTGCCGTCGTTCCAGCCCCTGCGGTGAAATCATATTGCAGCGTCAAAGCCTGATTCGTTACGGAAGTCGTATTGGCTCCCGGGGACTTATAGACGCTTCCCGTTACGGCGTCGGTGCCTTTGAACGTTATCGGCGTAGACGTATCGAATGACTCAGCTATACGCGTATCGACAATCGGCATCGTCAGCATCGCCGAAAATCCGTCATACCGCGCGATAATCCGACCTTCCGTTACGTCTTTGTCGATACTATCGACGGTCAGCCTGCTGCCGTCCATCGTTCCTTTAAATCCGATAAATTCCCATTGCAGCGCTTCGCCCGGCAAGCTCCCCTTCGCTCCCGACTTCGATGCGACGTTTGCTGTCAGCGTATAGACCGAGTTCGCCATCAGGGAGGTGGACGAAGCGTTTATTTTCAAGGAAGCGATGTCCTTGCCCCCGATCACTTCCACGTCTATGCTTCTTGTCGCGCTCCCGGAAGCTACGGTCAGCGTCGTTTTGCCCGGTGCTTTGGCTGTAAATACATTGCCTTCGAACGTCCCGATCGGCAGCGAGGACGTCCATACGGCCGGCATTTGATCCGTCTGAACCGGATTATAATAGCTGTCGTAGGCTTTCAGACTATAGGAGGCCTTTTGCCCGGGGAACAACGCAGTCGCTCCTTGAACTTGAATATCCTTGACATCGCCTTTCGGTGACAGGGAGTAAACGCCCACCCCATTGACCACCGGCCGCTCGTAGCCGATGTCTGCGCTTATGAGGTTCGTTTGAAACTCTCCGAGCGGACGGATCGCCATCTGCGTAGAACCTCCTCCGTCCAGGTTAATGCCCTTATACACGCCCACTTTGATCATAAACTGCTGAAGCTCGGGCAAGGTCAGCCCCGAATCGACAGCAATAAGATAGGCATACTGCTCGTTCTGCGAATAGCCGATAGCCGTACGGGCTACAGGGGAATAGCCGCTTACCCCGCCGACCTCATGAGAGAAATTGGCGGGCTGGCCTCCGTCGACGAGTATAGTATGCCCTCCGATCATCGTTTTGAGCGCAGTCGTGTCGTACGGGAATGTCGGATTCTGCGGCGTTATTTTATAATCGGCCACGACGAGATCGCCAACCTTGACATGCTGGGCTACGAAATCGTCGGCTTTGCCGGAAGCCCGCAATATATATCCATCGGCGGGTGCCACCATTTCCAGTATGCCGGGACGCTTGATTTCTTTGACAACGCCGTTCTGAACGAGAATTTCCGTCGGTACGGTGACTCCGTCATTCGAACGGTTCACTTGCCCCCACGTATTCGTATACATATAAAGACCGTCGATCATACTATGCGCGTTTTCTACATGAACGCCGTCGTTTTCATACCAATAATACGTTTTATTGATGCCTCCGAGCGGAAAACTCGCTCCGTCTTTGGCTACAATTTTGCCTTGAAAAGAAAACGTGTCGATAACCGGCTTGTTGTCTTTGGTCAATGCAAACGAATACCAGCCTACCAAATAAGGCGGTGTGGCCAAGAGCTTGCCACCCGAAACTTGCGGTCCCATCGGAACCCCTTCGGCTTGGGTATTGAAGAAATCGCCATTGATAGCGGCTACCGCATTCGTCTCATTGGCCATCTTCCGGACGCTTTGTTTCTTAGTGAACTGTTCGCCCGTACCGGCAATGGTATCCAGCTTTACGTACGGATTTTTCAGATCCACTTCGACGACATTGGCCTTGACGGTTACCGGTTTCTTATTCCGATCAAAGCTCCATTCATACGTTCTGCGAATCGCGCCATACGTAAGCGGAACTTGTTCCGTCATTGTAACGGCCGCTTCGACCGCTGACGCAGCCTGTACCGGCTCCCGCAAGAACCAAGGCTGAACCGCAAGTGCAGCTGCTACAAGAAAAGCGGTGAAACGTCGTGTCCTCTTCTGTCTGTTTGTTACGAGCTGTTGCAACATTCCGGCTCCTCTCCGAATCTCTCTATCTCTCTCCATGTCTATTTACAATTGTATAGACTCCTTTTGAAGCCAAAAAGTTACGATTTCCGTCTTGAAATTGCCGCCGTCGTTTTCAAAAAATAAAAATAAAGGGAGCCTTGTCCGCCTATGAAATCTAATTCTAGCAAACGAGAGTTTTGGGCGCACCTTCTTATAGACTTCGTAGCTAACCGGGACTTTTAGGGGAGGGATGTCCCGATGTATGCCGCAATAACGACAAAAAAGCCACCCCTAACAAAGGGGTGACTTTCTTTTCGTATGCGAATGTGGATTAAATTTATGCCAAAGCGTCCTGCTTAAGCTTCTCGGCTTTGTCGGTACGTTCCCAAGGTACATCCAAGTCGGTACGTCCAAAGTGTCCGTAAGCGGCTGTTTGGCGGTAGATCGGCCTACGCAGATCCAGTTCTTTGATAATGCCGGCTGGACGCAGGTCAAAATTGTTGCGGATCACTTCTTCCAGTTTCTCTTCGCTGACTTTGCCCGTACCGAACGTATCTACATTGATCGATACCGGACGCGCTACGCCGATTGCGTAAGCGAGCTGAATTTCCACCTTCTCGGCCAATCCCGCAGCGACGATGTTCTTGGCTACATAACGTGCAGCGTAGGCGGCCGAACGGTCCACCTTCGTCGGATCCTTGCCGGAGAACGCACCGCCGCCATGGCGGGCATAACCGCCGTACGTATCCACGATAATTTTCCGTCCAGTCAATCCGGCATCGCCTTGAGGACCGCCAATGACAAAGCGTCCTGTCGGGTTGATGAAATATTTCGTTTGATCGTCCAGCCACTCGGCAGGAACGACCGGCTTGATCACATGCTCGCGAATGTCCTGTTGAATTTGCTCCAACGTAATTTCTTCGGCATGTTGAGTGGAGACAACGATGGTGTCGACCCGTACCGGCTTGTCTCCTTCGTATTCGACCGTAACTTGTGTTTTGCCGTCCGGACGGAGGTAGGCCAGTTTGCCATCCTTACGCACTTCCGCAAGGCGACGAGCCAGACGGTGAGCCAGAGCGATCGGCAAAGGCATCAGTTCTGGAGTTTCATTCACAGCGAATCCGAACATAAGACCTTGGTCGCCTGCGCCCAACGATTCGATTTGCTCGTCCGTCATCGTTCCTTCTTTCGCTTCAAGCGCTTTATCCACCCCGAGGGCAATATCAGCGGATTGTTCGTTCAGCGAAGTCAGGACCGCGCATGTCGAAGAGTCAAAACCGTATTTAGCGCGCGTATAACCGATCTCCTTGATTGTGTTGCGCACGATCGACGGAATGTCCACATATTCGGAAGAACTGCTGATCTCCCCAATAACGAGCACTAAACCGGTAGCGACCGATACTTCGCAAGCTACGCGAGCGTTCGGATCGTTTTGCAAAAAGGCGTCCAATACCGCATCGGATATTTGATCGCAAATTTTATCCGGATGTCCCTCCGTGACGGATTCCGAGGTAAACAAACGGCGGCTGCTTTTCAATGACATAATTCCAATCAACCTCCTACAACTATTATTTATCATGAGTGCGAACTCTACAAGAACAAGAAATTCCCAAATTGTTCCGAACCAAAAAATGAACCTTTTCCTAGTGGAAAAGGTTGCAATGCAATACCTTCAGATATTGATGTTACTGGATTTGTCGAGCTCTGTCAATAAACGAAAAGCTTGAATTATTGCAGTCCGAACAACACTTGCTCCGCTTGTTTGACGAGTCTGCTCGTAATCGCCCCGCCTACGGCGCCGGCATCCCGGCTTGCGATATGCCCCCAATAATCCTCTTGAATGGAAGAAGCGGGAACGTTGCCCAATTCCGTAGCAAACTCCACATTGCCAAAAGTAGACTTATTATACCCTACAGGCAAGCCAAGCTCAGCAGCGATTTCGTATTTCATTTGATCCAGCGCCTTATGGCATTCTGGAACCACTTTACGGTTGCTGGCCATCAGGTTCACCTCCCTCAATAATGGTGTACCTGTAGTATGACCGCATCCGGTTTCTTCACCCTCATGGATTATTGTTAAAGCGGGCAAAATTATGGAGTTCCTTTGGATCCATCCTCATTTAGCAAAATATAGGTGCCGCGGACCATCACGTAGATTTCATCCTTCACTTTTGGGTCGGGTTTAATACCCCGGCCTTCGCGGGGAATGACGAGAAGATGATTGTTATCGACGGTTGATCCAGCTGCTATATCTTTTCCGGCCGTAACGTCCGGAATCCCGTCATCGTTGCTGACGACGATCGTTTTGCCCGAACGGACGATCAGTTCCGCTCCGATTCCGCCGTAGAGAGTTTGCCCTTGTTGCAGCTTCAGAACGATTAGCGCAGAATCTCCTGAAGGCGTTGAAGGAGGTACGGTTGCCCCCTGATTTTGCAGCTGTTGCTTAAGCTTGGCAATTTCTGCAGCCAGCAGCTCTTGTACGCGGGCCTCGGAGACGCCCGATGAAGTTCCGGTTCCGCCCGAACCCGTCTGTCCTGCCGGTGGAGTCGCAGGCGTCCACTGTCCGCCGCTCAGCTTCTTCAGTTGCTCGTCCAAATAGCTTTTCGTAACCAATGGATCGTCTGCAGAGCCCGGTTGGGTCGCCCCGTCCGCTTTGGACACGATCGCAACTTGTCCCGCATAAATACCCACCGCAATGCCCAGCCCAAGCAAACCGGTCAGCAGCAGCTTTCGTTTTTGTTGCAATGCATTCGCCTCCTGACTTCCATACATTCGACACGGTAAAAAAAGAATCCTTTCGATCAGAGAAAATTGACCGAAAGGACCCGGGGTTTTATTTTAGTCGGAGTAAACAAACCAATCCAGCTCTTTCGTGGCAACCAGTTTTTTATTGCCCTGGAACTGATGGTATATATTCAGTTGATATTTCTTCAAAGTAGATACTTTAAAGAGGAAATCAGCGTCGGTGATGGACACTTCCATTTTATTTTTACCCAAAAGTAGTGCTTTGCCACTGTTACTTGAGCCTGAGGATTGCCCCGATTTTTCCAAATCGAAAGTGGATTCCAAAGTAGCGTCTCCATTAACGTCTTTTAATTCCACTATTACCTTGTATTCGTCTGTATTGATTTCATATTGACTGTCGCGATTCAGTTCGTAATCAAACTTAATTTTTACCGTCGAGTCGGTTACCGATGTGCCCACTCGGCTCAAGCCCAACGTATACGGGAACAAATTCATATCTTTGATCGAATCCGAAGGTGTCACATTTTCTGTAGGAAGCGCAAACGATACCACGTTCACATAAGAATCCGGCTTCCCTTCGGCTGTTGTAAACTTCCCATCCGTAATACCCTCGCCAATCAACAGTTGAGTAATTTCATTCGTTCTCGTTTTTGGCAGATTGGCGTAAAGATTCAACAGCGCTTTGCCCGAAGGACTGATCTTCGTTTTTATTTCCGTAATGGTAGCCGGATATACATTGCCATCGGAGCCTTTAAAGTGAGCCACCAACTTTGAAATATCATTCGGACGTTTTTCCAGATTGGTAAGCTCCACTTGAGCCACGAGCAGGTTCGAGCTTTTTCCTGTAAACTGATGCAAATCGTGAATTTTATAATCGGCGGAACGGCCGACACCGCCAATTTGATAATGGTCTCCTGATCCAACAAGCGGAATATTATCCGTGTCCGCATTCACTTTGAATGTAACGAGATCGGTAAGAGTACCGGAAGCGTTGGTTCCCGTACCTGCACCTTCTGACGAATCCGATTTCTCTTGCAGAACGATTTTCATGTTGGAGTAGTCGTATGTGTAAGGAATCCGACCAAGCAGCTGCAAACGAACTTCGGTATCTGGCTGCAACCCGATTACATTGTCCGATTTGATTACTTTAATATCCACTTTTACGGAGTCTTCCAATTCAATGTAGCCGGTAAGATTAGGAATTGCTAAAGACTTAGCCTCTTTTGACTTTAAAGTCAGAACGGCCGAAAGCAAATCGTCATTATCCCACGGCACTCTTTGAATCGAATTCAGTTTGGCGATATAAGTACCGTTTTGGTTGGAGAACGATTGTTCTTTCTCCGTAGACGATTGATCGTCCGTTAATTTGGGTATGACGAATTCGGCTACCGCAGAGCTAATGTTCGTGCTGTTACCTGTATCGGTATTTTCCGTAATAACCAATTGCCAGTTATCGGCGGAAATGCTCCGTGGAAGCTTACCGCTTAGCGTGATCTCCTTTTTCATCAACGGATCGATTGTCGTGTTTTCCGTCAAACCCGCAGCCTTCAGCGGATACAGCAGCCCGTCCGAAGTCCGAATCATATAATTCAATGTAGGCAATTTCAAGCTTCGGCTATCCGTATTTTGGAGTTCAAGCAATATCGTTGGCAAAAAATTTTCTTCATTGCTACTGATAGTAGATTTTTTTATGTAGCTCTGAATAGACGTTTTGGCGATTTTAATATTTGACTTATATCCGGCCGGGGCTACGGTTGTATAAGTTTCCGGTATTTGCAAAACACCTAACGATTTCTGATAATCTGCAGCCGAGAAGTCCCATTTGATAATTTTGAATTGGAGATCTTTCAGCGATACTCCATTGGTGACATTGGCATAAAATTTAATTTCCTGCGTCCCGCCAGCGGGAATTGTATTTTTGTCCTTATCCTGCGGCACTACCGATACAGTGAAGTTGGCCCCGCTTGTGGAAGCGAGACGTATCCAGTAATCGATAAATTGTATATCGCTCGTTCCGCCATTATAAATCTTCAAGGTGAAAGTAACGGTGTTCAGTTCCGCTCCGACCGATTGTCTCGCGTCCTTAATTTCGAAAAAACTCTTGTCGTTAATCCAAACAGATCCTACGGAAGGTACATCGAATACGGATTCGGTTTGTACTTGAGTCCCGTCCGCATAGGAATATGTAGGGATAGCAACCGCCATAAGGGAAAAAGTAAGCATCGAGTGGAGAGCAAGTCGTTTGAATTTCGATTTCCTGTTTACCATAAGTCCTCCTTCAATATCTTCTATATACTAATAGACGAAAGATTTGAAGAATTGTTTCGAGTTTGGGTTAATTTTAAAAAGGAATTATTAGTTAACTCTGAACAAACGTATTGGAATTATTTAATAATCTAATTCGCTCAATTTTCCTAAAAAAAAGAGGCCCTATTGGGCCTCCTTTTTAAAACATTACTGTTATCTTCCTCTAACTTTAACATTTGTAGAAGCTGTTTGGCCGGAAGCAGATGTAGCTCTGAGTACAAAGCTATCACCGTTTTGTGGTACGTAAGCTGCACCATCGTACTTGATCGTACCATCAGATTCAACCGTAAGTTTGCCGTTGTCTTTGCCTGGCAGAGATACGTCTGTAACTTGATAGAATACACCGGTGATGTTTCTGTAGATATCAATGTTGGTCGTTGCATACTCGGTTCCATATTGGTCGAACAACTTCAGGTTCATGAACTGATATGCATTAGTATAGTTTGCTCCCGTCGGTACAGCACCTTTACCATAGTAATTGGCAAGGGTTGTAACTCTATTGACGACTGGTGCTTCGTCCTTAACATTGACGTTAACAGAAGCCAGCTTGGTTTCACCCAGAACAAGCTTGTTGTTCCCATCGACTTTCAGTTCTCTGTACTGAACATTCACAGAAGAAGTACCAGCTTTATAACCGAGTACACGGCCAACGCCAGTATTCAGCGGGTTGTTAGCTGTAGTTCCACCAGTAGGTGTAAATGTAGCAATATCGATAGCAGTCCGCGCAACATTATAGACACTAGGCGTCACGTTAAGAACCATATCGTTCGGCAATCTCAAAGCATTACCAGCGGAATCTTTGATGGTAAGTGCAAAAGATTTTTTGTACAAAGATTTAAGCGGATTTTGCGCATCAGGGATTGACTTCGTCAACGTGTTATCCGTATCAGCAGCAGCATACAAATCGGACGGTTGAGATACAGTGTAAGTCAAATCTTCTTTCTTAAGATCCGCCCACGTTACCGACTTGGTAATCGTCGTCAGATCATTAGCTTTGCCGTCGACAATCTTACGAAGAGTCAGCTTCAGGGTAAGATCGTTGCCCGAGCCATTATTATATTTGAAATCATTCTTCACTTGGAATCTGAACGTGTTATTTACTTCAAACATGTGCTCGCCATCAAAAGTAGTGTTTGTTTTTCCATTTGCACTGAGCGTATCAACGGTTGCACCCAGAGCGTCACGCACAAGAATTTCCATATTAGGCTCACCGGATACTTCTGCGTAGACGGAGTACGTTACAGCTTTGCCATTCTCATTAACGCTACCTACTCTGTCCAGTGCATAACCGTTTTGGTCTTGTACTTTGACCGACAGGTCTGTAGATCCGCCAATCGTTTTCTTAGCTACATCACCAACAACTTTAAGCGATTCCGGTACACGTGTCTTGGAGATCGAGAAGTTTTTGTTAATATAGCTGTTGTTACCCGAGTAAGAGTTCAGATATGCCGAGAAGTAAGCATAGCTGTTATTTTGCCCTTCAACGCGAGTGATCAAAATTTGACCTTTTTTATCACCAGTCTTAATGATCGGGCTATTTTGCGGATTAATAATGCTATCGCCAGGGCCACGAACATTGCTTGCCGTTACCTTAATACGATCATAGTTCTGATTGTCGACAATGTCATCAGCAGACAATTGATTTCCTTGCTCATCATACGCAATGATCGGCAAGTAAATATCGCTTTGATCATTCTCGGTCAAAGGAGCCGACAATTCACCGAATTGAATTTTCGTAGCGAGCTTCGAGGATGTAACTGCAATCTTCGAAGTAGCGCTTGCTCCTTCGATTTGAACGTTAACCGAGAATTCTTCCGTTTTCTCGACGCGCTCTTTCAGCCACAGTTTAACTTCGCCAAAGTTGTCGTTGTCATGATCCTTGAACTCCCAAGACAATTTGTCCAGGTAAGGCGTGGTGAATACATTAGCAATCCAAGCCGATTCATTCTTGATGTCGTAGCCTACCGGATTACCATATTGATCGTATAGAATAACCGGAATGATTACAGAGTCGCCAGTGCTGGAAAGGGCCTTCTTATCCGACGAATATTTCGCGGCGCCCAATTCCATCTTCTGAATGAAAGGCTCTGTGCCAAGTTTGAAGTTTTGCTGAATCCCAATACGCGAAGTATTATCGTATACATGAATCGGAATAATCGTAGTGTTCGGGAACAATTGTTGCCCGTTAATCGACTCTTCCGTATTCAGAGTGATAATGAATCTACCGTTAGCATCCTTCTTTACGCTGCTGTTGAAGTTCGGAGTGTTGACCGTAAAATCACCAGAGCTCAGCGATGCATTCTCACCGTATTGGTTGGATGCTTTGAATTCTACGTAAGCCTTCTTCGATTTAGCAATCGTATCCGATGCTGTTACGAACTTAATTTCTTTCACTTGCTCATCTTCAGCCGTGAAGCTTCCAGATGCCGTACCAATGTCAGTGGTAGCCAAACCGCCGAGAGTTACTGTGTACTCTCCTTGGGCAAGTTTCACGTCTTTCAGTTCCAAAGTAGCGGTTTTCTTATCTTCCGACCACTTAGTGTTTACAGCAATGTCCGTTGCTCCCTTTTTCAAGGACAAGGTCGCTTTGGATGTATCAACGTCGCGGTCAAGCGTTACTTCAACTTTCTTCACGCCAGTTGCTTTGACAGCTTTAACAGAAGCCTTAGCCGGTTTTTCGGATTCAGCAAGAACTTGCTTAGCAGCATAAGAAGCTTCTACCAGCTCAGAGCGGATTGCCGGCTTCGTGTAGTCTGTTTTTTCGCCCAACAAACCGTTGGCGATTGCAGCTGCTACATAACCTTTAGCCCAAGTGGAGACTTCACCTTTAACTGCTGCGCTGCTTGGTTGAAGACCCAAAGCACGAACAGCTACAGTTGCCAGTTGCTCGAGGGTAACGTCGCCAGCCGGGTTGAACACGCCGTCTGCTACGCCATCCATCAAGATAGGGGATGCTTTCGATACAGCTTGGATGAAGCCAGCGGACCAACGGTCAGCAGCTACGTCCGTGTAGCTAGTACCGGAAACTTCTTTCAGGCTCTTCAATTTAACGAGGATTTTTGCCAGTTGCTCACGGGACATGTTGGAGTCGAGCTCGGAGCCGTTACCAGTTCCGTCTTTATCAAAGATGCCAGCGGCAATCAGGGCGTCCAATTTTTGTTGAGTCGTCAGTGTTGCGTCAGCTGCAAATGCAACGGATGCGAAAATGGACGACACCATAGCTGTTGCTACGAGTACAGACAAGCTTTTTTTCATAACCTTTTTTTCTCCTCCTCGATTATCATCATACGATGGTTGAGTGTTTAATTTAAAGGATAAGCTCTTGTTACTCATCGGCCAATTCACCTCCTTTCCAGAGTTTGAGCGCTACTTCCTATTAAGACTCTGCAACGTTTGTCGCAGAAACTAGTAAACTGTCGAAGTAGAAAACTAGCCACTTTAACATTATACAATGGCGCTTTCGCAGCGTAAAGAACAAATTGTGAAAAAGTACCACTGCGAACTAGTTTTCTTATGTCTTTGGCCTTACTCCAGCGCTTTTGTTGATTCTCACCTAATTAAACGCATGGTTTCGAAAAAAGTTGCGACATTTCAAAAAAACTTTTTTATGTCCGCGCTCTAAACTCTGTCGGCGCTGGCCGTCCGTGGCGTGTAGCAGTTTGTATATCACTCGGCCACAAAGTAAGTATACCTGCATCTATCAGTTTCGTCATCACGAAGTATTTTCCATGTAACCATTGCTTTTGCCGTTAAAAATCAAGCTGCCGGAGTTCATCCGGCAGCCTGTCGTGGCGCATTATTTCGGGATTTTCTTTTGGTTCTTCAGAACGCGGATAGCGACCACAGCGGCCTCTGCGCGGGTAAACGTTTCAAGCGGATCGAATCGCGTCGTCGACTTGGTTTGACCTTGCAGCAATACGTTCTCTTTGCCTTCGATCAATCCGGCTTTGGTAACGGCTTCGACCGCCGTTCTCGCATAAATATCAATCGTATTGGCATCTGTAAACGATTTTTGCAGGCTGGCCAGCACTCTATCCAGCGTCGATTCCGAGCTCAGCTTTAACTCAGCCGCCCGGGCAATCATAATAGCCGCATCTTGACGGGTGATTGCGTTGTCCGGCAAGAATCTGCCTCCGCTGGAACCGCGAACGATACCGGCTTTGGCCGCAGTCTCAATATACTTATAATCATAGAGCTTGGTCAGCAAATTAATCCGCTGAACGTCCGAGAACGTCGGAACCTCCGTATAGTTCAACGGCAAATCGAATATTTTGACGAGCATCGTAGCAAATTCTCCGCGGGTGATCGAGTCGTTCGGCACGAAGCTCGACGTTTCTTTAGAGAGCATATAGCCTTTCGAATACAGCGTATCGATATCGTTGCGCGCCCATGGATGGCCCGTAACGTCGTCAAAACTCTTGTCCATATACATGACTTGATAGTACCCGAACGTATCGAATGGAACAGTTATCGTGTTTTTGCCGGTATCCACGACGCCTCCGAGGTTTTTCCACCTTCCTTGCACAATGCCGGTGTAGTCCTCGTAAATATCGAAATGGTAGACGCTCAAATATTTCCAAGCATCGTTCCGGATAGCCGGGTCATACTTTAATGTAAGCGTACCGCGGTCGGTCGTCACGACCAGATCTTCTTTCGTTCTCAAATAAAACTGCTCCGGATCGTAAGGCAGACGGCCGCTGCCGTTCAAAGCCTTGATCATATCGGTTTCGTTTTTCTTGATTGTTCCCGCATCGATCCAGAACAAATTACTCGCAGAGCGGAACCGTCCTGTCGTTTCCGTCAGCATCAGCTTCCCTACGCCGTCGATAACCGGATTCGTGTTCCCGATTTGTCCATCGGACGCCGAAGGATGTTTGATCTTGTCCACGCGTCCGTCGGCTTTGCTGGCAATTCCATACAAGATTTTACGGTCCGAGGTCAAAAACTGATTGATGGCTCCAGGCTCGTTACGCATGAAGTTTGTGCCTTTCGGGAACTTCAGAGAAAGCTGACCGTCAAATACAGTCGTTGTAGCCTGCAGCGGCGCTTTGTACTGAGCGCCTTCCACAGCCGTATCGCTGTTATACAAGATGAAGCTTCCGTTTAATTTCTCGGTGCCCCGAACGACAGTAAATTTAACTGTGTTTTTACCGGCCTTCAAGCCTGTCACTTCATGGAAGAAATGATTTTTCTTAACGCCGTTTTCCGTCACTTCGCGTACGACGGCTTCGTCTTTGCCGAACAAAATGGAAGTGGCGTTCTCCGCCTCGATCTCAACCTCGATGTAGTTGCTGTTGATGTTCGCTTGATCTTCTTTTTTCTCGTTTTTGATCAGCTTCGGCGATTTGATAATATACGGCAAAGGCTCGCGATTGATCGTAAGGACTTTGGTAACCGTAATGCCCGAAGCGTTCGTTATGGAGAATTCAAAGATCGTATCGCCCTTGGACAAAAGCGGCAGCGAATTGGTTCGGAACTGGCCGGCGTTTATTGAATTGAAAAAGCCGGGATTATTGATCTGAGGATCAATGTTGCCGAAATTCCCGCCGAAACGGCGATCGTATTTGACTACCGGCGCGCCGTTGGCGTCCTTGGTTCTCATCGTCAGCCTGATTTCAGAAGCGTTGGCGAATTGTCCGGAAAACGACACAAACGTTTCGCTAGTCGCATACGTATCCGGTTTCGTTCCCGGTATAAACTTCTTCACATCGGTCGTCTCAACCGGATTAACCGAAATAAACTCGGGCGCATCCGTGCTGAAAACGAATATTTCGTAAGAAGTCGTCGTTACCAATACCGAATTGATGTAGATCTTGAAAACAAGCGTATTTTTACCTTCCTGCAGACCCGATACGAGCAGGGTAAACGTATTGTTTGCCGCTACCAGCATCGTTTCATTTTTGATGCCGTTCAAGGAAACGTCAATCCGATTGCTGCTGTTATCCAGTACCGGCATATTCACAATACGTCCGGATACGCAGCTTCCGGTTAAGCCGCCGCGATCGCAAGTAATTTGCGTGCCAGGGGTTTTGACTACCAGACCGTTATAGATATTGTTAACAATCAAATACGGCGTGTTGGAAATCAGCAAATCGTATTGCTTTTTACCCGACAAGTTTTCTCCAGCCTTGGTCGCGTTGGCGGGAGTAACATTGTCCGAGCTCGGGACGATCGTCATTTGCGTCAAGCCGTTTGCAACATTGGCCGGAAGCGTAAAAGTAAACACTCTCAGGTTAACACCTGAAGTCGAGTCCACCGGATTGTTGACCGTGTCGTATGGAATGGTCGCATAAATATTCGAGTTGCTATCGAATTCGCCCAAGTAAACATTGAGCTTATGCGTGTTGCCGTTAGCCAAAATGCGGAACGTTTTAGGCAGTTCGGATACATTGTTAACGACCGTTTCCGACAAAGAATCAACGCTTTCCACGTATGGCAAATTGTTGTTTACATAGTTGAATGTGAAGGCAGAAACCGGTATTTCATCGGTAAACGTATTGTAAAACTTGAATTGAACAAGCTGTGTGCGATCGGACGGTATGTCCATGTCTGCCGAGAACTGGAACACCTTATATTTGCCGGCTTTCGACCATTCGGCAGCTTCATTGAGCTGGGCAGCGGCCGCATTGACGCTGTAGTTGAACGAATTGCCGACGATCGTGTCATTGTACAGCAAGTTTACGGTGTAGCTCCCGTTGGACAAATCCGCAGGCTTATTGAAAATGGCGGACCGCCCGGAAATGACTTGAGTAGCTACAGACTCCGATACATAATTCGAATTTTCATTCGAAGAGAACCGAAGCTTCAGCTTGGAAGTGTCGCGTCCAAAATTAACGCCGGTTACCGTCAGCGTCGTATCCGATGTCGTAAATCCTGTCGGCGCCGGGTCGGCGATCGTAAACGGATATTGTCCGAGCAAAACGTTGCCATAGGAAACCCTCAGCAAGTAGTTGCCAGCGGTAATGCCGGAAATCGTCGAGAAATCGCCGATAACTGTATTTCCGTCGGCCGAGACGGAGGCCACCCTAGCGCTTCTTTGGTTGGATCCATCCTCGTTCATGATGACGATAGCCGGACCCTTAGCTCTATCGATAAAACCGTCCCCCTGAATCGTAAAGGAAGCCGTATTCACGTCAGCCAAAGTCGTTTGCGGAATCGTCACCGAGCTGATGCTTGCCGTGCTTATCGCACTGGAGACATAGACCCCGCTTGTCACCGTTCCGGCCTCAATAGTCGGAGACATGTCCGCCTTATCTCCATTCGGATAGCGCAATTGCTTTTTAAAGGCAAGCTTGTACGTTACGCCTGGCTTCAAATTCGTTTGGCCCAAAACTGGATCCGTCGCGATGGGCTGCAGCAGCAGTGCGTTTTCCCGGGCTTCGAACACCTTTAACGGCACATCCGGGGCGGTAGGATCATTCAGGCTGATCAGTTTGAGGTCTTCAATGTCCGCCGCAATGGTTCCCAAGTTTGTACCGCCTACATAAAACGTAGTCGGAGAAGTAGTTTGCGTCAAGCTAATGGCGGAAGCAATCGTAACCGTCGGCAATTCCGGATTTTTACGGTCGATTTTGAACGCTCTTTCCGTAATCGGAATGCTGTTATACATAATTTTGTAACGGTAAAGGCCTTCTGTCGTGACAGACGGGCCAGCAAACCTAACTTGGTTTGGATTTCCAGTTTTCGAACCTGCTGATTGGCCGACAGGCTTGCCGGTCATATCGGTATAACTGATCGAGAAATTAACTAAATCATCCGATGCCACTCCAGCCACTTCTACGGTAGGTTGCGGCATAGGAGATTGTCCGACTTTGGCAAACGCAGAATCAGGAGCCGGAATCGATATCGGTGGTGGATTTCCGGAAACTTGCGGCGCAATAGTCGGCAAAGGAGTCGCGGACGCATTGACCGTTATGGAGAAAGGTTCGGCGCTTAATGAAGGGGCGTCGGAATCCCCATTACGGATTGTCACTTTATACGGACTCTTCGCCTTCACGAAAGCTCCCACCGGAATTTCGTAGGAAGCGGCAGTTTTAGCCGAGTTGATGCCACCCGTTTCCGGCATAATATCTTTCAATACTTTCCCGTCTGCCGTAACGACGGCACCGACATTATCGGTTAACGTCAGCTTCGTATTGGCGCTAAGCTCTTGTCCGGTAACGAACA
Organism: Paenibacillus hodogayensis; assembly: GCF_039536325.1. Taxonomy (NCBI): domain Bacteria; kingdom Bacillati; phylum Bacillota; class Bacilli; order Caryophanales; family Paenibacillaceae; genus Paenibacillus; species Paenibacillus hodogayensis. The sequence goes on from NZ_BAAAYO010000020.1 coordinate 108,807, forward strand.
ATCTGGTGCTGCTGTGACCCTCGTACACAATATTGGGTGCCAGCCCCGTAGCTCTAGGGGAAGCGGCCGCGCCGGACAAATTGTACGGGCCGAATTTTTGCCCGCCAACCAGCACGTCGACAAAATTGTATTGCAAGTCCCCAAGCACCGTCAGGTCGTCTTTTAGCAATGCGGAAATGTTTACTTTGGACGTCGTGACAGTCGGGTTTTTGATCAACTCTTTTTGCGGTCCTTTAACGCCCTGATCTGAGATTTCGCTAATTTTGGCGTTAAAAGCAAACGGCAAACCGTTGTTATAAATCAAATTTTTGCTGATCTGATAGGACTTCGTGTTGTTGACCGACATGATCGTCAACGGGTTGTCCCCGGCGCGTAGCCGCAGGTTGGCCGTGGACTGGGCTTTATTAATATCGTCGGCCACAAAGAAAAACTCGCCGCTATTCAGGTAAGCATTGATCGGGTTCGGATTACCTTCGGTATAAGCCTTGACCTCGGTAGCATTCGGAGCCGAGCCCGATATATTCAATACGGTCGTTTGTGCCGGATTTTCCGGGTACATGTTGCCGTCTTGAAAAGGTTGTCCATTAATATTAATTGTCGTCAGGGTCGTGGTAGGGGTAAAGTAAACCCATCCTGGAGCGGAAGAAATAACGCTGGTGTCACCCAGCTTAATAACAATTTTGTTCAACCCTTCCGTCAGTTGAACATTTTTAAATACGACATCGAATGGACCGGTCAATTGTGCCTTATTCGTTTTCTCTACGACAGGCGTCTTCGTTGTCGTCATATTGGTCACTTCATAATACAGTTCATTCACTTGAGTATCGCTAATATTCTCAACGGTTGCTTTAATATCGACCGGGTTGGTAATAATTCTGGGAATAACCGAATCATCGGCCGGCTGCGCATCCGACGTGTACAAATCCTTGATCGTGATTCTGGCGGTAGCGGCTACTGCGGACATAGCCGGAAGCAGACTCATCAGCATGGTCGCAATAAGCACCACGCTCAACCACTTGCGATATGACTTTCTCAAAGCCTTTTCCTCCTCGATAAAGTAATGATCCTGCAGCGGGCTTGTCTGCGGTTGATTGTTTTATAAACTGCGCCCCTTTCTGCTCCTTCCTTTCCATATACTCGTCTCCATTAGAGAAAAAACGGAAACCCTCTAAGTTAACAGTCCCATACCATTTTTATCGGTCATACAAGGTTGAAATGTTATAGATTTTCATGGAAAAAATGCGCAGCAAAAAACCCGGCATCATCCATCTCCGGGTTTTCATCGTGTTTCTTCTATTATATAGCGTTATTTGGAAACGTTTTTGGATCTCGCCCGCAAAAACAAATTAAGCACCGGCCGCTTGCTTTTGCCGACAATGCCAATGGCTTCCGCCCCTAGTTGAAGAATAATCAGAATGACGGCAATCAGCACGACCGCAACCCACTGGGACGTCTGCGACAATAGGATGGCGCAAAGGCCGAAAAACAACGACACGCCGTAAATGACCAGAACTGTATTTCGATGGCCGAGTCCCAGTTGAAGCAAACAATGATGCAAATGGTTTTTATCGGCTACGGATATCGGCATCTTGTTCAGCTTGCGCCGTACGATGGCGAAAAACGTATCCGACAAGGGTACACCAAGTATCAAAATCGGCACAATAAACGAGATCATTGTAGCTTGCTTAAAGCCAAGGACGGAAAGCGTCGCTAGGCAAAAGCCGAGAAACAGCGCCCCGGAATCGCCCATAAAAATTTTGGCCGGATGGAAATTGTAAAACAAAAATCCGATGATGCTTCCCAGCAACAAAGCGCTAAACAAAATAACCGTAACGTTGCCCATCATAATAGCCATGACAAGCATGGTTCCGTTGGCGATTCCGGACACGCCCGCCGCCAAACCGTCCAATCCGTCAATCAAATTGACCGCATTGGTAACCCCGACGATCCAGAAAATCGTTAAAGGAACGCTTAGCCACTTTGTTTCAAACGTATCGCCAAAAGGCAAATTGACCAAATCAATTTGAATATCCCCGTAAAACACGATCACCATCGCCGCAATCAATTCGACCAACAGCTTCACTTTCGGAGACAAGTCGAATCTATCGTCCAGCGCCCCGACCAATACGATCAACGAACCTCCGATCAGCAGAGCGGATGATACTTGCCAATTCAATTCGTCCGTCATCGGAGCGATGACGAAGAAAGCCCCCACAAACGCTAAAAATACGGCCAGCCCGCCAAGTCTTGGCATAATGCGCGTATGTACTTTGCGCTGGTTAGGTTTATCTACGGCTCCTACCATAAAGGCGAACCGTTTTACTGCAGGTGTCAGGATGACGGCTAATACGCAAGCTGCCAAAAAACCGATGCCGTAGTATATATACTCCATCCGACTTTCCCACCCCCGTCTCTGTTACGCAAATCCCCCGATTGCTTTTTGCAGGAGACTAACGGACCAATTATACTCCGAAACGCAAGGAAACTCCACAAGCGAAAATGAGCAAAAAGTGCTGCTTTTAGGCGGTTATCGAGCCAATTATCGGCTAAATTGGACATTCTCATGGGGCCGAATACCGTTGCTCCGCCTATCTCGACAAAGCAACGTTTTTTCGGTCAACCTTAGTATGCACCATCTCGACAATTTGTTGCGCCGGAAGCCGGGCTTGCTGCTTTAATTGCTCAATGGCTTCCCTTTTCTCGGTAATCCAGTCCGTCTGATGATCTAAAAGCTGCAAACCCTGGGCCGTTACAGCCTCAGAATCGAAGCTGGAAGTCGAAGCGACCGCCTGCATACCCAATCGGTTCAAAAACTGATCGATCTTCGGGTCATAGGAAATGCCTAACAGCGGAACGTGTTGGGAAGCGGCATAAATTAACGAATGGAGCCGCATGCCGATTAACAAGTCGCAGGAAGCGACCTCTGCCAGCATATCCTGAGGATGATCAATCCCTTCCCGCATGTCCCACTCTGCATGGTCAGGCAGTGCCCCCATCCGTTCAATCACATAACGGGACGCTTTCACATCGTCCGGCATATGGAAGGGAAGCATGCGGATGACGACTGGACGCCGCTCGGCGATCGATCGAAGCGACCGAGCCAAGCTATCCAACTCTGAACGGTCGCCATTCCAGAAGCGGACGGAGACGCCGATGACCGGCTTGTCGTTTTTCTTTGTATTCGAACGTAGAACGCTCTCCTTTACGTCGAGTCCCATCACAGGATCCGGCACAACCGTTAATCCGGAAGCGCGAACCCCCATCGTTGCCAAAAGATCCGCCGATTCTTGGTCCCGCACGGAAACGTATGCGCATTTGTTGAACACGTGCCGGATAAACGGGAAGAACATAGACCTTCGAACGGGACCTATTCCTTGCGCATAGATAAAGGTGGGCTTGCGGAGCAGCTGCGCTATTTTCAGGACGGCCAAATAGTACGGGATTGTCTTGATACCGGTCGCATCCTGCAGCAAACTCCCCCCGCCGCTGATCAGACCGTCGCATTCCCGCAAAGCGCGCACAAGCTCGCCGAGACGCATTCTGTGCACAGCCGTTACTCCGTACATAGCCGCCGTTTCCTTCGGCCGGATTGATAACACGATCGGCTCGATCCGGACCTGCTGTCGTTCGCCCTCGGCGCGCAAAGCCAACAGAATGGACTGCAAAACGGCTTCGTCACCGCTGTTCCCAAAACCGTAATAACCGGAGAGAACCAGCTTTTTCACCGGGTTACCCATCTGCGCCATCCTCTCGCTGCAAGTTCCCAAACCGCCACATAAGCCAAGCTAACCACAATCCCCAACACGATGCCCATTCCGATCCGGATAAACGAAATATACAGCGGCGTATGCAGATGGGCGAACGTATCGATAATCGAAAGCTGTCCCATAATCGCTCCGGCAAACAGATAGATGGCGTTGCGGTATTTGACGAACAAATACGCGGCCAAAATAAACAACGGGTGGGCAAATACGAATTCCTTGAAACGCGGCCGTACGCCCAGACCGTTCTCCAAATACGTTCGGATCAGCTTCTCCATCTGGGTCGCCTGACCTTCGTTGCCCGTACGAGTCAAGTAGTAGTAGGCCATCGCTCCGAACACGGCCGCGAGTAAGATCCACAACACCGTGATCTTGGCCAGCAAGATCGCCCGAATTCGAGCGACGATACCTTTCAAACCCAAAGAATCTGCAAATAGCAAAGCATAAACGGCAACGAGCCCAATCGGCAGCAAATGCAGCAGAGCTACTCCGCGGAATTGCTGGAGCACCAGATAGTACGTAATCCCGCTAAGCAGTGCGACCACGTAGAGCACACCCACTACCGAAAACATCGACGTTACAACGAAAACTGCAGTGGCCTTCCACCAGCCAAAAACCATCTTCTTTTCCCGCAAGCGGCTTATATAACGGATCGCCAGCAGCGTCGCAAGCGTAGGCGCGCACACGCCCACTCCAAAGGCCATAGCCTGAACCGCAAGCGAACTGGATAGCACGTACAAGCCCAACGATCCCAGCGCGCCAATGACAAAAGCACCGGAAACCAGCATAGGGAAAAACAGACCGATCGTCAAAGCGATCAAAGCCGCACCGCCAACCATGACTACCGGCTTCAGCGGCGTCAGCCCCGTACCGTACAGGACGAACGGATGAGCCTCGCCAAGCTCATATCCGAGCTTTTCAATGCGGGCAATCGCCCCTTCCGACGGGTTGTCTTCAGGTCCGGTCAAACTTGTCAAAATATTGTCCAAGTAGTCGTTGATAAACCCTTTATCCATATCTTTGGCAGCCTTGGTGTTCAAAAACAAGATCCGCAAATTGCGGTCTTTTACGGCCAGCACCAGCTTGTCCGCTATAACTTCAGGCTTCAAGTTCGCTTCCGTTTCGTAGAGAGGGAACAAACGAACTACATTATAATCCAATTCCTCCGCGAAATGGACCGTGAACCCTTTTTGCGGAGCTTTCAACCGGTCGATAATGGCCGAACCCATGTCGTATTTTCGCAGCAGCTCGGCTGTTTCTTTTACGTTGTTCAAGTCCGGGTCCTCATCGTAGCCGGTGACGGCGCTGCCATCGAATACGATTCGTTTGATGTTGCGGTGACTTAGCTTTTTAAGCAAGCCTTCAAGTTCCTCTTCAGAGTAAGGCTGCATCCGGTTGGAAATCCGGGCGATCAGACGGAAACCTTGACCTTCGAGCATATCCATCGTTATCGGGTCCGGCTCCATCGGTTTGGTGTTCGCTTCCTCGTAAGGCAAGCTAATAATCAGCCCCGGGCGGTTGTTATAGGACCAGGAATTTACGCTTACTTTAAGGCGTTCCCGGTATGTTTTTTCAATGATCGGCTGAAGCTTGTCCCTCGCTTCATTCGAGGTGAACAGCAAATACGTATTGTTCTCTCCCGGCGTAATCGGCTTCCCGGTTAGAAGAGAATACTCCTGCGGGGTATACAGTTGGATGCGTCGGCTGTTTTTCAGCTCCTCCAACGTACTCTCGTTAACGGACATGCTGCCGATGCCGGCTTCCTTCATCAATTTCAGCTTCTCCAGAATGTAAGATTCCGGGTTAGGGCGGTAAATCGATGCATCGAGAAGGTCGCGGTAATCGAATACGATATCCACCTGATTCGTGGATCTTTCTGTTTCGATACGTTTGTAGACAAGTGGCAGCGTGGCAATCAAGCCAAGCACAACCAGCCACCAAAGCCATTTTTGGGCCCGTTTATTCACCGATATATATCGCTGAAGCAAACCATTCACTCCTTGCCACTTAGTCGTCTAGGGTATGTACATGGATGTCCAACCCGGAAAGCCTCTTCGAAGGCGCTTGACCGAACCGGGCCGAAGCCCGGTGACACGCCCTTCGAAGAGGCATTCTCCGCCACCTATGGAAGCTGATCGATCCGGGACATGACGGCAGACCGCAGACGCTCCAGGCGCTCTGCCGACTCTTCTCCCGTCGAGCCGCGTACGGCAAAATAGGTTTTGATTTTCGGTTCCGTGCCGGACGGCCGAAGGCAGAACCAGGAGTCGTCCGATAATGTATATTTTAACACATTTTCTGCCGGAAGACCGTCAATGCCCCGCAAGTAGTCCTGCACGCGCACCACGGATACGCCCGCCACGGCAGCCGGAGGAGCTTGCCGCCAGTCGTCCATAATCGCCGCAATTTTCTCGATGCCGTCCTTGCCTTTCAACGTCCGCGATTCCAACTGCTCCTGGAAAAAACCGAATTGACGATAAAGCTCCTGCAAGATATCATACAAGGTTTTGCCTTGACTCTTATAGTAGGCGGCCGCTTCGCAGATCAGCATGGAAGCCAGCACTGCGTCCTTATCGCGGCAATAGTTGCCGGCCAGATAGCCGTAGCTTTCCTCGTATCCGAACAGGAATTGATATTGACCGCTTTGCTCGAACTCCGTCATTTTTTCCCCAATATATTTGAAGCCCGTCAACGTATTCAGAACGCTGACCCCGTAACTCTCGGCAATAACCGCACCCATTTCGCTGGTCACGATCGTTTTGATCAATACACCGCGCTCCGGCAGCTTCTCTTGTCGCTTCAAGCTGTCCAGCACATAGTAAGCCATAATCGCCCCGGACTGATTGCCGTTCAACACAACGAATTGTCCGCGGTCGTCCTTGACTACCGCTCCCATCCGGTCGCAGTCCGGATCTGTACCGATAATGATATCCGCGTTCACTTCTTTGGCCATATGCAGAGCCAGCGTAAACGCTTCGCGCTCCTCCGGATTCGGCGACTTGACCGTCGAGAAATTAGCGTCAGGCAGTTCTTGCTCCGGCACTACATGCACATGGGTAAAGCCGATTGTGCCGAGAACGTTTCGAACCGACAAATTGCCAGCCCCATGCAGCGGCGTGTACAAAACATGGAAGTCGTCGCTCACCGATCGAACAACGTCCGGGTGCAGACTAACGCCAGCAACCGCCTGGACGAACGCTTCGTCCACCTCGGCGCCGATCCAGACCAAAAGGCCTGCCGCCTCCGCTTCGCCGCGCTCCATTCGTTGAATGCGGGCAAGCGTATCGACCGTATGTATTTCTGCCAAAACACGCTCTGCGTCGTGCGGAACCAGTTGTCCGCCATCGCGACCGTATACTTTGTAACCGTTATATTCCGGCGGATTATGGCTGGCCGTAATGACGATGCCTCCTCCTGCCCCCAGATGCCTCACGGCAAAAGAAAGTTCCGGCGTCGGCCGCAGAGACTCGAACACGTAAGCCTTTACTCCGTTTCCAGCCAACACAAGCGCGGCCTCAAGCGCAAACTCCGGAGACTGGTTGCGCGAATCGTAGGCGATAACCGCCGACGGACGTTCACCCTGCTGCTTGATAAATTGCGCCAGACCTTGCGTAGCCTTCGCAACCGTATAACGGTTCATCCGGTTCGTGCCCGCGCCAATGACACCCCGCAGTCCGCCCGTTCCGAACTCCAGATCGCGGTAAAAGCGATCCTCCAGTTCTTTCTCGTCATGCAGGGAAGCAAGCTCCCGCTTCGTATCCTCATCGATCAAAGGATCGTTCACCCACAGCTTGTATTCGGTCATCGCACGTTCCAGACTCAACACGCATCTCTCCCGGTTTCATAATGGTACGGATAACGGTATTAATCGGCTATCTTGGTTTACGGATTAGCCAGTGCGAACATCAATTCGCCTTCGGCCACCACTTTTTCTCCCACCTTGGCGACGCCATGGCCTTTGCCAATCGTGCCCTTCATGCGGGTAATTTCCATTTCGAGTATAAGCGTATCCCCGGGCTTGACTTGATCGCGGAAACGAAACCCGTCGATGCCGGCGAGCAAGCCGATTTTACCCCGGTTTTCCTCCGAGCTTAGCATGGCTATCGCCGCCACTTGCGCTAGCGCCTCGGCGATGAGCACGCCCGGCATTACCGGATATCCCGGAAAATGCCCGACGAAAAACGGCTCGTTTATCGTTACGTTTTTCAACCCGACGGCGCGTACGCCCTGTTCCACTTCCAAAATGCGATCGACCAGCAGAAACGGATAACGGTGCGGTATCGTTTCTTGTATTTGTTTAATATCCATGATTAAAAACGGCCCCTTTCCCGGCTTCTGTATAAAATGGCTGCGGTTAACCTAGACTAGTGATGTCCCTTCACGACCTGCAGTAGTGAAGGTTGATATAAGGGAGCATAAGTGCGCCGACTCCGATATAGTCATGCGCTTATGCTCCTTTTATGTATCCAACGAACGGTCGCCCCGGTTAAGGCTCAAAAACAGGACAATGTATATCACCGACGTCACGAAGGATACGCCGACTACAAACCATAAGTACGTTAAAGCGAACGAAAAGTCGAAAAAAATAAACAAAAACGCGAAGTAATACAAAACGGTGGTCAGCTTTCCCATGCTGTTGGCGGGAACCGTACGCTTGCCGCGAAAATGAAAAAAGGCGGAGCCTGCGATCATGCCGACATCCCGAATAAACATGGCTACGGCCAGCAGCCAAGGAATCATACCGGATACCAGCAGCGAGATAATGACTGTCAGCATCATGCACTTGTCGGCAAGCGGATCGAGCATGATACCAACCTGCGTAATCTGTCCCCGCTTCCGGGCCAAATAACCGTCCAATACATCGGTCGCCCCAGCCAAAACGACAATCAGAAATGCCGTCTTGAGATGATTGGTGGTGAAAAAGACGACGTATATCGGGATCAACCCAAATCGAGACAACGTCAAAAGATTTGGCAAGTTCACCCGTTTCTCTCCCCCGGATCTTACTTCCACACCTATCCATTATACCGTTGTTATCCCAAAAATAAAACTCCCCGGACCGGGGAGCGAAGGAGTTGTCTTTCATTCGGCCTGACATGCGGGCCGGCTATAGATTGAAGATCATGGAGAAGCGCTCCAATCGGCAGAGTCCAAGTTCAGTTGCCGAAAATCAGATCGAACACATGCCTCCATGTCGTCCATTCCCAAACGTCCGCCCCGCTTTTACCGCCGATATAGGCATAGCCTACCCATAAGCCGACGAGCAGTGCCACCGCACATAAAAACGGAACGAGCAGCGCCCGTAAAATCCACAGGATGATGCGAACCCAGCGCCGCTTCAGCTTGCGCTTCGATTTTGGCTTCTCCTGCTGTTTTGGCTTTTCCTGCGGTTTCGGCTCCAGTACGGGGTGGACGTTTGTTTCTTGATCATTCATTGCGGGCCTCCTCGAACGTCGAATTAGCCGCGGAGTGTATTGGCCAAAGACATCATAGTGTCGGCGGATGTGAGCGCTTTGGCGTTCAATTGGAAAGCCCGCTGCGTCAACATCAGCTCGGTCATTTCTTCCGTCATATTTACATTGGACTGCTCCAGAAACCCTTGTCGCACGCTTACTTTATCCGCTTCCGGATTGGCCCCGTCCAGAGCGACCACCCTCAAAACTCCCCCAAGCGCGGGATCGACGGAATCCGGGAGCTTATATAAGTTGTCTCCCATGTTCTCGAGCCATTGCGGACGTACGACCTGTACCAGCTTCAACGCCCCCGCCGGAACCGGTGGCTGCCCAGGGTCCAGATCGTTATAAGCGGTAACGGCCCCGTCCGCACCGATCTGCAGCCGATAGTTGTTTGGTATACGGATAGGCTGATCGTCGGTTCCCAGCACCAGATGTCCTTCGGCCGTCATCAAATAGACGTTCGCTTGATCATCGGGCAGCTCTTTGAGAGTGAAAGACCCGTCGCGGGTCCAAGCCGTCTGCCGCGTCGGCTGACCGTCCGCGCCGATTCCGGGGATCGCGACCTCAAAGAGGGCGTCTCCTTCAATCGCCAGGTCAGTAGGCCGATCGGTCTGCTTGAACGAGCCTTGGGCCATCAAGGTTTGAATCTGCCCGATTCTGGCTCCCCAGCCTTGAGTCAATCCGAGCGGCGACAACCGTCCGGCCTGCTGAAACGAGTCGGGTTGACGCATCGTGGTCGTCAGGACGTCGTGAAACGTCGCTTCCTTCCTTTTAAAGCCGGTCGTCCCGATGTTAGCCATATTGTTGGCAATAATATCAAGCTTCTGCTGAATTCCCTGCATGGAGACGTATGAGTTGATCATCGAATGGTTCATCTGTTATCCCTCTCACACTCTGCCGACTTCATTCACGGCTTTTTCCATACTCTTGTCGTACGCTTGAATGACCTTTTGATTTGCCTCGTACATCCGGGATGCGGACATCATATCCACCATCGCCTGAGTCGGATCGACATTGGACGTTTCCACGAAGCCTTGCTTCACTTCCACGCTATCTGTCGGAGCCGCCTGCACGGCTTGTCCGGCATCTGCCGGATCGAGACGGAACAAGCCGGACCCTTCCGGAATCATCCGAATCGGATTGTCCACCCGGGTGATCAGCATCCGGATCGGATTGCCTTGGCCATCGAGCAAAGCTTGTCCATTGACGGAGTCCAAAAGTTGGCCAAACTTATTGACGGTCACATTCGTAATCGGAATTTGCGTTTCGGTATCCAGCAAGACGATCGGCTGGCCGTTATCGCCAAGAACGCGAAACCCTTCGGCCGTCACCAAATCGCCTTGATCGTTGACATTCCATTTGCCGTTGCGCGTAAAACGCTGCTCCCCGGCTTCATTGGCCACAGTAAAAAACGCTTGCGGTTGAAATATGCGCTGTCCGTCTGCCGTTATCGTTTTCCCGCCGTCGAATGCCATTCCGGGCACTTGGATGTCGGAAACGATAGCGAAATCGAACGGGTTGCTCGTCTCCCGCATAATTCCCTGCACGTTGACCGTAAGCGCCTCTTCCGCCAGCACGCCCGTATTCAAATGGCCCGTGTTCGCGACTTCCATTCCCGGCTTTCCTTCCATCAGACCGATCAGCATTTCCGGAAAAGATCGCGACACCGCCCGGCTCTGCTTAAATCCGGGCGTATTAATATTCGCGATATTGTTCGTAATTGTGTCATGCTTGCGCTGCTGCGACAGCATGCCGGCGGTAGCGGTGTACAGTCCCCTTAGCATGGAACGCGTCCTCCTAAACGAATCATCCGTTTCGGTCCGGCTTTATCAGCCAAACTTTTTCTTGCTCACTTTATCGAGATTGTCCAGCATAATGCCTGTCCCGCGTACGACACAGCTCATCGGATTGTCGGCGATCAGCACGGGCACCCTCAATTCATCGGCCAGCAATTGGTCGATGCCGTGCAGCATGGCGCCCCCTCCGGTCAGAATGACCCCCCGGTCGATAATATCCGCCGACAGTTCCGGCGGCGTCCGCTCCAATACGACCTTGGCCGCAGAAACGATCGAAGAGACGGTTTCCCACAACGCTTCCTTGATTTCATCCGAACGAATCGTGACGGTCAACGGCAATCCGGACACCATGTCCCGTCCGCGAATATCCATCTCTTCCTTGCGCGTGTCCGAGTAGACCGTTCCAATCTTCAGCTTGATGTCCTCCGATGTCCGCTCTCCGATCAACAGCTTGTACTTCGATTTGATATACTTCATGATGGCCGCGTCGAACTTGTCTCCGGCCACCTTGATGGAAGAGGAGGTCACGATGTCGCCCATGGACAGAACGGCAACGTCCGTAGTCCCCCCGCCGATATCGACCACCATATTGCCGCTAGGCTGGAATATGTCCATTCCAGCCCCAATAGCAGCAGCTTTCGGTTCTTCCTCCAAATACACTTCCCTTGCGCCGCTCCGTTCGGCCGCTTCGCGAATCGCTTTCTGCTCCACGGAAGTGATGTTGGCCGGAGCGCAGATCAGGATTCGCGGATGACTGTACCAACGTTTACCGCCGATCTTCAAAATAAAGTGCTTCAACATGAGTTCGGTAATTTCAAAATCGGCAATGACTCCGTCCTTCAAAGGGCGAATAGCCACAATATTGCCGGGCGTTCGGCCGACCATGCGATGAGCTTCCTCGCCAACGGCGAGAACCCGTTTCGAATCGCTTTCGATCGCGACGACGGAAGGCTCGTCCAGTACGACTCCCCGACCCTTGACGTGAATCAAAACGTTGGCCGTTCCCAAATCGATTCCGATATCTTTGCTTAACATCCTACATCCTCCCGGGAGCATTACGGAGCAATGCCACCACGCATAGACCTTGTACAAAGCCAGAGCTAATTAAGATCCGACTTTGTACAAGAGCCGTCCTGCGGGCGAACAATCCGTACAATACCTGCATACACATAAGTATACTTAATTCGACAACTTTTTCAAAATTCCTTTTTTTTAAACAAGGGTTTGTTCAATTTTTCACGGACCTTTATTTGCGCTTCCGAAGCAGAAGCGCTTTATTACCGTACCGTCACAAGATGATCGGCCGGTTTTTGCTGGCGAGTGCGCTTGTACTTGACCTTGGTCGCTTCTCCTCCCCTCAAATGCCGGATGGACTTGTGGTATTCCAGAATCAACTTGACCTGATTGGCCAATTCCGGGTTAATCTCGGGCAGACGCTCCGTCAAATCTTTATGAACCGTGCTTTTGGAAACTCCGAATTCCTTGGCAATCGTACGGACCGTCTGCCTCGTTTCCACAAGACTGCGACCGATCTTGATCGTGCGCTCTTTGATGTAATCGTGCAAGCCCCTCGCCTCCCTACTCGAGTTGGTTTGGTACAGTATATGAGGGGCAGGGCCATATATTCTTTGTTTCCAAGACTGACAAGCTTGCCTGTTCAAATTATTTTACAAAAGTCAAAAAAAAACAGCCGGAGCAATAAGCTCCGGCTGGCATTCCCTCATATGTAGCGATTACTTTCGAATAAGCGATTCCGGATTGACCGGTTCTCCGTTTTGCCGAACCTCGAAGTGAACGTGTGTGCCAAGCTGTTTTTCCAGCTCGCTGCGGCCGGAGGTTGCGATTACTTCGCCCTTCTTGACCTGAACGTCCTTCGCGACCTTTACTTCGGACAGGCTTTGGTAAACGGTGACCGTGCCATCGTTGTGCGTAATCTCCACAAGCTGGCCGACGAGCGGATCGGTTTCGACTCTCGTCACTTTCCCGCTAAGGGCAGCCAGCACCTCGAACGGCTTGTCATCTTGTCGCGCCAGATCCACTCCGACGTGAGGAGTTAGCGTATCTCCATACTCGATCATAGCTGCCTGACGAACTTCGCTCGAAGCTTTGCTGTCGAAAAACTGCATGATGGTTTCTACATCATTCCGGTCTTTGACCGGCCATTGCATCGTTTCCGTATTGGCGGTTACAGCTAGCGCATCCGGCTTGTTAGTGGCGTCTGTCACGGACTGCGTCTTATTGACGTCCAGCCCGAACTCGTTTTCGGACAAGTTCTTCACGCCCGAATCCGTGTAGACCCACATTAACGTTAGTATAATTGCCGCTGCTGCCATGTAAGTCGCCGGGAACACCCACTTTTTGCCCAACAGTTTTTTCCAGCCGCTAGATTTGGCTCCTTCGGTTGTTTTTGGAGCTTGTTCTACGGCTTGCAACTCTTTTTCTTTGTTTTGTTCATTCATAGTTATATCACCTCAGTCACCATTGTTGCCAGTTCACTAGGTTTTATACGTGAGGTGATCCGAGAATTCATAGGATTATGGAAGAGAAGAGATTTGCTCCAGCTTCACGCCTTGATAGTAGTATTGGATAATGGCCGCAGCGTTTTTCCCTTCCTTGGCCATTCCATTGGCTCCCCATTGGCTCATGCCGACGCCGTGACCGTAGCCGTACGTCGTCAGTTCGATAGACGCCCCTGCGAGCTTCCATGTAAATTGCGAGGAGTTCAGCTGCAGCTTTTCCCGAACCTCTCTTCCGGTAAATGCTTTGCCGCCGATCGTCACCGTCTTGATCCGATGCCCCTCGGTAGTGGAAACGATCTTCAAACCTCCGCTCCTGGCGAGCGCTGAGACGTCCGTAATCCCGAGACGGGAGGCAAACTCTTTCAAAGCGAATGTCGTCTTGGCCGTAAATTTGGGAGACAGCTCCTTGTCCCAGGGGCTGGGCACGCTGCGCAAATAAGGAATATAGTCCCGCCAGTAATCTTCGGAGTTCTCCGTATATCCGTTGCTGGTCGAGAAAAAGGAAGCTTGGATCGGCTTATGGTCATAGGTGATGATAAGACCGGCCGTTTCGTTGACGGCACGGTTCAGCTTGTCCAGCCGGGAGTCAAATTCAGTCTCCCCCCAATTACGCTTCATCTCATCCACGGTCACATAAGCTTGATGGGCAGTCGTATCGGTCACCAGCGCTCCTTCGGCGGGAACCTGGGACGTGTCGTGATCCATCCAACGTTTGACGATATAGGTTCGAGAAGCGATCGCTTGCGCCTTCAACGCTTCCAGTTCGAATTGGGCGGGCATCTCCGCCGCCACTACATTGCGAACATAGGTTTCCAACGGCACTTGCTCCACTTTCTGTTCCCGACTCAGGTAGACCGGTATAAGTGGAAGAGAGGTTCGGTCCGATCCTCCCTGTTGCAGCGAATCGACCGTAACGGAAGGAAGGGCTGCAGGCGTCCTCTTGACCAGCATGCCGGGAAGCAGCAAGGTCACGCTCAGCAAAGCAGCCAGGAAAGCGGCGGCGGGCAACCAGACTTGCAAGGAAATTCGGTTCTTCATTGGCTCCTCCAAGGACAATTCAGTCATCTGCGTCTCTAGCGGATGTACTGTTATCCTATGAGAGGAAGAGAGACCATAGAACGCAAGCGGCGGCAAAATAGAAGAACCGGTCCACTTTTGGTAGTGAGACCGGCTCTTTTCCGACTTGACTGCTATGTATTCGTATTACGCCCATGTGGGCTGTACCGTAAAGATACTCATCTCGTGATTGGCAACTTGCTCGATTTCCTCGGCAGGCTCGACTCTCCGAATGTCCGCTCCCAATTCGCGCAGCTTCCGTTCAATATCCACGTACCCACGGTCGATATGGTGCGTCCCCGTAATTTCCGTTTCTCCGTCTGCCGCCAAAGCGGCCAAAATCAACGCCGCGCCGGCGCGAAGATCGGTTGCGCACACTTTAGCGCCCCTCAGCTTGGAGTTGCCGCTGACAATAGCGGTGCGTCCGTCTACTTTGATCTGGGCCTGCATGTTGCAAAACTGCTCGACATGCATGAACCGGTTCTCAAACACGGTCTCGGTCACGATGCCGGTGCCGTCAGATACGGCCAGCAAAGCCATCATCTGCGATTGCATATCGGTCGGAAAACCCGGGTACGGAAGCGTTTTTACGTCGACGGCACGCAGCGGCCGTTCTCTGGAAACTTGCACTCCGTTCTCGTCTTCTCCGACGGTAACACCCATCTCCTGAAGCTTGGAGATCACGGGACGGAGATGGTCGGCGATCGCCCCTTCGATATAAAGGGAGCTTCCCGATATGGCCGCTGCGATCATGAATGTACCGGCTTCAATCCGATCCGGAATGACGCAGTGTACCGCGCCCTGCATCGATTCGACTCCATCGATCCGAATGACACCCGTGCCCGCGCCACGAATACGAGCTCCCATTGCGTTCAAATAGTTGGCCAAATCGACAATTTCCGGCTCGCGCGCGGCGTTCTCGATAATCGTTGTTCCTTCGGCCAGCGTAGCCGCCATCATAATGTTTTCGGTAGCGCCTACGCTTGCTACGTCCAAATATATTTTCGCCCCGCGCAGTCTGCCTTTCACCCGAGCTTCGATAAATCCTTGGCCGAATTCGATTTCGGCTCCTAGCGCTTCGAAGCCTTTCAGATGCTGATCGATCGGACGGGTGCCGATCGCGCAGCCGCCGGGCAGCGATACCCGGCAGTAGCCTTGGCGAGCCAGAAGCGGTCCCATGACTAAAAACGAAGCGCGCATTTTACGAACCCATTCGTACGGGGCCTCACAGGTCGAGATGTGCTCGGCATTGACTTGAATCGTTTCATTATGATAATGAACGCGTACGCCCAAGGACTTCAACACCTGACTGATCGTCATGACATCATCCAAAGGAGGCGCGTCGTGTATAACGCTTTCTCCCTTCGTAGCCAATAAGGATGCCGCTATAATCGGCAATACCGCATTTTTGGCTCCGCTGATTTTGACTCTTCCCGACAATCGTTTGCCACCGCGGACGATTATTTTGCTCATCTTGTTCCCCCTCCGCGTTAGTTGAGCGGTATCCGACGCCGTCTGTACGGGAAAAGCCCCGAACGCCCAGCGTCCAGTTTAACACCCGGCTATCGGCCCGGCAACTGTCAAAATAAGGCGCCGGCACGCTCCAGCTAAAGGTTTCGTAACCGCATTGCTTTTTGGAACGGTAGTCCGCTCCGAGTTCTACAAAGTTATTTCGTATCAACCAGTTGTATTACCATTGTTGACAACATCCGACAATGTTATTCGCTCTTAAAACATCCCTTTCAGCAGACGCGACCAGCCGAAATAATCGAGTATAAATCGCGCGGTCTGGTAGCCGAGCGCAATCGACAGCAGCACTTGCAGCATTTTAGCGGGCGCGCTTCTCGGCTGCTTCAGGAACAGGTCGAAACGGAACTGCTGCAGCGCCCACCAGGAAAGGCCAATGCACACGACCGTCACCATAATGGAAATCAGGCTGTTCCATCCAAGCGAGTAATCCATTGCATCGGTAACGTCCATCCGTTAGTTCATCCCTTTCATATGGGGTTCGCTCTCGATCTATTCCCGATGCAGGATCCGGTTCAGCAGCACGGCGAATTCCGCCCGTGTTGTCGGCGCATCCGGTCGGAAGGTGCCGTCCGCATACCCCGTAATCCAGCCTTCCGCGCTCATCTGTTTCAAGATCGGCAATGCCCAGTAATTCGTTGATAGATCGGCAAAAGGAACGTCTCCCCGCAGCTTTCCTCCGATCCCGAGCGCTTTGGCGAACAATACCGCCATCTCTACCCGGGTTAAGGAGCCGTCGGGCTTAAAGCTGCCGTCCGGATAGCCTTGCACGATGCCGGCCTGCATCGCCTTGGCTACCGCATCGTAAGCCCAGTAGTCGGTCTTGACGTCGGGGAAGCTGACATCCCGCTTCTTGACGTATCCAAAGGAACGTACGATCAGAGAGACCGCCTCGGCACGGGAAATCGTACGGTCCGGCCAAAATTGAAACGTGCCATAGCCTTCAATAATATGCTTCCCGCTTAGCTCGGCGATCGCATCTTTGGCCCAGTGATCGGAAATATCGATATATCCGGCAAACATCGCTTCGGTATGAACAAGAAGCTTGTACATTCGGTCGCGGAACGCATGATCCGCGGACAGCCTGACATAATAAGTCCCCGGCTCCAAGGTTGCCGTCAAGTCGAGTCGGCTGGCTCCGGGCGCGTTCGCCTGCTTGGCAATGCCCTGCAGGTTACTGCTCTGCAAAGCGGCCGTCACTTCACGATTGTTCGGTATATCCGTCACCGATAGGCGAACGAGACTGTTTTCCGAGACAATGAATTTAAAATAATCGATGTCCGAATCCCGGTCAAAAACGCCCTCGTATGCGGTGTCCGGGCTTACGAAAGTCGCTTGATAAGGGCGATCGTTCGGTTCGTTCGGATCCAAAAACTGCGGTTTATAGTCGAAAGCAAGCGAATACTCGCCTATGGCCGGGTCGGGCAGCAGCTTCCCTGCCTTAAAATAGTAGGTGCCGGGAAACACGTCGAAGGTATAAGTTTCAAGCTCACCTTCTTCGTTGTCGTCGATCGTGATCGCCCGTTCGCCCTTCTTCTGGATCGTCAAGATCGGATCAATGCGCTTCGTGTCCGGCGTAATCGTCACTTTCATAATACCCGATTGCGTAAAGGTCATGGAATACCAGTCTTCGTCACCCTCGTGATCGAACGTGCCCACGACGGTTTGGCTGCGCGGCGGCAGCTTGTAAGCTTGGTACTGCCGGTCGTTGTCTTCGAAAGGGTCCCGGTATACGGTAAAAGAACTGGACAGCCGGTAAATCCATGCCCCAGGCTCTTTCGCGTTTTCGAATTGCAGCGCTATCCGATTGTTGCCCCTGGATACTTTCAGTTCCAGCGGCGTGCCCGGCACGATCGGATACGCGAATACGCCTGCGCTGCCCGCATGCGTCAGCTTCAACGCCGAAGGCGCCGGCAGATCCGATGTCAGCTTTAGCTTCAACGTGCCGTCATAAGGAGCTTCCAGCGAGAACCAATCCGCATCGGCGCCACTGGTCAGCTCTGCGGAAATCATCCTGCCGATCGAATACGGCTTGGCTGTCGCCCGGCTGTCATTCGGCTCGTACATATCGGTTTTGTAAGGCTCGCTCAGAACGCGGTCCACCCTCAGCAATCCATATCCGGTGAGCTCATCCCATCCGGGATCCAATAAATCTTCCGCCGTCTGGCGAAGCAGATTACGGATTTCGTAAGGTTTCATATCGGGATATTTGGCCCAAGCCATCGCAGCCGCGGCGGCTACTTGAGGCGCTGCCATCGAAGTCCCGTCCTTATATTCGTACTTACCCCCCATCGCGGTTGTGAAAACCGACCAAGGCGCAACCAGATCGAGTTCCGGACCGTAATTCGAGCGTTCCTCGACTGTGTAGTCTTCCCCTATACCGCCAATGGCCAGGACGGTCGGATATGCCGCCGGATAACGGATAATGCGTCCTTCGTCATTGCCGGTAGCCGCGATAAGCAGCACATTGTGGTCTTCCGCATACTGGACGACCTCCTGCAAATACGCATCGTTGCGCAGCAATCCGACCGACAGCACGACGATTTTCGCTCCATGGTCAACCGCATATCGAATTCCGGCACCCAGCTTGTCTTCATCTCCGCGTCCGTTTGGCTCCAGCGCTTTAATCGGCATGATGCCGGCCTTCCACAGCATTCCTGTAACGCCTATGCCGTTATCTCCAATCGCGGCTATAACACCGGCCACATTCGTGCCGTGTCCGTTATCGTCCGCCGGCTTCAGCTTCGGCTGAACGAGATTAATGCCAGGAACGAGATTGTCCTTCAAGTCGGGATGATCCAGATCGACCCCTGTATCGACAACGGCGATCACAATCGACTCGTTACGGTTTATTTCTTTCCATGCCTCAATCGTATGCGTTTGATTCAAATAAGTCTGCTTATCCAGAAACGGATCGTTCGCAGCCGCCGATATCTGGACCTTCCGGTTGGCTACTATATAACTCACGCCTGGGAACGAATCCCATTGACTCAGCCATTCGGCTTCGCTTCTCCCGTCTGCCGGTTTCGCCAATACCGTGCGGGATGAGTCGTAGGCACGTACGATGACGCTTGAAGCAAGAAATTGCGGATCGGGCTGCCCTTCCCATTTGACGATCCAAGTAGCTTCCGGATCATCGGAATCCCTAATGTCTTGGAATATAGCATCTCTTTCCGCCTCGGCCGCCGCTATATGCCCGACCCCGCCTAGCAAAACCGGCAGTATCAATGCACTAGCAAGAATCCATATCCATAGTCTTCGTTTATTTTGCATTTCCAAGTCCCCGTCGCTGGAATCGATACAAAGAACTACGTGTGCAGAAAGTGAACATGCGGATGCACCAATGGTCCATTAGCCGGTCCATCCTAAGCTGGGCTTGCATTTACTATTTACCCGAACTTATAGATTTCGTAACAGCTGCCCACATTCCTTTCCATTGTAACAAAATCGGGTCGAAAGGCCCACCGACGAAATACCGAACTTTCCCGGGAAATAAAGCCTATATTTAAATAAAAAAGACCTCCCCGCACGGGAAAGGTCTCATGGATCGGCGACAGACACGTATTACTTGAAGAACATATCGCCTTGTACACTAAAGATCGTTTCAACAAATCGAAGAAGCACATGGGGGAAAAATCCGGTTAGCAGCGTTGCCGCCGTACATATCCAAATCGTAATTTGGCTCGTAAGCGAGCGGCTGATCGGCATCTCTTCCGATGCCGACCGTAGAAACATTTGCCGGATAACCGAGAAATAATAGTAGAAAGAGATAACGCTCGTGCCGATCATAACCGCAGCCAGCCAATATTGATGCATTTGCAGCGTTCCCAGCATAATGTACAGCTTGCCGAAGAAGCCGCCGGTCACTGGCAAACCCGCCAATGACAGCAAGAGGATGACCATGGCCACCGCCGTTGCAGGAGCGCGGTAATAAAGCCCCGCGAAGGCGGAAATGTTTTCGTTTTTGCCTGAATTGCTGACTACCATCAGGACTGCAACTGCGCCGATATTCATGAACAGATAGGCGATCAGGTAAAAAAACAGCTCCGAAAAATTAGACAGATGCACGATGCCGTAATGGGTGCTGATCGGCACAAGCAAATAGCCGGCGTTGGCTACGCCGGAATAGGCAAGCAACCGCTTCATATTTTTTTGCCGCAATGCGACGGCGTTGCCTACAATCATCGCTGCCGCGGCTACCACCGATATAGCCGTTAGAGCATCGGTATGAATGTTTTGTTGGATCAGCCCGCCGATACCGAAAATGCCGTACAGTACCCGGAACGTAATCGCGAAGCCCGCCGCTTTAGAGATGACTGCCAAGTAGGCGGTTACCGGCGCCGGAGCCCCCTCATAAACGTCCGGAGCCCACATATGGAACGGAGCCGCGGCAATTTTAAAACCGAACCCGGCCAAAAGCATGAAGAACGCCACATAAATCAACGGCTCGAATGAAGCGTAGTTGTCCGACAGCGCCTGATTGATTTGCACCAGTTTCGTCGAGCCGGACATCCCGTACAAGAACGACATCCCGTACAAAATAATAGCTGACGATATACCGCCCATGACGACATATTTGAACGCGCTCTCGTTGGAGACATAGCGCTTCTTGTGCATGCCGACCAGAACGTAAGAGGTGATGCTGAGCAGTTCTAAGCCGACGAACAGCGTGATCAGATCGCCGGAGGACGCCATCACCATGGCCCCGATCGTTGCCGGCAGAAACAAGTAAAAAAATTCGCCTCTATGCGGGATATCTTCATCCTTTATATTGCCGATGCTCATAAACAGCACTAGAGCCGTTCCGCCAAGGAAAAGCAGTTTGAACAAGTTGGCATAATCGTCAATCCGCCAGCTGCCGCCAAGCAGCGTAATCGGTTCGACGGACTGAGCCGCATCAGCGGGATTCAATGCGGCGATATCGCCGATTACAAAAGCCGCGGACACCGCCAGGCCGACAAGCGCCAGCCAACCGAGCCATGTCCGGTTGAATGAACGCGGCAAAGCAAGATCGAGCAGCGACAGGATAACCGCAAAGATGACCAGGGAGAGCTCTGGCGCCAGATGGACAATATCGCCTGCCGTCAAACGTTGAAGTTGATCCATTGGCCTATCCCCCCATCTTCCCGATGTTGTGAATCCACGCGTCGATGCCGCTGACCGTTTGCTGCAACGGTTCGCTGAGCACGGCCGGATAGATGCCGATCAACACGATAAACGCCGCCAAAGTAATCATCGGAACGGCCTCGACGAGCCGGGCATCGCGCAACCCTTTGAACGATTCCCCGATCGGCCCGTAGCTGACCCTCAGTACCCCGCGCAGCACATAGACCGCCGTAAAAATAATACCCAGGGCGCCGATGACCGTAACGATCGGCATGCTGTCGAACAACCCGAGGAACGCGAGAAATTCGCTAACGAAACCGGACAGCAGCGGCATTCCGAGAGAAGCCATCCCACCCAGCATGAGAAACCCGCACAGAAACGGCAGCGTAGCAGCGAGTCCGCCCAGCTTGCGAATATCGGTCGTCTCCGTTCGTTCTACCAAACTGCCTACAATCAGGAACAGGAGCGCGGATATCAAACCGTGGGAGACAAGCTGAAATATAGCGCCCTTCAGCCCGATTTCATTGAATGCCGCCAAGCCGAGCATCACAATGCCCATATGACTGATACTGGAGTAGGCCAGAATAAGCCGGAAGTCGGTTTGACGGAAGGCGACGATCGCTCCGTACAAAATATTGACGACACCCAATATGCCCAGCGCCAGTGCAGCCGATTTGGCCTGCTCCGGAAACAACATAATGCCGAAGCTGAGCAAGCCGTACGCGCCCATCTTGAGCAAAACCCCGGAGTGAATCATGACTACGGCCGGATGAGCCTCCGCATGCACCTTCAGCATCCACGTATGGAACGGAAAGATTGGCAGCTTGATGCCGAAAGCGACGAGCAGCATCAGGAACAGCGACCATTTCATCGTCCCGCTCATATAAAATGGATTTCCGGGAAATACGTCCGGAGCGGCATGAACGAACGCCGACGTATCCTGGAACAAGTTTTTCGTAATGACTTCCAGACTTCCGCTGTAAAAGAACGTCGTAGCCTCGCCGTTTGTCTGGGTCGTAAAGCCGGCGGTATTCACAATAATGAAAAAGGCAAGCAGCATGATCGCGGACCCGATGCCGTTGTACAGCAAAAATTTGTTGGCTGCCTTCTCCCGGTCGACGTTCCCCCATATGCCGATGAGGAAAAACATCGGAACGAGCGTAACTTCGAAGAATAGGAAGAACAGGAACAAGTCCCGTGCCATGAACACCCCAAACATCCCGATTTCCAGCAGTAAAAACCAGATGTAAAACGCCTTCCAGCGTTTTTTCACATGCACCGACGCAAGCGCGGCCATAGCCGTGACGAGCGCCGTCAGAAACACGAGCGGCAGCGACAGCCCGTCGATCCCGATCGTGTAATTGAATTCATAATAGAAATCGCTCGCTTCGCTGATTTGACTGTCTTGCTTATTGAGCGGAATTTGAATCCAGTCGGCATGCTCTTTATACTGCATGTCCGCGGAATCGTTCTGAAAGTCTGCGTAAAGCAGCGCCGCGAGAATGAGCGGAATGAACGTGGCGGCAATCGCCGTCGTTTTGAGCGCCCGCCCCTTATGCTTCGGAATAAATAGCAAGGCGATGATGCCCAAGAGCGGCGAGAAGACGATTGTCGAAAGTATCGGCCAGCTACCAAACATTCCAGAACCTCCTCCCGACAAACACCAATGTTAAAGCGACGAGGCCAAGCAGCATGACGAGCCCATACGTCTGCACCTGTCCGTTCTGCATGCGCGAGCCGAGTCTTCCGACACCGGAAACCGCAGCCGCGCAAAGACGCACAAGGCCGTCCACTACATAAAGATCGAACAGCGTCAGAAGGGAGCCAAGCGCTTTCAACGGCCGAACGATAATGACTCCGTATAGCTCATCGATATAATATTTGCGGTTTACAAGCTTATACAGCCATGGAGCTCCTTCCGGGATCGCGGTACGGGACACTTTATTCGATACGTACATCAGGTAACCCAGTCCGATGCCGAGCAGTCCGACTACGGTAGACAGCGTCATGACCAGTCCGGCGCTATGTTCCTCGGGGGCCCGACCGGTCAGCCATTCGCCAAACCAACCGTTGAACGGAGTCATCACAAAGCCGGCTACCACCGCTAGCACAGCCAATATGACGAGAGGCACCGTCATGACCGACGGAGATTCGTGAGCGTGCTCGTAAGCATGCCGGTCGCCGCGCGGCTTGCCCGTAAACACGAGGAAGAACAGGCGGGACATGTAGAAAGCCGTGAAAAATGCCGCGATCAGTCCGACTGCAAACAGTCCGGTATGCCCGCTTGCATACGCCTCGGACAAAATCGCGTCCTTGGACCAAAATCCCGAGAACGGCGGAATCCCCGACAGCGCCAACGCGCCGATACCGAACGTCCATGCGGTTATTTTCATTTTGGACGACAATCCGCCCATTTCATGAATGTTTTGCGTATGTACGGCATGAATAACGCTCCCCGCTGCCAGAAACAGCAGCGCTTTGAAGAAGGCGTGCGTGAACAGGTGGAACATACCCGCAGATATGGTGGCGCTAACGCCAAGCGCCATCATCATATAACCGAGCTGGCTAACCGTGGAATAAGCGAGCACCCGTTTGATATCGTTCTGGGCGACACCGATCGTAGCCGCGAAAATGGCCGTAAAGCCGCCGACGTAGGCGACCGTTTCCAACGCAGCGGGCGACGCTTGGAAAATATCGAACGTCCGCGCTACCAAATAAACGCCGGCCGCCACCATAGTCGCCGCGTGAATCAGCGCGCTGATCGGCGTAGGGCCTTCCATCGCATCCGGCAACCAGGTGTGCAGTGGAAATTGCCCCGACTTGCCCACCGCTCCGACGAATAGGAGCAAGGCGATTATCGTCGCGGTTCCGCCGGTAATTTTGCCTTCCGCAAAAACATTGTGAATATTCGTGAAGTCAAGCGAGTGGCCCGGCATATGCCAGAACAGCATCAGAATGGCCAGAAACAGACCGACATCGCCGATACGGGTAATAATAAACGCCTTCTTCGCCGCAGCCTTCGCTTCCGGCTTGAAGTACCAGAAGCCGATCAGCAAGAACGACCCGAGTCCAACCAGCTCCCAAAAAATGTATAGCTGAAGCAAATTCTCGGCGATTACCACTCCGAACATGGCGAACGTAAACAGCGAGACATAGCTGTAGAACACCGAAATCCGCTCGTCTCCCTGCATATATCCTTTGGAATACAAGTTAACCAACAAGCCGACAAGTGACACGATCACCAGCATCAGCGCATTCAGGTTGTTGATTTCGTATCCCATCGATAGCGAGTAGTCCCCGAGCTTGAGCCACTCCAGATTGTTCCACGTGTAATCCTCCGCTCCCTTGCCCAGCCTCTCGACAAAGACGAGCGCGGCTACGATGAAGGACGCCAGCGCGGCAATAATGCCGACGTAAGCTCCCCCGTCTTTCCATTGTCGACCTGCGGCGATCAGAACGAGGAACGCAAGCAGCGGAAACAGTGGAATGAGCCATGCGATTTGTGCGAACGATTCCATCCTTTTCCCCTCCCGTTACTTCCTCAATTCGTTCATGTCGTCCACATTCGACGTCCCTTTATTACGGTATAAAGCGATCAGAATGGCGATCCCGATCGCCACCTCGGCCGCAGCCACCGTCATGTTGAACAAGGAGAAAATTTGCCCTTGCAGCGACGGAACCGCCCCGAACTTTGAGAATGCCACCAGATTCAGGTTGGCCGCATTCAGCATCAGCTCGATGGACAGCAGCACGATCACCGCGTTCTTCTTCGTCAGCGCGCCATACAAGCCGACACAGAACAAGATCGCTCCAAGCGTCAAGTAGGGCAGAATCGTGTTGCTCATGCTACTCTTCCTCCCTCTTCGCCAAAACGATGGCGCCGATAAACGCCACGGTCAGCAGGATCGACATCAGCTCGAACGGAATGACATGCTCAGTAAACAGCAGCTTGCCGATCTCAAGCGTGTTGTCTTCCGGCGACTGAAGCTGCGCTTGCGGAAACGACGTCTTTTGAAAGGCGTAAAACAATAAGCCGAACAACCCGAGGCTGCCGATCCACAGCAAGGCGCTGTGCCAGGGACGTTTCGCTTCCGTCTCGTCCCCCTGGTGACGGGTCATCATGATGCCGAAAATCATCAGGATCGATATGCCGCCCGCATAAATCAGCACTTGAGCCATCGCGAGGAACTCCGCTTCCAGCAGCACGTACAGGCCGGCCAGACTCAGAAACGTCACGGCGACCGAGACGACCATGGAGACGACCTTCGTAAAGCTGATCATGAAGATCGCGCCGCCGATCGCGAATAAAGCGAACAGGAAGAAGAGCAGGTTGGTTCCGCTGGAGAAGAAGTCGCCGATATTAGCCAGCATCTTTTTTGGCTCCTCCCTTGGGCGCGGCCAAATTGTTTTCCTTGCGGACGTTCGTATTGTTTTCGTTCAGCCATTCCAAGTTTTTGAACAAATCGTCGCGGCTGTAGGTACTTAGCTCGAAATTGTTCGTCATGACAATCGCTTCCGTCGGACAAACCTCGGTGCAAAAATCGCATAAAATACAAATCTCGAAGTTGATATCGAACGTATCGATGACGAGCTTCATTTTGCTTTCCGGATCGGGGTTTTTCTTCCCGGTCAAGGTAATGCAATCGGTTGGGCATATACGGGCGCACTGATTGCAGACAATGCATTTTTCCGGATCGAAATGCTGTATGCCGCGGAACCGGTCAGGCAGCTGGAGAGGCACGTCCGGATACGCGTACGTGACCTTCTTTTGCAGCATCGTCTTGAACGTCAGCCCTAACCCTTTCACAATCCCTTTCATGTGGCCTTCCCTCCAATCCTGTCGGGTTTCATTAGCGCAATATTTCCTTCACGATCGCCGTCAGAAAAATGTTCACCAGCGCCAACGGCAGCAGTACTTTCCAGCCTATGCCCATCAGTTGGTCGACGCGTACGCGAGGCAGCGTGGCGCGCAGCCAGAACATGAAGAACACGCAAAACGACATTTTGATCAAAAACCACAGAATGCCCGGTATGAAGTCCAGGAACGGAAAAGGCGCATGCCAGCCCCCAAGAAACAAAACCGTAGTCAATGCGGCAATGGCAAACGTATATACGTACTCCGATAGCATAAAGAAAGCGAAGCGAAAACCGCTGTACTCGACATGATAGCCGGCGACCAGCTCCGATTCCGCCTCGGGCAAGTCGAACGGCGTCCGATTCAGCTCAGATACGGAGGCGATCACGAACACGACGAACCCGATAATCTGTGGAATAAAATTCCATTCCCAGAACCAGTTGCCCTGCGCTTCGACGATCTTGCGCAAATTCAGGCTCCCGCTCATCAAAATAACGCCTACCATCGACATGACAAGCGGAATTTCGTAGCTGATCATCTGGGCTGCGGAGCGCATGCCGCCAAGCAGCGAATATTTGTTGTTGGACGCCCAGCCGCCAAGCACGATGCCGATCGTGGAAATGCTGGACAGCGCGGCATAGTAAAGCAACCCGACATTCAGATCGGCAAACTGCCACGTTTTCGTAAACGGAAAAGTAGCCAGTACGGCAAACGCCGGCACGAAGGTAAGCGCAGGCGCCAAAATAAACAGCTCGCGGTCCGCCTTCTTCGGAATCGTATCTTCTTTGATCAGCAGTTTAAGCACGTCGGCGACCGTCTGCAGCAGCCCGAGCGGCCCGGTCCGGGTAGGTCCGTGACGGAATTGCATCCAGCCAAGCACCTTGCGTTCGAAATAAATCGCATACGTTACATAACCGAGGATCAGCAGCAAGAACAGCACGGCCAGGGCGAACATGATGCCGAAGCTGGCCCACGTCAACGGTTTGGACAATAAGTCGAGCATCAGCAGTCGACCTCCCCGAGTACGATGTCGATCCCGCCCAATATCGTAATCATATTGGCCATCGGTTGTCCGACAAGCAGCTTCGGTAAAATTTGCAAATTAACAAAAGACGGACGTCGGAATTTCAGACGGTACGGCTTATCTTTGCCTTTGGATACGATGTGGCATCCGATCTCGCCGCGCGGCGACTCGATGCGAACGTACGTCTCTCCCTCCGGCGGGCGAATGACTCTGGGCGCTTTGCCCATAATGTCCCCTTCCGGAAATTGCTCCACCGCCTGTTCCAGTATACGCAGAGACTGGCGCAGTTCTTCGAGACGAACCAAATAACGGTCGTAGCAGTCTCCATTCTGTCCGACCGGCACGTCGAAGTCGAATCGATCGTATATGCCGTAAGGTTGACTTTTGCGCAAGTCCCATTTCACGCCGGTGCAGCGCAGATTGGCTCCGCTTAATCCGTAGTCGATCGCTTCCTGAGCCGTATATTTGCCGATTCCCTTGATACGCGCCAGGAAAATCTCGTTGCCGCTTACCAGATCGTCATACACTTTCAACTGCTCGCGCATATGGGGGACAAACTTCCGCACTTTCTCGATCCAGCCTTCCGGGGCGTCCCACTTCA
Source organism: Paenibacillus hodogayensis (assembly GCF_039536325.1). Classification (NCBI taxonomy): domain Bacteria; kingdom Bacillati; phylum Bacillota; class Bacilli; order Caryophanales; family Paenibacillaceae; genus Paenibacillus; species Paenibacillus hodogayensis. The sequence goes on from NZ_BAAAYO010000020.1 coordinate 136,508, forward strand.
CGCCGCCAACCCGCATATAGTTGTAGGTCAACCGAGCCCCGCAAAGTTCGTTGAACAGATCGATAATAATTTCCCTGTCTTTAAAAGCAAACAAAAACGGGCTAATCGCTCCGATATCAAGTAGGTAGGTGCCCCACCAGACAAGGTGACTCGCCACACGCTGCAGCTCCATGACGATCAGACGCAAATATTGCGCGCGCTCCGGTATTTCCAGCTGCATCATCGTTTCGACGGCATGACAGAGCACATAATTGTTCGTCATCGCCGAAACGTAATCCATCCGGTCTGTATAAGGAATGATCTGCATGTAGCTCAAATCTTCCGCAAGCTTCTCCGTCCCCCGGTGCAAATAGCCGATGACAGGCTGCGCTTCGGTGATGACCTCGCCATCCAGCTTGACGATTACGCGGAAAACGCCGTGCGTGCTCGGATGCTGGGGGCCGACGTTAAGCAGCAGTTCTTCGGTCCGAATCAAAGGTTACACCTCCGGATCAATCGGTTCATAATCTTTGCGAAGCGGATGACCGACCCAGTCGTCCGGCATCATGATGCGGCGCAAATCCGGATGGCCCGGAAAGTCAATGCCGAGCAGGTCATACACTTCCCGCTCATTCCAGTTGGCCGTCGCCCATACGGGCGTTACCGATGGAATCGAAGGCTCTTCCCGGTTCGTCTTGACCTTGAAGCAGTAGGAATGGTTTTTATTCAATGAAACGATGTAGTAAACGGTTTCCATATGCGTTTCGTAATCGACTCCACTTAAATTGCTCAAGTAGCTCAAATCCAGCTCTTCGTGAGTCCGCACAAACCGGGCTACGTCCAGCCAACGTCCGCTTTGGATCTCCAGCGTTGGCAGGTCCCGGTCCCGCTCGTTGATAAAAGACCCGACAATCGCATCTTCCCCTACCTGTTCCTTGATCAGCTGGACGATTCGATCCAGCCGCGGCTGGTTGGGCGATGGAGGTTTCGGCGCCGGCGGTTCTCCGCCGGCATCTTCACCGGTCTTCTGAGCGCGCGCAGCGGCTCGGGCAGCCCGGGCTTCCGCAGCGGCTTTGGCCTTCGCTTCCTTCTCCTCGTCGGTCGGGCCTTGTCCGTCCGAGACCGCTTCAGCGGCGGTCGCGCGAGGCTTCCGCTCCGGCTTGGCAGCGGAAAGGGCTTCCCCATCTTCTTCAGGCACTTTCTTTAACTCGCCAGAAGTGGAAGTGGTTACGCTTTCTTGTTTGCGATCTTCGTTTTCATCGCTCAAGCGTTCGTCACCCTCTTTCCGGTTTTCGCCTCGTAACGAATTTTCTCTTGCAGTTTGTTGATCCCGTAAATGAGCGCAGCCGGATTAGGCGGGCAGCCCGGGATGTATATATCGACCGGTACGATCTGATCGACGCCTTTGACCACCGCATACGACTTGATATAAGGACCGCCGGCTGTCGCGCACGAGCCCATGGCCACGACCCATTTCGGCTCAGGCATCTGCTCGTACAAGCGGCGCAGCAGCGGAGCCATCTTCTTCGTTACCGTACCGGCTACGATCATCACGTCGGATTGCCGTGGCGAGGTGCGAAATATAACCCCGAACCGGTCAAAATCGTAATGCGCTCCGCCCGTACCCATCATCTCGATGGCGCAGCAAGCAAGACCGAACGTCAGCGGCCATAACGAGCTGCTGCGGGCCCACGCTTTGATCTGGTCGAGCGATGTGGTCAGCACATTGCGCTCCAGCTCCTGCCTTTCTTCGGGCGATATCGACTCTAGATTGAGCTCCATTGCAGCACCTTCTTTTTCCAGGCGTATAGTAGTCCCACGACCAACAACGCGACGAAAATCAGCATCTCGACCAAAGCGAACAGTCCGAGAAAATCGTAGGCGACCGCCCACGGGTAAAGGAATACGGTTTCCACATCGAAAATAACAAACATCAAAGCAAACAAATAATAGCGGATATTGAATCGGACATGGCTTTCGCCGACGGCCTCGTTACCGCTTTCATAGGTTGTTTGCTTCTCTTCCGTCGGTTTGTTCGGCCGCAGCCATCTCCCCAACGTCAACGCAACGATCGGCAACAAAATACCAAGCGCGATAAAGATCGCCACAAAAACGTAATTGTTGCTGTACAATGCCATTCCATCGCCTCCCGCTTTCCATAGCTTATGAGTTTTTTAGATGGAACCTCGAATAACTACTAATATTACCCACACATTATAACAAAAACGACTATGGACGTCTATTCAAGGATATTTGTCCTTAATCGGTCTAAAAAGCCGCGGCCTTCTATAAGCTGTCTTATTATTTGGGAACGGCATCCATTTCATACATACCTGATGCCTTAAACAACAAAAAAAGCAAAGGAACTTACTCCTCTGCTTCGCATATTTACTTCTTTTGCAAAGTATCCAGACGATTCATCGCCCGTTGCAGCGCCAATTCGGCACGACGGAAATCAATTTCGTCCTTCTTCGCCATATTCAGACGATTCTCGGCACGATCTTTGGCCGCACGGGCGCGATCCACGTCGATGTGCTCCGGAAGTTCAGCAGATTCCGCCAAAATGACGACCTTATCTTTGCGCACTTCCATAAAGCCGCCGTTTACTGCAATCAGATCGTTTGCTTTGCCTCTTTTGATGGTGACCGGTGCGATTTTGAGCGGCGTTACCAACGGGATATGGTTCGGAAGAATCCCCAACTCCCCGGAAACGCCTTTTACGACGATCATGTCGACATCCTCAGCGTATACTTTCCGCTCGGGTGTCACTACTTCCAATAGAAAAGTACTCACGCAAATTCCTCCTGAGAGCTTTCGATTCCGAAAGCTTCATCGTGTGCCGAACCGATGCCTCCGGCCGTACAACTTCCGGCAAGCGTGTACCGGACAAGTCCCCCGTAAGCATCGGCATGGCACGGTTAACCGGATTATTGCATCGATTTGGCTTTTTCCACTGCTTCTTCGATGGTGCCGACGAACAGGAACGCCGCTTCCGGAAGGTCGTCATGCTTACCTTCCAAAATTTCCTTAAAGCTGCGAACCGTTTCTTTAACCGGCACGTATTGGCCCGGGAAACCGTTGAACTGCTCGGCAACGTGGAACGCCTGGGACAAGAACCGTTGGATTTTACGGGCGCGCAATACGATAACTTTATCGTCATCGGACAACTCGTCCATACCCAGAATTGCGATAATATCTTGAAGCTCTTTGTAGCGCTGAAGAATCTTCTTCACGCCTTGAGCGACATTGTAATGCTCTTCTCCGACAATATCCGGAGCCAGAATCCGCGAGCTGGAAGCGAGCGGGTCAACCGCCGGATAAATCCCCATCTCGGAAATTTTACGCTCCAAGTTGGTCGTTGCATCCAAGTGGGCAAATGTCGTTGCCGGAGCCGGGTCCGTATAGTCGTCCGCCGGAACGTAGATGGCTTGGATCGAAGTAACCGAACCTTTTTTCGTCGAGGTAATACGTTCTTGCAGCTGACCCATTTCGGTTGCCAGCGTCGGCTGGTAACCTACCGCGGAAGGCATCCGGCCCAGCAGGGCGGATACTTCGGAACCGGCTTGGGTAAAGCGGAAAATATTGTCGACGAACAGAAGAACGTCTTTGCCTTCGTTGTCGCGGAAATACTCGGCCATCGTCAACCCGGTCAAAGCTACGCGAAGACGCGCGCCCGGCGGTTCGTTCATTTGTCCGAATACCATTGCCGTCTTGGAAATAACGCCGGAGTCTTTCATTTCATGGTACAAGTCATTACCTTCGCGGGTTCTTTCCCCAACGCCGGCAAAAACGGAGATACCACCATGCTCCTGAGCGATATTGTTAATCAATTCCTGAATCAATACGGTTTTACCTACGCCCGCGCCGCCGAACAGACCGATCTTACCGCCCTTGGCATAAGGAGCAAGCAGGTCGACGACCTTGATTCCCGTTTCCAGTACTTCCGCTTGAACCGACAAATCTTCGAAAGCGGGAGCTTGACGGTGAATCGGGTCTTTTTGAGGAGCGCCTACGTCGCCTGCATTATCGATCGGCTCGCCCAATACGTTAAATACGCGACCCAGCGTTGCGCTGCCGACAGGAACACTGATCGGTTTGCCAGAGTCAACAGCTTCCGTGCCGCGAACCAGACCGTCCGTGGAAGACATGGCCACGCAGCGCGCTACGCTGTCGCCCAAATGAACCGCTACTTCAACCGTCAGGCTGATAGCAGGCTCGTTCGGGTTTTGCGGTTTGGATTCAATTTTGACCGCATTTAAGATTTCAGGAAGGTGACCTTTTTCGAACTCGATGTCGACGACAGGTCCCATTACCTGCAAAACGCGTCCTTTGTTCATTCTTTTCCCTCCTAAGAGCTTTCCGTAAAGAAAAACTCACTTCGTAAGCATGACTAAGTTCCTGATTAGCCCTGCGCGTTGGCGCCGGCTACGATTTCCGAAATTTCCTGCGTGATGGACGCCTGACGGGCACGGTTGTACATCAGCGAATAGCGGGCGATCATCTCTGTCGCATTGCGCGTAGCGTTGCCCATGGCCGTCATCTTCGCGCCGAACTCGCTTGCTTTCGCTTCGAGCAGTGCGCTGAACACCAGCGTCTCGGCGTATTTCGGCAAAAGTACGTCCAGCACTTCTTCCGGCGACGGCTCGTACTCGTAATCGGCCACCTGCCCGCCCTCTGTCATAGAAAGAGGCAGCAGACGATTCAGTACCGGCTCCTGCGATATAGCGCTGTGAAACTTGTTATAAACGATATACAGCTCGTCATACTTGCCGTCTACATAATTGCGAACGGCGGATGAAGCAAGCTCCTTGATATCGCCGAACTTAGGCGAATCCGAAATGCCCGTTACTTCGCCGATGACAGGAATACCGCGCTTCTTCAAAAAGTCGCGACCTTTCCGTCCGACGACAAACACAGCGTATTCGTCCTTCGATTTATGCTTCTCGCGAATCGTAATCATCAATTTACGAAGCAGGTTGGAGTTGTAGCCACCGGCCAATCCACGGTCTGATGTAATAACCAAATAGCCGGTTTTCCGGATCGGGCGAGACACGAGAATGGGGTTTTTCGTCCCTTTCGAGCCTGCTGCGATACTCGATACGACTTCCTGGATTTTCTCCGCGTACGGTCTGGCAGACTGAGCAGCTTCCTGCGCTCTTCTCAGCTTGGAAGCGGCGACCATTTCCATCGCTTTCGTGATCTGCTTCATGTTTTGCGTGCTTTTGACTTGCCTTTTAATTTCGCGCATACCTTTTGCCATGCTTTCACCACCTCAGAACTTTCCCGAAGGGAAAGTTTACTTCGTAAGCATAACTGAGCTTTTGCAACGCAAAAGCTAACTTCGTAAGCATAACGTTCTATGAACGCGCTTGTGCGGCCTGGAAGGGCCGCTCAAGCGGAAGTCGTCTTATTGTGCCGATACAGCAAAACCTTTTTTGAACTTCTCGATCGCTTCGACGAGAGCTTTCTCGTTGTCGGCGGTCAGATCCTTCGTCTCGCGGATGTTTGCGTATACGTTGCCGTAGTTGGCATCGACATAAGCCAAGAACTCGCGGTCGAAGCGAAGCACGTCTTGTACCGGGATATCGTCCAGGAAGCCTTTGACCGCCGTGTAGATCGATACGACTTGCTTCTCGACCGGCATTGGCTGGTTGTTGCCCTGTTTCAATATTTCCAGCGTGCGTTGTCCGCGGTTCAAGCGGGCAAGCGTGCTCTTATCCAAGTCGGAGCCGAACTGGGCGAATGCCGCGAGTTCCCGATACTGGGCAAGGTCAAGCTTCAAGGAGGAAGCGACTTTTTTCATCGCTTTGATTTGCGCGGAGCCGCCGACACGGGATACGGAAATACCGACGTTGATCGCCGGACGTTGACCCGAGTTGAACAAATCGGACTCCAGGAAGATTTGTCCGTCCGTGATCGAGATCACGTTCGTAGGAATATAGGCGGATACGTCACTCGCCTGGGTTTCAATGAAAGGCAAAGCGGTCAACGAACCGCCGCCGAGTGCGTCGCTGAGCTTGGCAGCGCGCTCCAGCAAACGGGAGTGCAAATAGAATACGTCGCCCGGGTAAGCTTCGCGGCCCGGAGGACGACGGAGCAGCAAGGAAAGCTCGCGGTAAGCGGCAGCTTGCTTCGTCAAGTCATCATAGATGATGAGCGCATGCTTGCCGTTGAACATGAAGTATTCGCCCATTGCCACGCCTGCGTAAGGAGCCAGGAACAACAGTGGGGAAGGCTCGGAAGCGCCGGCCGTTACAACGATCGTATAATCGAGAGCGCCGTTGCGGCGAAGCGTTTCTACGACGTTGGCCACAGTCGATTGCTTTTGACCGATTGCGACGTAGATGCAAAGCACGCCGCTGCCTTTTTGGTTGATGATCGTGTCGATGGCGATCGACGTTTTACCCGTTTGACGGTCGCCGATGATCAATTCGCGTTGTCCGCGGCCGATCGGAACCATCGCATCGATCGCTTTGATACCGGTTTGCATCGGCTCGTGAACGGATTTCCGGTCGATAACGCCCGGGGCTTGCGATTCTACCGGACGGAATTCCGTCGTTTCGATCGGACCCTTGCCGTCTACCGGTTGACCGAGCGGATTAACGACGCGGCCGAGGAGCGCTTCCCCTACCGGTACTTGCATGATCCGACCGGTCCGTTTGACTTGGTCCCCTTCACGGATATCCGTGTAAGGACCCATGATAACGATACCGACATTGTCTTCCTCAAGGTTGAGCGCCATGCCGATAATGCCGTTCGAAAACTCCAGGAGTTCGCCGGCCATGCAGTTTTGCAGACCGTGCGCACGCGCAATACCGTCACCGATGTAAATGACCGTACCGACATCGTACACTTGGATATCCGATTTATATTGCTCGATTTGCTGCTTGAGCAGCGTGCTGATTTCTTCAGGTCTGATACTCAACGAATCTCACCCCTAACATTAGCTTTAAGCTTGTACCAACGCTTTTTCGATTCTTTCCAGCTTGCCGGACAAGCTGCCGTCGTACAAACGGTCGCCGATCCGGACTTGCAGTCCGCCCAGCAGTGCGGGTTCCACAAAGCTTTCAATGCGGATTTTCTTGCCTGTCACTTGCCCGAACGCGGTAGAAATCTTGTCGGACTCTTCCGCCGTAAGCGGCAGCGGCGTATATACTTTCGCTAGGGCTTCTCCCAACGCGTCATTTGCAACCAAAGAATACTGGGAAACAAGATCGAGCAAGATCGATTCTCTTCCCCGTTGTACGAGCAATTGCAGCGTGTTGAACACTTCCTCGGATACGCTCGCTCCAAAAGCTTGCTTCAGCATCTCCGTTTTACTGGCGGCGCTAATGTTTGGATGCTCGAGCAGCTTGACGTAGTCCGGATTCGCACTCAGCGCATCGGCAATCGCTTGGAGCTCGCGCTCCACGTCGGCGATTTTGCCGCGTTCCCGGGCAACCTCGAACAACGCTTTGGCGTACCGTTTCGCTACGATCGATTCCTTGCTCATACTTTGCCCCCTACCTCTTTCAGGTAATGGTTGATCAACTCTTCCTGAGACTTCTCATCGACTTGCTTCTCGACGATTTTGGAAGCGATCATAACCGACAATGCGCTAACTTGGCTGCGCAGGGCGATAATGGCTTTGTTTTTCTCGCTTTCGATATCTTTCAAAGCATCGTTCTTAATACGAACGGATTCTTCTTTAGCTTGTTGAATAATGTCGTCCGCTTGGCGAACGCTCGTTACCCGGGCTTGCTCGATCAGCTCGTAAGCTTCTTTGCGAGTATCCTGGATCGCTTTCTTCTGATCTTCCAGCAAACGCGAAGCTTCCGCGCGGTTTTGCTCGGCCGATTTCATTTGGTCCAGAACCTGCTGTCTGCGCTTTTCCATAATGCCGAAAAGCGGTCCGAACGCATATTTGTTCAGCAAGATATACAGGACGGTGAATGCGACGATCGCATAGACGAATGACTCCCAATGCCATGCCATAACAGGTCACTCCCTTCTATAAGCTGTAGTTCGAATTGGTGATGAATGGGCTCTGACAAAACGAAGGCGCGGACGGCATAGGGCCTTCCCCGCCTAACCCAAACTATTCCTTACGCGCCGAAATACAGCAGGAAGCCCAATACTACCCCGATGATCGGTACTACTTCTACGATACCAACGCCGATAAACATAGTCGTTTGCAACGTGCCTCTGAGTTCCGGTTGACGAGCGATCCCTTCAACGGTTTTGCTGACGATCAGACCGTTACCGATACCAGCGCCCAAAGCGCCCAAGCCGATTGCTAATGCTGCTGCCAAAAAAGTCATTGTAAAGTCCTCCTTAAATTGTTTCCTCGATATAGAGTATTTGTTAATTCTTTTATATCCCAACCCTTAAATTTGCAAGGGATTGAATACCGGCAATCTGTGCGGCGCCAAGATGATTAGTGTTGCTCTTCGTGCACCGTCGATTCGGAAATGTAAACCATCGTCAGGATCGTGAACAGGAAAGCCTGAATCGCGCCGACGAACAAACTGAATCCCTGCCAAGCCAATAGAAGCGGCGTTCCCCAGACACCCGCCATCAAGATCGTAGCGATCAGCACCTCGCCCGCAAAAATGTTTGCGAATAGACGAAGAGCCAGCGTCAGCGGCTTGGAGAATACTTTGATCAGGTTGAGCGGCAGGAAGAACCAGAACGGCTCCAAGTAATGCTTGAAGTAGTGTTTGGTATTGTTTTTGATACCCAAATAGTGAATCAGGAAAAAGACCACGATCGCCAAGCCGCTAGTCACCGATAAGTCGGCCGTAGGAGATTTCCACCAAGCGAACTCATGACCTTCGATCTGTTGTCCGAAAAGCTTCAGTCCGTGCTCATGTTCCGTTACGATCCCGAACGGCAAGCCGAGAAGGTTCGAAACGAAAATGAACAAAATAATGGTCAGCCCGAGCGACAAGTACTTTCTCGCTTCTTTAAGCGGCATGGTGCTGGCCGTCAAATTGTGGACAAATTCGACAACCCATTCCATGAAGTTTTGCAGCTTGGACGGATTATCGACCGACAAATTTCGCACAGCCAGGCGAGCTAGGACCAAAACAACAATAAACGAAACGGTAATCGCCAAAAAGGACGATATGTCAATGTTGAAGATGCCCAGCTTTAACACGGGAAAATCATGCATCGAATGTTTTCACCCCTTTCCAGTAAGTTGTTGGCGACTCACGTCGATTTCCTGAAAAAAGCGACCGCAGCAGTTATAAACAAAGCCGCTTGTCCGTAAAACAAACCGATAATCGTGGTAACCAGTTCGAATTGCTCGGATTTATACGCGAGCATGACGGCTAGAATCGCCATCGCCGCTCGGGTCAAGAAACCGAGATTGAACCGCTTTCTCTCGCCTCTTTGCGCGGCAAGATCAGCCAATTGTCGAGTCTTCATGCCCAGATACATCACATTGACGTAACTTGCGAGCATGCCAAGCAGCAAACCGGCCACATAAGGGCGGTAAGTCGGCAACACGCTCCATAGCACCAAACCGGCTGCGAACAGTACTAGGGAGCTTCTAGATATCGTTTTCAGAAAGCCTGCGAGATCGTTCATTTGGAATCCTTTACATAATACCGAATTAACAGAATGACGCTTAATATGCCTACAAACAGACCGACCAATGCCCCGATTGCGATGTAAATGGGCTGATTGTCCATCTGGACGCTAACCCACTTGCCCGCATAATAACCCAACACAATACAGAGAGCCAAGTCAACTCCAACGGCTCCAGCCATTCCTGCTGCTCTCCATGGATTATTGTCGGATTTTCGTTTTTGCATACATGTCTCCTGTTAATCCTCAATTATTGTATCGAAGCATTGTCTTGTTTGTCAATTGATATAATATCAAACATTGTGTGAACAGGATAGTAAAAAATCCTTGTGCTCCAACGGCTCCGGGATTTTGCAAACCAAACACCGTACAGTAGTGCTGTTTGGTTTGCCATCCTGTTTATCGATTACGCGCGATATGGTTCCGGCGGATGATCGAGCAGCCCGAAACGGTGCAAAATCGAATCGACGATCCGCTCCGAGGAATGCCCGTCCCCATAAGGATTCGCCGCCTGACTCATACGCCGATAAGCCTCGGAGTCGCTCAGAAGCGTCTTCGCCCGCTCATACACAAGCTGCTCGTCCGTGCCGACCAGCTCCAGCACGCCAGTCTGCACGCCTTCCGGACGCTCTGTGGTGTCGCGCAGCACGAGCGTAGGCACGCCGAACGAAGGAGCTTCCTCCTGGATTCCCCCGGAGTCGGTCAAGATGAGATGCGTATGCGGGTAGAAGTTGTAAAGATCGGTTACATCAAGCGGATCAATCAATTGAATCCGCTCGTGTCCGCCCAGCAGCTCATATGCAGGGCCCTTGACCCCCGGATTCAAATGAACCGGATACACAATGGCGATATCCTCGAATTCGTCGGCAATGCGGCGAATGGCCCGGAACACACGACGGTGGGGTTCTCCGATCGATTCCGACCGGTGCGCCGTGACGAGCACAAGCCTGCGTCCTTTCGCCCAGTCAAGCATCGGATGCGTATACTCGTCCTTTACCAAGTATTGCATAACGTCGGTAATCGTATTCCCGGTTACGTAAATCGTCGATTCCGCCTTATTTTCCTGGCGTAAATTCCCTGCCGACCAGTCTGTCGGAGCGAAATGCATGTCCGCCAGAACCCCGGTCAACTGCCGGTTCATTTCCTCCGGAAACGGGGACATCTTATTCCAGGTACGCAGACCCGCTTCGACGTGGCCTACGGCAATCTTCTGCATGAAAGCGGCGAAGCTGGCTAGAAACGTCGTTCCGGTGTCGCCGTGAACGAGCACAATATCGGGTTTCGCCTCGCGGAGAACCGGCTCCAAGCCTTGCAGGACGCGAATGGCCACTTCGTTCAGCGTTTGCCCTTGCTTCATTACATTCAGATCGTAGTCGGGTTTGATTTGAAAAATATCAAGTACCGAATCGAGCATTTCCCGATGTTGAGCGGTCACGCATACGATCGATTCAATCTGTTCCTGGCGTTTGTTCAACTCCAGTACGAGCGGAGCCATCTTAATCGCTTCCGGTCTGGTACCGAATACGGTCATTACCTTAATGCGGCTCATCGGCCAGCCCCCTTTACCCAGTATGATTGTGTCTTTACTTTGTCCCGAACAGCCGGTCTCCGGCGTCTCCCAGTCCAGGCACGATATATCCGTGATCATTCAAATATTCGTCGACCGCCGCAACGTAAATATCCACGTCTGGATGAGCCTCCTGAACGGCTGCTATTCCTTCCGGAGCGGCAATGAGGCACATCAGCTTAATTTGGCTGCAATCCCTTTTTTTCAACACGTCGATCGCGGCGTTTGCCGAACCCCCGGTCGCCAACATCGGATCGATGACGATCAGCTCCCGCTCTTGAACGTCGGTCGGCAGCTTTACATAATACTCCACCGGCTGAAGTGTATCCGGATCGCGGTACAAGCCGACATGGCCGACCTTGGCAGCGGGAAGCAGCTTCAAGATGCCGTCCACCATGCCGAGACCTGCGCGCAAGATGGGGATGAGCCCAAGCATACGTCCGGCGATGACTTTGCACTCCGCCCTCTGGACCGGCGTCTCGACCTCAAACGGCGCCAGCGGAATATCCCGCGTAATCTCATAAGCCATCAACGTCGCCACTTCGTCGACAAGTTCCCGGAAATCTTTCGTGTTCGTGTTTTTATCCCGAATGTACGTAAGCTTATGTTGAATCAACGGATGATCGCACACGAAAACCTTGCTCATAAACGTTCCTCCCGATTACAAACGCCGAGCTTTTCAGCCAAATTGGCTGGTCTCGGCAACCCTTTTGAAGGCGAACCCTGTTTATTATATCATTGTCCGAACAGCGTTGCACGAATGTTTTTGACAGCGTTTGCGCTTTTCAAAGGGGTGCGGCTGCGGCATGCGGGCATCGGGTTTCGCGTAAAAAAGCCCCCCGCTGACGGATCGATGCGGGAGGCGACTTGGAACAATTATGGATGGGTTGAAACCTTTTAGTAAGAAAGTCCCGGGTAAAGCGGGAATTGTGCGGTCAACTCTTTAACCAAGCCGCGCGCTTGATTATGAGCTTCTTCATTGGTCGGGTTTTTCAGCGTGAGCGCGATAATTTTGGCAATGGTCTTCATCGCTTGCTCATCCATGCCGCGGGCTGTAGCCGCAGGCGTACCGAGACGCACGCCGCTGGTCAGCATCGGCTTGTTCGGGTCGAACGGAATGGCGTTCTTATTGCATGTAACGCCCACTTCGTCGAGCAGATGCTCCGCGTCTTTACCGGTCAGATTAATGTTGCGCAGATCGACGAGCATCAAGTGATTGTCCGTACCGCCCGACACGAGGTCGAGACCTTCGGACAGAAGCGCTTCGGACAATGCTTTCGCATTGCTTACCACTTTTTGCGCATAAGTCTTGAACTCCGGCTGCAGCGCTTCTCCGAAGGCGACGGCCTTTGCCGCAATGATGTGCATCAGCGGACCGCCTTGCGTTCCCGGGAACACGGCCTTGTCGATTGCCGCGCCCCAAGCCTTTCGGGCGATAATCAATCCGCCGCGCGGTCCGCGCAGCGTCTTGTGCGTCGTCGTCGTCACAAAATGCGCATGCGGCACCGGGCTCGGGTGCAGGCCTGCGGCGACCAGACCGGCGATGTGCGCCATGTCGACCATGAACAAGGCGCCTACGTCGTTGGCGATCGAAGCGAGTGCTTCGAAATCGATCGTGCGCGGATAGGCGCTAGCGCCGGCAACGATCATGCGCGGACGATGCTTGAAGGCCGCTTTGCGCACTTCATTGTAATCGATACGGGAATCCGTTTCGCTGACTCCGTATGCGACGAAATTGTACAAAATACCGGATGCGTTAACCGGGCTTCCGTGCGTAAGATGGCCGCCGTGGGCCAGATTCATGCCAAGTACCGTGTCGCCCGGCTTCAAAGCAGCCAAATAAACGGCCAGGTTCGCTTGGGCTCCGGAATGGGGTTGAACGTTGACATATTCGGCGTCGAACAGCTCCTTGGCCCGGTCGCGAGCGATATCCTCGACGATATCGACATACTCGCAGCCGCCGTAATAACGTTTGCCCGGATAGCCTTCGGCATATTTATTGGTCAGTACCGTGCCCATCGCCTCGAGCACCGCTTCGCTGACAAAGTTTTCGGAGGCGATCAATTCGATTTTATCCCGTTGACGGTTTAATTCCAGGCCAAGAGCTTCCACGAGTTTCGGATCGGATTTACGTAAGTTTTCCATAAGTTCGGTTCCTCCCGTTTTGGATAATCCATTATTATAGTTGTTTCATTCGCAGCTGTCCGTTGATTCAGCGACCTGCTCGACGGTATACACCGCCCGTGCGCCGCCGATCAGCTTTGGACGCGTATAGGCCATCGTCACATGAGCGTGACCGATCGTTCTCACGGATGGCCTTGCCGGCACGGCTACCCGACGCAGATGCATGCCGATGAACGTATCCCCGATGTCCAATCCGGCGTGAGCCGCAATCGTCTCCACGACACACGCATCGTTCAGCTGCCGGAACGCATAAGCCGCCATCGATCCGCCCGCTTTTCTCACGGGAACGACGGCAACCTCTTCCAGCTGCGGGTACCGTTCAAGCAGCTCCCGGTCCACCACAAGCGCCCGATTCAAATGCTCGCAGCATTGAAAGGCGGGATAAAATCCTACATCACGGCGAACCGCCTCTACGGCCTGGAAAATCCGTTCGGCGACATCCTCCGTCCCCGCCGTACCGATCCGGTGACCAAGCACTTCGCTTGTGCTTGTCCCGATGACGACAATATGGCTGCGGCCAATTTGGCCGAACTGAACCAATTCGCGCAGGATCTGCTCGACATCCGAACGGATCCGATCGAGGTCTGGAGTACTCGTTTCATCATTCGGATGCACGTTGACGGGAGAATCGCCGCCCGGCGCTCCACCGGACAATCCTTCCGGCTGTTCATAATAACGCCTGTGGATTTCTCGCATTGCGATCACGGTAAGCCACTCCCTTGCCATACGTATACACCCGAATTAAGAACGGGCGCCGTATTTGTCTTCAAGACGCTTGATCTTGTCGATTCGGCCTTGATGCCGCGGCCCTTGCGAAAACTCCGTCTCTATCCATACTTTAACGATTTCCAGAGCAACGCCCGGCCCGACCACGCGTTCACCCAGGGCCAGCACGTTCGAATCGTTGTGCTCACGGGTCGCTTTTGCCGAGAACAGGTCGCCGGCAAGCGCACAGCGAATACCGGGAATTTTGTTGGCGGCGATCGACATGCCGATTCCCGTCCCGCAAATCAAGATGCCCCGGTCCGCTTTGCCGGACACGACCTGCTCGCATACCGGAAGAGCATAGTCGGGATAATCGATGGAATCGGCGCAATGACAGCCGAAGTCTTCCACCACATGGCCTTCCGCCTGCAGAGCGCGGATAATGTCATCCTTTAACCGAAAACCCGCATGGTCTGCACCAATCGCGATCTTCAATCCTGTTCCCTCCGTTCCATAATGCCCAACCTGACTGCATACCAATCGACAATGCTTGGCAATCGTGGATAATGAAAAAAAGAGCACGGCACACGTCCCCTATTCGGAAAACGCTGCTGCTCTTTCGCCCAGGCGACCGGCCGTATACCCCGATGCTCCATTGTGGTAATCTCCACTTGTCGCCAGTTACATCGGAACCTTTATTGATATACTCATCATAACGCATTCGGTTATCGCTGTAAAGAAGTTTGCTGTCCCTAAAATGTCCGGATCAGCTTCATTCGGAACGCAGTTTGCGAACCAGCTTGAGCAAATAGGCTTCGATTTCGTTGGAGCAGCTTTCGTAGGTTTGCCGGTCGCCTCCGTAAGGATCGGCAACATCGAAATCCGGGATACGGATTTCCGTCTGGCGAAGCTCGCGCAGCTCCTCCTCCGTAATCGTCTGCCCCAGCGCACGCTTGATCTGGAGGTCCGAATATAGCCGCTGTCTATCTCCAATGGCTTGCGTCACTTGCAGATCGTCTTCGGCAAATTCTTTAAGCGTATATATCATATCGACGGCTGCCGGATAGCGGCGAATCAGCGCCTCCTTATGGGCGGAGGTCATGGTCAGAATCAAATCGGCCCAAGCGATCGTCTCGTCTGTAATCTGACTTGATGCAAGCCTGTCATCGATCCCTTTGGTACGCAAAATAGCGGCCGAATGCCGGGATATTGGAGAGCCATCCCATGCGGATACGCCGGCCGACCGCGCTTCGCAGCGCAAGCCTTCCCGCTCCGCCAAACGGCGGAACATCCCTTCGGCCATCGGACTGCGGCACGTATTGCCCGTGCAAACGAATAAAATACGCTCGTACATCCGAATCTCCCCCTACTGGAAATGGCGTGTCCGACCGTCTCGCGAACCGGTCGGTTGTGCAGGAGTTTTGCTTCCTTCTCCTTGCCCTTTATTGTACCTCAAGCCGCATGTTATATCAAAAACCGGATGCCGAATGCCAGCAAAATAATGCCGCCCAGCGCCTCCCCATATTCGCCGATCCAAGAAGACGCTCTTCGGCCGAGCAGCAGGCCGAACACGGACATGAGCCCTCCTGCCGCCCCGAACATCAGCACCGTAAAGAGAAGATCCGTCGCGAACATGCCGAGCGACACGCCTACCGACATCGAGTCTACGCTAACGGTAAGCGCGAACAGCAATAGCCCTCCCAGCTTGCGGTGATCGAACGAGCGAGCGTCCCCGCCACTTTTGAATGAACTGAAAATCATATGAGCTCCCAGCATAATCAGGAGCATGCCTCCCAATAAAGTCGCGACGTTGCCAAGCAGTTCGCCAACGTAATGTCCCATATACATGCCGACCAGTGGCATGAGAACGTGAAACAGACCGATGACGAAGCTGATTTTCAAAATATCGAGCAGCCGGATTCCCCGAAGGCCAATGCCGATGCCCAGTGAAAAAGCATCCATTCCGAGCGCTATGGCCATGACGATAACCGTAATCAACTGTCCCGTACCGGCTGAAACTGCTACCATCCCATCTCCCCCATGTCCACATGTCTCTAAACAACATATGCGGACAAACAGGGAAACATTCAGCTTTCGCTCTCTCCAATTCGTATGAGCTGATTGCCGGCCGCCTTGATCAGCCGGTTCAGAACGGCTAGACCGATACCTTCGGCCGATTCGTACCCCTCGGCGACGATATACGTAATGCCGTTATCGTCAAACCGGCGAAGCGCGGCGTACAGCTCCTGCGCGACTGTTTCCATTCGATCCTCACGGCCGCAGCCGACGACCAGATCGGCCTCATACAGAGAAGCGCGTTCCGCGACAGTAAGGACGCCGGTGCGGTCCCCAGCGCGCTTAGCGTCGGCAACCGCTTCGCGAACCCATTCCGTGCGAAGCCTTTCGCTTCCCTGTACGACAACGAGCCTGCCGCGCGGTGCGTAGTGGGTATATTTCATTCCCGGCGATCGGGGAGCCTCTGTCACTTCCGAAACCGCCTCGAAGGCTATTTGCGCCTCGGGCACCGCAGCCTTCAGATCGTCTACGGTTATCCCGCCAGGGCGCAAAAGTCGAACAAGCCGTCCTCCTTCCTCCACCACAACGACCGACGACTCTACTCCGACACCGGTCGGGCCTCCATCGACAATACCGTCGATCCGCCCGTCCAGGTCGGTGCGGACGTGCTCCGCCAACGTCGGACTCGGCCGGCCGGAACGGTTCGCGCTGGGAGCCGCCACCGGGCAGCCCGCGGCGCGGATCACGCCAAGCGCCACCGGATGGTCGGGCATGCGTACTGCGATCGTGGGCAAGCCCGCGGTCACTCGCGCCGAGACAGCCCCGACCTTCACCGGCAGCACCAGCGTTAACGGGCCCGGCCAGAACCGCTCCATCAGCAGACGCGACGTGGCATCAACCTCCTCGACCAAGAGGTCCAACTGCCCGATATTCGCAATATGAACAATCAATGGATTGTCCGACGGTCTGCCTTTAGCAGCAAATATGGCCTCTACCGCTTCCGTATTGCCTGCATCCGCCCCCAAGCCGTATACCGTTTCCGTAGGAAATGCAACCGTGCCGCCCCTAGCGATAACCACTCCCGCTTCGGCTATGGCTGATGACAGAAAGGTCCCATTTCCCTCCGCTTTCCATAGTTTTGTCATGCTTCTTCATCCCTTTGCTCGCTGCGTAGGGAGGTTCCGGCTATTGGCCAGTCCTCACCGTACGCCCCTTTAATTAATATCCAAGCCATTATAGCGCGGAACCCTGAATCCTGTCACGCCATCCAGCCAGTTCCAGTACCCCGACAAAGAACGAGTAGCCGGCCTTTGCCTCCTCCTTAAACGACAACGAGGATACGGTTCATCCGCATCCTCGCCATAGATCTGGTATAAGGGCATTAAGCAATTAATCCTTTTACGAATCCGACAGCTTTTACGATAACGTCCCACAAGAAAAATTTGACTTCGACCTGCTGTCCTTCGTTTGCGGCCGGTGCCGGCTGCACCGAAGGTTCGGCAGATGCTTTCTTGACCGTATCCGTGGTTTTCTTGGCAACTGCCACTCCAGCGTTGCCGTCCACGAAGCATAACGGCGGGAACAGCACGCACCACCAGTTTTGCCCCTCGCCTTTGCCGAGCGTTATGCGCAGCGCTTCATAGTCGCCGGCGGGATATACTTTATTGCCATATATTTTAGTAGGAAAAGGCACTTGGCCCAGCTCCACCGTGTAATCGTAGTTGTAACCGTTTTGGGCAAGCACTTCACCCACGAGCGCTTCCAGATCGGATATATGATCCGTAACGGCACCGCGCGCAACTTCAATCCCTTGCGGCTCGGTCACCCACAGGCTCATTTGGCGGATAACCTCGTCGCGCAGCAGACGCTTGATCCATTGATCGTTCGGAGCGTCCGAGTTGGCCAATATGCGAAGCCGAATCGATTCCTGGGGAATTCCCGGATCGAGTACGGCGGCTTGAGTGCGGTTCGATTCCCAGCAAGTCATCATGATGACCAATGCAAAGGCAACAAGGAAATAAGTGCGAAGCGATAACCGTTTAACCATGTCCATAACCCCTCTTTCGTCTTCCTGCTACCCAGTATGGGCAGACGCGAGGGGTCTTAAACCTAGCAATCTATTAATTTTCCCGCCAGCCTATCACATGACGCTCGATGCCGGCATAGTCGGAGACAATAAGCGTTTCACTCCAGTAACCACTCTGCCGGACAAGCTCTTCAACGGAACGCGCCTGTCCTTGCCCAAGCTCAAAACCGATCAGAGCGGGAGGAGCCGGCAATAGACCGATCTGCTCGACGATCCGGCGATAAAACATCAGTCCGTCCGGCCCACCGTCCAAGGCAAGTAGAGGCTCGTGCAGCCTTACCTCACGCTGCAATAAGGGAATGTCTCCCGACTCGATATACGGAGGATTGGAAATCAGGATGTCGATGATTAACCGTCCCTTGATATAGGCTTCAAGTAGATCTCCCCGAAAGAAGGTTATCCGCTCTCCTACTTCATTCAAAGCCGCATTGGAGCGGGCTACTTCTAGCGCATCCGGAGATATATCGGAAGCCGAAATGTTCCACGAGGAACATTTTACGGCTGTAGTGACGGCGATCGCGCCGCTCCCGCAACCTATATCGGCAAATAGCGGACTTCCCGCCGGCCACAGCTTTTTACCGATCTCCACCGCCTTCTCCACCAGCAGCTCCGTCTCCGGGCGGGGAATAAGAACGGCGGGCGTAACCCGGAACGGCAGACCGTAAAACTCTTGCTCGCCGGTAATGTACTGCGCCGGTTCGCCTTGGGCTCTGCGCTCCAGCATATGCTGCCAAATTGTCCCGTACGATTCCGGAAACGGCTCGTTCCAGCGCAGGAATAGCTCGCTGCGGCTGCAGCCCAGCAGATGCTCGAGCAGCCATTCCGCGGAATCCGTATCCTCTTCCACCCCGCGGTGACGTAAAAAAGAAGAAGCCTGCAAACAGGCTTCCCGAATGGTCATTGCGACAGCCGGACCCGGGCCGGGAGTTCGGGGCATTCGGCTGTCCGAACTCCACGAGCCAGACGCTGATCCGTCAAAACCGTCGGTCCCGCTTCCCGTATTTTTATCCGCATCGCTCATGACCTTGTTACTCCCCTTTTTCCAGCAGCTCCGACTGGGCTTCCAGCGTAAGCGCCGATATAATTTCTTCCAGATCACCGTTCAGCACCTGATCCAACTTATGCAGCGTCAGACCGATCCGGTGATCCGTTATGCGGCTTTGTGGAAAGTTATATGTCCGAATCCGTTCACTGCGATCTCCGGTCCCGACTTTGCTTCTGCGCTCGCCGGCATACTTGGCGTCCTCTTCCTGCTTGAGCTTATCGTAGATTCTCGCCCGAAGCACCTGCATGGCCTTCTCTTTGTTCGAGTTTTGCGATTTGCCGTCCTGACACGATACGACGATGCCGGTAGGCAGATGCACGATTCGGACTGCCGATTTCGTCGTATTGACGGACTGCCCTCCCGGACCGCTGGAGCAGAACGTATCGACGCGAATATCGTTTTCGTGGATTTCCACCTCGATCTCCTCGGCTTCCGGCATAACCGCCACAGTCGAAGTCGACGTATGAATACGTCCGCCGGATTCCGTCGTCGGTATACGCTGCACGCGATGGGCGCCGCTTTCGAACTTGAGCTTGCTGTATGCGCCATTACCGCTGATCATGAACACGATTTCCTTGAAGCCACCGAGATCGCTTACGCTCGAATCGAGCACTTCCGTACGCCAGCCCTGCCCGTCGGCATACCGGCTGTACATCCGGTACAAATCGCCCGCAAACAAAGCTGCCTCGTCGCCTCCGGCCGCGCCGCGGATTTCCAAAATCACGTTTTTATCGTCGTTAGGGTCCTTCGGCAGCAGCAGCAGTTGGATAGACGCCTCCAGATGCTCCTTGCGCTCCGCCAGCTCATCCAGCTCCAGCTTGACGAGCTCCCGCATCTCGTCGTCCATCTTTTCGCCCTGCATCTGTTTGGCCGCTTCGTATTGCTCCACAACGCTCTTATATTCCACATAAGCCTGATAAGGTTCTTGCAGTCCCGACTGTTCCTTGGAATATTCGCGGAGCCGTTTCGAATCGTTCACGACATCCGGATCGCAGAGCAGCTCGCTGAGCTTCTCATACCGGTTCGCCAATGCTTGCAGCCGATCCAACATAAGCCTTCACCTCCATCCTGTCTATTCCTTGATGATCTCCACATTCCTATACATTAAAACGGAAATGCATAACGTCGCCGTCCTGCACCGTATATTCTTTGCCTTCCAGACGAAGCTGGCCTTTTTCCTTCGCTGCGTTCATCGATCCGCTGGCAACGAGATCGTCGTACCCGACCACTTCCGCGCGGATAAAGCCTCGTTCGAAGTCGGTATGGATAACGGCTGCCGCCTGTGGCGCCTTCGTCCCCTTGCGAATCGTCCAGGCTCTTACCTCCTGCACGCCGGCCGTAAAATACGTATACAGCCCAAGCAGCTTGTAAGCGGCCCGAATAAGCCGATTCAGCCCCGACTCCGTCAAGCCGAGCTCCTCCAGAAACATATCCTTGTCTTCGCCTTCCAGCTCGGCAATCTCCGACTCCACCTTCGCGCTGATCGGAACGACCTCCGCTCCGCCGATAGCCGCATATTCGCGCACCTTGGCGACATACGGATTGCCTTCGGCATTGGCTGCCTCCGCTTCGCTTACATTCGCCGCATACAGCACAGGCTTCATCGTCAGCAGGTGAAGATCGCGTACCAGCGTCTTCTCTTCATCGTTCAGCTCGACGCTGCGGGCCGGCTTATCTTCGTACAAAGCTTCCTTAACCCGTTCGAGCACTTCCACTTCCTGGGCGTATTTCTTGTCCCCGCCCTTCATATTTTTGCGCGAGCGGTCGATTCGTTTCTCCACGGACTCGATATCGGCAAGAATCAGCTCCAGGTTTATCGTCTCAATGTCGCTGATCGGATCGACCTTTCCCGAAACGTGCGTGATGTTCTCGTCCTGAAAGCAGCGGACTACATGCACGATCGCGTCCACCTCGCGAATATGAGCGAGAAATTTGTTGCCGAGCCCTTCGCCTTTGCTCGCCCCTTTTACAAGACCGGCAATATCGACGAACTCAAAAGCGGTCGGAACGATGCGGTTGGGAACGACGATGTCGGCCAATTTCTGCAAACGGTCGTCCGGCACCTCCACCACGCCGACATTCGGATCTATCGTACAAAACGGATAATTGGCCGATTCGGCCCCCGCCTGTGTAATTGCGTTGAACAAGGTGGATTTCCCTACGTTGGGAAGCCCGACAATGCCTGCCTTCAGTGCCATGAAACGATACAACTCCTCATCCTTCAAACTGAATACTCCCATCATTATATAGCACGGCAGAACGATATACAATGACGGCAGCGGCTTGAAACGACTGCCAATTCGGCTTCTTAATGCCGATATTTACACGCCGCTTCTCTCTCGTCCACAGTTTATCAACAACAAAGAACAACATTATCCTCTATATTTCCGACAGTTATCCACAAGTTAATAACATATCTGAATATTCGAATTTGCCCCTCGCTTTTAAAATCGAACGGTTCCCCGCTTGCTTCGACGTATCGGTTACCATACAATGATGGGGGTCGACTTTACGAAAAGCAGACCTTTATCCCCATCCGGAGGACGGTTATATACAGGATCGATATAGTTGTCCACAATGTTATCCACAACATGTTAACAGAATGGACGTTCGCACTTGTTCACATAGGCAAAACAACAGAAAGGATTGGTCGGATGAACGAGCATGAGCTGTGGATGGAGGAAGCGATCAAGGAGGCCAGAAAAGCAGCCGAGCTGCGCGAAGTGCCGATCGGAGCCGTGATCGTAAAAGACGGGGAGGTCATCGCCCGGGGCTATAATTTGCGGGAAACGACGCTCGATCCGACCGCTCACGCCGAGATGATCGCAATCCGTCAGGCGAGCGAGGTTCTGGGCGCCTGGCGACTGCTCGACTGCACGCTGTACGTGACGCTCGAGCCTTGCCCGATGTGCGCGGGCGCAATCGTACAATCCCGCGTTAAGACAGTCGTGTACGGCACGCCCGATCCGAAGGCAGGCTGCACCGGAACGCTGATGAATCTCGTGCAGGAGGATCGGTTCAATCACCGCGCCGAGCTTGTGCCCGACGTGCTAAGGGAGCAGTGTTCGGCGCTGTTGACCGATTTTTTTCGCGGGCTTCGCAGTCGTAAGTCTGCAGCACCCGATACTGGCGCCGGATCGGCCGAGACGTGAACGGAACTTGTTGACCGAAGCCTCGCATAACGCTCCCAACCAAAAGCCGGGCCCCTTCATGAAGTGCTTCCCCCTGCAAGGAATTCGGATAACCGGTAAGGTCGATCCTAATGTCCATCATACGAGGGGGGCTTCGTGAAGGAACCCGGCTTCTTCTTTCTTGCATGCCATAACCCGACCGAATGCCCACAGCCCTCGGCACAACGGTAGACAGAGTCTTCTACCCGCTTCTTATCCACAGCACAGTATCGTAAGCGGTTTTTACTGCAGCACCCCGTCTATAGCGGTCAACGCATCGTCGGGAATGACGATTCCGGAAGCTTTCACATTTTCCGTCACCTGCTCCGGACGGCTCGCCCCGATAATCGCGCTGGATACGTTCGGCTGACGCAGCACCCAAGCGAGAGCCAGTTGTGGAAGGGTCAGCCCGAGCTGCTCGGCAATACCGCGAAGCTGCTCCACCTTGTCCAGGTTGGGCTCCGTCAAATACCGCTGGATGGATTGCTTGCCGCGTTCGTCCGCCGCCCGGCTGTCCTGCGGCACATCGGTCGCCGGCTTGTATTTGCCCGAAAGCACTCCCTGCGCCAACGGAGAATACACGACTTGTCCGATTCCGTACTTCAGCCCGACCGGAATGATCTCCTTCTCGATATCCCGCCGCAGCAAGCTGTAAGGAGGCTGGCTGGCCACAATCCGGTCCAGAAGCTTGCGATCCGCAATATGTACCGCTTCCGTCATCATCGCCGCGGTCCAGTTGCTGACTCCCGCGTAAAGCACTTTGCCTTGCCGGATCAGATCGTCCATCGCCCGCAGCGTCTCTTCGAGGGGCGTCGTCGCATCCGGACTATGGCAGTAATACAAATCGATATAGTCCAGACCAAGCCGTTTTAAACTAGCGTTGCATTGCTCGATCATATGTTTGCGCGACAGTCCCCTATCGTTCGGGCCATCGCCCATCGGTCCCCATACTTTCGTAGCCAATACGTAGGAATCGCGCCGGTAGCCTGCCAGCGCCTCGCCGACAACCTTCTCCGCCTCGCCTCGCATATAGATATTGGCTGTATCAAAAAACGTAATCCCCGAGTCCAAGGCCAATTGAATGGTCTGTACGGCCCGCTGCTTCTCCACATATCCGCCGTAGGTCAGCCAGCTCCCCAGACTGATTTCGCTTACCTTCAAGCCCGAGCCGCCTAGTCTGCGATATTGCATGTTTTCTCCTCCTCCATCCTGAATCGGTTATTGCACGATCTGCTTGATCGCACGATCCGTCTCCCGAATGTTCTGCTGAATCTCGATATTTTGTTTCAGCAGCGATTCCAGGGTAGCCGACAGCTGCTCGAGTGTCGCTGACGACTGCTCGCTCACCGAAGCGAAGTGTTCCGTCGATTCCTGGATCGAACCGTTCGCGTTACGGATTGCGCTCATCATATCATGATAGCCGCTCGTCATGCCATCGAGCTCGGTAATGGAGGCGTTGATTTCCTGAAACGTTTCCCGCGTATCCAGCGTCATCGCCGCATTTTGCTTCATTTGCTCGGCAATCCGCGTCATGCTGCCGCTTGTAGCGGTCGCCTGCCGCGTCACGACAGATAGCTTCTGGGATATTTCCTCGGCCGCTCGGCCGCTCATGTCAGCTAATTTACGTATTTCCTGGGCAACGACCGCGAAGCCTCGGCCACTTTCCCCGGCTCTTGCCGCTTCGATTCCGGCATTCAGCGACAGCAAGTTCGTTTGCTGGGCAATTTGCTGTATCGATTCATTGAAGGCTCCAACCTCCCTGAGCGTTCCCGTCAAAATGGCTATTTCCTCGTTCATCGACCCCAGACTTTGCTGGAATTCGTTCGTCGCCCGGAACATTGTATCCATTTTGGCCCTTCCGTCCAAACTGTGCCGATTCGTTCCTTCCGTTTTCCGCTTCAGTTCGGCGAGAGAGTCGAGCATTTCCGTAATCATCCGGCCGGTCTCCTGCACCGCAAGGTTAATGGACATGGTAGAATCGACCTGGATATTGGCTCCTGCGGCGATTTCCTGAAATGCCGCATTCATTTCGCTGAACGAGCTTCCGCTATCTTCGCTGGCCGCAGCAATAACCGTCATATTGGACGATACGGAAGCGGCCGTATTCAGCAGCATCTCCTTGTCGTCCTTTTGCTGCGCTAGAAGTTGTCCCGCCTCCATGCCGAACTTCTCCATTTTTTTCGCCATACGGATCGCCGTGGCCAGAAGCGCAATGAGCATGGCGCACACGAGCGCGTAATAGACGAAAAGGACCGTTTCATTTCCGGCAATGCCCGGAGTTTCGTTTTGCGTAACGACAAAATAAACAAGCAGAGCGGTGCTGATGGTCATGCTGACTACCGTCGGCCACACGCTCATATAGACGGCCGCCAATATCAATCCGTAATAGACGCCGAACACATTGCTGATCGATTCGCTTTGCGACCCGGTCACCAAGGATATCGCGGCATTGCCGACAATCGCGATAAAAGGGAGGACGTGAGGATACCGCTTGGTAAAATGAAGGACTCCGAACACCCCAAGCAGACCGACTAACAAGCCCATGGTAAGCCACGACTCCGCCGTTATTTTCTCCCCGTGGTTCAAAGCCGCAATACTTAAGGCCGCCAGTAAACAAGTCGCCGCCAAAGCCATGAACACGACCCCGTTTTTTTGGCGCAAAACATCCGCTTTGATCGATTGTTGAATATCCATCCGGGCACCTGTCCTATGTATCAATTTGCCCAAATTATACTCGTATTTTGTCGAATAGGCGAGTGTTTTAACGAAAAAAAGAAGCTGCCTTTATGCCGGCACCTTCCATCGGTTTAATACACAATTTTGCGCTCTAGCTCCTCCATCCGTTCGATGGAGATCAGCTTGTTGCGGATCGTAATAATTTTCTCGTCCTGAAGTTCCTGAAGCACTTTCGTCACCGATTCACGGACTGTTCCGACCAGATTGGCGATCTCCTGGTGGGTCAGCTTGACGGAAATTTGCACCGAGTTTTGCCGCCGTTCCCCGTGCTGCTGGGACAGCTGGTAAATCGTCTTCAGAATGCGCGAGCGCACGTCGAGAAAAGTCAGGCCGTGGATTTGCTCGTTCGCCCGGCGCAGCCGATCCATCGTCACTTCCAGCAGGCGCATGCACAAGCCCGGCGAACGCGACATGAAGTCGTAGAACGTCGAACGTTTCAGGGAGTACATGACGCTCGCCTCCAACGTCTCGGCGTTGGCGGAACGGGTGCCCCCCTTTGTTACAATCGACATGTCACCAAAAAAATCGCCGCTGCGAAACAAAGCCAGCGTGATTTGCTTGGCATTATCGATCCGGAAAATTTTCACGGTTCCCGACTCAATGACGAATAGTTCCTCACCGGGCTGATCTTCCAAAAAAACGATTTCGTTCTTTCTGAACTTCCGTTCGTAGAACAGCGCCGAAATATCGATAAGCTCGGCCTCGCTCAAATCTTGAAATAACGGAATATCGCGTATGAGTTCGACGACATGATGCACGTGGATCGCACTCCCTTCTTGCCCGGGACCGGCTACTGAGCGGACGCTTCTCCTACGCGATCGATCATGATGCTGAGATGCCGGGACAAGTCAATTTCGTAAGGTTCTTTAAGCGTCGTCCCGGAACGGTCCTTGAGAACCCGTACGACAGGGCGATGTTTGTAGTCAGGGAATACTTTGGAGACGATTCCGCTTTCGCCGGAGCTGAGTTGGACGGTAAGTCCGAGCGGAAATATGGATACTTTATTGCGAAACAGTTTCACCTTATCCATATCATACAACGTTCCGGCTCCGCTGTACAAAAGTTCGATCGCCTGATGCGGCAAAAGCGCATCACGGTGGGCTCGTGGATGGGTTAGCGAATCGTACGTTTCGAGCAGTCCGATCCATTGGGAGAACGAATGGGTCTCGTGCTTCTTTAGGCCATAAGGATAACCGCTGCCGTTCACCCGTTCGTGATGCTGGAGCGCGCATTGGGCGGACAGCACCGGGATACCTGGCGCATCCTTCAGCAGCTGAAAGCCATATTCGGGATGCTTTTTCACCTCTTCGAACTCGGCTGGACTGAGAGGTCCGCGCTTGTTCAGAATTTCGCGGGATATTGGGTCAGCTTGAAGTGGGCTCCAACCAATATTTGCCCCTCGTGGTTAAAAATCGGTTTACCCAGACTCATACCAGGTTGGCACATATACATCGGAATCAGGCGCATAGAATGAATCCTTTCCACCGTCGAGAATTACTTTACATACTCCATAATACCTATATCATACATTTATTTACAGACTATTCGCAATAAAAAAATAAGCCGATACGGCCAAGTATCGCTCCCCATCAGTCATTTCAAACTATTTGTACGATTTAACCCACGGGAAGCCTCTGGATTCAGCTTCAGATTTATGTCGTATAATGTCGAATTAATGCAAGCATACACGATCCTTGTCACGAAGACTCTATAGTAAGACGATAGCGATAATTCCGTTCGCACAGCTGGAGCAAATGCCGTTTGGCACCTTTGACCGGCAATACGACCTTTACTTTCCGGCCGCGCTGGCAAGCCAGTCGAACGATCGAATCGGTCCGTTCCCGATCGTTCGTCACGAGCTCCGCTTCCCCAGCATCGGGCAGCAGCGCGAACAAGGTTTCTTGGACTTCCTGCTCGAGCCCTTCGCCCATCGCCAGCCAGACGAATCGTGTCCGGAGCATCCCATATTCGAATTGGGCAGCCAACAGATAAGCGTTACCGAAATAAACCACTAACTGACTGTAATCGCGTTGTCGATTGACCGCCTGCTCTTCCAACATGCTCTGCAGCGCTTTGCGCCGTGTGTGCAGCTCCTTCGCCCTCTCGAACAGAAGACGCTCGGACAAACGCTCGATGCCGTCCTGCATCGCTTCGGTCACTCGTCGCGGGTCCGACAGTACGCTCAGCGCCTCCTCCAACCGCTCGCCGTACTGTTTGCCGGTCTCCTTCTCCTCGCAGATGCCTCCGCATTTATCCAGGTAATAGCGCATGCACAGCCGGCTCTCCAGCGGCTCGCACGTTCTGAGCCGGTAGTGCTCGATGACGAAATCCAACGCATAATTGCGAAATACGGGATTCGGATAAGGCCCAAGCAAAGCCGATTTGGACTGCTGCCGCACATTGACCTGCGACTCCTGTCGCTCCCGGTCTGCGGCTAAGAGTCTCGGCAACCCTTCTTCGGTGGCTGCTATGTACGCGTATACGGACTGCTCGCGTTTTTTCGCCCTATTGTAAGGAGGCAAGTAGTACTGGATCAGATTGGTTTCGAGTGTCAAGCTTTCATTTTCGTTCCGTACGATCATGATTTCGATGTCGTCGATTTCTGCGACAAGCCTTGCCGTCTTTTCCCGATCCGGTTTGCCGTGAAAATAAGAGCTGAGTCTTTTGCGCAAATTAACGGCTTTGCCGACGTACAGCAGCCTGCCCGACCGATCGAACATCAAATAACAACCTGGCTCTTCCGGATACCGCTCCGCTTTGAAATAAAAATCGCTCACAACCGTTCCCTCCCGCTTGATGTCAGTATACACGATTGGCTGGGCGAGTGGGGAGCATGTACTTTACAGGAGGTAAACTTTATGATATAGTATCTATTGCCTCTTCAATATTTGCGCCCGTAGCTCAGTTGGATAGAGCGACAGTTTCCTAAACTGTGCGTCGCGGGTTCGAATCCCGCCGTGGCGCGATTGACGAATTTGATACAGGTAATATCGACGGAACGTGGCTCAGCTTGGTAGAGCGCTTGGTTCGGGACTAAGAGGTCGCAGGTTCGAATCCTGTCGTTCCGATATGATGGATAGATGAAGACGGGCTGACGCCCGTCTTTTTCTTTTACCCCAATATCCGGCTCCGTGCTTGTGCTCGTCCTTGTTTCTTTCTCCTTTCGTTCCATTCCGTCTCTGTACCCGAATCTGCATGAATAGAGATGTTTCATTTCGGTAAGCATGGTTACAATACATACGGGAGGAATGTCCATGAAAACTAAAAAGCTGACCAAACATGCGATCGATATTGCTTACCGGGATGAGGGTCAAGGCATGCCGGTCGTACTGCTGCACGGCTTTTGCGGCAGCTCCGCTTATTTTGACGAGATCGTACCGCTGCTTCGCGGAAAAGCGAGGCTAATCGTCCCCGATTTGCCCGGACATGGGCAGTCCGGTACTCCGACGGCCCCATACCCGATCGAATCGTTTGCCGACGACATTTCCGAGCTGATTGAAAGCCTTGGTATCCCCAAAGCTATCTGGTTCGGTCACTCGTTAGGCGGATACGTGACGTTGGCCGCCGCAGAGCGGCACGCGGCCGGGATCACCGCATACGGCCTCATCCATTCGACCGCTTATCCGGACGATGACAAAGGCAAAGAAACCCGGCTAAAGTCCATTCAAACGATCCGCGACACTGGAATACAACCATTCGTGGACGGATTGATCCCGAAACTGTTCGCGCCTGAGCATGTCCAGACGATGGTGGATAAAATCGAGACCGCCAAAAAAATCGGCTACACCACGACGACGGAAGGCGCTATCCGAACACTGGAAGCGATGCGGGGCCGACCCGACCGCAATGCCGTCCTGGAAGCGGTTAATTGCCCCATTTTGCTCGTAGCCGGAGAAAGCGATCAGATCATCAAACCGGACAAAACGTTTTCGGTGAATAAAGATAATATAACTCAAGTCTTGATTCAAGGTTCCGGTCACATGAGCATGATGGAGCATCCGCAACGCTTGACCGACGCGCTGCTTGCTTTTTTATCCGATATCAACCTTTGATGCAAAGGAAAAAGGACCCTCTCGGGTCCTTTTTTGACGGTGAACGGTTTGTATGAATCATTTGTTACCTTCCACTTTCGCTTTGGTTACTCCGATCGCTGTCAGCCAGCCAATCGTTGCCGCATGTGTCCGGAACACGCTAACGTGTCTTTGGCACATCCCCTCCGCTTCCTTGTCCGGTATCTGATCCTTACTTGACGCGATTTTGCGGATGCATCCTCACGCCAGGTGTTGCTGTTGAAACGTTCAACGGAACCACACCTCTCTTGTTTCACCGTCGATTATAGATTGTCCCTTAAATATCTTCTTTATACGTCGGCCGGAAAACTTTTTTCGCTGTTACCCTTCGCCGTTATTATGCCGGGAATGGTTGGCCTGTTTCGTTTTTTTCGAGCCGGATAACGGCTCTTGCTGCCGCGATTTGCTTGAACGCCGCTCTTGGGCTCCCGACGGCGGGTTAACGGGTTGTGGAATGTCTTTGGGCATGGATCGTAGCTCCTTTCTTAGGTTACCGTCGTTTGATCGTGATTGTGACGGTCCTGCTTCTGGCGATCATTCGTATCCTGTTGAAGCTGCTGGGCATGATGGGCGTTAACGGGTTCCTGCGCCAAATCTTTGACTACATTTTGCAAATTTTTATCTGCCGCTTTTCGCTTCGTCATCGTTCGCGCCTCCTTCAGGTGTGGGTCAAGCTTTTCAAAGCTTGCGCGCATTCGTGAATATGACGAATATAATCTTCGATCAAGTGCTGAATGACTTCATTTCGCTCATCGACCGTCTGTTCGGCCTTCTCCGCATCCACCAGTTCCACTTTGACTTCCCGGGTATCCACATATGTGACTTGAAAGTCGAACGAATACATGGAATGTCCGGCGCTGCGAATATGGATGCGCAAGGAGCTCGGGTTATACTCGTCGGCAACGACTTCGGCCTGATCCGATTCGTTCAGAACCGTTGGAAGCGTACGGCTCCATGCTTCTTTCAACTCGTTCTGATCGACTGTGAGCACGTTTGTTTGGCTCATGACAAAAACACCTCCGCACTGTTAAGGTGCGAAGGTGGACGTGGTTTTATACGTGGAGTTGGACTAAGTAAGATTAACCGGAGAGGGTGGGATTCGAACCCACGGAAGAGTTTCCCCTTCGCTGGTTTTCAAGACCAGAGCCTTCAACCACTCGACCACCTCTCCAAAAATCAGGCGCCCAATCGGACAACAAGATCATCATGCATTTTATCACACGATTGGGGCGCTCTGCAAGTCTATTTTACCGAGATCGTCTTGACTCCGTTCATGTAAGGCTGCAATACGTCGGGCACGGTCACGCTGCCGTCCGCTTGCTGGTAGTTTTCCAATATCGCCGCCACCGTCCGTCCAACCGCCAGCCCTGAACCGTTCAACGTATGCAGAAATTCCGGTTTGGATTTGGCATCGCGACGGAATCGCATATTAGCGCGCCGCGCCTGGAAGTCTTCAAAATTGCTGCAGGATGAAATTTCCCGATACATGCCGCTGTTCGGCAGCCATACTTCCAAATCGTACGTTTTGGCGGAGGAGAAGCCCAAATCACCCGTACACAACGTCAAAACCCGATAAGGAAGCTTCAACAGACTAAGCACCTTCTCTGCATGCTGGGTCAACGTCTCCAACTCGTCGTACGAATCCTCCGGCTTAACCAGTTTAACCAGCTCGACCTTGTTGAATTGATGCTGGCGGATAAGTCCACGCGTATCACGACCGGCGGAACCGGCCTCGGACCGGAAGCAAGCGCTGTACGCGACATAATATTTCGGCAGCTGCTCAACCGGCAATATTTCATCGCGATGCACGTTCGTAACGGGCACCTCTGCAGTCGGAATGAGGAAGTAATCCGTATTCTGGATCTTAAATACGTCCTCTTCGAACTTGGGCAATTGACCGGTTCCGGTCAAACTGTCCCGATTGACGATATAAGGCGGAAGTATTTCCTCGTAGCCGTGAGTGTCGCTATGCAGATCCATCATAAAATTGATCAACGCCCGCTCCAAACGCGCCCCCAGCCCTTTATAAAACACGAACCGCGATCCGGTTACCTTCGATCCCGCTTCAAAGTCAAGAATGCCCAGCCGATCTGCCAGCTCCCAATGGGCTTTAGGCTCGAATGCAAACGAATGGATTTCGCCGACACGGCGCATCTCCACGTTCTCATCTTCGGAAGTACCTACGGGCACCGATGGATGAGGCATATTCGGTATTGAAAGCAGCAGCTTGTTCAACTGCTCCTCCAGTATTCTTACTTCCTCATCGAGGCCTTTGATGCGATCGTTCACTTGACGCATCTCCAGGATCAACGGCTCGGCGTCTTCCCCATTGCGTTTTTTGGCGGCAACTTCCTGGGACACGGTATTTCTGCGATTTTTCAACTGCTCGCTTTCCTGCAGCAGCTCTCTACGTTTTCCGTCCAAACCGGTGAATTGGTCGATGTCCTCCACGGATTTGCCCCGCCCGGCCATCGTTTCCTTCACCCGTTCAATCTCATTACGCAACAGCTTGACGTCAAACAACAAAAACCCCTCCCAAAAGGGAACTAGTGTACAAGTTATGCCATATAATGTACTATACTACGGTCAAATATTCAACTTGAAGGTACCGGCAAGCCTTCGTAGAGGCTCTGTATCCCAAAAAAGAAGCACCCCCGGCATTCGCCTAGGTGCTCGAAGAAGAATGGGCCGCCTGTTTTACCATATCGAGAAAATAGCTGTGCATCCGGAAATCGTTCGTCAGCTCGGGATGGAACGAAGCGGCCAGCAAGGTCCCTTGCCTTGCCGCTACGATTTCCCCATTGTGCGTCGCCAGTACGTCGACTTCAGGGCCAACTTCCTTGATCAGCGGGGCGCGGATAAAGACCGCATGCACCCGCTCGTCAATGCCTTTGATCCAGAGCTCCGTTTCAAAGCTTTCCCGTTGACGGCCAAACGCGTTGCGCTGCACTTTCATATTCATCAGACACAGGTGCGCCTGCTCGTTGCCGACGATGTTGTCAGCCAGTATGATCAGCCCGGCACAAGTGCCGAACACCGGTTTGCCTGCCGTGTTAAACGAACGAACCGCTTCGATGAAGCCGTATTCCCGCATCAACTTGCCGATGGTAGTGCTTTCCCCGCCCGGAATAATAATGCCGTCCAGGTCCGCGAGCTGTTCCGTCCTTTTCACGACGACGCCTTCCGCACCGGCTGCCTCGATCATCTTGATATGTTCCGCCACCGCCCCTTGCAGGGCAAGAACGCCAATTCTCATCGCTTACCCTTCTTTCTTAGCTTACCAGCCGCGGTCTTGCATCCGTTGGGACGCCTCCAGCTTGGAAATCTCGATGCCTTTCATCGGAGCGCCCAGGTTTTTGGAAACTTCGGCAATTAGTGCATAATCGGTATAATGAGTCGTTGCTTGTACGATCGCTTTCGCGAATTTCTCCGGGTTGTCCGACTTGAAAATACCGGATCCTACGAATACGCCGTCTGCGCCCAAATGCATCATCAATGCCGCATCGGAAGGCGTTGCTACGCCGCCGGCTGCGAAATTGACGACAGGCAAACGACCGTTCTCATGAACGTACAAGACCAAATCGTAAGGAGCGCCCAAGTTTTTCGCTTCCGTCATCAACTCGTCTTTGGACATGCTTTGAATTTTGCGGATTTGCGAGTTAATGATCCGGATATGACGGACCGCTTCTACAATGTTACCCGTTCCAGGCTCGCCTTTCGTACGCATCATGGCTGCTCCTTCGCCGATGCGGCGAAGCGCTTCGCCGATATCTTTGGCGCCGCAGACAAACGGTACGGTAAAATCGTTCTTGCCGATATGATACACTTCGTCCGCCGGCGTCAGCACTTCGCTTTCGTCGATGTAGTCGGCTCCGAGCGATTCGAGCACGCGTGCTTCTACATAGTGGCCGATCCGGCATTTGGCCATAACCGGAATGCTTACCACTTTCATGACTTCTTCCAATACTGTAGGATCAGCCATGCGGGCTACGCCGCCGGCGGCGCGAATATCCGAAGGTACGCGTTCCAGAGCCATAACCGCGCAAGCTCCTGCCGCTTCCGCTACTTTAGCTTGCTCGGCGTTCATAACGTCCATGATGACGCCGCCTTTTTGCATCTCGGCCATCCCTTTTTTGACAGTCCATGTTCCTGTTTCCATCTTGTATTCCTCCTGTATATAAATAGCTGTAATTCCCATAATGAAGCAGGCTGTCCCTGCTTTCATGACCGTTTCCAACAGAGTCATTGTACATCAAGCCTATGCAATTAACAACCCGTGTCAGCCCGTTTAGAATAGGTTTTTTAGTCCGTTGGCGATGCCGGAAAAAATACCGCCGAAGAAGTTTTTGATTCCTCTCATCATTAACCGGAACCAACTGCCCTTCTCCAGATCCTGGGCGGCGATCAGATTGACCGTTTTCTCCATATCGTTCATCTTCACCTTTACTGTACCAAGCACATCGCCTGTTTGGATCGGAGCGCTTTTCAATTCTTTGCCCGGAGCCGCCTCCATCGTCAGTAGAGGCGTTTCGCCTTTCTTGACGACAAAATCGACAGCATCTGCCGTGACGAC
Source organism: Paenibacillus hodogayensis (assembly GCF_039536325.1). Classification (NCBI taxonomy): domain Bacteria; kingdom Bacillati; phylum Bacillota; class Bacilli; order Caryophanales; family Paenibacillaceae; genus Paenibacillus; species Paenibacillus hodogayensis. The sequence continues at coordinate 170,212 of NZ_BAAAYO010000020.1, forward strand.
CGGTACTTCCGTTTTAATCCCCTTTTTGACAGCAATCGTTTTTAAGGAGTCAACCTCGCTCTTGGCGGGAAGAACCGATTTCATCTCAAACGTGTTGAAGCCATAGTCCAGCAGCTTCTGCGTCTCCCGGAATCGTTTGGCTTCCGACGGCGTGTTCATGACGACGCTTATGAGCCTCATCCCGTTGCGGCTAGCCGTTCCCGTGAAACAGTAGCCCGCCTCCAACGTATGCCCTGTCTTCAGACCGTCCATACCTTGATACACGTAGGATTTGAAGTTCGGTTTATCCTTGTTCCCTTCCAGCATCCAGTTCCAATTGATCATCGGCGCCGGATCGTTGGGACGGAACTTTTTGGACGGAATGCTGGAAAACTTCAGCACTTCCGGATGCTCGTTCAAGATATGATAGGCGAGCACAGCGGCATCACGCGCAGTAATCATCGTATCCGGCTCGGTTCCGGGCGGTGCGTATTTACCCAAGTCGGCGCGGGACAGCCCCGTGGAGTTAATGAAGAATGATTTCTCGTTAAAACCGAATTTCTTCGCCGTATCGTTCATCATCTTTACGAAAGTTTCCTCAGTGCCTCCGATAGCTTCGGCTAAGGCAACTGTCGCATCGTTAGCCGAATAAATCGACATGGCGCCAAACAAATCTTCAACCGAATACTTCTCGCCCGGTCCGATCAATTGACCGGAACCAATGACGTCGACGGAGTACTGACTCGGCGAGACGATCGTATCCCAGTTTATTTTTCCCGATTTGACCGCGTCCATGACCAAATATTCCGTCATCATCTTGGACATGCTGGCCGGAGGCATCGGCTGATCGGCATTCATTTCATAGAGCACCTGTCCCGTCGTTGCCTCGATCAGGATCGCCGCTTTTGCTTCCAAATTCAAATTGACCGGCTCGGCGGCCTGCACCTTGGCCGGTTGAACGAATAGCAGCCCATTAAACAATACGGTAACCATACAGGCCCCTGCTATCCATCGAATCCACCTTGCATTTCCTGCTCCCAACACGCTTGTCCCATCTCCCTTGTATGTAAGATGCTCCCCTGATTCCCCCGTTGCTCGTGTATGTAAAAGATGCATGTCCATCATGCATAAAGAATGTCCATTTTTTATTGTACCACACCCGGACAGGCCGGCAAAAGTTATATAACACCCTCAAGCCATCCACCAGTCCGTTTCACGATGCGGATCAGATTTTACCTCAAAACATGATAAATAATGTCGAAAAAAAATGGCAGGGCACGACCGCACCCTGCCATTGCCTTACGTCGATTATAACGAATAGTTAGGAGCTTCCTTCGTAATCTGCACATCATGCGGATGACTTTCCCTAAGACCGGAGCCCGTAATGCGTATGAATTCCGTGTCTTCCTTCAGCTCCCCGATCGTACGGGTGCCGCAGTAGCCCATCCCTTGAATGAGGCCGCCTACGAGCTGATGAACCGTATCGTGCAACGGGCCTTTGTAAGGAACACGGCCTTCGATGCCTTCCGGAACGAGCTTGGATTGGCCCTCTTGAAAATAGCGGTCCTTGCTGCCTTCCTTCATGGCGCCGATCGAGCCCATGCCGCGATACACTTTAAACCGGCGGCCTTGAAAAATTTCCGATTCACCCGGGCTTTCTTCGCAGCCCGCGAACAAGCTACCGATCATGATAGCATCCGCTCCGGCGGCGATCGCTTTCGTAATATCCCCGGAATATTTCACTCCGCCGTCGGCGATAATCGGCACATCGTACTGCCGTGCCACCGAAGCGCAATCGTAGATAGCCGTTATTTGCGGTACGCCGATACCGGCAATGACGCGCGTCGTACAGATCGAGCCCGGTCCCATACCGACTTTAACGATGGAAGCACCGGCTTCGATCAGATCGCGGGTACCTTCTCCAGTAGCCACGTTGCCGGCAATGATCACCAAATCTGGAAACTCTTGACGAAGCTTGCGAACCGTCTCCAGGATGTTGATATGGTGGCCGTGAGCCGAATCGACGGCGATGACGTCGACCCCCGCTTTGACGAGCTCGCTGGCGCGCTCCATGGCGTCTCTGGACGCTCCGATGGCCGCCCCGACCAATAACCTTCCTTGAGCATCCTTCGCCGCATTCGGAAACTGGATGGCCTTCTCGATATCCTTAATCGTAATTAAGCCTTTGAGCGTATTCGATTCGTCGACAAGCGGCAGCTTCTCGATCTTATGCTTCTGCAAAATGACTTCCGCTTCCGCCAAAGTCGTACCGACTGGTGCGGTAACCAGATGCTCGTGGGTCATTACGTCCTTGATTTTAATGGAATAGTCATGAACAAACCGTAAATCGCGGTTCGTCAAAATGCCGACCAGCTTTTTCTCTTCATCCACGATCGGAACACCGGATATCCGGTATTTGCTCATCAATTCTTCCGCTTCGTAGACGTGATGGTCCGGCGTAAGCGAGAACGGATTCGTAATAACGCCGCTTTCCGAACGTTTGACTCGGTCCACTTCTTCCGCTTGCTGAGCGATCGACATGTTTTTATGAATAATGCCGAAGCCGCCTTCGCGAGCCATAGAGATGGCCAGCGCCGCTTCCGTCACCGTATCCATTGCCGCGCTGATGAGCGGAATGTTCAGCTTCAGCTTTTTGGTCAGAAGGGTAGAAACATCAACTTCCCGTGGCCCGAACACTTCCGATTTTCTGGGGATCAGCAGGACGTCGTCGAACGTCAAGCCTTCCTTGGCAAACTTATTTTCCCACACGAGAAGAACCCTCCTAGAATAATTGGTGTAGTACTTGCTTTAATATTATTGAAATAGTATCAAAAGCGTTTTTCCCGTGTCAAGGCAATACGGCAGGGAAAAGGAGGTATTGGCGGCAACGCCTTCGTTCTGTCAAACTTTTACCTGAATGTGTAAGTAGAAACCTGTTAAAAAACAAAAAAGCCTCTCCGGGGTAACCGGAAAGGCTTGTATGTTCGCTTGGCGACGTCCTACTCTCCCAGGACCCTGCGGTCC
>NZ_BAAAYO010000021.1:0-620814 GCF_039536325.1 Paenibacillus hodogayensis
CTCATACGAGAAGTTTACCATCTTTTAGCATTAATTTATAGTTTGAAGACACGCTCTAGTTTATTTTTGGTTCAGACAGCCTTTGCAGGCATCTGCTAATCAAAGTTTTCTGAACAAGGGCGGGGTTTCTCCGCCCTTATTCGTGTTGGTTGTCATATTTTCCGGGCAGCGGCATACTGCCGATTATCGCTTTGGTATAATGGAAACATCCTACAGAAGAAGGTGATCGCATGCCGCAGCTGCCTGTTCACAAAGAGCCGTTCCAACGCATGGAGTCGTTCGAAGGAACGCGTTTTCCGTTTCGCTGCACGGATGTAACCAAAACGAGAGACGGCTATCTGGTGTTCCCTCACTGGCACCGGCATATCGAAATCATTCGCGTTCTGCAAGGACCTGTCCAGGTTACCCTTGCAAACAAAATGTTTACTGCATTTGAAAGCGATATCATCTATATCGGCAGCGGACAAGTACACGCTGTCCAGACGACAGCCGGCTCACCAGCCCATATTAGAGGTGTCGTTTTTGACCCGCTGCTTGTCACCAATTTGTCCGAAGGCTTCGACTCCGACTATCATTATTTGCTGTATTCGAATTGGCGGCATACGCCTGACAAATATTCCGACTCCCATCCGTTATGGGAAAAGCTGAACGCTCTGTTGATCAGTTGTCAGCAGGAATACGTCAACCAGGATATAGGCAGCGAGGTGATGATTCGGGCAGCTGTATATCAGATTGCCACGGCCTTGCTAAGAGATTTCCATCAGAACGGCAGGGGACTGCAGAGGGGGGAACTGGCAAAGGCTACCGCGCACATCTGGACGCATTGAAACCGGCTTTAGACTATATCGAGAGCCGCTTCGCCCATTCCATATCCCTTAAGGAGCTGTCCACTCTGTCTAATATCAGTCCGTTCTATTTCAGCCGCTACTTCAAAAAAGCTACCGGCGTAACCTTGACGGGCTACATCCATTCAACAAGAATAAACAAAGCGAAGCAAATGCTGATCAGCGAGCCGTTCACCATAACGGAAATCGCCGAAAAAACGGGCTTTTGCGATGTTCACTACTTTGGACGCGTTTTCAGAGCATGGACCGGAGTAGCCCCGACAACGTATAGAAACGAAATAGCCCGCCATGGAACCGAGCGGCAATAAAGAATCCCTCATCCATATCCCGATACTACTGTTCCGACTCAACCGACGCTATATAACCTCATGTGTAATATTGGTACAGTTTTACCCTGTCGTTGCCGCATTCTTACCTATCACTCGCTAAAAAAAGCGGAAAATAAAGGAATGTCCGTCTTTTTGTAGAAATCTTTTTGTTTAGCGGAAACGACGTTCAAAAATAGACTTTGTAGGGGAGGTTATGATGATCGAAAGAGCCGGCAAGTGGACCGCAGCGCTGTTGACGCTTCTGGCTGCGTTTGGTTTTGTACTGGGAGCATGCGGCGGCTTAGCTGACGAATCCGTCGCTCCGAAGCAGCTCAGCATTTCCATGTTCGACAGGGGACAAGTATCCAGCGATGAAGGAACGTACCGGAACAACCGCTGGGTGCAGTGGATTCGGGAGAAGTCCGGCATATACGTGACCTTCGTGCCGGTTCCGAGAGTCGGGCAGGACAGGCTGAATGTCTTGCTTGCAGCCGGCGAAGCTCCCGATCTGATCTGGGAATACGACCGAAGATACATCGGCATGTTGGCGTCACAGGGCGTCATTCAGCCGGTCGACGGACTGCTGGAGACATACAGTACCGTCTATCGAAACTACTTGAAGGAGCATCCCGAATTGATGCCCTACCTTTCGTTCAACGGGCAAATGTATGCGGTTGCAACGAGGCGGCCAGTAACTTCCGTCGCCAATCACGCCATATGGATCCGGCAAGACTGGCTGGACATCCTGGGACTGCAAACGCCGCGAACGCTTGACGATCTGCTGCATGTGGCCAAAGCGTTTCGGGATCGCGATCCGGACGGCAACGGCCAAGCGGACACGTTGGCATTCGCGGGCAATGAAAAAGCCGACATCATTTCCGCCTTATTCGGCACCCATCGGAACGAATGGTTTTTGGAGGACGGGAAGGTCAAGTACGGACCGACCACAGACCGATATATGGAGGCAATCCGGTTCGAAAAGCAGCTTCATGATGAAGATCTTATCGATAAGGAGGGCAAGGCGGGCCTGCAGGCGTGGGTGGACGGCAAAGCCGGAATATGTTTGTGCCAATGGAGCAGTCCGCTGCTGACGGATCTGATGAACAACGATGCAGACGCCAGACCCGTGCCGCTCGAGCCGGCAGAGACGAGATGGGGTACCTATGGTTTGTATCAGGAGGAGCCGCCGTATATATACGTCGCCTTCAATAAGAAGATGAAGGACCCCGAAACGGCGGTCAAGTACTTGGACTGGATGCTGGAAAAAGGATGGAGCGAGCTCGTGTACGGAACGGAAGGCGAGCATATGAAAACCGTGAACGGTATTCCGCAAATGATTAGCGCCGACAAATACAGGAAAGAGATGCTGTACGCCTACGAATACGCCGTGCTCCGACAGGAAAAAGGGTGGGAAAGCGCTTTGTCCGCCAAGGCTGCTCCCGATCCGTTGTCGCAGCGAGTGGCGCGCCTGCAGGAGGAAGCGCTGCAGGTCGCTTTGAAGCATCCATACCGACGGGATTTTCCGTACCCGCCCAATTTTGTAGAAATGAATGAAACGATTACGTCTATCGGACAGACGTTTGATACGATTAAAGCCAAAGCGGTACGGCTTGGCCCGAACTACTCCCCCGAATGGGCGATGCAGGAAATTAGAAAGGAATGGCGGCGCGCGGGCGGAGAACAAGCGGAAGCGCTTATCCAAGTTTGGTACGATAACAACAAGGCCGGCATGATGGTAATGGCTGAGCGGATAGGAGGATAAACCGTGAACGTTCTTCAGACCCGGCTGACGAAAAAATTGTTTCTCATCCTGCTCGCGCTTTTGCTTGTGGCCGTTTCGTTGACCGCTTTTCTTTCTTACCGGATCGTCACCGGCAGACTTCAGCATGAGATGGCGAACGCGAACATGGAGCTGCTGCGCCAGATCGACGAGAAGCTGAAGCTGGTTTTGAAGGATATCGACCGCAATATGATCCGGCTGTTGAAGAAGGAAGAGGTGCGCAAGTTTTTCGACATCGAAATGGGAGAGGGAGAGCGCAAAGCGAACCAGGCCGCGATCGATAATTTGCTGAACGATATGATTCAAAGAAGCGACGCTTTGTTTTCGGTCGACCTGTACTCGTATGTCAAGCAGCAGAAAAGGTCCGCCACCACCAATACAGATGAAACGGCAGCGGAAAATTACGAGTGGATCGGGCAATTTTACTCGGCGGACGGCTTTCAAAGCTGGCTTCCGACCCGCAAACTGATTTTGGACAATAAAAACTTCCCTTTGTACCAGGATGTGGTGACCTCGGTTCGCACGTATCCTCTGCTGCATTCTCCCGGGTATCGAAGAGGGGCTGCGGCGGTCAGCATCAAGCAAGAGGCGCTGTACAACCTCGTTCAGGATGCGGAGCGATATCCGGGGCCGGAGCTTTCTTTTGTCATCGACCGCACGGGGCAAGTGATTCTTCATCCGGATTTCAAAAAGGTGGGCCAACATGTTGGCGAAATTCCGTACATCGCCAAATTGCTGAAAAACGGCAAGGAAGGCTCTTTTGTCACAGACGTGGACACCGCCCGCAGCTCGGTTTTTTACTTCACAAGCGAATATACCGGCTGGAAGCTCATTCGGATCGTTCCGGTCATGGCGCTCAACAAGCCGCTTGTTCATACCCGAAACACGCTGCTGGCGGTATCGGTCCTGCTGTTTGCCGCCGCCGCGCTCGCTGCCGTTCTGGTAAGCCGCTGGACGTTCAAGCCGATCAACCGGTTTATTTTCAGCATGTCGCGGAAGCTGAGGTTCCATCCTTTGCATGGTAACGAAGGCCGATATTCCGATGAATTCGATCATCTGGAAACGATGATGCAGGATGTATTGATCGACAGCGAGCGGCTGGAGAAGCAGATCAAAGAAAGCAAGCCGTTGATGAGATGGCGTCTGCTGATGAAAATGTTGACGAACGATTCGGGTGGTTTCCGCAATATGAATTCCTATTTGGACTTGGTGGGCGTGCGACTGTATGACGGCTGCTTTGTCGTCATGAGCATTCAGTTCGACAACCGGCACGAGATCGCAAGCGCGCGCGACTTGCATTTATACGCTTATGCGCTGTGCAATATTGCCGAAGAGATCGTGAACGCGGAGCACAAAGGCGCCGCAATGGAATGGGAGGAAGGGCGCTGCGCCGTCATTGTCAGCTTTGAAGACAAAGACAACGAGGAGAGGCTTGCGGTTCGCGCCGTTGCCGTCGCGGATCAGATCAAGCATGGCGTGCACAAATCCTTGAAAAAAACGGTGACGATCGGCGTCGGCGGCATCGTGTACGCCATGCCGGACATCTCCCTCTCCTACAAGCAGTCGATGGAAGCGCTAAAGTACAGATTGATAATCGGCGGCAATATGGTCATCACGGCGGACGAAATCCTCGACTCGCGCAATGGCGAATACAACGGATTGTTCGCGATGATGGACAGCACAATCGATTCGTTGAAGCAGTCCGATGCGGCAAAACTCCAGTCGCAGGTCGCCCACTGGTTTGAGTCGCTGGCCCGCAGCAATGTGCCCCCGGACACGCTTAACCATTTAGTCGTTCAGCTTTTGATGAGGGCGGCCGTGATCGCGGATGAAATCGGCATGAAGCCGGAGGAATCGGACGCGGGGCCGACGATGGAAGAGGTGTTAAGCCGCTGCGAACGGCTGGAGCAAATCCGCGAGTTTACGGACGCAACGCTGTCCGAATATATCCGCCGGATCGCTGCGAGACGCAATAACCGGGATAAGAACGAAAAGATTGAGGAAATGGTCCAATTCATTCAACACAATTACAAGCTCAGCGATTTGTCCTTGCATTATTTATCGGACAAGTTTCAGATTAGCCTCTCGCATCTGAGCCGAATGTTCAAGGAATACACAGGGGACAATTTTATCGACTACTTGACGGAGCTGCGTGTCGCGAAAGCGAAGGAGCTGCTCACCGGCTCCGGCGGGAAAATACGCGATGTTGCCGAAAGGGTAGGGTATACGCACGATACGAGCTTTATCCGGATTTTCAAAAAATTCACCGGACTGACTCCCAGCGAATACCGGGAGCGCGAAGGGGGAAAGCCCAATTCCCCGGCGCTGGCGCAAAAAAAGTAAAAGATGTTGAGTCTCTATCGGCATGCTCCGGCCGATGGGGGCTTTTTTTGCGTGACGGCGACCGGTTTCGGCCTGATTTTAAGCGGAATTTCCGATTAAGCAAGAGAGGAAAGCGAAAGCAAAAAGTGTATGTTTCCCGTCCTGCGGCGCCCGTGCTACTTTAATGCAGGACTGCGCAAGCGCCATTGCGCAGGAGAAGGACGCTTGCGGGGAGGTGAACGTCAATAAGCAGGAGGCGCTCCGTTCATGGTCCGTTGGTGGCGGTGGACGGATGAGTATGGCGAATGGAGAATAGCGGTGTATGGAGAAACGGCCGCATTCCAAACTATCTGAAAGGGGTTACAAACCGGGGTGAACGTGACATGAAGAAGGTTGTCGTCTTTTCCTTGAATCTGGTCTTAAGCGTATCCTTATTGGGTTGTGCGGCAACGGGGGGAGGAATGAAATCCGATGGGAAATCCGAATCGAAGCCCGAGGCGGCGAAGGCGCCGGTTACGTTAACGCTTTACTTGCACGGGGCTGCGTTAACGGACAATGAATTTCAACGTTTTTTCGCCGAACCGGTCAAAAAGAAGTTCCCTCATATTACGCTCGAATTTCTAAAGGATAAGGCAAACGGAGGAACCGATCCGAATGAGTTGATTACCGCGGGAACGTATCCGGATATGTTGTACGGAAGCAATACGGCCGTGTTCGCGCATAAAGACTTGAAGTGGATTGCGGATCTGTCCCCCTATGTGAAGAAGGAGAAGGTCGAGCTGTCGCGGGTCCATCCTGCCATCGTGGAGACGTTGGGGATGTATGCCGATCGTGAAGGGGAAATGATCGGACTTCCGTTCGTGACCAACTATGCGGCATTGTTTTACAACAAAGACATTTTTGACAAATTCGGAGTCGGTTATCCGAAAGATCTGATGACGTGGGATCAAATTATGGGACTTGCGCGGCTATTGACCCGTACGGATGCGGGAACCCCGTACATCGGACTCGATTTCACGGAGCCGGACAGGCCTGGCGGACAGCTATCTCTTCCGTTGGTCGAGCCCAAAACCGGAAACAGCGTCATTACCTCTGATGGCTGGAAAAAAATATTCGGCCTGCTGAAACAAAATTACGACATTCCGGGCTACATCGGTCCGAACAACAAGTGGACGTACGGGCTGAACGCGTTTCTAAAAGATCGGAATTTGGCGATGCTGCCCAATTGGGCGGACGGGGTCATCGGCCCTGCAGAGGAGTTTATGCTAAAGGGACAGCCTTTGAATTACGATATTGCCGCTCTCCCCAATTTCGAGGACGCGCTCGGTACGGGAAGAGAGGTCGATATGCATCTGCTGATGCTGTGCAACCAGAGCAAGCATAAGGATGAAGCTTTTCAGGTCATGAGCTATATGATGTCCGAGGAAATTCAGACGATCGTCGCCAAGGCGGGGCGGTTTCCCGTATTGAACTTACCGGAACTGGAGAAGGGGTTCGGCGCCGATCTCGGCAGCCTCAAGGGCAAAAACACGGCGGGGATTTTCAAAGCGAAGCCTAGAAACATGCATGACAATCCGAACCAATTCGACCGGTCCATCGTGAAGCCCAGATTGAATGATGCGGCGAAAGCGGTTGCTCTCGGTCAGAAGGACATCAATACGGCGCTTCGGGACGCGCAGGAGCTAGCCGACAAGCAGATGGCCGATGCACGGAAAGCCAAAGGCAATTAGGGAGTCGACCACAAGAACGAAGGAGTGACGGTATTGGTCTTTAAGGGAACGTTGAATAAAATAAGTCTGGCGCTCGCCTTTCTCATGCTCGCTTCGCTGCCGTATCCTTGGATCGCCGCCATGGAGCCCGCCGTCCGGCAGGTGCGCGCGGAAGGCGCGCCTGTCGGGCAAGCGACGTATGCCCCGGCCGTTCAGCTTGCTCCGGTTGAAGATACGTATGTCCAAGGCGGGGCGCAGGCGGCCAACAATTTTGGAGCGAGTACCACCCTCGCCGTCAAAACAAGCAGCGCGGGACTGACGCGGCAAGCGCTGATGAAGTTCGATTTGAGCTCGTTTGCCGGTCCGCTCGGCTCGGCCAAATTGAAAGTGTACGGCGCAGTCACGGACGGAGAGGGCTCGGAGGTCGACGTTCAGGTTTACGGCCTGGAGCAGGACGGCTGGAGCGAAGGAACGCTTACCTGGAATACGCGGCCGCAGCCGCAGCATTATTTGGCTTCCGCGCATATGAACAAAACGATGAAATGGCACGAATACGACGTGACTTCGTTCGTGAAGCGTCAGCAAGAGCTGGACCAAACGGCAAGCTTCCTGTTCCTGGAGGAAGCGAATCCCGGCTTGCTCGTCCAGTTGAACAGCAAGGAAAACGCGGCGAACAAGCCTTATCTGGAGCTGTCTGCCGCACGGGTACAGGAAGCCTCGCCGGTCTGGCCGTCAAGCAGCGGCTTGCGGGCTCTAAGAGCAAGCGCGAACAGCGCGCAGCTTAGTTGGACCGCCGCGACGGATGCAGCAGGCGTTTCCGGTTATCGCGTGTATCGCAACGGTACCGTAATCGGCTCGGTGTATGGCCAACAGCAGACGTTCACGGTGAACGGTCTTGCGCCGGGCACACGTCATACGTTCAAGGTAGAAGCCGGGAACGCAGCCGGTCATTGGAGCACGGACGGTCCGTATGTTACGTATGAGGCGAACCAATACGGGCTGGAAGGAGAGGGGGAGTCGTATGTCTCGGCGAACTTTACTCCCAGTATTCAAACGGGAGCCGCCTACAGCGGCGGAAAGTTTTTGTCCCTGTTCTCCGACGTCCCGTCGCCAAATGACGGATACTGGGTGCAGTATGCGGTTTACGCGCCCGTCGCCGGCGCTTACCGGCTCGACGTTGCCTCCTCGCCGATCAATGCGGCATGGGCATCGCCCTACGACCTGAAAATAAACGACGGTCCGTTCGCACCTGTCTCCCATGCAGTGGAATACGGAAAAATCACCGATACGGTGCGCCAGTTTCATCTGCAGAACGTCGTGCTGGAAGCGGGGTTGAATACGCTCTCGTTTCGCGTAAAGGAGCGGCGGACCCAGCCCGATACGAGGTACGCCTTTTTTCTCGACTCGTTCCAGTTGACCTTTGCCCACCATACGGAATATGAGGGAGAGACGGCGTTCTCGACCAATTTCGCTCCGGGCGTGCAGTCGGGGGCCGAATACAGCGGCGGCAGACAGCTAGCCCTGTTCACGGATGCGGCGCCTCCGGCAGGCGGATATGTAGCGGAATACCGCATAGAGGTATCGCAAAAGGGGCTGTATCAGCTCGATGTTGCCGCAACTCCGCATCAGGCGGCCTGGTCCTCTCCCTACGAGATTTCCGTCAACGGCGGCAGCTTCAAGAGGGTGACGGAAGCCGTACAATATGCCACCGTCAACAGCATGGTGTACAAGTATCATCTGGAGCCTCTGACGCTTCAGGCCGGCTCGAATTCGATCGTGTTCCGCGTCACGGAGCCTCGACAGCAGCCGGATGCGAAATATGCGTTCTTCCTGGATTGGTTTCGCGTCGCACCTATCGGCGCATCGGTCCGGTCTTTGACGGCCAGCGCGCCGATGAACGTCTTCCAGTACGGACAACCTGCGAGCTTCCAGGTGCGCTTGAGCAACCAGACGGGCTTGCCGGCCAAGCTTGCCTACAGCATTCGGGACTATTGGGATCAGGAGGTGTCTGCGCAGACGTTGACGCTTCCCGGTGAACAAGACACGGCGGACATATCGCTAAGCGAATTGCCGAAAGGACACTACCGGATCAAGGTGCAATTGGCGGGAGCGGAGGAGAGCCTGACGGAGCTGTTCTCCATCGTTACGTCGCTTGCGGATCGGCCGCAGGTGGACGATTCCCCGTTCGGGCTCGATGCGGCCATGGCCTGGATCGTGCCGAAGAGCAAGCTGGCGGAAGTCGCAACGGTTCTCAAGCTGACCGGAGCGACCTGGATTCGCGACCGGTTCCGCTGGAATGATGCCGTGAACCCGGAGCCCGGAACGTTCAATTTCGCGGCTGACGTCGCCAAGGATGCGATTAGCGCGCTTTCGGACGCCGATCTGCATATATCGGACGTGTACCACAGCGCTCCGAGCTGGACTCGGAACGCGGCCAATGCCAAGCTGCCGGACGACTTGATCGCCGCCTACCAAATGGCCAAACAATCGGCCGACTATTACGGCGATCAGGTCAAAACCTGGGAAGTGTGGAATGAGCCGGATATTACGTATTTCGCAAACCCGGACGAGACGGCGGATAAGTATGCCGCGTTTCTGAAGGCGGCTTCCATCGGATACCGAGATGCCGCTTCCGATCCCCATGTCGCAATAAGCGGATTCGCGTTGCTGCCGGGCGTGTTCGAGCAGGTGGCGATGGAGAATGAGCTGCTGCCCTATTTCGATATATACAATTTTCACCGGCACCAGCGCTACAAGGCCGGTGCGAGTTCGATGCCTTACCCGAGCGGCGTGGAGCTGCATCAGCAATTTCTCGATCAATACGGGGGCGGAGCGAAGCCGATGTGGGTGACCGAGGCGGGCATTTCCTTTGCCGCTGCGGCGCCTGTCGAGCTGACGCATAGACAGCAGGTCGTCCAAGCCCGCTATATGGTGACGTCTACGGTAACTTCGATTGCGCAAGGCACGGATAAGCATTTTGGATTTCTGGCGCTTCCTCTACAGGAGGGCGCTTATTATTGGGGTATGCTGAGCCGGACCTATACGCCTTATGCGGCTTATGCGGCGGAAGCGGTCATGACGGAGGCGCTGGGCCGGGGCGACTATATCGGTCCGCTGAAAGGACTGCCTTCAATCGTGACGGGACACGCTTTCCGTGACGGGTCGGATACGGTGGCGGTACTATGGTCTTCTTCGCCGGAGCAGGTTACCCTGCAGCTGAATGTTCCACAAGTGACATCTACGGATATTATGGGTAAGAAAACGACGATGACGGCCGCAGCAGGAGGGACGTATACCGTTGCAGCCAGTCTCGATCCGGTGTATATCCGCCTGCAAGGCGAACTGCCGCAAGCGCTCGTACAGCCAACCGATCGTCCGATCATCCAGCCGGCGCCGCGCCAGCCGTTGACGACTGCGGAACGGGTCGTTCTGGCACAGCTTTACCCGGCCGAGACAAGGGCGGACAGCAAGGAGAACGGCTACAGTCTGAAGTACGACCAGCCTAACAAGGTTCGGCTCGAAGTAAACAACCTGAATGCGCTGCCGATGCGAGGAACGATCGTCGGTTCCGCCGAGGGCGGTTGGCTGATCGAGGAGCCGGTGCGTTCCATCACCGTGCAGCCGTACTCGAAGACAATCGTCGAGTTCGACGTGGTGGCAGGCTCTGCGGTCGTTGCCAATATCGCGTCGCCTGTCTCCTTCCACGGGGAATTCGGAGGGGAACGGACGACCAAGTCTGTCGCCTATGTACGGACCGTGGCCGATGACCAGATCGGTCAGCTTCTTCCGGGTTCCGGGACACCGGCCCAGTGGCGCCTGGACTTGCCGAATGCGATCGCCGCGATCGGCGCCGGAACGGTCACCGCAGGTCAGGAACCCGGGTCCGTTCAGTTCAAGTATCAGTTCGGCCAAGGGGACAAGTGGGCCTATCCGTTCCTGCTGCTGCCTGAAGCCACGGATTACTCCGAATTCCCGGGCTTTGCCTTCCATCTGTACGCGGATCAGAAAATCAGCGGCACGACACTCCGGCTCTTCGTCAAGGAAAGGTCCGGAGCCCGGTTCATTACATCGGCGGGCTTCACCATCGAGCAGGGGTGGAACCAGATCAAAGTGCCGTTTGGGCTGTTCTCTCATTTTGACGGGGTCGACGCGAACGGCAAGCTCGATACGAACGAAATCGTTAGCGTCCAGATTGGAATCAATACGACGCTGAGCGACGTTCCGCCTTTTACGATCAAAAATTTCGGCGTGTACGGCCATTTCCCGCTTGATCGGACTCCGCCCGTCACGACGGCGACGGTATCGCCCGAAGAACCGGATGGAGAGAACGGGTGGTATTTGCAGCCGGTTACCGTTTCGCTGCATGCAGTCGACAACAAGCCGGGCCTCATATCGACGACGTACAGCCTCGATCAAGGCGCGACATGGACCGTCTATACGGACCCCATTGTCCTGGATCAAAGCGGAACGCATGAGCTGCGGTTCCGTTCGTCCGATGCGGCGGGCAACGTAGAGCCTGTTCAGACGCTGATCTTCAAGATCGTTTAGACCTCTTCATAGAGGCTTAATGATTCGCTTCAATTCCTGTTTCCTCTCTAGTGAGAAAAGGATCGCGGCCGCTGCGGCTTCGGTCCTTTTCCGTTCTTGAACGTGTGTGCGCAGGCAGGGGAACGGGGAAGGCGCTTACAAGGGGTATATAATTCACAGAAAATAAAGGATACTTTCATGACAAATGGGAAAACTCTTTGTAGCGCTATTCCCGGATGAATCTTCGGAAAATAAACTTCAGAAAACAATGCTTGACAACAAGAGGGCGAATAATTACTATGTAGTTAAGCGCTATATCCGCCAAGTATAGCGCTTAACTTAAGGCAGGTTAAGCGCTATACTTGAAAATTTGTATGTGCATCCCAATCAAGTTTTCCGGTCACTTCATTTGATTGAAAGCGATCCCATTTGATAGTTTCCAAATTTCCGGACGGATTCGGAATTTGGTTTCTATAATCAGTCAACGAACATTCATTTATTTGGAGGGGGCTATTCAATGAAAAGGAAATTAGCAGGGGTAGCAATCGCATCGGTGGTCTTATTGGCGGCTTGTTCCAACACCAATGATTCGGGAAACAATAGCCAGAATGCGGAAAACGGATCGAAGAAAAAGGTAGCGATTACTTACGGGATATGGGATAAAAACTACCAGCCGGCCGTTGAAAGCGTTATTAAGAAATTTAATGAAACACATCCAAATATTGAAGTGAACATCGAGCTCACGCCGTGGGATCAATATTGGGCCAAGCTGGAAACGGCTGCAGTAGGAGGCAGCCTGACGGATGTATTTTGGATGAATGGACCGAACGTTATCAAATACGCTTCCAACAAAATGATCAAGCCGCTCGACGATCAGATCGCCAAAAGCAAAGTCGATCTTGGAAACTTCCCGAAAGGTTTGAACGACCTTTATACCATTGGCGGCAAAACGTACGGAATTCCATTCGAGCTTTCGACGGTAGGATTATGGTACAACAAAGAGCTGTTCAAAGCGGCCAACGTGCCGTTCCCCGATGCATCTTGGGACTGGAACAAGGTTCGCGAAGCGGCCAAAAAGCTGACCGATCCGTCGAAGGGCGTATGGGGGATAGCGGCTCCTATGGCCAACCAGCAAGGCTTCTATAATACGATTTTGCAGAGCAAGGGCTACGTCATCTCCGAGGACAAGAAAACATCGGGTTACGACAAGCCGGAAGCGATCGAGGGCCTGAAATTTTGGACGGATCTGATCAAGGACGGCGTATCGCCGACAGCGGCCCAGATGCAGGAAACGCAGCCGGAGAAATTGTTCGAGTCCGGAAAAGTCGCGATGATCTATGACGGATCGTGGATCGTAGGCGAATTTGCCAAAGTCGATTACACCAAAGACAAGGCGGACGTGGCCGTTCTTCCGAAAGGAAAGGCCGACACGAGCGTCATTCACGGCGTGGCTAACGTGATCAATGCGGGGACTAAGCACCCGGATGAAGCCTGGGAATTCATGAATTTCTTGAGCTCCAAGGACGCTGCTCTTATATTCGCCAAATCCGGGGCGGTTATTCCGGCCTTTACCGGTACGCAAGACGATTGGGTAAAATCGGTGCCGAATTTCAACCTGCGCGCCTTTATCGACGTGATTCCGAAAGCGCAAGCGTATCCCGTTTCCAAAAGCACGGCCAAATGGCTGGATGCCGAAAACGAGTTTTTCACGAAAGCTTGGTATGGACAAATGACAATCGAAGAAGCGGCCAAGCAAGCCGCAACGAAAATGAACGGCATATTGGCCCAGGAATAAGCTTCGCGAGCATGGGCTCTATCCGCGGATAGAGCCCCTTTTAAGCTGGATGTCCCCCAGGGCTCGCAGTATCCCGCGCCGTTCGTTCGAGAAGAAGGAGGAAAGCGATAATGAATGTCAAACCGTATCGGAGCCGATACCAAAAAAGCGATGTGACTTGGGCCTTCTTGATGATAGCTCCGAACGTGCTGGGGCTTGCGTTTTTTTACATGTGGCCCATTATTCAGACCGTCTATTTCAGTTTTACGAAATGGGGCGATTTCGGGACGTATCGTTGGGCAGGCTTGACAAACTACAGCAGGATGCTGGACGATCCGACCGTATGGCAGGCGCTGCGGAATACGGCTCAGTATACGTTTATCTCGGTCCCGATCGCCACGGCGCTCTCCATCCTGATCGCGGTGCTTTTGAATCAAAAGATTCGGTTGGTTTCGTTATACCGCACCCTTTACTTTTTGCCGGTCGTCACGATGCCCGCGGCGATCGCTATGGTGTGGCGGTGGTTGTACAGCACGGATTACGGTCTGATCAACCAAACGTTGAAATTGTTTTCCTTTTCGGGCGTAGGCTGGCTAAGCAATCCGGATATTGCTCCCTTTTCGCTTATTCTTGTCGGCATTTGGAGCAGCGTCGGCTATAACATGATCATTTTTTTGGCGGGTTTGCAGGGTATTTCCAAATCTTACTACGAAGCTGCGGAAATTGACGGCGCCAATCGGCTAACCCAATTTTTCAGAATTACTCTTCCGGTTTTAACGCCAACCATCTTCTTTGCGACAATAATCTCGCTGATCAATGCTTTTCAGGTATTCGATCTGATCTGGATGATGATCGGCGAAAAAAATACATCGATTTCGTCCACGCAATCGCTCGTCTATTTGTTCTACAAACAGGCGTTCATTTTGAGCGATAAAGGATATGCCGCGGGAATCGCCGTGCTGCTGTTCATTATTATTTTAGCGGTAACGATAGTCCAGATGAGACTGCAAAAAAAATGGGTGCATTACGAATAGGAGGCGGTCCCGACAATGAGAGAACAGTCAAGATTTTCGAAAACTATCGTCCATCTTCTGCTTATCGCAGGGGCCCTGCTGATGCTGTTCCCCTTCTTGTGGATGATGATCACCTCTCTGAAGACGGTCGGAGAGTCCACGCAAGTGCCCATGGTCTTCTTTCCGAAGACGCCTCATTGGGTGAACTACTCGGAAGTGACGACATTGCTGCCTTTCGGCAAGCTTTATTTCAACACGGTCATCGTCACTTTGCTGAAAGTTGCAGGCCAGCTGCTGTTTTGCTCCTTGGCGGCCTATGCGTTTGCCCGCATCGAGTTTCCGTTCAAGAACACGATTTTCATCTTGTGCCTGTCCGTCTTGATGGTGCCGAGCCAAGTGTATATGCTTCCGCAGTTTTTGATCATGCGCGATTTTGGCTGGCTGAATTCCTTAAAGGCGCTTATCGTTCCCGGGCTGTTCAGCGCGTTCGGCATGTTTTTGCTGCGGCAATTTTTCATGTCGCTTCCGAAGGAGCTGGAAGAAGCCGCGAAGCTGGACGGCTGCAACCATTTTCAAATCTATTACCGGATTTTGCTTCCGTTGACGGGTCCCGGATTGGTTGCGGTAGCCATCTTTACATCCTTGGCCACGTGGAACGAGCTGATGTGGCCGATGATCGTAAACAGCAGTCCGGACAAAATGACGCTGTCGGTCGGCTTGTCTTCTTTGCAGGGCCAGTTCGGCACGAATTTTCCGGTGCTGATGGCAGGGTCTTTGTTGGCGCTATGGCCAATGGTCTTTTTATTCGTCTTTTTGCAAAAGTATTTTGTCGAAGGCATCTCGTTCACGGGGACCAAATAAGCTGGAGGTTCCGGTGCCGGGGGGCGTAATTTCGCCCGCATACACAATCATTTGTTTCATTGTTGCGGATTAAGCGCTTCACCCGCCAATGAACATTTTAAAGGGAGGGGACCCAAGATGAATACGATTCGGCTTACGATGTCTCAGGCGCTGCTGCGTTATTTGGATCGGCAATATATTTCGATAGACGGAATCGAGACGAAATTCGTTCAAGGCGTGATGGGAATATTCGGCCACGGCAATGTGACGGGGATCGGCGAAGCGCTTGAGCGAAGTCCGGGGGACTTGCTTTATATTCAGGGGAAAAACGAGCAGGGGATGGTTCACGCGGCGACCGCTTTCGCCAAACAATCCAACCGGCGGCAAATCTACGCGTGCACCTCGTCCATCGGGCCGGGAGCGCTCAACATGGTCACAGCGGCGGCGACGGCAACCGTTAACCGGATTCCCGTGCTGCTGCTCCCGGGGGATAACTTCGCTTCGCGGCAGCCCGATCCGGTTCTTCAGCAGCTGGAGGTCGTCTCGGATTACAATGTGTCGGCGACGGATGCGTTCAAAAGCGTCAGCAAATATTGGGATCGAATCGTCAGGCCGGAGCAGCTCATGTCCTCGCTCTCGCAGGCGATGCGGGTGCTGACCGATCCGGCGGAGACCGGGGCGGTTACACTGGCTCTGCCCCAGGACGTTCAGGCGGAAGCCTACGATTATCCGCTCGCCTTCTTCGAGAAGAAGGTGCATATAGTCGATCGCCGTCCGCCGTCCTTGCAAGCCGTCCAACGGGCTGCCAGTCTGATCAAGGGCAAAAAACGGCCGTTGCTGATCGCAGGCGGCGGGGTGCTTTATTCGGATGCGGCCAAGGAGCTTGCGGCGTTCGCCGAAGCTTGCGGCATTCCCGTGGCGGAAACCCAGGCAGGCAAAAGCTCCTTGCCATGGAATCACGCCTGGAACGTCGGGGCGATCGGGGTAACCGGCTCGCTTGCCGCCAACCGGCTGGCCAAGGAAGCGGACGTGATCATCGGCGTCGGCACCCGGTATTCCGATTTCACCACATCTTCGAAGTCTGCGTTCGCTCGGCCGGACGTGCAGTTTGTCAACATCAACGTCAGCGGCTTCGATTCGGTCAAAATGGACGGGGAAGCGATTGTGTCGGACGCCAAAGCGGGCTTGAACGCCTTGCTGGAAACGCTCGGCGCGGCGAATTACCGCAGCGGTTACGCATCCGGCGAGATCGCCGAATTGAAGGAGCAGTGGGATAAGGAAGTCGACCGCTTGTACGCAGCGGAGCATGAAGCCGGTTTTGCCCAAACGCGCGCTCTAGGCATCGTCAACGAGGCGATCGATCCGTCCGCCATCGTGACTTGCGCCGCAGGCAGCCTGCCCGGCGACCTGCATAGGCTGTGGAGAGCCGCCGAGCCCAAAACGTATCATATGGAATACGGGTTCTCCTGTATGGGCTATGAAATCGCCGGCGCATTCGGGGCGGCGCTTGCCGAGCCCGACCGCGACGTATATGCAATCGTGGGCGACGGCAGCTATTTGATGCTCCACTCCGAGCTTTTGACCAGCTTGCAGGAAGGCCGGAAAATCACGATTGTGCTGTTCGATAACCACGGCTTCCAATGTATCCATAATTTGCAGCGCGGTCACGGCAGCGACGGCTTCGGCAACGAGTTTCGCCACCGCGACGGCTCCACGGGCAGATTGACCGGCCCCTATATGAAAATCGATTTCGCCGCTCACGCCAGAAGCCTCGGCGCCCAAGCATACCGGGCCGAGACGGCGGAGCAGCTGAAGCAGGCGCTCGTGCAGGCGAAGCTGGAGACGGTCACGACGTTGATCGAGATTCCTGTCGTCCCCGGCACGAATACGGGCGGCTACGAATCCTGGTGGCAGGTAGGCGTTCCGGAAGTTTCGCAGAGCGGCAAAGTGGTAGCCGCCCATCAAGACATGCAATCCCGGATCATGTCGGTCAGAAGCCGAGGAGGAGCGCAATCGTGAACGGAATACCTTTTAAGCTGGGGATTCATCCCATCAACTGGGTCGGCGAAGATGTGAGGGAGCACGGCGCCGATACCCCTTACGAGCAAATCCTCGATGAGATTGCGGCATTGGGCCTGCATGGGACGGAAATGGGGCGCAAATTTCCGACAGACCGCGCCGTGCTCAAGGAGGAGTTGTCCAAGCGGGACATCGGACTGGTCTCGCAATGGAAATCGGTGTTGTTCTCCGACCCTGCCTACCGGGAGTCCGAGCTTGCGGCTTACCGGGAGCATGCCGCTTTTCTGAAAGATATGGGCTCGAAAGTCATATCGACTTGCGAGGTCGGGGGATCGCTCCATTTTGACCCGCGGCGTTCGCCGAATGAGAAGACGATTATTCCGCTGGACGAAGCAGGCTGGCAGAGCGTGGCGGAAGGCTTGAATGCGGCCGGGCAGATTGCCCAAGAATACGGGCTCAAGCTGGCTTACCATCATCATGGCGGCACGGTTATCGAATCCCGGCAAGAAATCGATCGGCTGATGGAGCTGACCGACAGCCGCTATGTGTTCTTGCTGTTCGATACCGGGCATGCCTACTACGGAGGAGCGGACCCGCTCGAGGTGCTCCGAACCCATTACAACCGGATCGCTTACGTCCATCTGAAGGACATTCGTCAGACGGTGCTCGACGAGGCGCGGGCGGACCGGTCCGATTTCGTCACGTGCATCCGTAAAGGCGTATTTACCGTCCCCGGCGACGGCGGGCTCGATTTTGCCCCAATATTCAAAGAGTTGCTGGAGCGGGGATACGACGGATGGGCGATGCTGGAAGGCGAGCAAGATCCCGCCCTGCATCCCGCCTATGCATACGCCAAACGCTCCTTGGCCTATATCGAATCGCTTATTCCACAAGAAAGCAGGTAGCAGCCAATGACTTATGTTACGTTTCCGGATAACAAAGAGTTGGATTTTGTCGCGATCGGCAGGCTTTGCATCGATCTGAATGCCAATGAAATCAACCGGCCGATGGAGCAGACAATGACGTTTACGAAATATGTCGGCGGCTCTCCGGCGAATATTACGATTGGGATGTCCCGATTCGGCCTGAAAACGGCGTTTATCGGTAAAATCGCCGACGATCAGATGGGACGATTTATTGCAGATTATTTGCAGCGCAACGGTATCGACACGAACAACGTGGTTACGGACCGCACGGGTGCGGTGACGGGACTCGCTTTCACCGAAATCAAAAGCCCGACGGACTGCAGCATTCTCATGTATCGGGACAATGTCGCCGATCTGAAGCTGTCGCCCGGGGAAGTGAGCGAAGCGCTTATCGCCAAAACGAAGGTGCTGCTCATCTCCGGCACGGCGCTGGCGCAAAGCCCTTCCCGCGAAGCGGTATTCCAGGCGCTGGAATATGCCAAGAAGCACGGCGCGGTCATCGTATTCGATCTGGATTACCGGCCTTATACGTGGGCGACGCCGGAAGAAGTCGCGGTCTATTACAACTTGGCCGCCGAAAAATGCGATATCATTCTCGGTACCCGCGAAGAGTTTGATATGATGGAACGTTTCGAAACGAATCCGGAGCATAGCGATCAAGTGACCGCGGCGAAATGGTTCGATTATTCGGCCCAAATCGTCATTATCAAGCACGGCAAGGAAGGCTCCATCGCTTATACGCGGGACGGAGCAAGCCATCGCGCCGACAGCTATCCCGCCAAAGTGGTCAAAACGTTCGGAGCCGGGGACTCGTATGCGGCCGGATTTTTGTACGGCGTTATGCAGGGCTGGACGCTCGAGCGTAGCATGGCGTTCGGCAGCGCCTCGGCCTGCATCGTCATCTCCAGCCATAGCTGCTCGGATGCGATGCCGACCTTCGAGCAGGTGAGCGACTATATCGAGCGCTGCGAACGCGGCGAGATCGTTCCGTCTTAACGTTTACAACATGTCTGAGCAGCAAGGCAGTCCTTTTCGGAATGAGACGGCTTCTCAAACATTCGTTCAACTAGAGACACCAACATTCGGGAGGAGAGAAACATCATGACACAAGTGTTGAAAAATTGGATCGGCGGCGAGTGGGTCGATGCCGCATCTGCGCAAACGGAAGCCGTCGTGAATCCGGCGAACGGGGATATATTGGCTTACGTCCCCCTGTCAACGAAGGAAGATGTGGACCGTGCCGTTCGGACCGCCAGCGCGGCGTTTCAAACGTGGAGAACGACGCCGGTTCCTCGCCGGGCGCGAATTTTATTTAAATACCAGCAGCTGCTTGTCGAGCATTGGGAAGAGCTTGCCGCGATCATTACCGAGGAGAACGGCAAAACCTACAGCGATGCTTACGGCGAAGTACAGCGCGGCATCGAATGCGTCGAATTCGCCGCCGGCGCGCCTTCGTTGATGATGGGCCGGCAGCTTCCGGATATTGCGACGAACATCGAATCCGGCATGTACCGGTATCCGATCGGCGTAATAGGAGGCATTACCCCGTTCAATTTTCCGATGATGGTCCCCTGCTGGATGTTTCCTCTCGCGATCGCTTGCGGCAATACGTTCGTGCTGAAGCCGTCGGAGCGCACTCCGCTGTTGGCCAACCGGCTGGCCGAGCTGTTCAAGCAAGCCGGATTGCCCGACGGCGTTCTGAATATCGTGCATGGCGCCCATGATGTCGTGAACGGCATTCTGGAGCATAAAGATATTCGGGCGGTTTCGTTCGTCGGTTCCCAGCCCGTCGCGGAGTACGTGTACAAAACCGGCTCGGCGAACGGCAAGCGGGTACAGGCGCTTGCAGGAGCGAAAAACCATTCGATCGTCATGCCCGACGCCAACCTGGACCTTGCCGTCAAGGAAATTATTAACGCGGCATTCGGTTCGGCAGGGGAGCGCTGCATGGCCTGCGCCGTCGTCGTGGCGGTAGGAAACGTGGCCGACGAGCTGGTAAGCCGGCTGACGGAAGCGGCCGACCGGATCGTGATCGGCAACGGTATGGAAGAAGGGGTGTTCCTCGGACCGGTTATCCGCGAGTCCCATAAAAAACGGACAATCCATTACATTGAAACCGGCGAAAAAGAAGGCGCGCTGCTCGTGCGTGACGGCCGCAAAGATTCCGCCTCCGAAGGCGCAGGCTATTTCGTCGGACCGACGATCTTCGACGGCGTCAAGGCCGGCATGACGATATGGAACGATGAAATTTTCGCGCCGGTATTGTCCATTGTGCGCGCGGAGACGCTGGAGGAGGCCATCTCGATCGCGAATCGTTCGGAGCTGGCAAACGGCGCCTGCTTGTTTACGACGAACGGCAGCTCCGTCCGGCAGTTCCGCGAAACGATCGACGCGGGGATGCTCGGCATTAATCTCGGCGTCCCGGCTCCGATGGCGTTCTTCCCGTTCTCGGGCTGGAAAAACTCGTTCTACGGCGATTTGCATGCAAACGGGACCGATGGCGTGGAGTTTTTCACCCGCAAGAAGATGGTTACCGCCCGCTGGTAAGCGAAGGGTCGAACAAAGCGCAAAAGGAGTTGAACGTCGACGTATGAAACTCGTTTCCATGAAGGACATGCTGCAGACAGCAGTGGACGGCCAATACGCCGTCGGCCAATTCAATCTCAATAACTTGGAATTTACGCAGGCCATTCTCCAGGCGGCGGAAGCAGAGCAGTCACCTGTCATTCTCGGCGTAAGCGAAGCCTATATCACTTATATGGGCGGGCTGCCGCTTATCGTCGGGATGGTGAAAGCCTTGATCGAGCACGACAACATTACGGTGCCGGTAGCTCTGCATCTGGATCACGGCTCGACCTACGAGGTGTGCATCCAGGCTTTGCACGCGGGTTTTACATCGGTCATGATCGATGCGTCGCACCATTCGCTGGAATGCAATATCGATCTTACCGGACGTGTCGCGCAGGCCGCCCATGCGCTGGGAGCCAGCGTCGAAGCGGAGCTTGGCCGCATAACCGGACGCGAGGACGATCTCGTGGTGGACGATGCCGAAGGCATGTATGCCGTAACGGAAGATTGCGTGAGGCTCGTCCGGGAGACGAACATCGATTGCTTGGCGCCGGCGCTCGGTTCCGTACATGGGCCGTACCGCGGCCAGCCGAAGCTCGGCTTCGAGCGAATGGGTGAAATTTCCCGGCTCACCGGATTGCCGCTCGTGCTCCATGGCGGAAGCGGTCTGCCCGACGAGGAAATCGTTCAGGCGATTGCGCAGGGTACGGGCAAAATCAACGTGAACACCGACAACCAGATGGCTTGCACGGCGGCTATCCGCCACTATTTGAACGATCATCCCGACGCCTATGATCCGCGGCATTACTTGATCCCGGCACGCGAAGCGATCAAAGCTTCCGTCAGGGCCAAAATTCGTTTGTTCGGCAGCTCGGGCCATGCAGCAGGAGGGGAACGATCATGAAAACCATAAGGATCGGGATTATAGGAGCCGGGCGAATCGGGAAAATTCATGCGGATAACTTGTTAAGATTGCCGCAAACCGAAATCGTCGCCATCAGCGATTTATTCGCGGGACCGGAGTTGGAAGCTTGGGCAGCGGCGCGAGGCATTCGCCATACGACTAAGCAAACGAACGAAATCATCGCCAATCCGGACATCGACGCCGTATTCATCTGCTCCTCGACGGATACGCATGTGCCGCTGATCATACAGGCCGCCCAGGCGGGCAAACATATTTTTTGCGAGAAGCCGGTCAGCATGGATATTGTCCAGACCGCAGAAGCGATCGAAGCGGTCCGGCAGGCGAGAGTCAAGCTGCAAATCGGCTTCAATCGCCGGTTCGACCATAATTTCAAACGGGTAAGGGAACTCGTGCAGAACGGGACGGTCGGCAGTCCGCATATCGTCAAAATTACGTCCAGGGACCCGAACCCGCCGCATCCCGATTACGTTAAGGTTTCCGGAGGTATCTTCATGGATATGATGATCCATGATTTCGATATGGCGCGTTTCGTGACGGGGAGCGAAGTGGAGGAAGTGTTCGCGCAGGGAGGCGTATTGATCGATCCCGTATTTGCCGACCATGGCGACGTAGACACGGCCATTGTGACGCTGCGGTTTAGCAACGGGGCGCTGGGCGTTATCGACAACAGCCGTAAAGCCGTTTACGGCTACGATCAGCGTGTCGAGGTGTTCGGTTCGAAGGGAAGCGTGGCGATCCATAACGATCACCCCAATACGGCCGAAATCAGCACGGCGGAAGGCATTATGCGCGACAAGCCGATGAACTTTTTTCTCGAGCGCTATAACGACGCTTATATCGAGGAAACGCAGCAGTTCATCGAATCCCTGCTCGAAGACAAGCCGCTGGCCGTCGAAGGGAACGACGGCTTGCAGGCGGAGAAAATCGCTCTGGCGGCAAAATTGTCAAGTCAACTGAACCGGCCGGTGAAGATCGGCGAAATTCCGGAACTGTATAATCAAACGTTGGAATTGGCATAGACACATTCCAGCTTGATCGGGAGGGAACGAACAACGATGTCTAATCTGATCGTAAAACCAACGGCTAGTCCGGACGGCACCGTCCTGACGATTACGCCGCAATCCGCAGGGTGGAGCTACGTGGGATTCCAAGTCATTCGGCTGTCCGAGGGCGACGTCTTCCGGCAGGCCACGGAAACGAATGAAGTGTGCCTGGTGCTGCTTAGCGGCGTTGCCGACATCGCTACCAAGCGGGAAACGTGGACCGGGATCGGCCAAAGAATGAGCGTGTTCGAGAAAATACCGCCGTATTCGGTCTACGTTCCCCATGACGATGAGTACGAGGTGCGCGCCAAGACGGCGCTCGAGCTGGCCGTGTGCAAAGCACCGGGCACAAGCGGCCGCTCGGCGCGCTTGATTGCTCCGGAGCAGGTTGGCGTCGAAATCCGCGGACAAGGTTCTACCGAACGTCAGATCCACAATATATTGCCGGAGCAGGAATCGGCGGACAGCTTGCTGGTCGTGGAAGTGTTTACGCCGGGCGGTCATTGGTCGAGCTACCCGCCGCACAAGCATGACCGCGATGCCCTGCCGGAAGAATCGCTGCTCGAAGAAACGTATTATTACCGCGTCCAGCCCGAGCAAGGCTATGCCATTCAGCGGGTGTATACGGATGACCGTTCGCTCGACGAAATGCTGGTCGTCAAAGATGGGGAAGCCGTTATGGTTCCAAAAGGCTATCATCCCGTTTCCGCTCCACCGGGGTACGAGGTGTATTATTTGAACGTGATGGCCGGTCCGGTCCGCACGTGGAAGTTTCATAACGATCCGGAACATGCGTGGATATTGTCCAAACCGGTCGTCTAATCATGGATGTCTTGCATCCTTCACCGTATCGCTTCATAATGGAAAGTATAAACCAGACCTGATTGATGCGGGAACAGTAAGCGAGGATTATGATGAAAACGACGATCTATGACGTGGCGAGGGAAGCGGGAGTCTCCATCGCTACCGTTTCGCAAGTCATTAATGGAAAAGGGAAAATCAGCGAAGAACGGCGTCAGGAAATCATGCAGATCATGGAACGGCTCAGCTACCAGCCCAGCGTGATCGCCTCCGCATTGACGGGGAAGAAAACGTACACGTTAGGATTGCTCATTCCCGACATCTCCAACCCTTTTTTTGCCGAGGTTGCCCGTTCGGTGGAAGATCAAGGCAATCAACACGGCTACAGCTTGATTATTTGCAGCACCGATAATAAAGACGAACGAGTCGAACGGTATTTGTCCCTGCTTCAGCAAAAAAGCGTCGACGGCATCATTATCGGGACAGGCGTCGAAAATAAGGAAATTTTAAATCCGCTCATGGAATCTTCCATTCCTACCATTCTGATCGCGCGGGATATGGCCGGCCTCGATCTGCAAACCGTACTCGTGGACGACTTTGCCGGAGGCACGATGGCGGCGCAGCATCTACTGGAGCTTGGTCATCAGGCATTGGCGGTTCTTGCGGAGGATCCGAAAGTGAGCAGCAGCCGCGAACGGATTCGCGGGTTTAAGGAGACGCTTGTCGGCAGCGGCATCGATCTGCCGGGACACTGGGTTCAAACCTGCAAAGATGACCTGGTTAAAGAAGGGAAGCTTAAAGCGAAGGCGCTGCTCCAACAGACGCAAAGGCCGACGGCCCTTTTCTGCTGCAACGATCTGCTTGCCATCGGCGCCCTGCAGGCGGCCAAAGAGCTTGGCGTGAAAGTGCCCAGAGACCTGTCCATCGTTGGCTTTGACAATACCATTCTGGCTACGGTGACGGACCCGCCGCTAACGTCCGTGTCACAGCCGACGGAGTCGATGGGGAAACTGGCGGTGGACCTGATCATCGAACAGTTGAAAACCAAAGTCGGCTCTACGCCCAGAAGGGTGCTATCTCCGGAACTTTGCATCAGAGGTTCATCCGCCAAGCCGCAGCAAGGATGAATTTTAGGCGGCATGCTGATTTTGGCGCCCGCTTGAGGAAACATGCCGGACATTAGCAGGCAAGAGACGTGCACTGGATTTCACGGTCGCTGCAAACGACCGGTCCAGTCACGTCTTTATGCATTTTTCGACGGTTTAAAACGAAACAGTTGGGAGAATAAGAGAATGAAGCTGGTATCATGGAACGTCAACGGGCTACGAGCCTGTGTGAACAAAGGATTTATGGACTATTTCAAGACGGTCGACGCGGATCTGTTCTGTATTCAGGAGACCAAGCTGCAGGAAGGCCAGATCGACCTTGAGCAATTTGACGGATATACGGCATATTGGAATTATGCGGAGAAGAAAGGCTACTCCGGGACGGCGGTGTTTTCCAAGCATCAGCCGCTTTCCGTCCGATACGGTCTGGAAGAGGACCGTGAACCGGAAGGCCGGGTCATCACGATGGAATTCGAAGGATTTTATCTCGTCAATGTATATACGCCGAATGCGAGACGCGATCTGTCCAGGCTCGACTACAGGCTGGAATGGGAGGACCGCTTCAAGAGCTACCTGCAAAATCTGGACGCCGTGAAGCCCGTCATCGTCTGCGGCGATTTGAACGTGGCCCACGAGGAAATCGACCTGAAAAATGCGAAGTCCAACCGCAATAATTCGGGCTTTACCCCGGAAGAACGGGGCAAGATGACGGAGCTGCTGGAGAGCGGATTCATCGACAGCTTCCGCCGCTTGTATCCGGAGAAGACCGACGCCTATACGTGGTGGTCGTTCATGCCCAAGGTGCGGGAGCGGAATATCGGATGGCGGATCGACTACTTCCTGATTTCTTCCCGACTGTCTGCCTCGCTGGTAGATTCGGAGATTGCGTGCGAGGTGACGGGCAGCGATCATTGCCCGGTCGTTCTCCGCATGAAAGAGCTGTAAGCCGCTGTTGAAATTCAAAATGAGATATGATAAAATACGCGTAATTGAATCGATTGGGGTGGAAAAGAATAATGTGATTTTTCTTGCTTATATAAAACAATAAAACAAAAATTGCGATTTGCTTTCGCATGTTTTATTTTTTATGGGCAAGAAAGTTACTTTATCTTTTTCACTCAAACCATATCCCCTCATCTGACTCCATTTCATGGGGTTAGGTTTGCCGTATGTATTTGAGCTACAAGAAAAGTAACTTTCTTGTAGCTTTTATATTTTTCCGGCAGGAGGGTAATTTAATGTCATTAATTAATGTAACAAACCTAACGTTTGCTTATGATGGAAGTTACGATAACATATTCGAGAATGCAAGCTTTCAAATCGATACCGATTGGAAATTGGGATTTACGGGAAGAAACGGCAGAGGCAAGACCACGTTCCTCAACTTGCTGCTCGGCAAATACGAGTACGCCGGGCATATTTCGGCGAATGTCGGTTTCGATTATTTCCCTTATCCTGTCCAAAACAAACAAAACCTTACCCTTGATGTGATCGAGGACATTTTTCCGGACTATCAGCATTGGCAATTGATGCGCGAGCTTTCCTTGCTGAAGGTTTCGGAGGACGTGTTGTACCGGCCTTTCGACTCCTTGTCCAACGGAGAGCAGACCAAAGTGCTGCTGGCCGCCTTGTTTCTGAAGGAGAACCGCTTTCTGCTGATCGACGAGCCGACCAATCACCTGGACATGCATGCCCGCAAGCTGGTGAGCGATTATCTCAAGACCAAAAAAGGATTCATTCTCGTGTCGCACGACAGAGCGTTTCTGGATAACTGCGTTGACCATATCCTGTCGATCAATAAAACCGGCCTCGAGATTCAAAAAGGCAATTTTTCCGATTGGTGGGAAAATAAACAGAGACAAGACAACTTCGAGCTGGCCGAGAACGATAAGCTTAAAAAAGACATTAAGCGCTTGTCGGAGGCTTCCAAACGAACCGGCAACTGGTCGCACGAGGTGGAAAAAACAAAAAACGGAACGAGAAATTCCGGCTCCAAGGTGGATAAAGGGTATATCGGCCACAAAGCGGCTAAAATGATGAAGCGCTCGAAATCGATGGAGCACAGGCAGCAGTCCGCTATGGAAGAAAAGTCGAAGCTGCTGAACAATATCGAAAGTTCCGAGAGTTTGAAAATTTCGCAGCTTGCTTTTCATAAAAGCCAGCTTGTCGAGTTGGATCATGTATCCATTTCTTACGGGGATAAGATGGTTTGCGGCGATATCAGCTTTACGATCGAGCAAGGGGATCGGATTGCGCTCTCTGGCAAAAACGGCTCCGGCAAATCCAGCATCATCAAGCTGATTTGCGGCGAAGATCTGAACTATACCGGTACGTTCCGCAAAGGGAGCCAGCTGAAAATATCCTACGTCTCGCAGGACACCTCCAGGCTTCAAGGCAATTTGTCCGACTATGCGGCCGATAACGGGATCGAAGAAAGCCTCTTTAAATCGATTCTTAGAAAGCTCGATTTCTCCAGAGTGCAATTTGAGAAGGATATATCCGCTTACAGCGGCGGCCAGAAAAAGAAGGTGCTGATTGCCAAAAGCCTGTGCGAAAAAGTGCATTTGCATATATGGGATGAACCGCTTAATTTTATCGACGTCATTTCCCGCATGCAGATCGAGGAGCTGCTGCTCGAATATTCGCCGACCATTCTTTTTGTGGAACACGACAGCGAGTTTTGCAACCAGATCGCTACGAAGATCGTGGAGCTGTAACAGGCTCTAGAGGAGACGGTAACTTGTAACCACTCCTGCGTTAAATACACGAAAAAGGCAGCCGGCCAGATCGATCGGCTGCCTTTGTTCACTTAAAGCCGGGGCTCTGCCCGTTATGATTTTCGCCCCACTGGCACATGGCTTCCAAAACCGGGACCAACGTTTTTCCATATTCGCTTAGCATGTATTCCACTTTAGGAGGGACCGAAGGATAAATCGTACGTGTCACCAGCCTGTCGTTCTCCAGCTCCCGAAGATGCTGCACCAGCATCTTCTGGGTTACCTCGGGAATCAGCTTCTCAAGCTCGCTGAACCTTTTGGCGGTGTCCAACAGATGCCATAAGATTAAAGGTTTCCATTTCCCGCCTACGACTTGAATCACCGTCTCGATAGGGCATTTTCTCTCTTCTCCGGCCTCCGCGCGGACAAACATGATATCCCTCCTTGTGCATGCTTACTTTCAAGTAAGTACCCTACATGAAAGTGGGTTCTTAACAAGATTTTAGAGCGATGCTATGCTTGAGTCAATCCAAGGATGAAAATTGCCGGAATCATTTTGAAGGAGGGAAAGGACGACGATGAGAATTATTGTTTTCGGAGCAACGGGAAATACGGGAAGAAGGGTGCTTGCGCAAGGGGTGCGGATGGGACACGAAATGACCGCATTTGTGCGAAACCCCGAGAAGGTTCATGAACAGCAGGGTGAGCCTATCGCACAGCAAGTGAAGGTGATCGTGCGGGATATCATGGACCCGGCAAGTGTCCGTGAGGCGCTCTCGCATCAAGACGCCGCTATTATTGCAGCCGGCCATGCGGGTCAGGGAGAAGAGTTCGTTCGGATCGTCGATAACCTTGTAAGCCAATGTGAAAATCAACCCAGTTTCTCTGGGCGGGTATGGGTAATGGGAGGCGCCGGCTTGCTGGATATCCCATATACCGATCTCATAGGCAACAATTTGCCCGGCTTTCCCCCGATGTATCAAAATCACAACCGGAATTTCGAGCGTTTGCGGCAGACTCAGCTCGATTGGTCCATGATGTGTCCGGGAACGATGGTTGATTCGATGGTGCATCCGGCGCCGGTTTCTCTGCATGTGACAACGGAAACTTTGCCCGTGTCGGTTCCGGAGACGATAAAGGGATTTTCCGAGGCCGACATAGCCGGTTACTTATTCAGCCGATTTCAAGAGCTGGATGTCGCTTATGAGGATGTGGCGAATTGTATGCTGAACCATATCGAGTTAGGAGGGCCATTTCATAAGAAAAGGGTCGGTCTCGCCTACCGAAGCGATATTCCCGGTGCACTGCAGAGGGAGAAGGAGTGATCGGTTTGTTTGGACTGCTGCTCGTTTTGCATATTTTGGCGTCGATTGCCGTAATCGGTCCCGCTTGCCTGGTGCCTGTCATCCGAAGAGCCGCCAGAACCTCAAGCCAACTGCGCTTTGCTTTCGATATAACGGCCAAGCTCGCCATTCTGCCTAAAATTGGCGGAGCCGTACTTGTTGTTACCGGGGGTTGGCTCATGATCATAACCGAGATGGGGCTATCCCAAATGTGGCTGAATTTATCCATTCTTTTGTCGCTGCTCATGATCGTCACGATCGGCGGATTGATCGAGCCGCGCATGAAAAAGATCATGAAGATCGTATATGAAAGTCAAGGCCAAGGGGAAATTCCTGACGAGTTCGCACGAGCGATAGGAAAGATCGCTCCGCTCGAGTTGGCGTCACAGCTGCTGATGATTGCCATAATTGTGCTGATGGTCGTTAAGCCTTTTTAGAGAAGTCATCAAGTATACAACCTGCCCGTCAGCTGTTGCATCTTTAACCTACATCGTGTAGAATGAAATTAAATCTACAATGTGTAGGTTAAAGATGCGGAAGCAATGCCTCATTTGCAGATGGAGAGACAAACGTTTGACAAATAAACCTACATAGTGTAGTTTTGTTTTGGGCTACTTCTTGTAGGTCCAAGAGAGGAGGACGCTATGACGAAAGGACATCGGATGTCTGAGGCGGAGAAACAAATTATGGACATCATTTGGGCAAGCGACCGTCCTGTTACGACGGCGGAGATTTTGACGAAACTTCCCGAACATAAGGCATGGAAACAAAACACGGTCATTACGTTTTTGGCTCGCTTGATGGAGAAAGGAATCGTTTCGGCAACCCGAATAGGCAAGGCGCATCATTATAAGCCTTGCGTCACGGAGCGGGAATATTTGCAGCTTGAAACCAAGCAATTCATCCAGGATGTTCATCGCGGTTCGGTACCCGGCTTGATCAGTGCGCTGTACGATGGCGGGCAATTGACGAAGGAAGACATCGAAAGCCTCAAGAAGCTGCTGGAAGAGTAGGAGGAACGGCGTTTCAGCGTCTCCGACACGACTATGCACACGTCCTGCTGTGAAGCTGTCCTGCGATGAGAAGATTAAAAGATACATACAGCAGGAGCTGATATGATTGTTCAAATCAAAATGGAAGTATGTTGTGCTGAGTTTGCTATGCGCTTTAACGATCGGAAATACGGCGTATGCCGACAGGGATTTCTTTTGGTCGGATTCGCCGCCTTTTCCAACATGCTCGAGTAAATCCGGCGTGAAAATGGGGATCGTGTCGGAGGACAAGAAAATCGAGTTGGAGCTCCCAGCGTGCGAGGAATATTTGAAATATCGCGTGCTGATCGTTGTAAACGGGCTATACTTGCAAATCGACCCCGTAAGCGGAGCGGAGCCCTTTCTCGAGAACGGACGAACGATGGTTCCGCTGCGGGCGTTGGCGGACGCCTTCGGCTTTGAAGTGGGCTGGGAACCAAACGAACAAAAAATTACTCTGACCAAAGAGGCAAAGAGTATCGTCTTGCAGATCGGAAAGCCGGAGATGCTCGTTGACGGCGAAAAGGTACAATTGGAGGAGGCCGTGCCTTTAATTAAGAAAGGAATGACCTTTTTGCCGGTAAGACAGCTTGCCGAATTGCTCGGCATTCAAGTCGAGTGGGACGGAGATATACGAATGGCGACGTTTACCAGTAAGAAATAGTTTTTTGTAATTTCGTATCCAATACACCCGTACACCCAACCACCCAATCTGAAGCAAATCGTCTTATTGCAGCGCTAGCGGCATAAGGCTTTTTGCTTTTTTGGTATTCGTTGCAAGAAGGAATCGGAAGTGTTATGCTGTAAATGCAATATTATTTTGTTGTAATTGCATCATTTGAAAGGGGGGTGAAGATGAAGGAGATTTTGCGTGAAATCGGAATGATAGCAAGAGCTTGCGATTCCATAAGCAATATAGAGTTCAAGGAACTGGATCTTACGAAGGGGCAGTACTTGTATCTTGTCCGGATATGCGAATTTCCGGGAATCATCCAAGAGAAGCTTGCAGAGATGATTAAAGTCGATCGTACGACGGCGGCGCGCGCCGTTAGCAAGCTCGACATGCAAGGCTTCATTGCCAAAGAAAATGATGCGAACAACAAAAAGATCAAAATGTTATATCCTACGGACAAGGGGAAAGAGGCTTATCTCTTTTTGAAAAGAGAAGCGGATTATTCCGATGAGGTGGCGCTGGCCGGTCTTTCCAATAAAGAAAAGGATACGCTCCTGAAGCTTCTTCATAAGGTTAGAACCAATATTGAAGGGGATTGGGAGCTTGTTAAACGAGGCGGCAAACGAAATTACTAACAAATGTTCGTATAAGGAGCGGCCGTAATGGGAGAATTAACGTTACAAACGGTAAAACCGAATCATAACGATTTGATTGCATTGCTATCCAAACTGGATCGGTATTTGTATTCTTTATACCCTGCCGAAGAAGTGTTCGTTATTGACTTGGATGAACCGAAGGCAAACGATGTTGTGTTCGTCATAGCCTATCTGGATAACACCGCTGTCGGCTGCGGGGCATATCGCCCTCTTGACGGACAGTCCTGCGAGCTGAAACGAATATTTGTCGACCCTGCTTATCGGAATAAAGGCATTGCGTCGCGCCTTTTATCCTTTTTGGAGCAAGAGGCCGCGAGGGCGGGATTTACGGCGGCCGTTCTCGAAACGGGGATCATGCAGCCGGAATCGATCGGGCTGTATAAGAAATTCGGATTTGTCGAAATCGAACGTTTCGGGGAGTACGCCGATAGTTTATCCAGTATTTGTATGGGAAAGAAACTGCCCTGATAACGATACAAGCCCGAAGAGGAAAAACCGGCATGGGAGAGATCACTATGGATTGCGGTCAAAGTTGTTCGTACGAAGGGATGCATATTCGCAGGCTCGGCCGCGAGGGGTTGGCCGAAGTTCATGACTTGATGGCAGATGTCGTATCGAGAATTCCCGACAAAGCGCTATTCTACGCAGACGACGACCAATATTTTCATGAGCTGCTCGAGCAGGACGGGGAAATGTACGGAGCATACGATAAAGAAAAGTTGGCCGCCTATTCGATCCTTGCACATCCCGGGCGGGGAGCCAATAATTTGGCACGCCAATTCGGAGTGCCAGACGAAGAGCTTTCCCGAGTCTGGGTACTGGATTCGACGATTGTGCACGAATCGGTCCGCGGCCGCGGACTGCAGCGCTATTTCAACGTTTTGCGCGAAAAACGGGCTGTAGCGTTAGGAGCGAAGTACCTTTATTCAACCGTCCATCCCGACAACGCTGCGAGCCGCCGTAACTTGGAGGCTGCCGGCTTTGTTCTCCAATTCACCGGCCCCCTGTACGGGGCACTGCCGAGGCATTGTTATGCCAAGAGGCTATAAGAACTTTTAAACGGGAGAAGGATCTGTTATAATAATAAAGCAACCTTAACAATGAAGGTGGATTACGTATCGGATGGAATCAATAGCGGACAACGACAAACGGTTTCAATATGTAAAGGAAATGAACGATGCCGAATTTGCGCTTAATAAGCTGCTTCTGCATGAATACAGGGCGTTGCTGGACGACGAGATGACGGCGAAGCAAACCTTGCTGCTGGACATCGTCCATAAGGAAGGACCAATTACCGTTCGGGAAATAGCCGAACGGATGCACGTCACGTCAAGCGCCATTAGCCAAATCGTCGGCAAGCTCGAGAAGAAAACGTACGTGAAGCGGGACATCAACGAACGCAACCGGCGAGAAATACTCGTTCGATTAGGCCCGCAAGGGGATGCTTATTTCGAGAAGCAAGATGAAATAGAGAAAGCGATCGTCGAACGGTTTTACGCCAAGTTGGAGCTGTCGGAAATCAAGCATATGAGGGATTTGATGTTCAAACTTAAAACGGTTGTCGAGGCCGAATTGGTACAAAGTCAGAGCTAATCCTGTGAATTCCGGGAGGCTCGATCCCTTGAGGTACAAGGGATTTTATCCATTCCAAGAATACCGTTCAAGGTCTGGCTTTGTACTGGGCCATACATACTATTTTTTTAAGTATTACGTTAGGTTCCTAAATAATTAATGTAAATTACGAATAGGGGGAAAGAGGATGAAAACAAAGCGCGAGCATTTGGAACGGCTGTTGAACGCCTTGCATGAGAAGGGCGAATTCAACGGAGCTTTGTTGGTGGCGGAAGGCGGAACCATTCTCGCCGAGGCTGCCTTCGGTACGGCGGATTGGGCCAGCGGGCGGAAGCTGACTGTTCAATCCGTCTTCGAGCTGGCTTCCGTTTCGAAGCCGTTTACGGCTGCGGCCATTATGATTTTGGCCGAGCAAGGGAAGCTGCATTACGATGACGGCATCGAACGGTGGTTGCCGGATTTTCCTTATACCGGCATCACGGTCCGCCATCTGCTCACGCATACGTCGGGGCTGCCGGATTATATGGAGCTGTTTCTGAACCATTGGGATTCGCGTCGGATCGCCTGCAACGAAGATGTGCTTCGTCTGCTCGAGACACACAAGCCGGAGCCTTATTTCCTGCCGAACGAGCAGTGGCAGTACAGCAATACCGGGTATGTGCTACTGGCCGTTATCGTGGAGCGGGCCAGCGGCCGGTCGTTTGCCGATTTTATGCGCGATTTTGTCTTTATTCCTCAAGGGATGGACGATTCCCGGGTGTACAACAGACGGTACCGTCCGGAAACGATAGCGGATTATGCGTTCGGTTATGTGTACGATGCGCGTACCGGCGAATACGCGCTTCCGGACGAAATGGCGGAAACGAGCTACGTGCATTATTTGGACGGCATTCAGGGCGACGGAACCGTCAATTCGAATGTGCGGGACTTGTACCGCTTCGACCAGGCTTTGTACGGAGAGGGCCTTGTCGGGCAGGAGAGCCTTCAAGAGGCGTTTGCCCCAGTCCGTCTCAACGACGGGGAAACGTTCGGTTATGGCTTCGGCTGGATTGTGGAGCAGCGGGAGGGCAAAGGCAAAATCGTCTGTCATGGCGGCAGTTGGCCGGGCTATTCCACCTCTTTGATCCGTTACGTCGATAGCGGTAAAACGCTCATTTATTTAAGTAACATGGAGCAAGACTACAATTTTGACCAACAAGTCATCGAAGCGGCGGAACGGATTTTGTTCGACGAGCCGTACGATATTCCGGCGCGTGGGCCGAGGAAACGGGCCGTCGAGATCGATCCCGGCGTGTACGCCAGCTATGCAGGCCGCTATCGCTTTGCGGACGGACCGGGCGCGGCCATTTCGGCGGAAGAGAACCGGCTCTATTTGCAAGTCGATGGGCAAGTGCGGCTGGAGCTGCTGCCTTCTTCCGAGAATACGTTTTTCCTCCGATCGCTGCCTGT
Source organism: Paenibacillus hodogayensis (assembly GCF_039536325.1). Classification (NCBI taxonomy): domain Bacteria; kingdom Bacillati; phylum Bacillota; class Bacilli; order Caryophanales; family Paenibacillaceae; genus Paenibacillus; species Paenibacillus hodogayensis. The sequence continues at coordinate 33,948 of NZ_BAAAYO010000021.1, forward strand.
CGAAGTTACGTTTATCGTTGAATCGGCCGGCCTGGCCGAAGCCTTCATTTTGAACCAGGATGGGGTCGAGCAGCAGGCGACGAGAGAATAGACGGGCATGGACGCCAACCTTACAAACCGAACGATCGCTTGGAACGGGGCTGTACCTCCACATTCGCCCAGTGTACGGTCTCGAATCATTGTGCAAAAAAAACGAACGGCATCATAAAAGTGATCACAAAAAAAACGATTAAATGCATAAAGCTTTCGGCCCCTTTGCAAGTTATGATGGTTATGAAAACGATTTCGTCACATAAGGAGTGGGGGATAGGCCATGAAAGCGAAACGCGGGTATACGTTCGGCTCTCTCTGCGCGGTCATGACGGTTTGCGCGCTCGCCGGCTGCGGCAGCCAGGGGGTAGAGACGAAGGAGGGCGCTCCGCAAACGAAAGCGGCTGTAGAGAAGCCGCCGGAGCCGGTCAAAATTACGATGTACAACCATTTCAACAACATTTCGGACGAGCGGCTGCAGCAGTTCATTATCGAGCCGCTCAAGCGGAAGCTGCCGTACGTGACGTTCGAGGTCGTCAAGCACGACAAAGGGACGACGATCGAGGAGCTGGTCGCCGCGAACAGCTTCACCGATTTGTATTACGGCAGCAATGTCGGGTTTCCCACCTACAAGAACCTGCAGCTGCAAAAAGACATGAACGATGTGATCAAGCAGCACGGCCTCGATTTGAGCCGCATGGATCAGGCTTATGTGGACGCGGTGAAATCGTTCGGCGAGAACGGCGAAGTGTACGGGGTGCCGTTTTCGGCCAATATGGGCGTCCTGGTGTACAACAAGTCGATATTCGACAAGTTCGCCGTTCCTTACCCGAAGGACGGAATGACCTGGGACGAGGTGATCGAGCTGGGGAAACGGCTCACCCGTTCGGACGGAGGGGTCCAATATATCGGCTTCGATCCGGGCCGGGTCGCCGATGTCGCTTCGGGCTTATCGCTGCCGTATGCCGACGCGAAGACGGCCAAAGCGTTGATCGACAACGACAGCTGGCGCAAAGTGTTCGGCATGTTCAAATCCGCCTACGAAATACCCGGCTACGTCAATGCGGGCAAATACGATTACGGCGCCAACGGCTTTTTCAAAGATAAAAACGTCGCCATGATGCCCGCTTGGGCTCTCCAGCTCGTGAACAGCAAGGCCGATCTCGCCAAAATGGATTGGGATATCGTCTCGCTGCCGAACTTCAAGGAAGATTTGGGCCGCGGACGCCAGGTCGATATTCATATGCTCGCCATCTCGAACGTCAGCAAAAACAGGGACGCCGCATTGGAGGTGCTTAAGATCATTACCTCCGACGAAGTGCAGCGGATGATGAGCGAATACGGAACGCCCAGCGTGCTGAAAAGCGACGACATCAAAAAAGGCTACGGCACCAAGCTGCCCGAATTTCAAGGGAAAAACGTGCAGGCGCTGTTCAAGACGAAGCCCGGTCTCCCGGCCATTACGAAATACGACGGCACCGTGGGCTTTTATGTGGAGGCGGCGAGAAAGGATCTCGCGACGGGCGGCAAAGACGTCAATACGCTCGTTCGGACGATTGAAGAACAGTCAAACCAGAAGCTGTCCACGCAAAAGTAACGCGAGGGTCGCAGCGGAAAATGAAGAGATGCGTCCGGGATTGAGCTGCCGGGCGCTTTTTTTTGTGTTGATACGCCCAGCGAATGTAAGGTTTGACTGCGGGCTCGTACAAAAATGCAAAAAGAGCGGTTTATCCTGCAAAGCAATCCATTGGCGTTGGAGCTATGATAAAGACAAGTTTGGAAGCGGTTACATATGACGGCAAAGCGGTCAGCGGTCCAGCTAGATTCGAGAAGCGGCAGCGGGTCGCCTAACCGGCAGCGGAGGAGGAAAAGGTGATGGAAAGCGGCGGGAATGGAACGGTCAAAGCGGCGGGCAGGCAGGAGGCGGGACAATCGGTCAAGACGGCGAGTTCGGATTCGGATGGAATAGCGGAGCAAAAGTGGACGCGGCGAAGGCTGCTCGCTTCAATCGGCGCGGCGGGGGCGGCTGCGGCCGTTTACGGGGCGACGAGCGGGATCGTCAACGCGGGCGACGGGCGAAGCGTATCGGAAGCCGTCTACGGGGGATGCGGCTGCTCCGGTCCGGCAGGTGCGGGCGGCCTTGTGAAAACGACGATCGCCGGGCTGCGCGCCAACGCGTCGCCGAGCGCCGACGTGCTGTACTACGTAACCGATCCCGGCCTGGAGGGACATTTTTATTACGACGCATCCGACACGGCCACGGCCGACAATACCGGCCTCGTGCTCGTTTCGGCCTCCGGCGCCCGGTTCAAGCGGATTGTTGAAAGCGACCGGTACAGCGTGAAATGGTTCGGAGCGAAGGGCGACGGAGCGACGGACGATATGGATAGCATCCAGGCGGCGATTGACGTGGTGTACGCGCTCGGCGGGGGGACCGTCTTTTTTCCGAAAGGCACGTACAGCGTGTCGCCCCTGCTCAGCACGCGCCGCATCGTGCCGAAATCGAACGTGCATCTGCTCGGGGAAGGGACGAACTCCGTCATCAAGGTAAAGGACGATGCCGGCGACTACTGGACGATTATCGGCAACTTCCAGACTTGGCCGAAGGTGTCCAACGTGTCGATCCGGGGCCTGCGCTTCGACCAGAATCCGTCGGGCAACACGACGTGCAGCATCGATCACAGACGGACGGACTATTACTGGACGCAGTTTTGCATCAGCTTGTTCGATTACGAGAACATCGAGGTATCCGATTGCACGTTCGACCCGATTTGCGGTTGGAATACGGTCGTACTGAACAATCCGCAATCGAAAAACGCCGTTGTCCGCAACTGCACGTTCAACTTCGTCCATGCCCGGGGATTCGACGGGTACGACAATTCCGCCGTTTACATGAACGGCAAATCCCACACCGTCACCAACTGCCGGTTTTACGCCGCTCCGGGGGAAAAGGCGGTCGGAGCGATCGAAACGCATACGGGGCAAAGCGTCGTTTCGAACAATATTAGCGATGGTTATGTGACCGGCGTCCATATTCAAGCGAGCGAAACAAGCGGCGAGCATGCCGATATGACCGTAACCGGCAATACGTTTACGAACGCCGCCCATGCGATTCAGTTTTGGCCGTACAAGGAGCATTCCCTGAAAAACGTGACGGTGGCGGGCAACACGATCAGCCTGGCCAACGCGCAAAAGCAAGGCACCATGATGGTCGGGATCGGGGCGTTTCCCGGTTCTTTACCGCCCGACTTTACGGGGATGTTCGAGAATATTACGATTACCGGCAATACGATTACGTGCGAGGAGGAATTCGTCAAACGGACGAATCTGCTCGAAGGATTTTGTTACGGTATCGGCTTCGTCCGCGATACAAGTGTTAACAACGTCATCATCAGCGACAATATCATTAAAAACGCGCCCGTCGCCGCCATCCATATCGGCAACACCAGCAAGGTCGGGACGATGTCCAACCTGCGCATTACCGGCAACCTGATCGTCAACGCTGGACATTATCCGGCGGCCAACGAAACGTATAAAGCGGCGATCTTGCTTCGATCGACCGTCGCGGGGGCGAAAATCGCCGGGAATACGATCCAGGAAACGTACGGTACGTCGCTCGGACTGTACTCGATCCGGCTTAATGCGGCGGACGGAACGTTTATTAACGTGGAGGTGACGGACAACCTGATCTCCTCGAAGCAGGGGGGACTATGGCTCGATCTGCACGCTTCCGTACGGACGGATGAGGCGAGCGCCCGATTGAAGTTTGCGAGCAGCGCCTTAGACGACCCATTGCTGGAGACCGGAACGACGTATCAGTCCGGAACGATTGTGCTGGCGGCCGGAACGGCGTTCACGCCCGGCGCCTCTCCGGCCGGCTACCGGATCTTGAGTGGAGGCACGTTCGGCGCACTAAGCGGGATTACCGCAACCGGCTCGGCCGGTTCGTACAAGGTAGTTGTTAACGACTCGGCCCTCTTGAAGGTCGGCCAGTGGATCAAGATCGCCGCTGGCGGCCAAGTTCGGCGCATCAACCGGATTGCCGGCAACGAGCTGCGCGTGAACGCGCCTTTGTCCGCGGCGGTTACCGCGCCGAGCGCCGTTACGTATTCTTCTCCGGTTTACGAACCGTTCGGCCGGCTGGGTCGCCTGCCTGCGCTCCCGGATACGTCGGGATTGACGGTCGGGGAACTGGAGGGCGAATTGAACAGCCTGAAGCAGAAGCTGCGCGACTATGGCCTGATTCAGCCTTGAGTGCTTGCCCAACCTTATCGTTCGATTGCCGCTTCGGGACCATCCGGTTCCGAAGCTTTTTTTGTAAAGGGTATGTTAAACTTTGTTGTTGATATTTGATGTGCGATTTGGGAAGTACGCTGTAAAATCCCTTACTGGAGAGGTTAAACGTCAACGTTACCGTTGTAAGTCCTTTAGAAAGCAAGGAATATGAGAATACAGCATCCAATAAGAAAAATATGTTGGTGAAATCATGCTGTTTTCTGTGACCGACACGGGAGTTTAGTTTAATGATCAAAAATAATAAGCAGGAGATAATATCGTAACTCCGAATTGTTAAAGTATAAAAATATTAGGAGTTTAGAAAGAGGGTATCTACGTAATTTAACTGTGACAAGATGTTATTCTTTTGGAATTAATATTATTGTAAATATGAAGATGATCAGGTAACAAATTCGTACACATAAAGGAGATAAAACTATGGCAAAAAACAAATTACTAAGAATGGACAATGTTGGCATCGTTGTAGAATCCCTTGATGACGCAATCTCTTTCTTCGAGGAAATTGGCTTGAAGCTCGAAGGGCGAGCTACTGTCGAAGGTGAATGGGCTGGTCGCGTAACGGGGCTGGGTTCACAGTGTGTAGAGATTGCTATGATGGTTACCCCAGATGGCCACAGCCGACTTGAACTTTCGCGATTTCTCACCCCACCTACTATATCCGATCACCGAACTGCTCCTGTAAATGCCCTCGGTTATCTACGCGTCATGTTCACCGTTGAAGACATTGACGAAATGGTATCCAGACTCACTAAGTATGGTGCTCAGCTCGTTGGCGAAGTGGTTCAGTACGAGGACTCGTATCGGCTCTGCTACATTCGTGGAAAAGAAGGACTTCTAATCGGTTTGGCGGAACAACTCGGTAAAAAATAAGACCCTCGGTCCCGGAAACAAGGAGCGAGGAAGTAATTGCCGGGACACATCCGCACCGACTAACCGCATCGTGGCCGGCAGCAAGCTGCCTTAACTCGGTGGGACTTCGTGATGCATGAACTTTAACGGAAATCAATGCAAAACCCAATTAATGGGACTCAACTAAACGGGTACGATAGCTCAATAAGCCGCCTCTTCAACGAGGCGGTTTTCTTATCGTAAAGATCAACATCAGGATTTAACATAGCCTTGTAAAAAAATGAACGATCATCCACATGTGTCGGATGTCAAAAACATATCCACCTAAACCCATGGCGGAATTGACCATCCTGATGACGGAATGAGCAATGAAACTGATCGATCCGGCCATGTATAATAGAGCTGGAAATAGAATATATCCGATGTCTTGGGGGTGAGAACGAAAAGCAGATGGAGAAGCATTTGAAAAGCAGCAAATTCATGGGGCAAGAGTTTCCTTTCTGGATGAAGCGGGTCGTTCAAAATCGAAACGCGACGCCAATCGAACATAGCCACGAGTTTGTGGAGCTCGTATATGTCGTGAGAGGAGAAGCGCAGCATTGCTTCGAGGGCGAGCGATATGCCATTCGCGCCGGAGATGTATTCATCATCAATCCCGGAGAAGTGCATGCGTACGACTACGAGCAAGAGCAGCAGATCGAAATCATTAACTGCATCTTTATGCCTTCGCTCATCCAGGAAGGATTGCTGCGCGAGCTCGGCATATCGAGATCCATGGACTTTTTCTATGTGCAGCCTTTTCTCGATAAAGAAGAGCGCTTCCATCATCGGCTTAATCTGAGCGGTCCGTACGCGGCGACGTTGCTGGTCATTCTGGAAAGCATGATGGCCGAATTTGACCATCGGAATCCGGGCTTCGATGCGATCATTCGATTAAAGATGATCGAGCTGCAAATTTTTTTATCGCGTAATTATAATCTGCACCAAACGAAAAGACAGAACGTTTATTACGGCGAGCGGGAAGTGACGGCGAGGCGAATACGCGGCTATCTGGAAAGGAATTACGGGGAGAAAATCACGTTGACGTCTTTGGTAGACGTGTTCAACATCAGTGAGCGAAAGCTTAACCGGCTCATGAAGGAGCAAATGGGCATGAGTGTGATCGAGCTGCTCCATCAGATTCGGATCGAGAAGGCGAAGCATCTGCTTGAGGACCAAGAGGAGAAAGTTATTAATGTGGCATCCATGGTCGGATACGAGGACCCGGCTTTTTTTAGCCGCTTGTTCCGTCGTATTGTCGGATGCCCGCCAGGGACGTACAGAAAGACTACTGAAAAATATTGAAGGGGGCGCTTGCCGGATATGAAATTGTTACTCCGTAAAACAATCGCAATGATGGTAATGGTCGGGAGTGTGACCGCTTGCAGTCAAGCCGGAACGCAGAGCGAAGGCAGTCAACAGGAAGACAAACGATCTGACGTTGCGAAAGAACCGGTCGAAATTGTCTTTTATTCGACGAACAATGATTCCGTAGAAGGTTTTGACCAAAGGCTGGGAACTTCTTTACGCAAAAAATTTCCGAATTATACGATCAAGTACATCCAATCGACGAAGGGCAACTCGATGGAGGAGCTTCTGGCGTCGGGGACGCGATTCGACATTTTCTACCAGACGATCGGCAATTATGAAGGGCAGGTTTTCCCGAATCGGATCGAATACGACATGTCGGACTTGATCGCGAAGCATAAGGTGGATCTAAATCGTTTTGAGCCAACCGTCATGGATGCGCTGAAGCAAACGTCCAACGGCAAAATGTATGCGCTTCCGGTCATAACGAACAACTTGCTTTTATATTACAACAAGGATTTGTTCGATAAGTTCGGCGTTCCGTATCCGAAGGACGGGATGACGTGGGAGCAGACAAGCGAGCTGTCGAAGAAACTGTCTCGCACCGACGGGGGGACGCAGTATTTCGGGTTTACGCATTCGCCGCTTCATACGATCCGGATGAACCAGCTCTCCATTCCGAATGCCGACTTGAAGACCAATACGCCAACGATTAATCAGGACAGCCGCTGGAGCAAATTTTTCCAAACGTTATTTCTTGATCCGGTACAGGAGCCAGGGTATGCGCAATATTTGCAGACGACCGGCAAAATTCCGGGCAGCAACGAGTTCGTCAAGTCGAAAAATGTGGCGATGTATGTGTACATTCAAGGGTTGATGGGGGCATGGGGAGATCAGGTGAACTATGACGTCGTGTCGCTCCCGGTGTTCAGCGACCGGCCCGGAATCGGATCGCAATCGTACCCGAGCTATTACGGCATCACGAAAATGGCGAAGGATAAAGATGCGGCCATGGAAGTGTTGAAATATATCGTATCCGACGATTACCAGACCGAGTTGGTGCTGAGAGGCGATATGACCGTTCTGACCGACGAACGCGTACGGAAGCAGCTGGGACAAGGCACGCCATACAAAGATAAGAACTGGCAAGCGGCATACTATAACAAATTTGCGCCCTTCCTTCCGAAAGCCACTTATGATGCCGAGGTGGTTACCATTTACGGGAATATGGGCATTCAACTGCAAACAGGCAAGACCGACATCAATACAGGCTTGAGACAAGCGGCTGAGCAGGCACAGAAGAAGATTGCAGAGATTGCCCAGATGAACAAATAGATAGAGAGACTATTCAAGGGGACAGGGAGTGGAGTGGATGCTGCAAGTAATCGATCTTCGCGTAAATGGCGCTGCCGAGCCGATGTCTGCGAATCCGGGCGACGTGGTGTTCAGCTGGCGATTAACGGGTGAAGGGCGCGCGAATGAATGGACGGCTTTCCAGGTTCAGTTATTCGACAAACAATCATCGGTGCGTGAAGGAGCTGGGGCGGTTTGGGATAGTGGCAAGGTCGAACTTCAAGAGACCTATGCAACCTATTCGGGACCAGCCTTGGAAAGTGCGTCTCTATACTGGTGGCGTGTCAGGGTATGGGAAAAGGAACAAGTGACGGAAAGTGTGCCGGCCCGATTCGGCACCGGCTTGCTAACGCACGAATGGCGGGCTGAATGGATTTGGAGCCATACGGAGGTCAGTTGCAATGACTTCGCCTATTTCCGCAAAGAACTCGACATCCATGGGGCAATTGGCTCGGCCAGATTATTTGTTTCCGCTCATAATGTAGCCAATCTTTATCTCAATGGGAAAAAAATCGGCGGGTATGTCACCCCCGCTCCGACGAACCCGTGGAGACGCAAGTATTACACCGCCTACGATGTGACTCCATTATTGGCGGCAGGCCCAAACTGTATCGCTGTCGTGGCGCACTATTTGGGCGGCAGCGGGCAAAATTACGTGAATGGGCTGCCGGGATTCCGGCTGCAATTGCATGTCGTCTATCGAGATGGAACGACGGAATGCTTCAAAACCGATACGACATGGGAAACGATTCGCGATGTTCCGCATCGGATTGGCACGCCCTACCAGCAAAACAGGCGAATATCCGCGATCGAAGACGTCGATGCCGGGAAGCTGGATCATGGCTGGATGCAGGTGGGTTTCGCGTCAGGCCAGTACGAGAGGGCGGTGTTGGCGGATTCAAGAATCAGAGGCTGGACGATGGTTGGTCAACAATTACCGGAAGGGGAAATCGAGGAACTGATCGTACCCGTCGAACTGTGTTGTGAAACAGTGTCTGGCGAAGCGGATAAACCGGACTCGGAGCAGCGAACGGTTCGCCAAGTGTTCGATGCCGGCAAAATCGTTTCCGGTTGGCCGCGATTGCGTCTTGCGGGAACAGCCGGAGCGACCGTACAGCTTCGGTATGCCGAACAGTTGGACGAGCAAGGCTTCGTTAAGCATCAGGTTTGCAATGAGAAGTCCGACCATTATTACGACCTCTACACAGCTGGGGGAGAAGAACCTCAAGTATGGCAGCCGGATTTGTCTTACAAAGCATTTCGTTTTGTGGAGGTGACGCATCAGACGGACCGGCTTGTTCCAGGCGCCGATCTGTGGATCGCATCTGCGCATACGGCGATGACCGAGCGTGGTTCGTTCCGCTGCTCGAACGAGCTGCTGAACGAGATGGCAGATGCGTGTATTCAAACGCTAAAGAACAATACGCTAGGTCAAGCGACCGATTGCCCCCATCGCGAGCAGGCGCAATATTTAGCGGATGTCGATCTGCAAGCCGAGGCGCTTTTGTACAACTTTGATGCGCGGTCTATTTTGACAAAGACGCTTGATGATTTTACGGACGGACAATTAGAAGATGGGTCGTTCCCATACGTGTATCCGACCAACTTCGATAACCCTGCATTCAACAAGCAAATACCCGAATGGGATTTGCACTATTGTACGCTTTTTCATAAAACATACTATTACTATGGGGATAATCGAATAATTGCTGCTTGTTTTGAGACCGCCAAACGGATGGTCCATCATTATTGGGCTCGATTGGATGAGAAAACGGGACTTGTGCCGGCCGATCGCCCTTGGCACATCAGCGACTGGCCGTATTCAACGGTCCAAAAGACAGCGCCGTTTTTAACCGTTCAGAACATCAAGCTCGTTCAAGCGACAGAGGCGTTGGCGGACATGGCCGCTGTGCTTGGGAAGCAGACAGAAGCACAGTCGTTCGAGCGGATGGCCGGAAAGCTGCGCGTTTCCATCGTGGAGTCTTTATTCGACCGGGAGACCGGCTTGTTCCGCGACGGATTCCAATCTCCTAACTATCATCAAGGGGTAAATGGTTTGGCCATACATGCAGAGCTCGTTCCGGAGGAGGCGGTGAGCAGGGCGCTTACGGCGATAGCCGAGATGAAATGGGAGAGCCGGACCGTGTTGTCACTGCCGCTTCTTCGGGCGTTGTTCGAAGGAGGAAAGCAGGAGAAGGCTTACCAGTTGATCGCCAGCCCGGATTATCCCGGCTGGGGCTATATGATCCGCAGCGGCGCAAAAACGATGTGGGAAGGCTGGGACGACATCAATTCCCATTGTCATGCCTGGAACAGCTATCCGCTGCGGCTGCTGCAGGAATATGTGGCCGGAATCCGGCAGCGTTCGCCAGGTTTTCGCGATGTGGAACTGCGTCCTTATATGCCGGATGATCTTACATTTGCGGAGGCAACCGTTACAACCGTATACGGGGAGCTGTTTATTCGCTGGGAGCGCCAGGGCCCTGATAAGGCACAACTGCGTGTCCATATTTCGATTCCGATTGGCATGTCCGGCAGGCTAATCATCGAGCCGGGCTTAAGCGCCCAAGTCTCGCGAATTGAACAATCGGGCGAAACGATATGGATGTGCGGGCATTCATACGAGGGCATTGAAGGCGTAACGTCCTGCGCATGGAATGGCGGCACGGTCGAGATCGGTTTGAAAGCGGGACATTACGACTTTGCATTCTTACCTTCACCATACGAATAATAGGGAGCTGAAGCTTGTGAAGAAAGAGTCGCTTGACACAGTTAAGGATGAACAGGTTCACGCAACCGGACACAGCCGGTTGACCAGGAGGAAGCTGCTGTCATACTTGGCTGCCGGGGGAGCCGCGACCCTTGCGGGGACAACCTTACTGAATCAGAATGTGGGCTTTGCCGAATGGAGGGGGACGGTCACCGAAAGCGTGTACGGACCCGGATCCATACCGCCTATCGGCAGCTTCATTGTCGATGTGACAGCCGCTCCTTACCATGCTTCCGGCGATGGCGCGACTGACGACACTTCGGCGATTCAAGCCGCTGCGACAGCCGCTGAGAACGGGATACTCGTCATACCGAAACCCGCAGTGAGCTACTTGATTTCGAGTACGATTGAACTGCCATCGAACATCATCGTGATCGGTATCGGCCATGCGACCATATGCTTGAAAGCGAACTCGAACTGCACGATGGTTCAACTCAACGGCAAGCAAAATGTGACCCTTACAGGGTTGACGTTAGACGGGAATCGGGAAAATCAATCGAGCGACAATAGCAATCCATTCGATATGGCCGAAAGCCACCATGCCATTAAAGTGATCAACTCCCGAAACGTGACGATTCGGGGGTGCAAGCTGACAAGCGCAAGCGGGGACGGAGCTGCGGTAGCCGGACAGTTTTATGTAGTAGGCGAGGCCAATCTAAACCGGCAAATTACGATTGTCGACAATGAAGTTCTAAATAACGGACGTAACGGGATTTCGATTATTCACGCCGACGGTGTGTGGATCAAAAATAATGACATTCACGGCCATCATGCATGGGTATCGACATTAGGGGCCGGGATCGATATAGAGCCGAATCGGGGCATCAATCCGGGCGAGCAATGGATCGTAAGAAACGTTGCCGTGGAAAACAACATCCTTCATGATAACAACGTAGGTGGGCAGATCATCGGGTGGGCCAATTCCGCCACTACGATCGTGGAGCACATTGCGTTCCGGCGCAACAGCATTTATCGCAATAATCACCGGACGGCAGCTGCCTCTTCCAAAGGACTGTACGTCAAGGAAATCAATAATTCCGCCGGCGGCAAGTACTCCGATATTGTAATAGCGGAAAACGATGTATACGAGAACGGGTTTGTCGACGGCAATCCCGTATCCAATACGATCGGCATTCATCTCGATAAATGCAATGTGCCCCTGTTTGTCCGGGATAATCGAATTAGCGGTTCGGGAATGGGAATCCAGCTCCACACCACTTCCAATGCAACGGTGCAAAAGAACCATATTTACAAGTTTGGAAATGCTCAGGGCGGAAGCGGAATTACGTTGTACGCAACCGAATCGTCTTACTTGCTGGACAATCGAATCCATTCCCCTACGGCGCTAAACAATTTTTCCAGAGGGATTTCCATAACGGCGTTAACGGTACAGCAAGTGTCCCGCAACCTGATCGTGACGGGCAATATCATTGGCGATTCGTCCAACACGATCAACGCGTCGATCGGGATGACCAGCAATAATGCAGGGTGGCCCGTTTTCTCCGGTTTCGTGCTTGATCGAAACGTCCTGTCGGGTTACGTGAGTCTTCCTGTCAAATGCACGAACTGCTCGCTCCCGGCCATATCGAGTTTTATCGGAAAACAGGTGTTGAACGGGATTCAGTCCCACTATATTGTGGCAAATGACCAGTTTGTTCCTTATTATGCGGAGTCTTCCCTCTATGGCCCTTCGTCGGAGAGACCCGTAACAGGCCGGTACGTTTCGATGTCGTGGTTTGACAGTACGCTCGGCAAACCGATCTGGTGGAACGGCAGTGCTTGGATCGATGCCGCTGGCACTTTGGTTTGATAGGCAAATGCAAAATTTCCGAGAGATTTTCTAAAGCTTTCGATTGCCGGGCTGTATATGATAGGGAGAGCGGACCGGGCAGGCTGGGACGCAAATACCGCAAACGGACAACATGATGCGAAGTCTAGCGATGGGGGAAAGAAAGGTGGAGCGGATGAACGAAAGAAAGATTCGATTTGCGGTTGTCGGCTGCGGGGGCATATCGTTCAGCCATTTTATCGGCATCGAGCGGGCCCTGGAGGCGGAGCTGGCGGCTGTCTGCGACGCAGACGGGAAGCGAGCGGAGGAGTACGGAGCAAAATACGGGGTGACGGCCTACACCGATTACGAAAGGCTGCTCGCCGACCCGGACATCGACGTCGTCTGCCTGTGTACGCCGAGCGGGCTGCACGCGGAGCAAACGATCCGGGCCGCCGAGGCGGGCAAGCATGTCGTAAGCGAAAAACCGCTGGCGATCCGGCTGGAGGACGCTGACCGGATGATTGAAGCCTGCGATATGTTCGGCGTCAAGCTGGCGACGATCTTCCCGCGGCGCATGTCGCCGTCGACGCGTTTCGTGAAGCAGCTATTGGCGGACGGCCGTCTCGGCAAGCTTAGCCTGTGCTCGGGCTATGTCAAATTTTACCGAGACCAAGCGTACTACGACAGCGCCGGCTGGCGCGGGACCTGGGCGGTAGACGGAGGCGGGGCGATGATGAATCAGGGCATCCATACGGTCGATTTGCTCCAGTGGTTTGCCGGTCCCGTACGGTCGCTGCACGGCTATGCCGTGAATGTGCTGCGCGATATCGAGGTGGAGGATACAGCGGTCGTTTCGATGCAGTTCCAGTCCGGCGCGCTCGGATCCATCGAAGCGACGACGACGGCCTATCGGCAGCCGGACCACCGCATCGTGCTGCATGGCGATAAAGGAACGGTCGAGCTGACCGGGGATGCGATCACCGCGCTGGACCTCGTCGGGGATACGCTCGCTATTCCCGAATTCGAGCCGTTTGCCGTCGTGCCGGACGGACACGCCGCGCAGCTTCGCGATATGGCGCTCGCCGTACTGCATGACCGCCAGCCTGCCGTGACCGGAAGGGACGGCAAGCATTCGCTTGAAATCATTTTGGGCACGTACGAATCGCAGCGGAGCCATCGCGAAATTTTGTTTGGGTAAGAACGAGTGTTCTGGAGGAGCTGTCGTCCATTAGCAAGCCTCCGCCTTTCACCGGTTCCGGTGGAGGCGGAGGCTTTTTGCCATGCGCGCGATCGGGCGGCGTTGGCGGCAAAGCGTTTTTTATTTGGTGACGCGCGTGTAGCCGCCGGAAAGCGTTTTCGCATATTCCGAAGGAGTCATGTCGATCGTCTTTTTGAAGTGACGGGAGAAGTAGTGGACGCTGCTGTAGCCGAGCAGCTCCGAAATTTCGGTCAAGTTGTAGACGTCCTCGCGGATCAATTGCTTGGCCCGGTCGATTTTCAGCCGGTTCATATATTCGATTACCCCGCAGCCGACGCGTTTCTTGAACATGATACTGAGCTGCGTCCTTCCGATGGCGAAATGATCGCACAAGTCGTCGAGCGTCAAGTTGTCCCCCAGATGCTCGTTCATGTAGCTGATCACCGGGTCGGCGGTTTCGCTTTCCCGGTTCATCCGGGGTATGGGAGGGGTGGACGTTTTATCGGTATCGTGCCCGGAGCGGATCAGGTGGATCAGCAGCGTCTCCAGGTGCGCCTTGAACAGCTGCTCGCTGCCGAATGGCGCGCCCTCCCGCGGGTACAAGATGCGGCCGCTGTTGATCGGGCTCGGTCCGAAGGCGTTCCAGCCCTCCTCCATCAGCAGGGCGAGCACTGTTTTTTCTTTCTCGCGCAATCGAAACAGCTTGTTGCTCAGGAAAAACGCCATCGGCTCCGACTCGCATTCGAAGGTGACGATGAAGATGTTCGGCGATATTTTCCCGTTGCTCTTGGGACTGTGAAATTCGTTCGGCTCATGGAACAGCAGGTCGCCCTGCTTGAGGTTGAAATGACCGTAGTCGGTGTCGATCTCGATCTCGCCTTTGTCCACGTAGAGGATTTCCCAGAAATCGTGTTTCTCGCCCGCATACTTGTACGTTTTGGACAGCTCGAAATAATAGCACGAGATTAGCTTGCGAATGTGGATGTCTTCGCGGATTTCATAACGCGGGAATCGCATGGTCGGGAATCCCCTCTCTGTTCGAAAACTTATTTGTTCATTTCAACGCAAAGGGAGAAATTCCTTTCTCTCGACGTCCCGTAATCACGTTAAGGCGGAAAATGCAAATTTTTCGAACGATTTTGCAAATGGGGATGCAAAAAAGACGTGTCATCGTCTAAAGATCGGCCGCCCGTTCCACGTTATGATTACGTTGCTTGCAGTTACTCGAAGAAACGGAGGCGTAACGATGGAGATCGGCGTCGTCAATCTATTGAAAAATAACGGCCATTGCTTCGAGCATGTCAGCAGCTTCGGCTTGAACGTTTGCCAGCTGATCGGCTGGAACCCGGAGCTGTGCACGCAGGCAATCGCGGACAATGTCCTTCGCGAAACGCAAAATCACGGTGTCCGCCTGAGCGCCATGTGGGGCTGGGTAGCCGGACCCGGCCAATGGAATTTCACAGAAGGACCGCTAACGCTCGGTCTCGTGCCGGAGGCATACCGCGAGGAACGGGTGGAGACTTTGAAACGCTGGGCGGATTTTGCCAAACAAGTGAAGGCTCCCGCGCTTGTGACGCATTGCGGGTTCATTCCGGAAAATATGACCGATCCGAACTATTCGGGTGTCGTGGACGCGATCCGCGAAGTCGCGCAATATTGCGAAGCACTCGGACTCGGCTTCTGGTTCGAGACCGGGCAGGAAACGCCAGTTGTGCTGCTGCGGACGATCGAACGCGTCGGCACGTCCAATCTGGGCATCAATCTCGACCCGGCCAATCTGATCCTGTACGGGAAAGGCAATCCGATCGATGCGCTGGACGTCATCGGCCCTTACGTCCGCAACGTGCATGTGAAGGATGGGCTGTACCCGACGAACGGCGAGCTGCTCGGCAAAGAGACGCTGGTCGGCACCGGCAAGGTGAATTTCCCCGCCTTTCTGGCCAGGCTGCGCGAAATCGGCTATGAGGGCGAGCTGATTATCGAGCGGGAAATCGCCGGCGAGGAGCAGGCGCGGGATATTCGCATGACGATCGACAATTTGAAGCGCTGGTTGGCTTGACCGGCCGGTTGAAGGAGGAGGGGCAGAATGAATCTGCTTACGACGCTTGAAGGCTCGCTGATGGAACGCTTTTTTCCGGCCGGCTGGGATTTGGCGAAAATCGATCGCTGCGCGGGTTTGCCGCCGCAGGAAGCGCTGAAGCGCGAGCCGCATTGGCACGAAAGTTTCCAGTCGGTGTCGTGTACGAGCTTGGAGCAGTTCGACACGTTCATGGGGCATGAAATCGCCCTGCTGATCAAGAACACGCGGGAGCGGGGCGAGAAGCTGGCGCTTATTTTGCCGGTAGGGCCGATGGGGATGTACAAATGGACGGTCTTCTTCCTGAAAGCCTGGAACGTCGACGCCTCCCATGTGTACGGGTTCAATATGGACGAATGGAGCGATGCCGAAGGCAACACGCTGCCGGCCTCGAATCCCGGGGCGTTTCAATACGCGATGGAGCACAGCTTCTACGACTTGCTCGGCGAGCTGACCGTCCCCGAATCGCAGCGCAACTTTGCGACCAAGGCGAATTTGCCGTCCTATGCCGACAAAATTGCCCGGCTGAAAAGCGAAGGGGCCAAGCTTGCCGTCGTGTACGGCATCGGCCGCGTGTTCCATATCGCTTTCTGGGAGCCGCATTTTGCCGGCGAGTACGATAGCGAAGCGCAGTGGAGTGCTGCCACGCACCGGATCGGGGCCAGATTGCACCCGCTTACGATCGAGCAGAACGCGATCACGAGCTTCAAGAGCCGGACGACGCTTGTGCCGTGCTACGCCAACACCGTCGGTCCCGGACTGTTCCTGCAAGCCGACTATGCGATCGGCGGGGCGGACGGAGCGCTCGGCCGCGGCATGATGTGGCAAGGGATGTCGCTGCTCGTAACGCTGAAGTATGGTCCCGACCCGTGGGTGCCGTCGAGCTTCATGCCGACCCTTCCCGGGAAGCTGTTTTTCCTGAACGAGCTGGCCGGACCGCTCGAGCCCGAACTGAACTGAAGCATGCGGAATACGAGCGGCACATTGCGAAGAGAGGGAGAATACGCATGAATATTTTAGCGGTGGGCGCCCATCCCGACGATATCGAAATATCCTGCGCGGGAACGCTGTCCAAGCTGAAGCAAGCCGGCCATCATATCGTGCTGTGCCACGCCTGCAAAGGCGATAAGGGGCATTATACGATACCGCCCGAGGAGCTGACGGACATTCGCCGCAACGAGGCGCAGGCGGCCGGGGCGGTCATCGGCTGCGAGGTCGTATCGCTCGGCTTCGGCGACGGGGAGATCATCGCGGAAAACCAGGAGAACCGGATGGCGTTTATCGACCTCGTCCGTTACGCCAAGCCGGACATTGTTATTACGCATGCGCCGAACGACTATATGCCGGATCATATCGCGGTCAGTCAGCTCGTGTTTCATGCGACGTTTTTCGCTACGCTGCCGTGGTTCAAGACGAGCAACCCGGCTGCCGATCGGGTGCCCGCTCTTTACTACATGGACAATTTGTCCGGTCTCGGCTTCGAGCCGACGTTTTACGTCGACGTAACCGACCACTTGGAGACGAAGCTGGACATGCTGAGCAAGCATCAAAGCCAGCTTGTCTGGCTGAAGGAGCACGACGGCGTCGATATCGTCGACTTTGTCCGAACGCTCGGCAAGACGCGAGGCATTCAAGCCGGCTGCGCAATAGCGGAAGGGTTCGTTCAGCATCTCGTCTGGACGAGGCCGAACGCGATCCGTTTCCCGGTTTAGACGAGAACCGATACGAGGAGAGAACAGTATGCTGAAGGTAGGCTTGGTCGGGCTCGGCTTTATGGGCCGAACGCATCTGACGAATTACAAACGGCTGGAGGCGGAAGGGTTCCCGCTCCGCTTGACCGCCATTTGCGATACGGACAAGAACAAGTTTCAGGGCGTTTTCGTCGAAGGCAATATCCCGGTTGCGGGCGAAGGGCCGGACTTGTCCGGGTACCGCCACTATACCGACTTCGAGCAGATGCTGGCGGAGGAGGAGCTCGATTTCATCGATATCGCGATGCCGACTTACCTGCACGCGGACATGACGGTCAAGGCGTTCGAAAAAGGGCTTCACGTCCTGTGCGAGAAGCCGATGGCGCTCGGTACCGAGGAAGCCCGCCGTATGGTGGAGGCGCAGCAGCGGAGCGGCAAGAAGCTGATGATTGCCCATGTGCTGCGGTTTTGGCCCGAATACGAATATTTGCGGGACACGGTTGCCAGCGGCCGCTACGGCAACGTCTTGTCCGCTCATTTTTTTCGCGGCGGCCATCCGCCGAAATGGACGCATAACGACTGGATGGTGCGCAAGGAAACGAGCGGCGGCGGGTTATTCGACCTGCATATCCACGATATCGACATGATCAACTGGCTGTTCGGCAAGCCGGATGCGGTGTCGGCGTTCGCGCGGGACGTGCTGCCGGGAAGCTCGTTCGACATCATTTCCGCGAATTACGTGTATCCGGACCGGAAAATCGTCAGCTCGCAATGCGATCGGTCGCTGACCGGGGAGTTCGGCTTCGAGATGGCGTTCCGGGTCAATTTCGAAGGAGGCAACCTCGTGTACGAGAAACGCGTGCTGCGCGACAATCCGCGGGACGGCAAAGGCTTCTCCCCGCAGCTTCCCGAAGATTCCGGCTATTATCGAGAAATCAAATATTGCGCCGAAGCGATCCTGCATGACCGGCCGATTGAGCGGGTCACTCCGCTGGAGGCGCTGACGACGCTGGCGATTGCCGAAGCGGAGGGGCGGTCGGCCGAAGCGGGCGGAACGCTCGTGGACATCGCTTAAGCGAGCGATGGAGTTTCGCTTTAGTAGATAAGTCGCTGCCCAGTGTGGACAAGAATGCACCCTTTAGAACGGATATCGGAAACCTCTTATGGTTCATCCGATAAGTTCTATGGGGTGCTTTTTAATTTCGTTTGAAGGAAGCGCTACCAACCGTTATTGGAGTAGGAGAAAAAAATGTTGTCAACAATATTGATGACGAAAAGCGATTTTGAGTCGATTGATGGTGAAAGCGTTATTGCCTTACGATAGAAACATGAAACGATACAAAGGAGGTCATTCTAAATGAATACAGCTGCTACACAGAAACCAACTTCTGCGGCCGGAGTGAAGGTTAACGTACAACGCTTCGGACGTTTTTTAAGCGGCATGGTCATGCCCAATATCGGCGCTTTTATCGCCTGGGGGCTCATTACGGCCCTGTTTATCCCGACCGGCTGGATTCCGAATGAGCAGCTGGCTAAGCTCGTCGATCCGATTATTACGTACCTGCTTCCGGTGCTGATCGGCTATACGGGCGGGACGATGATTCACGGCACCCGCGGAGGCGTTATCGCGGCGGTCATGACAATGGGCGTCATCGTCGGAACGGATATCCCGATGTTCCTTGGCGCCATGATCGTGGGTCCGTTTGCGGCATGGGTGCTGAAGAAATTCGACAAGCTGGTGGAAGGCAAGGTTAAATCAGGTTTTGAAATGCTTGTCAATAATTTCTCCTCGGGGATAATAGGCGGCCTTCTGGCAGTCGTCGCCTATACCGTGGTCGGTCCCGCGGTTCAAGTCGTCAGCAAGGCGCTTGCAGCAGGCGTGCAGGTGTTCGTGAATGCCGGGCTGCTGCCGCTTGCGAACATCCTTATCGAGCCTGGAAAAATTTTGTTCCTGAACAATGCAATCAATCACGGGGTACTCAGTCCGATTGCGCTGGATCAGGCGTCCAAGACAGGAAAATCGATTCTGTTCATGCTGGAATCGAACCCGGGCCCCGGACTCGGCGTACTGCTCGCTTACTGGCTCGTCGGCCGCGGCTCGGCGAAGCTGTCCGCTCCTGGCGCAGCTATTATTCACTTCTTCGGCGGAATTCATGAAATTTATTTCCCCTATATTCTGATGAATCCGCGCCTCATTCTCGCCGTGATCGCGGGCGGCGTGACGGGGACGTTCACTTTTTCCCTGTTCCAGGCCGGATTGGTGGCATCCCCCTCGCCGGGCAGCATCTTCGCTTATATGGCGATGGCGCCTAAGGGCGGAATGCTATCGATCTTTACCGGAGTCATTTCCGCCACGATCGCGTCCTTCCTCGTTGCAGCGCTGCTGCTGAAGACGAGCAAGCAGGCCGAGGAGACCGGAGATCTGGAGGCGGCCGCAGTCCGGATGAAGCAGATGAAGGAAGCGCCGATGCAAGTCCCTGCCGCTAGTGCAGTGGAAGCGATGAGTGCGTTGGCGGTACATCCAGTCCAAACCGCTTCCCGGGTAGAGAAGATCGTCTTCTCCTGCGATGCCGGGATGGGTTCGAGTGCGATGGGCGCTTCGATTTTGCGGAAGAAAATGAAAGAAGCCGGCGTCGGCGTCACCGTAGTCAATACTGCGATCAGCGAGATTCCCGGTGATGCCGATATCGTCATCACGCATAAATCGCTGACCGACCGGGCGCGCGCTCAGGCTCCTCAAGCCGAGCATATCTCGATCGATAATTTCATGAAGAGCCCGGAATATGACGCCTTGGTAAAGCGCTTGAGCTGACTTATCCGCGATGACGCTGGCGCACTGCCGCGTCATCTCCATTTTGGTTATAAGGAGTAAAGTGCATGAGCCTGACCCACAGGCAGCGTCAAATTCTGGAGTTGCTGCTCGGTCGCCCGGAGGAAGATGTCACGGCAGGTCAAATAGCGGAAGAAATCAGCGTCAGCACGCGAACGGTCCACCGGGAGCTGACGGAGCTGGAGACGACTCTGTCAGGATCGGGGCTGACGCTTCAGAAGAAATCGGGCAAGGGCATTCATCTGGAAGGCCCGGCAGATCGGCTGGAAGCGTTCCGATTCATGCTCCGGGGAATTACGGCAGTCGAATATTCCGCAGAGGAGCGGAGGGTACTCATCCTCTGCATGCTGCTGGAGAAGGAGGAGCCGATCAAGCTGTTCGCCTTGGGGCATGAGCTTCAGGTAACGATTCCGACCATCACGCACGATCTGGACGATCTGGAGCCGGCTGTGCGCCGTTCCGATCTGATTCTGGTCCGACGCCGCGGCTACGGCGTAGGTCTGAACGGCAGCGAAGCCAATAAGCGAAAGCTGATCTCCGCACTTGCCCGCGAAGGGCTGGACGAATCAGAATTATTTGGCAAATCGGATGGGGTACGGTCGCTTGTAACGGCGAAGCTGCTGGAACTGAGCGGCAAAGCGTATTTCCACGAAGTGGAGGACGTCCTCTGGCAGGCAGAGGAAGCCGGGCTGAAGGAGCTGTCCGACAAGGCTTACACCGACCTGCTCCTGGATATCTCGATCGCTGTGGCTCGTTTCCTGCTGGGTCGGCGAATTGAATTACGCGCGGTCAATGGCGGCGCCGTCCGGCAGAGCGAGCTGTTAACCGGCATCGCTGTCCAGCTATCCCGGCGGCTTCCATGGGAACTGCCGGCGGCGGAGCTGGCGCATATCGCCGGTCTGCTGGAAGCGGGCGCAGGAGCCGATCCGAATCAGCTGCTGCCGCTCGAGGAACTGGAGTATATGGACATTGCGTGGCGGCTGATCCGGCAGATGGAAGCACGGTGCGGCAGCGGCTTTACCGAGGATCGCTCTCTGCGGGACGGACTGCTGGCGCATCTCGAGTCGGCGTTGAAGCGGCTGCAAAGCGGCTTGACTATCCGCAATCCGCTGCTGGCGCAAATTCGCAAAGATTACGACACGCTGTTTGAAGACGTACGTCTCGCCGTTAATGAAACGATCACGGATCTAGCGATACCGGACGAAGAGATCGGCTTTCTCGTCATGCATTTCGGAGCTTCGATGGAACGGCAAAAGCAGTTCCGCCGCAACGTGCGGGCGATTCTCGTCTGTACTAGCGGGATCGGCACGTCCAAGATGCTGGCGGTCCGCTTGACCAAAGAGCTGCCTCAAATCGACATCGTCGGGAACGCCTCTTGGTTCGAAGCTTCCCGGATTCCGCCAACGGAATATGATCTCATCATCTCCACGGTGGAACTGCCCCTGAGCGTGGACAAATATATCAAGCTGAGCCCGCTACTGACCAAGGAAGAGGCCGAACGACTGAGGCTGTTTATCCAGAATGTCACGCTCGGTCAGGAGGAGACGGAGTCTGAAGGACAAGAGCCGCCGGAAGAGCCTGCTGCTGCGAGCCGATTGCACCGAATCCGGCTGTATGTGAACGAAATCGTCTCCATCCTCGATCACTTCGCCGTATACCGGCTGGACGAGCGTTTTGACCATTTGGAGGACGCGCTCCATGCTTTCTGCCGCTGTATAGCGCCTACGGGAACGATCGAAGCGGCGGAGCCCATCGTGCGTCTGCTGCAGGAGCGGGAGCGGCAGAGCAGCCAAATTATCCCGGATACGGACTTGGCGCTCTTTCATATTCGTAGCGGAGAGGTGCGTCGCCCCTCGATCACGTTGTTCCGGCTGTCCGTTGATTTGCCGCTCGACCGTTCTGCGCCATCCGGCGTCCGGCAGGTGCTGCTGATGCTGGGTCCGAAGCAGCTGTCGAAGGAGAGCCTAGAGGTGCTTAGCGAGATCAGCTCCTTCCTCCTGCTGCCCGAGATGATCCGGCTTTTGCGCGAAGGCAGCCAGGAGCAGATTAAGCAATTTTTGTCCCAAGAGCTGGCTGCGTTCCTGGAAGACCGGTAGCCTGCAGCCGCACGTTGTCAAGGATTTGCGTATTTCAGAATAGGTATTTCAATAAAGCCCTTTCCGCATGGTTTAAGCTGGGGCGCAATCTTGCGGAAGAGTAACATACAAATCGGAAAATAGGGAGAGGAACCATATGAGTATCCTATCTGCGAATAAAGTGAAGCTGCATGCACAACCGAAGGATAAATTCGAAGCGATCCGGCTGGCCGGCCAATTGCTTGTCGACGCGGGCCATGCAGCGCCCGGCTACATCGATAAAATGATCGAGCGCGAGCAAACGTTGTCCACTTACATGGGCAACGGTCTGGCGATTCCGCACGGGACGCAGGACTCCAAGCCGTTGATCGTCTCCACTGGTCTGTCTGTCGTACAAATTCCGGGCGGCGTCGACTTCGGAGATGACGAGAAAGCGCAGATTGTGATCGGGATTGCAGCGGCGGGCAGTGAGCATCTGGACATACTGACCCAGGTGGCGATGTTCTTCTCCGAGGACGAAAACATCGATCGGATCATGGGCGCTTCCACACCCGAAGAGCTGGTGGATATTCTCCAAGGAGGAATGGAATGATGAGATCGCTGCACTTCGGCGCAGGGAATATCGGGCGCGGTTTCATCGGGCTGATATTGTCGCAGGCGGGCTACGAGGTCTGTTTTTCCGACGTAAACAGCGATTTGGTTCGCCTGCTGCAGGAGAAGCGGGCCTACACGGTACGGTTGGCGAATGCGGAGCAGCAGACGTTCCGGGTGGAGCATGTGACGGCGATCCACGGCAATCAGCTGGAGGCCGTTGCCGAGGCGGTGGCGCAGGCGGATATCGTGACGACGGCTGTCGGTGTGGGCGTTCTCAAGCATATCGCCGAAGGGATCGCCCGGGGGCTGGAGCTTCGTCTGGAACGCGGCGGCGCTCCGCTGCAGCTGATTGCCTGCGAGAATGCGATCGGCGGCAGCACGCAGCTGAAGGAGCGGGTGTTCGCTCATCTGAGCGGGGAGACGCTGGAGCGGGTAAACCGGATGGCGGTCTTTCCCGATGCCGCCGTCGACCGGATCGTACCGATCCAGCACAACGAGGATCCGCTGGAGGTTCGGGTGGAGCCGTTCTACGAATGGGTCGTAGACGAATCGCAACTGTTTCCCGGCTTCCGCCGTATCGAGGGAATCCACTATGTCGACCGACTCGAGCCTTATATCGAACGGAAGCTGTTCACCGTCAATACGGGACATTGCGCGGCCGCTTATTTCGGCTACCTCCGTGGCATAGCCACGATTCAGGAAACGTTGGCGGATGCGGAGTTGCGTCGTCGGGTGCGTGGCGTCATGGAGGAGACCGGCGCGTTGCTCATCGACAAATACGGCTTCGATGCCGCGGAGCATGCCCGGTATATCGATAAGATTTTGGAACGTTTCGTGAATCCGTACCTCACGGACGAAGTGGCCCGCGTGGGCCGTTCGCCGATCCGCAAGCTGTCGGCGGACGATCGGCTCGTCCGTCCCGCGCTGCAAGCGTTCGAACGGGGCCTTCCGGTAGAAGGACTCGTTTGGGCGATGGCGGCTGCGCTGCATTTTGACCATGCATCCGATCCTGAGGCGGCGAACATCCAGGCGGATTTGGCGAATCTGGGACTTAGCCGGACCATTGCCAACTATACGTCGATCGAGCCCTCGCATCCGCTGCACGAGGCAATCCGGCAAGCTTACGAGGCGATTACGGCCGCCGCTTCATCTTGAGAAGGAGGGATTCCTATGGCTAGCATGGCAGCCTGGCAGTTAGCCGGCATTGGCGCTTCGCCCGGCATTGCGATCGCCAAAGCGTGTCGCTTGCAAGAAGAACATTACGTGCCCGCTCCTGATAAGGCGGCAGACGCTTCGATCGAATCCGCACGCTTCCGGCAAGCGGTAGAGGAAGCGCGGACCGAACTCGAGCGGATTCGGCGGCAAACCGAGGAGCGGATGGGCGCGGCGAAGGCTGAAATATTCGAAGCGCATCTACTGCTGCTGGACGATCCGGATCTAATAGATGCCGTTATCGATAAAATCGAACAGGAAGGTGTGACGGCGTCCTTCGCGCTTTACGAGGTATCCCATTTTTTCATCGAGGCGTTGAACGCAATGGACGACGAGCTCCTGAGGGAGCGGGCGTCCGACGTCCGCGATGTGGCCGGCCGCATCATGAGCCGTTTGCGTGGAGTCTCCTATGCCGCCGTGTCCGCGATTACCGAGCCCTGTGTGCTGATTGCCCGCGACTTAACGCCGTCGGATACCGCTCAACTGCAACCGGGTATCGTACTCGGCTTCGTCACAGAGGTCGGCAGCCGTACCTCCCATTCGGCAATCATGGCGCGCTCGCTGGAGTTGCCGGCCATCGTCGGCGTCGGCGAAGCGCTGGCGAACGTGAATACAGGCTCGTGGATCGTTATGGATGCTTCCGAAGGCGTCGTCCTCGTCGATCCGTCGGAGGCGGAGCTTGCCTTGTATCAGGCGCGCAAGGCGGCCTACGAGCAGCGCCGGGCCGAGCTGCGCCGGCTGATCGACCAGCCGACTTATTCGCGCGACGGCCACCGCGTGGAACTGGCTGCGAATATCGGCAGCGTTGAGGATCTGCAGAAGGTACTTGAGAATGGTGCCGAAGGCGTCGGTCTGTTTCGCACCGAGTTTCTGTACATGGGACGCAACACGCTCCCGAGTGAAGAGGAGCAGTTCCGCGTGTATAAACATGTGCTGGAGCGGATGAACGACAAGCCTGTCGTCATACGTACGCTCGACATCGGCGGAGACAAAGAATTGCCGTACATGAAGCTGCCGTCCGAAAGCAATCCGTTTCTCGGCCTGCGGGCCGTACGGCTCTGCCTCAGCCAGCCGGAATTGTTCCGCACTCAGCTGCGGGCGCTGCTGCGGGCGAGCGTGTTCGGTCAGTTGAAGATCATGTTCCCGATGATCGCGGTAGTCGAAGAGCTGCGGGAAGCGAAGCGTCTGCTCGAAGAAGAGAAGGCGAAGCTCGCGGGGGAACAGATCGCCGTGTCGGATCGGATCGAGATCGGCATCATGATCGAGGTGCCCGCCGCCGCGCTCGCGGCCGACGAGCTGGCGAAGGAAGCGGACTTTTTCAGCATCGGTACCAATGATCTTATCCAATATACGATGGCGGCCGACCGGATGAACGAAAACGTGTCCTACTTGTACCAGCCGTGTCACCCGTCGATTCTTCGGCTCGTACGCATGGTCATTCAGGCTGCGGAACGGGAAGGCAGATGGGTCGGCATGTGCGGCGAGATGGCTGGCGACGAGACGGCGATTCCGCTGCTGCTCGGTCTGGGCCTGCATGAATTCAGCATGAGCGCGGGCTCGATCTTGCCGGCGCGGGCACTGATCCAGCGGCTGTCGCGCCGCGAATGGATCGACTTTGCGGATCAAGCACTGTCTCTCGGCAGCCATCAACGCATTCGGGAGTTCGTACAACAGAAGACAGGGAGCGAAGAGACATGATAACAGAAACCTATACGGTATCCAATCCGTCTGGCTTTCACGCGCGTCCGACCAAGGTGTTCGTACAGACGGCGAGCGCCTTCCCGGCGAAAATTCAAGTGAGCAAGGGCGGCAAGAAAGTGAACGGGAAAAGCTCGCTCAGCATGCTGACCCTCGGCATACAGAAAAATGACGAAGTGACGCTGGAGATAGACGGCGAGCAGGAGGAGCAGGCGCTTCAGGCGCTCGGCGAGCTGCTGACGAAGATTTTTGAGGAGTAAGCATGGATTTTTCAGGTTATAGCTTAGAAAAGATCGCTTCTCTCATCCGGCTCTCTTGGCCGGGAGATTGGCGATCTTTTCTTATGTTCTGACAGGTGGCGGCGAGCAGCAAAATAGTTCAATCGGAACGAAACATCGTACTATTGTACGTTTCCCTCATAGCGGATAAGGTTAAGTTGTCGACGATTCACACCGCAATTGCGTGAAACTAATAAGATTTTTTGAGGCAAAAGGGAGACTACACCGACATGTTCGTTTTCGATCAAGAAACATCGTCCATCCGGTTCGACGGCGATCCGTCCATCGTATTGCGCAGTATCCGCATCCGTGCGGAATTGGCAGGCGAAGGCGAAATCGAGCTTTTGCCGATCCGCACGGATCCGCACCACACGGAAGACGGGAACGGGAGAGGAGCATTGTCTTCCGAATTCCGGATCCGCTACGGGGATAAGCACGGCACGCTTTTCGCTTCGCTGCTTCTGGAACGGCGGGGGAAGTTCCTGTCGGTGCGCGTGAAAGCCGAAATCCCCAACGCTACGGCGTATCATGCCCAGCGGACTTTTGCCGCAGACGGAGCGATTCGAATCGGAATCGGTCGGCTCGACGGGCTGCAGGGCGTGCTGGCATCGTCCAGACACAAGGAATGGTGGACGCGTCCGCATTTCGATCCGGATTTGCGCCGTCTGCCGCCCCGGACCCAGTCGCTTTTGTGGAAAACGGACAGCGGGTACGGCTATATGCTTCCCCTTTGCGACGAACGGTTTCGGACCGATCTGAGCGGGTCGGAGGATGGGTTGGCCGTGCTCGTTTCTCCCGGAGAAACCGGGCACGAACGCATCGATACGGTCGCTTTCGTTTTAGGCGCGGACACCGACCCGTATCGGCTCGCGGAGGAGAGCGCCGTTGAAGGATTCGCTTCGCGGGGGGCCGGCGGAAGCGCCAGGGAGGGCAAAGCTTACCCGGCCTTATTGGACTATGCAGGCTGGTGCAGCTGGGACGCCTTCTATGCGGACGTGGATGAGCAAGGACTTCTAGACAAGGCCGATGAGCTGAACCGGCTGGGACTTCCCGTCCGCTGGTTCATGATCGACGACGGCTGGTCAGACGTCCGGGAGCGGAAGCTTTACGGCTTCGGAGCGGACAAGGAGAAATTCCCCGGAGGGCTGGCAGGCGCCGTCCGCCGCTTGAAGGAGGAGCACGGCATTCGCTGGGTAGGGGCGTGGCACAATATGGCCGGCTATTGGGGCGGAATCGATCCGGAGGGAGAAGCTTTCGCCGAGACGCGGCAGTACGTGCACCGGACGCGAAGCGGTAGATGGCTGCCTCATCCCGATCCGGGGCTGAACTTCGGCTTTTGGCAGACGTGGCATTCTTCTTTGAGGCGGCAAGGAATCGATTTCGTCAAGGTGGACAATCAAAGCTCGCTGTATGCGTATTTCGGCGGGGAGCAGTCGATCGCCCGCATAGCCCATTCCGCGCATGCCGGACTCGAAGCGTCGGTCGCCTTGCATTTTGACGGCTGCATGATCAACTGCATGGGCATGGCGTCGGAAAACGTATGGCATCGACCGCTGTCTTCCGTTTCCCGCAGCAGCAACGACTTTTTGCCCAAAATCCATGACGGCTTCAAGGAGCATGCGCTGCAAAACGCCTACAATTCCGTGTACCACGGCGCTTTTTATTGGGGCGATTGGGATATGTTCTGGACCGGACATCACGATGCGATGCCCCATATGACGCTGCGCGCGGTCAGCGGGGGACCCCTCTATTTCAGCGACGGCTTGGGGCGCACCAACCCGGACATCATCCGGCCGCTTATATACAGCGACGGCAAAATCGTTCGTTGCCGGACAATCGGACGACCGACGGAGGAATGGCTTACCGTCAATCCGCATAAGACGGCACGGGCATTCAAAGTATGGAACCAGGCGGGCGAGGCCGGGGTTGTCGCCGCATTCCATGCCTATGACGGCGATGAGGACGTGGAGGGGTGTATAGGTCCGGGCGACGTGCCGTACTTGAGCGGCAAGGCCTTCATCGCGTACGATTCGTTCCGTAAGAAAGCGTACCGTCTGCGAACGGACGAAACCGTTCCCCTTCGGCTTTCGCGATTCGAAGCGGCTTTGTTCCTGATTGTGCCCGCAACCAGGCCGTTTACCGCTATCGGGCTTACCGACAAGCTTGTCGCTTCCGATGCCGTACTGGAGACGGAACATGGGGGAAGCGCGGTTAAGGTGCTTCTCAAGGATGGCGGCGTCTTCTCGTTCGTCTCCGAGCGGAAGCCGACCCAAGCATTCGTGGACGAACTGCCCGCAGCTGTCGAAGAAGCGGACGGTGAGGTCGGCTTATATACGGTCGTTTGCCCGGTGAAAACGTCGGAGGCGGCCAAAGACAACCCGGTAACGATGGTAACGGAAGTTCGGATCGAGTTTTGAGGGACGACGCTCGGGACCCTACTTCTCGATCCGCAAGGAATGCGTCGAAGCGGCGCTGCAGCTCTGGCGGTATTCGTTGGGCGTCATGCCGACAAGCAGCTTGAATACGCGAATGAAATAGCTGCTTCCTTCGAAGCCGGTATCGCGGGCGATCGTCTCGATTGTTTTGCGGGTTTGGCTGAGCAGGGCGGACGCTTTCTCAATGCGGACTTTGCGCAAATATTGCATCGGCTGCAGGCCGGTTTTCATATGAAACGTGCGGCAGAAATGATACCGGGACATGCCGGCGCTGGCGGCCAATTCTTCCAGCGTGAGCGGCAGGGCGTATTGGGACTGCATCAGTTGGATGGATCGGCGGATCGGCTCGGGCGTATGTTCCATCTGGACGACCTTGCGTCCTTCGGCGATTCGCTGCATTTCCATGACGAACCGGTACAGCTCCGACGAGATGGCGAATTTGTCGAAGTCCCGATTATTGTAAATATGGGCGTACAGTCTGCTTATGCATAACATCGGTTCGGGGTGGTCCTGGAACGAAATGACGGGTCCAAACAGCTGGATGAGCGAGTTCCAGTGGCGAATCGCATCCTCGCCCTGAACGGCGATGAATAGAAACTCCCAGTTTCCGTCATTCTCGTCGAAGTAGTAGACGTGATCGCCCGGAACGGTGCATAGAAAACCGCAATCTTTCGGTACGACGTACTCCCGGTTCCGATAACGGATGACGCCTTGGCCGGACAAGGTGAATTGAAAAACGGCTCCGTCTTCGGCCTGCCGCTTCAAGCCGTCCCACCGGTACGAGGAAGAATCGACGTACTCCCAGCCGATGGCGATCAGGCGAAGGCTGTCCGACATCGGGGTCAAATACCGTGTATAGAACGACTGACGTTCCAACGGTTCATGAGGGAAGCGCAAAATAATGCACCCTTTTCGAAATTTCGTTGTATTGTTAAGAACCATTGTAACGGATATTCTGGATATAGCAATGATAATCTCCACAAAATGAAACCGCTTCCTTGATGCGGAGGCGCAAACGGTTCAAGAAACGGCAAAATAGTGTTATTGCATGAGACAATACCGCAACGAATATCGGGGGCAACTAGGAAAGGTAGGATGAATATGAACAAAAAAAGCTCGATAATGCTGATCGCCGGCTCGCTGCTGCTGGCCGCATGCTCGGACGGAGGAGGGCAGGCCCAAGTCGGCAACAAGGCGGGGACGGACGAGAATAAAGAAACGGTCGTCAGTAAGGAACCGGTCGAGCTAGTGTTTTACGACGGGGTATCGGACTACACGGAAGAGCGGTTTATGAAGGAGATCGGCGAGCCGATCAAGAAGAAATTCCCGAACGTAACGCCGAAATTTTCTCCGTACACGAAGCTTACGCAAGTGCAGGACTTGATCTCGGCAGGCCAGGCGCCCGATATTATTTTCGCATCGAGCGGAATGTTTAACGACGTTATCAACAAGTACAGCATGCAAACCGATATTATGCCGCTCGTTCAAAAGTACAAATACGATTTGACCAAAATCGATCCGGTGTCGGTCGACATGATGAAGGAAATTTCCAAAGGAGGGATGTATGCGCTTCCGACCCTGATGTCGCCGTCGCCGATTTACTACAACAAAGACATTTTCGACAAGTTCGGGGTGCCTTACCCGAAAGACAACATGACATGGGACGACTTGTATGACCTCGCGAAGAAGGTGACCCGCAAGGACGGCAATCAGCAATATTACGGCTTTATGGTATCGTTCCAGCATTTGATGGTGCGTAACCAATTCTCGCTCAATATGGTCGATCCGGCGACGGAGACGTCGTCGTTTGCTGACGCGAAGTGGAATAAGATGACGTCGAACATTTCCCGCTTCTACGAGCTGGACGGCGTTCAGCCGAATCAGCAGAAGCTGGGAGCCGCCCAGCAGCGAGTCATGTTTACGAAGGAAAAGTCGCTGGCCATGTGGATGCCCGTCAGCACGCTGCTGACCGGACAGGAACTGGAAGGCATGAATTGGGACATGGCGCAATTCCCCGAATTCAAAGAGCTGCCGGGGGTAGGTCCGCAGCCGTACCCGATTTCCTTCTACATCACGACGACGAACAAGCATCGGGACCAATCGTTCGAGGTAATCGCTTATTTGGCTTCCGAGGAGTACCAGCTGCCGATGGTGAAGCAGGGCCAGTTCCCGACCGCGTTGACGAACGAGACGCTGCGCAATTCGTTCGGACAGGAGACCGCCATGTATAAAGGGAAAAACGTTAAAGCAATGCTGCCCGGCAAATACGCGAAGGCGTCCGCGTTCACGAAGTTCAACAACTTGGCGCGCAACCAGCTGCAAGGGGCGCTGGAAGCAAATGTCCTGCAGAAGCAGGATTTGAACACAGCGCTGCGCGAAGCGGAGGAGAAGGCGAATAACGCGATCAAAGCGGAGAAGGCCAAGTAGATCAGCAGACCAGGCAGACCAGGCAGACCGAGTAAAGTCCTGTTCGCGTTTACGTCAATGCGCGGGCCTTATCGGCCCCGGTCTGGCGCGAAGCACAACGCAGGTTGAAGAGGAGCGGCACTTATGACCATTAAACCAATCCGACATATTGTCGTGTACAAGGATGAGCAGTACAATACGTTTCCGAGTGTCGTGCAAAACAAAGACGGCGGGTTCGTCGCCGCATTCCGGCAAGCGCCCGACCGTCTCGATACGTATGGACTCGAGCACATCGACCCGTCGTCCAAAGCGGCGATTGTCGTATCCCGGGACGGAACCGGATGGAGCGGCCAACCTTCCGTGCTGTACGACGATTTTTTTTGCGGCGTGCAGGATCCTTGCTTGAACGTTCTTCGGGATGGCACGTTATTGGCAACGCTGTTCATGTGGAAAGTCGCGGACCGTGCCGATGCGGAGGATCGAGCCGATTATACCCATCCGGTCTTCGACAAGTGGATAGCCAAACCGGTGGGCAGTTATACGGTGCGTTCGACAGACGGGGGGCAAACCTGGGACCGTCCGGTTGCCGTCGGAATCGAGAACGTATTTATTCGCGGCAACTGCGTCGAGACGGATGACGGAGCCTTGCTGGCTCCGTTCTACGGTCATGCGGACGGCTTATGGCGCGTTGTGGTAGGGAGAACGGACGATCTCGGCAAAACATGGTCGGTACATGCCGAGATCGCTCCCGAGGAAGGCTACGGTTTTTTCGAACCGAACTTATACCGCACGCCGTCCGGTAAGCTGGTCCTGTTCACCCGCTGCCACAAAAGCAAGCCCGAGCCGGGGGACGGTCAAGCGGCTTTTCCGCTCGTGACGGCCGAATCGGCTGACGGAGGGCTTACTTGGAGCCGCCCGGTCCGGCATCCGATTTATTCGCCGAGCCCTTTTCATGCGCTCCGGCTTGCGGACGGGAGGGTGCTTCTTAGCTACGGCTACCGGTTCCGCCCATTCGGCATCCGGGCTCTCGTCCTGAATGCCGAATGCGAGGGGGTGGAGCAGGCGGAAGAGGTGGTGCTTCGCGAGGACGGACACGGCTCGGATATCGGCTACACGAGCGCCGTTCAACTGGAAGACGGCCGCGTGCTCGTCATGTACTACTATTCCGAGCCGGGCGAACGGCACCGGTATATCGCGGGAACGATTCTGGAAGTTCAATGAATAAGCTCGAACCGTACGCTCATGTATTGACCGGGTATCTAAATCGGAATAAACGAGGAGGAATCGGAATGAAGGCGGCTTTCATGCAACGGGTTTCGTTTGTCGCGGCTGCGGTTTCGTTATGGTTATTCGTTGTTCTTCTTACTCCCGCAGGTACGGCGCTCGCCGAGGTGCGGCATACGAACTTATCCGACGTTACGGTAGCGGGGGCCTCGGGCAGCCTCCAGCCGTATTTTCCCGATATCGTCAAAGCGGGCAACGGCGATCTGCTCGTCGTCTACTACTGGTCCGACAGCCATGTCGGCGGCAACGGCAAAATCATGATGAAGCGGAGCACGGACGGTGGAGCTACTTGGGGCGCGGCGCAAACGGTAATTGACACAACCTACGACGACCGCGATCCTTCGATTGCCGCTTTGGCGGACGGGACGCTTCTCGTCTCGTGGTTCACCTACAACGGGGGACCGATCGATGTCCGGGTTATCCGCAGTACGGATAACGGAGCCACTTGGGGGAGTACGGTCACGGTAGGGACGAACATGCCGTGGGCGGCGACTTCGTCCAAAATCATCGAGCTGTCGAACGGCGATCTGCTTATCCCGCTATACGGCCCCGGCTCCGGCAATCAGCAAGCTACCGTCGTGCGGAGCACCGATCAAGGGGCGACATGGCCGTCCTCGTCGGAAACGGTCATGGGCTATTCGTACGGCAGCCATCTGGTGGAACAGGCGATCGCCGAACTGGAGAACGGACACATTCGCGGGCTCATTCGGGCATCATCCGCGGACAATCTGGCTTACGAAGCGAATTCTTACGATTATGGCGTCTCGTGGGATCCTCCCGTCAAGCTGGATGTCAAAATGCACGCCCCGGAGCTGTTCCGTATTCCCGGAGACGATCGAATATTCCAAGCGTGGAGCGAATATCAGCACCCGATCGGCGGCCGTCCGGTCGTGGTTAGGATGGGTCATCTGGGAGAAGCTTGGAACGCTTCGCAAAGCCGGCTGTTGTACTCGAACAAGCAAACGTCCGATATGGGCTATTCATCCACCGTTTTGTTGGAGGACGACGTTTTGTTTACCGTCTATTACGATTCGCAGAAGCAGACGATTGGCGGCACGTATTCCAAGATCGGCGATTTCGAAGGGGATTTCGGCGTCAAGATGGATTTGGCGGGAATGGTCCGGTCTTCCGCGATTACGGTGACGACGGATATGCAATATACGGACCCGAACAATCCGGCGACCGGTCCGCAAGGAGCGCTGGACGGGAACATCGCGTACGGCAGCTCGGCATTCAAAAATGCGGCGGCGACAGCCGGTTCCCCATCGACGTACAAGATCGATTTGCAGGGCAGCCATACGATCCGCGCTTTAGGCGTTTTGCTGAAGGTAGGCTATGCGGAAACCGCGGACGTGAAAGTGTCGCCGGATGGAATCCACTGGGAAACCGTACAAACGTATGCGAACGCGAACATGAGTCACGTCGATTATAAATATTTCGATTCCGGCATTCCGATCCGGTATGTTCAAGTAACGGTAACGGCGTCGTCGGGATGGGCCGGACTAAACGAAATCCAACTGTTTGAGCTTGTTCCTTGAGAACGGCAGGAAGGCGGACGCAATCCATGAAACCACGCAGCAGCATCCAAGTAGCGGCTTACTACTTCCCGAATTATCATCCCGACCCGAGAAACGCAAAGTGGCATGGAGCCGGTTGGACCGAATGGGAGCTCGTCCGAAAGGCGACTCCCCGTTTCCCCGGACACGTTCAGCCGAAAGAGCCGCTCTGGGGGTATGAGGACGAATCCGACCCGCTCGTAATGGGCAACAAGATCGATGCCGCCGCAAGCCATGGAATCGATGCGTTCCTATTCGACTGGTATTGGTATGAGGACGGTCCATTCTTGCAGCGGGCCCTGGAACAAGGCTTTCTGAAGGCGGCCAATAACGATAAGCTGAAGTTCGCCCTGATGTGGGCGAATCACGATTGGCAGGACATTCACCCGGCTACACGGAGCCGGCCGTATAAGACGCTTGCGTCGGGAGCGGTTTCGAAGAATGCGTTTCTCGCGGCATGCGAGCACATCGTCCACACCTATTTCAGCCACCCGTCTTACCTTCGGGTGGACGGGAAGCTGTACTTTTCCGTCTACGAGCTGATGAGTTTGGTTGCCGGTCTTGGATCGATCGACGAGACGAGGGAGGCACTCGGGCAATTCCGGGACATGGTGCGCCAGGCGGGACTCGGCGAGCTTCATTTGAACGCGGTCGTTTGGGGTGTGCAGCTATTGCCCGGCGAGAAGGAAGTGACGAACCCGGCCCATATGCTCCGCACGCTCGGCTTTGATTCGGTTGCCTCCTACGTATGGATTCATCATCATAAGCTGGAGACATTTCCGGAAACGCGTTATGCGACCATTCGCGAAAAATCGAAGCAAACGATGGAAACGTTATCCGGTCAATACGATCTCCCTTATTATCCGAACGTAACGATGGGGTGGGATAGTTCCCCGAGGACCATTCAGTCGGACCGATTCGATAACTTGGGGTATCCGTATATGCCTCTGCTAGGCGACAATACTCCTGAGCAATTCGAGCTGGCGCTTCGGGAAGCGAAGGCGTTTCTGGAGCGGAGAAACGATGCCGGCACGGTGCTATGCACGATCAACGCCTGGAACGAATGGACGGAAGGCAGCTATCTGGAGCCGGATACCGTGCATGGCACGGCTTACTTGCAAGCGGTAAGGAACGTATTCGGAACGGAACGGAGCGGTTGCGGCATTTATTAGCATTGAGGACTATGGAGCCGATATTCTGTTGTCCGGCAGCAGGGCGGATTCCATCCGTATAGACCGGTCGAGATTTCTGAGCGGAGGGCAGAAGAAGGACGGCTCTTTGCTGGCCAACATCCATCTCGGAACGACCGGCGACCATGTGTCGATCACCGGCAGCGAGTTCGAGCCGCACGGCAATCCCGCCGTAAGCCGGAACGTGTTCGGGGGCGCGGAGCTGTCAAAGGTAGCGTAAGCGGATGCCATTTCGGAGGGAGCACGCTGCCATCGATTGCCGTTGGTCCGGCAACACATGGGCCAAAGGAGCTACGCTGACCGCCCCCGGCACGCCCGATACGTGGGCCAGCGAAGGGGATTTGTAGCAGCGAGCAGCATATTCGAAATAGAACAATCCCGTCACCGCGATTGCCGTGGTGACGGGATTTTTATAATGTTAAGAAGCCCGGTCAGGTTTGTTTGGAGAGGCTTTTCCGCTTTGCTTAATTCCCGCCGTTCCGGATATAGCCTTTTCGCTTATGAAAAGAAAGCGAACGGTAGCTGAGCCCCAGCTTCCGAACCTTCGAATCGGACAAAGCGGCCGGACTGGTAAACAGGCTTTTATTCAGCGCGCTCTTCAAGCGGACTTTACCGGGACTGCCCGAGTATACATAATTGCCGTAAGTCTCGAATTCCGAAAATCCGAATTGTTTTTTTCGGTTTATGCTTTGGATGATCGCGTGGTACCACTTCGTTCCATGCCGGGCTTCGATCTTCTGTTTGAGCGACTGGAGCTTCGTCTTGTCGAACAACATGTAGTGCGTCACGAAGGAACGGGGGCGAGGAGCTTTTTTGCCAAGCAGCTTGCGGTATGTGGCGAAATACTCCGGCTGACTCCAGTTTCGGCAATAAAACACGTGTTTGCCGTCCTCGACGAACCGGTGAGGGCGGATGAGCACCGTGTCGGCATCCATGACCAGATAACGGCGCTGCCCTACGATGGAGCTGCTCCCCAGCTTCAGCAGCTGCTGGTACAACCAACCGGATCTTTCCCATCTCTTGGAGCGGTAGACGATATGCTGTTTGCGCAGAGGGAGGATGCTGCCTTCGTGGACGAACGTACAGCCTTTGCGTTTGCAGACCGCTTTAATTTTCTCGTCACCGGGTGCCACTACGAAGATGCGGCCGATCGGGTGCATCACATGCTTCCTTACACCGTCGATCACGTGGGGAAGTGTACCCAAGTCTTTGGCGATAGCCGGAATGACTACGTCGATTTTGACTCCATCGGTTGGCACCTGTAAATCCGCTCCTTTTTATTAGACGAATGATTCCCTATGATATGCAGATGGGATAAACTTTGATACGGCTAGCTTTATTAACAGCGCCGTTCCTAGACTGTGCCCGAATCGGAAGGCGGGGGAGCGAGCGGAAGGAACGCTACATCCCAAGCTGCGACTCAATTCCTGGATTATGGAGATGATATGGATGTGTCTGTTGTGAAGTGGTGATCTCGTTTATATAAAATCATAAATTTATTTATATATTTCTTTAAAATAACTAATTTGTTTTATAGATAATGCGAGCTTAGAATAACCTAGAGATCACAATAATAAACCAGGGGGTTGCTTATCTTGTCATCAACGGTTTCTACAAAGAAAAGTGGAAATGCTGCATTATATGCACTGACAATTGGAGCATTTGCTATTGGATTAACTGAGTTTATCATAATGGGCTTGCTCCCGGAGGTTGCTTCCGACTTACAAATATCTATTTCTTCGGCCGGATTGCTTGTTACGGGTTACGCGTTAGCTGTTGCGATAAGCGCTCCATTTATTACAGTAGCAACGAGTAAAATGAAACGGAAAGAGCTGTTAATTATATTAATGGTTCTTTTTATAGTGGGAAATGCAATTTCAGCTCTTTCTCAAAATTACTCGGTACTCATGATTTCACGTATTTTAGCAGCTTTAACTCATGGCTCATTCTTTGGTGTTGGTTCTGTTATTGCTGCCGATATTGTACCGAAAGAAAAGCGTGCGGGTGCAATAGCCATTATGTTTGTAGGACTAACCTTAGCGAATGTACTGGGCGTCCCGATTGGAACCTTCATAGGTCAAGCCTTTGGATGGAGATCGACTTTTTGGACCATTACAGGTATAGGTATTATTGCATTAATCGGTATTTTGTTATTAGTACCGAAAGTTAAATCCTCCCAGACCAGTTTAAAACAAGAACTAAGCGTTTTAAGAAAACCTAGGGTTCATGTAGCACTCTTGATGACCGTATTTGGATTTGGCGGCGTGTTTACAGCATTCACTTATGTTGCACCGATATTGGTGGATGTAACTGGCTTTTCATCAAATGCGGTTCCTTATATTTTGGTACTATTCGGTATTGGAACTGCAGTCGGAAATATCGTTGGAGGGAAGCTTGCGGATAAGTATTTGATGGGATCACTTACCGGTATCCTCATAATATTAGCACTGGTATTAGCGTTATTTACGTGGACTGACCAGTTTAAAGTCCTTTCGTTAGTAACCATACTGGTTCTGGGGATAGCTGGATTTGCAACTGTACCTGGACTGCAATTGAATATTTTGAATACGGCCAAAGAAGCTCCTACACTGGCTTCAACATTAAATATTGCGGCGTTCAACTTAGGGAATGCATTAGGTGCATATATTGGCGGACTTGTGATTGAAGAAAAAATTGGGGGAGGTCTTGTAGCAGTTCCTTGGGTGGCCGCGATTGTTACCGCTTTTGGAATATTGTTTACCTGGATTTCTTGGAGGGGTCAAAACCGACGACTCGCACGTTCAACACAATAAATTTAAGTACACCACAAAATAAATAAGCCATTCAGATCGATTCGATCGGATGGCTTATTTATATGGGCTCCCTTTTCCCAGAGCGTTCCGTTGGCATCGGGTCCCTATCGATTTATTGAAAAACGTTGACGAGCAGTTCCAACTATCCACAACAACAAAGGGATACCAATCAACACGGTTGGCAGCATATATCGGACACCCAGTTGGAGCTGGATTTGGAAAGCGAACAGCCCGGTATAGGGAAGCATCCACGCGAGAAGAAACACGACCGGTGCAATCACCCAGATTGAACGCGTCCAAGGTTTCAACCCTAACCATTGGGAAATCCCGTAGCTTGCCGTGAATAAATAGACGCTCAATTTGATAAACACGCTGAAGAACCATATAACGGACGAGAAGATTTCGATGTTTTGGATGAATTCCAATAAGGAGACATACCGCATCATCTCAAAAGTCGGAAACAGCATTTTGGAAGCCAACGAAGGACCGAAGATCGACAGAGCCGTCAAGGTCAGCGCAAAGCATAGGACAGAACCGGTCGCAACGGACCACAATGTGATTTTTGTTCCTTGTCTCGGATTGTCCATGAAGCTCGTCAATACCAGAAGGAATAGGGTGTCTCCTAGTACCGAGGCAGGCGCAAGGCTTCCCTGAATAATGGCCTTGATCCCCGAATCTGTATAAAGGGGGAGGAGTTGATCGAATTCGAAATTTTTGTAGCTCAAACAAATAGTCATAATAATGATAGCCATGATGACGGGACCAAGCAATTGGCTGCAGCGCCCAATCGCTTCGATTCCTCCCGCCCCAACCAAGACTACCACAATAACCATCATCATAAGCATCAGTACAATTGTAGGGGTTCGGTCATACATGATCATCTGGAAAAAATCAGAGAACTGGCGAAGAATGGTACTCGAGACAAAGATCCACGCAACAAAAAAGGGTACGACCACCACTTTTCCGAACCACTTGCCGAGAATCGTTCTGCTGAATTCCACGAGTGTCTGTGCGGGATATAGACGGGTCACCGTCACTATTAGAAAAGTAATTCCGCAAGCGATAAGGCCCCCAATCAGAAAAGACATCCAGGCGTCTTGCTTTGTCATTTGGATGACACGGGATTGGGTTGCGAACAAAGTCATTGCAATCTCATTCGAGAACGTCATCCAAAACAGTTGACTAGTAGAGATTTTGGGTGTGTTCATGGGGTCGTTTCCTCCTCCCGCCAATGCAAGCCGGGGCCCACTAGTCCTATTTGGGATATCGTCAAGTTCGCTCTCACGTCGAATTCGGCTTCTGCAAAATGGTCATTCCAGTTCGATTTCCATTTTTTCCATTCTGAAGGTTCTTTTCGATGCAGGATTTCACCGAATCCAAAAATATCCTCGCGGTATATGTTCTGCATTTTGGCAATGATCTGTTCCGCTGTATTTGCCGCTTCTGATTCCAGTGTTTGCTTGACTAGCTTGACGTTAACGGGATCGCGAAGATCCAACCGGGTTTGGTTCTCGCGAATGACTCCTTTACCGGACAGCAGGACGTGAAAGGTAAGTTTACCGTCTTTGACTTCCGGCTGTATTTTGCGTCCTATTCGCGAGAGATGCAGGCTGACATTCCCTTGAGGTTTTGGAACGAGCGCCGTAACCGTTGTGCGGCTCAACATACCCGTTATCCAATTCACATTCATGGCTTCTTCTGAACGGATAAACCCTTTTAGCCTCAAATTTTCATCATCAAAAATGGCCAAACCGTCTATCTGAAATGTTTGTTTACTCGTTGACCCCAGTTTTCCATCGTCTGTCTCGTCAATCGAAATGACGGGCAATACCGGGCTGATGCCATCGCTGCTAGCGGCTCTCAGAAATCTCATGAACGTCATCTGTTTCATGCCACTGGCATGCTCC
Source organism: Paenibacillus hodogayensis (assembly GCF_039536325.1). Taxonomy (NCBI): domain Bacteria; kingdom Bacillati; phylum Bacillota; class Bacilli; order Caryophanales; family Paenibacillaceae; genus Paenibacillus; species Paenibacillus hodogayensis. Next base: position 73,587 of record NZ_BAAAYO010000021.1, read on the forward strand.
AATTCCTTAAAAGCTCCAATAGAAGGGACCTTTTCCAACGGGTACTCTAATTGAAGGAGTTGCCCGGCTGTATTTCCTTTTACGACGAAGATATCCGTGCGCAATCTGACTTCCGGATTTCGGAAGTGCTCGTCCAACATATCGGCGGCGCCTTCCTTCGCGAATTGCTCCCCGAGAACAATCACCCTGCGATGGCCGGGAAACACCTGCCGGGAAAGTTTTCCCTGAAAATTGGCAGCGGCTTGACTAACATTTTTACCCTTTCCCGAAACGACAAAATAGCCCGTTTTGCCGGGGGAACTGTCGCTTCCTGCCCCTCCGCCGGCTCCCCCCTGGTGGCCGGGAATCAGAATTTGACCGCTTAGCACGATATCTCCGTTCTCGTTCCGGTCAATGCCGGAGCCCATCCAGATGGCACGGTCGTTCAGCTCAAGCTGATCCCAGCATGCGGTCGTGAATAGCTGCAAGATCGCTAGGACTATTCCGAATTTTCGATACAAGAGCTGTCACCTTTTCTTGGAAAAGTAGGCTGCAGAACATCAGGGGATACGATGGTCGTCAAGCTCTGTCGCGTTTTTCGGGGCGACGATACAAGCTCGATCTCGGTGCACGAAGGAGCAGATCTTTGAAATAGCCTGTTTTTTTGTGTGTGACGGGCGTGAGATAGGGTACGCCGAATGAACGCAAGCAAGACAAATGAATGAGGATCACAGTTAAACCGATCAGAATGCCGTAAATCCCTATAAATCCTGCCAACAATAACATGGGAAAACGGAGAATCCTAAACGCGGTACCCAGATTGTAGCGAGGTATACCGAAGGAAGCAATGCCCGTCGTAGCCACTACAATGACCATTGGAGCTGAGATGATGCCCGCTGCTACAGCGGATTGACCGATGACCAAAGCGCCAACAATACTGACCGCAGACCCAATCATCTTTGGTAGCCGAATGCCGGCTTCACGTAAGGCCTCGAACATCAATTCGATCATGAGCGCTTCCACGACGGCAGGGAAGGGCACGCCTTCTCTTGCTGTCGCAATGCTGATCAGGAGGACCGTAGGAATGATCTGCGGATGAAATGTGGTCAGCGCGACGTAAATGGACGGAAGCAATAGGGCGATCAGGAACATGAAGTACCTGACCCATCTCACTAGCGTTGTGAAAATGGCTCGCTCGTAGTAATCTTCCGAAGCTTGAAGGCCGGACCAAAAGGTCATAGGCACGATGAGTACAAAAGGCGTATTCGCTGTGACGATGGCCACTTTGCCTTCCAAAAGCGCACCGCAGACCACATCCGGACGTTCCGTATTCTGAATCTGGGGAAAGGGAGAATACGGTGTGTCTTCGATCAGTTCCTCAACATATCCCGACTCCAGTATTCCATCAACACGGATATGACCGATACGTCGAATGACTTCTTCAACGATGGAAGGTTTTGCAACCCCGTCTATGTATAAAATTTCTACTTTTGTACCGGTTTTCTCTCCAATTTGAAACGACTTATTGACCAAGTTGGGGGTGCAGAGCCGCCTTCGGATCAAGCTCGTATTCACTCGCAAAGATTCGGTAAAGCCGTCTCGCGGACCTCGCACGACAGATTCTGAAGCGGGCTCTTCGACACCGCGCTGTTGGTAGTGTTGGAAGTCAGCAAGCAGTGCTTCGGATTCTCCTTCGGCAAGAAGGGCTACATGGCCCGTCAGAACTTTCTCGACAACTTCATTTGCTTTCCCGGCCGAAGATACTCTCAATACCGGAAGCAACAACCGATTAAATGTCCGAGCAAGGGAAGATCCATCGCGGCAATCGTCCGGAAATCCTTGGTATAAAAGAGGTTTCAAAATAATTTGTTCCACCAGATTCGTATCACATAAGCCTTCCACGTATACGAACAGTAGGGATTGACCGTCCACTTGAAGTTTCCGAAACACCATGTCAGACGAATCATGGAGTAAATCCCGAACAATCGACTCATTCACTGCAAGATCCGATGAAAGAACCTTCTCCTCCGCACGCATTAAACTACCCTCCAGTTCCTCCTTAATATGCCCGCTGGAAAGTTGTGTATGCAAATGATTTGGACTTTGAGTGCAGATCAAACGCGCAGCCTGCTGGTCAACCGTTGAATTAACGGCTCGCATTGGGGTAGGATGAATAAAGAGAACGCGTTTAACGGGTTACTTATAGATCACATGGTAGGAGTAAGGGGTTGCTTCCTATGATAGATTTTGAGTGGTATCGAAGTTTTATTTATATTTATAAATACAATTCCGTTTCTGAAGCTGCGAAGACAAGGATCATGACGCAACCTGCCATGAGTCAGCATCTGGCTGCGTTAGAAGCGGAGGTGGGAGAACCATTGTTTACAAGAACTGCCCGAAAAATGATCCCGACAGAAAGGGGAAAGGAATTATACTCTCAATTGGCTCCTCTTATAGAATCTTTAGAAGAGGCAACAATTAGTTTTAAAACGGCGACTTCACCTACACTTTCCATATTAAGAATCGGTTCGGCTATTGAATACTACTATGAGAATATTCTCAATCATTTACAAGATTATAAAACCTGCACAGTAACTCATTTTGGAACTGCAGATGAACTTTTAGAGTTCCTGAAGGAAGGGAAGGTTGATATCGTCATTACTTCAAAAAAGTATACGTCACCAGGAATCGAATATGTGAAATTATGCGAAGAGGCATTTGTTATTGTGGCTCCGAGACATCTGCAATTGCCAGAGACCCAAACATTAATGGGAATTGAGAATTGGTTAATAGCGCAAAACTGGATAAGCTACGGGGTAGACTTACCCATTATCAGAAGGTTTTGGAGAGAGTACTTCAAAAAACGCCCTGTCATCAAACCCATTCATATTATTCCTAATTTGCATTTAATTCTAAAGGCAATTGAAAACGGTGTAGGAGTTAGTATGCTTCCAACATATTTAGTAACGAATTCGATGAACGAATCGAAGGCAAAAGTTATTTGGGGGGATTATACAGTTAAAAATGAGCTGTTTTTTGCCTATCAAGCAAAAAATAAATATTTGCCTGATGTTATTCATTTTATGAATTTGCTAAAGGGAGCCCAATAAATGGCACAGTACCAAGTCAGAGCTGATTCTGTGTATTTGGAAAGGCCCTACCTCTTGCTGAGCAAGAGATTGGGCCATTTCACGTATACAGTTTAGATCTGATTTATGAAAGTTCATTCACCCACTAATCTTCCGAATAACAGCCTCAGCCACAGCGACCGTAGATTGGGGGTTTTGACCCGTAATCAAGTTGCCATCCATTTCAACGTGACTCGACCAATTCGGAGCTGCGACATAAATCGCTCCTAGTTCGCGAATTTTGCTTTCCAGCAAAAACGGCAAATCTGCTCCAAGCGATGTCAATTCTTCTTCCAGATTCGTAAAGGCGTTAACTCTTTTTCCTGCGATCAACGGTTGACCGTTCGACAAGTTTACCCCGACCAACCCGGCAGGACCGTGGCAAACGGCGGCAATTGTTTTGTGGTTTTCATAGAATTGACGCAAAAGCTGTTGCAGCTTTGTGCTATTCGGCAAATCAAACATTGTGCCGTGTCCGCCCGGAAGGAAAATGGCGTCGAACTGGTTTTCGGATACCGAGTCTAACGCAACTGTGTATTCAAGATGTTTTTGTGCTTCCAACATGTGATTTGGCGTATGGGGATCGACACTGCCCGGATCAACCGGGGCTTTTCCTCCGAGGGGGCTGGCGACAACAATCTCATAACCTTGGCTTTCAAATGCTGCATAGGCTTCGGCAAATTCCGATAACCAAATCCCTGTCGCTCTGCCTACTTTGATTTCGGAATGATTCGTGACAACGATCAATATTTTAGCCATTTTGTCGGCCTCCTTAGGTTGTGGGGTTCGGTTTTAGTTTAATACGCATGGCAAGGAAATAAAAATAATAAAATCTAGATTAAACTATAAAAATTATTATATATAATTCTATTAAAGATAAATATTATGATCAATAACGAATGTGAGATCATTTGAGCAGATCGATCTTCAGGAGGTAATGCAATTGAATTTTAAAGCGTTTGAAGAAGAATTGCCGGACATTTACATCCTTGCCGATCAGGCGGATCGAGTAATAGGCGAGGACTATGTTATCGCTTTGGAGCATTTGAAAGAAATTGCAAGATTGCTCGTCAGAAAGATTCTGATAAATGAACGGGCGGAAATCGATAGTACAGACTCGTTATTGAATCTTGAAGCAATCCTAAATATCGAAATATTGCCAAATTACTTGGAGTACATGTTGAAACAACTGGAATATGCAGATTCGAGAGAAAGCGCTCTGTTTATTGACGCAAGTCAAATCGAAAAGCTGATGATGAACATTCATGACTTTATGTCCTGGTATATGAAAACCTACGTGAACGACCAATTTAATTCAGGACCTCTAGTGCTTAAACCTCAAACTACAATGGTAAATTCGTTGTCCGATCGCGAAGATCAAACGAAGGAAACTAAATCCATCCTTCATATCGATAATAAGATTACGGAAGGGAACTGGATCGATAAGGAGGAGGAAGCATTTTACATTGAATTGGACGCAGATGAGACTTATAAAGGACAATTTCGTAATGGAATGAAATCAGGGAAAGGGGTCTACCGTTGGTCAGACGGGACCAAATATGAAGGTCAATGGTACAAGGATCGTGAACACGGTTTTGGTATAAAGGAGTATGCAAACGGCGACCGTTATCGCGGAGAATGGAGAGACGGGCTGTTTGAGGGAAAAGGGGTTTACGAATGGAACGACGGAACAACATTTGAAGGCAATTGGCAGGACAATCTTCAGCATGGATACGGTGTCAAGACCAATTCCGACGGAACGACGCAAAGGGGCTTTTGGACATTGGGCGAGTTCGTTTTTACGGAGAGCAATGAACTTTCCGCAAGTGCAAAAACACGATATGATAGCTGTATCCGTTCTTGTGCCGAGGAGTGAGTATGATCGCATCACACATTCTTATTACCGAAGATGACTTGGAAGTTCACGACCTGTTGGTCGATTTTTTACGTAAAGAAGGTTATGAAACGACATCCGCGTATACGGGGGAGGAGGCGATCCGTTTAATCAGGCAAATTCCTTTCCAATTCCTGATTTTGGATCTGATGCTGCCTGAGATTGACGGTTACGAGGTGCTCCGCCGCGTGCGCGAAACGCATAACATGCCGGTGCTCATCTTATCCGCCAAAGGGCAAGAGGTGGATAAGATCATCGGTCTAGGACTCGGGGCGGACGATTATTTAACGAAACCTTTCGGCCTCGGTGAATTGTCCGCCAGAGTCAAGGCCATGCTTCGGCGCTACGTTTACTTCAACAATCATCCGAACGATCATTCTCCTTCCGTGCTGACCCATGGCGAGCTTGCGATCGACCTGCACACCTACGAAGTCTCTTCCCGAACCGGCAAAAAGACGCTGACAGCCAAAGAGTTCGATATTTTAAAGCTGTTTCTGAGCTATCCTTCCAGGGTGTTCACGAAGTCGCAAATATTCCAGGCCGTCTGGAAGGAGGATCCGATTTCCGACGAGAATACCGTCATGGTCCACATCCGACGACTTCGCACGAAAATCGAGCCGGATGCGTCAAATCCAATCTATATTCAAACCGTGTGGGGAATCGGGTACAAGCTTGGGGAGGCGACGAGCTGATGCCGGGGTACATCCTGATTCTCGTTTTCCTGCTGGCGGTAAGCAGCTTGCTTGTTTACCGGCAGTGCCACATGAAGCGACAATTGACGCGGATGACCGCGCGTATCGAAGAGATACGTGCGGGCGCCATTAATCAAAGAGTGCGCCTCCCCGGCGCGATACCTGCTTTGAACGAGCTCGGGGGCAGCATAAACCGGCTCATTGACGACTTACAGCAAAGCATGGGGAAACTTAACCTGCTGGAAGCCGAACGTAAAAAGATGATTACCCATCTCTCCCATGATTTGCGAACCCCGCTGACGGCAATCATGGGATATGTGGAAGTTATGCAGCGAGATCAGTCTTTGACGGAAACCGCACGGCAACAGTATTTCCGAATTATCGCAAACAAGGGGAACAAGCTGGACGCTTTGATTCGGGATTTCTTCGAGCTGTCCAAATTAGAAGCCGACGACGACGCGCCGGAGTCCGAGAGAATTCAGATTGTCGAGCGAATCCAGGAGGCTGTCCTCTCCTTCTACCACCAGTTTCAACTCAAGCAGCTCACGCCGCAGCTGGAATTTCCGCAGCAGGACGTTTACGTTTGGGGAAACAGGCAGAGCATCGAGAGAATCATGAACAACCTGCTGACCAATTCCCTTCGTTACGGAGCGGACGGCGGGACGATCGGCATCCGGGTCCGGGAGGCGGAAGACCGGGTATGGGTCGACGTATGGGATTGCGGGCAAGGAATTTCGGAAACCGATTTGCCCCATATCTTCGAGCGTCTATATACCGGCAAAGCTTCCCGCAACGCGGCTCAGCAAGGCAACGGACTGGGCCTGACGATCGTTAAGAAATTAGTCGAGAAGCAGTCCGGCGAAATCCATGCGAGCAGTATTCCGGACGAGCTGACCGTCTTCTCCTTTTACTTGCCCAAAGCAACTTAAGAAACTTGTAAGAAATAGTTCAATCCGATGTAAACCCCCTGTCGTATAATCAATCCAACCCATGCGAATGGTCACGAAGCATCTGTGCTTCCCAAAAGCTCTAAGGAGGTTGGAACCAAGTGGAGTACATCTTGAGAACAAGCGGCCTTACCAAAAAGTACAAGACGCATACAGCCGTCGACGGGATCAGCCTCTCTTTGAAAAAAGGGGAAATTTACGGCTTCCTCGGGCAGAATGGAGCCGGTAAGACGACAACGATCCGCATGATCATGGGCTTGATCAAGCCCACGTCCGGTGAAATCGAATTGTTCGGGAAGAACGCGGAAACGAGCAGAAAAGCCGCTTTTGAACGCATCGGATCCATGATCGAAATTCCCGGTTTTTACCCGAATTTGACCGCTGCCGAGAATCTGGACATCCATAGACGGATGATGGGAATGGGGAACAAGGAGAGCATTGAGGAATCGCTGGAACAAGCCGGCTTGCTGGATGCCCGCAACAAAAGAGTGAAAAATTTTTCGCTAGGCATGAAGCAGCGTCTTGGTATCGCCCGCGCCATGCTTCATCATCCGGAATTGCTTATTCTCGACGAGCCGACGAATGGGCTGGACCCAGCCGGAATCAAAGAAGTGCGTCAGCTAATTATTGACTTGGCTTCAATGCGGAATATTGCCGTGCTAGTATCGAGTCACATCTTAAGCGAAGTCCAGCAGATGGCGACGAAGCTGGGTATCGTTCATCGCGGAAGATTGGTCGAGGAGATCGAGCAGCAGGTGCTGCAAATGAAAAACAGGCATTGCGTCGAGTTTAAAGTGAGCAACGATCGCCAAGCGGTCATGCTGCTGGAGCAAAATTTGACCATTCTCGATTACTCCGTTCCCGAACCGGGTATCGTACGGGTGTTTGAGCAATTGTCGGAGTCGGCCGCCATCAATCGGATGCTGGTAGAGAACGGTATCGAGGTGGCGGAAATTACGATGCTGCGCGAAACCTTGGAAGATTATTTCCTCAGCCTGACGGGAGGCGATCTCCATGCTTAACGTTTTTTACGCCGAGCTATTGAAATTGAAGCGAACCAGACTCCTATGGCTAACGATCTTCGGCGGCTCGCTGCCGGCCATTTTGGCGATTTTCGGGCAGTCCAAGAACATGAATTGGAACGAACTGCTGATTAACAATTCTTTGTTTCTCAATATCATGATTGCGCCGATGCTGCTTTCACTGCTTGCAGGTTTTGTTGTCGTCCGGGAATTTGGCGATAATACGATCAACCAGCTTTTCGTATACCCTCATCACCGCGTCAAGATCCTGATCGGAAAGATGATCGTCATCCTGCTCCTATCGACAGCCATCTTTGCGTTGAATTATGTTTTGATCTGGGCTGCGGGCAGCGTTATGAGCGATCAGGTGATTCCGGAAGAACTCTTCTGGAGGTTTACCCGCGCACATGTGTGGATGTTGGCGCTGCAAGCGCTGCTCATTCCGGCTACAATGACGGTAGGGATCATGGGTAAAAGCTTCATTCCTCCGGTTGTACTCGGAATCGTTGCGATTCTTATCAATATGATGGGGTTGCAAGGAGTTGAAGACCATATTGGAGGGCGCGTTACGTTTGTCAGCTTTATCCCTTTCGGTTCCATGATCGTACACTTACTGGACATCATGAAATCGAATGTCGACGACGGGATATTTCGCATCCATGCTTTGTATCCTCAGGCAGCCGTCTTTCTGTTGTTTTTCCTCTTCAATATGTTCTACTACGCCAAATCCGAGGTACATAGCGGCTCTTGAGCGTTGCTGCTCCTATCCTGATTATTAACAAAGTCGCCTGTGGCGGCTTTTTTTAATGATCCGTTTTGCGGAGAGCCCTCCTGTTCCAGGCTTTCTTCAACCTCATGAAGAGAGGCGCCTAAAACGGGAAAAAGTTGACGTTATTGGGGTGTTTCGTTAAGATAGTAACGTTTGCTTGCCGATTCTATCTATAGAACGATGAAAAGGAAGGGGGGATATGCAGCCAGTTAGCATAGATAGACTACGACTACATTGGTTGAGGGGGAAAGAGGTTGAAGCATTTCACCATATTCGTTTCCAAGAACGACATGGACGATATTGAAAGCAAGATATCGGATGTCTTTGCAAAAGTCTATGCCATCAAGAAAAACGAAAATGAGTACAGTATCAAATCCAAAAAGCTGTTCAATAACCATAAAATAACGATAAGAGTCGCTTCCGAGGATACGAATCCCGATTATTTCGAGACAAATATCCCGGGGATGATGGGGTTTTACGATCGCATTCCATTTGAGGACGAGAATCGGAAAGGATTGGTCATGACGCAAATATCCGTCTTGAATACGATGATTGCCATCGAAACGGAGAAGGATATGACGGATGGACAGATGCAATTATTTACGAAGCTGCTGTCGCAAATAGGCGGAATCGGCTTTTTGCCGAATGGGATTTTGCTGGATCAAGAAGGAATTGTCATTATTTATCCCGACGGCCGATCGGGCCCGTCTGCCTTCAAGCCTCATGCTTGCACAAGAAAGGTGCTCGGTCCGGAGGTGACATCCGAGGAAGGCGAACGAAGAAGAAACAAGAGCATCGCCTTTTTAACGGAGACCGGCATTCCGTTTCTGAAGGGGCTTCCGCAGCTCCCGCCATCCGGACAATGTTCCTTTCAGACACAAGAAGCGATAGCCAGAAGAGCCGTCTCCTTATTGATCGTCATCCAATACGCCTGCGACGTGGCGCAAGGAAAACAGTTCGATGAATCCAAACACTTTTTCATAGGCATGCTGCAGCGGTTTGGCGTAGAAGAGTACCTGACTGAAAACGAGCGTCAATTTTTGCAGGAGGAAGAACCGAACAGGAAAGAAGCGATCTCTATTTCCTGGCAATACGAAGCGTATTGGACATTGATTTGGGCGCTCGGTTTTGTGGAGACGCTCAATTTTCCCGATCAAGTATGCGACTGCGAGTATGCGATTCAAGTCGTCTCCAGCTGCGAAACGTTCGAGCAGTTTTATATCCAAACCGCGATGCGCAACAAGGAAGAGATTATGGATGAGGCCGACAAAACGTATCGGCTTCACTGGGCATGCGTGAACAGCCGAATCCAAGGAGAAGACGCTCCCGCTGGCCTGGATGAAAGCATCGTCATGGAAAGACGCCGGGGATTGTTCTGGATGATAGGTCACCGGGATGAGGAATGGGATACGATTTCGATGGATACGTAGAAATAGGTGCTGGTGTAGAAAGCCCATGACAGGCAAAGGGTCAATGGAAGGGGATTTTGCTTGAAGCATGGCAAAATGCAATGAACGAGGATGATTCACGAATAACTATACACTCTTGTATCAGGAGCCCAAAGGTTTACAACGAATCAATTGTTTGAACGAGCGACGTATGTCGGCAAGAGTGAATAAGCATACGCATAAAAAGGGTGGAATGACCCTTTCTGCAAAAACAGACCAAGCGATTGTTGTCCATTAATGGATGGCATGCTTGGTCTAATTTTCAAATTCGATATTCATGGTTTCGAAATTCACCTTACATTTGGCCCTCATCATAAAATCAATGCCAAGTATGGCATCAAATCCGTATGGCTCTTGAATAGATCCAAGTTGGATTGGAAAATCATTCAAAGCAATACCTTCGATTTGAAGCTCAGGTATGATCTGCTCATAGCAGATTTCACTCGTTCCCCCGACCCCATACATTCGCTTGGCTCTCCCATTAATAAAATCTATGTGGATGTCTATTACAGCTAATGCTTCGGTGTCAAACACTGTTGCCGCACAACCCGTGTCAAATAGAACATTGTGTAAAACGATGGATTGGTCATTTCGAGTTAAGGTCAAGGAAACGATAGGCAAGCCGTGCTGGAGTTGTATATTCATGTCCGCTGCCTTACTCCTGAGAAAAATTCCTCCACGACCATTACATCCTTTCTGCTCGTGTGGAACACATATAGCTCGCGCGTCGGATGAAGCTTATGCAGCTCTTTATAGCCGCTCCAGGCTTCCTGCGGGTTATTGTAGTCCTGAATGACTGCCATATCTTCTAATTGGCGCACAAGGTTGTTGGAGCTTGCTTTGATTGCCTCGACCAGCACAAAACGATCTGGATGTAATTCGATAATCTCTCCCCATTTCATTGGCTTCACCTCGCTTGGATTGTAGTATTTCAATTATAGCATAGTTGCCCCAAAGGGATGGAAGTGGGTGCGGGGATTTATCCAAACCGCGATGCGCAGCAAGGAATCATACTCTGAACTTTGAATTTTGGAATAACGAAGAAGGCGGAATTCACATCAAACCATTGATTGTTAATTATTTCCGATAAAAATATTCAAAATACGACATCGATAACCGATGATATAAGTAGTAACAGAACACACTCGAGAAGTGTTCTGTTATTTACTACGATCATAGAAGGGAGACATGTCAACTGAATAACATAAGAGTGAAGATAGCCGTATTTCTGATTATTCTGCTAGGTTCAACTCCATTTCAATTTATCCAAGCAGCTCCTACAGTTGTTGACAAGTTTGAGGTCGTAGATCATTGGTTTCCTGGTGTGCCAATGTATCCTATTCATGTTTTAGCTGAATATAATAACGGAGTTTATGAACGAACGCCGAACGGAGCAGGTCTTCCTGATGGCATTTTAGCGTATTGCTTTGATAGGTCTAGACAATATCCACTTACGAAATATCTTGCCGGTTATCGTACGGGTGAAGAGTTCTATTCACCACTTAAAGAAATGAACAACTACCTTATTAAAGGAAAAGTGATTAATGGGGATATGTTAAGAGCGGTTCTGCTCAATGGTTTTCCGACGAAAAGTGTTGCAGACATACAAGCGGCCACTGGTATTACAGGTTTGGACGAAGACATGACTCTTTGGGCTACGCAATTTGCCATTTGGCATTACACTAATGGAGCGACTTTGGCTGACTGGCGTAATCAGTATTATCCGCCAACACCAGCGGGAGAGGATTTGTTTAATTACTTCATCAATTTAAATCCTATCGGGCCAACGTATACAGAAACGGATGTGGATGTATTTGATCAGCAGTTATCATTTGATGCGAATGATAACCTTGTTGTATCGGTTACCTATAAAGCAACAGAAAAGAACTATGATGGAACGATCGTTTTACCATCAGTCCAGCTTGACAGTGCTACGAAGGCTAGATATCCAAATGCGACTGTAGTTGAATCAACTTACACCAATGTAGGACTTGAAAGTAGGACGATCACGATTACAGTCGCTAACGGCGATTATGATAAAACGGCTTCGGATGTAGATATTGGACTCCAATTTATGCTGCGTCAATCTGTCAAAGACGTGTTCATCACTTCGTCAGTGAGATATGTCAGTGATACTCAAGATTTAGGTGCGGTCGCAGTCAAAGTATTGGATGTGCAAAGAAATGTGCTATTGAACTTTAAGATTCCGCCGACGCCAACAACGCCGACGCCGACAACGCCGACGCCAACAACGCCGACGCCAACAACGCCAACAACGCCGACGCCAACAACGCCGACGCCAACAACGCCGACGCCGACAACGCCGACGCCAACAACGCCGACGCCAACAACGCCGACGCCAACAACGCCGACGCCGACAGAGCCGACGCCGACAGAGCCGACGCCAACAACGCCGACGCCAACAACGCCGACGCCGACAACGCCGACGCCGACAGAGCCGACGCCAACAACGCCGACGCCGACAACGCCGACGCCGACAGAGCCGACGCCAACAACGCCGGCGCCGACAACGCCGACGCCGACAGAGCCGACGCCAACAACGCCGACGCCGACAGAGCCGACGCCAACAACGCCGACGCCGACAGAGCCGACGCCAACAACGCCGACGCCGACAGAGCCGACGCCAACAACGCCGACGCCGACAACACCGACGCCGACAACGCCGACAACACCGACGCCGACAGAAGAGCCAATACCAACACCACTTGTACCAGTCCTTCCTGAAACGGGTGAGGAAAGTAAAGCTTTATTTTATGTTACAGGAGCTGTATTTATTGTCGCCGCTTTGTGGCTATTAAGAAGAGATAGCGTAAGTAGAGGAGGTAAATGAAAAATCGAGCTAAGCAGCACACCTTGAAAGCACGAGCGACCGTACTCGAGGCGGTTGTCAGTCAAGGTGAAGGCAATGAAACTATTCAGGGATCAGGAGCTTTGCGGAGTTGCAGATTCGGGAATCCGTTGTCTACGGGGACGTAATTCGTCCCCTTTTTTTACGTCAATTTATCGCTTTCGTCGGACACGATATGTCCGACCGCCTCCGGTATACTGAGGCTGCAAGTCAAATCATACAGAGGAGGCGGTACGACATGCAGCTTCGCATTGCGACGCATGATGATCAGCGGATGGCGGTCATTCAGGAGGCGGCGCGGCAGTTTCGCAAGGACCATCCGGGCGTCACGATTGTGTTGGAGTTGGTGCCGGATAGAAAGACGATGCGGCGGCAGGTGGCGGAAGGAAACGGGGCCGACATTGTCGAGTGGGAAGGGGCGAACATGGGGCAATGTCTGGACGGCGGGCTGTTGTCGGATTTGTCCGATCTGATCGCGCGCGACGGCCTCGACATGGGCGACTACTATCCGAGCGTTCATGCGGCGGTACATTCGGACAAAAGGATTGGAGCGATCCCGGTGATGGCCGATACGCTCGGCGTCTTTTACAACCGGGACCATTTCGACCAGGCGGGGATCCCTTATCCTCGGGAAAACTGGACGTGGGAGGAGTTCGTGAACGCGGCGGAGCGTTTGACGCTTCGCGATGAGCGGGAGGACATCCGGCGCTATGGCGTGTTCGCCAGCTTTGGTTACATGATTTACGTCGAGCCGGTCGTCTGGAATGGCGGCGGAACGTTTTTGTCGGAAGACGGGACGACGTTGGACGGCTACTTGAACAGCGAAGCTACGATTGAAGGGGTTCGCCGTTATTTGCGGTTGATCGACGAAGGGTTGTCCCCCCGCATGGAACTCGGCCGCGATTCGTGGATCGACTGCTTTATTCACGGCAAGATGTCGATGTATATCGATGCGAACTGGGCGATCCGGCCGATGAAGGCGGAGCAAAAGGCGAAATTCGGCGTTGCCGGGTTTCCGCGCGATCCGGGGAAGCCGAATTTGTTTGAAGTGTACGGCTACGGCATTTCGCCGTCATGCTCGAAGCGGGAGCTGGCGTGGGCGTTTTTGCGCAAGCTGACTGCGCCCGGCGGAGAAATTGGCAAGCTGTGGTCGGTGCTCAAGCTGGCCGTCTCGCAAACGGCGGCGGAGCAAAGCGGGCAGGCAGCGGACACGTTGTACGCTCCGTTTTTGCGGGAGCTGCGCTCCGCTCAACTGAGCGCGTATCAGTGGCCGAATATGATTCCGGCGTTTCATCATCACGACACGTTCCGCACGATGGTGCATGCCGAAGATGTCGAACAGGTGCTGCAAACCGCTGCCCGCCGGACACCGACGCTGCCCGCCTTCGATCCGGTCCGGTTCGAGTGGTGGTAGCGTGCCGGGCGCTCATGTTTGGGGAAGGCGCACGGGGGACCGGTCGCGGTCGCGTAATCGGAAGCGTGACTCTTATCTCGGAAAGGAGGGCATGCGGCCGTGAGCAATATGCATCGCATCCTGTGGTTCGATGAGCAAATTCGCGCGTCTCGCTTCCCGAATGCGAAAGCGTTGGCGGAGCATTTCGAAATATCGGTGCGGCAGGCGGGGCGGGATATCGAATATATGCAGGACTCGCTGCACGCGCCGATGAGCTACAACGCCAAGCGCCGCGGCTACGCATACAACGATGCGGCATACATTTTGCCCTCTGTATTTTTGACGGAGACGGATATTCGGATCGTAAACTTTCTCATCTACAAATACGAGGAAGCGGTCAAATCGATAGGGTACGTGGAAGGGTTGGACCGGGTCGTGCAGACGCTCAAACGATTCGTCCCGTACCAGCCGGAGGACAGCGAGTTGCCTGCGTTTATCGTGGACTCCAGGACGGCGCAGCATAAGCATGACATCGATAGGGCGATTGAACGCGGCCACAAACTGTGCATCGTTTACGCCGACAACGCGGGCGAGCATGAAGTTGACATTCACCCGTACCGGACGTATTCCCAGACAGCTCCGGCGCATGTGACCGTGATCGCCTGGTGCGAGCAATCGGGCGAGGTGGAGTATTTCCGCCTCGACCGGATCGAATCGATCCGATGCAGCGGACAGTCGTATTTGCGCTGAGCGGACGGGGAGACCTATCCAAGCTGATTTGTCCGGCTAGCAGAGCAGGCGGATTGGTTGCATCCCAATTCACAAACGCAAGGACCTCAAATGCCACTATAAAATGGAGGCTGAGGTCCTTTTCGTAATCTTCCGTTATATATGAACGTTATTTCGTAAAATGCGGAAGAATCAAGTATGATCGAGTCATAATTCAATAGTGGCGTACATATCGATGACTTGTTCGTATATCAGTCAATGTAAGCCAGTATATACTAGGGGGGAGAAGGGTTGAACGTATTTGATGTTTCGGAAACAATCGTCAATCATATCCGATCCGCCTATCCGGAAGACATTGCAATTGTCGCCTATTACGGGTCCTATGCGCAAGGAACCGCAACAAAGCGTTCTGACTTGGATTTCTTTTTCATTCCTGCTACGTCTAATGGTTACCGTGCAAGCGTCCAATTTATTATTGACGATATCGGTTTTGATTTTTGGCCTATTAGTTGGGAGCGCGCGGAAAGAATGGCCTCGTTTAAAGAGCCGCAAACCACGATTATCGCGGATTGCAAATTGCTGTATGTTCGCTCGGACGAAGACTGTGAACGATTTATGAAGCTGCGTAATACGATCTCCACTCTTCAGGAGCCGAAAAATACTCTAAAACTGGTGGAGGAGGCAGAATCGGAACTGCGTAATGTTTACGTCCACCTGTATAAGCTGAGCCGCGCTGGCGATTCCGAAACTATTACATTTTACAAAACAGAAGCTCACGGGGTTTTAACGAAAGTGTTACAATGTCTTGCGTTGTTGAATCGGACTTATTTCACCAAAGGATTTGGAAAAAACAAGGAGCAAATTGTACAGCTTCCATTGAAGCCGGCTAACTTGGAGTCGTATATGAATACGATTATGCACGGCAGCTTGATAACGGACATCGTCCAGGCTTGCGAGCAGCTCACCGCCGATACCCTTGAATTGGTGGTAGCTCAAAAAGGTAAGCATTCCGGCGCGCCTTCTTACTCGGATCGGATGAAAGGCTTTTACGAAGAGGAGAAAGCGGTTTTGGACAAAATCATGACGGCCTGTGAAATGAACGATTACGAGACTGCTTTTTTCTATTCCATTCATACGCAGGATGAAGTCGCGCGCTTTTTATTTTTCGCCGAAACGGGACATTGGCCCTGCTGCTTGACGGCTAACTCTACTTATCAGGATGTGTACAAGCGGGCGGGGCTTCCGGAACTTGTCCCTCTTCTCGGTTCACGCGATTTATCGCAGCTCCAAGCTGCCGTGCAACGGTTGAGTTATCTTTTGGAAAAGTACCTTCAATCCAAAGGAGTCGTTATTAATCGGTTTCAAAGCATAGAGCAATTTGAAGCTTTTCTTAAGAAGCAGAGGTGACGCGAAATGACTGTGCTATTTCGGCCCTACGCCGACGAAGCAGATTATACGGCTCTTCGCAATTTGATCATGCAGAAATTTTCAGACCCTGAGCGGCGATTTTATCCTAGTCTCGGTGATCTGGATTACAATCGTTCTTTCGGAGGAAATGCTTTTCTGGGAAAATTGACTATATGCACTGTTCAAGATGGTACAGTCATCGGTGCTATTTGGCCCGGACATTATAGAATCCTTTATTGTGTGATGGGTAAGGACTACGCGGATTTTGAAGACGAAATATTAGACTGGGCAGAGCGGAAATACTGCGGACCGTCACTCCAAGACCGCACAGGACAAGAAGTATACATATGGGGTTATCCGGAGGATCAATTACGTTCAAGACTTTTGATAGACAGGGGATATACTCAGCATACATGGTATATGTATTCCGGAGTGATTGACCTAGAATCCGTAATTCCAAAACCACAATTTCCCGAAGGCTACACTGTACGACCTATTCAGTTGGAGGATGTGCCGCAAAAAGTGATCATTATGACTGGATAAGTATGAACCGGTTGAAGAATATGGGAGTAAATAAGCTCTATATCAATCATGGGGGATTATGGACGGTAGATCCTGAACCGGATGATGCTATGCGTGTTTATCAGAAGGTTGGATTTCAGGAGTTGGGAAAAATGTTTGTTTGGTGTAAGCCGTGCTGATCTGAATGTTCTTTTTAAAAAAGAGGTAAATTATGCGGCGACCAGCTCTCGAAATGCCACGGGAGTTTGGTCTTTTATTTTTGCTGTGAAACCCTATCATTTCTCCTAAATGTACATATGATATCATGTTAGATCCAGAACAATAGGATCTAAACATAATAAGGAGAGAAGGAGATTTCAAATGGCTATTTTCTCAAGGACAAGCTTATTGGGACTTTTGGCAAATGTTTTTATCCCTATAGCTCTTGCAAATGAATATGATACAACTACGTCAATATTTACACCAAAAGTACAAGGTATATATTCTATTATCGGTATTGTTGATTTTGTTCCTAGTATTCCCAATTCCACATATACAAACACAATATCGATTTTCGTGAACGGTGGTTTGGCAGTAGCTTATGATGTTGATTTCATGGGAACGACGGCTTTTGTAAACGTAGTTAACGTTAATGCTATTCTCCAATTAAATGCAGGAGATCAAGTCCATATTTCTGTAGCCCCTCAAGTAGCCGGAAGTGTTCGAAGTCGTGGGTCTGATGGCTCGACAGGAACTAGCTTTCAAGTAGCAAGGTTCCCCTATTAATAGAAGAAAGCAAGTCCCTGCTGGGTCCATGATATCATGGACTTTTTTTAATTACTGTCTACCACCGAACTTCGGCCGCTTTACTTGAAAAACAGCGAATAATGAAATTCCGGCAAATCGCTGATGGAAGAGCGGTCAGCGCCGGCACGAAGCTGGTCCACTGTTGAGTTAAAAGCGTTTGAAGGACAGATAGGATCGTGGTAGACTTTTCATGGAGTCATCATCTTTCTACCATTATTCAACAGGCCTGATTTCAGATGTTTATCATCATATAACGAATAGAGGATTTCAAAAAATGGAGAAAAAGAACATTAGGGAAATCAGAGTGACCGACTATCGTAATATTTACTTATTAAACCTAGACTTTAACCCGAATTTCAGCTCATTTTCGGAAGAAAAAGTAAAAGAGAAGATTGCTATCATCACAGAGAAAACCAAAGATATTATTTTTGTTTATGAGGAAAACAACGAAGTTATCGGATATATCCATGGAAGTCCGTACGAGCTGCTCTTTTCGGAGTCGTTGGTAAACGTCCTGGGATTTGTCGTGAAAGAAACGTATAGAAAACAAGGTATAGGAAGCTTACTCATTGAACGACTGGAACAGTGGGGAGAGGACAATGGATTTTCCGGGATGAAATTGTTATCCCATCCGAGTCGAATACACGCTCACAGGTTCTACGAACAACGCGGATATAGGTTTACAAAGGATCAAAAAAACTTTATAAAAAGGTTCGATTCATGTTAGAACACTAATCGTAAACCGCACCATGTGCGGTTTTTTTGCATTTTATGAGAAAAAGGCGGTCGGCAAGAACTTTGAAGTCCGTTGCAGCAAATTTGCAGCAAATTTGGAGCATTCGAGCAAGTTGCGGATTATGATATGGCGAGAGATCCCGCAGGCATTCGGATTCGATTCATACTTGAACGAAGTGACAAATGAGGAGAGAACAGCATGGAAATAGGGATTTATACGTTAGCCGATCTGTGCCGGAATCCGCATACGGGGGAAATGATCAGCGCGAGACAGCGTATTCGTGAAATCGTGGATGCTGCGAAGCTGGCGGATGAGGCGGGGCTGGATCTTTTCGGCGTCGGGGAGCACCATCGGTCGGAGTATGCGGTATCGGCTCCGGCGGTCGTCCTGTCTTCGATCGCGCAAGTAACGAAGCGCATCAAATTGACATCGGCCACATCCGTACTAAATACGCTTGATCCGGTGCGGCTCTTCGAAGATTTTGCTACACTCGATCTCCTGTCGGATGGTCGGGCGGAAATCATAGCGGGTCGCGGATCTTTTATGGAATCGTTCTCCTTATTCGGGTATGATGTAAACCAGTACGATGAATTGTTTGAGGAGCATTTGGAGCTGTTTCTGAAACTGAACGCTGCCGATAAGGTAACCTGGAGCGGGCGACATCGTCCTGCACTGCGACATGCCGATATTGCGCCGCGGCCTGTTCAAGCCGACATCCCGGTTTGGGTCGGCGTCGGGAACACAACGGACAGCGCGGCGCGGGCTGGCCGATTCGGAACCCATCTTGCTATCGCGATACTCGGCGGCGATCCGTACCGATTTAAGCCGTTTGTCGAGGTGTATCGCGAAGCCGCGAAGCAGGCCGGACATCTGCAGGAGAAATTGAAGGTCGGAGTAACCGGACATATGTACGTTGCCAAGACGACCAAACAGGCCAGAAGGGAATACGCCCCCTATTATATGAACTATTGGAGGGAGATCAGCCGGCAGCGCGGTTCGGACTCCCATCTGACCCGAGCGGATTACGAATGGATGTCGGCCCCGGACACCGCCTTGTTTGTTGGAAGCTCCCAGCAGATCGTCGAGAAAATATTGCATCAGCATGAACTATTCGGTCACCAGCGATTTATCGCCCAAGTGGATATCGGCGGAATCCCTTTCAGCAAGGTGGCCGATAACATTGAACGACTGGCTACCGAGGTAGCGCCTGCCGTACGGCGAGCTACGAGGAAGGAACAGCCCTGTTAGGTTGAACGGGATCTTGGGCATATCCGGCGAGTGACATCGCGATTCCGACGCTCGCGACGGGAATGTGACGCGCCGGCCGCTCGCGGACTGATTGGCCTGACAAGCGGATGGCCAAGCGCCGCGTTTCGCAATTCGAACGCAGCGGGCGGGAGCCGGTTTGGCGCTGTTTTGTACAATACAACAACAATAACGGAGAGAGACAGGGGAAAGCGAATGAGTAAAGTGTTAGTTACAGGCTTCGAGCCGTTTGGCGGCGATCGGACGAATGCTGCGTGGGAGGCAGTCAAGCGCCTTTCTGACTTCAAACCGATAGGAGCGGAGATTACGGTTATGCAAATTCCGACCGTGTTCGGGCGGTCGGTAGAGGCGCTCAAGCAAGCCATCCGCGATCATCGGCCGGATGTCGTGATCTGTATCGGACAAGCCAGCGGCCGTAAAGAAATAACGCCGGAGCGAGTGGCGATCAACATCGACGACGCGAGAATACCCGACAATGACGGACAATCGCCGATCGACGAACCAATCGTTCCCGAGGGTCCTGCCGCCTACTGGTCCACGCTGCCCATCAAAGCAGTCGTGAGAGAGATGCGAGCTTCCGGCATTGCCGCAGCCGTTTCGAACTCGGCTGGCACTTTTGTATGCAACCATGTTTTTTACGGCTTGGCCCATCTCATTGCGACTGAATGTCCTCGCATGCGAGGCGGGTTCATTCATGTTCCCTTAATTCCGGAGCAGGCAGAAGCCGGCAGGGACTTGCCAAACATGCCGCTCGAAAGCATCGTCAGGGGACTTGCCATCGCGATCGAGACGACCGTTAACGTGGAACGGGATATCGCGGAAACGGGCGGGCGGGAATGTTAAGGCTCGCATGACAACCCGTCGAATGAAAAGCCTAGGCTCGTACTCAACGGAATGCCCACTCACTACGGAATACTCCTTCTCTTGAGCGATACTGCCGTCGTGGTATCGCTCTTAATTTTTTCCTCAGAAATATTTCCTCAAAGCAACGGTTTCTAACTCGCTAATTCCAAACAAAGTAATGGAAGCGGGGGGAATGGTGTTTTTAACAAATTAGCTTGCCGATTTTCTTGGGCAATGCGGCTTCAATTGCTTGAAGATATGGATTCGGTACAGTATCGCCAACGTTATATGTAAGAAAAAAGCCATGGCGACAGGTATTGAATCCGGTAGTGGGCACATACAACTGAATGACTATCCAGATAATTTGAAGAAAGACACGACCGGCGAGTCGCGCCAACTCATGGAAGGAGGCTGCTTGCTCTTCGTATGACCAGCAAGCAGCCTGGGAAGAACATATTCTATGAATGAATGGTAAAGGAGAATAACCCCATATTTTGAAGTTTGAATCTTACGTAGACCGGTTTACCGACAAGCGGACTCAGATCGGAATTGCCGTTCCAGGTTACTGTCCTTTGCGTGTCCGCTCCCTTTATTAGGTCGCAATCGTCCAATGTATATCCTTCTATCGCTTGTACAGAACCTGAATGTCCGCCCAACGGGGGATGGCTGACAATTTCGACTTTCATCCCTTGCTCCTTGTACGGCATATTATTCATCACCACATTGACGCTCAGCCGCCGACCCTCCAGTATAAATTCCTTCGTCAACAAATATCCCGGTTCCTCGCCGGCCCTTTGCTCAACGAATCGGTCAGCCTTTACCACGCTCAACCCGATCCCGCCCATCGATCCTTGGGCAAGCATATGCTGGGGATTTACCGTACCGCTGTAATATTGGTACAAATCCTCGCCTACCCGGACGGGAGGACACGCTCCGAATACTTGCCCTCCGTTCCATTCCCCCTGGCCGCCTCTGCCCAGATAAGGCTCCCGGGTGTAAAATCGGGTCCAATGAAGCCCGTCGGGACTCGAGGCAAATCGAATTTCGTTCGATCCGTCATGATCTCCGTCCATAGCGGAATACAGCATGATCCAATGACTCCCGTACCGAAATACTACACATTGATCATAGTCGATATCCCGTTCATCGGGGTACATGACCGTTCGCGGATAAGACCAGCGCACCAGGTCTGTGCTCGACATGACCGCCACTCTTCTTACTTTGTGCCGCACATCCCAGTGACTTGTACTTGACTTCGGTTTCAATGCGGCATGAATATGGATCGGGCGGCAGTACATTAGCCATCTCCCATGCCGATCGTCATACACCAGATGATTCACGCAATCGCTATGGTAATCGAGGATCGGCTCCCGGTCCGATAGCTTCCACGACAGACCGTCCGGGGAATACGCCAAGCAAACCGCGTTGACATAGAGCCATTGCGCGGAACTCCTTCTAAGCAGACCATCATATAGTTTTTGCCCGGGTCGGACGTCTTCCCGTTTTTTATTATCTGCACACCCTGCACCCGGTTTCGATGAGTTCCGCAGTACACCACATTGGTTTTCTCATAGCCGGGAAAAGGGCATACATCCAGTAACGGTTTGATCCAATGAATCCCGTCTTCGCTTTCCGCATAACACATCCAATAGATGGGGTCGTTGCCCCGCTTCCAATAATGGGAGAGGGAAAAGCACTCATACCACATGCGAAACAATCGCAAGTCGTCATCCCAGATGACCCAGGGGGAGAAAGCCATATCTCCTTCCCAAGGCTTGTCTCTGCAAAGGATCGGGTTTTTGACGAAATTTGTCGGACGATGCAGGACTCTGTTCAATTTCCATCGGTCTTCAATCAGGCTGTCATCCAGCAACAATTGCGGACCTTCCCCCAACCGAAGCGGATCCCCTTCGAAATAGCTTGTCATGCGATATGTAGCCTCCCTTTTAGTTAGCTCCCGGCGCAGTCAAAGTCGGTCTGAGGTCGGCGAGAGCCTTGGTCGCTTCTTCTCCGGCAGTGCGCAGCGCCGTATTCAAATCCATTCTTTTGCTTATCATTTCATTTGCATATTTTTCGTAGATGGAGTTTATCGTTCGAGGGCCCCCGCCATAATTATTCACAGCCGCCTGCTTGTGGTAGTAAGCCGCTTGCCAATTTTTATTTTTAAACGAAGTGCCTTGGCCGAAAGCTTTCAGAATCGTTTTATCGCTGGAAACGGGGCCCGCCCCGATCATGGCAAACGATCGTTGGGCTTCTTCCGAGGTGGCCAGAAAGCGGATCATATCAAAAGCCAAATCTTTGTTTTCGGATAATTTATTGATTCCAAAGTTAACGCTGTACGGCTGCGCTCCTACGCCCGGATAATCTTTAAGCGTAGGAATGGCTACAAAATCCCAATTTAATGCCTGATAGATGTTTTTCCGTTCCTCGGCGACAATCGGCAAATAGACCATCATCGCTTGCGTGCCTTTTTCGAAATTCGTAAGCACGTCTATCGCTTTCAAAGAAAGCGGGTTTGTCCCGTTCCACATGGAGGAATGGAGATCGAACATTTGAGCGAAGTAGGTTTGCCAAAGCGAATTGGAGGCAATGGTGGGCGTCATCGTTTTCCGGTCAAGCGAAGGCAATGACATCTGGTTGTTCATGATCAGCTGCCCGATGAATGGAGCATAGCCTACATACTGCACGCCGCCTTCATAGCGGGTCATCCGTTCAGCCAACTTGAAAAATTCATCCCATGTCATATCGTTATGCGGGAAGGGGACTCCGAATTTTTCGAATAGATCCTTATTGTAATAGGTCACTTGAACGTCGGCATGCACGGGAAAAAGATAAGTTCTCCCTTCAAAAGCTTCGCCGGACACAACATTCTTAAAAGCGCTGTCGAATTTGTTCAAGTCTACATTATTTTTCTTTATTAAAGGAGTCAGGTCGTAAGCAAAATCATACGTAAAGGCGGATGTCTCGTAAGTGCCGCTTGTGGCCCAATAAATATCGAATTTGGTTTTGTCCGTCATCATTTTGGCAACGCTGCCACCGGAGGAGCCGTTTAGAAATTTGATCGTATGCTGAGGAAATTTGGCACGGAGCAAATTCCCGTAACGTAAATTAAAGGAGTCCTCATCACTGGTGTGGGAGGTGTAAACGACGATTTCCGTAGGGGGAATTTGCGCTGGCGCCGGTTGATTCTCCCCGGCATCATTTTTGGGCGATGGGGATGCTGGCCGTTCCTTGCTTTCGCAAGCGGCGGCAAAAACCAGGCATAGTACACAAGAAAGCGACACAACCGACCTCATATTTTTGCTCATAAATGGTATTAACCCCTTTCCAAAGTTGTGAAAAAAATCACAATTGCGACTTGCTGTCAGCCGGGGAAAAAGGCGTCTTGGCCATTAACGGACGTCGTCCAGCCGGATTCCGTCAGGCAGCGTCCAGCCGCACGATTGCAGGTGACGCAGGCCGTTGAAATACTCCTTCATAATCTGGGGGAGGCCCATATCCCGGTACTCAAAATCCAGAAACACCTCGCCCTGATACCGGTACCGATCCAGAATTTCGGCCATTTGCGCGAAGTCTACGGTCCCCGTGCCTGGCGTCAGCTCCAGCTTCTGAAGGAAATCGCCGGTGTCGGCTCCCCTCGAATCCCGCAGATGGATATGCCAGAGACGGGAACCAAGGGCGGAAACAAACCGGTCCAGATCGTATCCGATAATTCCCCAGTGACTGCTGTCGATGAGGGCGCCTACGTTCTCGCTGGTGAGCCGGTCAAATACGTCCAGCACCATTTCCGGACGGTTCATGATGCCATAGAGATGGGGGACCTCCAACAGCATGCGCACGCCGTAGTCCTTGGCGATTTCTCCCATCAGAGAGAAGGCTTTGGCA
This sequence comes from Paenibacillus hodogayensis, assembly GCF_039536325.1. Classification (NCBI taxonomy): domain Bacteria; kingdom Bacillati; phylum Bacillota; class Bacilli; order Caryophanales; family Paenibacillaceae; genus Paenibacillus; species Paenibacillus hodogayensis. The sequence goes on from NZ_BAAAYO010000021.1 coordinate 97,902, forward strand.
GCGTTTTCAATTTGCAGCTGCTGGTCGCTGCGGTCGTTGCGGATTCCAAAGGACATCGTCATCATCCGGATGCCAACCGTGGACAGCTGCTCCAGCTTGCGGCGCCAGTCTTGCACAAAAGATTGGATCTCCAAAGCTTCCCAGGCGTTGTAGGAGCGGGAATAGTAATTGAGTGAAACCGCTTCGAGTCCCAGCTCGTCCAGCATCGCTTTGAGCTCCTCCGGGGAGGGACTGCCGTAGTTGAAGTGAAAGCAATAGCTGTTGAAGCTGGAAATTTCCACCTTTCGAAAACCGATGGACGCTAACCGGGGCAGTGCTTCGTAGAGGGTGTAGTGGGAAAATCCGAGTGACGCTGCTCCAGTGATTTGCGGCATCGTGATCACACCTTTCCTTGTTTGTTAGTATTGAATAGTTTGAGTATACCCGGGGGAGTCTGTCGGTGTAAATGACCGCAAAGGACAAGTTGCTTGCTGAAGCGGCCGAATCTATAAAGTCCGATCCCGGGAGGGGGAATGGCCAAAATGGCGCTTGTAGGCCGAAGAAAAGGACGACAAGGAGGAATAGCCCAACTGTTCCGCCAGAAGCCCCATGGGGATTCGCGTATGCTTGAGACGGTGAGCGGCGATTTCCATGCGCGTATGCAGCATAAGCTTTCGCAGTGGCTTATTGAAGTCTTTGGCGCATATGCGGCGCAGCTGGCGGGCGCTAAGGTGAAGGCTGTCGGCCAGCGCCTGGCAGCCTCCTTGGGAAGCCGCGTAGCGGGAGGCGACGTGCGCTTCGATCCGCTCGACCCAATTTTCTTCCGACGGCAATGCCGGGCGGCTCTCGTGACCGATGCTGCGGGCGATGTCGGACATCAAACACAACAGCTCTCCGCAAATTTTCTCGTAGTAGCCGATTCCTCGCTCGATCAATTCGCTACGGATCGCCATAAGCCGGGATATTCCGCCAAAATCGTCATCCACTAGGACGGGAGCGGTCAAGGGCAGGAAAGTGGAGTCCAGGGAGCCTTGGGGACCGTTCCCGGCCGGTTCCATAGAAAAGGTAAAGGAAAAGGTATGAACCTCCGTATTTTTCAACGATAAGGCTTTGTGCCGCACATGGGGCGGAATGACGACGATAGTGCCGGCGGAGCAAGGATAAGCTCCCGAATCAAACACGAAAGAGCACTGCCCGGCCGCAATCGCGTGAATCTCAAACTTTGGGTGGCTATGGAAATAGGGCTCCAGGGTAAAGCTATTTTCCGTAAAATCATGGGCTAGCGTGACCTTCAGTGTGCACTTCGCGACGCGCAACGATAGGTTGAGCTCGACATAGCTCATGACAGCACCTCTTTCTTGTTTGTTTCCAATAGAATAGATCAACAACCCGATTCGAATCAATATCGCGGCGTTCTTATTTCCCGAATCATTTTACGTTCCGTAAACGATAGATACTTCTGCTATAATATGGCTACGGTACCGAGAACGCGGGAAATGGCCATCACTTTTTTTAAGAAAGGAGATCCACTATGAAAATTCTAATTACCGGCTCGACTGGTCGAGTGGGTCGTGCCATCTATATTAGGCTCTGCAAAAAGCATCCTGTTGCAGGGTTAGATCGAGCACCGTCTTCGACGGCTGATTTTGTAGGTGACATTGGGGACGAAACGTTACTTGCCCGGGCGTTAAAAGGAGTGGACGCTGTTGTTCATACTGCGGCTTTGCACGCGCCGCATGTTGGAATATTGCCTGACGCCGAGTTTGAGCGGATCAACATTCACGCCACCAGGCGGCTCTTGGAACTCGCGGTTGACGCGGGCGTGTCCCGTTTCGTTCTGACCAGCACAACAGCACTTTACGGGGACGCTGCCACCCCGGCCAATCAGGCGGGATGGGTGGATGAGGAGATGGTTCCGATCCCGAGAACCATTTACCACCGGACTAAGCTGGCCGCGGAAGAGGAAGTCAAACAAGCAGCAGCATGCGGGAGGCTCTCGGCAACAGTGATACGAATGTCGCGATGCTTTCCAGAGCAAGCATCTCTGATGAGCGTGTACAGACTGCATCGAGGCATAGATGCCAGAGATGTTGCAAGTGCCCACGACCTGGCCCTCCATTTGAACGAGCCCGGATTTCGCATTTTTGTCGCGTCAGGGGTAACCCCTTTCGAACCGTCCGACTGTCAACAGTTAGCGGTCGATGCCGTCAGCGTGCTTCGACGCAGAGCGCCTTCTTTGGTTACGGAATTTGAACACAGGGGGTGGGCGCTTCCTACGAAGATTGACCGGGTTTATTCGCCAAGAGCGCTTTGCGCGCTTGGCTGGGCACCTAGATACAGTTACGCCGAAGTGCTGCGATTGCTCGAACAAGAATCGGCTGAGGTATTACCTGAAGAACATTATTCAATTTAGAGCTAACGCCAAAGAAGATCAAAAGCTATTCTTAAACAACAAACAATAACTATGGAGACAAGGGGATCTATTCATGAAATACTATTTATCGTCATTTAACGAATCACTGATATTAGAACAGAGGGTTTGAACTCCCTCTATTGAATTTAAGAACGACCGTTCAAATCTATTCTTGACCGATCGTTCTCAAAGTGCTAAATTTATTATTGTAAGGACACACATTTAAGAACGGTCGTTCCAGATTATTCTTGACCGATCGTTCTTTATTCGCTGAATTTGCTTTGAAAGGAGAGTTATGGATGGCTAGGACAAAGGAGTTTGATCACGATGCCGTTTTGCTTAAAGGCATGCGGTTATTCTGGGAACAAGGGTATGAGAAAACCTCCATTCAGGAACTAGTATCACATATGGGGGTTCATAAAGGGAGCATGTATGATACCTTTGGCGATAAGAAATCCTTGTATATCAAAGCATTGAAACACTATAGTGAAAAGCTAGAGAAATCGTATAAGCTTCGTATAGCTAGCCTTTCTGCCAAAGAAGCAATCCGAATGCTGTTTGAAAGGGCAATTCATCCGGGGGAGGAGTCTCCTGTGGGCTGCTTCATAGTGAATACGGCGGTTGAGTTGGCCAAACATGATTCAGAGGCAAGAGATTGTGTTCATCAGTTCTGGGACTATACGGAACAATTAATACGTGACCTTATCATAGAAGGTCAACAATCGGGGGAACTCTCCGAGACGCTCAACGCGGAATGGCTTTCTCAATATTTTAACAATGCGCTGATCGGACTTCGCGTTATGGTTAAAACTATAACAGACAGGGAAAAATTACGCCAAATTATTGAAATGAATATGTCAGTATTAAAATGATGATATTTTTATGCTGAAGGGAATGAATATCCATGACGAAGATATACCATCAAACAACAACAGGGCTGCTTTTGGTTGACCCTTACAATGATTTCTTATCACCAGAAGGCAAGAGTTTCTCTCGTGCTAAAGAAGTTGCAGACTCCGTAAACTTGCTTGAACATTTAAAAGAAATCCTTAATGCTGTTCGGGAAGCTGGCATTCAAGTTTTTTTTGTTCCTCATCATAGATCTGAACCAGATGATTTCCAAAACTGGATGCACCCAACTCCGTATCAGCTTCTTACGAAACAAAGACAGGTATTTGCTAAAGATTCATGGGGTGGAGAATTTCACCCGGATTTTCGACCTCAGAAGAACGATGTGATTATTAAAGAGCATTGGGGAAGCAGCGGGTTCGCGAACACTGACTTGGATCATCAGCTTAAAATGCATGGTGTACAAAAGATTATTGTTGTTGGTATGTTGGCCAATACGTGCATCGAAGCGACTGCACGCTTCGGCATGGAACTTGGTTACCATGTCACCCTGGTTAAAGATGCAACAGCTGCTTTCAGTAAAGAGGCCATGCATGCGGCGCATGAAATTAACGGCCCTACCTTTGCACATGCCATTTTAACAACAGAAGAACTTCTTGCAGCCATATAAGCTATATAAGAGCCTATGGAGACCTTACTTTAAAAGGAGAGATGTACCATGAAAATAGTTCCGCTAAAAAACACCCCTATCCCGCCTGTTGCTCTCGGAACCTGGTCATGGGGAACCGGCGCCAACGGAGGGGATGCGGTATTTGGAAATAATCTGATGTCCGAGGATTTAAAGCCCATATTCAATGCGGCAATGGACGCAGGATTGAACTTTTGGGACACGGCCGCGGTTTACGGCATGGGCGCTTCGGAAGCAATTCTAGGAAAGTTCATTCAAGGAAGAAACGACGTCCTGATCTCAACGAAATTCACGCCTCGCAGCGAGCAGTCAGACGATGCTATGGAAGAATTCCTCGCCGGAAGCTTACAGCGGCTTGGAACGGATTATGTCGATATGTATTGGATCCACAATCCGAAAGATGTTCGGCGCTGGACTTCGAAACTGATCCCGTTAATGAAAAGCGAAAAAGTCAAATACGTAGGCGTTTCTAATCACAATTTGGAGGAGATTAAGCTCGCGGTGGATATATTGGCACAAGAGGGGCTCCAGCTCTCTGCCGTTCAAAACCATTACAGCCTACTCTACCGTTCCTCAGAGGAAGCTGGCATAATTGAGTATTGCAAGGCCAACGACTTGATCTTCTTCTCCTATATGGTACTGGAGCAAGGAGCATTAACTGGTAAGTATCATGCTCAGAATCCCTTTAAGGCGGGATCTCGAAGAGGAGACGCATTCCATAAAGAGGTATTTGTCAAAATTGAAGATCTGTTAGAGCTGATGAGAGAAATCGGTATCCGGCATCATGTCGCTCCTGCTGAAATCGCTATTGCCTGGGCAATCAACAAGGGAACGGTACCGATTATCGGCGTGACAAAACCATCGCATATTGCCAGTGCTATTTCTGCCATTGACGTCAAATTGACGAATAAGGAAATTGAAGAACTGGAACGAACAGCGAAGTCGTCAGGTGTAAAAATTCGAGGTGCATGGGAGAATGACATGATCTAGAAGTTCGTTGCATAGGAAACAAGGTTTTGTCCGAATATAATTTATGGGTTCTATATTGTAAAGGAGAGACTCGAAAATGGATAAAATGGAAAAGAAATTGTACACAGCTACCGTAACAGTAGAAGGCGGAAGGGCTGGCAAAGCGGTATCCAGCGATGGTGTCCTTGATATGGAGCTGAAAGTTCCCAAGGAATTAGGAGGACCCGGTGGACACGGAACCAACCCGGAGCAGCTGTTCGCAGCCGGATTTGCCGCATGCTTTGAAGGTGCGATGGGGGTTGTTCTGAGAAAAAAGAAAATCAAATCGGAAGGCACTAAAATAACGTCGCGTGTTACGATTGGCAAGGATGTAAACGACGGCTTTGTCTTGTCAGTATTTATGGATATCTCTATTAAGGGTGTAGAAACGAGCGTCGCGAAACAAATCGTCGAGGAAGCTCACGATGTTTGCCCTTATTCCCGAGCAACCCGCGGTAATATCGAAGTCATCACAAACGTAGTGGATTAATCTGTGCATAGATTGCAGAGCTTGCAAAATCGTTTACAGATTGAATTTTATTAATTTAAGAACGAACGTTCAAAAATAATATTTGAACGTTCGTTCAATCCCAAAGAAACGATAGCTAGATGTAGCGCGACCCCAGAATCCTGAATCCGCTTCAGCGGGCGACTCCTTTCCTAATAAAGCATAAAGTATGGTCAATTGACGAAACCTATAGCGAAATTTACTTCCAACAGGAAAGTGAGGAGTGTTGGCTAATGACAAAAACCTACGATAAAGGAATTACGGGCTTATTATTGGTTGACCCTTATAATGATTTCTTATCTCCGGAAGGTAAAGCTTATCCTCGTCACAAAGAAATATCGGAATCCGTAAACCTGCACGAACATCTAAAAGAGATCGTCGATAAGGTCCGAAAAGTCGGTATCCGTGTATTCTATGTTCCCCATCACCGATCTGAACCGGATGATTTCGATACTTGGCTGTATCCAAATCCCAATCAGGTCAGGGCCAAGAAATCACAAATATTTGCAAAAGGTACTTGGGGTGGGGAGTTTCATCCGGATTTTCAACCTCAAAAGGGCGACGTGATTATAAAAGAGCATTGGGCTAGCAGCGGATTTGCGAACACGGACTTGGATCATCAACTGAAAATGCATGGCTTACAAAAGGTTATCATTATCGGCTTGTTAGCCAATACATGTATTGAAGCGACCGCACGCTTCGGATCGGAGTTGGGTTACCATGTTACTCTGGTTAAAGATGCTACAGCGGCTTATAGTCAAGAAGCTATGCACTCGGCGCATGAGGTTAATGGGCCTACGTTTGCCCACGCTATTGTAACAACGAAAGAACTTCTTGCTCAACTGTAAAAGATTCGACGAATTACTGCGTTTCACATAATGAAGCTTCTGGCTAATGAACGAGTTAACGGGCGAAATCATTACTTTAAAGTAGGAGGCTGGGGCTTACTTATGTCCAAGATTCGCGAAGACCTAACTCTCGCAAAATCGAGCTTTAGTCACATTATCGACGTTCCGGTGGAAAAAGTCGATATCGGACAATGGATATTTTCGCTTTCCGAAGCCGAATATCAACGTTGCTGTCCGCCGGACCATATTGCGGTAGGGACAACCAAGACGGAAGACGGACGTCCAATGTCGATAAACGTGGAGAAAATCGGAACCAGTCTCTCGATCCAGCATTATGTCGGAGAGGTCGTCGAAAAACACAAATGCCGGATGGTCTCCACGACCGATATCTTTATTTCGAACGAGCAACGAACCCAAATGAAAGTGATTTGGGAGCTTAGCGTAAAACCCGTCAGCGCCGCTCAATCCGAATTTACGAATTCCGTGGTAACCCATCCGTCAGAGCATTTATTGAGTATTTTCGAGAATCAGGGACTCACGTTTGAGCAGGCGTCCGCGTCCCGACAAAAAATATCGGAAGATCACAACAGACGAGAGGCACCTCTTTTCGCAGAAAGTATCGCACGCGCTGCACGTGGGGAAGTACATTAGATTAGGAGTCTTGTCATTTGTGACGAGCTTTATAACTGGTCTTGAATAAACTCACCTAAGTAGCCTCATAATAACGAAATTAAAGACGGAGGTTTTTCAAATGTCCGGGATACGCCAAGACCTTACACTAACTCAATCAGTTTGCAGCCATGTTATCGACGTTCCTGTTGAGAAAGTCGATATTGGGAAATGGTTATTTTCGCTTTCCGATGCTGAATATCAACGTTGCTGTACCCCTGACCATATTGCGGTAGGCGCTACCAAAACGGACGACGGTCGTCCAATGTCCATCAACGTAGAGACAATCGGCACCAGTCTCGCAGTACAGCATTATGTCGGAGAAGTCGTCAATAAAGATTTTTGCCGGATGGTCTCTCTATCCGACATCTTCCTTACAAACGGAAGAACACAAATGCAAGTCATATGGGAGCTTAGCGTAAAGCCCGTCAACAACAATCAGACAGAATATACGAATTCTGTAAGATCACATCCTACCGATGATTTTTTGAAAATCATCGAGAGTCAGGGACTAACGTTCGAACAGGTCGCCAAGGACAGACAAAAGATCGTAGAAGATCACAACGGACGCGAAACGCCGCTTTTTGCGGAAAGCATCGCACGTGCTGCTCGGGGATAAACGCCCCTAGAATAGGCATTGGAAAAACCCCTTGGTTATTCCGATGAAATCTAGGGGGCCGTTAAAAAACTATATGTTTTTTCAGGAGATCGACGATTTTTATATGTGATATCAATTAAAAATGAAAAATTCGTTTAAAGCCCATCTCACAGGCTAAAAACGGATTTTTTGTGCACTAAAAAGCCTTTTTAATTCATAGTAAAGAGTTTTTTATTGGATGACCCAATATTTAGTAAATTTTCCACAAAAAATCAAGTGCTAAGTGTCACGCAGTTAGGGTGTTGGGCTCATGCAAAGCGGAAATATCACGAGGCCCTTCAAGCGTTACCTGCAGGTCAGCGTTCCATCACAGCGGGGCGGTAGGATTGGTGTTCTGCAACGTTCACTTTGAGATGGAACGCAAGTTGAAAGATTCGGCACCCGAGCAACGTCCTCTTCAACCGCTACCGAAACCTGGAGAATCGGATGAGATTTTTAGTTGAAATATACGAAGGCATGCGAAAAGCACTTGGAGCAAGTTTCCCAATAGGACTTAAATTAAACTCCTCCGATTTCAAAGAAGTTGTGAAAAAAGTGTTTTATAGTTACGATAATCCAAAATGTTCTCAGGTACTGGCAAAGGAACTTATAAACCGTCACCGTTACATAAAAATCCCCTCCATAGAATCGATAACAAAAAGGTCTCACCTAGCGTTACAACTCCTATTTTCGTCCAATCCACTCTTACTTATCATTTATCGTACCTACTACGCTCACACTCATTCTTCTACACTGCGAATATAATTTCATGCAAAATGTACATAATAACCAGAAACTAAATCTAAATAGTCAAAGGGACATCCTCATGCTAAAGTCGCTATTCAACAACAGTAACAATCATAATAAATGCAGGCCTCCGTATACCGATGAGCAGGATACCTCCGATACCTCCCTAAGCGCCATTCTGAGAGGTGATTTTGAAGCGGATTGCTCGTACTTCCGAGATCTCTTCGACCGTTCAAAAGACATTGTCTTCAACGAGCTGTTGATCTGCGGCAAATATCGCGGAATGATTATTTTTGTAGACGGGTTTGTGGACATATCGCTGATTAATATGTTTGTGATCGAGCCGTTGCTCAATAAAGAGCAACAGTTTGAGCAAGAGCTGAACGAGAATGCCGAACACCATGACATACTGGCTGTCTTGCAAAAAAGTATAGTCTCCACGTGCACAACCAAGCTGGAAAAGGCGATGGATCCAATTGCAGCGGCCGTTGCCGCCGGAGAAACCGTCTTGCTTCTAGAGGGGGCCTCCCAGGCGCTTATCATCAGCATGAAAGTCCGGGAATCCAGGGCTGTTGAAGAAGCTCCGTCCGAACCGACTGTCCGCGGGCCGCGGGAAGGCTTTACAGAGAAACTCTGCACCAATACAAGCATGCTCCGCAACAGGCTTAAGACAACCAAGCTGAAGATGGAGTCACAAACGATCGGCGATATCTCCAATACCGAAATCGTTCTGACGTACCTGGAGGGAGTTGTAAAGACGGAACTGCTGGACGAGGTTCGGACAAGACTGCGGCGGATCAAAATCGACGGGGTGCTGGAGAGCGGGTATATCGAGGAACTGATTGAGGATAACAATCACTCCCCTTTTCCACAGATGCTCAACACGGAACGCCCCGATCGGGTGGCCGCCGCCCTGCTGGAGGGAAAAGTCGGCATTCTGATCGATAATACTCCCTTCGCACTTGTGCTGCCTGTGACCTTCCTCGGATTGCTGCAATCGCCGGAAGATTATTATCAGCGTTATATGATCTCGACCGTCACCCGGTGGCTTCGCTATTGGCTGGCGTTTGCTGCTCTGGTTTTTCCCTCGTTTTATGTTGCCGTCATTACCTTCCACCAGGAGATGGTGCCGGCCAACCTGCTGCTCAGCATTGCCTCGTCGCGGGAAGCCGTACCTTTTCCGGCCATTATTGAATTGCTTCTTATGGAGATCACCTTTGAAGGCTTGCGGGAAGCCGGCATTCGCATGCCGCGTCCAGTAGGTCAGGCGGTAAGCATCGTTGGCGCGCTGGTAATCGGGCAAGCTGCCGTACAGGCTGGCATTGTCTCGGCCATACTCGTGATTATTGTATCGTTCACGGGGATTGCCTCCTTTATTTTTCCCTCCTATGGTCTGGGGATTTCCGCACGGCTGCTCCGGTTCCCGTTGATGTTCCTCGCCGGTACCCTTGGGCTATACGGGGTTTTTCTCGGGCTGCTGGTCATTTGCATTCACATGCTGCGGCTCCGTTCTTTCGGCATTCCGTATTTGTCTCCTGTATCGCCGCTCTCCTGGAACAACCTCAAGGACACGATTGTTCGGGTGTCTTGGCGGAGCATGATCCGTCGTCGGTAGCGGATTGTCAGTCGAGCTCCATTAGTGCGAACAAAGCATTCACGAACTTTAGTGCAGCGGTAAGAAAACGAGGTGAACAAGATGCAAGCGAGAACGGCAACCCTGTTCATGATAGGATGTCTAATCATTTTTATGCTGACGGGCTGCTGGAGCAAGGTGGAGGTTAATAAAGTTGCCATTGTCACCGCCGTAGGTCTTGACCAGACAGAGCAAGGCAAGATTCAACTGTCGCTGGAACTGGCAATTCCCAAAATGCTGGGGGGACCGAATCAGTCGGGAGGCGAGAAGCAAGGGGGGAAGGCAGGCTGGATTCTCTCGGCCGAGGGGAATACGATCATGGAGGCTTACGCTCTCATCCAACAGAAGGTGCCTCGAAAAATTGTTTTTTATCACAATAGAGTCATTGTCATCAGCGAAAGACTGGCACGAAGCGGCGTCCTTCCGGTCCTTGATTTTTTTGAGCGGTACAAGCAATCGCAGATTAGAAACCATATTCTGTTTACCAGAAATGATGCGAAGGAAATATTGGAGTTCAAACCTGCATTTGGCAAATTGTCTTCCGAGATCCTGCGCGACGAAGCCAAGTCCAAACGTAATGTAGGCGTCCGGCTGCTGCATTTCGTGGATATGATGACCGCACCGGGAGATGCCCCAATGACTGCACAGGTTTGGCTTGCTCCGGCTCAGGCGGGCAAAAACGGAACGGCGAAATCGGGCAACATTACAAACAAGAGTTTGTCACTGAGCGGAGCTGCCGTGTTCCGAAAGGACAAGCTGATCGGCTGGCTGAATGAAACAGAGACCACAGGCGCTATGTGGCTGAAGAATCGGATGCAGGACGCCGTGACCACTATCCATGTTCCGGACGCCCAAGGCGGCGGACGGTTCAGTGTACAAATTGTACAGTCGAATACAAAATATAAAACCCTCCTCAACCATAAGGGGGTTCTAATACAGGTGGATATCCAAGCCAACATATCGATTTACGAGAACTCTTCCAAGCTGAATATGAGTGATCCGAAAGGTTTGAATTACGCCGAGGGACTGGTCCGAGATAACGTTAAGGCCACAATCGAAGAAGTCTGTAAAAAAGCACAACAGGAGTACAAAAGCGATATTCTCGGACTAGGACATGTCGTCTACCGCCAGCACCCTAAGCAATGGAATTCGATGTATAGGTTAAAATGGGACGAACGATTTCCCGAAGTCTCTGTATCCGTTGCCCCGCACATTAGCGTCAGCCAGATAGGGCTGACCAACAAATCTATTGAGATGGAAGAAGAGCGAAAGAAGGAGCCGCATGATTAAAGTATCTGGGTATCAGCTGTTTGCCGCTACAGTCTTTTTCCAATTGGGAACAACGGTCGTATTCGGGTTCGCTTCGGATGCTGGCCGGGATGCCTGGATTGCGATTCTGCTATCCGCTTCAATCGGGATGCTTGTGATTTTGGGCTACACGGTTCTAGCCAATATGATGCCCGGTCTGACACTGGTCGAGTGGTTCCCCAAACAGTTTGGTCCCTGGTTGGGCATTCCGATTGCCTGGCTTTATCCGTTGTTATTTATTTACGACGCTGCCCGGGGAATTAGCGATCTGGAGGGGTTGGTTCCCGTCACCCTGCTGCCGGGCACGCCTACGTGGGTTATTCTGGGCTGTATGATGCTTGTGATCGTCTATTTGCTGTTCAGCGGAGTCGAGGTTATTTTCAGGCTTGCGGGACTGCTGCTGCCGATTATTCTTCTCTCTTTCTTGCTCGAACTGCTGCTACTGTTAAGCTCCCAAAGCATAATCCTTTCTAATATTTTCCCCATTCTGGGCGAGGGCTGGGGGAGAGTATGGAAATCGGTCTGGCCCTTTGGCATTTTACAAACCTTCGGTGAAACAATTGAATTTGCGATGCTGTGGACCTTTTTGAAGCAGGACGGGAAGCTGACCCGGATCAATTTGATCGCCGTGATGGTATCTGGAATAACGATTACCGTATTCGACATGTTCGCGATCATGGTGCTGGGCGAAAGCGTGTTTCAGCGGAACGTCTATCCTTTGCTCGTGCTGTTGAAGCAGCTCAGCATCAGTGACTTTCTCGATAATCTGGACGCACTGGGCGTCATGCACTTTATGACTACCACTTTATTGAAAATAACGCTCCACCTGATAACAGCGGTTCTGGCTATCCGTAAACTCACCCGCTCTCAAGGCTATCGCCTGCCGATCCTTATTGCCGCAGCGGTCACCTTGTGGACCGGGAGCAATATGGCTCAAAGCGTGGCCGACCATCTTTTTGTAGGAACTCGAATTCTTCCTTACAACCTGTGGATTCCGCTGTTCTTGGTGATTCCGGGGATTCTCCTGACCGTTGCCTGGATCCGCAAACAACAGGAGCCGGGCTATGAGTGAATTTATCTGGCCTTGGCAATCCCATGTGATGATGTCACACCCTTGGGCAATATGTGTACTATTTGCCGGTTTGGCGCTGCTGTTGTCCATGATTACATGGTTCAAGAAGAAATGAAGGAGGGCTAGCGGTGAAAATCCGGAGACGCAGGCTACCGTCTGTCGTTTTATAACAAATAATGTTGGAAATTGCTCGAAGAGCATTTAAATTCTTATGATAATATCCCATGTTGGTTAAATTGTCATTTAAGTCACCAAGAGATCTTAACCGATAGAAGATACGTCATGAACGATACTTGCAAGAACTGAACTGTATCCAGATGCTGGTCCCATGTACTATCTCAACTTTCGCTGAGCGAAAATCAGCTTAATCGCATAGACAGCAAGGCTTGAGATAAATTCAATAGTGGGTTTGACGAAATAGAAAAACACCGCTTCGTTTGGTAAAGTGAAGGGGCGACCAATCACTACCACACAGAAGAGGTGTCTTCTCTATGATGGATCAAAAAGGGGTACTTGATCAACTACCGAATGAAATTAAACCGGCTTTTGAGGAACTGAATGTGCTGAAACACTTGCGTGACGCGGGTTTCAAAAAGAAATTCGGCTTGACCTGCGCCTATTTATTTCGCCTTGTGTTTGTCCTGCTCTTTCACCAGAAGAACTGGTTTCGACTCTTGGAGAGTTCCATAGGCGAGCGTTTCCCGGGAAAGATACCGTCTATCGTTTTTTGAATCATGGCGGCTATGTCTGGCGGCGGTTCTTGCTTTCGCTCAGTGGCGAAACGATCGCACGGATGGAGCCACTGGCCTAGACGATACGGGAAACCGCGTTCATTGTGGACGGCTTCATGTTCGAACGCAACCGGAGCAAAGCCGTCGAGATGTTGGCGCGCTTTAAAGATCACGCGACTGGCACCTTCTACAAAGGCTTCCGTATGTTGACCATGGGCTGGCGAACAAATAGAGTCATAGCATCCCTCCGAGTCGTAGTCGATAAGGTTTTTACCCATTTTTCCAACTACATTCTCGGATGGGGCACTAGTAAGGAGATATAATATCGATTATTAAATATTGGATGATGCATAAAGGTAAAGACCCAATCTATCAAAATTTGGGAATTTCTGATTTTAGGAATGAGATATAATTACTGTCCTAAGTGCGGTGGAAGCCCTACATTTTCTTTTGCATATTTTGTACATCAACTGCAAAGCGGCAGTTTAATTTTCTGCTAGACTTTTATAGGAAAGGAGGACCATTCGTGGATTGGCTTGATCGAATGCATGCTGCCATTGATTATATTGAGGACAACCTGACAGGTGAAATTGATTATAAGCAAGCTGCAAAAGCCGCTTGTTGCCCGGAATATCATTTCCAACGAATGTTTGCGTTTATTTCAGACGTGACGCTTTCTGAATATATCAGAAGAAGACGCCTGACACTTGCTGCTTTTGAACTGCAACAAAGCAACAAAAGTGTGATTGAAGTAGCCCAAACCTATGGGTATAAATCGCATGCGTCTTTTACGCGAGCATTCCGTGAACTGCACGGGACTTCACCAATAACAACTCGTCAATCAGGTGCAAAGTTGAAGGCTTATCCTCGCATGTCTTTCCAGATTTCGATTACGGGGAGGACAGAAATGATCTATAGAATTGAAAAAAAACCGGGATTTACAGCTGCAGGTTTCAAAAATTGCGTGAATATGGATCATGCATTCAATTTCATACCGAAAATTTGGCAAGAAGCAAGGCAGAACGGCATTGGGGAAAAATTATTTGGGTTATTGGATAGACATCCAGAACAAGCACCGAAAGCGATACTAGGCATTTTATCTGGAGGTAATTGGGGTAGAAAAGATACATTTTTCTACTATTTGGCTGTTCCCTATGAACAAGAAACACCTGCAGATATGGAAAAGCTGACGATTCCTGAATGCCAATGGGTCGTATTTGAACCTCAAAATCTTGCCGACTTCACAAACACTTGGAAGAGTTTGTATACGGATTGGCTTCCTACATCAGATTATGTTCTGGCAGACTTACCAGCAGTTGAATGTTATTATCCTTCAGAACACTACCCTCAAAATGAGCTTTGGATTCCGATTAATACGAAAGGAAGATAAGAATGGCAGAACTGAAAAAAAATCGAATTTGTTGACTTTGGACCTTACAAGATGGTTGGAAAAGAAATTAGAACGAAGATTGAAAACGTAAATCCTATATTTCCATCCAAATTTCCAACGATTCCTTCGTTGTGGAAACAATGCTTCTCAGACGGGACATTTGATACGCTGGCAAATATGACGGAATATTGTCCTGACGAAACGCCGAATGGTTATGAGGGGTACATGAGGGATTTTAATCAAGAGGATGGGACATTTACTTACGTTGCGGGTTTTTTGATGAAAACGAAAATACCTGTTCTTGATGGATTTACAGCCTATGATATACCAACCTGTTCTCTTGCAATAGCATGGATTGAGGGGGAAGAGCATGATATTTACCCGAATGCACATCAACTGACGGTTGAAGCCATTCATCAAAATGGATATAAAGTGGATTGGGAAAATTACTTTTCATGTGAAGTGTATACGGATCAAAGATTTGGAATCCCCCAAAAACGTGGACAAAAAGTACTGATACTTGATTATTATATGCCAGTTAAGCAAAAGTAAGCTTAATTTGTGATCTTTGATTTTTCGCTAAGCTCCCATGAAAATTAAATCCGCAGCCGCAGAAAAAGGCTGCACTAAAGAAGACGCAGTTCATTCCGATGGGATATTGAAATGGTTTCGAATTAGGAATTAATAGCAATTGTCACGGAGTAATCTAAGCACTCCAGTCTTCGAACGGCATACTTTACAATAGATTGTTGTTGTTGCCTATCAAAATAGTCTTCACCTAATCCTCGTCCCATTTTCATCATCTGTGGTGCGGCGCGATATTAATTTATTGTAAAACGATAAATTATGCGGTAAAGTAAAAACTGACATTATATAAGTGAGGTGCAGTTTATGAAACGAGGAACCACACTCTTTTTGAAGACGGCTGTTATTCTTATTGGAATCCCAATTCTCGCTTTGTGCATATTTTTAGTGCCTAAGATTGGGAATTTTGCTGGAGAATTGTATCCAGAAATGGCTTATATGCAACCCCTCGTATTAATCGATATGTACACAGCAGCGATTCCTTTTTACTTTGCTTTGTATCAAGCTTTTAAACTTTTAAGCTACATTGATAAGAACCAAGCGTTCTCGGAATTATCGGTAAAAGCTTTAAAGAATATAAAATACTGTGCCATCATAATCAGTACCTTATACCTGCTAGGCATGCCACTCTACTATCTCATGGGGAAGAAAGTTGACCCTCCAAGCTTCATACCAATGGGATTGGTCATTATTTTCGCCTCTGCGGTGATCGCCGTTTTTGCCGCTGTTCTCCAAAGACTTTTAAAAGAAGCTATTCATATAAAATCAGAAAATGATTTAACGGTCTGAGGTGGAGCATATGGCAATTATTATTAATATTGATGTGATGTTAGCAAAACGAAAAATGAGTGTAACGGAGCTTTCGGAGAGGGTTGGAATTACCATGGCGAATCTTTCCATTCTGAAAAATGGGAAAGCAAAAGCGGTTCGTTTTTCAACATTAGAAGCGATATGCAAGACTTTGGATTGTCAGCCAGGTGATATTTTAGAGTACAAGAGCGACGAAGACACTTAATAAAAACAGTTAACAAATTTATTGCGTAAGCTTCGCAGACCACATCAAACAGCTTGGTATAATACTCTTCGGAGCCTTCTAGAACCGAAACTGTGACTGAATCATTCAGTTTGAATGCATCGCAGTGGTCCACGCTTAAGGCTCGAGAGACGACGTCAGTCTCGCGAGTACACACTGGGGGTATCTTTTACCTATTTCAGGGCTAATTATAATTAATCTTTCCCTATATTGTGGATGAGCTTAATGTTATAGTTGTGTTGCTGTAAAAATAAATCGTAACGAGGTGAGGACAATGAAAACAAAAAAATATACGTCTTATCCTCATGTTGTTTTTTAGTTGTTTTTTACGAATACACTAGGCTCTGAGGGTAGGATTCACTCTCAGGGCTTTTATATTTAGGCAGAAGGAACGTTTAAGCTTCCTTGCTGGTCTATGACAGCCACTTACGGAGTGGCTGTTATTTTTTTTGGACAAAAGGGTTGGTCAAGGCATAGTGGTTTTATTTTGAGTTGATTAGGATTTAATCGGTTGGGGGAATATGTTTTGAATTTGAGTTACTTAGGATGGAATTCATTCTTCTCGGAAAAGTTCAAACAGTGCCGGTTTATGTTTGAGCAGGCTCAAACCTTGAAATTAGGGGTCGATCCGTTTCGTCGTTACCTTGTTCCAAAGGATAAGGGGCCCCCTTCTTGAGATATCATTTCAACTTTGGCATCGTTTCCCGTTATTCACCGCTTCCCCAATATGAAAGGATGATGCTTTATTAAAAGACTCGCTCAATATTTTCGCTCCTTACAATCCGGACAGTCATCTTACAGTATGATTTATGAACCTGATCCAACCTATTGGAATAATGATGTTGCTTATTGCATTGAACGGACACATAAACTCACACTGGATAAACCATGTATTACCATAAAAATACCTTTTGATCGTCTCGGCTTAGATGAAAATAGGGATCAAGTTGTTCTCTCCGATTTTGCATTAAGAGAATGGGTTGATCATATCGAGGCATTAAATGAATGGATTGATAACCGGTCACGTTCTGATAAAGAAAATGGTGCTTTTTATTGTTTTCGTCCCACCAATGTGGTATTGCAACGTAATGCATCCTTTGTCGAAATCGTCTCGGAAAAATGGTATCTATGCTTAATGATTACAGTTCAACTTCCATTCAAGAATAATGATAAAGCTATGCGCATGCTCTGCAAAATGCTTCCAAAAGAAGTGGAGAAGTTTATTGCCAAGTTTGATCTCATCAAATTAAATGCTGCCTATGAATTGGTAAAAAAACAAAATAGGATTCGCGAATGGCTGAAATCCAACGATTATTGTGCGTTTATTGCGAATGGCAGCATGTTGCCAAGAAATAAAGACAACAGCGGGCCGCTGGAAGATGCCTTGCCTTTTACATCCCCGGAAGATGTTGAAGTTGAAATTTGTGGTTTGCGGGGAATGGGAATACAACAGGGTGTGACGGTCATCACCGGCGGTGGTTATTCGGGTAAAAGCACATTGCTGGATGCACTAAATTCGGGGATTTACAATCACATCATAGGCGACGGACGAGAATTTGTGATTACTGATCAAAGTGCAATGGAAGTATCTGCAGAGGAAGGCCGTTCCATAAGAAATATCAATATTACGCCTTTCATAAAATGGATACCCAATAGATCGGCTGAACAGTTTTCGACTGACTACGCCTCAGGCTCCACATCTCAAGCCGCAAATATTATGGAGGCCATTAATGTCGGGTGTAAGCTTCTTCTTATTGATGAAGACAGAAGTGCGACGAATTTTATGATTCAAGACAGCAAAATGCGTTCATTAATCAAGCATGAACCCATTACACCTTTTACGGAACGTGTCAGGGAGCTTTATGAGGCTGCCCACGTATCTTCCGTTCTTGTTATTGGAGGTAGCGGTGAATTTCTATCCGTTGCCGATCAAATCATCCTGATGGACAATTTTGTGCCAAAAAACGTAACCCAGGAAGCAAAAAAATTATGTGAACACGACAAACCACGCGAACGCATCCCCTTTACAAATTGGGAGATTGAAAGAAAAATAACCACCGATCACTTTTCGAGCTATCCGCAGGGCAGTGGCAGAGAAAAGCTGCTGGTTTCAACCATGGGATACATGATGATAGGCGATGAACAAATTGATATCAGAGGGCTTTACAATATCACATCACACGCCCAGCTTGCAGCTATTGCCTTTTTAATTCGAAAAATCGCTATAAGCAATCAGGATCGCCTCATCTGTCTTCATGAAAAGATCAAAAATGCTCTCGAAGATATGGAGAGAGAAGGAGTGGATATTGTATTTTCTTCCTTTTTTCCTGGTTTCGAAAGATGGCTTGAATTGCCAAGAATGAATGAAGTACTATCTGTCATAAACCGAATGAAACATTTGAATTTTATTCAGCTTGAGCCCTCTGAACATCCAATAGACCGCCACTAATTTTTTAATTCATGGGTAGTTCTGCCCATATGGCATTTCGAGTAGGGTATGAAAGTTCCTTACAATTTAGCAGCGAGTATTCACGAATTTTTGGCTTCCCGCCTAGACAGGATGTAAAGCACCTGAAGGCTTAAAGGAGAATACGATGATGCATTTAAGTCGTTCAAGCCATAGTTAACAAGGTTAATCATTAATATAGTTAAACAAATAACACCTATAAGTGGATAAAAACACTTGACCACTTTGGTCATTCGAAGTATATTGGAAATGACCAAAGTGGTCATAGCGTAATCCATACTGATCAGGAAAGGAGTGGACTTCATTTATACAAAGTTTTATTCCTTGGAACAAAAGAAACAGGAACGCATTATTAACGAGGCGATGAAAGAGTTTGCGCGAAGCGGTTACGACAGGGCATCCACAAATGAGATCATCAAAGAAGCAAATATAGCAAAGGGCTCCTTATTCGTCTACTTTAACAATAAAAAGGAACTGTATCTGTTTTTGCTTGATTACATCAGTGAGGCCGTGAGTAAAATCTACGACGAGGTGGATTGGACTGAAACCGATATCCTGAAAAGAATTTGGGATGTAGGCCTCATTAAGTTAAAGTTTTATAAAAAGTACCCGCAGGCGTTTGATTTTCTGAAGGCGGCTAGTCATGAGAACGCCTCTGAGGTAAAATCCGAAATCGACAAAATGAGCAAGGCTAACTTTGAGATCGCATTCAAACGCTTTTACAAGGATACGGATCTGGCGAAATTCAGTGACGATATCGATATTGAAACGGCAATCAGCGTTATTAATTGGACCATGACGGGTTTTGCACAGCAGCAGGCGGATCGGCTGAACTCCTCGGACGAAATCAGCATGGATGTGCTCGGGGAATGGCAAAAGTATTTGGCTTTCTTAAAGCAGTGCTTCTATAAAAAGGAGGAAAAATAATAAAAAATCCAATAAAGGATAAGATTGAGCGACCGACAGAGGCCCGCATACCGCAGATGGCAGTATCCGAGCTGCCGGAGGAACTGCGCGCGGTGGCCGGCATCGGCGCGTCGAACGTGCTTTTGACGCTGGCGCACCGCGGAGATTTGATGTCCGCCTGGCTTGAGTTCGGAATGCACTTCATTAGCGGGGGGCGAGTGTCCATGCGGACGCGAGAACTGCTGATTTTACGCGTCGGGCTCCGGACATCGTGCGCGTACGAGTGGGGCAACCACGTTCCCGGAGCCCTCAGCACGGGCGTGACTGCCGACGAGATTGCCGCCCTCGCGGACGGGGCGGGCTCCTGGTCCGCCGCCGAAGCAGCGGTGCTGGGCCTGGTCGACGATCTCTGTACGGACAACTGTGCCTCGGAGGAGACATGGAAGGCACTGACGGCGGCGTATACCGAGGGTGAAATCATAGAGCTGGTGATGCTGATCGGGTTTTACCAGATGAACGCCGGATTCTTGAATTCGCTGGGAGTACAGATCGAGCCTGGCCGCCCGGGGCTGGGACAAGGCATGGCCTACGAGGCCCCTGCGGTTCCGGTCAGGACAACCGGCTCCTCAGTGGCAGAAGCACAGACAGAGTCTACTGTAGACGGGACGTGGCAGCTGAAATTTTACCATCCCGCCGCGACGCAGGAGCTCCGACTCGAGGCTGTGTCAGAAGTGGGGGCGCTGTCCGGCTCGATCACCAATGAGGCGGCGGGTATCACCGTTCCTGTCTCGGAGGGGGCGGTACGCGGAAACCGCGTGACGTTCACAACCGTCATGACGAAACCGTTCCCTGCTACCATCACATGGGACGGGACAATCGACAGCGATTTCGTCTCGGGCACAGTCAATATCAAAGGTGTGGGCTCTTTCCCGTTTGACGGCACAAGGTCCGGGCAGAAGTGACAGAAAGTTGCTGACCTCAGAGTAGCATTGATCATTGTGTTAACGGGTACGATTGCGGAGGAGCTTGCCATGAGGCAGCTCCTCCTTCATTTGTTGAAGTAACGATCAGGGTAGTTCCAATGATCAGGGTAGTTCCAATATCGTGTTTGATTTTTTGCAGTGTACGAGCATTGGGCAGTTTATCTTGAGCCAAAGCAAAATAGAGGCCAGCGACAAAAGGGCCGCAAATGTGCAGGTTAGTTTATCATAACGATGCCAGTCTACGATAATGTTTCAACTTATTGAAGAGGTATTCTACGAGATGGCGGCCACCACACACTAAGACACGAACTCATTAAAATACCGGACTGCGAACTCCTTAAACAGCTCGGTGGATCGTGACACATACCGGTTGGTATTCCAAACCATGCCAATAGTCCGCTTGCACACTGGCTCTTCAATGGGCAGCAGTACGGACGAGCTGCCGATCGAGCCGCCCCATGTAACGGCAGGGAATAAAGCGACGCCCTGACCCTCTCCTATAAGCCCACGGACGATGGACGGATTGTCGCTCTCGAACACAATGTTCGGAGCAAAGCCTGCCAGCCTGCACAAATGCTCCGTCAACTCCCGCAAGTTGGATCCCCTTCGCAATGAAATAAACTCTTCGCCAGCCGCCTCCTCCAATCGGATGCTCGTTCGCTTCGCGAGCGGATGGTCGCACGGGATTGCCAAAAAAATGTCCTCGGTCAGCAGCGGCACGGTTGCCGTTTCTGAAGAAGATTGATAAGGCAACGAAGTAATAAGCAGATCAAAATCCGGTTGCCCGAAGCTGGGAACATTTTGCTGCAGCCGAAAGGTGATACGCGGATGCTTCTTCCGAAAAGCGGACAATAGCGCAGGAATCACATAGGAGGCGACTGTAAACGTCAACGAGATCGGCTCCGCCGGTTCTCCTTCCAAATCGCGTAATTCCCGCTCAGCGTTATCAAGAATAGTCAAGGCTTGCTCCACATTTTTCAGAAACGACCTTCCATGCGCGTTGAGTTTAATATATTTGCTTGTTCGCTCGAAAAGTTGTACACCGACGCTTTGCTCTAGCGTGGCGATTGTGCGGCTTAAGGCAGGCTGAGAAATGCGCAGTTGTTCCGCGGCTCGCGTCATATGTTCATGACGAGCTACGGTAATGAAATATTTTAATTGCAGCAGCTCCATAATAGCCTCCATTGATATATTTGAGTATATAAATAACATGACTATTTATATATTATTATATTTTAAAGTGACATGATACACTCGTTTTATCACCTATCGCCCGGGAGGATACAATCTATGCAAACGTCATTACGAATGAAACGTTCCTGGACATCCCGACGCGACGAGAAAAGCCGAAGGATGCAGGCGGCTCAGTGCTATATGAAGGGGAAGCTGGTGGACGACCAATCGATCGTGAAGGTGCTGGAGTTGCTGCTTATGCCAGGCGATCGCGTCGTACTGGAAGGAAATAATCAGAAGCACGCCTCTTTTTTGTCGGAAGCGCTTTCCAGTCTAGATCCGGAGAAAGTGCATGGGCTGCATATGCTCATTTCAAGTATTTCCAGACCCGAGCATCTTGACATTTTCGAGAAAGGGATCGCTCGCAGGCTGGATTTCTCCTTTGCCGGTCCGCAAAGCTTGCGCATGGCTCAAATGGTCGAGGATGGCAAGGTGGAGATCGGCTCCATTCATACGTACCTGGAGTTGTACGCGCGCATGGTTATCGATTTAATTCCCCGGGTCGCGCTTGTTGCGGCGGATCAGGCCGATCGGGAGGGGAACTTGTATACCGGCGCCAATACGGAGGAAACGCCAACGCTTGTTGAAGCCGCTGCATTTCATGACGGTATTGTCATCGTTCAGGTCAATGAGATTGTGGAGGAGCTCCCGCGCATTGACATTCCGGCCTCCTGGATCGACGTGATCGTTGAAACGGCTGAGCCGTACCAACTGGAGCCGTTGTTTACACGCGATCCGAGACATATAACCGATATCCAGATTTTGATGGGCATGATTGCGATTCGGGGCGTATATGAACGCCATCAAGTCCAATCTCTCAATCACGGAATCGGTTTTAATACGGCTGCGGTGGAACTGCTGCTGCCGACTTACGGAGAACAGCTTGGGCTGAAAGGGAAAATTGCCAAGCATTGGGCTTTAAATCCGCATCCGACTTTAATTCCGGCTATAGAATCCGGCTGGGTGGAGAGCGTCCATTCCTTCGGCGGCGAGGTCGGCATGGAGCTTTATACGGCTGCCAGGCCTGATGTGTTTTTCACCGGAAAAGACGGCAGCCTGCGGTCTAATCGTACGTTGTGCCAAATGGCCGGCCAGTATGGAGTAGATATGTTTATCGGATCGACGCTGCAAATGGATGCGGAGGCAAATTCCTCTACAGTAACAGCAGGCCGTCTTGCAGGCTTCGGAGGGGCTCCCAATATGGGGCACGATCCGCGGGGAAGACGCCATGCAACGCCGGCGTGGTTGAACATGAAAGTCGGTAACGATCCGCTTGTTCAAGGCAAGAAGCTGGTCGTCCAAATGGTGGAAACGTTCCAAGGGCGCGACAAGCCAACTTTCGTGGACACGTTGGATGCCGTCAAGGTTGGCAAGGAGGCAGGTTTGGCTACTGCGCCTGTGATGATTTACGGGGATGATGTCACCCACGTTGTGACAGAAGAAGGGGTCGCTTACTTGTATAAAGCGCGCAATCCGGAGGAGAAGAGAGCTGCTCTTGCTGCGATTGCCGGCGTGACGCCGCTTGGCTGCGGGCACGACCTTTCCATCAATGACAGATTGAGAAAAGAGGGGTTAGTTGCTTTCCCCGAGGATTTGGGTGTTCGCCGTTCGGCTGCAAAGCGATCGCTCTTGGCAGCTGCAAGCATTGAAGATTTAATCGAATGGTCGGGGGGGTTATACAAACCGCCCGCAAAGTTCAGAAGCTGGTGAGGCTGATGCTCAAATTGATGAATGCCCAGGCATGTATGGAACAGCTGTCCGCTTATGCTTCAAGCGCTTTAATCGACGAGGCAGAGCTAACTCCGAAGCCGGGATTGGTTGATTTGCAATCAAACGGGGCGCATGACGATTTGAATGTTGAGCTGATGCGGCGTTCTGCCTTCGCGTTGCAGCCGACTTTTGCGAAGATGGCGGAGGCTGCTTATGGAAGCAAGCCCTCGATGCAGCTTCGGGAGCGTCTTGCGGCCATAGGCCGTGACGGAGAGCGGATCATGCTGGAGGCAACCGGCGGCGTGAACACGCATCGCGGAGCGATCTGGGCGCTCGGATTGCTGACTGCTGCTGCGGCTATTGCCGAGTGTGGCGATCCCGATTTTTTAATCGGGTTCAACCCCCCGCCTCTACAAGCGGGCTTTCAATCAGGTGGAGTGGAGACTCCGCCTGATTCCCCGATGTTCAGCCATGCTGAACGAGTTCGCTGTCCTGCAGACATCGCCCGCATTGCCGGTGCAATTGCCTGTTATCCCGATCGGTTCGCTCCGGCGTCGAACACGCACGGACAGCAGGTGCAGCGGCAATTCGGCGCAGCCGGCGCGCGAGGAGAGGCGTGCCAAGGGTTTCCTCATGTGCTCAGGCTGGGGCTTCCCGCGCTGCTTGACGCACGCAGCCGCGGCTTGTCCGAGACGTGCGCGCGATTGGATTCGCTGATGCATATGATGTCCCATTTAGAAGATACATGCCTGCTATATCGCGGCGGTAGGTATGCCTTGCATACCGCGAGGCAGGGCGCACGCAACGTTGTGTCGTTAGGCGGAACTTCGGTAAAGGAAGGCTGGCAAGCGTTGGAGCAGCTGGATCGGGACCTTCTGGCTCAGCATGCTTCGCCAGGTGGGAGCGCCGATCTGCTGGCTGCCGTATTGTTTTTGGACCGGATAAAGGGTGGAAGCCGCCTTAGCACGAGACAGTCCGGTAAAGGATGACAGGAGGGGTGTTTCATGGAATCGTTATATTTCGAATATGCGGCTAGCGGAAAAATTGCGAAACGGTCGCATGTCGGCGTTGCGGGCTCCGGCGACCTGGAAATATTGCTGGAGCCTTCTCCGGACGAGTGTGCCCGAGTTTCCATCCGCACGAGTGCCGAAGGGTTTTCCAAACGCTGGCAAGCTTTATTCGATCGTTTCTTCGCTACGCACGATTATGCCGTTGCGGTTCATATTAACGATTTTGGAGCAACGCCGGGTGTCGTTTCCTTGCGCCTGGCGCAAGCTGTGGAGGTGGCGCAGACATGATCGGCAGTCGCGGCAGTTTTATCGAAGGAAGTGCCAGAGAGCGAGCTTCGGCGATTTTGGATTCGGGTACATTTCGCGAACTGCTGGATCCCTTCGAACGAATGGAGTCCCCGCATCTTGCGCGTCTTGGTATCGTACCCCAAAGCGATGATGGCGCAGTTATTGCGCGCGGCGCGATCGACGGGCTGTCGGCAGTCGTTATCGCCATAGAAGGGAAATTCCAGGGCGGAGGAATCGGGGAAGTATCCGGCGCCAAAATTGCCGGTGCGTTGGAGCAGGCGCTCAGCGATAACCGCGAAGGTATTGCGACTCAAGCTGTGCTTGTGCTCGAAACGGGCGGCGTCAGGCTGCAGGAGGGCAACTACGGGTTGCTTGCCATCGCCGAAATACAAGCAGCCATTGTCGCTTTACGTCAATATGTTCCGGTCGTATGCGTCATTGCAGGGATGATCGGCTGCTTTGGCGGCATGTCGATTACGGCTGGGCTGTGCAGCACAATCATTATGACTCGCCAGGCGCGTCTTGGTCTGAACGGACCGGAAGTGATCGAGCAGGAAGCCGGCATTCTGGAATTCGATTCGCGCAATCGCCCTATGGTGTGGTCCATTACGGGCGGGGAACAGCGCGTAGAGACGGGACTTGCGGATGTGCTTGAAGAGGACGAGGCGGAGCGTATCCGGCACGCCGTCATAGCATCGCTTCGCCAGGGGGTGCCCGCCAAGCACAGAAGCTCGCAAGTGGCTCGGTTTCTGGCCCGGCTCGGCGCGATCGACCCGCATGAGCGGATAAACGCGCAGGAGCTGCGCCGTTTATGGTCCCGCGATATCGATAGCGAGTTCCTGAATGGCGCAGCGCCTGTGAAACTGGAAGATGGGCAGGAGCCGGCGAAATCTGCCGTGACAAGCCGGGGACGCATTTGGTTTGATGCGCTCAAGGGGGAAGCGCTGCGCCAAACTGGCGAATTCCCTTCTGTATTATGCGCAGATGTTCATTACGAAGGGCAGATCATTCGTTATTTGGCAGTCGTTCCCGATCCGGATAACCGATTCCCGCGCGCGACCCGGGGAGAAGTGGGTTTGAACGAAGGCTGGACACTGGCGCGTTATGTGAACGAAGCGGTTGAAGCAGACCGAGACGGGAGCAGGCGGGCGATTGTCGCTATCGTCGATGTGCCCAGTCAAGCTTATGGATATCAGGAGGAGATGCTTGGCATTTTCCAGTCATGCGCGGCAGCTGTGGACGCCTACGCAACAGCCCGGCTCGCGGGACATCCGGTCGTCGCGTTGCTGGTCGGGAATGCAATCTCCGGCGCTTTTCTTGCCCACGGGCTGCAAGCGAACCGCATGCTGGCGTTCGATGATCCGGATGTCGCTGTACAAGTCATGTCGAAAGCTTCCGCCGCGAGGGTAACCAAGAGCAGCATAGAGGAGCTGGAGCATAATGCGCGACACATGGCCGCCGCTGCACACGACATTCGTTCGTATGCGAAGTTGGGCGCCTTGCACGAGTTGATCGAAGGGGTCAACCCCGATGTCCCTTCTGCAGCGGACATCGCGTGCGTGAGAGACAGGCTGTTTGAAGCTGTGGAATCAGCTCGGGGCTCTGCTGCCGACCTGGGCCATCGGCTGGCGTCTGAAGAAGCCGCTTCAAGCCGAAGCGCCTCCATCGCCGTTCGAGAACGGATGCGGCGGCAATGGAAGTAAACGTTCACGATTTGCTCCGGCTGAAGGAGCCCGATCAACTTGTCCTGGCGGAAGCAGCGCCGGAATGGCTGCGGGCTTCGGTTGAACGGGCGCCATGGGTTGTTGTGCGCCGTGCTGCGCGTTCAGGTCCGCTGATTCCGGTTGGCGTGCGCGGATTTACCCGCGGCGAGCGTTTTGCCGCGTGGGTTTCTGCCGAGCACATCGCCGAATGCGTATCGCCGGAGCAACTGGCAGAGCGTATCGACTGGAAGCAGGCAGTTCGTTCAGAGCAAATCCGCTTGTTCCGGGCCATGAATGAATTATCCGGGATCTATGAACATTATTCGTTGACATGGGGACCTGCAGGGAGCATCGGCTTTGAACTGGCGAGCGGGGTGCAGACGATAAGCCCGACAAGCGACCTGGATTTGATCATCAGAGTCGCGCTCCCGCTTGATCCCTTGCTGGCGGCCAGGCTGCATCAGTTGCATAAGCAGCAGTCGATCCGCGTCGATGCGTTGATCGAGACCCCGTTCGGGGCGGTGGCGCTTGCGGAATATGTCGAGCGGGAGACGTTCGCTCCTGTACTGCTTCGTACAAGCGCCGGCCCTGTTTTTGTGCGCAATCCTTGGTCGTCGGAATAAGGATGGTGGGAAAACGTGAGCGTTGCATTTCTGTTTCCGGGTCAAGGCTCGCAGTCGCCGGGGATGCTTTCCGCCTTGCCGGCCCATCGCGCCGCTCAGGACGTATTGGCTGAAGCAAGCGATGTACTGCAACAGGATATACACTCGCTGGAAACGGCTGAAGCATTGTCCTCGACGATTGCGGTCCAACTGGCAACATTCATTGCCGGCGTGGCCACCGCTACAGCGCTGGAACACGAAGGCATGACGCCCAAATTGGTTGCGGGCCATTCCGTTGGGGCTTTTGCCGCCGCCGTTGTCGCGAAAACGTTGAAGTTTGCCGATGCGCTGCTGCTTGTGAAACGGCGCGCCGAATGGATGGAGCAAGCTTTTCCACACGGATATGGCATGGGGGTTGTGGTGGGACTAGACGAAGAGCGGTTGTCCGCGATCGTCCGGAAGGTACACGCCGTCACCCGACCGGTCTATATCGCCAACAAAAATGCTTTGCGGCAATTTACGGTGGCCGGGCACGAAGCCGCCCTGGAGATGGTGCTGGACGGGGCTCGAAAAGCGGGGGCCTGCAAGGCGGTGCGCCTCCCTGTACGGGTGCCTTCCCACTGCGAGCTTATGGCGCCGATCGAAGCAAAGCTGAAGGAAGCGCTGGATCGGGTTGCGATGACGGATGCCACGGTGTTGTTTGCAGCTAATGTAAACGCCCGTGCTATTCGAGCCGCAGTCCTCATTCGCACCGATCTTCACGCCAGCTTGTCCAGACCTGTCATGTGGTACGAGGCTATGGTCATGCTCTACGAGCGAGGGGTTCGTTTATTCGTGGAAATGCTGCCGGGCCGTGTGCTGACATCTATTGCAGAAGCTGCTTTCCCTTCTGCAAGAGCGGTTTCTGTAAACGTTTCGAGATTGGAAGCTGTGAAAAGCTTGTACTCTCACACTATTTAGGCGGACATTCGGAATAGCGTCCAAGCGACAGAGGGGAGTGTTAATACTTGCGGAATAAAATAGGGGTACCTTTTCTGGCGACACTGATCGTATTCGGGATTACAGCTTGCGGAATGACTTCACAGGAAGATAAGCAGCAATCTGCCGGCAATCCGGAACCGACGAAACAGGGGGCGGCGATACCGGTGACGACAAAACCGGAGCAGGCAACACCGGCAGCGTCTAATGCTAACGATGATTCCATCTCCCCGGTTCAAAAGAAGAAAAATGAGAAAGTACAACAATATAAAGAAATGAACAGGCGTGCAGAAAAAGGGGAAACGGTATTTGTCGGCTCTTCGTTGATGGAGCAGTTCCCGATTGTGAAATTGATGCTGAAATACGATAAAGACTACCGCGTATATAATCGTGGGATCAGCAATTATGTGACAGCAGATTTATTAGCAACCATGGAAGAATGCGTGTTTGAGCTGGAACCGGCAAAAATTTTTATTAATATCGGAACCAATGATATCGCTTCATCCACATATAGACAAGAAGACTTGCTTGCCAATTATGATTTAATTTTAACGCGAATAAAAGAAAGATTGCCACAAAGCAAGGTGTTTGTTATGGCGTATTATCCGGTTAATGCCAAGGCCGATTTTCCAGGGATCGATCAAACCCAGAAAGAACAGCTGTTCAAGACAAGAACCAATCAAGCGATTCAGGATGCTAATCAGGCGATTGAGCAATTGGCCAAAAAACATAAGGTTGAATTTATTGATGTGAATCAAGGATTAATGGATGCGGAAGGGAATTTAAAGCAAGAGTATTCTAAAGATGGCTTGCATATGGTCGAGAAAGGCTATAATGTAGTGTTTGAAAATTTAAAAAAATACTTATGACTTCGCGTTTAGGCAACAAATCCCTCGTGCTGTATTAGCGCGAGGGATTGCTTTTTTCCTAAACCGCTTGGCTTTGAGTTTAGAGCTGTATGACCTGCATGGGGAAATGGTTCTCGCTCAAGTCGGCTTCTTGTTCCAGCCTACACTCCTCATCCAGAATCATCATCGAACGTTCGGACAAGTTGAACTTAAGCCATTCGGGCAGCCCCTCTGCTTCAGGCTTGCCTGAACGAATAAAAGCAGCCCATGCCGCATGCATCCGACCTGCAAGCCCCATTCCTGCCGTTGTGTGATCATCGTTGACATATGGACTTTCCGCCCCGTGAACCGCCCCATGTGTACCCGCATACTCGAAACGGTAAAGCCAGACAGCTTGCCCCTGCTGCGCCGCCATCTCCGCAAGACGAACTGTCGCAATACGATAGAAGCAGTCCGTCAGCGTGTCTTTCCATGCTTCTTCGGCAGGCTTCTGGAGAGCGGCTTTGCGATATGCATCCAAGACGAGTCCGTTGTTGTTTCCGAATAAGGATTGCAGCTTCTCTTCGTTCCGCGCTTCCAGTCCTGGCGAGTCCGAGATGAATGACACGGCTTCATCTTTATTCGTCCCTATAAGCAACGGAATCTTGCTGTTAAGCTTGCCGAGAACCTCGGAAACAGGTTCCTTCGGAATCGTGATCCCGTCGCGTACAGGACCAAAAGTATGGAGGCTGTTATCTTGAGCTTCCATAATCGCTTGTGCAGGAAGGGTCAGCAACCGGTGCGCTTCCTTATGCGGAATGCCCAGCTTATCCAGAAGTCTGAGAGAAATCCGGGTCGCGGTTTGTGTATCACGGATTGCTTGCGTTGCGCCGCTTCGGGCTATGATCTGGTGAAATAATCGTTGCGCAGCAGGTACGGTCAAGAGTGTGCTTGCGCATTTGGCTCCGGCCGACGCGCCCGAAACGGTGATGCGGTTGGGGTCGCCTCCAAAGTATGCTATATTTTCTTTGACCCACGTCAGCGCAGCGATGATATCCAGTATCCCGTTGTTTCCGGAGGTCTGATAAGCATCGCCCAACAAATCGCCCAAATACAGAAAGCCGAGCGCCCCCAGTCTGTAGTTAAGGGACACGCATACGATGTTATCCCGCTTGGCAAATGTTATGCCGGCAAAATCAGCGCCGGCTCCATTCACGAATCCGCCTCCATGGATGTTGACCAGTACGGGACGGTTCGCTTGCTCTACGCCAGACGTCCAGATGTTGAGACTTAAGCAATCCTCGGATTGTTCTTTGAGAATCACGTTTGGATCCTTGACGGGCTGGTACGACTTGGAACCGAACCGGTTAGCCTCATATATTCCATCCCAAGGCAGTTTGGGAAGCGGCGGCAAAAATCGGCGTTCTGCGATTGGCGCCTCGGCATATGGAATTCCGCGAAAAATATAAAGGTTGCCTTCCCGTACGCCTCGTACCCTGCCAGCATTGGTATGAATAATCAACCGAAAAGCCTCCCGTCTACGTTGTTTAGACTATCCTATCACTTTTCATACTGCCACAGATAAGTTATACTTAATTTATTATAAATAATATAACAATATCGTCAATAGTATATAAACTAAGGATGTGTATTCCGTGCCTAGCATGCCATTATACAAACAAATACAAAATGATATCAAGAAAATGTATGCGGAAGGGAAACTTCGCGACGGCGACCGCATCCCTTCCGAGAAGGAACTGGCCGATCAATACAAGGTAAGCCAGATTACGAGCAAGAACGCCTTGATCGGTCTTATGGAGGAAGGCTTTGTCGTGCGCGTCAAAGGAAAGGGTACTTTCATAAAGGGCGGAGCATATCAGCAGAAATTGCTCCCGGGCTACAGCGCCGGGCAAACGCAGGGAAGAGGAACCATAGGACTCATCATGCCGTTGCTGAGCAACAGAGTGGAGCTGCAGTTTGCGAATTGGATCGAATACTATTCAAACGAGGCAGGCTACGACCTCATGTTAAGAATTACGAGGGAGTCCGCGGAAGAAGAGACGAAAGCGATTGAGGCTTTCTTGGGCAAAGGGGTTCAAGGCATGATCATCTTCCCCGTGGAACAGGAAAACTATAACGAGTCGATTTTGCGGTTATCGCTGGAGAAGAAGCCGCTGGTGCTGCTGGATCGGTATTTGAAAGAAATTCGCACGTACAGCGTAAGTTCGGATAATGTTAACGGCGCCTGTACCGCTGTAGATGAACTATTGGAAGAAGGACATCAAGCAATCGCCTATATGACATTGGAAAATACGAACAGCGCGACGGATGAAAGAGCGCAAGGATTTGAGAAAGCGTTCCAGCAGAGGGGCATCCCGATTCATAAAAATTTATGGTGCGTCATTCCTCTCCGAACGTTCTATTCAGAAGGAACCTACGAACAAATTTTTGAATTTTTACAACAAAATCCCGAAATTACCGCCGTGTTTACCGTCAATAGCGTGCTTGCGCAGCTTGCGTACAAGGCGCTAAACCGGCTGGGGCGGACCATTCCGGATCACATTAAACTGGTCACGTTCGATTTCCCCGATCTGGAACACGTTTCCTGGATCCAACAAAATGAAAAGGAGATGTGCAGACAAACGATTCATCTTCTACTGGAACAAATGGAGGGCGTCTATGAACCGAGAAGAGAAGTCGTGCCGGTTAACCTGATCAAGGAACACAATCATCATCCAAATTAGTATTTATACCAAATTAATCATTTATACTAAATTAAGTATATTAATATATAATGGTATATTGTATAATTTGTCATGAAACAGACTAACCAATATTTAAGGGAGGGTCATGAATATGAAACAGTTCCCGGTCAAGAAACGATCTAGGAAGCATCTGTTGGTTTATCCTTTGTTGCTGTCGCTCGCGGCAGGTTGTTCAAGCGGTGGAGGCCAGCCGTCTGCAGCAGACCCGGCAAAAGACAATAAGCCAAAAGCTCCGGTCACGCTGAAAGTACTTTTCGCGAACCCAGGGATGACAAAGGAGATTTTTCAGGAACTTATCGCTGGGCCAGTAAAGAAGCTGCATCCGCATATCTCTTTTGATATGGTCGAATTTCAAACGACCTACGGGCTAAAGGAAATGATAGCCGCCGGAGATATTCCCGACTTCATTTATACCACTCCGTATATTCAGGACATGCTCGATAGCGATATTGCGCTTGATCTGACAGAACAGTTGAAGAAGCATCAAATTGATACCGCCCGATTTAATCCGGTTGTTATGAATGCGATCAAAAGCTTCGGTACGAAAGGAGAAATTTATTCCCTTCCGTATATGAGCCAATCGTTCGCGATGTGGTACAACAAAAGTCTTTTTGATCGATTTGGTAGCGCTTACCCGACAGACGGCATGAACTGGGATCAGGCGATTGAGCTGAGCAAAAAGCTGGCCCGGCAGGAAAACGGCGTGCAGTATCGCGGCTTGGTTGCTACCCACGGCGGAATTTCGACCTTTGCCTCTTCACTGTCCCTCGAACTTGTCGATTCGAAATCATTAACCGCGCTTATTTCGGACAAATGGAATGCGGTTTTCGCGAAGGGGAAAGCGCTTTACGATATTGTCGATAATCGCCCGGTCAAGTTGAATGCGAGCAATGTACAACTGTTCGTAAGGGACCAGACACTTGCTATGGCGCCGTATTGGACCGGCGGCATGCTTGGATACTTAAAAGATGCGAAGGACCTGAATTGGGATGTTGTGCAAGTACCCTATTTTGCAGAAGCGCCTAATAAATATTATCAGGTCGATTACCATCAATTTGTCGTCAGCAAAACAACCAAACATCTCGATGATGTCATGGAAGTGTTGAAGGTGACCGTGTCGGACGAAGTTCAGGCGAAGGCTGCCCGGCAGGGGAAAGAAACCGTACTCGCGAATCAGAGCATCGTCGATCAGTTCGCGCAAGATCTTGATTTTGTCAAAGGCAAAAACCTGAAAGGTATATTTAAAGGTCAGGCTTCCAACATGATTTTCCAATCCAAATATAATGGTGCGGTTTCGACTGCGATTAACGCAGCGTTTAATGATGTATTCGAAGGCAAATCGGATATCAATACAGCATTGCGGAAAGCCAAAGAAGAAGCAGACAAAAAAATCGCCGAGTTGAAACAACAATAAGCGGATCGGCACGAGTGATCCTGCTTCCGGGATCATGCTGATGTGGCAAGGGGCTATTCGAGTGAATAAAGCTCGCTTTGTATGGATTGGTTTATCGATTTCAGTCCTTATCGTTATTGTTTATGCGGTGTTGTTTCGAGAGACGAACGATAGGGGGGCCATCAATATGGAGGGAACCGGTATGACACAGAAATGGCAAGACCGGGAAATCTATAAAAACTGGATGAGTTTGACCGTGGAGAAAAAAGCAGGGTACGAGAACGACGCTCTCAATGGAAAAAATTATCCAGGTGGCGATCCATTCGTCATGAAACATAACGGTATTTATTATTTATATCCGAGTACGCATTTCAATTTATCCGACATCCGGGCGTGGAGCTCGGAGGATTTGATTCATTGGAACTATGAAGGTATCGTAGCGCAGGACGATCGTTTGAAGATGGCCTACGCCCCTGAGGTTACTTATTGGAACGGTTATTTTTATATGGTTACCTCACCGGGAGGAAACGGACATTATGTTTTGAAAAGCGATCGTCCCACAGGTCCCTTCACCGTGGAGACAGCTAACGTTGGCATGAGTATCGACGGTTCCATTTTTATCGATGATGACGGCAAATGGTACTTTTATTATGCGGGTCAGAACGGCATTCGCGGGCGGGAAATGCCTACCCCGCTAACGTTCGGAACCGAACGCATTTTGCCGGGAACAAGCATGAATCATTGGACAGAAGGGCCTTTCCTGCTCAAAAGAAACGGTACTTATTTCATGACGCAAACCGGTAATCATCTGATGAGCGCAGGATACCGGATCAATTATTCCGTATCGAAGGATGGACCGCTCGGCAAATTCGTCACGCCTTACAATAATCCGATGATCATCAACACGGATAACGGGTTTCACGGCTTAGGGCATAGCTCCACCGTATTGGGTCCCGATCTGGACTCGTATTACATCGTGTACCACAACAACAAAAATCCCGTATCGCCGGGAATCGGTCATGACCGATATTTTAATATCGACAAGCTCGTGTTTAACGGGGATAAAATGGACGTTCTCGGGCCAACAAACTCCCCGCAAGTTGCGCCGAACCGGGCATCCTTTTATACGTGGATCCAACGGGACGGGGTTGAACGGCATTTTGACAAGCTGGCACAAGGAAAATCGACTAGGATCGTCAGCAAAACGGAAACGCAGGAAAGCTATACGGCAGAGTTCAACTTTAAGGCGGCTTGGGAATCCAAGCCCAATGAGGGTGGGAAACCGCTTGCGGGCGTATTCTTTTCTTATGAGAATAACTCCCATTATGGCGTGGTCTCCGTCCATGTGCTCGAAAAGAAGCTGGAGCTTGCAAGCGTAAGCCATAACGAAAGTCGTTCCATTGCCTTCGCATCGTTGCCTGAAGATATGGACTTGACCAAGCTGCATACCATTCGGATTGAAAAGGATCGTCAGAAGGTGACCGTTTATTTTGACGGCATGCACAAATTGGATGCCGAAATGAGCGACTTGGCGGCAGGCCGTATCGGATATGTTTACGAAGATTGCGATTTAATGCCGGACTATACCGCATTCAGCGATGAGGTAAACGGTTCAAGCGATTTCGATGCCTATAAGCCTGTTCCGGGAAGCATCGAGGCGGTCCATTATTTGAAAGGCAACGGGCGCGGCTACTCCGCTAAAGAGAAACCGGAAGCTGAAAATCCTTTCCGTCCTGAAGATGGCATCAGGATCGATCAAACGGATGGCAACAGCTACCTGGTTCATCTGAATCACAAAGGAGATTGGCTCCAATACAACATCAACGTCAAAGAAGAGGCGACATACGGGATCGATTTAAGAGTCAGAGGTCAGAAGAAAGCCGCGGAATTGGAAGTGTATGCGGATGATAAGCGGATCACCACGATTGCGGTACCTGCAACTGAAGATGATCCGCGTAACGGCTGGGTGAAAGTGAAAGGAATCGGAAGCGTTCCTCTTCAGGCTGACTTGCACACCTTGAAGTTTAAGGTGAAGAGCGGCGAAATCCAATTATTGGATTTTAACATTTATAAGTTGGGCATGGAGGGGCTGAATCGTTCTGTCGAACTGACCAAGACCGGGGATCGCGCAGACGGGTTGTATAGCGATTGGACTTATATCGGCAAGTGGTCCATATCGAATCAAGGCTTAACCTCCGCCCCCGGCGTTAACAGTATGGCATTCACAGGAGAAACGTCCTGGAGCGATTATACCGTCGAG
The DNA here is from genome assembly GCF_039536325.1 of Paenibacillus hodogayensis. Classification (NCBI taxonomy): domain Bacteria; kingdom Bacillati; phylum Bacillota; class Bacilli; order Caryophanales; family Paenibacillaceae; genus Paenibacillus; species Paenibacillus hodogayensis. The sequence goes on from NZ_BAAAYO010000021.1 coordinate 133,125, forward strand.
GCGGATCTGATCGTATCCAAAGCCTCCTCGCAGGACGATGCCGGTATTGTAATCCGCGCTTCCAACGAATCGACGCATAAAGACCAAGTGTCCGATGCCTTAATGGGATATTATATCTCATTTGCATCCGGCTCGGTTGCTCTGAAGAAATTAAACTATAACGCTATAGTGCTTGAACGAGCCAATTTCAGCTTTCCAAAAGATCAAAGGATCCACGTCAAGATTCAAGCGGAAGGAAGCACGATTCGGGTTTATCTCGAAAACAACCCGAAACCTATCCTTCAGTATACGGACAGCGATGCGTTTACTACCGGTAAAGTCGGCGTCAGATCGACGGCGAATGCCACAACGGTTTTCGAGAGGTTCATTATTAAGTCCTCATCCGTAAAACCGTGAGCTTACCGGAAATCGAGCTATCGGTGGAGAAGCGAATAACGAATTTTACTGGGGCTGCACGCAGGCCCCAATTTTATGGAGTGGGAACGCTTCCGGAAAAGAAAGGATCGTGATTGCGACGACATCATCCAGGGCGAAGGTGCAAGTAAAAACGGAGCGAGTGGGCAAAGGCAAAATACAACCTTATTTGTTTGGACATTTTGTAGAAGACATCCGCGACCATATGTCTGCGATGTTAGCCTATCCTCTGGCGGATATGGATTTTGAAAGCATGGACCATACGTATCGCGGGCTTTCCGGAAGCTGGCGGCCTTATACGAACGGGAAAAGCACGACTTACGCCCTAGAGCCTGCGGCGGCGAGACACTCGGGACATAGCCAGTTGGTGCGGATCGCAAGCGATGACGGAGCCTATGCAGGTATAAGTCAAGCCATTGCCGTAAAGCGGGACCAGATCGGTTATAATTTGAAGCTATACGCGAGAGCTTCGGTTGAAATCAAGTTTGTTTTTGCTGAAATTGTTGATCGCAGGAGGAACGAGGTGCTCGGTTCTACAAGGATCGACCTGGTCAGCCATAACTGGAGGCAATACGAGTCTCGTTTTGTCCTGCAACGGGATTGTGAGGAGGCGGAGTTCCGAATATACGTGCCTTCCGAGCATGAGCGCTGGCTGGATCATGTATCTACGGGGATGCTTTGGCTGGACCATATTTCCTTGCTGCCCTCGGATAGCGCGGGCAATGTCCGCAAAGAAGTCATGGATCTGACCAAAGACTTAAACGCCGGTATGATGCGGCTGGCGGGAAATTATATCAGCGCCTACCATTGGAAGCAAGCTATCGGACCCGTTCTGGAGCGGCCCTGCATCATCAATGAAGCATGGGGCGGATGGACGAGCAAATATTTCGGCACGGACGAATATATTCAATTTTGCCGCGAGCTGCAGGTGGAGCCGCTGATTTGTGTCAACGACGGCTCGGGAACGCCGGAGGAGGCCGCCGAGTGGGTGGAATATTGCAACGGCGATGCGAATACGCCGATGGGCAGACTGCGGGCCGCGAACGGGCATGTCGAGCCCTATAACGTAAAGTACTGGGAGATCGGCAACGAGGTTTGGGGGCCGTGGCAGGTCGGCCATTGCAGCGCCGAGCAATTCGCGGAACGTTATATCCGATTCGCCCAAGCGATGAAGCGTACCGATCCCGGTATTGTGCTGCTTGCATGCGGGGACACCCGTATGGAATGGAACGAAGCGTTGCTGGAGCGAGCCGCCGAACATATCGATTACGTAACCTTGCACCTGTATCACGGCTATGCCCGCTTTGGCATGAACCGTCAGACGCCGAAAGAAGAACGGTTTAAAGCGATTGTCTCTTACCCGGAATGGACGAGAAAATCGATCGGTCAGATGAGGGAGCTATTCGGCTCATCCGAGCGTTACGCCCACCTGAAGCTGGCCGTTACGGAGTACAACACGATGTACTTCCCGAATACGATCCGCAAGGGGCTTCCTAACGAGCATACCCTGGAAGCGGCTGTCGCGAATGCAGCAAACTTAAACGAATTTATGCGGAATTGCGATTTGCTCGAAATCGGCAGTTTCTCCGATCTTGTCAACGGCTGGCTCGGCGGGTGTATCCGGGTAGGGGATTTCCTTGCGGATCAGTTTCGCGGCTTAGTCCCGGGCGGGAGCGGCAGCTCCTTAACGGTTTACGGTACGCCTTCCTATCACGTTATGAAGCTGTATGCGAACAAAGACTTGCGTTATGTAGTGGAAAGTCTTACGGAGTGCGGCAGCTTCTCGGTCAACAGTCCGATGCCCGATGCGCCGCAGCTGAATGACCTGCCTAATCTGGACGTCGTCGCTTGTCTGAACGCCGATAGGAATACATTGACACTGTTTATCGTGAACCGGAGCCTGGAAGCAACGGAAATCGAGATCCATCTGGGCGGCTTCGCCGTGACGGGGACCGCTCGGTTGCAGGAAATTACGGCGGACCATATGGAGTGCATCAATACCGCCAAACATCCGAATGACGTCGGGTGCGAAATCCGCATGCTTTCGTTTTCAGACAGTCTTGTGACCGGTCATCTGCAAGCATCGTCCATTTACGCATTAGAAATCAGCCGCTGACAAGGACAAGACGCTCCTTATAAGCTGGACGGACTCGAACGCTTTTCTGCTTGGCCGCGTTGGATTGCGAGGCACATCGGCGGCTTGGACGATTTCGCCCTTTACGGCTGCAGCCAAAAAATACAGCATGAAATAGGAGTGGGAACCGGATGACAACTATGAAATATATAAAAAACTACCCGAGACCGCAGTTTGTGAGAGACCACTGGGTTGATTTGAACGGAGAGTGGGGCTTCGCTTTCGACGATGCCAACGTCGGAGAAGCAGCGGGATGGCAGCGAAGCTTTAAAGGAGACCAGACCATTGTCGTTCCCTTTACTTATGAAACGAAGATGAGCGGGATCGGCGAGGAATCTCACCATCCATGCGTTTGGTATAACCGAAAGCTGGACATTCCCGCGGAAGCCCGGGGCAAGCGTGTTCTTCTGCATTTTCAAGCGGTCGACTATATCGCGAAGGTATGGATCAACGGCGAATATGTCGGAAGCCATCAGGGCGGCTATTCTGCTTTTTCGTTCGATATTGCGCCTTACGTACGGCTCGAGTCCGCGAACGAGCTTACCGTTAAAGTGATCGACAGTAAAGACGCTACGCAGCCGCGCGGCAAGCAGCGCTGGGTAGACGACAACTTCGAATGCTTCTATGTGCAGACGACAGGCATTTGGCAGTCCGTGTGGCTCGAATATGTCGAGCGGGACTATGTGGACGCCGTCAAAGTAACGCCGGACCTCGATGCCTCGACCGTTCGCTTTGAATACCAGGTTAAAGGCGAGATTAACGCGGACAGCAATCTTCGTCTGGAGACGATCATTACGATGAAGGGCCGTCAGGTCAAGCAGACGAGTCTGAAGATCGACCGCCCTTGGCTGCGGCTCGAAGTAGATCTCGTTCACGAAATGAACGGACCGTGGAAGCGCCGCTACTGGGCGCCTAGACACCCGAACCTTTACGATGTGGAATTTAGGTTGTACCGTGACGATGTCTTGATCGATCAGGTGTACTCCTACTTCGGCATGAGAAAAATTTCGATCGAGAAAGACCAAGTGCTGCTTAACAATATGCCGATCTACCAGCGTTTGATCCTGGATCAAGGCTATTGGCCGGATAGCCATTTGACTCCTCCTTCGGAGGAAGCGCTGATCGAGGATATCGATCTGCTGATGCAGATGGGTTATAACGGCGTGCGGAAGCATATGAAGATTGAGGACGCACGATTTCTGTATTGGTGCGATGTAAAAGGCGTGCTCGTCTGGTCCGAAATGGCGGCTACCTTCGAGTTCAATGATCAGGCGATCCAACAATTCACAGTGGAATGGATGGAGATTGTTCGCCAGCAGTATAATCATCCTTCCATCATTACGTGGGTGCCGTTCAACGAATCGTGGGGCCTTATGAATATTTTCAAGGACGGCCGGCAGCAGCAATGGACCGAATCGATCTATCATTTGACGAAGGCGTTCGATCCGAATCGTCCGGTCGTGACGAACGACGGCTGGGAGCATACGGTGTCCGATATTTTGACGCTGCACGATTATGCCGAGACGAAGGATGTGCTTCTCAAGCACTTTGCCAGCAAGGACGAAATCGTAAACAACGAGAAGGCGTTCAACGAGCGGAAATATGGGTTCGCCGACGGCTATGGCTACAAAGGACAACCGATCATCGTGAGCGAGTTTGGCGGCATCGCCTTCGAGTCCGAAAAAGGCTGGGGTTACGGTACGCAAGTCGCCTCGGAGCAAGATTTCTTGGAACGGTTTCGCGGTATCCATGAAGCGATCAAGCAGACCGGGTACATCGTAGGGTATTGCTACACGCAGCTAACGGACGTTCAGCAAGAGGTGAACGGTCTGTTGACCGAGGAGCGAAAACCGAAGGTGCCAATCTCGAACATTCAGGAGGTTAATCTGGGATAAAAGGTCTGGAGGCGAGACTAGTGCCGAACAAAAAGCCGAATATTTTGATCATTACGACCGATCAGCAGCATTTTAATACGATTCATGCTCTTGGCAACGAAACGATCCGCACTCCCAATCTCGATAAAATCGTGCAGGACGGCATCGCCTTCGAACGGGCATATGTCGCAAATCCGGTGTGCTCGCCCAGCCGATCGACGATCATCACCGGGGAGTATCCCTCCCGGCACGGCTGCTGGAATATCGGGGTTGCCCTCGACCAAAATCGTACGACAATAGGCCAGTTGCTGAAGGAGCAGGGATATGCAACAGGGCTGTTCGGGAAGGCGCATTTCCAGCCGGTCTTGAATAGCGGGAGCTTCGAGGCGCCGCCTCATATTCATAATCGCGAGTTTTGGCGAGAGTGGAGTGGTCCATACTACGGCTTCGATCAGGTTGCGATGGTGCACGGGCACGCCGACGAGGATTCCTCCCACGGCATGCATTACGGAGCGTGGCTTGTCGATCAGGGGATTGATCCGGCCCAATATTTCGGCCCGAAAGGCGGACATCGCGAAGGCTCGTGGGATTTGCCCGAGCATCTGCATTATACGCGGTGGACTGCCGATCGCACGATCGATTTTTTCGAGGCCGCAGCGAAAGGCGGGCGTGATTCGCAAGAGAAGGACCAGCCGTTTTTGGCCTGGTGCAGCTTTCAGGACCCGCACAATGCCTTTTTATGCCCTGAGCCATGGAATAGCATGTATGATCCCGCCGGTATGCCTCCCTTCCACGAGCGCGAAGGCGAAATGGCCGACAAGCCCCGCATTCATCAGTGCTTGATCGAGGACCGGATGAAGGAGCTGGGTGTTAACGTAACGGCAGACCCGGGCCATGATACGGGCGGCATTCAATGTCTCGGCCTTACGAATGAAAAGATCGGCCGGGAGCGGGCGCGCAAATGGCTAGCCTCCTACTATGCGATGGTCAGCCTCATCGACCACCATATCGGACGTATGATGGAAAAGCTTGAGCAATTGGATATCGCCGACGACACCTTGATTATCTTCACTTCGGATCACGGCGACTATGCGGGGAATCATGGGTTATGGCTGAAAGGTCCTATCCACTATGAAGACATTATACGCGTGCCTTTTCTCGTTCGCTGGAAGGGAACGCTGCCGGCAGGGGTCAAGACGAATTCGTTAATGAGTCTCGTCGATCTTGCTCCGACCATCCTGGAGGCGTGCGGAATCGAGGCCCCTGGGTCGATGCAGGGCGTAAGCCAATGGGCGACCTTGCAACAACCGCATTTGTCCAAACGGGATTGGTGCCTTGTGGAAAACAGGGCGGAGCCGACCTTTTATGTGAAGACGCTGATTACGGATCGCTATAAATTGAATTATTTCCTTGGCCGTCATGAAGGCGAGCTGTACGATTTGGCGGAAGATCCGCATGAATTTGTCAATCTTTACGACCATCCGGAATATGCGTGCTTGAAAACCGAGCTGCTGATGAAGCTGGTTGACGTGTATGGTGATCTGGAGCGGCCGTATCCTCCCCGTCAAAGCTTTGCGTAATATGAGAGGGCCCATGTGCTTGCACATGGGCCTGCTCCTTTCCTAATCGGAAATCTTATTCAGCGAGCTATACGATTCTATGAATCCTTGGGATTAGAACTTGCCCACACCCATTGAGTTTGTTTAGAATAATTAGATGAAATGGGGTGATTTAGTGGTCTTTATCCAAGGGATAGAACTATGCAAGAGATTTCAATTCGAGTTTGTAGAACCTATAATTGCAAACCATTTCCCTAATTTAAGCTACACCTCGGCGCTGATCGGTCCTGGAAGCGAAGTGCTTGGATATGATACGGAGATGTCAACGGATCATGATTGGGGCCCGCGCGTCATTTTACTACTTCAGGGAAATGATATGTACTTAATAAAAGATATCCTCCAGATCTTGCATATCAATCGTCCACAACAATTTTATGGGTATCCGGTAGATTTGAACCAGACTGTTATTACGTCATTAGCACAGTTTCTTGTATCTAAGCTAGCAATAGATATCGATAAAGGAATTGAGCTACTAGACTGGCTTACGTTCCCATCACAGATCTTGGCTGAGATCATTGGTGGAGAAGTTTTCCGTGATGATACGGGGCATCTTACAGCGATCCGCAAGCAGCTACAGTTCTATCCACATGACATATGGCTATATACAATGGCTTCAATCTGGAATCGGATCGGGCAAGAAGAACATTTGGTATTGCGCGCCGGGTATGTGGGAGATGAGCTAGGATCGTCCATCATCGGATCAAGAATTGTTAGAGATATTATGAACCTATGTTTTCTAATGGAGCGAAAATATGCACCGTACCCTAAATGGTTTGGAACTGCATTTAAGAAGTTAGACTGTGCGAATGAGTTGCTGCCGGTGCTGATTAAAGTTCAGTCATCCGGAACATGGAGAGAACGTGAAGACGCCTTATGTAGAGCATACGAGTTATTGGCACAAATGCATAATCGTTTAGGAATTACCGAAGTCATGACAGAACAGGTTTCACCATTTTTCGACCGTCCCTACAAGGTTATCCAGGGAGGTGCATTTGCCAATGCAATCGTAAGGCAAATCATCGATCCGATCATTCGCAAATTATCCCAGATACGTCTTATTGGCGGAATTGATCAAATATCCGATAATACTGATTTCAAATCTATAAATCAATGGAGCTCCGTTGAACAGTCGGAGGGAAGAAATATCGCTCGTGCTCTCTACAACAAGATCCTGGAATAGTTATCCTGAATTTCGAAAGCGCATAGAATGTTGTTGTGGTAAACACCATTCTACCAAAGATTCGGAGCACTTTTTTGTAGTCAGTAGCTGCATTTACCTGTAAAAGTAAGCGTCACATTTCACGCTTATGACAACCGTTAAAGCATGCGATAATCTTCCTTAGAATGATAAGAGGAAGATTTTTTTCATTTCTATTATCGGATAATGGGATATTTTCAAGTCATTGATCGTGTTGTATGTAGGAGGCGAAAAAATGGAGAGCAATTCTTTATTGCGTTCGGATAAAGAATTGGCCGAACTATATCAACGGCATGCAGATCTGATTTACAGGCTGAGCTACATCTATTTGAAAAATCCCGTTGATGCAGAAGACGCTGTTCAATCTGTATTTCTAAAACTGATAAAATCTCAAATGGTCTTCAATGACCACGAACATGAAAAAGCATGGTTGACAGTGACCGCCAGAAATTACTGTAAAGACGTTCTTAAAAATTGGTGGAAAATTCGTCGCGTGGCTTTAGACGCTTTACCGGAAGTTCCTTCTTGGACAGGCGATGAGCCATCGGGGAAGGTGTTTGCAAGATTGCTTTCACTTCCTACAAAATACAAAACGGTTTTATATCTGTACTATTTCGAGGAGTACTCGGTAAAAGAGATATCGGGGCTGTTAGGACACAAAGAGAGCACGATCCAAACGCAACTATCCAGAGGCCGCAAACGCCTAAAAGTTGACTTGGGAGGGAATTGTCTTGAGTAATAAAAATATTAATCGGCTTTTTGAAGCTCTTACGCCAACAACCGAACAAAAAGAAAAGATGTTTCATAACATTTTAGTGCAAAGCAAGGATGAAAATAACAGGCACAGGGAATATACTCTTTCGAAACGCTTTAGACCCGTAGTATTGGCTTCCGTGCTGATATTATTTTTAGCCACAACCGCTTTTGCAGCGGCATATGCGGGATTGGATGAAACGTTTATGAAATTTCTTAATCCGGTAAATCATGAGCAAGCCGAACATTTATCGAACGGGGCCTATGTGATTGATAAACAGATGAAGAACGAGAAAGGGACTCTTAATATTAAGCAAGTAATCGGCGATAGTAATCTGACCTATATTTTAATGGACTTTACTGCCCGGGAAGGCACAGTTTTAAATGCGGCGAGATACCGTTTTGAGGATGTCACGATGAATACGGATCAGCAGTTTCAAAGTACAGGATTTAAGGTGCTAGACGATGGAAGTCCGAATGACAATAAAATAAGCCTGATCATGAATATCATGACCAAAAACTCAATAGCTGGCAAAGCGGTTCAGCTCAAATTAAAGGGTCTGCAAGCAGCCGATCCGCTTCCGGGGATATTTGAAACGGTCATACCGGGTACTTGGGAAACGAATATTAAGCTGGATTTCAAGGATTACTCTACCCTTTACCCAGTCGAACAAGACATTAATATGTTTGGCTATAAGGCAGTATTAAAAACGATTTCCGCCTCGCCAATTTCGATCACATTAAAGATTGAAAGTGAATCATTGAAAGAGATTAACAAAGCCGCCGGAGAACAAAAGGAAATTGATAAAAATGAATATTTGGATAGCTGCCCGGTCACGATAAAATTTAAAGACGGCACCTCCGAGACGACTACCATTTTTAACGGATTGTCTTCGAGTGACTTTATAAATGAGCAAATGGTTACGATCAAAACATTTGAAAATGTTATTAATGATAAGGAAATCGTATCAATCGTATTTTTTGATAAAGAGATTCCGATTAAAAAGTCCTATTAGAATCGATTATTAAACATTTTTCGCAATTCGAAAAATAGAGTTGAATATTAAAGTATCGATGTTCTGGAGGGCAGCAGCTCATTCCCCAAGAATGGATAGCCGCATCGACAAGTCCTCAACTAGGCAATTACGGTTTCTTGTGGTGGATTGACAAGGACGGGTTTTCTGCATGATTTGTGTATAGAATTTTAACCTCGTAATGGAAAATGATTAACGGCAAGCTTTCTGCATTACGTTGGGTACTTTGGGATGCTTGGGTTAAATCAACCCGGGTTCTTGACAATATAGGGTAGGGGGGTACACTATAATTACGGCGACACAAAAAATAATAATCCATTACATAAGGAGGAGGCCATTATCGGCGTTGCACTGCCAGCCATTAAAGAAGCGCTCGGCTATACGCAGGCAAGTCTGCAGTGGGTATTCAACGCGTATGTCATTTTCTTTGGCGGGTTATTGTTACTCGGTGGTCGAATGTCCGATCTATTTGGTCAGCGGCGCATATTCATGTGGGGATTTCCATTCTAACGTTAGCTTCCTTGCTGGCAGGACTCGCTTGGAACGAGGAAGCGCTTAATGTTGGTCGCGCCCTGCAAGGATTCGGTTCCGCATTAATAGCCCCATCGAATTAACAAATTTATTTTATTCATATAGGGGTAGGGGGTATGTTATACTGATAAGAAAGGAGGGATTCCCATGAGCGAAAAAACGATACGCTTGGAGCAAGCGATAGAGCAAGATCCGGGCTCCTGCTCTCATGGAGAAGGTGGGCGCAAGAGCCATCATTCCGATAAAGCCAAGAGCGGTCTGCTCAACCGTTTGAGCCGAATCGAGGGACAGGTTCGCGGCATTAAAGGGATGATTGAGAAAGATATTTACTGTGACGATGTGTTGAATCAGATCGCTTCGGTGCAAGCTTCATTGAACGGTGTCGGGAAGCTGCTGCTTGAATATCATATGGAAAGTTGTGTCATCGAACGGATTCAAGAAGGGGATACTGAAGTAATAACGGAATTAATGACGACGATCAATAAACTGATGAAATAAAGGTCAAGCCGCATTCAAGCAGCAATGATGCTGCTTTTTATATCAACTTGAATATAGGGTACCAGGGTACTCTATAAATTATACGGCATGCTAGAAACCATGAACAAATTAATCCGCTAAAAAAGAAAGAACATGTCAAAACAAACGTTGTTTAATCAACCCCAGGCGAGATAAGGAGTGAACACCGATGGCAACAGCAATCGCAGCAAACCATCAAACTACCTTGCAGCTCACGGGCATGACCTGTGCAGCCTGCGCGAATAAGATTGAGAAGGGTCTTGGCAAACTCGAAGGCGTGGCAAGCGCGAACGTAAACTTCGCTTTGGAAAAGGCGAGCGTAACGTATGACCCGGCGAAGGTCGATGTCCAGCGGTTGGAGGAAACCATCAAAAAACTCGGCTACGGCACGGCAAAAGAAGTGGTCGATTTCAAATTGGAAGGCATGACGTGCGCGGCTTGCGCGACCAAGATTGAAAAGGGTCTCGGCAAATTGTCCGGCGTTACGAACGCTTCCGTTAACTTTGCGATGGAAACCGCACGGGTCGAATATAACGCGGCGGATGTATCTATCGCTGACATGCAACAGCGCGTGGAGAAGTTAGGCTATAAAGCGATTGCGAAGCATGACGAAGCCAATCCTTCGGAGCATCGCGAGAAAGCCATTTCCCAACAAAAGCGCAAATTGCTCATCTCAGCTGTACTTTCCCTGCCGCTGCTCTGGTCGATGGTCGGTCATTTCTCGTTCTTATCCTGGATCTGGATGCCGGATCTATTCATGAATCCATGGTTTCAGATGACAATGGCAACACCGGTTCAATTTTACATTGGCAAGCAGTTCTACGTGGGCGCCTTCAAAGCGCTGCGGAACAAAAGCGCGAATATGGACACTTCGTTCCCGGCTGGCGGTGATTACAAGGTATTTGCAGACTTTATCCCGACTGGCGGCGCCAATACAACGCTCAGCGAGTGGGTAAAGGTAGAAGGTAAGGAAGGCAAGCATGCCGCGATTGCAGTTGACACGAAATTAGTAAAAGAAGTTGATGGCAAGGAAATCGAGTTGATCATGAGCGCCGCCAAGCCGAAAGAAGACGTGACCTTGACCTTCAACATTCGCGATGCGAAGACGAAGAAGGGGATCGATAACCTGCAGCCTTATTTGGGCGCGGTCGGTCATGTCGTGATTCTTTCGGAAGATGCGAATCAGTATCTTCATGTCCATCCGATCGATGAGAAGGCGACCGGACCGGATGCAAAATTCGCGACTTCTTTTCCGCAAAGCGGGACGCACAAAATCTGGGGACAATTTCAGCAGGCGGCGAAGTATTCACCGTGCCGTTCGTCGTCAATGTAAAATAACGAAAGCGCAAAGGGAGAATGATCATGGGAGAAAAGACAAAACTAGCGGTATCGCCTGCCCTTCAAGTCGGGGGAAGCCTGTTCACGCCGGAGCAGCTTGCCAAGATTGGTACGGTTGCAGGTTCAGACGCCAAAATTGAAATGACCTCCTTCAAGCAGCTTTACGTGGAAGTGCCTCTTGATGAGAGAGCATCCATCCAGCAAGAACTGGAGCGAGCCGGTCTGGAAGTGTATCCGGCCGGGTTTGCGACCAAGAGTTTGATTGCCTGCAACTTCTGCAAAGGCGCAGAAGAAGCCGGTCTGGAGACGGCGCGTATCTTGAATCGTGCGATTGCCGGCATCAAGACACCCACGCCATTGAAGATTGGTTACGCAGGCTGCGCGCTGGGTACGAGTGAACCATTGCTGAAAGATATCGGTGTCGTTAAAATGCGAGACACGTTCGATATTTACGTTGGAGGAGAGCCCAAAGGAATCAAGGCCGCGATGGGCCGGCTGCTGATCTCCGGCATAACGGAAGATCGGCTTGTACCTGTCGTATCCAAGCTAATCGATTTCTACAAGGAGCAGTCGAAAGGGAAAGAGAAATTCAGCAAATTCGTGGATCGAATCTCGATGGAGCAGTTGAAACAAATCGTCGCTTAAAGGAGGAGAACATCCATGTCAGAAATCAATCTGACAGAACCGATCCAGATTTACACGATTCCGACCTGCAGTGACTGCCATTTTGCCAAGCGCTACTTCAATGAGCAACAGATACCTTTTATCGAATACAACTGCGAAGAAGATATGAAATATGCGACAGAAGTGCTGGAGCTGACCGGAAAGCAGATCGTACCGACCATTGTCATTCAAGACAAGGTGTTCGTTGGTTTCGCTGAAAACTTGAACGAGATAGACAAGCTCCTGCCATAAACTTATGACCCGGTCAATCGACCGGGATTTTGTTTTTTTATTTGGAAGGTTAAAGCCGCTCCCCGGCTTGACCAATAACACTTTAGGGCATAACATATTGCCGCAACAGAGAGCAATATTAGTCAAATGAGAAGGAAACAATTCACAATCACAATCAAGTATATATAAACGATATATGATACAGTATACTCGAATGCCGATTGTCTAAAATTACCATACCGCATAAGGGAGTGATCGTCCATGAAGCACGCCCATCAGCACTTTCCATTTGTCCTGTACGACTATAAAAGCAGCACCCCATGCGTTACTCCCCATGATTGCACCCAGTACCATTTTTACTATATTCACAGCGGCCAATGCGACTACAAGCAGGGCGATAAGACCGTACACTGGAAGGCGGGCGACATGATCATTACAAACGGCATTACTCCGTATAGTCCGCAAGCGGAATCGGATTGGAATTGTATACAAACCCGTTTTTCGTTCGATCCGCAGCTTGCTCACGTGTTCGACCCTTACTTCTGTACGGATTCCCCCCTCAAGGCGTTCATCGAATTGCGCAATTTCCAGATTGGTCTGAATGAGGAGCAGATTGCGGACTGCGACAATATTTTGCTGCGGATCAATCGGTTTTACGAGGAAGACGAGAAGGCGTATTACAATCGTTTTCTGATGGCTTTCTACGACTTGCTCATGTTCATCAGTAATTTGTGCAAAGAGGAGATGGACAACAACCAGAAGGTGTCGGCGGAAAAAGAGCGAAACGTACAGAACATTATCGCATTTATTGAAAACTATTACATGGAGAACGTCACGCTGGAGCAGATGGAAGCCGAGCTTCATATGAGCAAATATTATTTGACTCGAATATTCCGCGAAATGACGGGTATGACGATATTTGATTTTTTGCGCCACCGGAGAATCAAGCAGGCGAAGCTGTTATTCTATTATCGGAAAGACAGCTCAGTAACGGATGTTTGCTATCAAGTCGGCTATAACAACTTGGCTCATTTCAGCCGGGTATTCAAAAAACAGGTCGGCATCTCCCCGGATCAATACCGCAAAGAGCAAAGCTCCACCTCCTGAACGGAGAAGGCAACATCCGTCAATATTTTGAAGAAAAAGCTGCAATATAGATCATATCGGGAAAACGAAGGTGTGGTACGCTACTCATATGGTTCAGCATACAAAATTCAGTTCCGTCCGCTGAAAGAAAGGGGTGTTCAAATAACCATTAATGAGTCAGGATGGGATAACAGCACCTTAAAAATGTAAGCGTATTCGTTATGCAAAGAGCGGATCGCGCCTATCGGAGTTGATTCTTACACCAGACAGGAGCAGCAGCATTGACGTTAAAGATAGGAATTGCCGGTGACAGAGGCTTAGGCATGATGCTCGGGTTTTGTTCGATTCCGGGAGTCGAGGTCGTCGCTCTATGCGACATGCATGAAGGATTATTGATGGAACGGGCAGCGCAGCTGAGAATTCCGAAAACGTACCGAATCTACGAAGAAATGATCGAATCGGACATAGACGCCGTCCTGATCTCGACGCCCATGCAGCTGCACGTCCAACAAACGATTCAGGCGCTGGAGGCTGGGAAGCACGTGTTGTGTGAAGTGACTGCCGGGGTAACCATGGATGAGCTGTGGTGGCTGAAGGAAGCGGTAGAGAAGCATGGCAAAGTGTACATGATGGCTGAAAATTATTGTTACATCCCGCAAAACCAACTGATCGGCAGCATGATTAACCAAGGCATGTTCGGCGATATTTATTACGCTGAAGGAGAATATGTGCACAACATTCGTCATCTCGCTTACGGGCACAACCGCCGGATGCCGAGCGCTCGGAAAGCAAAGCGAACCTCGTGGCGCAGCTATTGGCAATACGGCAGGCGGGGAAACTTTTATCCGACGCACAGCCTCGGCCCGATTATGCAGTGGTTTCGCGGCGACCGTATCAAAAGCGTTGCTTGTTTCGGCACTGGCTGGCATACGGCGCCGCAGTTCCGGCAGGAAGACACCTCCATCACGATGTGTCAGTTGGAGAGCGGCAAGCTTATCCGTCTGCGTCTCGACTGTATATCGAACCGGCCAACCAACAGCAGTTACTATACCGTACAGGGAACGAAAGGTTGTTACGAGGCTCCGAGAGGAATGGGCGATCAACATAAAGTATATTTTTGTAACGAAGAGAAGCGGACGGGCAACGCCGTGTGGAGCCCGCTGGCCGACTATAACGATTTGATGCCGGAACGGTACCGCAACGCCACCGCCGAGCAGAAAAGAGCGGGTTATATGGGCGCAGATTATTTCATCGTTCATGATTTTATCGAGGCGATCCAACATAAGATCCCGTCCGCTATCGATGTATACGATGCCTGCGAATGGACGGCGGTGGGCCTGCTGTCCGAGCTGTCCGTCATGAATGGAGGCCGGGTCATGGAGATGCCGGATTTCCGCAACGCTTCTTCGCGAAACGATCAAGTGACCAAGCTTTAATGATGGTAACATAGGACGCTAAAAGCGAGAGCTGAAGCGTTTCAAATACGTGCAAAGAAGAAAGGGGTATTTTCAATGAGAACAAAACGGGCAACCTTCGTAATAAGCACGATTGCTGTGTTAGCGCTTACCGGATGCAGCAGCGGGAATGGCACGGGGAGGGAGGCAACGGGACAGGGAGATGGAGTTGCGCCCGCGAAGAACGATATTGCAGCCCAAATCGCGGCAGCAACCTCCAAGCCGGTCGTGATCAATGTGTTCGAGAACTCCGCAACCTATACCCAAGAGCAATTCATGGAGCTGTACGGCAGCAAAATCCAAAAAAAATATCCTAATCTATCATTCAAGCTGTACTCCGCCAACAAAAATAACGGGGGAGGATCCATATCCGAATTGATCGCGCAGGGTGTTCCGATCGACTTGGTCAAAGTAAGCGGCGCGAGCTTTTACTCGCTAATGGCAGACAACAAACTGGAGAACGACGTTTCCGATTTGATCAAATTATACGGATACGATTTGAACAAATTATACCCGGCTGTACTGGACCAAATGAAGATGTTTGGCAGCAAAGGGGAAATATACGGTATTCCGAATGCGACCGTCTCTACGGCGTTGTTTTACAACAAAGATATTTTCGATCAGTTTGGGGTCTCTTATCCTAAAGACGGCATGACGTGGGATGAAGTTTATGATTTGGCCACCAAACTGACGAGGCAAGACGGCAGTCGCCAATATATGGGCTTTCAGGAAGGGTACGGCCATCTATTCCCGGTCAACCAGCTGTCTCAAGGCTACATCGATACGAAGACGAATAAGGCGACGCTCAACAACGACACGTGGAAAAAGATCATCGATAATTTTGCGCGGTTCCATCTTATTAACGGAAATGCATTCGTCCCGAGTTATGTAGACCCTTTCTGGAAGGACGGCAACGTGGCGATGGTAGCCGCGCAAAGCGCCGGCACCTGGGATTTTGCCAATACGACGACGATCAACTGGGATCTCGTCGAGCTTCCGAGGTTCAAAGAAGCTCCGAAGGCGGGCCCCGGCCTGCAGCTCCCGTTCTATGCCATCGCCAGCACGAGTAAAAACCGAGATCAAGCGTTTCTCGCAGCCGCGTATATCGGTTCCGAGGAATTCCAGAAAGACTTTGCCAAGCTCGGGTACGTACCGCCGATCAAGATTGACAATTTGATGGATGTGCTTGGCAAAGACGTGCCTAAGCTGGCGGGAAAAAATCTGAAAGCGGCTGTACCGCTCGAATTCGCCGCTGCTCCTTATCCGTTCAACTCGTATTTCAGTCAAGTGCCGGGATTCCTGAATACGGCGTATACGTCTGTCGTCGCAGGGGAAAAAGACGTAAATACAGCCTTGAGAGAAGCCGAAGAGGCGGCCAACAAAAAAATTCAAGAAGTATTGGAGAGCAAAAAATAAGGTTGTACATGCAAAAGCTTCTGTCTCTTACAGCTTACGTATAGGCTGTGGGGGCAGGAGTTTTTGTTAATCCTAAAGCTTTGGACAGGGTACGCAAATTGATTGTGGAAATGTTTTCCTGGGAAATATTTTATGCTATACTTGAACGATCCTATATAAGGCATTGAACGAATGATTGAAGCCCGTTGCAATCCGAAAAGGATGGCCTTGCTGCTTTAATCATCTTCGTTCAACTTATACAGTAGAAGGAGGTCAAGAATGCAATGTATGATGAGATGAAAGAGAATAAGCTCTATGCAAAGTCTACATTATAAACAACGGCGGTTGTTTGTATAGAGCTGAATAAAGGGAAACCGCCTAAACTGGTAAAATCAGTTTATAATGAGGACTTTGCTACCTTGAAATCAAAAAT
The DNA here is from genome assembly GCF_039536325.1 of Paenibacillus hodogayensis. Lineage (NCBI taxonomy): Bacteria > Bacillati > Bacillota > Bacilli > Caryophanales > Paenibacillaceae > Paenibacillus > Paenibacillus hodogayensis. The sequence goes on from NZ_BAAAYO010000021.1 coordinate 149,798, forward strand.
ATTTTAAGGGGTAGAGTGACCATGAAATATGTCAAGGCTGACATTTTACCAGAGAAGTTGTTAAAGGAAGTACAAAAGTATGTTAATGGTGCCATGGTTTACGTTCCTAAACCGGAAGGAGTTCGTAAGGGGTGGGGTGTGGATTCCGGCAGCAGAAACTATATAAGTGAAAGAAACGATGAAATTCGCCATAGATTCTCTCAAGGTGCCGCTATTGCTCAGCTTTCGGAACAATACTTTCTTTCCTGCGATAGTATTAAAAAGATTGTATATTCCAAGTTAAGATAGCTTGTTATGTCAACCAAGCCACATCGGATTGATTTCTGATGCGGCTTTTTGTGTATAGAATTATTCCTACTTGTTTATGGCCTATCATCCGACGATTCAAGTTGTTACAATCATTTTCATCAGCATGAATAAATTTCAGAAGATGATTTCAAGGAGTGCAACGTCAGAATGAAGGAGTCTTTATGACATATGACAAAACCTAAACGAAGCTATACGATTTGGTTTTCCCAGCGGACGGGAAGCACGCTGCTCAATTATGCGCTGGCTTCGACCGGGGTGGCGGGCGATCCCTGTGAATGGCTGCATTCCAGTACAAGGACCCTGCTACGCTGAAGCGAGAAGATCTTGAACAGATATGGCAATCCGGAACGACACCCAACGGTATATTCGGGTTGAAAACTAGTTTTAAGCAGAGATGGATCGACGCGTTCCGCACAATGTTCGAGCTTCCCCAGGATGCTTCGCGTGCGGAGGTATGGAGTGAAGCATTTCCGAATTGCTCCAAGCATATTTACATGACGCGCCGTAACAAAGTGAGATTGGCTGTCTCCTGGTGGCGTGCGATCGTTTCCGGCGAATGGCATCGAAATTTCGGGGAAAAGCCCATGGAACATGATATTGCCGATAAGTACAATTACGAGGCCATTCATCATCTGATCTTCCAAAGCACGATGTGCGAAGCAGCAATAGAGGATTTCTTCTCCGAATCGGATATCGTCCCCCTGACGATAGTCTACGAAGATTTTATTCAAGATTATGAGGGAACCGTCATGAAAGTATTGGAGTTTTTGGATATTCCGACGGATCACGTTAACGTAGCCCCGCCAGCATTGGAACGGTTGGCAGATGATGTTGCGGAGCAATGGGTGCAACGGTTTCGGGAAGAAAGCCAGAAGGAATGGGAGAACATAAGATGGTAATCGTTCTCTGGGCGAAGGATACCTGAAGTTTAACAACATGTCTGAGCAGCAAGGCAGTCCTTTTCGGAATGAAATGGGCTTTCCAACATTCGTTCAACTTATATAGGCGGCTGACAGCAATAGTCAGCCGCCTTTTTTTGTTAGGCCGAGGCTCTTCTTATTCGTTTTTCGATACGTGTGCGGGGTTATCCCGGTCCTCTTCTTGAACGTCTTAGTAAAAAACGAGGGCGATGCGAAACCAAGCTGTTCCGCGATGAGGGAGATGGGGAGATCGGTATTCACAAGCCGCTCCTGTGCCGCTTCGATCCGGATGTCCGCCAATTTCTCGCTGAACGTCTTTTTGTACATATGCTGCAAGACCCGATTCGTCTGGCGCGTGCTGAGATGCAGCTGGGCGGCCAAATGCTCCAAGGTCAAATGAGAGGAATAGTGGTCGAAATACGCATCGATCAGGTGGCTGCGCACATCATCTGTTCCTCGAGTCGGGAGAGGATCGAAGCGATCCGTCCGGGTGGTCATGGCCCGTATCAGATCGATCAGAATCTCATTGAAGGCATTCTGAACCTTGGTGTAATAGCCAAGTCGGCGTTCTTCCAGTTCCCGGGCGATTTGTTGAAGCCGTTCGAGAAAGCCCGATTGATTCGGGATGCAGCGGTAATCCGTCGGAGGAAACACGGCTTTCAACGCCTCGATCTCGCCAGGCGGGCAATCGAAGTCGTCCTGAAGCTCGATATACTCGAAACGGAACGTGTATTTGCGCAAGGGCGTCCGCTTATCCGTCAAAATGGCATGGTAAAGGCCCGGAGGAATCAGGTAGGCGTGGTGGGGGACAAGCGGCACCTCTAGTCCATTCAACGCCAGACGCCCCGAACCGGAGGCGACGAAATGCAGCTCCGTCATGGCGTGATTGTGCCGATTCCTCATCGCCGGCGCGTCGGCCGAAAGGAATGAAGTGTCCAAGTGAATGTCGAACATCAAGTTCCCGATCCGGGCGCGGATGCTAAAGCTCATCGTCTCTTGTAATTCCATACCACATTCACACCCTCCGTCGACGGACGTAATGATACTAAAGTGACATGTTTCCGCAAAAGATGGCGGCTGGACGGCTACTTTCGCCTGTTTCCCCGCGCTATACTCTTGGTGCAGTCCATAAAATCTTACTATAAACGGAGGAAACAAGCCATGCCGCAGCCGTTCGTCAAAACACTTTCCCAGCTCCCGGGCTATGAGGGAGAAGGCGTCACTTTCCTGGAAGAGCACGAGGCCGAAACGATCTCCAGCAGCTATGTGCGATTGGCCAAAGGACAGAGCACCACGATCGGCAATCACGATGACGAAGAGGAGATTTATATTATTATGGGAGGTCGGGCCAGCCTCAGACTGAACCAGACCGTCCATGAAGTCGGGTTCGGCGACGTCGTCTACATCCCGCGCGATGTGGAGCACCAGGCGACCTGCGTCTCCGATGAGGATTTCGAATATATTTGCGTCGCGAACTGGCCGGATCGGATTCCGGGGCAGCCCGTACACCACAAGTAAAGACAAGGGCAGGGGAGACGTATGCGATTTGGGGTTGCCAAAGATCTGATCACGCCGGATCAGCCCGCTTACATGGGAGGGTATGCCTCCTTCTTCAATCAACAATTTCAAGGGATTCATGACGATTTGTATGTGCGCACGCTTCTCGTGGAGGATGGAGGGACGAAGCTGGTCTTCGTGTCGCTCGATCTGTTGTTCCATGACTTCGCCTTGACGGAAGAGCTGCAGCGGTGGGTCGAGACGGCCTACGGCATCCCCGGCCGCCATTTCTTTCTCGCCTACAGCCATACGCATGGCGGTCCCGCCTTGGTCGGCTATGACGATGCCAGTCAGCATTCGCCGGCGTATGAACGGTTCCTAATCGACCGTATTCAAAGCTGCGTGTCCCGGGCGATGGTCAATCTGTTCGAGGGTACGCTGGAGGCTGGAGGCGTCGACGGGGACTGGAATATGAACCGAAGGCGCCTGGTGGACGGGAAGATGCAGAACAAGCCGAATCCGGAAGGAGCGAAGGACGATCGCTTGCACGTGTTGCGGGTTCTGGATGCGAACGGGCGGACGAAGGTCGTCTTGTTCAATTACGCCTGTCATCCCGTCACGGTCCGGGACACCCCGTATTTGTCCGGGGACTACCCCGGCCGGGCTTGCCACCTGATCGAGGCCGAATATTACGGCGCGACAGGGATCTTTTTCCAGGGGGCAGGAGGGAACAGCCGGCCGAAGGCTACGGCGTACAAAGGCTCGTTCATCACGTGCACGTATGACGAAGTGAATGAGATGGCGGCTTCGATCGTACAGGCGATCAAGCGTCTCTTCGCCAATCCAAAGGCGATGGCGCCGGTTCAGCCGAAGCTGGCCGCATGTCAGTTCCGGATTCGCTTGGAATTGGAGCCGTATCCTAAGCGCCATTTTGCGGATATCGCCAATGACCCGGACTCTTGGCCCGGACTCGTCGGCATGGCGAATCGCGTGTTCGACGGGTACGAGTCTCAGCCGGATTTTATGCTGCTGCCGGCCGGGCTGATTCGCTTGAGCGCCGATCTTTATATCGCCTATATGGGCGGCGAGCCCTGCTATGAAGTGAAGCAGAAGCTGGAGCGGCTGTTCCCGGACGTCACGCTGCTGTTCTGGGGCTATGCCGATGCTGCCGCTTACATTCCCGACGATCGGATTCTAGCCGAGGGCGGATATGAGGCGGAAGGGTCTGTCGTGGAATATGGATTGAAGGGACCGTTTCGTCCCGGCATCGACGCGCGGATGGCGGAAGCGTTCACGACGGCGTTTCGGGCTTTGCAGTGAGCGCGCAATGCAGCCGCCTTTTTCAAGCTGACGAGCGAATGCTCGCCGCCTTATCATCCTATCACCTATCAAAACCACCAGAGAGTCACATCTCCGGTGGTTTTTGTGTGTAAAAGGGCCGGCTTGTGTAGCCTAGCTTAACCGAAATGTCATGCGCCGCATGTTGGACCTTTTGGATCAGGTCAGGCATTTGTTCGTCTCCAAACTGGACGTCGAGTCCGGCAATGCTGAGCGCCGCGATCGTTTGACCCGTATGATCCATAATAGGGGCGCCAAGTTCAGCCGTGTAGTTTTCAAGCTCGGATCGGCTGAAGCTGTAACCGGTCTTTTGCGACTGCACCAATGCTTCGCGCAATTGCTGCTTGTCAATGATGGTCCCGGAGCAGAGCGGCTTCAATTCCACCTCGTTCAAATAATTTTCCCTATCGGCATCGGGCATAAAGGCCAGTATAATCCGCGAGGAGGCGCCTGCGTATAGAGGCGCTTTTTTGCCAATCTTGGTGAAAAGCCGGACCGGGTGGTCGGTATCGAGTTTTTCTATGTACATGGTGGAATGGTCGTCTCGTACGGCGAGGTGAACCGCCCGGTTGACGTCGTCGCGCAAATGCTGCATGGCTTCGAGTGCGATATGCCGAATATTGAGGCGCTCCGCTACCAAATTCCCGAATTGCAAAAATAATAGACCGAGCGTGTAGTAGCCGTCGGCTTGCTTGGTCAAAAACCCCATTTCTTCAAGTGATCCGATCATGCGGTGAACGGAAGTTTTCGGTATATGGGATAGTTCGACCATGTCAGTAATGGTAAGTTTGGTATGCGTTAAAAAAAGCTGAAGAAGGTCCATCGAGCGTACGACCGTTTTATTTTTGTTTTGCACGGTTTGCCTCCAGTTTGTTCAAATCCTGCATGGACATCATCTGTAATCGAATGCCGTTGCCATCTACCAGTATACAACGAATGCCGAATGAATCCCAATAAACGGCATTTGGTTCGGATCCATCAAAAATATTTCTTGCATTTTGGGTAATACCCACTATAATGATCGTATATATAGGGATTGAATTTCGGATTTTAAATACCGAAATTCGGAATTATATGTTGCGGAGAGGAAAATCTATGAGGAGGCAATAGTAGAATGGGCACACAAGTTTTGGAGGTCAGGAGCCGGCGGGATATAATCGATTTTGTGAATAACAATCCGGTTAGCCGATCGGGATTTAAAATTATTTTGCTGGCGCTGGCCGGCGTGTTCGTCGACGCCTACGACTTTACGAGCATCGGGATCGGAACGGCGCAATTGCAAGAGCAGTTTCATCTATCTTCCGTGGAGCTCGGAAGCTTGACGGCCATTATGGCGGTAGGTTCTTTGTTGGGCGCTGTTTTTGGCGGCTACTACACGGATAAGTTCGGCCGGAACAAAATGTTTATGATCGATTTGTTTTTAATGGTGTTCGCCGCATTCGGCGCTGCTCTGTCGCCGAACTATACTTGCCTTGTCATTTTTCGTTTTCTGATGGGGATTGGCGTCGGGCTGGACATTCCGATCGCGTTAAGCTTTATCGCCGAGTACAGCAACAGGAAGAAAAAAGGCTCGAATGTTACGTTGTGGTGCCCGCTATGGTTTTGCGCTGCCTCGGCTACCGGTTTAATCGCGCTGCCGTTTTATTTGCTGGACCAGCACGAGTACATTTGGAGATGGTCTGTCGGTCTTGGCGGCGTGTTTGCCCTCATTGTTTTGTTCTTGCGTTATTTCTTTATGAGCGAGAGTCCTCTCTGGGCTGCAAACTACTTATCGTTGGACGAAAGTGCGAAGGTCATTCGCAAGACTTATCATATTGAAGTGATCGTCCACCCGGAGGCAAAAGGGCAGGCGCTTGCCGAGAAGAAGAAAAAGGTGCCGTATACGGCGATTTTCCGCGGCAAATACAAGATGCGCACCTTGCTCGCCTCGATCATTACGTTTACGCAAAGCATGGAGTACTTTGCCGTCGGATTTTACATTCCGACCATTTCAACCATTCTCTTCGGCAAAGGCGTCATCTACGCCATTACCGGCACGATCGTCTTTAATCTGTTCGGAGCGCTCGGGGGCTTCCTGGGCTCCTCGCTCAATACCCGCTGGGGTGTGAGGAAGCTGTCGATTATCGGCTACATCGTAGCTGTGCTTGGTCTGCTCTGCATGGGACTGCTCGGCAATACGTATATCGGCATCTCCGTTGTTCTGCTCGCCGCATTTATATTCGGCCATGCGTTCGGTCCGGGTTCGCAAGGAATGACGATGGCTACATTGTCTTATCCAACCGAATTGCGCGGAATAGGAGCAGGTTTCGGGCAAGGAGCGACGCGTGTCGGCAGCATTCTCGGCTTCTTCTTGTTCCCGGTCGTACTGGCGGCCGCAGGTTTGCACAATACCTTGTTATTGCTCGCCATTGTTCCGTTTCTCGGCTTGATCGCCACACTGCTCATCAAGTGGGAGCCGGTCGGTCACGATGTAGAGAACGAGGAAATTGAAGCGACGGCATAATCTTGTTCAGCAGCCCTTTGCATAATTCGCAAACTTGACTATAATGATCGCATACCTATTTATCCGTAATTCGGTGTTAACATACCGAATTACGGAATTTATTGTTTTTGTCCGAATCCCATGAGATCGGGATCGACCGGGCTCGTTTCTATCATTGCGAGGTGCTGAGCTGCATGATTGACGTTGAGGACTACTTGAAATGGAAGCTGCCGGAGGGGGTTCGGATTGTTCCGCTAGGCGATAGCGCCCTTGTCATCCAATGGGGCGATGCCATCACACCGGAGACGCATCAACGGATCAGACAATTAACGGCTTATTTGGAAGTCGAGCCATTCGTCGGGATGATCGAGTGCGTGCCCGCATTTACGACCGTCACGGTGTATTACGATGCATTAATCATGATCGAGGAGCATGGAGATCTGCTTGCGTCGGAGGACAGCGATTTCCCATTTGCTATTGCCGCGACGCTAATGCGAGGCATCCTGAACAGACTGGAGAAAGCAACGGTTCATCCTACAAGAGTGGTGGACATCCCCGTTTGTTACGGGGGAGAGCTGGGGCCCGATCTGGAGGCGGTAGCGGAGCATAACGAATTGGGCGTGGAAGAGGTTATCGCCATTCATACCTCTGCCGATTATCTCGTTTACATGCTCGGCTTTGCGCCGGGGTTTGCTTATTTGGGCGGCATGTCCGGCCGGATCGCCACGCCGCGCCGCCCATCGCCGCGGCTGTCGATACCGGCGGGTTCGGTCGGCATTGCCGGCAACCAGACCGGCGTCTATCCGATCAAAACGCCCGGCGGCTGGCAGTTGATCGGGAAAACGCCGATTCCGTTGTTTCTTCCCCGACAGACGCCGCCTACCTTGCTGCAAGCAGGAGATGTCGTCCGCTTCTACCGCATTTCCCGGAAGGAGTTCGACCAGTGGGAGGGGATGCAACGATGAGTTTGCTGCTGTCAAGACCTGGACTGCTGACGACCGTGCAAGATTTGGGGCGGTTTGGCGCGCAAAAATACGGTGTCATCGTTAGCGGCGCCGTCGACCGGCAGGCATTGCGTATTGCGAATCTGCTCGTTGGCAACGAAGAGGGGGAAGCGGGCCTGGAGATGACGATTATCGGGCCTGAGCTCGTATTCGAGCGCACCGTGCTGATCTCGATTTGCGGCGCCGATTTGTCTCCTACGCTGGACGGCAAGCCTGTCCCTTTATGGAAAACGATTCTGGCTCCGCAAGGAAGCTGCCTGAAGTTCGGCAAAATTCGGCAGGGCTGCCGCGCTTATTTGGCTGTCGGCGGCGGACTGGATGTCCCGGCGGAATTGAATAGCCGGTCGACTTATTTGCGCGCGCAGATTGGCGGGTTCCTCGGGAGGGCGCTGGTAGAAGGCGATCGAATCCCCATTGGAGCGCCTTCCTCTTCTGCCAAGCGGCTGCTCCTGCTCCTGAATAAACAAACGGATGAGGACGGATTTGCGGTAAGCCCGTGGTCGGTTACGTACGATCTGATCCCGCGGTATTGTCCCGACCCGACCGTGCAGGTCATCGCCGGGCAAGAATATGATCTGTTCGACGAGGAGAGCATTTACCGTTTTTTTCATGATCCCTTTACCGTCTTGCCGCAGTCTGACCGGATGGGGTACCGGTTCAAGGGCAGCTCTCTCGCGTTAAAAGAGAAGCAGGAAATGATCTCCTCCGCCGTGACCTTCGGGACCGTTCAAGTGCCTGCTGACGGCAATCCGATCGTATTGATGGCGGATCATCAGACGACGGGCGGCTATCCCAAACTAGCGCAGGTGATCTCGACCGATTTGCCGCTGCTGGCCCAAGTGAACTTGGGCGGCAAAGTTCGCTTCCAGCTCGTCTCGCTGCGGGCAGCACAGCGCAAATATGTCGCGCAGCAATTGGCGATGCGAACGCTCCGTCGCGGCTTGGAGCAGATGAATTCGATATAGAAAGGAAGAGGAGCATGCACGTTGTAGATTTGAACTGCGATATGGGAGAAAGCTTTGGAGCTTATAAGATGGGGAGCGACGCCGAGGTTTTGCAATATGTAACGTCCGCCAATATAGCTTGCGGCTTTCATGCGGGCGATCCTGCCACGATGCGCCGTACGGTCAAGCTCGCGCTTGAGCACGGGGTGGCGTTGGGCGCGCATCCGGGCTTGCAGGACTTGATCGGATTCGGCCGCCGGGACATGGATCTTTCTCCCGAGGAAGCTTACGATCTCGTCGTCTACCAGATTGGCGCTTTGCTTGGATTTGTAAAGGCGGAAGGAGCCCGATTGCAGCATGTCAAAGCGCACGGCTCGTTGTACAATATGGCCGCCCGCCATGCCGGACTGGCGGAAGCGATCGCGGAGGCGGTGTATCGCGTCGATCCGGAGCTCGTATTGTTCGGGCTGGCGGGGAGCGAGCTGATCCGGGCGGGGCAAAAGGCGGGACTGCAGACGGCGAGCGAAGTGTTCTCCGACCGGACGTATCAGGCAGACGGGTCGCTAACCTCCCGCAGACTGCCCGATGCGCTCATTACGGATGATCGGCAATCGGTGGATCAAGTGATCCGGATGGTCAAAGAAGGCAAGGTGCTTTCCCAGCAGCAAGTCGACGTTCCGATTCAAGCCGATACGATCTGTATTCATGGAGACGGGATTCATGCGGTTGCTTTTGCCGAGCGTATCCGGCGCTCCTTAACGGAAGCGGGCGTATTGGTGCAGGCGGTCGGTGCTGCAAAGAGCGAATAAAGCGAAGACAGACAGCGGGGAGGCAAAGAACGCATGGAAGCCTTACAAGTACAAACCGATGTGCTTATTATCGGCTCTGGCGCGGCAGGCATGATGGCGGCAAGAGCCGCTGCCGATGAGGGAGCCCGGGTGCTGCTTATCGACAAAAGCTTGATCGGACGCGGCGGCGCGACCATTTTAGCCCAGATGACTGTAGCGGTTGCCCTTGGCGAAGCCGATGACGACGATACGGATATCCATTATGAGGACACGATGAAAGGAAGCCGCGGTCTGGCCGATCCGGCGATCGTACGGGCCATTGTGGATCGGGGACCGGAGGTCGTTCTCGAAGCCGAGCGGTATGGCGTGAACTGGGCGCGGACAGCGGAAGGGAAACGGTCGCAGGCGTTTGCTCCGGGGCATTCGAAATCGCGCTGTGTCTATGTAGATATATTGAATACGGGCGGCGCGACTTCGGCCGGGTTGAAAAAAGCGATCTGGAAAGACGACAAGATCACGCGCTGCAAAAATGTGATGATCACGAAAATCGTCGTGGATCAGAGAAGGGCGGTTGGAGCGGCCGGATTCGACATGGAAACGTGCCAAGCGGTTTGCATTGCGGCTTCTGCGGTCATATTGGCTACAGGCGGTTTGACGGAAGTGTATGCGCGGAACAGCGCCTCCGCCAATATGACCGGAGACGGCTTCGTCCTGGCTGCTGAAGCGGGCGCGGAGCTGCGCGATATGGAGATGGTGCAGTTTTTCCCGATTGCTCACTTGTTTCCGCCGTTGGTGGGTATCGATCCGATTATGTGGGACCCGTTCCGCTACAAGCTGGGCGGGCGTCTCCTGAACGGCAACGAAGAAGAATTTATGGACCTGTACAACGGGGAAGTGTCTGGGAGCTATACGGCGACGCGCGACCAGACGACGCTTGCCATTTTCCGCGAGGTGGAAGAAGGGCGCGGCACTCCGCATGGCGGAGCTTATCTGGATTTCCGGATGGTGCCGGAACAGCAGTTAAAAGAGGCGTTCGGCCCGGTCATCGATATTTTGCGCAACCAGAATGTCGATCTGACCAAAGATATGGTCGAAGTGGCTCCGATGGCGCATTTTATGCTGGGCGGGGTCCGTGTCGATAAGGACATGCGCACTCGGGTGCCGGGACTGTTCGCTGCGGGTGAATTGATCTACGGGATGCACGGAGCCAACCGATTGTCCGGAAATGCCATTACGGAAGCGCTGGTCACCGGACGTATAGCCGGAGAAACGGCGGCACGCGAAAGGGCGACACATGCAGAAGCAGAAGCGGATGCACAAACGGCAGCGGTTCATCGTGCGCTGGAAGCGGAAATAGAGCGGCTGGAACAGTTCTGGCATCCGGAACCGGTCGAACGGGATACGATGTCCTTGCAAGCATTCAAGCGCAAGTTCCAGCAGGCGATGTGGAAAGGGGCCGGCCCGCTGCGGACGGAAGACGGCTTGCTGGAGGCGCTGGAGGCGATTCGCGCGCTTCGCGAGGAACTGAAGCTTATTTCTCTTACGAGACCGGACAAGTTTGCGCTGACGCTGGTCGAGAAACTGGAAGCCGCCCATATGCTTCAGGTCGGCGAAGCGATCGTGCTGGGCGCGCTGGAGCGAAAGGAATCGCGCGGAGCGCATGTCCGGCTGGATTGCGAAGATACTCGCGAACAGGCGATCAGCTATCGTTATACATGGAATGAGGAACGGCAATGGGACATTGAGTCGGTTTCGCTGCCGGTTCAACCCTAGATGAGCGCGGAGGAGGAAATGAACATGACATCATCGACTGTATCCCTGCAAGTCGTTCGCGGCGACCAGCAGAGCGGACCGGTGCTGGAGCGTTACGAGGTTCCTTACCGGGAAGGAATGAGTGTGCTGGACGCGATCTTCTGGATACGGGAGCATCGCGATCCCGCCCTGTCCGTCCGGTATTCGTGCCGTTCTGCCAACGCCTGCAAGGAATGCTCCGCCATTGTGAACGGCAAGGCCGGCTATATGTGCAGCATCCGCGCCGTGCCGGGAACTGAAATGAAGATCGAGCCGCTGAAAGCGCGGGCGTGGATCAAAGATCTCGTCACCTCGCTCGACTGACAATGGGAAGATTCCCGAAATGAAAAGGACCGTCAGGGAGTGTTCCCTGACGGCTTCTTTATATTACGGGACTTTGACAATCGAGTTGTTGCTCGTCCAAATGTTATAATTGGACGGCTGAATATTGATGCCGAGATTCCCTACAGTGCCCCTGTTGCCGGACACCAAAATGTCATGTTGAACCATCCCGCTTACATAGGTCGCCACTACGATCCCGTTGCCATTCGGATGGGGGGCCGTTATTTGATTGTCTGCAATAAGTCCGGAGTCGGCATTTTGCCATGTCCAGATGCTGTTGATAAAATGATTCACCTTATTCGAAGAAATGGTGAAATTGGAGACGTAGCCTATCCGTATACCCGAGGTGCCGTTTACATTACTGTACACATCGTTCGATACGGAATTGTTCGCGATCGTCGTATTATGAATAACGCCGCTAGCAGACAATTCGATACCGGCGTAATAAGAGCCGATGCCGGCGATGGTATTGTTCGTTACCGTCGTGTTGTTTCCGTACACGCTGATTCCCGAGTACATGTCGGAGGCTAACACGCCGTTATTGGCAATCAGGTAATAGTTGTTGTTCCGGTAGCTGTTGATGATCGTATTGCTATCGACCGTTATGCCGTTAGCTTGTAATTTGACAGCTCGCTTTGCGGTATTGTCGAACGTGTTGTTATATATGAGTCCGTGCACGTCGTAATTGTTCGTCGTTAGCCAATCGCCGATTTGATAGAAAATGCCGTCTGCATCGTCAGCCGGAGAAATGTGATGAATGTGATTATTGGTAATGGCCACATAACGACCTAACGCTTCGTTCGAGTTGTATGTAACCGTCACATATACGCCTCTTGAAATTGCCGATCCGTTCCCGTGCAGGGCACTAATATTTCGAATTGTGGAATGGTCAATCGTAATATATTCGGTATTGCCATAAATCATTACACCGACGACAATTTGCTTGTAATAGGGGCTATTCGAATCATTGGGCTGGGAAGCATTTTCCACGATCGAATGAAGGATGGACGTATGGCTGGAGCCGGGCTGAATGGCCAGCACACGATTGACCGCATTGTTCCCGTCGAATCGGATGCCGGTTATCGTCGTGTTGTTCCCGTAAATATCGGCCAATGTCCAACCGAATAAAGACGGATTCGCCTGGATCGTGGCCCCGTCCGAACCAACGACGTATGTATTTGCCCGGATTTTCAACCCTTTTGTTTGATCGACCAAGTACGTTCCGCCATGCAAGTGCACCTCTACAATGCCTTCATAGCCGGAAACGGCTTGGAACGCCGCGTTCAATGCGTCCGTATCGTCATGTATGCCATCCCCGATTGCACCGAAATCAGCGACGTACAATTGGGTTGTCGTCCCTGTTGAAGTCGCTCGCGCTTCGCGTACTCCGGAACATACGGAAAACAGCAGTGCAATCGTCAGCAGCAGCAGTGGAGTGCGTCCCCTTCTTGCCATGCGTAACACCCTCTCCCTATTTGTTTTGGACATGCGGTTGGTACCGCTTTCAAATCCCTCCTTTATATAGAAATATATCTCCAATCTATGAAAACTACCATATATGAATTTGCTCTCTATTTCACACCCTTGCAAAATTTGTTCTCCATCCAATGAAGTAGTCCTTGATTTGCCACTGCAAAATATGCAGAGATATGTCATTTTAGGCAAATGAATGTATGGATATTGTCATGAGTGGACGATATACTGAACAATGTTTATTTCAAACTGGCTGCTCAGCGTGTAAATGCTGCTTTTCTTGCTCTCCCCCCAATAGGCTAAGTAAACAGCGCTTGAAGGCTCACTGCTGTGTTAACTTAGTCTATTTGGCGTACAACATGTCTGAGCAGCAAGGCAGTCCTTTTCAGAATGAAAAGGGCCTCCCCAAGTTCAACTTATCTAGTTCCGGTAATGACAAGAATAACAAAATTTGAAGAGTCTGTTGAAAATGAACAAATGAATGTATGGATGTTGTCATGCAAGAGGCGATATACTAGAGCCGGGTCATCGTTTATGACTTATTTCCATTGTGCTAGGAGGGGAGAACATTGGTTAACAAGGCGGATTTCCTTCTGGAGCAATCCGCGATTGTTTCCTATTGCGAGACATTGCGGCTGCCCGTTGAGATTACGGAAGCGATTGGCGAGGCGTCGTCGTCGATTCGCCGCGATGCGAGGCTGCTAGAAGCGATCGCCAACTGTTGCCGGCTGCTATTCCAAGCAGACGGCGGCTGGAAGGGGCGGGAAGCTGCGATTCGGCAATATAACGAACTGCTGCGATCCAGCGAGGAAAAACTCGCCGCGATGCTGGCTCCTGTCATTATGATCTCCGGCCTGCCGTATACAACGGAGCTGTACAGGAGTCGCGGGATTCCCGATGCCGTGCTGCTCGAAACGCTTGGCGATCTGCAACTGCGGATGCAGCTTTATCGCGACAAGCATGGTAGATGGGGGACAGACAGCTTCGCTTGGCTGTGCCATCAGTTTACCGGCGGTATGTTCCGACTGGGGCGATTACAGTTCCATCTGGTGCAGTTCCCGTATCCGATGCACGTTTTCCGGAGAGCAGGGACGCGTGAAGTCGCCATTTTTCCGGAAAGCGGCATATCGTTCCGAGCAGACGGCTGTATCAACGGCACGAACGGAATCGATGCTCCGACCTGGACATCCCGGCTGGAAATAACGGGTCGGTACTTTGCCGGAAATCGGATCGACAGCGACGGATTTGGCCATCCGGACACGACTTTGTTGGCAGCGGAGGAATGGGAGCATGTGCTAAAGCCGAAGGATACGATTATTAAAATTCACATTCCCCAGGACGGCAAGATGTCGCGCGCAGCTTGCCGGCAATCGTATGCGAGAGCCGTTCCTTTTTTCGAAAAGCATTTCCCGGAAACGCCGTTTGCGGCTATGTACTGCGCCACCTGGCTGCTCAGCCCGCAGTGGCAGCAACTGCTGCCGGCCGAGTCCAATATCGCCCAATTCCGGCACGACTATCATCCGTTTCCGCTCGAAGGCGACGACGGTCAAATGTTCGAGCGTGTTTTCGGCGCGAAACCGGCCGACCTTGCCATTGCCCCGCGAGATACGTTACTGCGGCGCGTCGTTCTCGACCGTCTCTCCGCAGGCGGCGTCATTCATAGCGGAGCCGGTATTATATTGAAGGAAGAAGCGAACGGGTACTTCGAGTAGGAGGTAGGCATCGCTAAGATTGCCTCCATTACACTAGACCGCCGTTCCTCTTGTTTATGAAAAACATAAACAGTCATGTTCGAATCCGTTGCATCTTGCGGTACTGCATCGGAGACAAATGAACGCTCTGTTTGAATACGCGTCCAAAATTGGCGACGCTTTCAAAGCCGACCAGCTCGGCGATCTGTACGATAGGCAAGTCGGAATCATGCAACAGCGACTGCGCTTCCTTGATCCGGATGTAATTCAAGTATTCGATGAATGAAAATCCGGATATTTCTTTGAATACGCGGCTCAAGTAATAGGTACTCATATAAAACTGTTTCGATAGCTCCGACAGCGTTAGCGGATTTTTATAATTTTGGCGAATAAAAGTCGAAATTTCCGCGACTTTTCGCTGTAAAGGCGTTTCGAAGTCAAACACGCTCTCCGTCTCCTGCTCCGCACAGCGGGAGACGAGAACAAGCAGCTCCAACACCAAAGCCTTTACGTACAATTGAAATCCGGGGCGCTTGTTGCCCATTTCCCGGATGATTTTGTAAAACAAGGCTTCCGCTTCGCTGCGATCATCCTTGGGCAGCCGCAGCACCGGTACGGTTCTTTGAAATGGTTGCAGTACATAGTTCTTGAGCTGTTCATCCTCCCCGGTTTCATGGTCCAGAAACGAGTCCTTGAAATAAAGCAGCATCCGCTCATGAAACGGACCGGCGTCCAAAGTGCGATGCAGATCGTATTTGGGGATAAACACCAAATCTCCCTTTTCAATTCGATAGACGCGATCCCGGATGAAATATTGGCGTTGTCCGGACAACAAATAGTACAGCTCGTAGTTATCGTGAAAATGGCTGGTGGAGCCGTCGACGGTCCCGTGCCGCATCGCGTAATGGACCAGAAATGCCTCTTCCGTGTAGCCGCACGTTCCGTTAGAACCGTTTTTTTTCTCGTTGGCCATGAGCTTCCCTCCTATACGGCTAGTATATCGCGTATGCGCGTAAAGTTGGAGCAAAATATGCAGAGGTATGGCATATAAGGCAAATGAATGTATGGAAATTGTCATGATCGGGCGATATACTGAACCCTGTTATGGACCGATCAACAACTATTATCCACAGAGGGGGAAGGCAAGTTTGAAAAATAAAAAGATCGCAATGCGTTTGGCCGGCTTGACAACGTTCGTCATGCTTGCGGCCTGCAGTCAGAACGGGGGCGGCGGAGCGGGAAAAGCGCCCGACGAGAGCGGGAAGGAAGCCGCACCGGCAGCGCCGGCGGCATCGACCCAACCGGCGGAGGTCGTCTTTTATTCGGACAACGGAGACTCGGCGGCAAGCTTCGATGCCCGATTCGGGGAATCGCTGCGCAAGAAGTTTCCGAACTATACGATCCGCTACATTCAGCGAACCGGTACCGGTACATACTTGCCCGATCTGATCGCCAGTAAAACGAGATTCGACATTTTCTTTACAACCATTGGCAACTTTGAAGCAAGAGTGTTTCCAAACGGCATCGAGTACGACATGACGGAACTGATTAAGAAACATCAAGTGGATCTCAACCGTCTGGATCAATCTGTGGTCAACGCGGTTAAGCAGGCATCCGGCGGTAAACTATACGGTCTGCCTATCTTTACGTCCAATCTCGTTCTCTACTATAACAAAGATTTGTTCGACAAGTACGGGGTTCCTTATCCGAAGGATGGCATGATCTGGGAGGACATGATGGCTGCGGCGCAGAAGCTGACTCGCGTCGAAGGCGATAAACAGGATTATGGGTTTAGTCATTCTCCATCCCATTCGTTCCGGTTAAATCCGTTGTCGATCCCGAATAGCGATCTGCAAACTGATAAGCCGACCATCAACCAGGATGAGCGTTGGAAAACGTATTTCGATATGTTCTATATGCAGCCGAAACAATTACCGGGATATTTGGAAGCGGTTAAAGCACTGGGGAAATTGCCCAGTTCGTTTGTGGGGGAGAAAAATTTGGCGATGTATGCTTACTTGTCCAGCGAAATCAACGTTTGGGGCGACCAGCTGCAAGGGGTGAATTGGGATATCGTTTCCTTGCCTACGACGAAGGAGCGACAAGGTATTGGATCGCAATCGTATCCCGCTTATTTTGGGATCACCAAGATGGCAGAAAATAAAGATGCGGTTATGGAAGTTTTGAAGTATATGCTCTCTGACGAATTTCAGACGGAGATTGCCCGTAAAGGAGTCATTCCCGTGCTGGATAATGCACAGATTAAGAAAGAACTTGGTCAAGGTTCGCAGTATAAAGACAAAAACTGGAGTGCGGTCTTTTATAACAAGTTTGCGCCGATCCCGCCAAAAACGTTGTATGATG
Organism: Paenibacillus hodogayensis; assembly: GCF_039536325.1. Taxonomy (NCBI): domain Bacteria; kingdom Bacillati; phylum Bacillota; class Bacilli; order Caryophanales; family Paenibacillaceae; genus Paenibacillus; species Paenibacillus hodogayensis. The sequence goes on from NZ_BAAAYO010000021.1 coordinate 166,741, forward strand.
CAAATCTAGTCGATATTTACACCTCCTACGGCAATCAAATCGCGCTAGATAAGGTGGATTTAAACACCGCGCTGCGTATGGCGGAAGAGGAGGCGACGAAGAAGATTCAAACGATCCAAGGCAAGTAAGGAAAACGGAGAGCGCTACAAAGGCATGCACGGTTTTGACAACATTTCGGATTTACGCCAACCTAAAGGACCGTCAGAGGATATTCTCTGACGGTTTTTCTTAAAGTCGGCAGTCCCTAACGGTTCAACATCATTTTTCTATAATGCCCCGGACTATTGCCGTACATCGATTTGAAAAAGCGGATAAAGGGAAACGTGCTTTCGTAGCCGACCAAGTTCGCAATTTCCCCTATCGTCAAATCGGAAGCGGCCAATAAATGCTGAGCTTTCTTGAATCGCTGCGCTTGGATGTACTGCATCGGGGATAAATCGAACGCCTCTTGAAATTGTTTGTAGAAATACGAGGTTGAAACGAACAGAAGCCCGGCCAATTGGGAAACTTTGATTTTCTCGGCAAGATGTTCTTCGATATATTTCAAAACCGGTTGAAACGTTTCGAACTTATTCATTTTTTCTAAACTCCCCGCTTTATAACGGGATACGGACAGAACGGTATCCAGCACGGCAAATAGGCGCTGCTTGACCTTCACCGCATTGAACAAAGCCATCGGATTACCGGTATGTTTCGCGTGCAGGAGATCGAAAATTTCGGCTTGCAGCTGCCCAATCTCGTTGCCGACGGCAACCGAAGTCGTATAGGGGACTTCCAATAGGTCCAGGAGAGGGAAGTGTTCGAATAACATAAAATTCACGTTCAACCAATGCGTAACGGCCGTATGCTCCACCAAATGAATGGTATATTTGACGTTGGCCGGAATGATAAGAGCTTGCCCCGGCTCCACTCGATAGGTAGCATCGTCAATGCCAACAAGAATAGGCCCGTCGGTAATCTGGGTTACGAGTGCGGTTGGCTGCATATGAGTGGACGCAAAATAGTGCTCATGCGTTTCCATGCTTAGGGTTGTTGTTCCGCATAGGAAATCGTTTAACTGAAGCGAGCTTAATACATGTAATAAAAATGGCGAGTCTCGCATTGGGAAGGCCCCTTTGCCCGGAAATTTGCAATGATGGGGATCAAGTTCATTATAGGGTATTGCGGCATGCAGTCAATTAAACAAATCGAACGATACAAGAAGTGTGCATATTCGTAGACAATAGGTGATTTTTTGCAGGATGGCCCTGTGGGATAATGACGTTGCATTTCTCTCTTGGACGCAAAGCGCGACAAGCCAAACGACAAAGAAGATGGGAGCTTGGATATGACAAACAAGCTGAAAATCGGCATTTTAGGCGGAGGCGGCATTTTAAATGCTCACGCTCCGGGTTTTCTCCGTTTGAAAGACAAGTGCGAAACGGTTATCGCAGAACCGAATCCGGCGAAGCATGCGCATATTCGCAAACTGCTCGGCGACGAGGTGACCATCTATGGGGACTATACGGAAGTGCTGGCGCTTCCTGACGTTCATGCCGTAGACATCTTGCTGCCGCATTACCTGCACGAACAAGTAACGGTTGCCGCGGCGAAAGTCGGCAAACATGTGCTGGTGGAGAAAGTGATGGCGCGGAACGTAGAAGAGTGCGACCGGATGATCGAGGCTTGCCAAGCTGCGGGAGTCACGTTAACGGTATGCCACGACAGACGATACGACAGCGATTGGCAAGCGTTGAAACAGATTGTCGATTCGGGCGATCTCGGCGAAATCTTGTTCTGGAAGCTGGAGCATAACCAAAATGTTGTCGCTCCGCCGGATTCGTGGATTCGCTCCAAGGAAATGCTTGGCGGCGGCGCCATCATGAGCTGCTTAACCCACCAAATCGACGCTCTTCGTTGGTATGGCGGCGAGGTTCAGTCGGTAACGTCGATGTCGAAGGTCGAACCGAACCGAATGGAAGGCGAGAGCATCGGGGCGGTTATTGCGAGGATGGAGTCTGGAGCGTTGGCGCTGCTCTCGATCAATTGGTATACGCAATCCCATAGCGCCCCGGACGGTTTGTGGTACGAGTTCAACCATGTCACCGGCACGAAAGGCGAAGCTTACTTTATGAGCGGCAAAGGAACGTTCGTCAAGCTTCATGGCGGCAAGGCCGATTACTTCGAATACGACATGAGAGCCAAAGAAGGATTCCAAAAGGTTGAGACGACTAAACCGATGTCCGGTCATCAGAGCTGTATCGACGAATGGGTAAAGCAATTGCTCGGTGAGCACGCCGATGTTGTGACAGATGGAACAGACAGCCGCAAGACGGTCGAAGTCGCGGAGGCGGCTTACCGGTCGGAACAGCAAGGCAAAGTGATAAGCTTGCCGATATTTTCTCGGCAGTTAGAGGTGGAAAAGAGATGAAAGTAGGAATCGATAGTTTTACGATCAGGGAGCTGCGCCTGGATGCTTACCGTATAATCGATTTTGTCAAAAGCCGGGGGTTTGACGGCGTCCAATTGGGCTATGGCGATTTTGAGCGTCCGAACGATAAAGCGCTTTATAAAGATGTACGTCAATACGCAGATGAGCACGGCATCATCACTTCCATGTCCGTCAGTCCCTGCAACCCGCTCATCGTCAAGCAAGCGGAGACCGATTACATCCGGGAAGTGGCGCAGCAAATCGAGGCGTGCGCTTCAGCCGGTTGGCACGAGCTTAGAGCGGTGATTAGCGACTATAATGAGCGATATGTTCATCCGACGCCTTGGAACGTTCATCTGGAAAAGTCCGCAGCCTTCCTCTCGGCCTTGCGACCCACGCTCGAACGATGCGGCAGCCGCATTAACATTGAAAACCATGGGGAGACGACATTCGAAGTGCTAAGAGTCGTCGAGCAGGCGGGTACAGATATTTGCGGCGTCTGCTTCGATACGGCGAATACGCTCGTCAATGCCGAAGATCCGCTGCTTGCCGCACAAAGGGTTGCGCCCTATACGCACATGACGCATCTGAAGGACGCCATTATCAGCTTTACGGACCGGGGCGTAAGGAGGCAGGGGAAAGCGCCCGGACAAGGCATTATTGATTACAGAGCGGTCGTTGCCGAACTGGGTAAATATTCGCCGGATTTGATGCTCTGCATCGAGGATCATAAATGGCTGTTTGAATTCGATCTATTCGAGCGGGAGTGGATCGACCGAAATCCCGATCTTACGCCATATGAGATGGGGCAGTACATGAAGCTTGCGGTGATGACAGAGCGGAAGATTGCCGACGGCAGCATGCCCGACATCGACGAATATGAAGCGATTCCTTATATGGAGCAGATGGAAGAACGGTTAGCGTTTGGAGCGGCTTATATGAGGGGTATTTTGAAGGAATTGCGGCGCGACTGATCGCCCGTTCCAGGGAGCGACGATCACATAAAGAAGAACGATAAAAGAGGAGCTTGCCACTGGCGGCTCCTCTTGATGTTCGCATGAAATCAGCCGGTAAATTCTTGAACCCACTCGCTGTTATAATAAGCTATTCCAATTTGCGTGAAGCTAGTGTTCAGGATGTTGGCGCGGTGCCCGGGACTGTTCATCCACTGGTTCATCACTTCCGTCGGGCTTGTCTGGCCTTTGGCGATGTTTTCTCCTGCAGAGTTATAGGTAACCCCGAATTTATTCATCATATCAAACGGAGATCCGTATGTCGGGGACTGGTGATCAAAATAATTGTTATTGTACATATCCTGCGCTTTGGCCATGGCTACTTTCGTGAGTTTACTATCCATACTAAGGGGCTGCAGGCCGGCCTTCGTTCTTTCTTGATTCACCAGTTCCAGTACTTGCTGTGCAAATTGGGACGAATCTGCCGAAGGCTGCGGGTTTTCGGACGGATTCACCGACGGATTTCCGGGATTTGCAGATGGATATCCGGGCGGATTCATGGACGGATTTCCGGGATTTGCAGATGGATTTCCGGGATTCATGGACGGATTTCCGGGATTTACAGATGGATATCCGGGCGGATTCATGGACGGGTTCGCGGATGGATTCGCTGGCGTTTTTACCGGTTCGGCAATGCGATTCAATTCATCCAACCAATTCGAAATGTCATTGGGTACTTGATTAATCCTTGAAGTTCCTGCACCCGTTGTAGATATGGACGACGATTGTGTTAAGCTTGACGGAGCAGCATAATGCGATGGAGTTTCGGACTTCGTCGGATTTGGGGCAGATTGCTTGCTTGTTATGTTTTTACTCGAACAGCCTGCAGCGGCTAATAGCGCTGCGAATACGATAACCTTTTTAATAAAAATCCCTCCTAGGAATCATCAGATCAGCGACGGTTTCGAACATAATTTTTGCAAAGCGACTTGGATTTATGCATGTCGGTGCCTTTTCATTTGCAGTTGACTTTGCCCTTAGGGGAAGGCGCATAGTTGAATGGAAAGGTTCGATTTTGCAGGAAGAATGGAGGTGAGCGCTTGCTAACGATCGGAGAATTCTCCAAAATATGCGAAGTATCTACTAAAACGCTCCGGTATTACGATGAAATCGGATTAATCAATCCGGATGAGATTAATCCTGAGAATGGTTATAGGTATTATTCCATCAAGCAGCTAAAGAAGATGCTCTTGATTAACCGCCTGAAGTCGTACCATTTTTCTTTGGAAGAGATCAAAGCGATACTGGACCTGGAAGAGGATCAATTCGAAGAGAAGTTTGGTGCTGCGCTTTTTCGCAAGCGAAGGGAAATACAGGAGAACATAAACGCACTTGAATACACTCTAAAACAAATCAATCGCGACATATTAAATGTTGGCAAAGGCATACCGGTCATGTCGTACCTTGACCAAATAGACGTGCAGCTTGTTGAAACCCGGCCAAAGAATATTCTGTATAGGCGCCAGATGATGAGCCGTGAAGACTATGCGGCAGGATATGGATCCTTTTTCAGCAGGCTTTATGAGAAGATTGCGACTGAAAAACTCACCTTGCTTGGTACGCCAATGACGATTTATCACAGCCCCGAATACAATCCTTCCGGCAATGATACGGAATTTGCCGTTCCGATCGAAGAGGTGGTAAAGGGAACGAGAGATTTGCCTGGGGGGCTTTGTGCGAAGTCTGTCTTGAAGGGGCCCTATTCCGAATTGACTTCGGTATATGCCAAGCTGCGGGAATGGGTGGAACAACAAGGATATGAAGTAGTGAAATCGCCATACGAAGTATATATAACCGATGCCAATCATGCCGCCGTTCCCGAGGATATCGTTACCGAGGTGTATTTTCCTGTAAAGAAGAGATAGCGGAAGTCTTGACTTTTCCTTAACGCTCGGAACAAAAAATTCGTCTTTTGGAGAGGTAATAGGATGAAAAGAAACGACTGGCCCACTACAGAATGGCAAGCCGCAGACCCGGCGACCTTGAGAATGGACACGGAGAAGCTCTCCGAGCTTGTGCCTGCGATACAAGCCGAATACAGCAATATAAGCAGTATTGTGATTGCGAGAAATGGATATATAGCCTATGAAACCTATTTGAAGGGCTACAGCCCGGACGATACGCACCATGTGGCGTCAGTCACGAAAAGCATACTATCTGCCCTCATCGGCATCGCCATCGATGCAGGATTTATTCAACATGTCGACCAGAAGGTGCTGGATTTTTTCCCCGACTATGTTCCCGATGCCGCTGACAGGCAGAAACAAGAGATTACCCTTCGCCATCTGCTTACGATGACGGCCCCTTATCCGTTTCCGGACTGGCAGGAACCGCTGGACCAAATGTGTATGCAACCCGACTGGGTGAAGTATACCCTGGATATGCTAGGCCAGAATGGAACTATCGGAGCATTTAAGTATTCCACAGCGGGAGCGCACTTGCTTTCGGCGATCATTACCCGTACAACGGGACAAAGCGCCCGTGCGTTTGCCAACGAACGCTTATTTCGACCCATTGGCATGAAAGAGATCCCGGATTATGAAATGAAAACATTCGGATTTGAAGAGTTGTTCGGAAAACATGTAAAAGGGTGGGTCGAAGATCCAAGCCGCAACTCCACGGGAGGCTGGGGGCTTACGCTAACTCCAAGAGATATGGCGCGATTTGGGTTACTCTATCTGAACGGTGGCACTTGGGACGACCAGCCGATCGTTTCGAAGACATGGGTTGACGAATCGACAGCGATGAATCCTAATCATTACGGCTATCTTTGGTGGCTGCGCGAAGAGGATGGCGTTTTCGCATACTCGGCAATGGGCGATGGCGGCAATGTGATTTGCTGCATTCCAGGTAAAGATTTGGTTGTTGCCATCGCATCGGAATTCATCATGAATCCTCGCGATCGGTGGACATTGATTAAGGAACGTATTCTACCTGCAGTAAGGGACTGAACTTGAAAGGGAGAAAGCATCGGGAGGTCGCAAAGTCTTCAAGGACTTTGTGAGCCTCCTTTTTTGATCCCTTAATAAGGAGAGAGTCTCCCGGAATAGGTAGAGATTAAACGCAACTTCGTTGATAATTAATATCGTTGATAACCATTATCAATGGAATTTTGGAAATTCATGAAGCGGATTTGCGCAAATTTGAAGTTGGAGGAGGTAATCCGTATGCTCGATCATCAGCCAACAGCAGATAAATGGCAGCAAGTTGATCCGCGCCGATGGTATGTACTGGCAGTCATTCTTCTCCCCATCCTGCTTAATTCTTTGAATACTTACATGATCCAGGTTGCTCTTCCTTTCATACAGACTAGTCTGAACGCCAGTTTTTCCGATGCCCAGCTTATGGTAACCTGCTTTTCTCTCAGTTTAGCCGTAGCGCTTATTGTCAGCGGAAAGCTTGGCGACATATACGGCAGAAAACGGCTGCTGTTAATCGGAGTGAGCGGGTTCACGCTTATGGCCGTGCTGGGAGGTTTGACTACGAGTCCGACTCTCCTGATTGTCATTCGGATTATGCAAGGGCTTGCCGCAGCGCTCATACAGCCCCAGGTATTATCCATGATGCAGCTCCATTTTCTACCGCGTGAAAAAGGACTTGTTTTCAGTATTTACGGAGCATTGCTCGGATTCGGATTCGCATTCGGTCTCATTCTGGGAGGAATTCTTGTCGATTGGAACGTGTTTGATTGGGGTTGGCGAACCGTATTTTTTTTCAATGTTCCCTTTGGGATCTTTGTTCTTCTATGTGTGCCGCTGCTTCCGGAATCGCGCGGCAATCGGACACAGAGGATCGATTGGGGCGGTGCCTTCTTCATCATGAGCGGGCTGTTTCTGCTCGTTTATCCATTGTCTGAGGGGCAAAAACAGGGATGGCCGCAATGGATTTGGGGGTGTCTGTTCCTATCGCTTCTGCTGCTGGTTGCTTTTATTGCATTCGAAATTCGAAAGCAAAAACGTGATGGGGCACCGCTAGTCGATTTGACCATTTTCAAACAGCGTTTATTAGGTGTGGGGATGGCTTCCGTTTTTTTGATCTATCTCAGCATGTTCTCTTTCTTTTTTCTCTTGACTTATTATTTGCAGTTCGGCTTGCATTTCGATGCTCAAGCGACAAGTCTCGCTTTTCTGCCTCTGGGCAGCGGTTTCTTCCTAACTTCTTTGGTCTCGTCTCGAATCGTCGGCAGATGGGGGATGGTTGTGCCGAAAATTGGTTCTTTGGTAACGGCGACCTGCAGTCTCTTATTCATTTTGTTGTTGCATATAGATGCGACGCATTTGCTGCGTCTGCCATACTTGGCTCTTCTGCTGGTCTATGGGTTGGGGCTCGGATTGGTCACAACGCCGCTCACCCGTGTCGTGATGGGGACAATCCCGGTGAAGGATGCAGGTTCAGGTTCGGGCTTGTTTAATACCGTCATGTATGTGGCCAATTCGTTAGGAGTAGCGTTGATCAGTATTTTGTTTTCCGCTGCACTGCGGAAATCTTTGGCAAGTGCTGTCCTATCCGACTATGTCAGGGCATTTTCCGCTTCTTTGGCCGCATGTGCTGGACTGTCTCTGATTGCCTTTGTTTGCCTTTGTTTCTTGTCTGTCCGTCAAGAAAAAGTTTAGAGTTTTTAGCTAAAGAATACCTTCTTTTGTCTGTTCTGCTCCAAATTAAGCTGGCTAATACGTTTGACATAATCGCTTGGATTGCAGCCATAATGCTTACGAAAATTCGTCGTGAAATTGCTGACGTTGCTATAGCCGACCGAAAGGCGGTTTCACCGACGTTCAAACGCTCTACTTCCATATACCAAAGAGCTTTCTCCATTCTTATTTGACGCACAAGCTCGAAGATAGTCATGTCAAACAATTCGCGGAATCCTTTTTTTAGCTTGAATTCATTCAAGCCGACCCGCTTGGACAACTCGCGAATAGACAATGGTTGTTCGAAATGCTTTTGAACTAACTCACGAGCTTGCTGCAGCTTGGAAATATCGCTATGGCGAAGCATCACGCTTCCGCCAACAGAGCCGTATCCGTCCGACTCGCCAAACAACGCTATAAATTCGAGTGCCTTACTTTCCATATATAACCGTTTCATGGTTCCCAGATGCGTACAATGGATCATTTCGGAGATACATCTTTGGATGGCCGGGGTATTCGGGAATGGATCAATATTTCCATGGTGATGTTTAAGCCAGGTTTCCATTTTCCGTGTTTCTGTTACATCCTCGGCATAACGCAGCAGTTCATTAGGTGTAAACCTTATTTCAAGAAGCTGGTTTCGGATGCCCGCCTTTTTCTCCTCGCAGACCCGAACATCCTCAAGATAGAGGACATTGCCTGTTTGTGAAACGGTATGGCTTTTTTTACCATTTCACTCGCAATGAATTTCGCCACTGACACAATAACTCAATTCGAATAACTGGCACGATTCCTGGATCTGGAGTTTCATATCTTGTTCGAAAGTGATACCCGTCATCATAATTTCCATGCCGGAACGAATACGTGTTCGTGTTACATTTCCCTTGCCTATATGAGAAGGAATGGTAAGCCGCTGCTCCCAGTTTCTTTGTTGAATGTGCCCGTCTACCAATCTCGTAAATTGATCGAACAAATCATGAATTTTGGCAACGTGTAAAGTCATCGTCCATATCTCCTTTGAACTCATACCTAATGACAGTGTACTTGATCGCAAGCCTTATTAGTAAATTAAATAATTGGATTCCTGCTTAATGTTGTAAACTGAAAGGAGCGCTTTTGCCAATATGTGTTGATAAGGGCTGGTCTGAAAAATATGAAAAGAGCAATCCGAAGAAGAAGAGTAAAACTATTGATTACGATGTTGATTGTTTTGATACTACTGGTTGTCGGCGGTATTTGGCAAAACATCATGCTGAAGAGAGAAGCGAACCTATTTTTGCAGCGAGGAGACATTTATCGCGTAAACTCCCATGACATACATATGTATGGTGTTGGTGAAGGTAAACCGACCATTGTTTTTGTAGCAGGCTCGGGAACGCCAAGTGCTTTCACCGATTTTTATTTTTTGCAAAGCGAACTGCAGCAATATGCAAGGAGCGTAAGCTACGACCATGCGGGGTATGGCTGGAGTGAACGGACAAATATCCCAAGAACCATCGACACCGTGGTGGAAGAACTGCACGAGCTGCTTCAGACAGCGAAGGAAGCATCGCCTTACCTGTTAGTCGGACATTCTCTAGCTGCATTGGAAGTCATTCATTATGCTCAAAAATATCCAAATGAAGTCAAAGGAATTTTGTTGCTGGATGGCGGTAGTCCGGAATTTTATGCTAAAAAAAATTTGGAAATCAGTTCATATCTAATCAATAGAGTTACGGCAGGATTGAGAGTGACCGGGGTGGCTAGAGCATTGGGGAATATCGGGTTGTTGCTTCCTTTTGCAGGTGAAAACATACGGTATAAGGGGCTTCCGAATAAAATAAAAGAGATAGACATCGCTATGTATTACAATCACCTTGGAGATAATAGTAATGTCAATTCGATAAGAACTATGAACGAAAATGCTCAATTAGTCATTGATGGAGGTTATTTAAAGGATATTCCTTTGCACATTGTATCATCGGACAGTGGCGGTAATTGGGAAAAGGTGCAACAACAGCTATTGCATTGGTCCAACGAGAGTCATCAGGAAACCATAGCCAATTCTAAACACTATATCCATTGGTCTAACAAAGAAGCGGTGCTTACCAAAATTTTAAATATGCTGAACTAGCTTGGAATTAAATATTCCTTGACTGGAATATTCCTTTTCGGATATATTTTAATAAATACAAAGGTAATGGAGGAATGGATATGACGTCGAACTCAGAAAGCAAGGAGCTAGTCATCACTCGTGAATTTAAGGCACCGCGCGACCTTGTTTTCAAAGCATGGTCTGAGGCAGAGCACCTGAAGCACTGGTGGGGACCGAAAGGATTTGAAATAACGGTAAAGGGTTTGGATTTTCGGCCCAACGGTTTTTTCCATTACAGCATGCAATCTCCTGATGGCGGGCAAATGTGGGGGAAATTTGTGTATCGGGAAATCCAGCCTAACGAGAAGATTGTCTGGCTCAACTGTTTTTCGGATGAGGAGGGCAACATTGTCAGAGCTCCATTCAGTGATTTGATCCCGCTGGAAATACACAACGAGGTAACCTTTAGTGAAACGAACAGTATAACGACCATAACTCTTCGCAGCCGTCCGAACAACGCTACCAAAGAAGAACAAAGCTTTTTTGAGGGCATGTTCGAGTCCATGGAGCAGGGCTTCGGAGGAACTTTCGATCAGCTTGAACAATATTTGGAGGAGCGAAGGAGCTAAACGAGCTAGGGCGTCCACTAGGACGCCCTTTTTTACCATATGCAGCAGCAATGAGCGGTTTACTCCGCTTCCTGGGCTTGCCGCCAACGGCTTGGACTCATGCCGTACCGCTTCTTGAATTGGCGGCTGAAGTAATGGATACTGGGAAAGCCGTTCGTCTCGGCAATGTCTTTGACCGTCATGCTCGTGTTGGTCAAATAGCTTTTCGCCGCATTCATCCGCAATTCCTGCAAATATTGGTAGGGAGTTGTCCCCGTGTGCGTCTTGAAGAGGCGAATCAAATAAGAAGAGGCCAAATGAGCCCGCGAGGCAAGCATTTGCAGCTTGACTTCGTGCAAATAAGCGTTTTCCATATAGTGCATCAAATCTTGAACAAGCTGTTTGTTCGGATCCTCTTCCGCCAGCTCGGGAGTTGCGGTATCCAACTGGCGGTGCTGCTGGAGCGCCGCGGTAATTTGGAGGAAAAGCTTGTTTACATCGAGCAGAACGATCCGCTCGCGCAATTCGCTTTGGCGGGAAAGGCTATCGTTGCTCATAGCGGCCGCGATGGAATCGACCGTCGAGCCGATCAGCCCGGCCAGCCCGGGCATGGTTGAGGACAACGCTTCGTCGCCGCTTTGTATGCGGTTCCATGCTATCGCATCGCTGACGGAGAGGAAGGAGGCGACCTCCGTAAGGGAGCCCGCCCCTTTCTCCAGCTCCAAGTACCAGTATGCGGCCGAATCGGACTGCTTGTAGAGCTGGTGCGGGATATTGTCCGGAATTAGAAACAGCGTGCGGCTTACGGAGCGGAACGATTCGTTCATGAATTCGAGCGTCACTTCTCCCGAGGTAATGCACAATATTTCGTAGAACGGATGAGTACCGCCGCCCACACTGTTTTTCTTTTTGTTGTCCACTACATTCTGATAAGTGCGAATGATCATCGTATCCCATCCGTTCCCGTCAACAGTCGTCATACCCTTACTATAAGGTACCGGAATCGGCGTGTAAACGGGGTGACCGCACGATGACAGGGGTACTGCTCGTATGGCCGCGCGAATCACGAACGTTAATGAAGAAAGCTTTGGCGTCCTGCGGAAGGCGAATCGAGACGCGGTTGTCCGAGCGGTTCAACGTACAATCGGCAGTTGCCCACTCGCATAGCTGCCAGTTGTCGCAATTGGCTGTATAGTACAGCTCGGCATGAAGCGGTTCATTGCCTTCGGCGGAAGAGTAGTCCACGAAAGCTGCTCCATCCTTCTCCGAAGGTTCGCCGAGGCGCAGCAAAGGTTTGCCGCCGCGGACGATACTATCCGCGAACGCATAAATTTCGTCCGGTTTCCAGCCCAGTGGATGAGAATGGCCGAGTCGGGGGTAAATGCATAGGCCCGACTGTTCGATTCCATTTTTGGCGAGGGTATACGATTTACTGAAAATATTCATGCCGAAATGCGGATCGCAGAGCCAATTTACCCATAGCATCGGCATCGTGACGCGGGACAAATACGCGGAGGGCTCGGTCAACCGTTTGACGGATTCGGCACTTGCTTCCCCCATATCCACGAACCGCTGCCCCCATTCATTGTGGGCTTCGTACAGAAAACCGCAGCCGTAGACGGGAATGCCGAAGGCGAAGCGGTTATCGATGCCGGCAACAAGACTGGCGACGATGCCTCCCCATGATATCCCCGTTATTCCGATCCGCTGCGGGTCTACGGACGGCATGCTGCGCAGGAGAGAATGGGCCAGCATGACATTGGCGGCTGCATGATACATCCACTGCTCCTCGACAGGCTCATCGCAATCCACAAAGATGCCCTCTCTTGAAGGACCCGGCATCGTATGAACGAGCCGCTTCGTCGTTCCTTCCGACTTGTCGGGAATGTGTCCCTCCAAATCCATGGCAATTGCGGCATAGCCCCGACTTGTCCATAAACTCACCCATTCTTCATAGGCGGTGCCCCCGCCTCCATGAACGAGGACGATGGCCGGCACTTTCTCATGGACTGCCGCTTCCGGCAATCCGTAATGGGCAAAGATACGCGTTGCTTTTCCTTGGAAAGGCAGCCCTTCATAAAAAATCGAATGGATGCCGCTTGCGGCGTTAACGTCGGACGGGTATATTCGCGGGGAACGATGCAATTGCTCCATGTTCCACGGCGACAAAAACGGTTTGTTCATTCCGATGCCACCTCTCTTGTACGATCATTAGGAAAGACTGTCCTTTCCTTTGTTACTAATTTATCAAAAGACAAGCCCTATTGTATTTGGTTTTTATTCGGCGATCGAAAGCCCGTAAACATCGGCAGCCCAGTCCCATTTGCACATAATTGACCTTTACCCTCGCGGAGAGGGCGCCCGGTCTTTTTCAAAGGGGAGCGGCAAGTTGTTTTTGTACAAATAGAGGCGGAAAGCGCGACGTTCATGCCGCCGAATTGCTGAATTTATACCAAATACAGATTCGGTTCGATACAGTAATCTAATTGTGCAAGCGCTTAACCAAAGTGCAGGCGGGGGTTGCACGATAAGATAAAGGGGGTGCGGGAAAGGGAAATGCTCGCTGCAGGCTTGTGGAACAATACAAAAACATAGCGGTTACGGGAGGTTCAACGATGAACAAAACAAAACGAACGACGCTTCTCACCACGATCCTATTGTCGGTTGGCACGGTATTGGCAGGCTGCAGCGGCGGGGAGGCCAAGGAAGCTGCGCCGCCGCAGATTGTGGAAACCAATAAACCGGTTACGATTACGGTATTTAATCCATCCAACTATTCGGAGTATTTGTGGAATAACTTGTGGGTGGAGCCGATCAAGAAGAAATATCCGCACATTACACTCGTCCATATCAAAAATGAGAAAGGGTCGAGCTTGGCCGATCTCGTAACGGCGAACCGGGTGCCGGACATCATTCAAGGATCGGGGGTCAAATCGACGTTCGAGTATAACGATCTGGGCATTCTCGAGGACATGACGCCGCTGATGAAGGCGAACGGCTTCGATCCCGGCGGGATCGATCCTATAAGCATAGACAGCTTGAAGATCGATAAAAAAGACGCCAAACTTTACGGTCTTCCCGTAGGACAAGGCCACGCCGCCTTATACTACAACAAAGACCTGTTCAACAAGTTCGGGGTGGCTTACCCGAAGGACGGGATGAACTGGGATGAAGTGTATGACTTGACCGTGAAAATGACCCGTACGGATGGCGGCGTCCAATACCGCGGGTTCGATTTTGTCGCAGATTTCCAAATCCCGTACAATCAATTGTCTTTGCCGTTCATCGACAATAAGACCGACAAGGCGAACGTCCAGACGGACGGCTGGAAGACGCTGTTTGCTGCTATGAAGAAGTTTTACGATATCAACGGCAACAATCCGGGGGCGCTGCCGAACGTGTTTAATCCTTTCTTGAAAGATAAGACGGTGGCGATGTTCGCCGTACCCAATATATTGAGTCCTTTGATCGAATCGACCCAGAATGGCTACGATTGGGATATGGTCACCTTGCCAACGTTCGCAGAGGGGCCAAAGACGGGAATACAACCGGTTGTATCGGGGCTGTACGTCACCAAGACGAGCCAAAACAAAAATGAAGCGTTCAAGGTCGTGGCGCATCTGTTGTCCGAAGAAATCCAAACCGAGCGCTCTCGGATCGGCGAGCCGTCCATCTTGAAAAAAACCGAAATCAAGAAATCGTTCGCTTCGGAGATGCCGCATACGAAAGGAAGAAACGTTGCCGCCTTCGTGTCCGGTATGCCAGCCCCTTCGCCGAGCTCGGTAACGAGATACGATGCCTTAGCCGGTACGGAGATGGTGAAGAAATTCAAGGAAGTCGCCTTTAATGGAAAAGACATCAATACAGCGTTAAGAGAAGCGGAAGAAATCATTAACAAGAAGATCGACGAGGAAAAGGCGAAGAAGTAGAGAACGGCGTGAGCTGGAACGAAATGCCGCCGGTCATCGCATCGTATCGTTCAGACTAAACAGAGGTGATAAGCATGGGTTACGAAATAAAGCTTCAAGAGTATGTTTTCGCGGACGACATTTCATTTGAGAGCTGTCATGCGTCTACCTTGATTGCGCTCCCGAACGGCGATCTTGTAGCGGCATGGTTTGCCGGCACGCGCGAGGGGGCGGACGATGTGGCGATCTGGTCGTCCCGCCGCACGGATGGAGGCTGGACGCCTCCTGTCAAGGTAGCGGATGAAGAAGGGGAGCCTCATTGGAATCCGGTATTATTCCGAGAAGCGGACGGAAAAGTATGGCTGTTCTATAAAGTGGGAAAAGCGATCAGAAGCTGGAGAACGATGTACCTCCTATCCGAGGATGACGGCATCACATGGAGCGTCCCCCACATATTGGTCGAAGGCGACTCCGGCGGAAGAGGGCCGGTCAAAAACAAACCGATTGTTTTGCAGGACGGCACTTGGGTAGCCCCGGCATCTCTCGAGCTGGACATATGGGAAGCATTCGCCGATTTGTCGCACGATAACGGGATGACGTGGGCGGCCAGCGAGAGGATATCGCTGCAGCAGTCTGAAGCAGAAGCTTCGGATGTTCCGGTGAAACCGGTCGAGCCTGTCGTTTCGGAAAGTCCCTTATCCCTTGTGGCGGAAACGTCCCTCCAAGGAAAAGGAGTCATACAGCCGACCTTATGGGAGTCGGAGCCAGGAAAAGTACACATGCTCTTGCGAAGCTCCACCGGCCTCATATGCCGCAGCGATTCGGCGGACAGCGGGAAAACTTGGTCCGCTGCTTATACAACCGGGCTTCCGAACAACAATAGCGGAATTGATCTTGTCCGGATGGACGGCGGTGCATTGGCTCTCGTGTACAACCCGGTCGGCCAGAATTGGGGGAAAAGGACGCCCATCGTCATCAGCCTATCCCGCGACAACGGCGTGACTTGGGGAGAAACGCTTGTGCTGGAAGACGCTCCGGGGGAGTATTCGTATCCGGCAATCGTATCGGTCGGCAATGACGTGTTCGTTAGCTATACGTGGAGAAGAAGCAGAATCGTCGTGTGGCAATTGAGTTTGACAGCTTGACGCGATCGCGATCGTATAAGGGAGGATCCAGATGAACGAGAGGAAGCCAAACGCGGAAGAGATTGCAAACGAGGCCCATGACGGCATGCAACGACTGCAAGCCGAACTGCCGGCATCCGGCGGGAAAATAAGCCGGAGAGCGATGCTGACAACAATCGGTGCGGCTGGTGTCGCAGTCGTATCGGGAGGATTGCTTCATAAAGTGAATGGGGCATCCAGCGTTACAGCCTCGGTTTACGGCGGAGAGGTGTCGGACGCCGACTCCGTAACCTACAAGTATGGTCCGGCGCAGTTGGAGCGAACCGTCGGCAGTAAATTGCGCGAATCGGTCAGCGTGAAAGATTTTGGAGCAGTCGGCGACGGGATTGCGGACGATACGGCGAACATTCAGGCGGCGGCCAACAGCTTGACGAAGGGCGGCATCTTGTTCTTCCCGGCCGGAACATACACCATCAGCGACACCTTACAGTTCCCCCAAGGTACGATTATTCAGGGCGCGGGCTTGCATAGCGTTATCATCAACATGACCGATTCTACGAAATTCGCGATCAATTTGTTTACGCCCGGAACGAGGTATGAGTTTTTCAGTGTCAGCGGCTTTACGCTGAACGCCAAATACGGAATTACGAATCGTTGGAATTTGGGAACGGACTATTCGAATACGGCGAATCCGACACGAACGGTGAAAATAACCGATATTAAATTCCAAGGGACCTATGATGCGCTTCATGACCCGGAAGCCCAATCCGCCCTAGTCCCCGCAAGGGGAGATTTGGAGTCGCTTGGCGTTGGGCTGCATCTCGTGATGGTTTACGGTGCGGAAGTCAAGAGCTGCCTGTTTGACAATTTTGGAATCGCCTTTGAGAATATCGGGTGCACCTTGGCTAAGGCGGAACGAAACCGGTTCAACCGCAATGCTCGGCACATTCATGACGAACGGGTGGCGTGGTATTTTTCGTCCTTCGGGATGGGGGCGGATAACGTCTATGAGCAGAACGATTTGCTGGATGCAACCCGAATCGGCGGGATTACGCTGTGGCGCTCGTACGGTACGGAGCTGCGGCATAATTACAGCGAGCAATTGGAACGGAACGGGGTGAAGTCGGCGCCCGAAATGTACTACCTGTATAACCCGGATTCGTGCAAGATCCATATGAACCATCTGAACGTTTCCCTTTCTGTCGCCTTGCACAGACCTTATGTCAAAATCGTATACAACGGAGATTATATAGGCTGCGCTTCCGGCAACGTGATTAGCTTGAATTCACCTACGCCCTTTAACGGCGTTCTGGACAACCTCCTGGAGATCGTTACGACAAAGTGGGACAGGCGCTACCCTTGGAATACGCAGCTGTATTACCAGGAATTGTCGCCCATTAAACGTTTGCCGTATGTCATAAGCGGCATACAGCCGGAACTGAACGTGATGGAATTCGACAATGTGTTTCCCCAGATGAACATTTCGGGGACGCTTGCGAATCTGGATCTGCCCTTTATCGAAAACGGGAGCAACAAGGCGTGGCATCTGAAATCGGGTGAAAACAAAAACTTTCGCTTTAAGCTGTACGTGAAAAATCCAAAGCTGGCAGCCGCTTTCGAATTGCAAATTACGGCAGAGGGCAATCCCGATACGGCCGCGGGTAACGGAAGAGCGCATACGGTTGTGAGAGATCCAAGCGGAGCCGTCCTTTTCAATAACTATGCTTTTACTAATCTGACCAACTTGACGACTATGGTGATACCGCTGCAAGTAACGGCACCCGAATCGCTGCACATATTCGATATCGATTTTACCAACTTGTCATTCAGCAAAATTTATCGTGCGGCCGTCGTACCGCTGTCATAGAGGAATTTATAGAAAGAACACGACATCTGAAGCTGCAAGACCGTTTATGGCCTGTCCGAGGGCTGTAAGCGGTTTTTCTTTGTTACATTCAACTTCTACATATTTGAATTGGAGTATCAGTATGGGGTAAAGTTCATTAAGGAGAACAGAACGTCTTTAAGGAACTTCGGGAGATGGGCGGAGGTTGTATTTTGAGATATCTCAAATCTAATCGACAATCGCGGATGAGCATCTGGCATTTTGAAATCGATGCGGATGGCACGGCCTTTAGACAGATCGCCACCCTGGAGGATGGCAGTTGTATTACTTCAAATCGAAAGCATGAGCCCTATCATTTCATGCTATCGGAACACCCTCTTGATCCTGCCGAAACTTATTACGAAGACATCAGCCAGGCGGAATTCGAGGCGCTTTGGTACGAACAGCTTCAAGTCAGCATGGAGCACTGGCATCGGACCCAAAGTCTTTTTCCTGTCGGAGTTAGAGTAGAAGGATTCATCGAAGCCTTTTTTCCTCAAGGTACATTGATCAACCTGTTGGAGCCGCTTGCAGTGGGCATAACGGATACGTTCGCTCTGGAAGCGGTCACGCCTTCCGAGTGGATGTGTCCTCGCTATCGTGTTATCGCCATGGTATCCGGCTACGATGAGGTAAATCAATGGGTGCTGCTTGC
Organism: Paenibacillus hodogayensis; assembly: GCF_039536325.1. Taxonomy (NCBI): domain Bacteria; kingdom Bacillati; phylum Bacillota; class Bacilli; order Caryophanales; family Paenibacillaceae; genus Paenibacillus; species Paenibacillus hodogayensis. Next base: position 185,049 of record NZ_BAAAYO010000021.1, read on the forward strand.
CAATGCTGAAGTTTTGGGAAGTCGGTATGAATATATGAATAGTGAAAGTAGAGTAGGGGAGTACAGATGAAACATATCGTCATGATATGGGGGGCCAACATTTCTTCCTCAGAAGAACTGGAAGCTTTTGTAGAGAGCGTTTACGACGATGACGGAGATGCACTACCATCCGCTTTTCTGGCAAGCATTGGACGTTCCTGGATCGATGGGGATTTTCTCGAGCTGCATGTTGTGGGCAATGAGGAAGAGCGTATAGCTTTTATCGAGTATTTGCGGTTGGAATATTCGCCACATGAGCCGTTCGTCGAACAACTGCCGGCTGCGCTCGATGAGACCGTCCAAGCTTATAATGCGGTCATTCTCCTGTATGGGAACGATTCGCCGTACGGAGCAGTAAACGAAGAGATGTTTCAGTGGGCCGAAGAGGGTTTTCCTGCAGCGTCTTCGGTCGTTCTTCTTGCAAGCGTCCAGTACGAAAGCCGTTAGAGCTGCCATTTACGTGTCGAATCCGCGCATATCGCGGATTTTTTATTTTATCGAGACTTGTATCGTTAGCCGCGGCCGATCGCGCAATATGATATTTATCATATACAATTCCTTACGTTTGCTACTTAAACGATAATTCTCCGCTTACTACAATAAGGAGAGGACGTTTGCCAGCCATCGTAACGGAGGATTAGAGAAATGATGAACAAGTTAACGAGCTTTTCCATGAAAAACGTGGCGGCGATTCTGATCATCTGCGCGATATTGTTCGGGGCAGGCGGCCTTTCCGCCGTTTCTCTGAAGCAGGAGACGATGCCGGATATTTCGCTGCCGCTGGTGTTTGTCACCACGGTGTATACGGCGCCTCCGCGCGATGTCATGGAGGATGTCAGCAAGCCGCTCGAGAAAGCGATCGCGGGAGCGGAGGGCGTCAAAAAAATCCATTCGACCTCCTCGGACAATTTCTCGATGATTCAAATCGAGCTGGCGAACGGACGCAAGCCGGAAGACGCCAAGCAGGACATTGAAAGCCTGCTCGCCAACGTCAAGCTGCCGCAAAAGGCGGAGAAGCCGCAGGTGTTGACGTTCGGCTTCGGCTCGATACCGGTCTACAATTTGGCGATCAGCGGTAAAAACGGCATGAGCCAGGAAGAGCTGGACCGGATTTTCAACGATATTTTCGAGCCGACGCTCGGCACGCTCAGCGGTCTCGACCATGTCGATGCGATCGGCAACCAGGAAGCGCTTCTGAAGCTGAAGCTTGATCTGAACGCCATCTTGAACTACGGCTTGACGCCGAATCAAGTATCCCAAAGCATTCAGGCGTCGATCGTCTCCAGCCCTGCGGGCAGCGTCAAGTTCGGGGGCAACAACCAGATGGTTCGGATCAATAGCGACCTGGACAGCCTGTACGGTCTGGAAAATATGAAATTGACCACGCCTACGGGCGATACGGTGCTGCTGAAGCAGATCGCCAAGGTCGAAGCGATCTCCGAATCGACCTTCTTGTCCCGGCTGAATGGCGAACCGGCCATCGCGGTGTCGCTGTTCAAAACGAAAGAAGCCAATACCGTCCAATTTTCCGCCCAAATCGACAAACTGGTCGAACAGTGGAAGGCGGAGTACCCGGACGTTTCGTTTACGACGATCATGAATCAGGCGGTGGAGGTCAAAAAATCGATCAACGGCATGCTGAAAGAAGGGGCCATAGGGGCTTTTCTCGCTGCGGCAATGATCCTGCTGTTTTTGCGGAACATGCGCATGACGCTGATCGTGCTCGTCTCCATCCCGTTGTCGGTGCTGCTCACGCTGCTCGTCATGAACGGGCTTGACATCTCGCTCAATATTATGACGCTCGGCGGCTTGACGATCGCGATCGGGCGCGTCGTGGACGACAGTATCGTCGTCATCGAGAATATTTACAGCGAGCTGCAAAAAAGCCAGAACCGCAACGAATCGGTCATCAAGCTGGCTACGGCCAGAGTGGCATCCGCCATTACCTCTTCGACGATTACGACGGTGGGCGTGTTTGCGCCGATCTCGTTCGTCGGCGGCATTCTCGGAGACATTTTCCGGCCGTTCGCGATTACGCTCGTCGTGTCCCTGCTGGCGTCCCTGCTGGTCGCCTTGACCGTCATTCCGATGCTGGCCAAGCTGCTGGTGCTCAATAGCGACAACGTCAAGCACCACGAGTCGGCCGACGGCAAATTCATGAGCGCGTACAAGCGCCTCATCGGCTGGGCGCTTGCCAACCCGAAGAAAACCGTCCTGACGTCCGTCCTGCTGCTGGTCGTCACCGTGGGCGGCACAGTGCCGTTCCTCGGAAGCGAGTTTATACCGGAAAGCTTGAACGGCAAAGACATGCAGTTCAGCATCCGCATGCAACGCGAGACGTCCTTCGAAACGATGGACGCCAAGGTCAAGGAAATCGAGGCGCTGCTCGCCGAACAGAAGGACCCGAAGGGCGAAGCGGCCTTCACGTACATCGAATCGATGGTCGGCTACGACAACAGTGACGATCGCGTGCCGTACAAAAGCGTCGTTTTGGCGTCCTCCTCGGAGGCTTCGAACCCGACCGAGCTCGTGAAAGAGACCGAAGCGAAAATAGCCGCCCTGCTGCCGAGCGGCTCCGAGGTAACCGGCAACTTGACGGCAACCGCAGGCATGGGAACCGGCGAAGACTTCGCCTACCTGCTCAAAGGCGACGACTTGCTTCAGCTGGAAGCGGGGGCGGCCTTGATTAAAGAAAAAATGCGGGAATTCCCCGAGCTCTCGGACATTAAAGACAGTCTCAGCGAGAAAAAGACCGAGGTGGAGGTCAAGGTCGATCAGAACAAGGCGCGTCTGTACGGCTTGACCGCGGCTCAAGTGCTCGAAAGCGTATCGAGCTGGCTGTCCGAAGTGAAGTTCGGGGAGTACCGGTTCGATAATACCGTCTTCCGGGTAACGATAATGCTGGACGATCGGTTTAAGGACTCTCTGCTGAAGCTGGGTCAATTCCAAATTCGCACGCCGACGAATATGATCGTCAACCTGACCGACGTCGCCCAAGTGCGGCAAACCGACGCTCCGTCCAGCATTACGCGGGAAAACCAGGAACAGTACGTCAAGATCAGCGCTTCTATCGACAGCCGGAACAAAGGTGGGGTCAGCAATCAGGTGAGTGAGGCGCTGAAGTCGGTCAGCTTGCCGAACGGCATCCGCACCGAAACGCAAGGCGTCAACGACGACATTCAATCGAGCATTCAGCAGATGATGCTCGCCATGGCCGCGGCGATCTGCATCGTCTACCTCGTCATGGTACTTGCTTTCGGCAACGCGAGCGCGCCGTTCGTCATTCTGTTCTCGCTGCCGCTGGCGGCGATCGGCGGATTTCTCGGCCTGTTCCTTACCGGGCAAACGATCAACGTCACTTCCCTGATCGGCTTCCTGATGCTGATCGGAGTCGTCGTGACGAACGCCATAGTGCTGATCGATCGCGTGCAGCAGAACGAGGAAGCCGGCATGGATACGCGGGAAGCGTTGATCGAGGCCGGGATGAGCCGGTTTCGTCCGATAATTATGACGGCGGGAGCGACGATCGTCGCCATGCTGCCGATGGCTTTGGGCTTCTCCGAAGGCGCTCTGATCTCCAAGGGACTGTCGGTCGTCGTAATCGGCGGACTGACAACGTCGACGGTATTGACGCTGGTCGTCGTCCCCGTTATGTACGAGCTGATTACCAACATCAAGAAACGTCTGACGCGCAAGCGGAGAACGAAGCCGGGCGTGCCGAGCGGCCCCGCCGCGCCAACTCATTGAGTCATCGACCGAAAAGGAGAACTGACTGTATGAAACAACCATTCCGAATGGCAACCAAGAACAAGGCCGCCGCCGGAGCCCTCCTGCTCGGAGTCGCTCTGCTCGCAGGCTGCAACGCCACGCCCGAGGCCAAGCCGATTGCGGCCGCGGAGCAGTCGCAGGTCAAGACGGTGAAGACGGCCAAAATCGAGAAGCGTTCGATCGACGATCCGGCGCAGCATGTCGCGGACGTCGTGCCGTCCACCCGCATGACAGTGGCGACCAAGGCGGGCGGCGAGGTGCTCGAAGTGCTGAAGAAACGCGGCGATACCGTCGAGAAGGACGAGCTGCTGTTCCGGATCGATCCGAAGGACGTCTTGCTGCAAAAGGAAAAGGCGCAGGTGTCGATCAGCGGAACGCGGCAGCAGCTGAACAAAGCGACCCAGGACTTGGCCGACGGCAAGCGGGACCTTCAGAACGGGATCGCCAAGCTGGAGCAATCCGTCCGGGATGTCGAAAAAACCTACAATAAAATGAGAAACGACTACGACCAGGGGCTGGCGTCCAAAATCCAGCTGGAGCAGCTGGAAACGCAGCTCAACGGGCTGAGGCTGGATCTGGATAGCAGCCGGGGCAAATTGAAAACGATGGAATCGACCAATTCCCTTTCTCAATTGGAGCAGGGGTTGCAAACCGCTCAGCTGTCCGTTCAGGAGATTGACCGCGCGCTGGAAAACCTTGAGGTGCGGGCGCCGATCGCCGGCGTTTTGACCGATTTTGGCGTCGAAGCTGGCATGACGGTTCCCGCGGGTTTCTCGGCTGGCGATATTCAGCGGCTCGATCCCGTCAAGGTGAAGGCGGAATTGACCGAAGACGCCGCCAAGCTGATCCGTGGCAAGCAGCAACTCCGTCTCCTCGTACCGGGGTCGACCGAACGGCTGACCGGCACGGTGACCTATCTCGCCGACGTGATGAGCGCGCAGACGAAGGCGTACTCGCTCGAGCTGGAGGTCCAGAATCCCGACCGCAAGCTGAAGCCGGGCATGAAGGTGCAAATATTGCTGAACGAGGAAGCGGATCAGGTCGTCGTCACGGTTCCGACCACCAGCGTTGTCCGCGAAGGCGGCGACACGTACGTCTACTTGCTGAACGGCGGCGTCGCGGAAAAACGGAAGGTGGAGCTGGGCCGTTTGAAGGACACGTATCAAGAAGCAATCTCGGGTGTAAAGGAAGGCGAACAAGTGATCGTATCCGGCCAAAATCTGTTGAAGGACAAAGAACCCGTACAGCAGGCGAACCCATAACCCAACGATGGAGGCGAGTCTTTTGAAAAAAACGTTTCGGATGACAGTGGCAACTTCCCTGATCTCGGTCATGTTAGGCGTTCCGGGCGCGGCGGTCTTCGCCGCCTCGGATGTCGGGGCTACCAGCGTATCCGCACCGCAGGCCGCGGTTTACGCGCTGTCGGAGCAGCTGAAGGTGGAGATGAAAAGCGTTCTGAACGAACGGCAAAGCGGAGGGAGCCGGGTCGGCGTCGTGCTTAGGCTGAGCAATACCGGCAGCGCGGCGACGCGTCTTGCGGACTATGAGCTGCTTGTCCGCACGCGGGACGGGGCCGAGTACGCCTTGGAACCGAGCGCGGCGAACGCCAAATCGGTCCAGCCGAAGACAAGCGCGGAATTGAGCTTTTTGGCCGAGATTGACCGGACGGACGGCGTAGAGCTGGCGGAAGTGCTGCTGAAGGAAGTCGACTACTACGTCTACCCGAAAAAAGAAACGCTGCTGCTGTCCATCCCTGTCGTCTCCCGTCCCTGGAACGGCAGCGAGGGTGTCGCGGCAGCCGATCCGTCGGTTACGCAAGCATGGGGAGAGTCGTTCTCGTTCCCGACCCAGCAGTCTCCGATTACTTACAAGCCCGTTAGCGTTCGGAAGGATGCGACGGACAAAGGCGCTGTGTACGTCGTCCAACTGCTTGCCTCCAATCCGACGGATCGTCGCGAGCCCGTCCCGGATTTTGCCGTCGACGGCCGAAGCGCGAACAAGGTATTCGCCGGAAGCCGGGTGGAGCAAGGGCCGCTCGCTTTGGAGGCGAAGGAAGATACTTACATTCATTATGCCATACCGACCGATACGGACACGATCTTGACCGGCTTCAACGTGCTGACCGCCGAGACGTTCCTGGGAGCGGCGGGAAGCGCTCCGGTCAGCTATAAGGTCGGGCGGCTGCGCATCGATTGGTCCCCGGGGTCGGAATCGGGCTCTTATCCGGCGTATACGTTCGGGAACGTCATCGAAACGGATGCCAACAATACGCTCATTCATCCCGATCTGCGGCTCTCGCTCGTCGAGCTGCCGATCAGCGACAACGCGGAGGAAGGAAGCAGGACGGTCACGGCTACATTCGTGCTGACCAACAACGGCGACAGCCCGATCCCGATTCCGGTATTCCAGACAAGTCTGCTGAGCTCGGGCGGCTACCGCTACGACGGCAGCCGACAAACGGCAGGCGGGGCGCCGTTATTGCCGAAGGAAAGCGTGCCGATCCACTATGCGTTCACCTTGCCGGTCGCAGAGACCGGACAAGGGCTAGTGCTGAAAATCGAGGACGCCGTGACGGCGGCGCCTTACAAGACGACCATTGCCGGCTATCGTTTGGATGCCGTGCCTTACGAGAAGCGGGATCAGTTCGCCGTCTATCCGTTCCGGCTGGGCGTCCGCACCACCAGCACCAACTTTGTCTTCAATCCGCAAACGATGGAGTATGCCTATATCGGCAATTACGATTTGTCGATCGAGCGCGAGCCCGGCGTCCGCGTCGACGCCGCATTCCCTTCGCTGCTGTTCGAGCTGTATGACGGCTCCGACCGGCTGGTCGCGAGCAGCACGAACCCGCTGGCCGGGGCGGGACGCCTCGTAGCGGGCAGCAATAAAATCCGCTTCGCCGGCACGACCCAAAACTTCGATTATCCTTTAACGCTAAAAATATACGAGACATTCCCTACGGAAGCGGGCCAGAGCAAGCGGCTGCTGACGCAGATGGAGCAATAAGCGTCGAAGCGTTGGCGTATGAGCGTCATATGCAAGGATGGTCTTATCCCTCGGGTAGGCCATCCTTTGTTAACATGGACGGGCCGGCATGGTATGATAAGTCCAATCACGGTTATCCGGACAGGACGAGGTACGTATGGAGAAGAAATGGCTTTACATTTTCCAGCTTTCCTGGGGGATGATGCCCTATATCATGGTCATCTCCTTCATCGTTCCGTTTTACTTCATCGTAACGGCTCCGACGTCGGAGCAGATTACGATTGGCGTTGTTCTGCTGCTGCTCTTTTTTGCGATCAATCTCGGCTCTTACCGGGCGAAAGACCGCATGCGCATCGTGCTGACCGTCGTGCAGATGGCCACGTCCGTGGTCATTATGCTCGTCTACGGATACGTCTATTTGGCGCTTCCGGTCGCCTTCTATCTAGGAAATATAAAGAGCAAGCTGCCGTTCCGGATTTTGTATTCCCTGCATGTGGTCATCACGTTCTTGGCGATCAATTACGGCTTTCATACGAGAGACGTGTTTTTCATGATCCAGTTTCCGTTCGTGATCCTATGTCTGATCGGGGTGGTTCTCATTCCGTTCAACCAGCATTCGCAGCAGAGCCGCGATCAGCTGCAGCACCAATTGGCAGACGCGCAGCAACGGATCGCCGAGCTGATCAAGCAGGAGGAGCGGGAGCGGATTTCGCGCGATCTCCACGATACGCTGGGGCAGAAGCTGTCGCTGATCGGATTGAAGAGCGAGCTGGCGTCCAAGCTGCTCGAGAAGCGTCCGGAGCAGGCGAAGAACGAATTGAACGACATCCATCACACCGCGCGAACCGCGTTGAAGGAAGTGCGGGAGCTCGTCTCGAACATGCGCGGGATGAAGGTGGAGGAGGAGCTTGTACGGGTCAAGCAAATTTTGGCCGCGGCTCATATCCGTTTCGCCTTCGCGGGCGATGCCGCATTGCCCCATGTGTCGGCCTATGTGCAAAACGTGCTCAGCATGTGCATCAAGGAAGCGGTCAACAATGTCGTCAACCATAGCCGGAGCGAGGAATGCGTTGTGCAGATCGAGCAATCCGCCACCGATACGGTCATTACGATTCGCGATAACGGCGCGGGCATTCCGGAGGGACGCAGGGAGGGCAACGGCATCAAGGGCATGCGGGAGCGCATGGAATTCGTCAATGGAAGCCTGGATATTGACTCCAGCAGCGGAACCCGAGTGGTGTTGACCGTTCCGAACGTCATCAAACAACTGGAAGAGGAGAAGGGCGTATGATTCGAATCGTCATAGCGGAAGATCAGCGATTGCTTCTCGGCGCTCTTGGAGCGTTGCTGGATCTGGAGGACGATCTGGAAGTGGTCGGCAAGGCGAGCAACGGGGTAGAAGCAGTCGAGCTGATCGTTCGCCTGAAGCCGGACGTCTGCATACTGGACATCGAGATGCCCGGCAAGACCGGTTTGGACGTCGCGGAGGAACTGCAGGGCAAAGGCTGCAAGTTTATTATCCTGACGACGTTTGCCCGCAGCGGATACTTCGAGCGGGCGGTAAAAGCGGGGGTAAGCGGTTATATGCTGAAGGACAGCCCAATCGAGGAACTGGCCGGCTCTGTCCGCAGCGTCATGACCGGGAAGCGCATCTACGCCTCCGAGCTGATCGTCGATCTGTACAACGAGGAAAATCCTTTGACCTACCGGGAGAAGGAAATATTGCAAAGGTTGGCCGCCGGGAAGACGACCAAGGAGACGGCGGAGGAGCTGTTTCTGACGACGGGCACGGTGCGCAACTATATTTCCGGTATATTGGACAAGCTTGAGGTCGGCAACCGGATTGAAGCGATTACGTTGTCGAAGGAAAAGGGATGGATGGATTGAGGCGGCAAGTGACGGACGGCGTGGCGTATTGAAAATGTTAAATTTGTATACTAGCAATCGAAAAGAAATCTAGCTGCCGCTTCATGCTATAATAGGTGTTGTATCTTAGCCACCTAGGAGATTATGTAATGGGAACAGGCAGTCCGGTAACGATAACAATCGAGACGATCGTTCATTCTCCCGTCGAAAGCGTGTGGGCCTATTGGACGGAACCGAAGCACATCACGCAATGGAGTTTCGCATCCGATGATTGGCATACGCCATACGCCGAGAATGATCTGAAGGTCGGCGGTAAATTCGTTTCGAGAATGGAAGCGAAGGACGGCAGCTTCGGATTTGATTTCGGCGGCGTATACGACGAGGTGAGCCTTAACGAGAGTATCACTTATACGATCGCCGACGGCAGACAAGTGAAGATCGCGTTTATTCGCCAAGACAACGACACGAAAATTATTGAATCGTTCGATGCAGAAGAAACCAACGCCGTCGAGATGCAGCAGGCCGGGTGGCAGGCGATTTTAAACAATTTCAAAAAATATGCGGAAGCCGCGAAAGAGGAATAAGCAGCTCCCGCAGCCTATAAAGCGCATGCCGACTCCGGCATGCGCTTTGCTATGTGTACGACAGATAAATTTCACTGGGACTTCTGGCGCAAAACGTAACCTAAAACGCTTCGCTATTTTCCCGGTATTTTACCAATCCCATTGGTGCAGCAAATTGACCACTTCAATCATTATCTGGTTTACTAATAAATAATAAAAATTATAAATCAATTAAGATATTTTTCGAGGTTGAATATTTGAATCATTATTTTTCTTTGAATACATTGACAAAAGGAAAGGATCGACCTATGATTGATTACGAAAAGGGAAATAATGTAAATCACAATTTATTTAAAATTATAAACCAGATAAGGCATATTCCCTTTTCATTTTGAGACGGAGGGCGAAGCGATGAGCGACGATTGGCAAATCAACCGAAGGAAATTGCTTGCGGCAATCGGAACGACAGGAAGCGCAGCCTTGTTATTTCAAGCTCTTCATGGCGGCGGGAGCGGGTTCGGAAGTGTAGTTCAAGCGGTTTACGGGGGAGGAGGCGGTGCAGGTTTGGAAGCGCAAATCGGAGTAGACTCGATAGAAGCATTGCGTGAGGTCGACCGTACGAAAGTGACGAAAGCGTATTCATCCGGTTACTACATACCGGGGGATGGCGGCGGCGGGCTGTACGCTCTGGATACGGGGGACATGGCAAGTTCGGACAACGGCGGAACCGTGATCGTAGCCGCGGACGGAGGACGATGGAAATTGTGCGCGACCGGAATCGTTTCTGTCAAGCAATTCGGGGCAATCGGCAACGGAACCTCGGATGACGGAGCTTGCATCCAAGCCGCTGTCGACGCTCTGGTCGGAAAGCGATTGTTTTTTCCGAAAGGGGTATACATCGCGGCTGCGATTACGATCGCAAGCTCGATCGAATGGAGCGGGGAAGGCCCGGAATCGGTGATCAAGCAAAAGGAGCTGTCCAACCGGAATTTTATTCAAGTAGGTGGGGTAGGGACGCAAGTCTCCCTGTTCGATTTGACGATCGACCAGAACAACCAAAATCAAACGTACGGGCAAGGGAAGTTTGCGCTCAACTGTACGGCAGTCGGTCTGGGAATATCGCGTCCAGCCATCCTGCATACGGAACGCGTCCACATGACGAATACTTGCGAAGGCGCGATTCGTTTTCTGGGCGACAGAACGGAAACGAACAGGGAAATGCTTCGCGTGGTTCGCTGCCGGTTTACGAACGGTTCGGAAAGCCGGTCGAGTCCGGCGTACAACACGTTCACCCTCTATATAGCCGATGCCGCCACGGCCGCGATCGAAGGCTGCCACTTTGAGCATACGCCCTCGGAATCGGGCGAAGGCATCCCGGCCATATCGGTTGCCGGAACGAACGTTTCGTCTGTCGAATACTCGAAGCTCTCCATTACCGATAATTATTTCAGCGGATATGGCCGGTTTACGAACGGCAGCGGTATTGGCGTTATCGATTTGTATATTTGGTCCCGCAATGTCGTCGTGACCGGCAACCGGCTGGAAAACAGTCACGTAGCTCCGATTCGGGGCAAGGTGAACGCCGATAATTTGATCGTCTCCGGCAATGTGATCCATGGCGTGACCCAGCATATTCCGTCAAGCGCTTCCGGCATCAGTCTGGTGCCTGCGACGGTCGGACCGGTCGCGGGGCGTTATGTGATTACGGACAACATTGTCAAAGGCAGCGGATTTAGAGGCATCGAGATTACAGGGACGGCGGACAACAAGCCCGATTTGGTGGAAGTGTCGGGCAATATGATCGACTCCGCGGCGGACATCGGTATTTATGTGGGGAATGTCAAGCATTTCACGATCGCGAACAATATGATCTCCGATACGGGCGGCAGCGGCATTACTTACACACTGTGCGAAGGGAACGGCATTATCGCCGACAATTTGATCAAATCTGCCGGAAGCACGGGGATCGGGTACGTAGGCGTGCAAAAGAACTTGTGCTTGTCCATTACGGGGAATATGCTCGACTCGCCCTCCAGTCAAGGAATCGCCGCCGAAAATATCGGCGAGCTGCTTCTGCATGGCAATATCGTGAAAAACGTGGTGAGCGTAAACGGCACCCAGAGAGCTTTCCGCATCGGGGGAACGTCCGCAGTGGATATCGCCAGCATCAAAAACAATGTCGTGAGCGGAGCGGTCGCAAGCGGACCCGTAACGTACACAGGTGCGGGCGTTACGGCGCTTCAAGAAGACGGGAACAGTTGGAACGGCGCCGTGACGCATCGCTCTGCCGCGCCGACGACGGGGGCGTATGCGCGAGGGGATATCGTGTACAATACGACGCCAATTCCGGGAGGCGGCATCGGTTGGGTTTGTACGTCGGCGGGCTCGCCGGGAGCATGGAAAGCATTCGGAACGATAGAAGCATGACCAAGCTATTTCATTCGTACAGGAAAACGATTCGGGGGAGAAACCGTGGAGAGAAAAATAGCTTTATTGATGGATCAGGAAAATTTGGATTCACTTTTTGACGCAGCTCACAGAAAACGGCTAACCCGTCTCGGAAACGTCGTAACGGTAACGAAACCGGGAGCGCTTACACCGGAACGGAGCGCGGCTCTTATCGAGGGTGCCGACATCGCCGTTACTTCATGGGGCTGTCCGCCGCTGGACCAAGCGATTTTGGAGCAGGCTCCCGGATTGCGGCTCATTATGCATGCGGCGGGAACGGTGAAGCGGATCGTGACGCCAGAGGTGGTCAACCGGGGAATACGAGTCAGCAGCGCGAATACTGCTTTGGGCCAAAGGGTCGCCGAAACCGCGCTTGGGCTGACGATCGTATCGCTGAAAAACATTTGGCAGCTTGCGCGAGATACCCGCGAAGGCGAATGGGGGCGCAACCGGCCGAAGGTAAAGGAATTGTACGGCATTACGGTCGGCGTCATCGGCGCGGGCCAATCGGGCGGATACTACATCGAGCTCATGCGCCGCTTCCAGGTTCGCCTTCTTGTTTGCGATCCGGCGCTGACCGAAGAACAGATTCGGGAGATGGGGGCGGTCAAGACGGACCTGGAGCAGTTGATGCGGGAGTCGGACGTCGTATCCGTCCATGCACCGGCGATTCCGGCCACAGACAAAATGATCAACGGCCCGCTTCTGCAGCAGATGAAGGACGACGCGATCCTGATCAACACGGCCCGCGGGTCGCTCATTGACGAAGAGGCTCTGGTCGCGGAGCTGGGCAAAGGACGGCTCTGGGCTTGTCTGGATGTGACGAATCCGGAGCCCCCAGCCCCCGACCATCCGTTCCGCACATTGCCCAATGTTACCTTGATTCCGCATATCGCCGGCGTGGTGACGAACGGCCTGCGCAGCTTGGGGGAGTTTACGGTCACCGAATTGGAAGCGTTCTCCGAAGGCCGCCCGCTCAACGGGACGGTACAGCTCGCTCGATTGGACACGTTGGCCTGAGGCTATTTCAATATCGAACATGGGAGGGTCCCCAATGAAAAAAAGAAGCCTATTCGCGATTGTCCCGGCTTGTCTTCTCGGGCTTGCGATTACGGCGTGCGGCGGAAACGAAACGGCCGTCTCCATAGAGAAAGCGGAAACGAAGCCCGCCGAACCGAAGAAAGAGCCGTTTACGCTGACGATTTTTACAGAAGGGGTCAAGCCGGAAGAGTTTGACGCCAGATTCAGGGGGCGGCTGGAGAAGAAATTTCCCCATATAACGTTTCAATACCAAATGTCGGGTACGGGAGCTACGATCAACGATTTGGTGGCACAGAAGAAAATACCGGATATTATGCGGATCGACGTTCCCGGCATGAAGGCCAAATATTTGGATTTGGGGCTTGCTTATGGTTTGGATTCGCTCGTGAAAACAAGCAAGTACGATTTGAAGCGATTCGAACCCGTGTTCATTCAGGAGATGGTGAACGCGGGTCGTACGGGCGAGCTTTACGGACTACCGGTCCCCCCATATTTTCCGCTGGTGCTGTATTACAACAAAACGTTGTTCGATCAGTTCGGGGTGCCCTATCCGAAAGACGGCATGAGCTGGGACGACATCTACGAGCTGGCGAAAAAAATGACCCGCACCGAAGGCGGCGTGGTATACCGGGGGTTCAGCGCCAGCGTCACGGCAATGCTCCGCGACAACCCGTATTCGCTGCCCATCCTCGATCCGGCGAGCGATCAACTGGCCGATCCGGAGAAATGGAGGACGCTCTTTCAAAATTTGAAACGGTTCTATGATATTCCGAACAATACGATGGAGAAAAACGCTAACGAAGAAATCAACGCCTTCGGCAAAGGGAAAGTGGCGATGATGGGCAACCAGCACAATATTTATTTGACAATTCCTCCGGAAATCGACTGGGATATCGTTTCTTATCCGATGCTGGAGGGCGCCCCCAAGCTGATGGGGCAGCGCGGTCCCGCATACTGGGCCATCACGCAGCAGAGCGAGCATAAGGAAGAAGCGTTCCAAGTCATTTCCGAGATGCTGGCCGACGAAGTTCAGCTGGCCGATTCGAAGAACGGAATTCCGACGACGCTGGTCGACCCCGAGATCAAGAAAGCGCTCGGTCAAACGCATCCGTTGTACAGCCAGAAAAACATGAAGACGGTCCATACTTACCCGCCGACCGCTCCCACTCCTAAGCGGAAGGCTGAATTGACCGACGTTTTGGGCAGGACGCAGGAAGCGATCATTTTCGAGGCGTTCCAGAAGCTGACGAACAATGAAGCGGATCTCAATACGGCGCTGCGGCAGGCGGACGAACGGTTGAAGCAGGAAATCGCTCTGGAGAAAAGCAAAGGCAAGTAAAGCGGACTTGCACCGGACGATGCGCCAAAGACCGTGACGGAGCTGAAGGGATAGAGGCCGGACTTGGCCTGCGCGCAGATGCTTCTCTTGTCATAGCGGCGCTCATCGTGTATTTTGATTGTATCGAATTCATACGAAGTGGGGGAGGTTGGATGGAGGAGCAGTCAGGCCGGAAACATTTCCGCGAACGGATGGAGAACATGGTTCGTACGATTCGGGAGGAAATCGCGACCGGGAAGCTGAAAGACGGACAGTTTCTGCCTTCGGAGAAGGCGTACGCCAAGGCGTACAAGCTGAGCAACAAATCGGTGCGCCAGGGGCTCGATATCCTTGTCTCCGAACGACTGGTGGAGAAAATTCCGCGAGTCGGCAACAAGGTCGTCCGCAGAGCGGCCAATGTCCAATCTACGTTAAAGTTCGGCTATTATCCGTCACTGCTCGGGCAAGCCGCTCTCGAAACGTTGATCGAGCAATTCCATAATCGTCATCCGGACATACAAGTCCAGCTTGTTCCGCTGCCTTCCTCCCATACGTCACAAGCTTTGAAGCCGTTATTGGCCGACGGCGGCATCGACCTGCTTACAATGAGCGCCTCCGGCTTCGCCGACTTTGCGGAGAATGGCGATATGGAGGAGTTCGAGACGCTGGAGCCGGTGCCTCACATTTATCGTTTTTTGACGGAGGCGATGAGCCATAATGGGCGGCTGAAAATGCAGCCGTTCATTTTCTCGCCGTTGATCCTATGCTACAACCGCAGTCATTTCCGGAAAAAGGACGTGCCGGAGCCGGATAGCAGCTGGCGCTGGGATGATTTGTTCGAATATGCCGCCATGCTGAGCGAGGAGAAGGAGAGGGTCGGTTTTTATTTTCACTTCCCGTCGTACAATCGTTGGCCGGTGTTTTTGCTGCAAAGCGGCATGACGTTCCGGCGGGACGAGGAAGGAAGCATGAAGCTGACGGGTACTTCGCTCTTGGACGGCTTGCGGCTGTGTCAGCGATTGATGGCCAGCCAGAACCATTTCCCGCTGCTATTGTCAGAAAAGGAGGCGGACGCGGAGAAGCTGTTTTTCGCTGGAAAAGTGTCGATGATTATGACCACCTACTTCAGCCTCGATGCTTACCGGCATCATCCGGCGGTGAAATATGATATCGCCCCGCTGCCTTACGGCAACGAAAATCGGACTTTGCTTCTCTCCATCGGTCTGGCTGTCAGCCGCAGATCCGAACGAAAGGATAGCGCGAGGCTGCTGCTGGATTTCCTTGTCTGCTACCGCTCGCAGCTGACGATCCGGCAAAACACGCTCAGCATCCCCAGTCTGAAACCGGCCGCGGAATGGTCGGGTGCAGAGAGCATGTATCGGCCTTCGCGGTTTCATCTGTATCGCGAGATCATCCCTACCTTTGCCCTGCATAGCTCCCTAAAGCTGAGCATAGACGAGCTGCAGATGTTCCAGAGCGAAGCGAGGCTGTACTGGTCAGGATTGGAAGCGGAGGAAGTGCTCCTGGAGCGGCTGGAACGTGTGCTGTCGCGGACGGTGAGCGTCTGAGCGACGGCCGGGGCTTGGGCTGGATTTCGCGGTAGAGAAGGCGCTCGCGAGACACATCCAATCGGCTAAACGCCACGCGAAGAAGCAAGCCGCTGCTCCATTGGGAACAGCGGCTTGCGGTGCCGCAGTATACGGCGGTGGAGATTCCGCTGGCGATGCGACGCATCGCGCCCCCCTGCCGCCGGTTGTCCCGCGGCGAGTACGGACTTTAAAACCAGTGCGCCGGAAGGACGTCGCGCTCCAACTCCAGCAGTTCGGCAATGATCCGGTCGGCATCTCCGATCGAATGGACCAGCGGGTCGGTCAGCATGGCGCGTCTCAGCTTCTCGCGGCTGCCTTCCACAACAGCTTCCACGGTCAATTCGTGCGTGTCCAGGACGAGCTCCTGCATCCCCCTCAGCCCGCGCGGCATGTCGCCAACGGGCAGCGGCCGAATCCCCTCGGTCGTCACCTCGCACAAAAGTTCCAGAAACGCATCGTCGTTCATATTGGAGACGGCTCCGTCGTTGCGTGTGTTCACATAAAACGTCTTGCCCAAGCCCGCGACCATGCTCTCGATAATGTCGGTTGCATGATCCGGTCCGAAGGCGGCTTTGTACGACTCGATGGGAAGGCGGCCGCTGATGTAATCGTCGACCTGCTTCCACATCGCATCATGCCGGAGGTAGCGGTCCTCCGTTTCCCAGATGGAGAGCGGGGGGATGGCCTCCTGCGTTTTGCCGAGCCCTTGCCAGAAGCGGACGTATTCCTTCGTATGCGCGGTGCAAGTGGGTACATAACCGAAAATGCCGTACAGGATGTAGCTCATCGCGTCGTTGTGTTTCGCTTTCGCGCCAACGTCTCCGCCGACCGTCTCGGTTTCCGCGGAACGGCGCAGCGACTCCGCGATCTTCGGCATGACGTCCTCGCCGTCGAATGCGGCTTTCAGCATCCAGGTGAAATGGTTGACGCCGGTGATCCGCAGGTCGAATTGCCGGTCGATGGCTGCGTTATATTCGTTCGCATGGTGAATAATCCCCGCCCGCTGGGCGTAATTGATCTTCTTCCAGGGCATATGATGGCCGTCGCACAGCGCGAAGCTTTTCAGCTTCGGCGCGTACCGGCTGAGCGCGATTCCGTGGACGGCGGACGGATTGATATAATTGATGACCCATGCATCGGGACAGAGCGCTTCGATGTCGCGAGCGCACTCCATGATGACCGGCAGTTCCCGCATCGCCCGGAAGATGCCGCCGGGACCGATCGTATCCCCCGAGCACATCCGGATGCCGTACTTCTCCGAAACCGCGCAATCGATCCCTCTGTAGCGGACCGTATCTTCCGCGAAGCTCAGTACGACGTAATCCGCGCCTGGCAGCGCGTCCCGCCGATCGGTGGAGCCTTCGACCCGCAAAGATACGCCGGCCGCCGCCGCAACCATGCGGGCGAGCGTCACCATTTGCTCCAGCCGGACCGGATTCGTATCCACGAGAGAGAGCGTGCCTTGATTCAAATGCTCGGAATGCACCATTTGCCAGATCGATTGCCGTCCGAAAAACAGGCTGCCCGCTCCGATGACGACGACCTTCGGTTTTTGTACTGCGTCGTTGTTGCCCATACAACCATCTCCTCCATATGCGTTATGCTTTTATTATATAAGGAGGGCATGCCGTTAACATGCAGGATAGTTCCGGTTCCATGTCAAATAGTACGAATTACGGACGCGGTACCGTTTATGTGCTATCATGCATAGCGAAAGCCATGCCGCATAGTAAGGAGGCAGGCGCATATGGACCCCGCGCAATTGTTCAACGATCTGTCCGAGCACATCACGCTCAGAATCAGCTCGTACAACTCTATTCTGCAGCCGGCGGGCTGGATCGAGAGCAAATCCCACTATAATTACGACCTGTGGCTCATCCAGGAGGGACGGATCGAGATCAGCGCCGGAAGCGAGCGGCAAGTCGCCGCCGCCGGGGATCTCGTGTTTTTTTATCCGAAGGTGCCGTATACGGCGACGAACGGCGAGGAGGCTTGCCGGTTCGTGTACCTGCACTTTGAACTGGGCTTGGGGGCGAGGCAGCAAATTCTCGACGCGTTTCCGCTCTGCGGCGTCATTCCAGGCGCACTCGTCCGGGAGGAGGCGGAGCGGCTGCAGGAGGTTGCCGTCCACGACGAGCGTCGGGAAAGGCTGACGGGCATTCGCTTAAAAGGGTGTCTGATGATTTTGCTGGCGCGTATTCTGGAGAGCTACCGTTCGAACGACTACCGCGGGCGGTTTATGAACGAGCTTGCCCGTCCCGACAGCGCCCGCAATCTGGTGAACCTGCAGGACGTATTCGCCTATATCCAGACGCACCTGGAGCGCCCGATCCGCATAGCGGAGCTGGCCGGGACGGCGGGGATGTCCGAGAAATATTTCATCCGCTACTTCAAGCTGGCTCTGGGCGTAACGCCAGGTCAATACATCACCCAGCTGCGAATGAACCGCGCGCGGGACCTGCTCGCCCAAAACCGCTACTCGATCCAGCAGATTGCCGCCATGCTGGGCTACCCGGACCCGTACACGTTCTCGAAAGCGTTCAAAAAACATTACAAGGTCGCGCCATCCCAATTTCTCTAGGAGTGAAACCCCTAGTACAAAGTCAGAGCTATTCCTGTGTATTCGGGAAGACTCGATCCCTTGCGGTGCAAGGGATGCGTCCATTCCACGAATACGGTTTAAGGTCTGACTTTGTACTGGTGACGGGCGATCCTTTACTCGGTTCACGTCAAGGATTGGCTAATGCTCTCCGTATACGCCGTGATGGCTTCATCGTAATCCGGGTACCGGTAGCCATGGCTTGTTGCCACCGTTTTCGAATATTTTCTAAATAACTCGTAACACGTATATAGCGCCCGCCACATTTGCGGATAGCCGCTCTCGGAAAAGGTCGATAGCAATGTTTCCCAATCTTCATCGGGAAGGTAGCGATCGATAAATTTGTAGTTTTTCCCCACGCTAAAGGTATACCCTTGCTCGAACCCGATTTGCCAAGCCATCATTCTCAACAAATTCGGTCGTACAACTTCGTTTAAATGGTCAATGGCAAAAAGGATTTCTTTCCTCGCCAAGCCTTTTACTACATAGGTCGAAGTATTCCAGAATTCATTGCAGCAATCGTCAAATTCCCTCTCCGTCGGTTTCTTGATCCAATACGCACGGTCGCTGGCCACGACTTCATTTCGGATAAGCGTATCCTTATCCAGCAAGACTTCAACCAAACCGTCGCTATTGGCAAAGTAATCGTCCACCTCTTCAATCGGAATAAGCGTCAGGTCTACTTTATTGCCATCTTCAAAAAGAATGATATAAGAAAACCAATTGCCCAACTCGGGCGGGAACAACTCCATATCTTCGGGCTTCTGCATCATCCTGCGCGTACCAAAAATATGAAGCCATTCCTCATTTTCTTTGAAGGATTCCATATCTGTCACAAAATAAGAAATATCGAAATCCTGGAACCGGTCGGGGGCAATGGACGGATTCGTGCGGGAGCCTTCCAAAGTAACCAGGCGAATTCGGCTATCGTTTTGGGCAAAGCCGACAAGCATATCCATCATGTCTTGCTCGCTTCTCATGGGTATAGTCCTCCGTTCGAAAAAAAAGATACAGTCAAAGGCGTACCGAGATTATATTCGGTGTTGAGGCGAGCCAATCCTTTCGGTTTTCCTGCACGGTGCCAATCCTGAGAAAATTGTTACGATTCGGGGGACAGGATATATGCTGGTTGCCATTGGTGCGTTGCAAGCGCGAACTTAAAGTTTTCTTTAAGTTTCATATATAAAACAATCTCTCATGATAAATTAGAAGTAATGTTTGTAGGTTTTTGTCGAAGAAAAGCTAGCGTCAGGGGAGATGGGATATGCAGCCGGATACTTAGATCAAGGTATCGTGGCATGTGATGAAATTTGTAATTAGGGGGGAATGGAGTGAATGTAAAATCCGTGCAGCCGGTCAGTGATTATTTCAAAGCGATGCAGCCATGCAAGGAAGCACGCGCGACGAAGGATCAGTCGCGATTGGCATCTATTCGAAATATACTCATGCTGGGCAAGAAACTACGCACCGACGAAATGGACTACTTACAGCGACATGATCCCAATCTACATGATCAAGCAATGAGCCTCTCGATGGAACGCCAAGCGTATGGGGATGCATTGCAGCATAGCCGTAGCAAAGCGGATGCGAACTATTACAACACGTTCAAGCTGATGCAGATTGCCGGGCAACTGAAGCAAGGTGGTTCCGAGGAGCTGCTGATGCGGGCGAACGCGATTCAGGAAACCCATCGCGAGTTCGTGCGATCGAGCAAGTATGCCTCACTGAGGTAGGATGGATACGCACCCCGTAAATTACGATGATGAAACCATAGCAAATTTATGTTGAAGCAGAAATTAACATGATATATATCGAAGAGCAAGCTTTATGAGCAATATATCAAGACAGCAGCAACCGGGATTGTGAATGTTTTGAAATCTGAATGATAGAAGCAGAGTCGGGCGCTTTTGATGGCATGTTTTATAACAAGCGGGATTTGCTCGTCTCTTTTTTTCGGGACAAGTCACCTTTTGTTACACAGCACACAGAAATAAGTCGTAAAACATGTTAAGATTCATCTGCGTCGTCAAAGTCGCTATTCCCTGCTTACGGAGGATGAAGGATGGACACCAGCAGGCGATCGGAATCTGAAATGAAAGGACCTCGATTTCCACAGTAAAGTGGAGAAAGAGGTCCTCTTTTTATTCCGTAATCGTTTTGCGAAGGTAAAAGAGGACGTTCCCGAACGGATCGCAGCCTGTTAACCCTCCGGTTCCTGCCGTTCCGTACCCGGAGTCGCGATTAGCTCGTACAACTGGCGAGTGAGCGCAGACGGCTGAATTTGCAGCTCGCCGAGCCGCTCCTTCAACTCCTGGTATGTGCGGAGCACATGATCGTGCTTGCCCATCATCAGGTAAGCCTGCATGGCCAGGCGATACGCTTCTTCCTCGTAAGGGGAGAGGTCCATCGCGCGTTCCGCCGCCTCGGCCGCTTTCTTGCCGCTCTGCTCCGCCAAATAAAGCTGGGACAGCTTCAACAGTCCGACCACGGCCGTTTTTTCGAGCTGATGAGACAGTTCGACGGCCCAGGGGTAGTCTTCTTTGCCAAGCAAATCCCCCCGATACAGCTCGAGCGATTGCTCCAGACCCGCGATCGGCGTGCTTCCCCCGACATGCCCCGCCTGGAATCCTGCTTCGAACCGATGAACGTCCGAACGAATTTGATCCGGATCCAGCACGTAACACTCCTTCTCAAAACCGAGTATTTTGGCAAAGCCGATTTGCCGCAAATTTTTTCGCAGCAGGCTGATGCAGGTATGCAAATAGATTTTCGCTTTTTCGTACGGTTCGTCGGGCCACAGCCGCTCGATGATCCGGTCGCGGTGAACCTCGTTCGCATTAGGGAGATGCAGCAGCAAGTAGGCGAACAGTTCTTTGACCTTGGCTGTCCGCCAGGCGATGCCGCTCCCGCTCGAGGAAGCGACGCGAAATGTTCCGAGCATGTACACATCCAGCGTTTCCCGCTGCGGCGGCTCCGGAACCGTCTTGGCGGCGCTTTGTCTCCATTCGATTTCCTTCTCCAGCCGGTCGACCGTACGCGACAGGCGTCCCATCTCCACAGGCTTCAGCAAATAATCGATCGCCGCCAGCTCGAAGGCCGCAATCGCATACTGATCGTAGGCGGTCGTAAACACGATGGCGGCGCTCGGATCGGCCTGCTGGATGTGCTCCGCCAGCTCCAAACCGTTCATTCCCGGCATTTCGATGTCCAAAAACCACACCTGCGGCCGCATAAGCCGAAGCGCCTCCAGCGCCTCGAAGCCGTTGCCCGAGCGTCCCGCGATGACGACCTTTCCCGTCCGAACGAGAAACATGTCCAGCATATTCAGCGTATGAAGCTCGTCGTCCACCAGATAAGCGTGCAGCAACGGTTGTCCCCTCCTTGATCGTCCGATTATTGATAAGGAAATTGAATCGTAATGGTAGTGCCTTCATCAGGCACGCTCTCGATTACCGGCGCTTGCCCGTTCAGATGCTTCAGCCGCCGCACCATGTTTCGCAGGCCGATGCCTTGCCCCGGAACACCGGGCTCGAATAAGGACCGCACCTGCTGAGGCGTCATACCGACTCCGTCATCTTTGACGACCACCTTCACCAGCTCTTCATGCCGGACAATCGTCAGACGCACGGTGCCGCCGCTTATTTTCCGCGAGACGCCGTGGCGAATCGCATTTTCCACCAGCGGTTCGATGAGGAGAGGAAGCACCCGGCAGCGATAGAGCGATCGGTCGATGTCGAATTCCACGTTCAGGCG
Organism: Paenibacillus hodogayensis; assembly: GCF_039536325.1. NCBI lineage: Bacteria > Bacillati > Bacillota > Bacilli > Caryophanales > Paenibacillaceae > Paenibacillus > Paenibacillus hodogayensis. The sequence goes on from NZ_BAAAYO010000021.1 coordinate 207,018, forward strand.
GGGGCCGAACCGTTCCCGCTCAATCTCTGCGTAAGCCTGCACCAACTCCATTTCTTTGCTTAGCGGGATGGTGGCCTCCGTATTGTCCAGATGGAATAAAATGCGCAAATAGCGGCTGAACGTCCCGAGCAGCTCGCCCGCTCGCGGTCCGTCCGTATAGCAAAGCGACATGATGGTGCCGAGCGCATTGTACAGAAAATGCGGCTTGATCTGCGATCGCAGGAAGGCCATTTCGTTGTCCGCCGCTTCCTTGACCAGCCGCTTCATGCCGAGCAGCGTGTGGACGCGCACGAGAATTTCTCCGGCATCGAGCGGACGGGCGATGAAGTCGTTGCCTCCCGCCGCAATGCTGGCCTCGACATCCGCCGGCGTGCTGCGCGAGTGGATCAGCAGAATGGGAAGCTCCGCTTGGCTGAACTCGCGCCGAATTTGCTTGCACAACGCATAGCCGGTTGCGGCCGGCAGCAGCACGTCAAGGATCAGCAGGTCGGGCCGATCCCGCCCTGCCAGGGCAGACTTCACTGCGGCATCGGAGCCGGCGAACGTTACATGAAACCCTTCCGTGGAAAGCAGGCTGCTCATGTGCTCCATGTCGACCAGGTCGGTCGTCGCGAGCATAATCGTCGCCGCAGGTTTGCCGGTTTCGCCCATCCGAGGCGTCGGTGCGCTTTCCCGGCTCGTATCGGCGAGGACAACAACGCCTGCAGCGGTTTCCTCGGCGGCTACCGGGGCGGACGGCAGCACGATTTCCAGCGTTGATTCGGCTTCGCGGACCGCAAGCTCTCCTCCCATAAACCGGACCAGTTCGGCGGCAAGGCTCAAGCCCGCCCCAAGTCCTCCCATAGGTTCGGCGGGCTCGTCTTTCGCAGTCGCCGCCGTCCCGGACGAGCAGCCTTCGTGCCGGATCGCAATCCGGACCGTGTCCCCGTGCCGTCGGCTTTCGAACCGGATCTCGCCGCCGCTTTGCAGGCCGATCCTGTCATAGACAAGGCTATACAGCACTTGCAGCAGCCGGCTTTCGTCGGCAAGAACGTAGCGCGCCTCCGGCTCCGTTATGCGGGTCATTTCAATGCCCTTGCCGGCGGCCAGAAAGCCGAACACCTCGACCACTGCAGACAGACAGGACGCGATATCGACCGGACCTTGCGCGACCTTCAGATTGCCGTCCTTGAACCGCGAGACGTCGATCAGATCGTTCACGAGGTTGGACATCCGGTACGCCGTGTTGCGGATCAGCTGCAGTTTCTCGCGCATGTCGGCTTCGTTCGTTCGGCGCACGGGCGCTGCGAGCAGAGAGCGCGAAAGATGAATGATGCTGTGCAGCGGTGAATTGAGCTCATGAGACGTATGGCGCAGGAAGTCGTCCTTCATCCGGTCGGCCGTTTGCAGCTTGTGGGCAAACCGCTGCATCGAATCGTAGGCGCGCACATATTGGTACACGAGCAGCCAGGCGAAGGCGAGCAGCAGTACGAGCGTCGTCCCGTTAAGCAGCGTTTGGCTTACTTGTCCCCATGTGTTCAGAATGGACAGGATGCTGTTCAGAAACATGATCCAGACGGACGTCAGGAGCAGTTGAAACGGCGGCTTGTCGATTTTGCCGTACCTGCCTCGGACGTACTGGCGGAGAAGCACGGAGGAGACGGTCGCGTAGCCGAGCAGCATCATGACGTAAAACAGTTCCTGCACCGCGGAATAGATTCGAAACGGAGCCGCGACGACGAGCAAGGCGTACAGCAGCATGATCGCGCTTGTCGCCTGAAGGGCGATGCGGGTTTTGCGTCCGGCCGCGATCTTGACCACGATCAGAAACGCAAGAACCGGAACCGCATAGACGGAAACGTATTTAATCTTGAAAGCGAGCTCGAACGGCAGCTCCGGAAACAGCTGCAGCAGCAGCCGTTCTCCGTTCGTGAACACGACCATCGCGAAACCGAGAAAGAAGAAGGCATACAGCAGTTGAAGCCCGTCCCGGTGCAGACGAAAAAACAAATACAAAAACAGCAGCCCGAAAAGAAGCAGAATGCCGATGGTCACCAGTTCAAGACCGGTCTGAAGCATCGTCTGGGTATCCATCGGCCGTTTCGGACCGAACAGAATCGAGTTGTAAATGCCGCCGCTGCGAAAATCGAAATTCGCCGCCTGCAGCACGATGTCGATGTCGGAGCCGTCCGACCGGAAATGGACCGTATAGGGGACATTGCGCGGCACGTACGTTTCGCGGGAAATGCCCGGCATGCCGGAGCTTTCCATCAGATGGCCGTTCACAAAAATGGTGTCGGCAAACCGGACGTACCTTTTAGAGATGGCCAGTGCAACACCTTCCGGCACGTTTCGGATGACGAGCCGGTACGTGCCGTACCCTTGGCCCGGCATATCGATCCCGTTATTGACCCGCTTGTCGTCCCAATTGCCCGGGACACGAATCGGGACGGGCTTGGCGCCGGAATTCGCGATTTCAGCGGGAGTCAGCAGACGGTTCGGGTAAAATTCCCATTCCCCATCAAGCGAGAAAAGCCCTCTTTTCGCCAAATCCCATCCCTTCAAGTCCAGGACGCCCTGCTCCGCGTTAGGAGCATGCCGCTCGGAGACTGCTTGATGCAGCACAAACAGCACGATAACCAGCGTCAACGCGAAAAACGCTTGCAGAAAACGATCATGCCGGATGAAGGACAATGGAGAACCCTCTCTTCTTTGGGTGAGCCTAACCACACTTTGCCATGTTGGGGTGAATCGGAGCTATTTTAACGCATTTCATCCGTATTGAGCAACAACCGATTTTCCAAAAGCGACAGCGGTTCGTTGTTAAGCGTTTTTTAAGAGCTGAACGTTAAGCTGGTGAAGGAATCGATTGAAAAGTCGATGCTCGTCAAGGAGGTGGGGGAGAGACAGCAACGAGCTACATAACCAAAGAGCCCTGAAACAGGCAAAAATAGGAGGATGGAAGTTGAAGCAGTTGTGCTGTCAAAACGTAACCCGCATATGGATCAGTTTCATATTGATTGTCGGTTTGCTGACCTTTGGCTGGCAGGCGCAGAACGCGCAAGCCGCGGCGGCGGTAACCTTCAAAAGCGTTGTCGGGGGAGGCTCCTTCACGCTTGCCCTGCAAACCGACGGAACCGTCTGGTCGCTCGGCTATAACGCGCAAGGGCAGCTCGGGGACGGAACGACGACCGACAGGAATTACATCAAGGCCGTTCCCGGCTTAACCAACGTTAAATCCATTGCCGCGGGCGGCGGCCACGCCGTTGCGCTGAAAAACGACGGGACCGTATGGACGTGGGGGCTGAACGACAAAGGCCAGCTCGGCAACGGCACACAGACGAATAGTTCCGTACCGGTGAAGGTTAACAGCTTGTCCTCGATCACAGAGATCGTCGCAGGCGACTACCATACGCTCGCGCTGAAGTCGGACGGAACCGTCTGGGCATGGGGCAAAAATGACTTCGGGCAGCTCGGCAATAACACGACGATTTCCGACACTTCTCCGACGCAGCAGTCTACGCCGGTTCAGGTGAGCGGCTTGACGAATGTGAAGTCGATCGCGGCCGGACGGTCGTTCTCGCTCGCGCTCAAAACGGAAGGGTCGGTATGGGGATGGGGGTCCAACTTTTTTTATCCATTGGGCGGTACTTCCTATAACCATACGACACCCGTACTGATTGCAGGCTTGCCTATCAATGTCACCGCCATTTCCGGGCATAACATGTCCCATCATTCGCTTGCGTTAACGGCGAACGGAGAAGTGTGGGCATGGGGCTACAACTCCTACGGCCAGCTCGGCGACGGAGTAGCCAGCGCGTACGACAATAACCGCAAGGACAACATGCCAAAGAAGGTCAAGGACTCGGCAGGCAGCGGGACGTTGTCGAGCATTACCGCGATCGAATCCGGAATGAGCACGTCTTACGCGCTCGATTCGAACGGTGCGGTATGGGCGTGGGGCAGCAACAATGCGGGAGCGATGGGGGCCGGCAACTACTCGTATATGAGCTCCAAGCCGAATAAGATTTTCGGGAACACTCTGCCGTCCGACATAACCGCGATCGGCGCCGCCACCAGCGGCGGCATGGCGATTACCTCCGACGGCAAGCTGTGGGGGTGGGGGATGATTACACAACAAAATCCTCCCCAGTATACGCCTGGGCCCATAAAGGGCGAGCCGCAGAAGACGGTGGAAGCGACAGCGAGCTCTTCTGCGCCGGTCGCGGGTGACGGAGTGAACATAACCTTGACGGTCAAGGACGGTTTGGGCAACACGGACACTACCTTCACCGGAGCGAAAAACGTAACCGTCTCCGGGGTAACGGCGGCTCCAAACGCCAGCTACGGCTCGTTTAACGGCACGACGCTGACCTCCGGTAGCCAGACGGTGTCGGTCTCCTTTTCGAATGGAGTCGCCACGGCCGCGCTCAAATTGAACCATGCCAGCACGCAGTCCGTCGTCTTCAGCGTGGCCACGGTCGACACGCCGGCTGCGAGCGCACTGAGCATGACGCCTGTTGCCGCCGCAGCGGCCAGCTTGACCGTTACGACGCAGCCGGTACCCGGCACAGTTAGCGCACAAGCTTTTGCCACCCAGCCGAAAGTGACGCTGAAGGATGCTTACGGCAACGTCTGCGCGACGGGAACGTCCGCCACCGCCACCGTGACCGCAAGCGCCAAAGCGGGGACGGGCTCCTGGACGATCGGGGGGACGACATCCCGGACGGCAGTAGCGGGGGTTGTGACGTTCACGGATTTGACGAGCACCCACGACAGCGACGGCAACGGCTCGATTTTGTTCACAGCCGGTACATTGACCGTTACCAGCTCGCAATTTACAATTCCGAATCCGCCGGTCAAGACGCTTACCGCCGTTACGACGGACAATGATGTCGATCACGACATTGTTATCACGTTCGATGCGGATGCGGACTTCGAAGCGGCCGTAACCGGAGTTAAATTCGGAGGAACCGCTCTCGTGCGGAATACGGATTATACGATCGGCAGCGGAACGATTACGTTGAAGCCATCTGGCGGAAATACGGCGCTTCGTACGCCGAAAACCGCTCTTGTCGAGGTGGCGGCAACCGGATACGGCAACTCGAAAGTGTCGCAAACGATCACGGCGGGCAAAGCGACCCATTTGAACGTAACGACGCAGCCGGTGCCGGGGACGGTCAGCGGACAAGCGTTTGCCACCCAGCCGGTTATTAAACTAGTGGATCAATACGGCAACACCGCTTCCAACGGGCCTTCGGCCTCCGATGCGGTGACGGCGTCCGCAAAGGCAGGCACAGGCTCTTGGACGCTCGGAGGGACCGCAACGGCGACGGCGGTCAACGGCATCGTCAGCTTCACCGATTTGACGCTTGCCCTTGTCTCGTACGGCAACGGCCAAATGGTGTTCGGCAGCGGCACCTTGCAAACCGAAAGCAGCGTGTTCGCCATTCCGCCGGACATTCCGACGGTACCGGTTATCGTAACGGTCCGGGGCGGGGACTCCCATGCGGTCGTCCGCTGGAACAGCGTCCCGGAAGCGACCGGGTACCAAGTGTACTGGAGCACCGTCTCCGGAGTACGTACCGGCTTGCCGGCCATTGTGGCAGGGACGGAGAACAGCTATGAGATCAGCGGTCTGACCAATGGGACGACTTACTACGTTTCCGTTGCGGCGACCAATGTAGCCGGCGTGAGCGCATCTTCCCCGGAAGCGAGCGTAACCCCTCAGGTAGCTCCTCCTGGCGTCCCAGTTATCCAATCTGTAACCGCCGGAGACGCGCGCGTAAAGCTGACTTGGGGTCGCGTGGAAGGAGCGACCGGATATAACGTATACATCAGCACGGCATCCGGCTCGTATTCCGCACCGGTCGCTACCGTATCCGCCTCCGTCTATACGGAATACAGCTATGAGGCGTCTGCGCTTGTGAACGGCACGACATATTACTTTGTCGTTCAAGCAACAAACCCGGGAGGCGATAGCGGAAATTCAAGCGAAGTCACCGCTACCCCGCAGGTTCCCGCTCCGGGGGCGCCGTCCGATCTTCGCGCGACGGCAGGTTTCGAGACGATCCGGCTCGAATGGAGCGGCATGCTGGGAGCGGCCGGATACAAAGTTTACAAAGGCACGGTTTCCGGTCAGTACGAATCGGAAATCGCTACCGTAGCCGGAGCCGTTTACGGCACGGTCACCGGAAATGTGTACGGCTATGACGTGACGGGACTGACCGATAGAACGCGATACTACTTTGTCGTAAGGGCCATGAATCCCGGGGGAATGAGCGGCAACTCCAACGAGGCGAACGCTTCCGCACTTACGGTTCCGGGTGCGCCGACAGACGTAACGGCGACGGCCGGAAACGGACAGGCGACCGTCAGCTTCAACCCTCCCGTCAACAACGGGGGAAGCGCCCTTACTCGTTTCGTCGTCACATCGGCCCCCGGCGGCATAACCGCCTCTGGTGTGGAAACTTCAATACTAGTAACGGGACTTTCCAACGGAACGGCCTATACGTTTACAGTCAGAGCGGAAAACGAGTTCGGCATTGGTCCTGCCTCCCAAGCATCGGCCCCAGTGACCCCGAAAGCACCGGAGGAAAGCGGCGGCCCCGGACCGGTCGACACCGGCAGCGGCGATCCGTCGCCTTCATCGCCTTCGTCGCCCGGAGGAGCACCTGCACCCACACCCGCATCGGGCGTAGAGATTTGGATTAATGGCAAGGTCGAAACCGCGGGAACCGCCGTCTCGTCGAAGCTCGGCGACAAATCGGTGACAACCGTCATCGTGGATGAAAAGAAGCTCAACGACAAGCTGCAAAACGAAGGCTCGGCTCCAGTCGTGACGATCCCGCTGCCCGCTTCCGATATTGCGATCGGTCAGCTGAACGGTCAGATCGTCAAAGCGATGGAAGGCAAAGAAGGCGTGTTCAAGGTGCAGACGGATTCGGCGACTTATGTCCTGCCTGCGCTGCAAATCCGGATGGACAGCCTTTCGGAGCAATTGGGTACGGGTATTGCGCTCAAAGACATAACCGTCCAAATCGTTATTTCCAAAGCGTCCGAGTCCGTGTCGCATTCGCTGGAAAAAGCCGCGAAGGACGGAAATTACTCCGTCGTGGCCGAGCCGCTGGATTTTACGGTTAAGGCCAGCTATGGCGATAAAACGGTGGAGATTCATACCTTTGACGCTTACGTGGAACGGACGGTGGCGCTTGCGCCGAATACGGATCCGAACAAGATTACAACCGGCGTTGTCGTGGAGCCAAACGGAGCCGTACGCCATGTGCCGACCCAGGTCGTCCGGCAGGGCGAGACGTATCATGCCCGGATTCGCAGCTTGACGAACAGCTCGTATGCGGTCATCTGGAATCCGGTGACGTTTCGGGATACGGCCGGCCATTGGGCCGAAGAAGTCATTCAAGACATGGGTTCGAGAATGGTGGTTGGCGGTACCGGGGATAGTCGCTTCGATCCGGACAGGAATATGACACGGGCGGAATTTGCGGCCATCGTCGTCAGAGCGTTGGGACTGGCGCCGGAGACGAACAGTCGGACGTTTGCGGACATCGGTCCAGCCGTATGGTATCGCGGCTACGTTGCAGCGGCGTACGCTCACGGAATTGTCACGGGCTATGACGACAACCGGTATGGTCCCGACGAAACGATTACCCGCGAACAAGCGGTGACGATGCTGTCCAGAGCGATGATGCTCACGGGGCTCAAGACCGGAGTTGCTGCAAACTCGGCGGGCAGCTTGCTGGCCGGCTACGAGGATGGAGGCAGCGTCAGCGATTATGCGAAGCTGCCGATGGCGCTAGTCGTTCAGGCCGGAATCGTTTCCGGCCGAAGCGAGACGCTTCTTGCCCCGCAAGCGAGCGTAACCCGGGCGGAGGTTGCCGTCATCGTGTGCCGTCTGCTGCAAGCATCCGACTTGATTTAAATCGACAGTTCGAAGAAGACAGGATGTTTTTCCCGAGGCGCGAGCCTAAGCTCGTAAGAGGGGAGAGCGTCTTGGGGAGCACCTAGAGCATAGCAACGTTCCGATCGTATTCGGGACGTTGCTGTGCTTTTTATTATATATTCCTGAACCATTGCTCAGGACCGTCACCACAAATTTCCGTTCTCATCAAACGGCATCTTTTGCAGCTCGCCGACGATTTCCAGATTCGGGTGTCGGGCCGCCTCTTCCATCAGCGCTTCGGACACGTATATATATTCCATATGGAGCGAATCCGCGATGCGAATCACCCTTGGCCGGCGAATGTCGATTTCATTGCTGGCCCGGATGCAGGCGGCGATGGCGGCGAGGTCGCTTTTTAAAATCATCGGAATGCGCACCACGTCAAAAACGGTGGAGGTCAGGGCGTTGATATAGGAAGCTTCCAAGTCCGCCTTGTCGAACAACCGCCGGGTCGTGGCATGGGCCATGCCGGCGCCGATGATGACGCCGTGGCTTTCGTCCGTCACGTCGAGCACGGCCACCTTCTGCGACTTTAGCCCGCCGCTCGCATAGGGCGTGGCGAACGTGCCGGTAATATTCGGGTCCATGCCGTCGCCGCTAATGTTTTTGCCGATTTTATCGACAATGAGCACATCCGTTTCCTCGATCCATAGTCGCGGCATCAGCGCTTTGGCTTGCACGAGCAGCTCCGGTTCCCGCTCGGCAATCTGTTCTTTTCGAACCGCTTCCAGCATACAGGTTTCGTCGAATGCATTTTCGATAATGGCGACGGCAAACAGGATATTGGCGTTCTGTAAAATCGTATTCCCGAAAAGCGGGATCAAGCGGCGCATATGTTTCCAGCCTGCGGCGTGGCAGGCGTTGGCTCCTTCCCGCTTGCCCAAGCCGATGGCCATCATCTTCATCAGGCCGCTTTCGTACTCTCCCCGAAAGGCGGTATGCGGCTTCACGCGTCCGACAACGATGATGCCGTCCGCCTCTGCGGCGTAGCGGTCAATGACGACAGCATGGCCTTCTGACGTCGTGCCGACCTGCACCGTGTCCATCGTCGCCCGGATCGGGCAGCCGCAGTAGGCTTCCGTCACGCCGAAGTCCTCGATGATTTTTTGCTGGTTTTCCGCGATGCCGCCGCCGTGGCTGCCCATAGCCGGAACGATGAAGGGGAGGGCGCCCTTGTCTTGGAGCGCCCTGACCAGTTCCTTTGTAATGCGCGCAATATTGCGGATGCCCCTGCTGCCGACCGTAATGGCGATTCGCATGCCGGGAACGACGAGATCCGCGATGCCGGCTTGCGCCAGCGTGTCATCCATCTTGTGCGGAATATCGTCCGGCGCAATCGAGGGACGCGGGAATTTCTGTCTGACCTTGACCATCTTGGGCATAGGCACCTCGTGCAGCAAATCGTAAAATACGCTCACCGGTCCGTCACTCTCCTTCGTCCATCGCTACCGTTACAAGGTGATGATTTGCCCTGTCTCTACGCTCTGATGCACCGCTTCGCACATGCGGGTGGAGACAAGCGCTTCTTCGCCGTTCGGATAAGCGCCTTCCAGCTGTTCCAGTTTCATGCCGTTCTTCAGCAGACCGACCAGCTTCGTAAAGTACAGCATCGATTCGAAGGTATACCCTTGCGGAGCGAGGCCATAGAACGGGCGTTCCACCTCAAGCGCGGCAAACGGATTCAATACGATCGCGGTCGGCTCGCTCTCGAAAGCGCTCAGCATGCCGCGATCTTGGCTGTCGACTTCCGATATGCCGTCTGAGCCGACGAGGCGAATGCCTTGGTTGACGATAGAAGGGAAGCCGTCCGGCAAAATCCAGGAAGAATCCATCGAGAATTGCGTACCGTTCTCGAACTCGAACTTGGCTTGAATCGAGTCGTACGTATCGATGCCCATGCCGATCAGCTTGTCCTTCGTCGCGGTGGCGTATACGCGCGTCGGCTTGGACTCCAGCAGCCAATAGATCAGATCATAGAAGTGAATGCCCAGGAACCAGGCGGGCGAGCTGTGCTGCGCCCAGTTTTTGAACCAGACGGAGGGAACGACGATCTGATCTTCCATAAACGCGTAGCCGTATTGAATCTTGCCCAGCTTGCCGCGCTTGATGTCGTTCTTGAGCTGCATATGCCCGGGATCGAATCGTTTGTGGAAATCGACGAACAGCATAATGTTGTTTTGCCGCGCCGCTTGGATCATATCCAGACCGCCCTCGGTGCTTGTATCCAGCGGCTTCTGAACGAGCACATGGACGCCGTGCTGAGCTGCTTCCAGCGTAATTTCCCGGTGCAGGAAGTCTGGCGTCACGATAGCGACCGCATCAAGCTTCTCCTGCCGAAGCATCTCTTTATAATCCAAGTATCCTTTGATGCCGAACGCCTTCGCTTGCTGCTGCACAACTTCTTCCTTCAAGTCCGCCAAGGCGACCAGTTCGATGTCGCCCATTTTCGCCGCAAACGAGAAAGCCTTCAATATTTTCGTTCCATAAATTCCTGCGCCAATGACACCAATACGAGCTTTCATGCCAAATGTCCTCCCTTATTTGTCTACTTCGGACTTTCATTGAATTGTTACCCTTTCAAACCGGTAGTCGCAATGCCTTCTACAAAGTACTTTTGCGAAAAGAAGAACAGGACGATACTGGGCACAATGGTTAAAATCGCCATAGCCATCACCTGATCCCAGTTCACGGCCGCTTGCGCGTCCAACGACATGCGAAGGCCAAGCATGAGCGTATATTTCTTAATGCTGTTAATAAAGATCAAGGAGTTGAAGAAGTCGTTCCACGTCCAGATAAACTGGAACAGCGCGACCGAGAATACCGCCGGCTTGCATAGAGGCAGCAAGATTCTCGTCAAGATGGAGAACGAATTGCAGCCGTCCAGACGAGCGGACTCGTCCAGCTCCTTGGGCAGTCCCCGGAAAAATTGCACCATCAAAAAGACGAAGAACGGGTAGCAGGCGAAAATCGCCGGGACAATGAACGGGTAGTAGCTATCCAGCCAGCCCAGATGCTTGAACAGAATGTATCTCGGGATAATAATGACCGCATTCGGCAGCATGAGCGTCGAGATCATGATCGAGAACAATAGATTTTGCATAGGGAACTTGAATCGGGCGAAGCCATAGCCGACGAGAATACTGGAGGCAACGGTAAAGATCACCGTGGGAATGACCAGTTTGAACGTATTGATAAAAAAGTCGCCGTACGTAAACTGGCCGCTCCCTTTCCACCCGGCCGCATACGCTTTCCAGGAAAAATTCGCCGGCAGAATATTGTTCGCTACGCCGAAAATTTCATCGTTCGTTTTGAACGAGGCCAGAAACAGCCAAATGAGCGGATACACGATAATGATGCCGAATACAACCAGCAGAGCATATTGAATCAAGCGATTTCTTCTTGCTATCACTGTCAACGACCTCCGTCCTCATAGTGCACCCAATGTTTCGATGATCGGAACAGCAGGAACGTCACCACCAAAATCAAAACAAACAGGACCCACGAAAGGGCGGAAGCGTAGCCCATTTTAAAATTGGAAAAAGCTTCCTCATACAGCTTCATGCCGTACAAATAAGTGCCTTTCATCGGAGCGCCGTTCGTGACGACAAAGGCGGAGGTGAACTCCTGCAAAGCCCCGATCAACTGCATGACCAGGTTGAAGAAAAGAATCGGCGTCAGCATCGGCAAGGTGATCATAAAAAACGTTCTCAGCTTGGAGGCGCCGTCCATACCGGCGGCTTCGTACAGCTCTTGCGGAATTTGCTTCAAGCCTGCCAGGAACAGAACCATGGAGGAACCGAATTGCCAGACCGTCAATAAACTCAATGTGAACAACGCCATATACGTGCTTCCGAACCAATCCACCGCAGGGATGTGAAAGAAGGCGAGCACATGGTTCACCAAGCCGTCCTTGAGAAACACCGCTCTCCACAAAATAGCGATGGCAACGCTTCCACCGAGGATGGAAGGAATGTAGTAGACGGTTCGGAAGAAGTTGACGAATTTCAGCTTCAGATTCAAGATGACCGCGACGAGAAGGGCAAAGATCAGCTTTAACGGTACGGCCATCAAGACGTAGACGATCGTCACTTTTAAAGACAGCAGAAAGTTCGGATCGATGGTAAACATATCGACGTAGTTTTTCAGACCGATCCATCTCGCTTCCCGCGCCATGGAGTAATCCGTGAACGAGTAGTAGAAGGAGGAGATAATCGGGTAAAACTGAAACACCAGAAAACCGATGATCCATGGCGATATATACAGCAAACCTGTGTAATCTTTTAATTTCATTCTATCCGTTACTTTCATTCTATCAGCCAGCTTTCGCGTAAAGTAAGAAGGGGGGGAAGGAAGGCGGTGGCCGTTCCTTTCCCGTCACAGTCGATTCGTACTTATTTGGCAGCCGCCTTCAATTCGGCCAGCTTGGACTGGAACTGCTTGATCATCTCGTCTGCCGCCGCCTCCGGCGTCGATTTGCCGAATCCGACCTTTTCCACCGTATCGATCATGATGTTCTGGAGCTGGATATTGAGCGAGAGCACGTTGTCGGGCATGCCTTGTTTCTTGGAAGCCTGCTCGATGGATTTGAGGATCAGCGGGTCGATCAGGTTCTTCTCCGAGCTGACTTGGCGGCCGACTTCGGTCGGAGGGACCGAGCGGGTATCCTTCAGGATGGCAAGCGCTTCCTTATCGTTGAAGAAGAAGTTCAGGAACTTCGCGGCCTCTTCCTTGTTGGGCGATTTGCTGTTGATGCTAAGCATATTGGCGGGTCTTACAATCACGCCTGTATCTTTGGCGTCCTTGGCAACCGGAAGAAGGGTGACATCCGCCGAGCCTTTGAACGGCTCCATGCGGGGACCGATCGCCGCAATCCATTCGATCGTCGCTCCGGCTTGCTTGTTCGCCCAGACCGGATTCTCGAAATATTTGGCCTTGAACATATATTGCTGGGCGGCAGGCTCCACCACCTTGTTGTCGAACAGCTTCTTCAAGTAGGTGAAGGCGTCCACAAGATCGTCTCTTGTAAACCCGAGCGTATAATCGTCCTTGACGATCTGGTTGCCGGTTTTTTGCTTCAGATAAGGAGGCAAAATTTGGATGACGGTGGCGAATTGATCAGTCACCAGGAAATACGATTTGGGATCGGCCTTGTTCACTTTGGCCCCTTCGGTCAGAAGCGTATCCCAGTCCCAGACGGTATTCGGATCGATGCCGGCCTTCGCCAGCACGTCCTTGTTAAGGAGCATCGTAATGCCGCTAATCCCGGTCGGAAGACCGACCAGCTTGCCGTCGACGACGCCGTAGTTTTTCACGAAAGCTTGATCGAAGCCTTTCGTATCGAGGCTTTGCATTTGATTCAAGTCCGCAAAGGAATTGAACTGCTTCGTAAAGTCCGCGAGCCATGGCGGGTCGATCTGCATAATATCCGGGGCGGAGCCTCCGGCCAGCTGCGTCATCAGCTTCTCTTTGTAGCCGTCCGACCCCATGTATTCGCCTTCGATTTTCACGTTCGGATTTTTCGATTCATACAGGGCGATAACGTCCAGCGTAGCTTTATGGCGCGGGTCAGAGCCCCACCAGGAAAAACGCATCGTGACAGGCTTGTTTCCGGATATCTTGCCACCGTCCTTGGACGGCTCGCTGCTCCCGCATCCTGCAACCGCCAAAGCCAGCAAGGGGATGGTGCATGCTGCACGAACTGTTTTCGAAAGCCCTTTCATACTTTGACCTCCTCGTGTGCTCTATGTCGGTGATCGATCGACCTTGTGTCTTAGTATAGCAGGTGACATCGGTTTCAATAACGCACCTCGGTTCACCAAAGGTATCGTTAATTAGCCAGTTCAAGAAGCTTCCAGATGCAAAAGGGATCATAAAACGATATTATAGCCTCATGGATGAATATTATCCGACCCAAAAGAGAGATTTCCGTATCATAAAGCGCTTTCATGAAACGCTTACAGCCTCATCTGCAATCGATTCACCCCTAAAAATGAACTTGACGACCGGCATCGGGACGGATACGATGAAAAGCACAAGCTGATACCGCCAGGAGGAGTGAGCATGTACAAGCTTCTTTTTGTGGACGACGAATATGAAATCAGATCGGGTCTATGCCGGTTTTTTCCTTGGGATGAAGTCGGTTTTGAGATTGCGGGACAAGCGGAAAACGGCAAACAGGCATTGGAGTTTCTCCAAAACCATACCGTAGACGTTATCCTTTGCGACATAAAAATGCCTGTGATGAACGGAATCGAGTTGGCCGAAGAACTGTATAAGCAAAAATCGAAGATCAAAATTATTTTTTTCAGCGGACACCGGGAGTTCGAATACGCGCAAAAAGCGTTGTCGTTCGGAGTCAAAAGCTATGTCGTCAAATCCACCAAATTCAGCGAGCTGGTTCATGTATTTGAAAAGGTGAAAGACGAGCTCGATCAAGAAACGTATGCGATGGAAGCTCCCGACAAGGAACCGGCTGCGGAGGATTCGGAAGAAGTCCAAAACTTTTATGATCGGGTCATACTCACCATCAAGAGCCATATCAAAGGACATTATCGCGATGTCGAACTGGACGATGTGGCCAGGCTTGTGCATATGCATCCGAATTATGTCAGCAAGCTGTTCAAGAAACAGACCGGACAAAACTTTTCCGACTATTTGCTGGCCGTTCGTATGGAAAAAGCGGTTGAACTGTTAAAGGATGTGCGATACAGGACCTTGGATGTAAGCGCTCTACTTGGGTATACTAACGTGAAAAACTTCACCAGAAGATTTAAAAGCTATTACGGCAAAAGTCCGCGAGCTTTCCGAACGAACGAAAGCGTCACGCGGGGAGAGTAGGGCGGGAATAATGGGACAGTCCTTGAAAAAACGTTTCTTTTTAAAAAACTTAGCCCTGTTCCTGATCCTCTTGTTGATTCCGTTAATTGTCTATGGCGCATCGTCCATCGTGCTGACCCAGAACGAGCTTAAAAACAATATCAATACAAATAGCGCCAGCATCTTGAAACAAACGAAGGAAACCATCGAGCTTGTCTTAAACGAAATCGATCAGTTGAGCTTGGTATACGATACAAACGCCGACATCGGCTTTGAAATGGATGCGATCCTGCAAAGCAATTCGGCCACATACGAAAGAAACGCCGTTACCAAAGTCATCAAAGGATTTATGAACGCCGACCCGAGCGCAAGACCGTATATTTATTCCATCTACGTTTATTATGACAGCGCCGGCAGCCGGTTTTTCTCCTCCAGCGAAGGAATTGCCAATCTGAATCAGGTGTCGGACAACGCTTGGTATGCCAGCTACCGGAATCAGGCCGCAGACAAGACGTTCTGGACGGAAGCGCGGGAAATCAAGCGAGCTTCGTTTGACGAGAAGCCTTTGCAGCTCTTGACGATCTATCATCGCATGTCGTCCCGCAACGGGGTTATTGTTCTAAACATCTTGCCGCATTATATCGAAAATATATTGACGAGCATTACGCCGCTGTCCGACCAAAGCTTGCTCATCATGAATGCGGACGACCAAGTCATCTTTCAAAATTCGAATACCGCTTTGCTGCAGGATATAGATTTGAATCGGATTAGTAAATCGCCGCTGGACTTTTTTACGATGACGTTTGCAAGCGGTTCTTACATCATTTCCAAACACGAGTCCGATCGATACGGCTGGAAATACTTCTCCATCGTTCCGCAGCATACGCTTTACGAATTTCCGTCCAAGCTCGGCAAGCTTATGCTGATGCTCCTTGCGGCGGCCTATGTGATAGGCCTGGGGTTGGCTTACTTCATTACGCGGCGCAACTACAGACAAATCTCCAGAATCGTGCGCATTCTGGATTTGGCCGAGAACGGGGGACCGTTTCCGCAGATGACGACCCGCATTAAGGACGAGTACAGCTACATCATCAACAATATATTGAAAACGTTCATCGAGCACAGCTTCCTGAAGATCGCATTGTCCGAAAAGAAGTTCAGAATGCAGGCGATGGAGCTTACGGCCTTGCAGGCGCAAATCAACCCTCATTTTTTGTTCAATACGCTACGGACCATTTATTGGAAATCATACGGACTCTCGGGAAAACGGAACGAGGTCAGCGACATGATCGAGAATTTGTCCGATCTGCTGGACTATTCGCTGAGCAAGCCCGAAGAACGGGTCACCTTGGAGGAGGAGATCCGCCGAACGATCAGTTATACGGATATTCAGCAAATTCGCTACAAGGACCAATTCGATCTCGTCTGGGATATCGATGACGACGTGAATCGTTATACGGTCATCAAGCTGATTCTGCAGCCGATTATCGAGAACAGCATCTACCACGGCATTCGGGAAAAAGAAGGGAAAAGTCTGATTAAAGTGAAGGCCTTTGCCGTGAAGGACCGGCTCCACATCTCTATCATCGACAATGGCGCAGGCATCGCGCCCGAAAACATGAAAATCATCAGGGAAAAGCTGAAGGACTCGGAGGAGGATTCCGAGCATATCGGGCTATTCAACACGGATAAGCGATTGAAGCTGAACTATGGCGAGGAGTATGGACTGCAGATCAGAAGCAAGCCCGGTTGGGGGACAGCCGTTTCCATGGTGATTCCCTCGACGCCGATGAGGAAGGCATGACGGCATAACGGTTTAAAATGGTTGCCTCAAACGAAAACCGAGAGCCCCATAGGCCTCGGTTTTTTTCCGTTTTCGGCGGAAGGAACGGCGGCGGGCTCGGGTTTTCATTTGAGTTTTTCGGTTCGAAATCAAACGCATCTTGCCGGGCTGCAAGATGCAGCGGTTTGGACTTTAGTCCAGTGCCCAGCCGAACCTGAGACTATTCGACAAAATGCCCGGGTCCGCTATACTAAACCCAAAAGCGCAAGGAGGCTATTTGGGAATGAGCAAAGAAGCGGTTTTGCAGCTTCGCAATGTAACGAAAAAAATCGGCGGGCGCACGATTGTCGACAACTTGACGTTTGATGTGCCGAAGGGGGAAGTGTTCGGCTTCCTGGGTCCGAACGGTGCGGGCAAAACGACGACCATTCGCATGATCGTCGGACTAATCTCGATGACGAAGGGGGAAGTGCTCGTCAAAGGGATTTCGGTGCGGAGTCATTTTGAAATGGCGATGACGCATATCGGGGCAATTGTGGAAAATCCGGAAATGTATAAATTTTTGACCGGATACCAAAATCTGGTCTTATTTGCGAGACGGCATATCGGCGTAACGAAAGAACGGATTAATGAAGTGGTCAAGCTGGTCGGTTTGCAAACTCGCATTCACGAAAAAGTAAAGCGCTACTCGCTCGGCATGAGACAGCGGCTCGGCGTGGCGCAAGCGCTGCTGCATAAGCCTTCCGTCCTTATTTTCGACGAGCCGACGAATGGACTCGATCCGGCCGGCATTCGCGAGCTGCGCGATTATTTGCGTGCACTGGCGCAGCAGGAAGGCATCGCGATCATCGTATCGTCGCATTTGCTGTCGGAGATGGAGCTGATGTGCGATAGAATCGCCATCATTCAAGCCGGCAAGCTCATCGACGTGCGGAGCATGAGCGAGTTGAAGCGCTCTGCCGGCAGACAACAGGTCGAAATCGAGGTCGACGATCCGGAGCGGACGATGGAATATCTCGCCGCCATGCTGCCCGATCTGAACGTAGGGGTTCGGAACGGGGTACTGGCGGTGACCGCCGAGCGCGGGCAAATTCCGGAGCTGAACCGCAAGCTCGTAATGGCGGATATCGAAGTGTACGGCATCCGGACAGTGGACGTTTCGCTTGAGGATCAATTTTTGGAACTGACGAGAGGTGAGCAGGTTGTCTGATTTCGGCATGCTGGTACGAAACGAAAATACGAAAATATATCGAAGGACGCGCACTTGGGTGTTGGTCGGCATTTTGTTAGCCGCGCTTGCGTTCGTAGCCGGGCTTATGAAATGGGAGGAGCAGAAGCGCGAAGGGAATGCCGACTGGAAGCAGCAAGTCCTTCTTCAGAACGAGCAGATGAAGCAAACCATGTCCGAGAAGGAAAGCGAGGTCAGCCCCGCAACGAAAAGCAGGATGGAACAGAGCGTCAAATTGAACGAATATTACATCGAGCGCGACATCAATCCTTATGAAAATTCGCTGTGGACTTTCGTCAATATATCGTCCACGCTGATCGTTCTCGTCACTTTGTTGACGGTCGTCGTAGCCGCAGACATGGTCGCGGCCGAGTTTTCATGGGGGACGATCAAGCTGCTGCTTGTCGGCCCGGCGTCAAGAACGAAAGTGCTGCTGAGCAAGTACGCGGCAACTATGCTGTTCGCCTTGTTCCTGCTCGTACTATCCTTCGCCGTCGCCTTCGCGCTGGGTGCGATTCTCGAAGGATTCGACGGCTTAACGCGGCCGCTCGTAACGATCGGCGCGGACGGCAACGTACACGAAGGGTCGATGCTGCTGAACGTTTTACAGAACTATGGCTTCGGCGTCGTCGAACTGGTCATGTACGTAACGATGGCGTTCATGATTTCCGCATCGTTCCGCAGCTCATCCATGGCGATCGCCTTCTCGCTGCTGTTCATCCTGATGGGGAACACGCTGGTCAACCTATTGTCAAATTATGAGTGGGTCAAATATTTGCTCTTTGCCAATGTCAACTTGAGCCAATATGTGAACGGTACGCCGCTCCGGCCGGATATGACGTTGATCTTCTCCATAGCCGTATTGGCCGGGTATTACTTGCTGTTCCAGCTTATTGCCTGGCTCATGTTCTCCAAACGGGATGTGGCGGGGTAAAGCGTACACGGCAAATAAAGCTTTCGATGAAAAGTATACCCGGCTTATACCTTGCAACAGTCGCTCCAAGCCCCTGAACTCAAACAAGATCAAAAGCTGCCGGAGACATCGATCAAGTTTTTGAGCAAGGCCAATCGCATTTACTACACGGCCTCAATACGGGGCGTCCTGTTGTTTGCTCTAATGATTATCAAGCCATAAGGATGGCTAAGCCTCCAAAAACGGCTGTATCGAATCCGCGTATTTTCGCGGATTTTTTATTATTTTCGACAAAAGGGATGCTATACTTATATTTGCGTGTGCCAAAATCTTGGAACGTCAAGTACGCAGATAGGACGGTAGACGGGCTCAAATGAGAAAACAGCTGGCGGTACTGATTGGCATGATTAGCGTATTTGCCGTCGTTACGGCTATATTCATCTATGAATGGTTGCATCCTACTTTCCAATACCCGGAGGCGCGGGATGGCGTGCTGGATGCAAGACAATGGGATTTTGCGCAGCAAGGAATCATCCCGCTGCGGGGCGAATGGGAATTTTACGAGAATGCGCTGTTAACGCCGCTGCAATTTCGTTCAGGCGGGACGGCGCTAGAAGAGGAACGGCGAATCATTCGGGTTCCCGGAGGCTGGAAGGACATCGTTGCATCCGGCAGCGGATACGGCGCGGGTACGTATCGTTTGCAGGTACAGGTAGGAGACCCGGATTTGTATAGCCTTAGAGGAAAAAAGATTCGTATGTCCAGCCACATCTATATGGGGGGAGCGGACCTCGGAGGTACCGGAAGCCCGGATCTGCAGAGCGATCGGTTTGTCCCCAGCAATCTCCCTTTTTTCGGAACGGTCAAGGCGGAGACGAATACGATCGAGATCCTTATCCAAGTGGCGAGCTATCGGTACATGGAGGGCGGTTTGGTACAAGCGCCGGAATTCGGTTTAATGGGAGACGTAATGGCCAGGCGCGATAACGCGCGTCTCGCGGATATGATTGTCATTACGACGCTGCTCGTATTCGGTATTTATTTCGCCGGAATGTTCAAGCAATGGCGCAGGGAGCCTTATTTATTGTTTTTTAGTTTGTTTTGTTTGACGATGGGGCTGTTTTTCAGCATAGACAACGAAATCATAATGGCAACGATGCTTCCGTCGATCTCTTTCCCGCTGCTGCAGAAAATGCTCTTTATTCTCCCTTACTACTCGATCTTGTTTTTTATCCACTACGTCCGCTTATATTTGAGCGATCGGGTAGGAGCGGGATTTAGGCTGCTCTCGCGGTTTTCCTACGGGTATCTTTTGATATTGGTTGCGATTCCGAACGATTTCTTGGTCGTTCTCTTATGGCCGGGGATCGTGTTGCAAGTCGTCGCTTTTGCTTTCATTTTTGTTTGGATTTTTCGCAACCGGAATCGCGGGGTGCATGTCTATTATATTTTGCTCGGCGTGTTCTTCCTTCTGATTAGCTGGGTTTATGCACAGACGCGATACCAGCTCGCATTGGACAACCCGTTTTATATGATCGTAACGCCGCTGCTTCTCGTTCTGTCGCAATCGTTTCTGATGTCCGAACGGGCTCGGGAGGCCTTCCTGCAAAGCGAGCGATTAGCCGAGCAACTGATCGTGTACGATCGTCAAAAGGACGAGTTTTTGGCCAAAACGTCGCACGAGCTTCGCACCCCGCTGCACGGAATCATTAATTTGTCGCAGGCGCTGCTCGACAACAAGGAGAGGCCGCTATCTCCGGAACATCGCGAAAATATACGGCTGCTCCATCTGATCGGGCGAAGGCTGGCCGGATTGGTGCACAATATTATGGATATGAACCGGATTCGGCACGGTCAGCTCTCCATCCAGCCGAAGCCCGTGGACTTGAACATGTCCACTCGTTTCGTTATCGAGACTTTATCGATTGCGCCCGTCAATCGCGAAGTCCGGCTGCTCAACGAGCTGCCTTCTACACTTCCCTTTGTTCTGGCCGATGAAAATCGTCTGCGTCAAATTTTACATAATCTGTTGGAGAATGGGCTCAAATATACCGATCGCGGTACGGTGTCCATCTCGTCTGAAATACGGGGAGCGATGCTGGCCGTCTCGATTGCAGATACGGGGAGGGGCATACCCCCGCACGTGATGGGCAGTTTGTTCCAGCCTTACTTCCAATACGACAAGGATTGCGCCGATTCGCGCGACGGCATAGGGCTTGGACTCAGCATCTCGAAGCAATTGGTCGAATTGCAAGGCGGCCATATGGAAGTGCAGTCCGAAACGGGCCGGGGGTCCCGCTTTACGTTCACCTTGCCGATTGCTCCAAATAGATCCGATGAGGTTGCCGCCGCGGCCAATGATCGGAGGAAGGAGCCGGCCGCGCTTTCACCAGCCGTCACGGCGCAGATCGGTCCGGAGACGGAGTTCCACATTCTGATCGTCGACGACGAGCCTTCCAATTTGAAAGTGGCCATGGATGCGATCGGTTCCATGAAGCATGCCTATACGGCAGTCGGCGGCGGCGAGGAAGCGCTGGCAGTCTTGCGTCGCAAGAAGCCGGACCTCGTCCTGTTGGACTTGATGATGCCGGGCGTTTCGGGCTTGGACGTATGTCGGGAAATTCGCCTGCTGCATGGGCTCGCCGAGCTTCCGGTGCTGATGCTGACCGCTTCGGGGCAAACGGGGGACATCGTAGCCGCCTTTGCGGCCGGGGCCAACGATATTTTGCAGAAACCGTTCGAATTGGCGGAACTGAAAGCGCGCGTACAGTCGCTGCTGGCGATGAAAAGCTCTTCCGAACAGGCGGTTCGCAGGGAAATGGATTTCCTGCAGGCGCAAATCACTCCACATTTTTTGTATAACAGTCTGAATGCCTTGATAGGTCTTAGTTACAAGGATGTGAATAAGCTTCGGGAAACGATTCATCACTTGACCGTCTACCTTCGCGCCAAGTTCACCTTTGTCTTCCAAAGCGCGACGGTTCCGTTGGATCGCGAATTGGAGCTGGTTCGCGCCTATCTTGCGATCGAACAGCTTCGTTTCGGCCAGCGTCTAAAAGTCGAATACAGTATCGATGAAAAAGCTCGATGCCTGCTGCCTCCGCTCATTCTGCAGCCCATCGTCGAAAATGCGGTTCGTCACGGTATAGGGCAGAAGCCTGAAGGAGGAACCGTACATCTCGTCGTTCGTCGCAGCGACGGCGGCGTGGAAATTACCGTCGAGGACGATGGCGTCGGCATGGATGAACATAAACTGGCTATGCTCGAAAAAAGGCATACAACCGGAATCGGGATCGACAACGTCAACCGCCGGCTGCAAATGAAGTATGGGCGGAAACTGAACATAAACAGCCAAACGGGCTTGGGAACCCGAATTACGATTTATCTTACGGAGGTTTCCGATGTGGAAAGCAATTCTGATTGACGATGAAGAAATAGCATTGGACGTTCTGGACATTGAACTGATGGAGATTGGCGGCGTCGAGGTTGTGGGCAAATTCCAGCTCGTTACCGAAGCGCTTGAACCGTGCGCTCGGCTGCAGCCCGATTTGATTTTTCTGGATATCGAGATGCCGGGAACCAATGGTATTGCAGCGGCGGAAATGCTGTTCGCCCGTTGTCCCGACGCCGAAATTATATATGTGACCGCACACCATCAATATGCGATCGACGCTTTCGATACGAATGCGATCGGATATCTGCTCAAACCCGTTGCCAAGGAACGGCTGATCAAGGCGTTAGCGCGATTTGCGGATTTGCATGAAAGAAAAACGAAACGTATCGGTAACGGTTTAGTCCCCCCATCGGCCGAACAAACCGGCGGGAGAGAGGAATCGCCGTTATCGCTCAAGGTACTCGGGAGCATGGAGCTTTACGCTGCCGACGGGCGGTTGATGACGTGGCGGACGAAAAAAACGAAGGAGCTTTTCGCTCTCCTCTGGCATTATCAAGGCCAGCCGGTGTACAAATATGTCATCTTGGAGGAGCTATGGCCAGAGTATCCGGTAGAGCGAAGCCAACGGCTGTTCCATACGTCTCTCTATTATTTGCGCAGCATGTTCAAGTCGGAAGGGTATCCCGATATGGTGATGTACGGCGACGAACGGTATTGGATCCATAGCTCGATCATCCAAAGCGATATCGACCGGCTATCGGACCATTTGCAGGCCAGCCTTTCCGGAAAGGAATGGAGAGAAACGCTGCCGCTTTACACCGGGGATTATTTCGAGACCGAGCATTATCAATGGGCGAACGCCCGCAGAATGGAGCTGCGCTTGACATGGATATCCAGCATGGTCCAAGCACTGGATAACGCCGAGGACGATGTGCAGTCCATGATTCTTCGCCAACTGATCCGGCTCGAGCCGAACCGGGAAGAGTACTATGACATGCTGTTCGACTGCTTGAACCGAGCCGGCGACCAAGCCGGAGCCCGACAGACGAAAGCGATGAAGGAGCGAATGCTGCTGGAAGAGGCATAAGGCTAAGATGCTGTCAGCAGCCGTTATTTTGTCGAATCAAGGTGATATATGTTGGTTGTTGTAAAAATGTTGAGTGCCTGTTTGTTATGTTGGGTAATAAGTCCTATCATCCAATTTAACAACGAGGTGAATTGAAGCAAAATGATGTACGCAAAATCAAAACCTATCTGGCGAATATGGCTCTTTTCGCTGCTCAGTATCTTGCTGCTATGGAGCACCATCCAGCCTACTATCGGGCATGCAGAGCCCCAAAGCGGTCCCGGATGGACCTCCATTGACGGCGGAGGATTCACTTCTAATCCCCCATCTTCTATGAAATACACAAGTACTCCGAAAGCCGCCATGTTTAACAATCAATTGTATGTGATTTTCCAAGAGCAGGATATGATGTCCTCTGTTACGATTCGAGTGATGAAAATGGAGGACGGGCAATGGGTCTCCGCAGACGGCGGAACACCGTTGAATGTGAATCACAATAAAGTCGGATCCGCCCCATTCTTGGCTGTCTATAACAATGAACTCTATGCGATCTGGGAAGAGGAAGTCGGAAGCTACCCACAAAAGGCGATCTATGTAAAAAAGCTGCAAGGAAATGCGTCGTGGGTATCGACAACCATTGACCCGACCCCGATTCCTCTCAACGGGTCGAATGGTAACCGATTAGGGCGGATGCCTACCATGATCGCGCACAACGGCTTCTTGTATGCGTCTTGGGCCGAGGATGGCAAGATCCAAGTTAAGAAATATAACGGTACCGCGTGGACGAGCGATTCCATCAATTCGCTGAAATCGAACAGTAGGGCAGAGTACCCGGCTTTTGCTGTGTATAACAACGAGCTTTATTTGGCGTGGGACGAGCAGACATTGAATCCGTCTACCTACTATCTTCCTGTCATGAAACGACTGGCAACCGGCGTCTGGGACAATGTATCTGGCGCGAACGGCATCAGCGACTCGTATTCGCAGGTCCTCGTACCGCAGATTCAAGCCTATAACGGTTTGTTGTATGTCGTTTGGAAAGACAATGCCGACTATAAAATAAAAGCTTACGGCGGCAATGGCTGGAGTAATGTGGGGGACGGAATATTCCCGAAAACACCGGGCTTTAATCAGCAAAACATGATTCTTACCGTCTTTCATAACAAGCTGTTCGCCAATTGGTTGAATTGGAACACGTCCAATCCCTCCATGGCTGTAAAAGCAGCATTTTATGATGGGACGAGTTGGACACCGGCCAACAGCGGTTTGGAATCGAGCGGCGCGAACACTTATGAAGGCAGTTTTGTCGCAACAAGCGACCGGCTTTATTTGATTTGGGGGTATAGCGGTAAAGTCAGAGTGTCCGAGTATAAGGAAGGGCCTTCGGCACCCGTCGGCGTACAGGCGACAAGAAGCGGCAGTGATGCGGCAGCGATCAGTTGGACGGTCGGGACGGGGATCACGGGGTATAAAGTGTACAAGGGAACCCAGACCGGTACGTACGCTTCCGCTCCGCTAGCAACCCTCCCCGGCACGCAAGGAAGCTACACGGCTACCGGCCTGGAGGCAGGGAATACGTACTACTTTGCGGTTAAGGCCGTCAATACCGACGGGGAAAGCTCGTATTCGACGGAAGTGAGCGTTTCGATCCCTCTGCCGGCGCCGACCCTGAGCGGTTTCGAATGGGGCACCGGCAGCACGCCGGGGACGATTCGCGCCACCGCGCTGCCCGGTACCGGCACGTACAAGTATGCAATCGCCGATCCGGATGCGCTGTCTCAGCCGATGGTAGGCGATGATGCGACAGTCGCATATACCCAAACGCTTCAGCAAAATGTGGATGTTACCATGACTAGCGGTAAACGGGTGTTCGCCGTCGAGGTGGATGCCAACAACCGCATTCTCAAATGGGCCAGCATTCCGATTGACGACAGCCTGATTGCCGTAGCGGCGCCTCCGATCGTCGGGCTCGCCTGGGCACCGGGCAGCGTGGTGAACACGACGAAGGCCACGGAGCTGCCGGGCACAGGCACCTATAAATACGCGCTGGGCGCTGCAGGCTCCTTCACGCAGCCGGTCAGCGGTGCTGATGCTGCCCAGCTCGGCTATACGAATTCGCTTGTGACGAACGGCAATATAGCTGTGACCAGCGGCCAGCATATTTTCGCCGTCGAGGTCGACAGCAATAACAAAATTGTCAAGTGGAGCGACTTCCTTGTCACGGAGGAGCAGATCGCGAAGCTGGCTCCAACGCTCAACGGTTTGACATGGGGCACCGGCAAGTATATCGGCACTACGAGAGCAACGCAGCTGCCGGGCACCGGTGTATACAAATATGCGATCGGAGCAGCCGGCGCGTATGCACAGCCGCTTACAGGAGCGGATGCGGGAGCGTTGAATTACGGGGCGACGCTGTCATTGAGCAGCAACATCGCCGTTCGCAGCGGCCAGCATCTTTATGTGGTTGAAGTGGACAGCGGCAACCGGATCGTCAAATGGAAAGATGTTGCCGTCACGGACGAGCAGATTGCGGTAGCGGCGCCGGCCTTAACCGGCATCGAGCTTGCCAAGGGAACGGTTCCGGGCACGACGCAGGTCATTCAGCTGCCCGGCAGCGGCAGCTACAAATACGCGATCGGCCCGGCGGATTCCTTTATGCAGCCGGCGGTCGGAGCAGACGCGGCCGCCCTTCGGTATACGCAGACGTTGACAAAAAACGGCAATATGGAAGCGACGACCGGGCAATATCTGTATGTGGTCGAGGTCGACAGCGGCAACGGGATTCTCAAATGGACCCAGCTTCCGATCACCGACGACCAGATTATGGAAGCCGTATCGCCGGTCCTGCAAGCGCCGGCAGCGGGTGACGGACAAGTGACGCTTTCCTGGAGCTCGGTAAGCGGAGCGATGGGGTACAACCTTTACGTCAGCACGACACCGGGCCAGTACGGAACGGAAATGACGACGGTGGCCAGCTCGGTCTACGAGCATGCGGTGACGGGGCTTGTGAACGGAACGACGTACTACTTTGTCGTCAAAGCGAAGTACGATGGAGTGAACGGCCCGTCATCGAACGAAAGGAGCGCAACGCCGCAAGCGCCGTTGCCGGGAGTGCCGGTACTGAAAGCCCCTGTTGCAGGCAATGGAGAAGCTGCCCTTTCCTGGAATCCGGTAAGCGGCGCGATGGGGTATAAAATTTACGTCAGTACGGCTTCCGGCCTGTATGGATCGGAGATTGCTACAGTAAGCGGCACGGTTTACGGTCATCCTATAACAGGCCTTGTGAACGGAACGACATACTTCTTCGTCGTCAAGGCAATGAATGCAGGAGGAGACAGCGCGGCATCGAACGAGGTCAACACCGTGCCGGGCGCCGTTCCATCCGCTCCGTATCAGGTTTCTGCTGCGGCGGGCGATGGCCAAGCGACCGTTACGTTCCAGGCTCCGACCGATAACGGGGGATTCGCGACCACCGGTTACGAAGTGACGGCATCGCCCGGAAACATAACGGCAACCGGAACGACGAGCCCGATTACGGTGACAGGGCTGACGAACGGCACGGCTTATACGTTTACAGTCAAAGCCATCAACCGTGTGGGCGGCAGCGCCGCTTCCGAACCGTCCAATGCGGTTACGCCAAGCGCGCCTTCCAGCGGCGGCAGCGAAGGGGAGGGCTCGTCGCCGACACCGTCAACACCTACGTCGCCATCCGCACCATCCCAGCCATCGGTACCATCCGATAAACCGGACGCAGCTGCGACCGTGTACGTAAATGGAAAAGCGGAAAATGCCGGGGTGGTGACGACAACAACGGTGAACGACAGGAAGGTCACCACGGTTGCGCTCGATCCGAAGAAGCTGGACGAGAAGCTCGCGGCCGAAGGCTCGGGCGCAGTCATTACGATTCCGGTCACGGCGAATGCAGATACGATCGTCGGCGAGCTGAATGGCCGGATGGTGAAAAGTCTGGAGCAAAAACAAGGGGTTGTAAGACTCCAAACGCCGTATGGCATCTACATCATTCCGGCATCGCAGATCCATATCGACGCGGTTTCGGAACAGCTTGGTAAAACCGAAGCGCTCGAGAACATTGCAATCCGAATCGAAGTAGCCGTCTCGACTTCCGATACGGTTCGCGTCGTCCAAAATGCCGCTGCCACCGATGAACTGACCTTGGTTGTGCCGCCGCACGATTTTACGATAAGAGCGGTTACTGGCGATGGCAATACTATCGAGGTGAACCAGTTTGCCTCTTACGTGGAACGGATGATTGCCATCCCGGAGGGCGTGGATCCGACCCGGGTTACGACGGGCGTCGTTTTGAAAGCGGACGGTACGCTTGCGCATGTGCCGACGAAAGTGACGCAATGGGAAGGGAACTATTATGCGGTGATCAACAGCTTGACAAACAGCAGCTACTCGGTCATCTACAATGTGAAAACCTTTGACGACCTTACGGGTCATTGGGCCAAAGCAAGCATCGACGATATGGCGTCGCGTCTGGTCGTAAACGGGGTAACCTCCGGGCAGTACAAGCCGGACCATGACATTACGCGGGCGGAATTCACGGCTATCGTCGTCAGAGCGCTCGGCCTGCGGAAGGCGAACCAGGCTCCGGCGTTCAACGATATGAAATCGTCGGATTGGAGCTACGAGGCCGTATCCGTTGGCGCCTCTTACGGTTTGGTGCAAGGCTACGAGGACGGCACGTTCGGTCCGGATCGGAAGATCACCAGACAGGAGGCTATGGCCATTCTGTCCAAGGCGATGAAGCTGATCGGAATGGACTTATCGGTCGCATCCGGACAACAGGAAAAGCTGCTTGCCGCATTTTCCGATAAGAGTCTGTTAAGCGATTGGGCTGCGTCGTCCGCAGCGCTTAATATCCACTACGGCATCGTAGAGGGAAGCGGCGAGCAGCTAAGGCCGCAGGCCAATATTACGAGGGCGGAGACAGCGGCAATCGTGCAGCGGCTGCTGCAAAAAGCCGGATTAATCTAATTCGCGCGATCCTGGTACGCAAGACCCATACAATTAGGACAAGGCTGCCGATTCCGGCAGCCTTGTTATTTTTCACACCCTATCTTCACATCTTCAGCTCTCCCGGGGTAACTCCCCAAAACTTGCGGAATACGCGAATAAAGTAGCCGGTATCTTTAAAGCCGACGGACAGGCTCGCGTCTGCTACTTTGCTGCCGTTTTGCATAAGCTGCTTGGCGTGCTTCATTTTGAGCTCCATCATGTACTCGGAGAAGGACTTTCCCGTTTCTTGCTTAAACAAGCGGCTAAGATGGGAGGCGTTCACATGCAGCCGTTCGGCCGCAACAGCTAAAGTGAAGAATGGCTGATCCATCTCCTGACCGACCATTTCCTTGAGCTGCTGAACTAACGGATGCAGCGCAGATACCCGCGATTTTTGCGAAAACTCGGCTACTCGCTCCGCCGCCTGGATCAGGATCGGACCGATTGCATCGACGTCCGTCTCTGCCTGCAAGTTTAGAAAGCGCTCGTAAATCTCTCCGAAGACGTGCTTCATGGGCCACTGCTTCCGTTCCAGGAAACGGGCAAGCAAACCGCTGACGTATAAGAGCTGTTCGCCGGCTTCTCCAGGTGCACGTGTCTGTACCCATTCCGTCAATAGTTTTTCCAGCGCGGCGCGGGATTTCGCCTTATCGCCGGTCTCGAGGCCGATCTCCAAGCTTTTCTCGAATTGCGTCAATGAAGGGGTCATGAAGTCATGGCGTGGCGATTGAGCAAACAGCTGCGAGTGAGCGGGTATTACGGCGTCCTCTTTGGTATGGGCAGTCCGCCGCTTGGCGGACGTCTGTCCTTGGCGAGCAATTTCGTTTCCGTGCTGCAGCTCGATTCGTATGGCGCCAGACCTATTTTTTTCCTCTGCTACATGAAGTCGGACAATGCCGGTCAGTCTATCAAACGACCAGCCGGCAGGAGGCTGCGCTTTCTTGGCTCTGGTCGTCTCGCGATATTCCATCCCGTTTACGGCTACAAACGAAGGCTTTGCGTTCAAATGGACGTATACATCGTAGCCGCGTTTGGCCGGCATGCCGTCATACTGTCCCGTGCGCGCTCCGATATGAATACTTGTGCGATGTTTGGCCGATTCGCAAACAATCAAGGTTAAGGCAAACGCCCCGTCCTCATAGCTGCACGTAACGCCGTCATCCTCGAACAGCGTAAACTCGCTGTCCCTGTGCGGATAAATGTGCAAGCTGATGAGGTCGACCGGCTTTTGCCCGACATAGTCCATTTCCGGCCACATCGGGAAAATAGCCCCGGCGCGAACAAACAGCGGACCCCCTACATCATCGGGCGTACTATATTCGATTCTCGCCGGACCGCTATAGCGCTTGCCCGTCCAGAAATCGATCCATTCCCCTACGGGAAGTTCGACTTGATCGGTGAAAGCGGCAACCAAAAACGACTCGCCGAACATATATTGCGTCGTCTGATTGGCCATTTCCAGACTGCGGGGATAGACGAGCGGCATCGGTCTCATGATCGGCATCCCCGTCTTGTATGCCGTATAGGCGGCTGAGTAGATATACGGGATAAGGCGGTACCGCAGCTTGGCATACCGCTTGAACATATCCCGCAATGGAGCGTCAAGCAAGCACGGGTGACGCCAGTAAGCCCAACTGTTAACCTTGGACCAGGCTTGAAAAAATCCGAAATGGATCCCTTCGCGGGAATGGATATCCATATCGTTTCCGATGTTCGATATGCCGGCTAGGCTTGCATTCAACATCTTTACTAACGCTTTGGGCTCCTCGGGCTCGTCTCCCAGTCCGCCTGTCCATATGGCCGTATATTGTTGAATGCCGGCGTAGCCTTCTACCGAATGCAACATGGGCCTCTGCCCCGTCTGCTTCTTATAGCCGTTATACATCTGTTTGCCGAGCAGCAGCGGATACAGATTGCGCACCTCTTCACCGCTCAGCCCGTTACTCCATGGCTGGCCTTGCAGCTCTAGCAACCAGCCGTTCTCGGTTAATTTGAAGGCGCTTACGCCCTGGTCGACGAATTTCTCAAGGTGGGTATACCAGATTTCCTCCTGTTCCGCAGCCGGGCTGCCGTTGCCGGTTTCTCCCGCGGCCAAACGATCGCGCTCTTCCGCAAGCCGTTCCTCGTAACGGGTCAAATCGAAGTCGGAGCCCAGCCACAGACTCAGCTTAAAGCCCATAGCTTTCAGCGTGCCAATAAACGTATGCTGTCCTTTAGGATTCCAAGGTGGAATAAAGAAGCGCTCGGAGTGCCAATTTTTACTCGTGGAACGATCATTATGAACTTGCATCCATGTCGACTCCAGACCGATCATATCGCATGGAATGCCGGCGTTGCGGAATTTCACAGCATCCTCGATCGTTTCTCTCGCATTGGCCTGCTCGTTGCCGATATAAGAGAGACCGTACGCCCATAAGGGGAGCAGCCGCGGTTTGCCGGCGATGCCGGTATAGCTGTCCAACAGCTCGGCGTAGCTGCTTCCGGCGAATAGCAGGTACTCCATCGTCGGAGAGGGTACGCGAACCAGAAGCAAGTCCGGGTCCGTAAAGCCAATATCGAAATCGTGTTGCATCGTCGTATTCGCAAACAAACCCCAGCCGCGGCTGCTCATGAGCATCGGTACGGGCGTATAGGCATCCCGTCTTGCCATGCACATACGGACTTGCTGGCCTCGTTTCATGATGGTTTCCGCCCCGATGCCGGTACCGTAAAGCCGTTCTTCGGCATCGAGCTCGAATCGGGCTTCAAAGCCCGTCCGAGGTTGTTCGGCGGAGGGAGGGGAATGACGGACGACAACCTCTCCGCGCGCATGCCGGAGCGCGATGCGACCGTCGAGCTTCTCCACCCGCAGCGTCGAACGGGCCGTCCTTACCGTTACGGCTTCTTTGTCGTCCTCGACCCTATACTCAGCTTCGTACTGCGGAAGCCGGACAATGCCATAACGGACAAGAGAGGATTGCGGAACGTTTTCCGTTTGGCTGAAAGTAAGACGAAACATGGAGGAAGCAAGTACATGAATGCACAAATAGAAGTCGGAGGCGGTTTGAAGTCGGATACAAGTCGGTTCTTTGCTCACAGCATGACCTCCATAAGGCATGGTATGGTAACCGGGAAAGACACTTATCGATTAAGCGCTTACTTTTACATATTATAGCATATCCCTTTATCAGACTCATAAATTCCGCTGCAATCCAATTACGCCGGTAAAAACGTCTCCTCATCTTTCCCTGCCAAGGTTGCCGCGAATCCTTTATCGGTCCGCTTCACAGGAGGGCAATGGCGATTTCTTTGCGCGCGTTTCCGTTTCTTTCGCATGAGATTACGATGCTCTGCAATGGAACTCGCTATATATTGAAACAGGTACATCGTATAATGGCCATACATTTACCCCATGTGAGGAGGAGGAAACGATATGGACGGAAATCCAAGCAATCAGACGGCGGTCATGATGGTCGCCTCCGCAGTGCTCCAAAGTTCGGGCTTGACCGCAATACCGGACGGGGCCGTAGAAGCATCTCAGGGAGCCGTCTATTACGTTTCGCCAGGCGGCAGCGACAGCAATCCCGGGACCTGCAGCAGTCCTTTCGCTACTTTGGAAAAGGCGAGGGACGTCATACGAGCACTTAAGCAATCGAACGGCTTGCCCGTAGGCGGCGTCACTGTATATTTGCGGGAAGGCTTGTATTCGCGTACGGAGACGTTTCTGCTGGAAGCGGACGATTCCGGAGCAGAGGACAAGCCGGTCGTGTACCGCGGCTGCAGCGGCGAGAAAGCGGTTGTGTCGGGTGGCGTCGATCTGGACGGGGCTGCGTTTCAGCCGGTAACCGATACGGCGATTCGCAACCGATTGCCGCAGGAAGCGCGGGATCACGTTTTGCAAATCGATTTGAAGGCCCAAGGCATAACCGACTTCGGCTCCATACTGCGTTACGGCTTCGGTCTGCCGATCGTGACGCCGGCCCCCGAGCTGTTTTTCGACGATAAGCCGATGACGCTGGCTCGCTGGCCGAATGACGATTATGTCGAGATCGGCACCGTGATCGACCCGGGCTCCAATCCGAGAGAAGGAGATACGTCCAAACGCGGAGCCACGTTCGGTTATTCCGATCCGCGTCCGCAGCGATGGTCGCAGGCAAACGACGTATGGATGTTCGGTTATTGGTTCTGGGACTGGGCGGACGGCACGTTGAAGGTGGATCAAATCGACACCGCGAACGAACAAGTAAAGACCGATCAGCCGAGCGTGTATTCGGTCAAATCGGGTCAGCGCTATTACTACTTCAATTTGCTAGAAGAGATCGATTCGCCTGGAGAGTGGTACTTGGATCGCGAAAGCGGATTCTTATATGTGTACCCGCCGGCTCCGCCGCAAACGGGGACATTCCGGCTATCGCTGCTGGATCAGCCGCTTATTGCAATGAACAACGTATCGAATGTCTCGTTCGAGAATGTGACGCTGGACGCAACGCGAACGACCGGCATTACGATGACAGGCGGGGCGAGCAATCGCGTTTCCGGCTCGGTCTTGCGTAATATGGGCCACTACGCGGCGGTCATCAACGGAGGAAACGGGCACTCGATCGCGAACAGCGAAATATACAATACCGGCTTTGGCGGCATTTCGGTGAGCGGGGGGGATCGGGCGACGCTCGTCCCGGGCGGACATGCCGTCGTGAATAACGATATCCACCATTACAGCCGTCTGAGAAAAACCGGAAGTCCCGCCATCTCCATCAGCGGGGTCGGCAATCGGGCAGCCCACAACGATATACACGACGCGCCCCACAGCGCTATCGACCTGACCGGCAACAATCATGTGATCGAATACAATCGAATCGACAAGGTGCTGACCGAAACGAGCGATGCCGGGGCCATCTATATGGGGCGCGATTGGTCTGCACAAGGCAACGTCATCCGTTACAACTATCTCGGCAATTTGCGCAACGGGCTGGGAGGGTTCGGCCAAAACGGCATTTATCTCGACGATATGGCCAGCGGGACACTGGTCTACGGCAACATTATCAATAAGGCTGACCGCGGATTTCTGATCGGCGGCGGGCGGAATAACGTGATCGACAACAATCTGATCGTTGAAAATCGATTGGGCGGAAATCTCGACGAGCGCGGCTTGAACTGGGCAAGCGCAGCTTGCGCGCCGGGAGGCATACTGTGGCAAAATCTGGCGAATGTTCCTTATACGTCCGAGCCATGGGCTTCGCGGTATCCGAATCTTTTGACGATTCAGCAGGACGTTCCGTGCATCCCGGCCTACAACTCCCTGCAGCGCAATGTTGTTGTCAGCAGTGCGCAGATGAACGTGGCCCCGACCGTATACAGGTACGGCTATGTCGGGAACAACGGCGTGACGTGGGAACCGGTACGGTTCGTCAACGAGCCGAGGGAACAATTCCGCTGGAGCGAGCACGAGTCCGTCGTTTCCAGCGTACACGGCTTTCAACCGCTGCCCTTCGAGAAAATGGGGCGCTATGATGTTTCCGAGCCGTTATCGCGTCTGACGAGTCTTATCCGGCAATTTGCGGAAACCGGCGAATGGGAAGGGCCGTCTATCCCGCTAACGTCCTTACCGCCTGCAGCGAAGTCGTTGCTGCAGAAGGAAGCGAAGACGCTCGTCGAGCTGTGGAGCGGACGCCCGAAGCTCGCCGCCATTCGATTGATCGCGCCGAAGCCAAACCTTGCCATCGGCGATCGCACCAGATTGACCGTAATGGGCGACTCGTACGCCGGGCAGTATATCGATTTGTTCGGAGTCCTCTCGTTCCGGTCGACCGATCCGCAAGTCGCATCAGTCGATTCTTTCGGAACCGTCTCCGCCTTGTCTGTGGGTGTAACAACGATCGTAGCATCCGTCGCAACGGAAGAAGGCACGATTAGCCGAACGATCGGGATAACGGTACAGACCAGCCCGGCGTACCCGGTCGAAATATTCCGCGACGATTTCGAGAACGGCTTCGGGAACTGGAAATCTCCGCTTGGATCGCCGGTGAGCAGCTCGGTACAAGCGTACAGAGGGAGCAAGAGCTTCTTCGTAAATCAGGACATGGTCCGGATTACCCGCGGTTTGTTCGGACCGCTGGAACGGTCCGTCGTGACGATGATGGTGTACGATGACGCCGCGCGGCCCTTCGTCTCCGTAGGCAGTCTCGAGAACGGCTCGCAGCAATGCACGATCGGCATCAACATGCTTCAGTCGACGACCCATTATGTATACCGTATCGACTCGGAGTGGGGCTTATCCAACGTACCTCGGACGACCGGCTGGCACCAGTTGAAATGGGACTTCCGGTTCGACGACAAGGTGAACATGTACATCGACGATATTCTGATCGCCTCCGCATCCGGCATGAATGCGTTCCGCACGATTGCCATAGGCGATTTCTGGGAAGGCAACCCGATTGCCGACAATTTCTTCGACGATGTGTCCGTCCAGTGGTACGGACCGTCTTCTCCGTGAGGCGATTGTAAGGCGCAATCGCCGCCAATCCAGTGATTATCGTTTTCTAGGCAAAGAAGCGGGGCATTGCGCCTCCTCTTTGCCTATTTTTTTCTTCGTTCAGGCATGTGTCTCCATAATCCGGATGCTATAATATAACAAGATCACGTTTATAACACCTAAGGAGAAGGATATGGAGTTTATTCACAACTTGCTGGTTGAACGGGGAATGGCCGAGCCCTATGCGACATATTTGTCCAATACGATCATGTCTGTGCTTCTTATCGGCCTAAGCGTCGCCGCGAATTTCGTGGCGAAAAAGATTGTGCTGAAAATCATCACCTCGATTATTACGAAACATCGATTTGCCTGGGGACATGTGCTTTTGAAACGAAAGGTGTTCCAAAAGCTCTCCCATATTGCACCGGCTCTCATTATTTATTATTTCGCGTCGATCTTCCCCAACTACCAAGCTATTATCGAGAAGGGCGTCGATATTTACATTATCGTGGTGGGCATGATGGTGATCGACGCATTCCTGAACGCATGCAACGATATTTACAACACCTTTGAAATTTCCAAAATAAAGCCGATTCGCGGCTATATCCAAGTCATTACCATCTTTGTCTTCGTCATCGGAGGCATTATTATCATCGCCAACCTGATCGGCGAAAGTCCTCTCATCTTGCTGAGCGGCCTCGGCGCTTTGTCCGCAGTCCTTATGCTTATATTCAAGGATTCGATCTTGGGGCTGGTCGCCAGCGTGCAGCTCTCGTCCAACGACATGGTACGCGTGGGAGACTGGATCGAAATGCCGAAATATAACGCCGATGGCGATGTGATCGATATTTCGCTCAACACCGTAAAGGTGATGAACTTCGACAAAACGATTACAACCATTCCCAGCTATGCGCTCATCTCCGATTCGTTCCGCAATTGGCGGGGCATGAGGCAATCCGGCGGTCGGCGCATTAAACGTTCCGTCTTGATCGATAAAAGCAGCATCTGTTTTTGTACTGACGAGATGCTTGAACGATTCCGAAGAATTCACTACTTGACCGACTATATCGAAAGCAGGGAGCAGGAAATCGCAGCGTACAATGCCCTCAATCGGATAGACAAGGCCATGGAAGTAAACGGACGCCAGCTGACGAACATCGGCGTTTTCCGCATCTATATGAAATATTATTTGCAGCAGCATCCGCATATTCATCAAGGCATGACGCTGCTCGTGCGGCAGCTGGCGCCGGTTGAAAACGGATTGCCTCTGGAAATATACGCATTTGTAAACGATACGGACTGGGGAGTCTATGAGTCGGTTCAGGCCGATATTTTCGATCATATTTTCGCCGCAATCCCGTCTTTCGGCTTGCGCGTATTCCAGAACCCGACCGGACACGATCTGAAGCAGGTGGTGCGAGCGGAAGTGATGTCGGGCAGATAAACCGAAGAGGTCAGCCGGAAATCACCGGTTGGCCTCTTCTTTTTGAAGGTGAAGCGGCCGTTCTGGTCAGCAGAGCCACACTGCAAAAAAGACGAGACTTTCGTCATTTTCCCCTTGCAAGTGACGTAAGGTCATCTTTTACTCTTGTTGTATCACAAGCACAGGGGGAATGCAGAATGGCCGCACGTAAAAAAATAATGGTGATTTATGGGACGCGTCCGGAGGCGACAAAAATGAATCCAGTCGTCCAAGAACTAAACAAACATCCGCAATGGTTCGAAACGAAAGTGATTGTTACAGGACAGCATAGACAGCAGCTTGATCAAGCGCTCGCGCATTCCGGGATACAACCTGACGTCGATCTGAACCTCATGAAAGAAAACCAAACGCTTGCCTACCTTACATCGGCGGCAATTAGCGGCTTGGATCAGGTTATTCGCGAAGAAAAACCGGATTTTATCTTGGTACACGGCGATACTCAAACGGCAATGTGCGGAGGGATGGTTGCGTTCTTCCATAAAATCCCGACCGGACATATTGAGGCAGGCTTGCGTTCCCACAACAAATACTCGCCTTGGCTGGAAGAGGCGAATCGAAAAATCATTGACGTCGTTTCGGACTTTTTGTTTGCTCCCACGTCTACTAGTAAAGAGAATCTGCTCCGAGAAGGCTACAATGATCAAGATATCTATATCACCGGACAAACGGCGATTGATGCAGCAATAATGACAACTCGTTCTGATTACCGATTCAGCGAAACTAGGTTAAATCGCCTTGTCAAACAAAAGAGGAAAATCATAACGATGACCGCTCATCGTAAAGAAAACTATGGAGAACCCATGCGCCGAATGTTCCGAGCCATTCGACGCATTGCTGACGAAAACCCGGATGTATCGGTTATTTATCCCATGCATTTAAGTCCGATCGTTCGGGAAACCGCGAGTCAACTATTGTCGGGTCACGAAAGAATCCATTTGCTTGAACCCCTATCCTATCCGGATATGATTCATTTGTTGTCCCGCTCTTTTCTCGTACTGAGTGATTCGGGAGGGCTTCAGGAAGAAACCCCCGTATTTCGCGTCCCGCTCGTGCTCATGCGCGATACAACGGAACGGCCTGAGGCTGTTGCTGCAAATACGGCTTATCTGGCCGGGACGGAAGAGGAGTCCATCTATGGGGTTACAACGAGACTGCTTACGGATAAGACTTTCTACAATTCCATGTCAAACGCCATGAATCCATTTGGCGACGGGCTTGCCTCAAAACGCATTGTACAGATTATCGCCCGCTATTTTGGATTCGTCTCCGAGCTCCCGAAACCATTTCATGGATAACCATTCCAAAAAAGGAGTTCAAAACAACCTGTTTGAAGCGGCAAGGCCATCCTTTTCGGAAAGCAACGGGCTTCAATCATTCGTTCAATTTATATAATTGGGGGTCAAAATGGAATGCTGCAGCGAGAAGAATGGATGACCGCAGGACAATTCGCGGACAAGGCCGGAGTAACGATCCGCACGGTGCGGTTTTACGATAAAGTGGGACTCTTACATCCGAGTCATAGGACCGACTCCGGGCATCGGTACTACACAAAGAGGGATTTGGCTCGACTGCAAAGAATTTTAACGCTCAAGTATATCGGCTTGACCATTGACGAGATTGGGAGAATCGTACACCGTGATGGGCATGAGGAGGATTTGAAAGAATCTTTGCGAATGCAGAGCACGATTATTGGCCAAAAGATGGAGCATCTCCGCCTGGTCCAAAAGACGGTAAAAGAGACGCTTTCCCTATTGGAAGGTTTAGATCGAGTGGAGCTGGAAAGGCAAAGTCGGAAAGAAGCGTACGGTGAAAGCAGTCCCGCGTGGGAGTTATTTGCTTCTATTATCCGCGTTGTGAATCAAGAGTACGAAAATGCATTCAATCTGCAAACGAGAATTCGACTACACGACGAGTTTAGTGTAAATCCATACAAATGGCATCATTGGCTTTTTGATCAATTGGTCGTTCCGGAACATTGCACAATCCTTGAATTGGGCTGCGGGGACGGAACGTTGTGGGAACGCAATGCAGACCGGATACCGGAAGGCTGGGACGTTACGCTGACAGACCTGTCGGAAGGGATGTTAAATGACGCCAAGGAAGGGCTAAAGCATCGCGTACCTTCTGATCAATTTCGATTCATCCCGGCTGACGCGCGCTCGATCCCGTTTCCGGACGCAAGCTTTGATGTCGTACTGGCCAATCATATGCTCTATCATGTAAGCGAACGACACCAATCTTTGAAAGAAATTCGGCGTGTTTTGAAGCCCGGCGGCCTGCTGTTCGCGTCCACGATGGGGATGCGTCATATGCATGAAGTCAAAGGATTTTTAAGCGAAATAAATCCCAATTATGATTTTGGACGTCAAGATTTCGCCTGCGAGTTCGGTTTGGAGAACGGAAGCGATCAACTGGACGCAGCAGGCTTCGCCGATATCCGTTTACAACGATATGAGGATGGGCTGCAAGTAACGGATGCAAAGCCGCTCATCGCTTATATACGAACAACTCCCGGAGGACGAGAAAATCTGACTGACAACCGCTTGTCTAAACTGGAGGCCATGCTGAACGAAACGATCCATGCGGATGGCGGGATTCCAATAACCAAGGAGGTCGGCCTATTTGTAGCATTTCGCAAATAGCCGTGGTCCTTTTTAAACATGTAGTAAAAAAGCAGAAACAACGAGGTGAGGAGTACGGTGCTCCTTACCTCGTTCTAAAGATAAAATATGCCCGGTTTAGAGATCTAAACCGCAACCGTTACTCGAATGTCTTGCGGATAGTTGCCGAAGTTTTTGCCAAAAAGGCTGACTCCTCCACTATTCGCACCGGAACCAGGTTCGGGACAACTGATTCGAAAGAGCAGCTCCTGTCCTGGTTTTATGTTCAGCTGATGAATTCGAACGTCCGAAAATCGCACTCCATCGATAAAGGTACCTTCATCGGTAACGGAGAGGACCTTAAGAAGTCCGTATTGGGTATCGACCCACCAATCGGGTGTGTATTGTCCGCGCTTGCTGCCAAAATCCCCCGGGCAGGTCCAGGTAGCCACATCCATGTTATTGATAGAAAATGTAATATCCGACGGATAATTTTCGTTATAATAAGGCGCTTCGGAACAAATCTCCAAAGAAATGGTCAAGCATGATGCGGTTTCTTGTCCCACCAAATAATTCGGAATCCGATATTCGACAAAGCCAATTGCAAACCAGAGGTGCTCTGCCGTTGTGCGCTCGGGATCGTCGAAATAACGAGGGTCGTCCATCATGCCGATTCGCTTGACGGAGGACGCCAAGCCGCAGGTTGGCTGCACCTTATACCGGATGTACTGTCCGACCGGCAGGTCGACCGTAAATCCGGACTGGCTGCGCGGTTTTTCCTCCTCGACCGTTCGGAGCACTAACGTCATCTTGTCCACATTCAAGGAACAGCGCTTCTGCGTACCTCGTTTTCCTACCGTATTCTCCGTAAAAACAATCTTTGCTTCCTCCAGCTTTTGGATATGCTTGGTAATGATGGCTGATGACAAGCCTAATGCCTCAGCAAGCTCTCCAATGTTATAAGGCTTCTCATTCAGCAATTCGATGATCCGAACTCTCGTTTCGGAAGAAAAGCACTCCAGCACGTTCATATTCCTCGTGGTCACGTCGATTATCATTCGGCACGCTCCTAACTTATCCAATTGTATAACTTGATTGTTAATTAGTCAACGGGATCCGTACATGTATCCAAATCATTCGAAGACGCGGATGGGAGACCGCTTTACATAGAAAGTAGGCAATGGATAGTTTCTATCGCCCGAGTTTTATCGAAAAAACCCGGCTCTTAAAATGGGATCGCGTACAGCTTGATAGATTAACCTAAACATTAAATATTGACAAAATGGTGAAGTATACCTATTCTATTAACTATATTGGAATGAAGATAATCATATTATTAATTAGAAGAAGGGGGTGGCTCAAGAAATGATGAGACAGAATGGGAGGGGAAGCCCTTAACTTCGAATTGTGAAAGCGGTTTCCTGTTCTAGTGCAGTAACGAGCACTTCAGCGGCACTGTGTCAAGAATTCATTTAAGTTTATACGGAATAGGGAGGGGTTTAGTTGAAAAGGAAGTTGGTGCTTACTGCCACAGTCTTGGCGTTGCTCCTGAATATCGGCTGCCAAAGTCAAAATAAGCCTGGGGAAAAAAGCATGGATCTATCCGAAGTCAGTAAGGAACCTGTTACGTTAAAGTTTATGGTTGCCCAAGGCTCCTTCACCCCGGAAGAGTTTGAGGAATATTTTGTCCAGCAGGTCAAAAAGAAATATCCGAACATTACCTTGGAAATGGTTAGCGGCAAGCTGGAGGATTGGATCGCAGCGGGCGACGCGCCAGATATTTTGATGGCCGGTTTGCCTGGGATTGCCGCTTTGCAGGAATTGCAAATCATTGAGGATCTGAACCCGTTAATCAAAAAGTTCGGAGTTGATCTGTCCAAGTATGATCCGGTCTCCATTGAAGCCATCAGGAAGTTTGGCGAAAAAGGCGAAATGGTTGCGCTGCCATTTCGAATGAACATCCCTGCTCTCTTCTATAACAAAGACATCTTTGACAAATTCGGAGCCGCTTATCCCAAGGACGGCATGACCTGGGAGGAAACCATCGACTTGTCGCGCAGGGTGACGCGCACGGACGGAGGCGTTCAGTATTTGGGCCTCTACACGGGAGGGGCGGACCGCATGGCGATGGGGCTTACTTTGCCTTATGTGAATAAGCAGACGAACGAAGCCGCGTTGACCACGGACAGTTGGGTGAAGGTGCTGAGCTTGTATAAATCGATTCATGACACTCCGGGATATGTGAAGGACGGCAAAATGCCAAACAACTCGCATTACGTGTTGGTGAAAGATAAAACACTCGCTATGGCGGCCTACTGGGGAGCGGATGTCATCGGCGAAATCGATAAGCTGGTTAAGGGCGGTCAGGAGCTTAATTGGGACATGGCAACCCTTCCCACGTTTGAGAAAGGCAAGGGCAACGCATGGCAGGCGGAAACGCATAACATGTTTGTGACCACGACAAGCAAACATAAGGAGCAAGCTTTTCAAGTGCTGTCGTATGCTGCCGGTGAAGAGGTGCAGAGGTTAATCAATAGAAGAGGAAGAATCACGATATTGAAGAAAACGGAAGAAACGAAGAAAGAGTATGGCGCGGAATTGGAATTCCTGAAGGGGAAAAATACGAATGCGTTCTTCACCCTCCAGCCGGGTATGCATGAGCATACGAAATTTGATTTGAAAGGCAGAAGCATTATTTCGGAAGCGGCCAACGATATGGTCCTGAAAGGGGTCGATGTCAATACCGCCTTGCGGAATGCGCAGGATAAACTTAACCAGTATATCAAGGAGCAAACGGCACCCCGTTAATCTTGTAGAGGAGGTAACGGACGAATAAAAAGCTTCGCACTGTATGTAATCACTGCATTAACGAACCGAACTAACCTAACATAAAGAGTGGAGAGAACGATATGACAACAAAGAAATATGTGAAAAATTATCCGAGACCTCAGTTCGTGAGAGATAACTGGGTCGATCTGAACGGCGAATGGCGCTTCGGCTTCGATGATGCGGATGCCGGCGAAGCGGCGGGGTGGCAGCGGGACTTCGGCGGCGACACTAGCATTATCGTCCCGTTCACTTACGAGACGAAGGCGGGCGGCATCGGCGAAGAAGCCCATCGTCCGATCGTCTGGTACAACAGACAGCTTGATATTCCTGCGGAAGCAAGCGGCAAGCGAATACTGCTGCATTTTCAAGCCATCGACTATATGGCGAAAGTATGGGTAAACGGGGAATACGTCGGAAGGCATCAGGGCGGTTATACGGCATTTACGTTCGACATTACGCCTTACGTGACGTTCGGGAGCTCGAACGAGCTAACGGTCAAGGTGAACGACAGCAAGGACGCTACTCAGCCGCGCGGCAAGCAGCGCTGGATAGATGATAACTTCGACTGCTTCTATGTGCAGACGACGGGCATTTGGCAATCCGTTTGGCTGGAATATGTCGAGCGGGAATACGTCGATGCGGTGAAGATAACGCCGGATCTCGACGCCTCAACCGTTCGCTTCGACTACCAAGTCAAAGGCGACGTACTCGCCGGGAGCAAGCTTCGGCTGGAAACGGTCATCAGTATGAAGGACCGTCAGGTCAAGCAGACAAGCCTTGCGATCGACCGCCCTTGGCTTACGCTGGAGGTCGATCTCATTCACGAAATGAGCGGACCGTGGAAGCGAAGCCACTGGGGGCCAGGGCATCCGAATTTGTACGATGTGGAGTTTATTTTGTACCGGGACGACATCGAGATTGACCACGTCTACTCCTATTTCGGCATGCGGAAGATATCGATCGAGAAAGGCCGGATTCTGCTTAACAATGTGCCGATCTATCAGCGTCTGCTGCTGGATCAAGGCTATTGGACGGATAGCCATTTGACGCCTCCCTCCGAGGAAGCTTTGATCGAAGACATCGATCTCGTACTGAAGATGGGGTATAACGGCGTCCGCAAGCATATGAAGATAGAGGACGCCCGATTCCTGTATTGGTGCGATGTCAAAGGCGTGCTGGTATGGTCCGAGATGGCCGCCACCTTTGAATTCAACGACCAAGCGGTGCAAAATTTTACGACGGAGTGGATGGAGATCGTCCGCCAGCAGGTTAACCATCCTTCCATTATTACGTGGGTTCCTTTCAACGAATCGTGGGGGATCCAGAGCATTTTCAAGGACCGCAGGCAGCAGAAGTTCACGGAGGCGATTTATCATTTAACGAAGGCGTTCGATCCGAGCCGCCCGGTCGTGACGAACGACGGCTGGGAGCATACGGTATCCGATATATTGACGCTGCACGATTATTCGGAAACGAAGCAGCAGCTCCTGAAGCACTTTGCGGATAAGGACCAATTCGTAAACAACGACAAGTCGTTCAACAACTTTAAATACGCTTTTGCGGACGGCTATAGCTACAAGGGGCAGCCGATTATTATAAGCGAATTCGGCGGCATCGCCTTCAAATCCGACAAAGGCTGGGGCTATGGGGAGCAGGTCCATTCGGAAGAGGCGTTCCTCGAACGGTTCCGCGGCATTCACGAGGCGATCAAAGCGACGGATTATATCGTCGGCTACTGTTACACGCAAATTACCGACGTTCAGCAAGAAGTGAACGGGCTTTTGACCGAGGAGCGCAAGCCGAAGGTTCCGATTGAAAAGATTCGGGAGATTAATCTTTCTTGACGATATACGGTTAAAAAAGCGCTGGAGTCGATTTTTATCGGCTGCCGGCGTTTTTTATGCTCAAATCGAGTGTCAGTTCTGCTTGCAGCAAACGATCAAGCGCTTCCCGCAGCCTGCTCCGCTCGTCCGCCGACCGTCCCTCCCGAAAGGCGCTGCCGTTCATCCTGACGCCGTTGAAACGGGAAAAAGCTTGCAGCGAACGGATCGAGCCCGCCGCTAACAGCCACGAAGGCTCTCGCCCCAGCTTAGGGACAAGAGCCTTCGATCAACCCCCTTTTCCATGATTCGTAATAAATCTGGCATCCAACTCCGGAATGGAAACAACCATTTTAAGTGTACTATCATAAGTATATAGCCCTTTCGAAACGCCCCAAAGGGTGATGAGATCGTTTTCCAATATCCGTTCCTCATCTCTGGTGCGCACATAGTTCACATAGATCGTGTCATTCCAGACCAATCGATCTTTCGATACGCTCACCAGGAGCGAGACGATATTTCCACTTTCGATGACTTGAACGACTCTGCCTGTAAACGTTACGCGTTTCAAGCGGTGATTGTTCGGATAACGGGTCAGCTCCAAATATGCGATCTGCTCCGTCGAGTTTTTATACTCTTCCGGAGATTCCGCATGAGCGGACGAGAGCATCTTTACGGTTTGCAAGTCTGTCGAATCCTCGGACAAACCGCAAGAAGTCAGCAGAGCTGCAAGGAATAGCGCGCCCAAGGGAACCGCTAAGATCGATCGTACGATTTTCAAAAGTCTCACCTCTCCGACGTCAAGCCGTTTTATCGCCTTCAATTCTTCCAATATTTCTCTTCAAGCCTGCCGTTGATGAAACGAAGAACGATTTGCGGAGGATCGAAAAACGTTCGGAACGTTCTGCGAAACTTCTCCCTATATTCGTACTCTTGTTTGG
This sequence comes from Paenibacillus hodogayensis, assembly GCF_039536325.1. Taxonomy (NCBI): domain Bacteria; kingdom Bacillati; phylum Bacillota; class Bacilli; order Caryophanales; family Paenibacillaceae; genus Paenibacillus; species Paenibacillus hodogayensis. The sequence continues at coordinate 251,303 of NZ_BAAAYO010000021.1, forward strand.
AGTACAAAGTGGTCGTTTTGTCGCTCGTCAAGTAACCCGGTTTCTCTGCGATTTCAACCGCTTCTTCCACCGTCATGCCTATTTCAAGCAGACTGTACTGTTCGAGTGTGATTTTGGGATACCGCTTGTTGCTTAAATAAATGGGAAGAACAATTGCACTAGCTACAACCAGTATAACGACGAACAAAATAAGCCAGCCTTTCATTTACTTCGCTCCTTCAGCTTGGAATTGTCTGGAATACTTGTACGACAAATATCGCGGAAAGTTTCAGATGGGTGACGGGAAAACAGTACTCTATCACATCGGTTCATGGTGAAAGTTTAAGACAATGCGTGCAAGAAGATTACTGTTATCAATCTGTTTGATAATTAGCGTTGCGGTTATAAGATAGATTGACGGTCTGTCTGTATTCGCATGGCGAGACGCCGAGTTGTTTTTTTGAAAAGGCTGTTTAAAAATGGTGTGTGCGTATATCCGACCGATTCCGAAATTTCGGTTATCTTGCGGTTGGTCTGTAAAAGCAGGCGGCAAGCAGCCTCGATCCGCAGTCGTTGAATAAATTGCGTCACAGGCATACTCGTATGCTTCGTGAAAAGACGCTAGAACTGCCGCTCACCTATGCCGAGACGGTTAGCTAGCTCTTCGACCGTAATTGGGCCACAGTAGTGCTGCCTCAACCAATCCACAATGCCGTAGGCAGATCCCTTTCCCATTTCACTTGGCCATTTCATAGGAAGTGATTTCGTTCTTTTGCGGGGAGGGAATTCCCTTAATTAATTTTATCCAGGGAGGCTTAAATGAACATTATTCTACTTGGTTTGCCCGGGGCTGGGAAGGAACTCAGGCTAGAGTCATCGTAGAAAATCAGAGTATTCCGCAATCTCCACAGGGGACTTATTTAGAAAAGCATATAAGGCAAAGACAGCGCTTGGAGTACTAGCAAACGGGTACATGAGTAAGGGCGAACTGGTCCCCGATGATGTGACAATTGAAATTGCACAACAAAGACTAGAAGATTCCGATTGCAGTAAAGGTTTTTTGCTCGACGGATTTCCACGGAACACAGTACAAGCAGAAGCGCTGGAAAAGCACCTAGCCTCAGGTTCGAAAAAAATTGATCATGTCATCTATGTAGAAACAGATACGGGTACACTTTTGAAGCGTTTAACCGGAAGGCGGGTTTGTCCGGGTTGCGGGGAGTCGTTCCATCTAGTCAGTAATCCGCCAATAGTAATTGATCGTTGTGATTCATGCAATGAAAGCCTTATACAGCGCGAAGATGATCGAGAAGAAACAAGGAAGGTGTGGAAAGTTGATGATCCAATTGAACAAGGACGCTCCGAGAAAAATACATATTATAGGCTCTGTTGGGAGTGGTAAAACCACTTTAGCTAGAAACCTATCTATGAAAATGAAAATTCCACATTACGAATTGGATAATGTGGTGTGGAAGCGAAGTAAACCAAGCGACACGAAAAGAACGGATGAAGAACGAGATCAAATTTTGAGCAAAATGGTTCAGTCGGATGCTTGGATTATTGAGGGTGCTCATTACAACGATTGGGTGATACCGAGTTTTAATCATGCTGATGTCATTCTATTTTTAGATACGGATTATTCCAAACGCAAATATCGAATAGTCAGAAGATTTATTTTGCAGCTACTCAAAATAGAAAAATCAAACTATAAACCATCCTTTAAAATATTTAGGAACATGTTTATTTGGAATGATCATTTCGAAAGACGAATTAAGCCAAAATTGTTAGAAAAATTGAGACTTTATGATTCCAAGGCCATAACGTTAAAGGATAATATTGAAATTATCAACTCAGCTTTTGGAATTCTGTGATGAAAACTGGGAATTTCAACGAGGCTGCCGATATCGGCGGCCTTGCTGCGTTAACGGGTAGCTTATCATTTTATAGAGTTGCCGGCTGAACCTGTGGAAGACCGGATTGCCTTGTGCAAAGTCCATATCGCCAATGGTCAGAAAGGGAACTGCTGCGATAGGCTATTGATATGCAAGCGCTTACGTGTGCCGATGAATCTTATCTTTTATTAGGAGGGAAATAACAATGGAAAGCAAAAAGTTAAGTCGTCGTACGCTGCTTAGTACGATGGGGATTGCAGGAGGCGCAATGTTGGCAGGGAGGATGATGCCGCTTGGTCGCGCCGAAGCGGCAGGTTCCGCGAGTATGCTGTATATCGGCACGGTTGCGCAGATGGTGCTGCTTGCCAGTGTGGAAGAAGGGCAATGGGTCCGGACAAACGGATATTATATCGAAGGCGACGGCGGAGGTGCAAAGTATCGCATTACGGCGAGTACGAGCTACGCGGGGACCCCGGACGGGTATGTGGATCATGCGTTAAGTGCAGCGGGAAAGGTCGCCGTGATGGACCTGTCGAACGGCATCGATATGAAGCAAATCGGCGTCCAGTCCGGCGTCGACGGCACGGCTCGCGTTCGCGCCGCGTATGCCAAGAACGCGAAAATGTACACGTACACGGGAGATATGGCGCCGATCATCGATTGCGACGATCCGAACTATCCGGCGTCCAAATTTTCAGGCGGCATCTTCCCGCCAAGCTTCAGCTACCATCGGTTTGACGGGCAGTTCCGCTTTCAGGCGAAAGGGAGCGCAAACGGGGAATACGTGCTGTTTAATTTTTACGGCCGCGAGCATGTGACGATGGTTCGCCCATGGGTGGTAGGAGATGTGGGCACGACGCATACGGGTACGACCGGCGAATGGGGCTTCGGGTTTTACCTTGTTTCCGGTGCGAAGCATATTACGATCCAAGACGGATTGGCGGAGAAGTTTTGGGGCGACGGCTATTACGTCGGGATTCACCCCTCGTATCCGAACGAGGCGATCTCGGAGCATATTACGCTGGAGAACTGTATTGCCGATTCCAACCGAAGACAAGGCTTGTCGATTACAGCAGTGCGCTGTTGCCGCGTGATTGGCGGGGAGTATCGCAATACAGGGAACATTGCCTGGACAGGCCCGGCGTTCGGCATCGATATTGAGCCGAATGCCCAGGCAAAGGCTTATGTCGATGTGTCTCTGATCGATGTGACGACACGTAACAACAAGATGGGCGGTCTTGAGCTTGTCCCCGGTTTTCTATCCCGTTCCATCGTGGAGGAGCCTTATTTCAATGTGTTCGTCTCGAACTATCGATCCATTGACGACGGTCAGACGGGCGCGATCAAGTTTAACAATCCGGCTCCAGCAAACGCGGCTGAGCTGCAAAAAGCGATCCGTGGACAAATCGTGATCGAGAAGGCAACGGTAGTGCGGCCAAAACGAAAAGGAGTAGAATGGGGCCGCTGGGGCAAACATGCCCCGCATGTCGTCGCTTCGGATATTTTGGTGCAGGACCCGAATGAGGACGGGGTAGCCGGAATCAGCTATACGCAGCAAAGCGCGTTCGTCCTTACCTTGACGGCAGACGATGTCACCAAAGGAATGACGCAGACGGGCCGTATTACTCTTATTCGTCCCCGAGCCCTCGATACGCGTGCAACACCGAAGATGAGGGCTCCGTTCTGGATGCAGACGGCTGCGGGGTCATCCGTTCAGCGTATGACGATTGTGGACGGATTCGGAGAGAACGATCTGGACGGCAACAAAGGATTTGTGCGGGTTAATGAGGCGAGCGGCGTGACCGTTCGCTATACCGGGGATCGTCCGGTAAAGCTGCTGGATTCTCCGCTTGTCTGTGCAACGGGCATATGGGCAGGATACGAGCTGCGTCTGCCAGAGACCGCGACGGGCGTACTCGATGTCGAATTGCCTGCTTCGACGGTATCGCTTGGTTTGACGTATACGATTGTCAATGCCTCCCAGGCGGGTGGCCAAGTACGGATCAAAGCATCCGGGGCGGATCAACTAAAGGCGAACGGTACAGCAGCCGCGACGCAATGGATCGTCGAGCCGCAGGAGGCGTATTCCGCCGGCGCGCACATGGCCGGCGTATGGTCCCTTTCCGATACGATCTGATACGACGCCGCGAGCTGCATAAACCGCGGCATACCGATTCGGCAACAGAGCTGTCTCCATCGGTCATCGTACATGACGAGGAGACAGCTTTGTGCGCCGCGGCTGTTCCTACCGACCTGGCAGACACATGCCGGGCGCTCTGAAGAAGGAAGGCCGATCCCTGGAAAAATTATGGTACAATAGACGCAGCGGCAACGAACGAAGATGTCGTACGGCAAGGCTTGAGCGGCGCGGCAGTGCAATGGCGCTGACACCCTGAGGGTAGAGGAGGGACGCCTCATGCAGATTAAAATGATGTCCTATTACAAACATCCTCGCGATTTTCCGTTCTGGATCAAGCGTGCCCGTCACGATAAGCACGACATTCCGGAGCTTCACGGGCATGAATTTGTGGAATTGATCTATGTGGAGTCCGGGCAAGCGACCCATCTGTTTCAGGACATTTCCTATCAGGTGCGGGCAGGCGATATTTTTATTATTAATCCGGGCGAAGTGCATGGTTACGATATCCAGGACGACCAGCAGATCGTCGTGACGAACTGCTTGTTCGATCCGGGGTTTATACCGACTGCGCTGCTGCGCGAATTGCATTTGTCCGATACGCTGGACTTTTTCTATGTGCAGCCTTTTTTGAACAAGGAATCTCGGTTTCACCACAAGCTGAACTTGCGCGGCTCCATCGAAGACGTGGTGCGTTCCAGTCTGAAAGAGCTGCACCAGGAGCTGCTGCAGGCCCGCCCCGGCTACCAGGCGGTCATCCAGCTGCGGATGACGGAGCTCTTCATCCTGCTGTCCCGCTACTATACCGAAGATCAGAGGACGAACGGGGAAAGCCCCTCGAGCGAACTGCTCGTCCAGCGGATGTGCGGCTATGTCGAACGTCACTATGACCAGCGCATTACTTTGTCCACGTTGTCGGAACTGTTCCATATCGGGGTGCGCCAACTGAATCGGTTGTTCCATCGTCACAAAGGATCGACGGTGATTGAGTATGTGCACCGGGTACGCATGGAGAAGGCGAAACGGCTGCTGGTCGATACGGACGAGAAGATGAACGTCGTGTCGGAGATGGTCGGGTACGAGGATGTGGCGTTTTTCAGCAAACTGTTTGCCAGAGTCACGGGTACGACGCCTGGCAAATATCGGGAGCAGCATCGTTGACCGCTACTTATTGTAGTGGTCCATTTTTTTTGATCGGGATAGCAATGACCGAATCGCCATGTCAAAAGTCAGTATAGCCAATGGAGGTTCGTTTGCGCACCCTTTATGATGAATTGGAAGCGCTTCGCAGCATTCAATTCAATGTGTAATGGGGGTAACGAACCATGAGAAAAAAATACCGCGCGATCGTATTTCCTGTCTTGCTCGGCTCGCTCTTGACGGCTTGCTCATCCGGGAACGGAACCGGTCAAGCCGGGGCGAACGAAGGCGGCGTCACGCCGACCCCGCCGGCAAAGCCGGGCGAGCCTGTGGAGTTGATCTTCTACAGCACGTCCGGAGAAGCGGAAGAAAGCTTCAACGGGAAGTTCGGGGATACGATCCGGGCCAAGTTCCCGGATTACAAAATCTCGTACTTGCGCCAGGAACCGGGCTCCATGATTCCGGAAGTCATTATGACGGGGCGTCGGGTGGACATTGTGTACAACGTCTTCGACTATGTACTCGATCCGCTGCTGAATTCCGGCATCGCCTACGATATGACGGACTTGGCCAAGCAGCACGGCGTCGATCTGACCCGGTTCGAGCCTTCGGTACTGGACGGGATTCGCCGCGCCGGCGACGGCAAGCTATACATGCTGCCGACCAGCCTGCAGGTGCCGATGGTGTATTACAACAAAAACCTGTTCAACAAGTTCGGCGTTCCCTTTCCCAAAGACGGCATGAGCTGGGAGGAGATGAAGGCGACGTCGCAGAAGCTGACGCGCAAGGACGGCGATGTCCAGTACTTGGGTTTTGTCGGCTCACAGCAATATGCCTTGAAAATGACCCCGTTCTCCGATCCTTATTTGGACGAGAAAACCGGCAAATCGACGTTCCAGCGGGAGACGTGGAAAAAACTGATCGAGACGATCTTTATCGATACCGATGCGAACAACGGCATGAAAGACTATGTGATCGCGAAAAAAGCGCTCCCGAACCGTCTGGGCTTCACGAATACGCAAGATGTGGCGATGCTGCATTTCCATTCGGAATTCCCGGCCGCTGTGCCGAAAGACTTGGAGAAAATCGACTGGGATATGGTTGCGCTTCCGACGTTTCCGGAGCTGAAGGGCGTTGGCGGACAGGCGACAGCCGTTGCGATGAGCATTACATCCATGGCCAAAAACAAAGATGCCGCGATGGAAGTAATCAAGTTTCTGACATCCCCGGAGGCGCAGACCGCCAACTCCAAAAAGGGAATGATGTCTGTTCTGAAAGACGAATCGATCCAAAAAGCCTTTGGCAGCGAAAGTCCGTTCAAGGATAAAAACTGGAAAGGTGCTTACTACAACAAGCTGGCGCCGATCTCGTACAAGTCGACGTATGAGCTGCAGGTGGAGCGCGTTTACACGGGAGCAGTATTGGATGCGATCCGCGGCGAGAAGGATCTCAATACCGTGCTTCGCGAAACCGCAGAGAAAGCCGACAAGGTTGTCGACGAGTTAAAGGCCGCCAACAAAAAGTGATCCACATTCCTCATGGTTGACAATCATCCGCCCCGAAGGGATGCAGGATCAAAGGAGATTTTCGATATGCATAACGGTAATAAGCCCGCACTGCTGCACGAGTTCCGACAGCAATTTGTCGACCCGGGTGATGAGTATTCCCCACTGCCGTTCTGGTTCTGGAACGATCAGCTGCATCACGACGAAATTGTGAGACAACTGCGCGATTTTTATGACAAAGGCGTCGCCGGGTGCATTATTCATCCACGCCTCGGCTTATCCGAGTCGATCCCGTATTTGTCGGACATCTATATGGATTATGTGGAGACAGCTGTCCGTGAAGCGGCTAGACTCGGCATGAAAGTGATGCTTTATGACGAAGCGATGTATCCGTCCGGCGCCGCTAACGGCAAGGTTGTCGAAGCTAACCCGGCCTATGCGAGCCGAGCGCTGGCGATGAAGCAGTGGAGCGGTATCGATTCGCGGCTGGAGCAGCCGATCGTGCTGGAAGACGGGGAGACGGCGGTGTCCGCACAGGCGGTGCGGCATCGTCCGGACGGAACGATTGATCTGGCAACGGTCGTGAAACTGGCTGTGGAGCGCAATACGCTGGTGTTCGAGCCGCCGGCTCCGGGAGAATGGTCCGTCCTGTTGTTTGTAGAAACTTGGTCGTTCGGAAAGATCCGCGGCGTTTACGAAGAGCAGGACGACGGCGAGTCGCTTGCGCCCCGCTCAGCGGATTTGCTTAATCCGGATGCAACGGCGATGTTTATTCAATTGACCCATGAAGCGTATTATCGGCGGCTGCACCCGTATTTCGGCGATACGATTATCGCGATGTTTACGGACGAGCCGAACATATTGGGGCGCGGGGCGCGCCCGAATTTGCGACCGTGGACGTACGGCTTCCTGGCTTATGCCGCGGGATTCGGCGTGCAGGAGCATGATCTGGCCGCGTTGTGGCTGGAAGCGGGGGAATGCACAGCGGCGATTCGCGCCTCGTACCAGGCAGCCATTCAGGAACGTATGCTCCAATGCTACTACCGTCCATTGTCGGATTGGTGTGCGGCCCACCGTATTCAATTGACCGGGCATCCGGGACATAGCGATGAAATTGGTTTGCTCGACGTGTTTCAGCTGCCCGGGCAGGACATCGTATGGCGGTATATCGAGCCGGGCGACAACAAGGGGATTACGGGTACGCACAGCACGATGGGCAAATGCAGTTCCGATGCTGCCCGTCATCGCGGCAGACGGCGCAATATGAACGAATGCTTCGGCGCATGCTATCGCGGACCGCACGGCTGGAACTTGCCGGCTGACGACATCAAGTGGTACATGGACTGGTTGTTTGTCCGCGGGGTGAATTTATTGGTGCCGCATGCGTTCTACTATTCGCTGGCCGATTTCCGAAAGCACGAGCGTCCGCCGGACGTCGGACCGAACAGTATCTGGTGGTCACATTACAAGCTATTCAGCGGTTATATGCGCAGGATGAGCTGGCTGATGACGGACAGCTTCAACGTCACGTCTGTCGCGGTATTGTGCGAAGCCGAACGGCTGCCTTGGGAAGCGGCCGTGCCTCTATACGAGCATCAGATCGAGTTCAATTATCTGGAGGAGCAGCTGCTGCACAGGGACTGCCGCATAGAGGATGGTACCATTCGGATAGAGCGGCAGTGCTATACGACGGTAATCCTCGATCAGCCGCATCGGTTTCGGCCCGAGACACGGGATGCGCTGGAGCGGTTTGCGCGAGGCGGCGGTACGGTGCTTGTGCTGGAGCAGAGCGGCACCTATGCGGCGTTTGCGCATTGGGTGCGTCCGGAGGAGCGGATCGAACAGCTGAAATGCTTCGCCGCTCGCCCGATCCGACTGGAAGGAGAGGGATCTGCAGCGATGCGCGTCAGTGTCATTCGCAAGTCGGACAAAACCTGCTACGTGCTGGTGAACGAAGGCGAAGCGCGTTGGGAGGGCAGGGTGACTTTGCGGCAGCGCGGCTATGTAGAACGATGGGAACCGTGGCATGCCGAGACGGTTGCACAGCCGGTCGAACGCTCCGACGCTACGATGATGTCGTTCACCGCTTCCGTCGAGCGGCGCCAGGCCATCGTGTACGTCGTCGACGAATCGCTGCCGCCGCAGGAAGGTCCGACGGAGGCGGCCCCCCGGCTGCTCGAGACGATTCCGCTTTCCGGTCCATGGATCAGACATTTGGTCGCACGGACTATGCCGGATCAACCGGATGCGGAGGCGTCCGGACAGGCCGAGGTTGCCGCAGCGAGTGTGGAAGCGGAACAGCCGGCCGTCTTGCAGGCATTGAGCGATTGGATGACATGGCCGCATATGGCGCATCTGTCTGGGACCGTGCTGTACGAGACCGTTTTTGACTGGAACGTGGACCCGGCTGTTGACCATAGCACGGTTCATCTCGATTTGGGAACGGTTGAGGAGATGGCCGAGGCGGAACTCAACGGCGTTCCGCTAGGCGTCCGGTTTTGGCAGCCCTATGCTTTTCATGATATATCCGCCGCGCTGCGGACGGGCTCGAATACGCTCCGCGTTCGTGTCACGAACAGCTTGGCCAACGGGTATGACAACGCGTTGTTGCCGTCCGGGCTGCTTGGCCCGGTTGTGTTGCAACGGTATGAAAATCGGTAGGAAGCGGCGTCGCCGCAATCCGCTTTGCGGGCGCGTTCGGAAAGACAAAGGATAGAACATGAAAAGCAACGAATCCCAAGAGGCGCATTTCGGCGCCTCTTGGTCGCGTTTTACCGAGTCGGACAAAACTATTTATGCTGATAGTGCTCTCCAAGTTTGGAGAGTTTTTTTGTGTTTAGCCGGGCACATCTTCTATAAGAAAGGGTCATACGAGTCCATGACACGCATTTTTTGGCGAGTTATGGCACCGCATAAGGGTTAGATCGCATTGCCTAAATAAATATATACATTTTGTATTAAAATATACTTTACAGTTTACTAAAGTACATGATATACTCCCCTCGAAAGGGGAATTTATGGAATATCATAAGGGGGATGAAGGAAGTGGGGCTAAGCAAAGGATGGACCGGACTTGCACTGATTTGTGTCGCCGGCATGCTCGCGGCTTGTACAGGTAAGGAGGGGAGCGTCGGGGAGCCGCCGAAGGAGGAGCCGCCGAAGCCGGTAACGATAAAAATTGCCTGGTCGGTGCCCAAGGAGCAGTACAATAAAATTTTGGAGAATCCGTATGTAAAGCAGCACCTCGCACATGTTACCTTTGAATTTATGGGGGCCGGGTTTACCGAGGTGGAGCAAAGCATTGCCGCCGGGGCGGCACCCGACATTATTCAGACGAACGCTTCCCAGCTGCGGAAGTACGGCGAAATGGGATTGATGTACGACATGAACGAGCTGCTGAAACAGCAGAAAGTCAATATGAACCGGTTTGTGGCGGAGGAACTAAACGCCATACGCGAATACGGCACGAAGGGCGAGCTGTACGGCGTGCCGAATGCCATCCCCGAGGACCCGAAAGCGGTCGTTACGCCCTTTGCTCTGGTATACAACAAAGATATTTTTGATCGGTTCGCCACCCCTTATCCGAAGGATAACATGACTTGGGACGATGTCATCGATTTGGCCCGCAAAATGACCCGAACGGACGGTGGCCTCCCATACAAAGGGCTGGATATACATAACGCCCCCCGGTATCTTCCTTTTGCTTACGGCATTTTCTTTACCAATCATGAAGGAAAGGTCGATATCGCCAACCCGGGCTGGGCCGAGGTACTGCGGGTCTACAAGCGGGCGTATGACGAGCAGGACGGGTATTTATCGCCGGGCAGCGGCTACTTGACGGAAAGCTTTCTGAAGACTAAAAATGTGGCCATGTATGCCGGCAACGCGGAGATTTTGGTCGTCGATGCCGACAAATACGAGGGGCAGGTCAATTGGGATTTGGTAACTTACCCGAAATTCGCCAACCGCGAGCTGGTATGGCCGTCCAATCCCGGGCTGTACAGCATTACCCAAACGAGCAAGCATAAAGAAGAAGCGCTTCGGGTCATTACGGCCTTTTTGTCCGACGAGGTGCAGCAGGAAACGTGGAAGATGTGGAAAAACCCAGTGTTTTTGAGCAAGAAGAACTACAAGGCAATTCAAGCGATGAAGCCACTGAAGTATATTGCCAGCCCTTACGATACGATCGGGAACACAGAACTGGCCAAGAAACTGAACGATATGGTAAAGAAAGGAATCGACATCAACACCACCCTGCGTACATGGAAGGAAGAGACGGAGAAGCTGGTGGAGCAGGAGAAGCGGAAATAGTCCAAAGAGAGTATACGACTCGAATGCAATACAAAGCAGGAACAAGCCGCCGGCTGATATGAAAAGGGAGATGACGGATTGTGATTCGCGTAACGGTCTGGAACGAGTATCGCCACGAAAAGGCGAACGAAAAGATTGCCGCCATTTACCCGCAAGGCATCCATGGCGCCATTGCAACGGGCATCGCCGGAGAAGGCGTGCAGATTCGCACCGCCACACTCGACGAGCCCGAGCACGGGCTGACTGGGGACGTGCTCAACGAAACCGACGTGCTGATCTGGTGGGGACACCGGGCGCACGGCGAGGTGTCCGACGAGATAGTTGCCCGCGTACATCAACGCGTATTGCAAGGCATGGGGCTGATCGTTCTGCATTCCGGCCATTTTTCGAAAATTTTCAAAAAGCTGATGGGAACGAGCTGCGACCTGAAATGGCGCGAGCAAGGCGACAAGGAGCGGATTTGGGTAGTCGATCCCGCGCATCCGATCGCCGAAGGGCTCGGCCAGTATTTCGAGATCGAGCATGAGGAAATGTATGGCGAGCATTTCGATATTCCGGCTCCGGACGAGCTGGTGTTCATTAGCTGGTTCGAGGGCGGCGAGGTGTTCCGCAGCGGTTGCACATACCATCGAGGCAACGGCAAAGTGTTTTATTTCCGTCCGGGCCACGAAACCTTTCCGACCTATCACAACAAAGACGTCTTGTGCGTCATCTCCAATGCGGTCCGCTGGGCGGCGCCTCGCCACGGCGTTCGCCAAACCTACGGCAACGTCAAGCCGCTGGAGACGATCAAAAGCGTCCAGTAATTCTCCATCCGGAACGAAAAGGTCAAGTATCTGAACGATAAGGGAGGATGAAAGCAATGACAAGAGGGCCATCGCAACAAAAGGATGGGCAGGAGGAAGAGGCGGGACGGCATCAGGATTCGGATCGGGATCGGGAGAGGCAGATTAGCCGTAGAAAGGTGTTGACGGCTTTGGCTGCGGCCGGGGTCGGATTGGCCGCGGGAGGCGCGGCATTCGGTCCGTCCGCCCGCGCGGGCGCCCATTCGGTAACAGAATCGACGTACGGCGGGACAGGAGGGACGTCCCCGGCCGACGGGTGCTCCTGCTGCTGTGTCAATATTATCGACTATGGAGCCAAGGGAGACGGGTCTGACGATGCGGCGGCCATTCAAGGAGCGCTGGATGCCGCCCGGGCCGCGGGGAAGAAGGTCTGGATTCCCGAAGGACGCTTCCGGATCGATACCGCTCTGTCCGTTCCTTCTCACATGGTTATGGACGGAACCGGCGAACTGTTTACGGACGTTCCCAATCTGAACCTGATCGAAAGCATCGACACAGTAAATGTGACGATAATGAATATTCGGCTCACTGGAAGCGGTTACGGAATACAGCCGCCGAATACGATCGGTACTCCGAACATTGCCGGTTCCGGCAGCGGCATCGTCTTCGCCAAAGTAATGAACGGACGGATCGAAAATGTGAAAATTACCCGTTGCGGTGGCGACGGGAACACGCCTGATCGAAACGGAGTGGCCGGAGTCTGGTTGACCTTCGGGTGCCAAAACTGCCGCGTTGTCCGGTGTGCGGTGACCCATTGCCGCAATGCGATCAATGAAGACAACTATTACGGACTGGAGCCGTTCGACAATACGTTCGACAACAATGTCGCGGAGGATTGCCGGTTCGGATTCGTAACGGACTGCACCACAGCGGCCAGAGGGCTGAAGATCATAAACAATACGGCGAAACGGTGCGCTTACGGCGGCATCGATATTAACAAAACCGGACATGTGCTGGTGCAGGGGAATACGTTGGAGGAGTGCGGCTTGACCGGTCAGCCGGGGGTGTTTGCCAGCGCAATTACGGTGTACGGCTCGGTCAATTTCCGTGTCAGTCACGTGAGTATTTACGACAACGAATGCTACAACAATTGGGGGCGGGGCATAAAAGTCGCGCAGAACACCTACTACTGCAAAATCCATGACAACACGATTGTCGGCAGCCGCAATTCGGGCGGTATTCTCATTCAGGCTTCCCGTTATTATTCGGTGAAGGGCAACACGATCGTCTCATGCACGGGAACGGCGCTGTATTGTAATCCTGTTGTCGTCGGAACGACACCGGTGGGGATCGACCAGTCGATCGTCGAGGGGAATATAATCCACAACAATACGCAGCACGGCATCTATATGGAGCAGGCTTTAAACGTCAACATACGGGGCAACCGCATTAACAACAACGGCTTGCAGGCGGCCAATATGTTTTACGGTATTGCGCTGGCAAGCGGCAGTACGGGCAATATTATCGATGGCAATATCGTCACCGGTTCGAACCATAAGGCGGGCATTGCCGCGCTGGATGCCAACTCGAAAAAAAACATCGTCGTCTCCAACTATTCGCTCAACAATGCCGTGAACATGCAGTTCGTCTCCCAAGAGCAATTTTTCACCAATAATGGCGAGGACCGGACAACGAGCGGCTCCTCCTATATCGGCGCACTCGATTTGAAAACCGGAGACGCCCCGATCTTCCTCCGTACGAGCAGCGGAGTGCCGTCTGGCACAAGCGGAGCGGAAATGGTCGTCGATGAAGCGAATAAGCTGCTGTACATCAATTGCGGAGGGGTGTGGTACAAAACCGACACGCTCTCTCCCGCCTGAACGAATCGCGAGGTAGGCAATACGAAAGGACCTCCGCCTCGGAAGGTCCCTTTCGTATTGGTCGTTCTTATCGCTTATCGCTTTGACTCCGGGGCCGCCGTGCTGCCGCGTACGATGAGCCGGGGCACAATCTCATCCTTGACCAAGTAGTCTTTGTCTTCCGCCTGTTCGAGCAGCAGCATTTCCACGGCGCGAATCCCGAGCTGCCGGGCGTTCTGATCGATAGTGGTCAAGGGAGGGGACAAATAAGGCGACACGGCCAAATTATCGTAACCGACGACGCTCATTTGCCCCGGCACGTTGATCCCCATATCCTGCGCCGCCCGGAGGACGCCGATCGCTTTCGTATCGCTCGTAGCGAACACGGCGGTAGGGGGCTGCTCCAGCGCCATCAGGCTGCGAAAGCCGGCATAGCCCATGTCTTCTCTCTCCTGTTGGCCGTCCACCGTAACCACCAGCTCGGGATCGAGCGGGATGCGGTGCTGGTTCAGAGCGAGCTTGTACCCTTGAAGACGCAGCGAAAACTCCTGGTTCAGCTCCAGCTGCGTTTTGCCGGTCAAAATAATGCCGATCCGTTCGTGGCCCAAGGCGAGCAAATGCTGCGTCGACAAGTAGCCTCCGGTTAAATTGTCCGAGATGACGTAAGGTAGACGCAGGTGAGGATAGTAGAAGTGGACCGTGACCACCTTGTGGCCTTCCTCTTTCCAGCGGCTTAACGTATCGAGACTGAATTCCCGGGCGTTCGGGACATGCGTCAGGAGGATGAAACCGGCGTTTCTGTCGTCGGGCAGCCGCAGATCTTCATCCACCTCGCTGATGCTGAAGGCGATGCCGTTCCTTTCGCAGCATTCGTGTATGCCCTCGAACATGTCGCTGAAAAATCGGTGATTGAAGTTGTGGGAGTTGGAACGGGGATGAATAAAGTACACTTTATCCATAGACCCGGTATCCGCGTGTTCCGGGATGTTCCCGGCATGCTCCATGACAAAGGAACCTTTGCCCTTTACCCGATAGATCAAGCGGTCTTTGGCCAGCTCCGTAAGCGCACGGCGCGAAGTGATTTCGCTGGTGTTGTACTGTCTCGCAATCTCTCCTTGAAGCGGCAGAGGAGTGTTCGGCGTTAGCTTGCCGCTCAATATTTGCTGCTTCAGGTCGGTATAGATCGTTTTGTATAAAGGAACGAATTTATCATCTTTGGTCATGCTTTAATCACTCCTTGAATATAAAGTATACTTAAAAACGAAAGGATTTCAAGCAAAGGCTGGTTGACTTCACGAATTACGTCAAGAAAAGTATGTTTTTCAAGACGAAACATATGTTTTTCACTATTACGATCACTGCCTGCAAAAAGGAGTTGGACGAGATGAAAGAGTGGAAGGCAAACTGGATTTGGGACGACTCGGCGAAAGGGAAACCGAATGTATATATCGAGGCGAGAACCTGCTTTTCGCTGCCGGCAATTCCCGATCAGGCCACCCTGTGCATGACGGCCAATCAGGAATATGTCGCGCTGCTGAACGGCAGAACGGTAGGCAGAGGACCGTCACCGGCGGACAACGGCTGGCAGTATTACGACTCGTTTGAGGTTGGAGAATGGTTGGTCGAAGGGGAAAATGTTCTCGCCGTGCTGGCGTATAATTTCGGCACGAAGGAAATCGCCACCCAGCAGTTTCAGGGGCCCGGCGGACTGCTCGCCCAGCTCGACATCCGGATAGGGGAAGCGAGCCTGTGCATCGGCACGGATGAGACGTGGAAGCTCCGCCGCTCTCCGCGGTGGGTGCAGGCGGTATCCCGACAGCACCATTGGAACGGCTACCGGGAATTGTACGTGGCCGACAAGGAGGATGGCTGGGAGCTGGCGGGGTATGAGGATGCCGGCTGGGCGCATGCCGATGTTGTGGCGCTCGCGCTGCAAGCGGACGGTCCTTGGCCGCGTCTGCTCGAAAGGGAGATCCCGTTTTTGCTGCGGGAGCCGAGATGGCCGGAGAATATCGTTGCGATCGATGCCAACTATGGGGCGGTTTCGGCAAGCGAGTCCATGCTGGGTCCCGGCGAGCACGACAGAGCGATGAGTATGGAGGCGGAGCGTCCGGGAGCGATGCCCGGCGTCGTGTTCGACTTCGCCCGCGAAGCCGTGGGCTATATGGAGATCGTCGCGGACGCCCCCGAAGGAGGCGTGCTGCAAATGTTGTACGGGGAAACGTTGGATATGGCTCTGCTCGATACTTTTGTGCTGAAGAAGGGACGAAATGTGCTGTCCCCTTTCGGGAGAAGAGCATTCCGGTACGTCAAGCTCGTGCTGCAGGCGGCGCCCGAGACGGTGCGCCTTCGCCGGTGCATGCTTCAGCAAGTCCGCTATCCGTTTGCGCAGCAAGGTCGCCTGGAAACAAGCAATCCGGTGCTGAACCGGATCTGGGACATCGGCCGGTACACGACGATGATGAACAGCCAGGATCATCTGGAGGACTGTCCGCTGCGAGAAAAAGCGCTATGGGTCGCCGATGCCGTCGTGATGGGCAAGCTCATCGCCTACACGTTTGGAGATAAGGCGTTGGTGCGCAAATGCTTGCTGCAGGCGGCGCGAATCCAAAATGCCGACGGCTCCATCCCTGGAACGGGACCGGAGCGGAACACGTTCCTGCTGCCTGATTTTTGCGCTCATTGGTTGTTTGGGGTATACGACTATTGGCGCTATACGAAGGACGAACGGTTTTTGGCGGACGTGTGGGAGCCGATCCGGCGTGTGCTTGGATGGTTCCACGCCCAACTTGACGAAACGGGCTTATTTGCCAAAGCGGACCGGCCGGGCTGGTGGTGCTTCATCGATTGGTCCGACGACATTGACCGGCGCGACCGGGTGACGGCTATCTCCTGTTTTTATTACAAAGCGCTGCGGAATGCCGAGGAGATGGGGGAAGCACTGGGGCAGCCGGAGCAGGCCCGGCTCTGGGGAGAACGAGCCCTGGCGTTGCGAGAAGCGATCCGCGCGCATTTGTGGCTTGACGATGCCGGAGCGTTTGCGGATTGCTTAACGGATAAGGGGCTATCCTCCAGCATAACGCTGCAAACCAATTTCGCAGCTATTTGGTCGGGCGTGATGACGCAACCGGAGGCCGGCCAATTTCTGAACGAGTATTGGAGGACGGGAAGACTGCCGGACATCAAGGGGGCGTTTTTTTACCATATTGTGCTGGAGACGCTGTTTGCCTTGGGACAGGAGGAGATCGCCTACGAGGAAATCGCGGCATATTGGGGAGGCATGCTGGAACGTGGAGCCACCAGTTGGTGGGAAGTATTCGATCCGCATTCGCCGGATTGCACCTTGCCAAGTCCGTATCAGGGCAACACGCCGACGTATCTGATGGATCACGTGCCGGTCAGTCTTTGTCACGGCTGGGGAGCGTCCCCCACGTATCTCCT
The DNA here is from genome assembly GCF_039536325.1 of Paenibacillus hodogayensis. Lineage (NCBI taxonomy): Bacteria > Bacillati > Bacillota > Bacilli > Caryophanales > Paenibacillaceae > Paenibacillus > Paenibacillus hodogayensis. Next base: position 268,352 of record NZ_BAAAYO010000021.1, read on the forward strand.
GACGAAGCACGCCCTTGGCATTAGCGTCGACGAGCTTGGGGAGAAAACGGTTTGCTTGGCGCTCGCGTCAGGTACGTTGCAATGGGCCAAGGGAGAAATCCCTACGACGTTCGGCATCCTGAAAGCGGAATGGAGCAGGAACGCGGAGGGCCGCATCGACTACTGCCTCTGGCTGCCGGAAGGCTTGCAATGGGACGGGGCGTCCCCGGCGAACTGCGAGGTGCGGTTGATGTAAAGCGGCTTACAAGAAGTAAAAAGAGAGTCGCGTCGATGAGGCCACTGAAAAAGTCTTCTCCCCTTCTTTCAATGATGCAAAAAGACCGTTCTTTGCCTGTGAGATGGCTTAAAACGGTCTTTTCGCTGTTTTTCTGTACCATTAAACGGAAGAGCATCGATGCTTAACGGAAAAAACGGTTTTTTTCAGTGGCCTCGCGCAGATCGCGGCTTTTTTTGCTTTCAGGCGTTTCGCACGCAGGCTGCTGGCTGATAGCCTGCGGCCGGTTGTCTTGAAATGAAGTGCATAAAACATGACGCCATTATCCATAGGCAGGCATGTTGCATTTTTATACGATATACGGGAGCGCTCTCATTACCATTAAAAAGCTTTCCATATACGAGGGGGACAGTCATGGTGAACATCAAGCACGTTACGTTAGGCTCGCTGCTCGGTCTTGTTCTGATTGCAGGCTGCGGAAGCAAGGAGGAGAGCGACGGCGCTTCGAAGGAAGAGAAGCCTGATCCGGTTACCGTTACGGCGGCTGTGGACGGAGCCTACAACGAAGCGTTCGACAAATTGCTTACGGAGTATTTGAGGACAAAATACCCGCATATTACGCTGAACATCATGCGGCCCGCCGACGGCAATACGCTCGATAATCTGCTGATCGCCGGGACGGTGCCGGACATTATTTTCACCTTTAACGGAAACCTCAGCTCCTATCGTACGAAGGGGTTGCTGTACGATATGAACGCACTGATCCGGGACAACAAGTTTAGTCTTGACCGCTTCGAGCCGAACTATATCGCCGATGTGCAGATCGCTTCCACAAACGGCGAATTGTTTGCCTTGCCGTATGAAACTACGTTTCACGCGCTCTATTACAACAAAAACATATTCAATAAGTTCGGCGTCGAATATCCGAAGGACGGGATGACGTGGGCGGAAACGGTCGAGCTCGGCAAAAAAGTAACCCGTTATGAAAGCGGGACACAGTACCGCGGACTGGACCCGGGCGCCGGAATTATATGGATATCGCAGCCGCTATCGCTCGCCGCCGTCGACTACACGACGGACAAAGCGTCGATCAACAACGAGCCGTGGAAGCGCCTCTTCGAACTCGTAAACCAGATTTACTCCATCCCGGGCAACAAGCCGGCAGGCAATGTGTTAAACGAGTTTACGAAGGAGAAGACGCTCGCGATGGTCGCGCATTTGAACATCTTTTCGGTGCTGGAGGCGGCCGAAAAGGACGGCATGGAATGGGATGTGACCCAGTATCCGAGCTTTCCTGAGAAGCCGAATACGTTCGGCAATGCGAGCGTTTACGTCGGCACGATTACTCAGTCGAGCAAGCATAAGAAAGAGGCGCTACAAGTGCTGGATGTGCTTACTTCGGAGCCGTTCCAGACCGCGAGAGCGAAGTCAGGCAGCATCACGACACTGAAAAGCGCCGAGGTGACGAAAGCGTTTGGCGCCGATATGTCGTTCCTGAAGGGCAAGCATGTGGAGGGCATCTTCAAAAGCAAGCCCGTCAAGTACCCGATCTCTTCGCAGTACCGATCGAAGGCCGAGGTGATCGCAAAGGCGAGATTCGACGATTATGCAGCCGGGAAAATCGACGTGAATACGGCACTCGCCCGTGCGGAAGAGGAGATCAATAAAATGGTCGACGCGGAAAAAATGAAGTGACGTAAGGCGCCGTACAGGCGAGGCTTGGTTCAAAGGTGATATGCTTTGCGGTATTGGGACGGGCTTATATTCAGTTTTTTGGAAAAAATCCGGCTCAAGTACAGCCCGTCTTCGTATCCGCATTGCTCCGCGATTTGCTCCAAAGTCAGCTTCGTCTCCGCGAGCAGGGCGCGGGCTTGGCTGAGTCTCAGGGAAGTTACATAGTCGGAGGGCGTCATCCCGTACGCCGCCTTGAAGCGGCGGGTCATCTGCACGGCGCTCAGCCCTAGTCCGGCCGACACGGTCTTCATGCTGAAGGCGGTGAAGCTGACTTCCCGGAGCAGGCTCTCCGCTTGGCGCATCAAAGGGTCTGTCTGCCGCTTTTGTTTTTGCTGCGATGCCGAATTCGTTTCCCAGGCATACAACTGCCACAAATCTTGCAGCAGAAAATTTCTGCGGTAGACGCTGGCCGAATCTTTCCGATCGATTATTTTTTTCAAATACTGGCAGGTCGAGGACAGCCTCTGCGTATCCTGGATGACGCACTTGCCTGCGGCAGCGGGCGACAGCTCATGCTCGTGCTCGATTTTCGACCCGTCGTCCGCGTACAAATCGAAGTAAACGGCCAAAAAGGTGAGCGGGCTGACGATTTCCCGTTCCATCAGCACGTCGGGAGGACAGAGCACCAGATCGCCGAACGTGGCCGTGCCGCGATGACTGCTGATTTCGAATCGGAAGCTTCCGCTTTCGGGAATGAAAAGCGTCCATGTTTCGTTCGGCTCTCTTGTGTAGACGAACTGCCCTTTTTTATCCCATCTGACTATGATGTGGACATGGGAAGTCTGCTCGCCGATCGCATAAGGCTTCATCGCCCGCACCTCCTGATGTAAATGATACCGCGAACTTGCGCAGCGGCTCCAAAACTATGTAACAATTATAAATTCGATGCGGAATGAAAGGAAGTCTTCATGATAAACTCGATTCCCACCCTGATCCCGGCGCCGAAGCGGATGTGCTGCGCCGGAATACGAACGCTGGACGAGGGTTGGACCGTTACGGTGGAAGCAGGCGCACTTGCGTCGGTTGTGACGCGAACGGCTTTACGTCAGTTAATCTTCTGGCTTGCCGAGCATTGGAGCGGAAAGGTGCTTGCTCCGCATGAGGCGGGCGGCGCCGGGAATCCGGAAGAGCAGCCTCCTTACCGGATTCGGCTGGAAGAGACGGAGGCGTGCTCGGAACGGTACCGCCTCACAGCCGGGCCGAGCGAATTGCACATTGCCGGAGGGCCCACAGGCATCTTGCACGGCGTACAGACGCTGATTCAACTGCTTCAGCCCGGGACGTCCAGCGGCTTGCTTCGTTTGCCTCTCGTCGAGATCGAGGACGAGCCGGATATTCCGATCCGGGGAATGTTCGCGGAATGCTCCTGGGGCTCCGATCTGATGGAACTTGAGGACTGGAAGGCTATGGTCGACGAGATGGTACACTTCAAGCTCAATACACTCGGCATCGGCATCTATGGCTGCTGGGGCAGCCGTTATCCGGCGGACGCCAACAGCCGCTCGGAATTTTTGTTCGCACCGGTTCTCGACGATCCGGGGGTGCTGCCCGAGAGGCGAATCGGATATTTCGATCCTGTTGCCAAACGGACGGCGATCAAGACGTACCGTCCGACGCTGTACGAGAACGACGGATTCGGTCAGCTAGTTGCTTATGCGGCGGAACGGGGGATCCGTGTCATCCCGCAATTTAACGGCCCTGGCCATTCGCTCCTGCTGCCCCGGCTGTACCCGAACATATCGGCGGTTGACGAGCGGGGGGAAGCGACCGGCTACGGCTATTCGCTGACGCATCCGGATACGTTTCCGCTGCTGAAACGGATGATGAAGCGCGTTATTGACCGGTATATGCTGCCCTACGGGCAAACCTGGTTCCATATCGGCATGGATGAAATAACCGGATGGAGCGCCGCCGATTTGGCCGTCCATACCCCCAGGCAGCTGCTGGAGCTTTACTTGACAGAAATAGGCGGTTATTTGATCGCAAACGGCATCGAAAAGGTTATGATTTGGCACGATATGGCGGAAAGCTTGACCGGATTTGACGAATCGTTCGAATCGCTGCTCGAGAAGTGCGGACTGGCCGGGAAACTCGTGATCCAGTGGTGGAACTACACGATGCCCGTTTGTTCGGTCAAGCAGGTTCGCGGTGCGGAGGGTTGGGTGGCGCCGAGCACGGGGTACATGTCCGGGATGTTTTATCAGGACTACGTAGACAATGTGGAGAACCGGGTTAACGAAGGAGTCGAGCAATCGTTTCCAGGTGCGGTGGCTTACACGGTGTACTCGCCGACGTTTCGCCGGAACACGGCGTATTTGGCGGAGAAATGCTGGAATACGCGAAGAAGGGATGCTGCGGAGTTCGATCGCACATACGCCGCCTGGATCGTATCCGACGAGCCGGAATGTTGGGCGAAAGGGATGAGCGCTATGCGCAAGCTGTTCGAGTATTCTTCCACGTTCACGTTACTGGCGGAGATCGGCGTGTTCTTCAGCAGCGCCGATAGCATTCGTGCGTACCCCGCCGGTATCGTTCGCAGCGTGTTGGCTACGGACGGGGTTCATAAGGCGTACCGGGTGACCCGAGCGCTGGCCCGTAACGCGCTGCTGTCGTTCGAGCAGGGCAAGGCGGTACCCGGCCGGGAATACGAGCTGCGGGTGATCCGTTTCGAATGCAGGAGAGTGGCAGGACTGATCGATGGGCTGCTCGGACTCTCTGACGCCGTCCGCGCTATGGAACGGTTGAGAAACGGTCCGATTGCCGGACGTTGCGGGTTGGCCGCCGTGGGCGAACGGCTGGAGCGAGAGCTTGATGCGCTGGATCGTTTGCTGGCAGAGATGCAGGGGGTGCTGCCTGCTTATATGGTTTTCGTCGGCTTGCGGGAGTATATGTTTTTGCGCGAGGCGATGCGAAAGCAGGCGGAGCAGCTCACGCTTTTGAGCAGGGATGAGGCTATCCTGCGCGGTGAAGCTGATGTGCCGCTGCCTTGCGTATACGAGAGGTAAAGCTTGCAGGACGTTCGGACCCGATCAGGTCCGAACGTCTTTTTGTTGTGACTCATAAAATAGTTGTAAAAACAAAAAGAGACTCATTAAATAACAATTGACAGCGCTTTATCGCCCTTATAAACTGACATCAAGGGAGTAAATTACATAAATAACATATAGTGACTCATAAAATAAAATATTTTATGAGTTGGAGAGAGCTATGGAATCTGAATCGGAAACGGGGTGATAGCAGCCGGTATTCCTCGGAATCAGGTCGTACGATATTTAGGCAGAGGTGTTATCCACATGAGAAGAAGACCGTCGAAAGAACAATTCGAGCAACAGATCGAGCAGATCGCGAAGGCGCTTCGCGACGAGATGATCGCGGGGAAGCAGGCTGCGGGAAGCTTCCTGCCGCCCGAGAAATCGCTGGAAGCGCGATTCGGCCTGAGCAATTACTCGATCCGGCTCGGGCTTGAGCAGCTCGTGCGGGAAGGATGGATCGAGAAAATTGCGGGCGTAGGAAATCGCGTCGTAGCGGACCGCCCGCAAGTCAAGCTGACGATAGCCTGCGAGAACGTGACGCTGCGAAATTTGAAGCTAACGGGGCTGGTCGAACAATTTCAGCGCCTATATCCGTGGATCCAGGTGGAGTTTCTGTTTATGCCCAGCCCGATACCCGGAACGGATCTGTCGGAGCGTAAGCTGGCAGGGGATCTGGTTTTGCTGGATAACGTTCAGTTTCAACTGCTGTCGGAGAACCGTTTGACCCATTTGCTGGAGCCTTTATCCGAAGCTAACGAATTGTATCCGCAGTTTACGAAGCATTTCAGCATGGAGGGCCGGCGTCTGCTGCTGCCGATCATCCTGTCGCCGCTCGTGCTCTGCTACAACAAGGCCCATTTCCGGGAAAGCGGATTGGCGGAGCCAAACGGCAGTTGGACCTGGAACGACCTGATCCGCCACGCGGAGCTGCTGTACGACGGCAAGGGGAGATACGGGTTTTCCCTCTACATTCAATCGATGTATAGGTGGCCGCTGTTTCTCATCCAGAGCTGCGAATGGGTTGAGGGAAGCGGGAAGGAATCCTCGCATATCCGCAATTCCAGGCTGTTGGACGGCCTCAAGCTGTGTAAGGACATTTTGCATAACCGGAAGGCGGTTCCGCTCTACTTATCGGAGAACAATGACGATGTTTACCGGATGTTTGTGGAAGGGAAGCTGTCCATGACGCTGAACACGTATATGGGCTTGAACAGCTGGAACGAGGCGGAGATCGAATACGATATTTCGCCGGTCCCTTATATGGACAGCCCGAGGACGCTGCTGATTACGCTGGGGGCGGGGATTAACAGTAGCTCCGGACACAAGGAGGAGGCAAGGCTGTTCGTCGATTTTTTGGCTTCGAAAGAGGCGCAATCTTACATTTATCAGCACACGCTGAGTATTCCCGGACTGGCGACTTTGCCGATGGAGCCGGGAAACAGGATGATTTATACGCCGAGCCGCTATATGCTGTTCCGCGAAACGATGGGATCGTTTCGAACGCATGCCGATACGCGCATCTCGTTCGCGGCCTTCCAGTCGCTGTCTAGCCAGTTAAAGCTGTATTGGGCGAATATGATCGATGAGGACGAATTAGGCGAACGATTAAGTGAAGCTTTGAGCGATTAAGAGCTGCTGCATACGGAAAAAGCAGATTAGATGGGGGAGAACCATATGGGAATTCGAAAGAAGCTGGCATCGGTTGGAGCAGTTGTAATGATTGGAGGCTCCAGTATTCTAGTAAGCGCTTGTTCGAATCAGGCGAGCAAGTCGGACCCGGGGGGAGCCAAGGCGCCGGATCAAAAAGAACCGGTGGAGCTCGTCTTTTATTCCCAGGTTCCGGACTATGACGAGACGTTCATGGATACGTTCGGAAGCAAAATACAGGCCAAGTACCCGCATATAACCGTCAAGCACAAGCCGGCGGGAAGCAACAAGCTCGACACCATGATTACGAACGGCGATACGATCGATGTGCTGTTCATGTCGATCGGCCAGGCCGATTCCCTCATTCAGTATGGATTGCAGAACGATATTTCGGAGTATATGGCCAAAAGCAAATTCGATTTGAGTCGGTTGGAACAGACGGCGGTAGAGCTGCAGAAAGGTTTTGCGAACGGCGGCATGTACGGGCTGCCGGTATTTACGAATACGCTGGCGCTTTTCTATAACAAGGACTTGTTTTCCAAATTCGGCGTAGCCGCGCCGAAGGATGGAATGACCTGGAGCGAAGTATACGATCTGGCGAAGCGAATGTCCCGTACGGACGAGGGAACCCAGTATTACGGCCTGGCGATGTCATCGTCGGCGAACTTCGCCTTAAATCAGTTCGGCGCCTCGTATATCGACCTGAAAACCCGGAAGGCGGCCTTTACTTCCGAGCCGTTCCGGAAAACGATGGAGCTGCTGGCGGGCGTATCGAATATTCCGGGCAATGGGCTAAATGCGCAGAACTGGAGCCTCGGCCCCCAGCAGAAGCTGTTCCCGGACGGCAAGGCGGCCATGTTTCTGCACTTTGCGGTGTACGGACTATCCAACTACAAGGATGCGCTGAATTGGGACGTAGTCTCGTATCCTCAGCTCCCGGATAAGCCCGGAATGGGCGCGCAGACATATCCGACTTACTTCTACGTTACCAAAACGAGCAAGCATAAGCAGGAGGCCTTCGATGCGATCGCTTATTTGACTTCGGAGGAATTCCAAAATCATTTGGCCCGCAAAGGGATGCTGCCGATTCTTAAAAACCGGGTAGCCGGCATGGCCGAATTCGGCAAGGAAGTGCCTTATTTGAAAGATAAAAACGTGAAGTCGCTGATCCCGGAAAAGTTCGCCCCGTCGCAGTTCACTTCCGTCGACGTGGTGAGGGCCCAAACTCCAGGCCATACTTTCTTTTTTAATGCTTATCAGAAAGCCGTGCTCGGACAGGAGGATATGAATACAGCTTTGCGGAGCGAAGGCGAGAAGCTCGATCAGAAGCTGGCGGAGCTGTTCAAGTAACGAGGGAAAGAGGGATGGGGCATGGGAAAACGGTTCAAGTTCCAAACGGCGGTTTGTCTCGCGGCAGTTCTTCTACTACAACCGGTCGGGGTTATTCCTCCTGCCGCCGAAGCGGCTTCGGGCGGCAGCGGGTTGCTGGCGGAGGCCCCTGAGCCGGTTGCCTACGATTCAGGCAAATGGGCCGTGCTTCCGAAATGGGGATCGGCACCTGCGATCGACGGTTCCCTGGATGAGACGGTATGGGGAAGCGCTGCGAAGCTTGGCGATTTCAAAACGGCTTTTTACAGCCAATCCTTGTCCCAAGAGGCGGAATACCGCGTCGCTTACGACGATAATCAGCTGTATATCGGCGGCAGTATTGCCCTCACGGAAGCGGATACACTTGCGAGCATAGACATTCTCCTTCGGCCGTCCGCCGGGGCTGACGATTATTATGCGGTGAAAATTCCGCTCCCGACCGCACAGGCTCCCGTCCTGACAACGATCTGGAACCCGTCGCCTGACGTGGCCTATTTAGCGGCGGACGAAGGCAAACATGTCGTCGGGGCGTTTACGTACGCCACATCGGTACAGTCGGATCGCCGAATCGTGGAGGCTGCCGTACCGCTTTCCTCGATTGCACCGGGAGGCGTGTTGGCTGGAGATGAATGGCGGTTGAACATTATGCATGTGCACAATCTATACACGCAGCCGCTCAGCTCCTGGGTGCCGGTCCGGCAGTCCGATCACTGGCATAATAGCGGTCCGGATGCCCGTATGCGGGCAAGCGTGATCGATCAGGATCGGATGGGAACCGTCTACTTCTCCCGGCTGCCGGAATCGATCGTGGGGGGCGGAACAGCGATGCTGCCGTGGCACCCGAACGAAGCGGGCACGGAGCTGCTGTATCGAGGATTTACGGAGAAGAGGCTGAAGACGACGCTCACCGCTTTACAAGCTGATGGACTCGGCCAGATGGACGCTCAAACGCTGAAACAGTCTTCCGTTGAGTTGACGTGGAAGGAGCCGGGGGGCGTATGGCAAAGCCTGGGCCAGTATGCATGGAGCGAAGACGGGGGCTTCCTTCAGCTGGATTTCCAGCATCCGGCTCCGCTTGCCACCGGAACGTATCAACTGGGTATGGTTTTCACGCCCAACCCGGCAACCGGGAAAGGGGTAGCCCGGCTCACGTTCGACCGGGAGGCGCTCGTATCGGCAGGCTCCTCTGCCTATGAACCGGAGCCGGAAACGCGGGTGACAACGCTTGTATATCGTTCGCCGTCCGCCGAAGTGCAGCGGATCAAAGCGCTGATTCCACCGCAGCCGGGGTTCATTTTCGTCGGCCTGCCGGAAATGCCGGAGCTGTATCCGGGCGGATTATACACGTTATCCGCGGACGGGCTAAGCTTGAAAGCTTCGCGCACCGGGACCGTGTATCCGAACGCGCAGTTTGTAGAGGACAAGACGCTCTCGGTCACAAATGCGAAAGGCGAAACGGTCTCGATCCCGTATTACGAGGATGCTTCCGGCAAGCGGTATTTCATTACGGCTCATTTGTGGTATTTGCAAAAAAGCCGGGCGATCTCGCAAACGGCGGCGCTCTTGAAGTCCGATCCGCTTGGCGCGGCACGCCTGCTGTACGCATTCGCCAAAGCGTACGAAGGCTATAATCCGACCGTCGACCGGGTGGCGGGCAGTTTTCATGCGAATTTGTCGGCGGATAAACGCTCGGGCCCTCCGTACGCTTATTGGGGAGGCATATGGGAGCGATGGTGGTACAGCGATCTGCCCCAACTGACCCCCTTAATCAAGGCTTATGCCGAACTGAAGCGGACGAACGCGTTCGCGCTGCTGAATGCGGAAGCCGGCGAAGATGTCGAGCAGCGGATCGTTCAGGGGATGATCGTGCCGACCGCGGAATTTGTGCTGACGTATCCCGACTATTTGGGCAATATGTCGTTTCAACCGTGGAAAGGGCTAATCGAAGTAGGCAAGGCGCTCGGGGAGCCGGACTATATGCATCGCGTCGTCGAGCTGATCGGAAGCCTGGCGACCCGAATGTTTCTGTCGGACGGCTATTGGCAGGAGGTGACGCCCAGCTATCACTTGCAGACCGTTAACGGGCTGAGGGACGTAGCAAACCAGCTAAAGGGCTGGAGCGATCCGCCCGGTTACGTATCGCCGCGAACCGGCATCCGGTTTGACAATCTCGATATGGAGCAGTTATTCCCCGTCATCCGGCGGGCGGTGGACAATGCGAACAAGCTGGTATATCCCGACGGAAAAGTGGTGCCGATCACCGATACATGGGCGAACAACAGACCGCCCGATCCGCAAATCGACGCAGGCTCCTTCCTGCTGCCCGCGGCCAAAATCGGCCGGCTGGCCGGAGGAACGGGACCGGGGCAGACGCAGCTGTATATGGGTTTCCAGCCGAAATACGGCCATGAGCATTACGACCCGCTGAACTTGAACTTGTATGCGAAAGGCCAGGAGCTGCTGCCCGATCTCGGCTATACGCATAATTCGTTTTACCGCTGGTTTGCGCTATCGACGATGGGCCATAACACGGTTGTGGTCGACAGTAAAAATATGGTGAACGGCGACAAGGCGAAGCAGGGCGGCAACGCAGAGGCGTTCGTAACGGAAGGCGGCCTCTTCCAGGCGATGCGCGCCGACTACAAGTCAGCGTACGGCGTGACGGAGACATACAGCAGGGAGCCGTGGTTCGTGCCGTTCGAAGGTGGCGGCGGCGAGCAGGGTTATGTGCTGGATCTGTTCCGCGTCAAGGGAGGAAGCCGGCATGAATATACGCTGCAAGGAGACGCAAACCGCGATGCCGAATTTGCGACGGATATGCCGCTTACCGATTACGGGCCGTATTTGCTCCCTCCGGGGACGAACGTGGTGCAGCCGACGAGCAATAGCGACAGCGGCAGTGCGGAAGGGCAGTACCCGGGATATATATACGTACGCGATGTGAAGCAGGCGCAGCTAAACGGCGACCGTTACGAGGTGACGCTCGTCACGCAGTCGGGCGGCAAGGAGCAGGCGAAACTGAACATAACCGGCTTGCTCGAGCCGGGCAGTAACGAGCTGTACTTGGGACGTTCTCCGTCTCTCCGTTCGATCCGTCTTCAAGGCTCAGCGATGGATAACAACGACGAAGTGGTGAAGTACACGATGCCGAAGCTGGTGCTGAGGCGGGACGGAACGAATCTGCAGAGCACGTTTATGACTGTGCTGGAGCCGTTCCGCGGACGCGAAGCCCGAATCGAAGCGATAGACCGGCTTCCGCTCGAGCAGGCTCCGGAAGGAGCGGCGGCGGTGCGGGTCGTCTACGGGGATACGACGGATATTTTGCTGAGCAATCCGGCGCATCCGGAGCTGCCGATGACGACAGGCGATGTGACGATGGTCGGGGAGATGGGGCTGATCCGGCTGAAGGACGGGGAAGTACGGGAAATGTCGCTATCGGGCGGTACGCTGCTTCAGAAAGGCGATCGGCAAATCACGGGAGCGGGCCTCGCGATGACGGGTATCGTCGGCGGTACGAAACGCGCCGCGAAAGGCGACGCCTACGATGCGCTCGTTGTGGACGCGGCGATTCCCGAAGCCGCGGCAGGCGATTATATATTCGTAAGCGCCCCCGATCACAGCACTACAGGCTTTCAAATCGGGCAAGTGCTGCGCGATGGAGCGAAATCGATCGTTGTGCTTGCCGAACAAGATCCGGGCTTCGAGATAATGGAGGACGGCACGTCCGGACAAACGTTCTATCCCGGCCGCAGTTGGACGGGAACCCATACGTTCTCTTGGTCCGGTACGGTAAGCGCTCAAGTTTACGGGGGGCCGCCTCCGCTCACCAGCTCCGTCACCGGCGCCGTTTACACGGAGAACGGCACGCCGATACCGGGGGCGGCCGTTCATGTGACCGGGTATACCAACCTTGCGGCGGTCACCGATGCAAACGGGATGTTTACGATCCCCCATATCCCGGCCGGCAAACAGCGGGTAACGGCATCCAGCGACGGGTACGCGAGGAACGTTTCGGATGCGGTATATGCCGCTCCCGGCCAAACGTCGAATGTGTCGCTCACGCTGAGCAGCTTACCTCCGGTGCTGAAGGAGGTAACGCCCGCTCTAGTGGCGAAGGGAGATCCCGTGAACGCGACGGGAAATAGCGATGGAACGGTTCATTTGGTGCCTGCGGGTACGCCGCCCGTCAAGGCGTCCATTGAAACGGTGAGCGCGAGTGTGTATGGTGCGAGGGCGCAAGCGACGGCAAACGTTCCGGCCGTATTGAGCACGACCGCCCTAAGCGGTGGCAAATACAGCGTGTATCTGATCAACGACAGGGGTTTGGTGTCCCCGAGCAAAGAGATCGTTATTCTGCCGACCGATGTGGAGAGGATGGAGGACACAAGCCCGTACATTACGTATGTCGGCAAATGGGAGCTTTTCAGTTCGTCCAACTATTCGGGCGGAACATTGACGCTGGGCCGGGAGAAGGGAGCCTATATGGAAATTCCTTTCTATGGCGCTTCCGCCAAGGTCATTGCGGATCTTCACACCGCGCGCGGCAAAGGGAAGATTTATGTCGACGGGGTCTATGCTGCCACGATCGATTTCTACAGCAGCCCGATCCGCTACAAGCAGGAGGTGTTCGATACAGGGCCGCTGGAAGAAGGGGTGCACGTCATCCGATTGGAAGCGCTCTGGGAGAAACAACCGAGTTCGACCGGCTACAACGCTTCTTTCGATGCGCTGCAGGTGATGCCGTCGGACGTTCGCCTTACGGGAGTAACTGCGGGAGCGCTCGTACAGGGCGATGCTTTGACGGCTACAAGCTCGCGCAGCGGCACGCTGTATCTGATTCCGGCCGCTACTCCGGCCGAACGCAGCGAGATCGAGCAGGCAGGCGCGGGCGCAGGAGGGAGGAACGTGCCGGTCGCGGCTGGCGTGCCGGGATCACTGAACACGAGCGGCCTGCCAGTAGGCTGGTATCAAGTGTATGCGATCGATGCGAAGGGCATAGTATCCCGCGGATCGGATGCTATCGCCATTGTCGCCCCGCAGCAGCAGCCTGCTGTCGTAGAAGATAGCGATCCTATGGTGCGGTATACCGGGGATTGGCGATCGTACTCCTACTCCGCTTACTCGGGCGGTACGATGAAGTTGGCTTTCGAGAAAAACGCTTACGCGGACATTCCTTTCTACGGCACAGCGGCAACGCTGGTCACCGACCGTCACACGGCGCGAGGCAAAGGCGCGGTTTATGTCGACGGCGTATATGCAGGAGTCATCGACTTTTACAACAATCCGATTCTTTACAAGCAAGAAGTGTTTCAGACGGGGCCGCTTGCGCCAGGGGCGCATGTGCTGCGAATCGAAGCGTTGTGGCAGCATGCCGCCGGCTCGACGGGCAATGTGATACCGTTTGACGCGCTCAAAGTAACGACGAACTAATAAAAGATACAGATAAAGCTGAAGGGGAATGCCGCTTGATCGGCTTCCCCTTGTCTTTTCAAGAGAGGATAGATGTTATGAAACCATACCGGGCAGTTGTCATAGGAGCAGGGATCATCGCGAATACCCACTTGCAAACGCTGCATCAAAACGGAAGAACCGAGCTTGCTGCGGTTGCGGACATTAATCGGAGCAGGGCGGAACAGCTGGCTTCGAACTACGCGATCGCCGCCTATACCGATTACAAGGAAATGGTGGCGGCGGAGCGGCCGGATATCGCGGTGATCACGCTGCCTCATTTTCTGCATAAAGAAGCGGCCATATGGTGCGCCCGCCAAGGCTGCCACGTGCTCGTCGAGAAGCCGATGGCGATGAACGTGCAGGAATGCTTCGAGATCAACGAAGCGGCTCGCTCCAGCGGCGTTACACTCGCGGTCGGCCATATGCAGCGCTATTACCCGGCCATGGTCAAAGCCAAGCAAATCATCGAATCGGGAAGGCTTGGAAGGCTCATTATGATGACCGAACGCAGATGGGGTGATTACTTTGCTGTTAATCGTCCGGCCTGGTTCCTGAATAAGGCGCAGTCGGGGGGCGGGATCGCTATCAATATCGGCAGCCACTCGGTCGACAAGCTTCAATGGCTGACAAGCAGCCGGGTTACGAAAGTTAAGGCGAGTCTTACGTTTTTCGGAGAAAGGGGAGATGTGGAAGGGAGCGCGAATCTGCTTATGCAGACCGAATCTAGCATTACCGCAAATGTTGCGCTCAGCGGTTACCATAACGTGATGATGAACGAAATGGATCTGCTGTTCACGGACGGCCAATTGAAGCTGGAGGGCAGCCACAAGCTGTGGATCGGTGACAAGATAAGGAAGTCGTTAGAGCCGGTTGAGCTGGAAGGCGAGCCCGATGCATTTCAGGCTCAATGGGACGACTTGCTGAATGCGATCGAGCGTGGGTGCGAACCGGGAATATCCGGAGCCTACGGCCAGAGCATCGCCGAGGTTGTCGCTGCGATCTACCACTCCCACGAGTCAGGTGCGGAGCAAGCGGTTGAAGGCGCAGGATCATCGGCCGTGTAGAAGACTGGCGAACAAGTGGTTTGTGTCGATCCTAAATTTTCCACAAATAGCTTTAAGCATGCAATGATTCTAGATGATGCATACTTGAATCGCAGGCTAAAGAGAATGAATTGATGACGATAATGAGGGGAAATATGGACGGTAGTCTATAAAGGGGTCATCCGCTTTATGAAAACTGGATTTCTTAAGTTTAAAAATGGTATTGACACGACACCATGTGGTGTCATAAAATCAAACAGACACCAAATGGTGTCCAATTTGCGGTTAGTCATTTGGAATAGTTGGGAACCTGAATAAGTTTCACTTGAAACTACAAACAATGAGAAGAAGGAAACAAAGGAGTACGCAATATGTAGGAGAGGGTGTTGTGAGCGAAAACAACCAGTTGCGGGATGTATTTGACGCGATTGCAGATCCAACCAGGCGCCGATTGATTCGTTTGCTGGCAGAGGCAGAGGAGATACCACTTCATGAATTGACGGTGCAGTTTGAGATGGGCCGAACAGCGGTATCCAAGCATTTGACCATTCTTAAAGAGGCCGGATTGGTGCTCGACCGAAAAGTCGGCAGAGAAACAAGATTTAGGCTAAACGCCTCTCCGCTCCGAGAAATTCAGGATTGGGTCGCTTTTTACAACAGGTTTTGGAGTACGAATATGCTGCGCTTAAACCAACTATTAGAGGAGGAAGAAGAATGAGTTTATCCTTGTCTTTGGATTTTCAGTACACGACATCGATCGAGAAGCTGTGGACTGCCTTAACCGATCCGAACAAGCTGGCGAAATGGGTAGTCAACATCCACTCCGGTCAGGCGATGGAGAATGATTTTAAGCCCGTCGTAGGACATCGTTTTCAGTTTCGCACGCAGCCGACCGAATGGTGGGATGGACTTATTGAAGGCGAAGTGCTTATCGTGGACGAGCCAAACCGAGTGTCCTATACCTGGGCCAGCGGAGGGGAGAAGCACACGGTCACCTGGACGCTGCAGGACTTAGGGGAAGGCAAGGTTAATCTTCATCTTGACCAAACCGGATTCTCCAATCCTCAAGGAGTCGAAGGAGCCAAGTATGGCTGGGGGAAATGGTGCGGCGAGTTGGAAAAGGTGTTGGACCAATAAACGCAAGCTTGACCCGAATCCGCATAAACCGGCTGCATGTAGGTGGCAGCCGGTTTATGTCTGCTTCGGACCCTCCGGCCGAATTTAGCAGGCTGCTTACGGATAAAGAGAGGGAACGCTATATCGCCACCCGGATATAACAAATGGGGCGAAAATTCAGGTTGCCTGTTTTACCAAGCGCGATGAATGGTACAATGGGACAGGAGTAGGCACTTTATCGGAAGGATGGTAGCATGAGCGAATCGAATCAGGAGCATATTGTAATTACGGGTGCCAGGGAAAACAATCTCAAGAACGTATCCTTACGCATCCCCAAGCGAAAGATCACGATCTTCACCGGGGTATCCGGATCCGGGAAGTCCTCGATCGTCTTCGATACGATCGCCGCAGAATCGACGCGATTGCTGAATGAGAACTTCAGCTTGTTCGTGCGCAATTTCCTGCCGCGCTATCCACAGCCGGATACGGACGCGATCGAGAACCTGAGCATGGCTGTTATTGTGGATCAGAAGCGGCTAGGCGGCGGCTCCCATTCTACGATGGGTACAATCACGGATATTTCCCCCATTCTCCGTCTTCTCTTCTCCAGGGTCGGCCAGCCCCATGTCGGGCCGGTGAACCTGTTCTCGTTTAACGATCCGCAAGGCATGTGTCCCGAGTGCAACGGGATCGGCCGCAGGCTGGGCGTCGACATGAGCAAGGCGCTGGACAAGTCCAAGTCGTTGAACGAAGGGGCTATCCTGCTGCCAGACTATTCGGTGGGCGGCTGGGAATGGAATATGGTCGTGCAGTCGGGGGACTTCGACCTCGATAAGAAGCTGAGCGATTATTCGGATGAAGAACTGGAGCAACTGCTGTATGCCAAGGCAAGGAAAATCCAGATGGATTTCGCCGGCAAGGCAACGAATATTACGGTGGAAGGCGTCATCGAGAAGTTTACCAATAAATACATCAAGCAGGATGTGAAGATGAAGTCCGAGCGCACGCAAAAAGCGGTAGCGCCGTATATCACCGAAGGTCCCTGCTCTAGCTGCCGCGGTGCCAGACTCAATCAAGCTGCGCTAAACTGCAGGATCAATGGACTCAACATTGCGGACATGTCCTCCATGGAGGTCGGACACCTCATCCGCATCATGCGGGAGATTGACAATGCTGTCGCTGCGCCGATCGTCAAGTCGCTGGCCGAGCGGCTGCAGCATCTGGTGGACATCGGACTGGACTACTTGACGCTGGACCGTGAAACGGATACCTTGTCCGGCGGCGAGTCGCAGCGCGTCAAGATGGTCAAGCACCTGAGCGGCAGCCTGGTGGACGTTACTTACATCTTCGATGAGCCCAGCGTTGGTCTGCACCCTCGTGATGTACACCGGTTAAATGAGCTGCTGCAGAAGCTGCGCGACAAGGGCAATACCGTGATTGTCGTCGAGCATGATCCCGATGTGATCAAGGTGGCGGATCATATCGTCGACGTCGGGCCTCACGCCGGCAGCAGAGGCGGTACCATCGTGTATGAAGGAAGCTTTCAAGGCCTGCTGGAAGCAGCTACTCTGACGGGTGCCCATATGAAGCGGCCGTTTCGGCTGAAGCACGATTGTAGGCAGCCGTCCGGCAAGCTGTCCATCAAAGATGCCACGCTGCACAACCTTCGGAACGTAAGCGTTGATATCCCGACAGGAGTGCTGACAGTGGTTACGGGTGTCGCGGGCTCGGGCAAAAGTTCGCTGATAAATGAAGTATTCCTCGGCCAGCATCCGGATGCGATCGTCATCGATCAATCGGCGGTAGGCGTGTCAACACGCTCGAATCCTGCAACCTACACAGGCATAATGGATGATGTGCGCAAGGCGTTCGCTGCCGCAAACAAGGTGAATCAAGGCTTATTCAGCTTCAATTCCAAGGGGGCTTGCGAGAACTGCCAAGGACTGGGTGTCGTATATACGGACATTGCCTTCCTCGATAGCGTGAAGCTGCCGTGCGAAGTATGTGGAGGCAAACGTTTCAAGGAAGAAGTGCTCGCGTACAAGCTAAACGGCAAGTCCATCGCAGAAGTGCTGGAGATGACGGTGGAGCAGGCATTGGAGTTTTTTCAGCTGAAAGAGGTTGTGCGCAAGCTCCAGGCGATGAGCGACGTGGGGCTGAACTATATCACGCTCGGCCAACCGCTCAGTACGCTTTCGGGCGGGGAATGCCAGCGCATTAAGCTGGCAAGCGAACTGCATAAGAAGGGCAGTATCTACGTGATGGACGAGCCGACGACCGGTCTGCATATGTCGGATATCGGTCACCTTCTGGAGATCATGAACCGGCTCGTCGATGCGGGCAATACGGTGATCGTCATCGAGCACAATCTCGACGTGATCAGCCAAGCGGATTGGATCATCGATATGGGACCTGACGGAGGCAGCAAGGGCGGCCAGGTGGTGTTCGAGGGAATGCCTGAGCAGATCATCCATGCGGAGCAGTCGATCACGGGAAAATACTTGAATTAATACCTCTTACGTATGCATAGGGCTGCGGTAGATGATAGCTCCCCTTTAAGTTGACCGGTTTTATCAAAAACCGCTACTTGGAGGGGAATTTTTTTGCCCAAAAAGGAATGGATGGGCTCGCAAGATCACGAACCCATCGATACGTGGACGAACCGGACGGTTCATATTCGAGCGGGAGCGAATTTCAATTGAGGATGAAGGTTGGTTACCATCAAATTTCCTTTTGATGTCCTCGAATGGCCGCTTCTTCCGAGGTCATCGTGACAATTTGGAAGACTACACCGAACTTGTCGGTAACGACGGCAACCCCGGGGCTAAAATGAGTTTGTTGCAGCGGGGTCTCGACCTGACCTTCTTGCTTCAATAGCTCGTAAAACCTCTTCGTTTTCTCGATTTCGTTGGTCGTAATGCAGATTTGGACTTGGTTTCCGCTTCGATGAGGAATGCCGGGACCCATATCGGCAACCATGATTTTGGCCATGCCGACTTGTAAAACCGCATGTGCTACCAAATCCTTCATACTGGCAGGCAGCGGGGATGCGGGATTTTCCGGTGCGTCACCATAGGTTTGACTGAAAAGGACGGTTGCCTCCAATGCATCTTTGTAAAATTCGATAGCTTGTTTTGCATTTCCGTCCATCATGAAAAAAGCGGTCAATTGTACGGTCATCGTCATACAGCTCCTTTTTACTCAGCTATTCAGCTGGACTTGAATCTTATTGTATCCAATAATAGTGACAAGTCTTGTCATAAATAAAAAAGGAGTTATGCGATTTCCCAAAACGATTGCTTGAATATGGACTTAAGCCATCACGCCAAATCCAGATTGCTTTTGCGGTATTGCAGCGGGGTGGAGCCGACGCGCGTCTTGAACACGCTGCAAAAATATGACGTTTTGGAGAAGCCAAGGTGCATGGCGATCTCCTGAATCGACCCCTCGCTTTGATGCAATCTTCGCGGAAATGTGCCTCGATCTATCGGAGCGCTTTTTCCGTTTGATGAAAAGCCCGCGACTACTACGCACTGTCTTCGGGAAGCAATCGGGTTGTCGCGGCTACATCCGGTTCTACGGGTTGGCATAAGGAATCGATTGCACCGGGAAAAACGATTACACGGTTGTCGGCCGTCCATGACGGACAGGCTGCCAGGACAACTGGCAGTCTTTTGCATCGAGAACGTAGTAGACAATTTCACCGAAAACGGAGATCGATTTTGATAATTGTGCATGTTCCATTTGTTATTTATGTATTTGCTTTTATGGAAGTCCCTGCTACACTGATTACTGAGAATGATTATCGTTATTGTTGAAGCGATAATGAACAATTCGTTCTTCAATCATGTGCATCCGATTGGCGACCCCGAGAGGATGACTATTTTATCGTACAGGAAAGGACGGTAGCGGCAAGTTGAATGCAAATAAACCATTATTCATTGGATTTTCATTATCGGCAACGTGGATGAAGGGGCACGGTTGGCGGCATCCGGACAGCGGCGTGGAGAGAATGGAGTCGATCGATTATTACATCGAATTGGCCAAGCTGGCAGAGAAGGCAAAGCTCGATTTTCTGTTCCGAGCGGATTATCTTTATATAAGTCCACAAATGCTGGGCGATTCCGCTAATTTTGGCAGTCCCGACCCTACGCTCATGTTTGCGGCGATTGCTCGCGAGACAGAGCGGATCGGACTGGTTACGACGGTTTCCACTACCTTTAATCCGCCGTATGTGGTCGCCAGGCAGCTCCAATCATTGCATTGGCTTAGCAACGGACGTGTCGGTTGGAACATTGTCACTTCGATCGAAGGAGCAGAAAATTTCGGCGATGTGCCCATGCCTTCTCCGCAGGTGAGGTATGCGAAAGCCAAGGAATTTACGAATGTGGTGCGCGAACTATGGGCAAGCTTCCCGTGCGAAGCGATCCTGGTTGACCGCGAGACGGGCAAGTTTTCCGATCCGGAGCAAGTTTCGCCGATCAATCACAACGGCGAGTTTTTCACGGTCAAGGGACCGCTTACGCTTCCCGCTCACCAATCGGGTACGATTCCTTTATTTCAAGCGGGCGCCTCGGATATTGGACGAGATTTTGCGTCTTCGGTAGCGGATGCCATTTTCGCGGCAATGCCCGATCTCGAGTCGGGGGTGGAGCTTCGTCACGATCTGAGAAAAAGAGCGGAAGAGCATGGCCGCGTTCCGGACTCGATCAAGGTTTTGCCGGGACTCTACTTTTTCCTGGCCGACACGCGCGTGGAGGCGCAGGCATTATTCGATGCAACCAACGCCCACTTAAGTACCGAGCGCAGACTGGCTTCGCTGAAATCGGTTCTGGGCCTGGATTTATCCGATGTGGAGCTCAAGGATCGCGTGACGGCCGACATGCTGCCCGACCCGAATCAACCGGTTCGCAGCCGGACGCATGCCGAGCTGCTGCGCAGATATATTAGCAACCATCAGCCTACAGTAGCCGAGGTTTTGGCAAGGCCGGAAGTTGTCGGATCGGCACACTGGGTTTCGGTAGGAACGGTTGAGGATGTGCTGAACGATATTATCCAGCGATTCGAAGCAGGGGCGATCGACGGATTTATAGCGCTGCCGGGCGGGTCGGAAAAGTCGATGGAGTTGTTTTTTGAGCAGTTGATGCCGAAGTTGGTGGAACGGGGATTGTTCAAAAGCGAATATGCTGGCTCGACTTTGAGGGACCATTTAAGTATTTAGCAGCCGGTAGGGATGAAACATAAGTATGCGAGACTATTTGGAGGAAGCCAGATGAAAAGATGGATTTGCTTGATTGTTGCGCTTATTATTTCGATAGGAGTACTGGCCGGATGTTCCGGAGCGCCTGCAGAGAACACGCCTTCCACAAGCGCCAAAAGCGAGCAGCCAAAAGGTGCGAGCACGCCTGAAGCCGGCGAGTCCAAGAAGGGCGCATGGCCAAGAACGATAACGGACTCTACCGGTAATAAAGTAGTGCTCAAGGAACGGCCGGGGCGTATAGCGGTGCTCCATCCCTTGTATTTGGATTACTTTTTCGCGTTGGACACGCCTCCGATCGCCTCGGGCAATGCAGCGAATGTGATGAAGGAATTCGCTACTTTGCAGCCATATAAAGGGAAGGCCGAGATAGCAGACTTGGGCAACGGCAGGGAATTGAATTTGGAGGCGATTATCGCTTCAAAGCCTGATGTGATTGTAACCTTTAAAGGTCATATTGACTCGAAGTATGAAGAGTTAAGCAAGATCGCTCCTATTATCCAAATCGACTATAGCGATAAATGGGAAAATGCAACGATGATATGCGCCCAGATTATTGGCAAAGAGGAATTGGCGGAGCGGCTTATCCAGGAAACCAAAGATATGATCGAGAAAACGAAAGCGCAGATGGGTGATTTGAAGAAGAAAAGTTTTGCCTTGCTGAGGGTGGACGGAAAGTCCAATTTTACCGCCCAGGGGACCGCAAACACGACGTACTATAACGAAACGACGGGCTTTGGTCTGGCGAAGCCGAATGGATATCCGAAAGACGGCGCCGTGCTTTCCCTGGAAGCATTGGTGGAAATGAATCCGGATTATATCATTATCCAGCATGATCTTACCGTTGCAAAGGCAGCGTTCCAAGAAAAGGAAGCTCTGGCCGTGTGGCAATCATTGAATGCCGTGAAAAACAAGCATGTCCTGTTTTTTGATAATTCCCTCAATACAGGCAGCGTTTTGGCTATTCGTTTGGCCGCCGAAAATTTCATGAAATTGGCGGGTACAAAAGACCCGGGCTAAACCAGACAGATTCGAGTAAGTTCGGCCGTCTCGAAGTCAAGCCATTATGAACGAACAAGATGAACGAATTTGAGAACCCTCGTGCGCTTCGCCAAGGGATAGCTTGTTATGTCCAATTATACCAAGAGGACGCGCCCATCCATCCTTTGGCGGAGGCACCATCCAGAAGCAACCGAAGGCTGCCAGCTCGACTTTGAAGCGGTTACGAATTTTCCGAAACAATCTTTTACTCATCAAAAAAAATTGATGGTTGACTGTTTGATATCCATTTGTTACACTGAACACATCAATAAAATTTGATGAATTGCTAAGAAGGTGATAACGTGAACTCCCCGTCAATCGATGATGCAACCTTAAATACGTATGAGCAAAAGTTTAAAGCTTTGTCGGATAAGAATCGTTTAAAAATCATACATGAACTGAATCGAAAAGGGAAAGTTTGCGTATGCGACCTCACTGATCTTTTGGAACTGCCGCAATCTAAGCTCTCTTATCACCTCAAAACTCTGTTGGATGCGAATCTGATCCTGATGGAACGAATTGGAAAGTGGAATTATTATGAACTAAACAAAAAGGAAATCAAAGGATTATTATCAGAAAAGCTATGCTGCATATTTTATCCGGATCCAAATTAAAAAATCTTTTTTTAAATAACGAATCAAAAAAAATTGATGCGTATTTTAGGGAGGCAATGATTGATGAAAAACATTGAATTCAAAGCAGTTACGAATAGCTGCTGTGGTCCGACACCAACCGACTGTTGTTCAGTACCTGCAAACACCGAGGAGTCTCAATTAGTTGGACTATCTTCCGAGCACGCGGGGCTCCCGGTTGCCATCATTGGCGCAGGGCCGATTGGACTGGCTGCAGCAGCGGAATTGGCCAATCGCAATCAGAAATTCATTCTTCTCGAATCTGGGCTCAAGGTTGGCCACAACATCCGAGAATGGGGACATGTTCGTCTTTTTTCGCCTTGGCAATACAACATCAATAAGGCAGCCCGGTCTCTTCTTCTTGACCAAGGCTGGACAGCGCCATCGCCTGACGAACTGCCGCTTGGGAAAGAAATTGTGGAGCAGTATCTCGAACCTCTTGCGAACTTGCCTCCAATTAAGCCGAATATCAGGTTCAATTCTAAAGTCGTCGCCATCAGCAGAAGAGACATCGACAAAATGAAATCTGTCGGTCGCGAGAAACAACCGTTCGTGCTTTATGTGGAGACAGAAGGCGGTACCGAAACAATAGAGGCAAGAGCTGTCCTGGATGCATCGGGGACTTGGGGACATCCAAACCCTTTGTACGCCAGCGGTGTTTGGACCAAAGATGAGCAATCCGTACAGCAGCATGTCTTCTACGGAATTCCCGAATTAACGACCGCAAATCAAGCTAAATACAAAGGCAAGCGTGTTGCAGTGGTCGGGAGCGGACACTCCGCACTGAACACTTTGCTGGATCTGGTACAGCTTAAAGAAGTGGACCCTAGAACCGATCTCGTCTGGATCATGAGGAAAAAACGAGTTGAGGAAGCCTACGGCGGGGAAGAGAACGATCAACTGGAAGCGAGAGGCGAGCTTGGGAGCCGGATACACCAGCTTGTGAATGCAGGTCAGATCCAAGTGATCACCCCTTACCACATTGAACGCCTCAAAAAAATAGGAGAACAAATTCAAGTTTTAGGAACTACGAATGGCGAAAAGATGGAAATTAACGGAATTGATCAGATGATTGTAAACACAGGTAGCCGTCCTGACTTCTCCTTCTTAAGGGAAATTCGACTAAACATCGATCCGACTACTGAAAGCGCCGAGAGTTTGGCGCCATTGATCGACCCGAACATTCATAGCTGCGGGACGGTTAGACCTCATGGTCAGAAGGAGCTGCAACATCAAGAGAATGACTTTTATATCGTCGGCATGAAAAGTTATGGCCGGGCTCCAACATTTCTGATGGCTACCGGATACGAACAGGTCAGGTCCATTGCCGCTTATCTTGCCGGTGATCTCGAAGACGCGGCCAAGATTGAACTTGAACTTCCTGAAACAGGGGTCTGCAGTGTGAATAAATAGCACAGCAAATCTCGTCCTGTTGCAACCAATTAAGGGGAGAGAAAAGTGATGCACAAATCCATTATTGTTGGAACAGGTCCAGCAGGACTGACCGCGGCTATTTATCAGGCTAGAGCTAATCTTAATCCTTTAGTCATCGAAGGCCCACAGCCGGGAGGCCAATTAACAATAACTACAGAGGTAGAAAACTTCCCGGGCTTCATTGATGGAATTATGGGACCCGAGCTTATGGAAAAGATGAGGAAACAAGCAGAACGATTTGGTGCCCGTTTTTTAAGGGGATGGGTTACTGAAATTGAATTGTCTAAACGTCCATTTGTATTAAAGGTTGACGGCATGGAGGATATGAAAGCAAAGTCCATTATTTTATCGACGGGTGCTTCTGCAAATTTACTTGGAGGCATCCCAGGGGAAAAAGAATACATCGGTCGAGGTGTCAGCACATGTGCTACTTGTGATGGTTTTTTCTTTCGCAATAAAAAAGTTCTGGTTGTTGGCGGTGGAGACTCCGCTATGGAAGAAGCCAACTTTTTATCCCGTTTTGCCTCAAAGGTTACGATTGTACATCGGCGTAACGAACTACGTGCGTCAAAAATTATGCAAAATCGAGTCCGGCAAAATAATAAAATCAGTTGGGCACTTAACAAAGAGCCCACCGAAATTATGGCAGATGGTCGGGGAGTGACAGGTCTTCGGGTTAGAAACTTGGAATCTGGAGAGGAGGAAACTATCGTAACTGACGGAATATTTATTGCTACTGGTCATACACCCAATACCGTTTTTCTTAATGGGCAGATTGAAACAGATGAAAAGGGTTATATCAAGGTCATGCCGGGCACAACCCAAACAACAATCCCAGGTGTTTTTGCTTGTGGAGATGTGCAGGATTCACATTATCGTCAGGCCATTACTGCGGCCGGTAGTGGATGTATGGCTGCGTTGGATTGTGAGAGGTTTCTCGAAAGTCCGCCCGCATCATATCCAAGAATAAGAGAGTAGTCAGCATGACTGGAACCTATCACGATTGAATCGTGACTAATAATTGCCGATAGCATTACTGCTTGTTGCTTTTTAATGCCCGTCCATCGATTTGCCGTTTAGCAAATTCCGAGAAAAAAAGAGGACGAGCGTGAGTCGATATTTTTTTTGCACCCCCGCAAAAAAACCGCGAAGCCCGATGCTACGCGGTTTTTCCCCGTGATTAGCCTATTACTTTCATTATTCTTTCATTCCGATTCGCTAAACTGAATGTATGCGGGTGGGTCGAGTTTGTCAGGAGGACAGCTTCGGCGGACCGCTATCGCGATTTCCAATAATGAGGTGGGTTTCATGGATTTCCAATCCCGTTCCGCGCATCAACCCAAAAAAACAGGTCCGTCTCCTACGCCTGCTTCTCCCCAATATGAAGCCGAATCGATAGGAACGGTCGAGTACGGCGGAGGTTTAAGCCGCGGTTCCATGATGTCCGCAGGACACATTATGCAGCTGCAGCGCACGGTCGGCAATCAGGCAGTGCAGCGCATGCTGTCGGGGGTCGCAGGACAGGGAAGGGCGCAGCGGGCGCCCGACCGGACGAGCGACGGGGCCCAGGCTGCCGACGGCCCGGCCTCGGCACGATCCAATGTGATCCAACGAGAAGGGGAGGCTGCCGCCCCTGTTCCGCCAAGCGCCGCCGCGCCAAGAACAGATGGAAATTTGCGCTCCATGGGCGAATACTACACGATCTACAAATGGTTGAAAAGCGAGGCGGAGAAGGCAGGCAAAACGGCATTATTCGGCTACTTCGACAGCCTCGATCCCGGACAAAAGATGACCGCCATTCGTGCGATGGCCGGCAATGCCAGACATCCTGATCTGGATAAAGTGAAAGATACGATGATAACAGGCTTTTTTAGAAAAAGTTTCGATTGGAACCGCTTCTCCGAAGTATCGCGCGAGGCGAATCAGACCGATACAGTCAATTACAATGCCGATCAGGCACGCGACTACGCCAGCTATACGGCGATCGGTACATCGTCCGCCGCAGGGGGAACGGGCGGCAGCGCCAAGATCAGCGCGGAGCTGGGCGCGCGCAGTGCGGTTCCCGTGGCGGCGAATGCCGCGCCGGTGGCAGCCGGCTTAAGCGGCGCAGCCTCGCTCTCTCAAATGTACAACGCCACGCAAAATTACGATTCCAGTCTATCCGCCGCCGACAAAGCACAGCTTGTCGTCGGGGAAGGCGGTGGAGGAGCGGCCGACTTCGCGAGGTTTGCGGCTACCGCCTCGGACGGTCCGACTACAGTGGCGAGCGGCGCGGCTACGATGGCGGCGGGAGTGGGAGCCGTCGTCGGGGGAGCCGCCTATCTGGTCAGCGGCGTAGCCGGGTATCGGGAAGGACGCAAAAATGCGGCCAAGCTGGAAGGGCTGGAGAGCGGCTTCGGCGAACGGGCAGACGACGCACATGCGACCCAGCTCGGTCATGCGGCGCATTTGGGCGCGTCCACCCAGCATTTGAACAAAAACAAGAGCGCCGCGACGGCGGCGAAGGGAGCCCTGATGATCGTCGGCGGAGCGATGCTGCTGGCGGCTGCGGCTTCCCCGATCGGGCCGTTGCTTATTACGGCAGCCGCTATCCTGGGCGGGATCGCCGCAATCATCAAATTTTACAAGAAGAGCAAGCGCAAGGAGGCGTTCGTCGATCGCGTGCTCGACACCGAGACGGAAGCGGCGAAGCCGGAAAATGCCGGTTTGGGCAAAGAGAAAGTCAGACAACGGATGATGGAGGCGCGCGGGTTCAACAGCCTCGATCAATGCTACAGCCAGATCGTAACGGACTTGGCCGGTATGCTGTTCGACGGCGGCGTCAAGGGCGAAGACGAGGAATGCAAACAAGTTCTGGAAGCCATGGGGCTCAAAATCGATAAGAAGCAGCAGAAGCCGAGCAAAGAACTGATCGCCAAAAAATTGAACAATTGACGGAGGTCGCTATGGTCAGTACGGAGAGGATGCCGGATTCGTTCTTGCAGGAATGTTGCCGTTACTATGAAACGGCGGGGCTGACCGTCCGTTTGGCGGAGCCTGCCGAGGAATCCCCCTTTTACTCGTTGCTTGTCCGCTTTGACGACATTGGCGAACGTGGCATGATCGTCGATATGGAACTTTGTTTTGTACCTGGATTGGAACCGTTTGCCCAGGAAGGCGTGTACATTTTACAATCGTTTGCCGTTCTTGCCGATGGCGTACCGGCGGACAAGGCCGCCGAGCTGCACTGTGCGACGGCACAGGTCAACATGCTGCTGCCGCTCGGCGCGTTCGGTTTGTACGAGTCAAGCGAAACGCTTTATTTCAAGCACAACACGATGTTGCATCGCGATTGGTTGACGGACGGGACAGGCGTGAACAAGATCGATACACAGAACGGATTGCTGTTGCACCAATTGCATCAATATGCCGAACGTCTGCTTGAGGTCGCGGAAGGCGAGCGGGCCGCAGAAGCGATATTACGAGACGCCTTGGAGTAGCCGAATTTTCCTAATATGTCCGGCAATAGTTTCAGGGAAAAGCTTCAAATCATCCTATTCGGCACATAAACAAACGTTAAGCGAAGGCCGTCCCGATGTGGGGCGGCTTTTTGGCATAAGCGGATATTGATGAAGGATTCAAGCGACCGGATTGTAAAAAATGAATGGATTCATTTTCTCCGCTTTTATTTGATAGCGTAATGCCCTAAAATGATTGAAATATATCGAAACACTCTATCGGATGCACCGAGGTGGAAATGGCGATAAGTTAAATCGATTTGGCATGGAGTCCAATTAACGAGAAGAGGGAATGAAATGAACGTCACAGTTGTAGAATACAATCCAAATTGGGAAACCGACTATCTGCAAGAGGAACAATCCATCAAGGAAATTCTTCAAGATGAACTAGTGAACAGTTTCCATATCGGGAGTACTTCTGTTCCGAATTTAAAAGCAAAACCGATCATTGACATTTTGCTCGTCTTGAACGATATCTGTGAATTGGATGCTTACTCAACCCGATTTGAAAATCTTGGTTATGAAGTGATGGGGGAATTCGGAATGAAAGGAAGAAGGTATTTCCGTAAAGGCGGAGATGACCGCACTCATCAAATTCACGCTTTCCAGTACGATTCTATTCAAGAAATCGAAAGACATATAGCATTCAGAGATTATCTTCGCCAACATCCGGAAATATGCAAGGAGTACGGAGAATTAAAAAGCAAATTAGCTGAAAAATATCCAACCGACATTGATAGCTACGGCGACGGAAAAGACAATTTTGTTAAAAGAATCGAAAAAGAAGCACTCAAATGGCATTGGACAAATCGCTGAAAAATAGCAATTTGTTACATGAAA
The DNA here is from genome assembly GCF_039536325.1 of Paenibacillus hodogayensis. Classification (NCBI taxonomy): domain Bacteria; kingdom Bacillati; phylum Bacillota; class Bacilli; order Caryophanales; family Paenibacillaceae; genus Paenibacillus; species Paenibacillus hodogayensis. The sequence continues at coordinate 296,658 of NZ_BAAAYO010000021.1, forward strand.
AAACCGGTCCCTTTACACTACAAGGAATCCGGTTTTCTTAATCACGTACCTAGAGCGAAGTTGTTGAACTAACGTTTCCGTTAGTGGAATGAGCAATTTAACTCAAATTATTAAAACTTACGTTTATGATAGGAGAGACCTTCACCCTCTTCACAATAGGATTTGAGACTATAAAGGAAAATAGCCCAGTTGTAGTTACATGAGCGATAAAATGGCGTTACTTCTTTCCAGTTCATATGACGTAAAGTAATAAAAGATTTCCCGTTCTTCTCATCAATATCAAAGGAAATAATGGTACCAATCCATTCTGGATCTGAATCTATACACTGCCACACGACTTTTTTATTAGTGATCAATTCCTCTATTCTCATCTTAGTTATATCATTGCTGCCGAATCGAAATTCATTAATAAAGCCAATCTGATTATTGATAATGAGTTCATTGGTCCATATTTCCGACAGTCCCTCAGCGGTGGTTAAAGTTTCATACACCTTCGACGCTGGAACATGTACGGTTTGCAAGTGCTCGATATTTGCCATGCCTTACCCCTTTCTATACCTTGGATATGATACTAACAGTTGATATTTACCTGTCTGCAATAATTTATGCATGATGCTTATGATAACATATGATGAATATAATAGTTTCTTTTGGATTGCTATGTCGCAATTATTGCAATTTTTTGTTCAACCAACCTGTCCGTTAATCCCCCACTGAGTCAGTGTAGTGATGCATAGCATGGCTCTAGGCGCCTTGGTTTCGCTTTTATCAATTGTTGGCAGGACATTGATCAAAGTCGACTTCCCTGACCTTGGCTAAACGGGTGACAAGTCTAATTCCCAACTCGCGTTATGTTGTAGTACCTGGCGGTAGTCATACAACTCATATGAATCGAGAAAGTCCTGTGTTTGTAAACGATACGATTCTTCGGTTCTTAAAAGCACGAATGGCAAAGATGCGGTATAGAAGAATAGGAACCTCTCAAACAAAATGGGCATAAGCTGATACTATATGTCGAAATGAGAGGATGTCTTGTACATGTTTCCTTACCCCCAACCCATTCATCCATTCGCCTATCCCGATTACAGGTTTATACCCCCCGGTTATTATTACTCCCCTTATTCTGAAGGAAGTTGGCCCTGGATCAACGGTACCCTGGAATCGGATGAAAGATACCGTTTCCCCGCACAGCAACGGCTTACCTTCGTGCTCGTGCATGGCTCTTGGGCTGACGCTCACTTCTGGGACGGCGTAGCGGCGGTGCTTCGCAGTCAAGGGCATGCCGTCTATACCCCGGAATACGCAGGTCACGGCAAAGATCCGAACAAGGATGTCACGCATGCGATGATCACGAAGTCCGTGGTTGATTTTATAACGAAACTGAACCTCCGCAACTTCGTTCTCGTCGGGCACAGCTTCGGCGGAACTGTCATCCAGAAGGTTGCGGAACAGGTGCCGGATCGCATCAAGCGCCTCGTCTTCTGGGACGCGTTCGTACTGAATGATGGCGAATCGCTTACCGACGAGTTACCGCCCCAAACGCGACAAGGCTTCGAACAACTCCGAGCCGGCTCGAAGGACGATACGATCATGCTTCCGTTTCCGCTGTTTCGGGATTTGTTCGTCAATACGGCCACATTGGAGGAAGCCAGACAGATGTATGCAGACGTTACTCCGGAACCGGCTAGACCGCTTTTCGAGAAGCTGGATCTTAAAGCGTTCTATGCGTTGCCTACACCGAAAAGTTATGTATATTTTTATCAGGACAATGCGTTGCCGCAAGGAGAGGGCTTCGGCTGGAATCCGCATATGTCCACACGGCTCGGCCAGTTCCGTCTGATCGTTGGCGATGGGGACCACTTTACGGATACTCGCACAAGGCCGGACATGGTGGCGCAGAAAATTTACGAGGCGGGTCGGGACTGACAGACCCTTAACTGCGCATATAGACAACGCGTCGACAGCCGGTCCGAAAGGATCGGCTGTCTTTGCTCAAAACGTCGCTGTGAGCAAGGGAGGGCTGTGCCGTTTTTTGTACGACAAGGGCGTCTCGTTCACCAGCCTGCGGAATTCCCGATAGAAGGAGGAGGCGCTCTGGAATCCGCATTGCTCGCAGATGGCTTCGATGGTCAAATCCGTCTGTACCAGCATTCGCTGGGCAGCCTGCACGCGCTGATGGAGCAGGTACGTTTTGAATCGTTCCCCCATGACTTCCGTAAAGAGATGACGGGCGCGCGAAGGGCTGAGCGACATGGCTTTGGCGACGTCGTCGAGACGTATGTTCTCGCGATAATGCGTTTGCATATAGGCAAGACCTAAGCGGACCGCTGCGTATTTGGCATAAAAAGGCTGCCATACGCCATTCGTTTCAGCGTCGTAATGACGGGCAAGCAACGAGCAGATGTGGAACAGCAAGCTCTTGATCAGCGTGCCGTAAGCAGGACGGCGCTCTGCAAGCTCCTCCTGCATGCGCGCGATCAGCTGGCCGATTTCGCGAGCGACGGGGAGCTGCGCCGGGATGCGATGCACAAACCGATCGCGGTCGTACAGGAACGGGCGGAGCAAGCGGAAATCCAACTGCTCGATCGTCGAGGCATTGAAAAATAAAAACAAATTCGAGCAAGTGAACCCTCTGTACGATTTCGACGTATGCCGCTCGATATGGTTGACAATGACCAGATCGCCCGGACCGATGTCGTATTCCCGGTTTTTGAAATAAAACACTCCTTTGCCGGAAAGGCAGCAGCAAATTTCCAACGCGTCGTGCCAATGCGGAATTTCCGGAATGGTCGGCAGTGTCCATGGAACGAGAGCAATCCCCGTCTCCGCGCTCGGTGCATGGTTGTTCCGTATCGCCTCGACGGACTGAATAATGTCCACTTGTCACAGCCTCCTTGTTGTTAGCCCCTTCACCGTTCCAGTATAGGACCAAATCTTTCGCTATTCAATCCATCCCGATGGAAGCAGCCGTTTTTGGGAGGAAAAGGGACGCTGCCGCCATTGTTGCCGCCCCTAAATGTTTCTAAGATGGAGTTGAGATCGGCGATGGGAAGAGACGGTCGGCGGTTGAAAAAAAGGAGGTCTGTTCTTGACTATGCATGCGACATTGCCTTATCGCTTCGAATTCGATAAGAACGAAGTACAGAACATCGTGGAGTGCAACCGGCAGCACGGCTTTGCCGTCGTAAAAGGGATGCTGCCCGAAGGTATGGTGGAGATGCTGAAAGCGGAGGTGCGCCGTGTGCTTGAGCCTATTGTGCAAGCATCCGGGGTTATTACGCACACGCACACCCATTTCATCGAGCTTTCTCCCGTTTACGCGTCTATGCTGACGTATGAGCCGTATATGCGCATCGCCCGTGCTCTGAACGACGACGAACCGATTACGCTGAACCGTTCCGCCGCCATTTACAAACAAGCGGGCTGCGGTCCGATGGCTTGGCATACGGACTGGGGACCTCTCGAGCACCCGTATGATACAAACGCGGTCCTCAACAATTCGGGCGCCAGCTCCATGTGGTTTTATTTGAACGGCATCGACGACGTGCGGGGAGGATTGGCGATTATCCCGGACTCCCATACGGAGGATTGGGAGGCTCCTGAAGGCTTTGCGTTTACGGACTGGAATAAGTCGTTTTACAAAAAGAACGCCGCACCGGCGCCTCATGTGCGGATGGACGATGTGCCGGGAGCCATGCCGGTCGTCGCCGAGCCCGGCGACATGATTGTGTTTGCGGAACGGACGTATCACGGAGTCTATCCGCATCGAGGAACGGAAACGCGGCTGAGCTGCGGCATGAGCTTCCGCAAACAAAGCTACAAGCCCGGAACGGTATGGCCGCTGCCCGAATCGGCGAAGCAGTTTATCGACTTTTGCCCGCCCGAGATCAAGCCGTTGGTCGATGGGTATATCGGAATGGGAGGGGATTGGAGAAGCGTTCCCCGTTAAAACCTCTTTTTCGCGGGAGCGCCACTCCGGCTAGCGGCGAAGAGCACGGTCGCGAAAGCGGCGGAAACAGGCATCGGGACACGGCACGACCGTTCCGGGCCTGTTTTTCGCTGGGGGAGCAGCCGCCGATTCATGCTTGGCTTTTGGCCTCAGATGCGGTGGCTTTTCCGGTAATGCGACGGTGTCGTATGCTCGTGCTTGACGAACATCCGATGCAAATAAAAGCCGTTTTGGTAGCCGCAATTTTCGGAAATGTGTTCGATCGTCAAATCGGTTTCGATTAACAGTTGTTTCGCCTTGGCCAGGCGAAGCGAGGTGAGATAACTTAACGGATTCATGCCGAAGGAGGCGCTAAATTTTTTGGTGAGCTGCACCGGGCTGATGCCGAGCGCAGCGGCGATATCCTTCAAGTTGAACACGCGGAACGCCTGCTGTTGGATCATGAGCTGCGCTTGATGCATGAGCGGTTCGGGCTTCCGAGCGCCTCCCGGTTCACCGGGCAAGCTGCCTTCCCCACATTCATCGCCATAAATCAGCCATATGTCCTGGATATAATGTTTGTATTTAAGCGCTTTCACTAGAATTGGCCAAGATTTCCACTTTTTCATCACCGTGAAGTTTTGCGCAAGACGCGCCGTGTTGCGTATGCTAACTTTTCCCGAGGGGATAAACGCCTCCCTGTCAGTCCCTTCCAAGAACAGTTCGAAATAATAGAAAGTGAGCGGTGTCACGATCACCCTGCGAAAAGGAGTGTCCGGCGGACAAATGACCACATCGCCGAACGTCGCCGTGCCTCTCGTTTCTCCGATTTCAAAGTCAAAAGAGCCCGATTCGACCATAAACATAACCCATACCTTGTAAATATCTTCATAGTGGAGAAAAGCGTCCTTGTTTTCCCAATAGACGATGCTTCTTACCTGCAAGTTGGATATCAGCGCACCTTGCATAAAATCGCCTCCGAGCTAGTATGGAAATTTTGGATAAATAATGAGCTAATAATGTATATGTTCAGATAGGAACCGTTCATTTATGATAAGTATACAACAGAAAGAACAGATAGACTGAATAAAAATGAAGCAGGTTGGACGCCATGAACCAGTGGAAGGAGGTGATACGGGACAAGAAGCAGCATCGGGGCAAGCAGGATCGTTTCGCCCGAATAACGGGCGGGAAGGAAAAGACGGCTAGGGTAAGCGCTTCTTCCGGATGAACGCTGCATGCCGCATTGAAAGCGTTTACATTTTTAGAAAACTGAACTTGGGGGAACTGGATATGCATTACAAAAGAGGATTATCGGCTGTCGCGCTGGCGCTCATGATCGGAACGACGGCAGCGTGTGGACAAGGCAATCAAAGCTCGAACAACGCGGGTGCCGACGGGTCGAAGACCCAGAATGGAGCAGTCAAGCAGGAAGCACCGCCGGAGCCGGTTACGATTAATATGTTGACAGGCTGGAAAATTACGGACGAGGATTTGGATCAAATTTTCTATAAGCCGCTTGCGGCCAAATATCCGCACATCAAGCTCAATGTGATCACCTCGTCCAACACGACTAATATTACATCGATGATCGCTGCGGGAGAAGTTCCCGATATGCTGCTCACGGGCACCGAGGGCTTTCAGCAGATGTTGGATCTGGGCGTAGCGCTTGATTTGAACGAGCAAATCCGGCTGCAAGGATTCGATATGAACCGACTCGATCCGATTATCGTGCAAACGATCAAAGGTTTCGGCAAAAAAGGTGAGATTTACGCGTTGCCGTATGGCATGAACTATAACGCCTTGTATTACAATAAGTCTCTTTTCGACCGTTTCGCCGTCTCCTACCCGACGGACGGCATGACATGGGACGCCGTCATCGAGTTGGGCAAAAGAATGTCGAGAAACGATGGAGGCGTGCTGTACCGCGGACTCGCCGCAAGCCATCTGGTCAAAATAGCTTCTCCGCTCTCCTTGAACCGTTTTGATCCGGCTACGGACAAGGCCGCCATCAACACGGATCAATGGAAGCGGGCGTACCAAGTATTTCAATCGATTGTTTCGATCCCCAACAACGCGAACGATAAGAAGAACGGCGACGAGCTTAACGCGTTCTTGTACGATAAAACGATTGCCATGTACCCCTATATCGGCTTATTTCATCGGATGGCCGACGCGGTCAAGGGAGGATTGGATTGGGATGTAGTCACGTATCCGACATTTCCGGACAAACCGGGCATATACGGCGAAGCAGACGCTTATTACTTATTCGTCACACCGAAGAGCAAGCATCAGAAGGAAGCTTTCCAGGTAATTTCCACCGTGTTGTCAGATGACGCGCAGCTCTCCGCCTCTAAGAAGGGCACGATTGTAACCCCGTTATTGAAGAAGGAAGTGCGGGACAACTTCGGCAAAGAATCGGAAGTGCTGAAAGGCAAAAACGTGCAGTCTATTTTCAAAAGCCGTCCCGTCCCGTACCATAGCAACCCCAGAAAGTATGACGCTATTGCAGATGCTGAACTGAATGCAGGATCTCTGCAGTTGTACGGCAATGCGAAGGACATCAATACGATCATCCGGGAAACGGAAGAAAAGATCGCGAAGAAGGTTGCGGAGAAAGAGGGCAAGTAAGTTCGGATCATTCGGCAGCAGTCGGGCGAAGGCTGCATGGCTGCAAACGGGAACGTTGCGTAAGCGGACGGCAGCCGTTGCCCGAATTGATTCATGCGAGAGAAGCGGGGAGATAAGGGATGAAGTTGGAATCATTGACATGGACCGGAACGGTCAAACTGGAAAGCCCCGGCAGCCGGTTGACGGCAACCATCGGAGTCGATGAGACGGGCAGGCTTCGCTATGCAGTCGAGAGAGCCGGACGGAAGGTGATCGAACCGTCCGAGATGGGCATTATCGTAGACGGGACGGATTTGGGAGAAGGCGTCCGGATCGGAACGACCAGTAGGGTCGCGATCGACGAAACGTATCGGACGAGAGGGCGTCATGCAATGGCGATCAACCGCTGCGCCGATCTTACCGTCGAGATCAAGCACGAGTCGTCAGAGCAACGATGTGTTGTGCATGCAAGAGCGTACGATGACGGCTTCGCTTACCGGTATATCGTACCGGGAGACGGATCGCGGACAGTGGGAGGGGAACGATCAAGCTGGACGATTCCGACGGATAGCAAAGTATGGTTTTTCGAACGGAATTCCGGCTGGAAGTTGAAGAGCTATGCGGGCGAATGGATACATACGTCTCCGGAGCACCTCTCTATCGTTTCGAGTCAGGGACCGGTTCAAGGGACTCCGCTCGTGCTGGAGTTTCCCGGCCCGTACGGCTATGCGGCACTCATGGAGGCCGCCTTGTACGATTATAGCGGTATGCGGCTTGAAGCCGTAGGCAATCGGACGGTGCGGGCGAATTTTACGGAAGGCGCGGATGGCTTCCGCGTACAGGGACGTATCGTTACGCCATGGCGCGTAACGATGGTCGCTTCGGACTTGAACGGTCTTGTGAACAGCGATTTGATCGAGAACTTGAACCCGCCTCCGCTGCCCGGGTTGTTTGCCGACCCTTCGTACATCAAGCCGGGCCGTTCCGTTTGGCGTTGGTGGAGCCAAGGGACGGGAACGCCGTCGGAAGAACGCGAATATGTCGATTATGCGGTCCGGCTCGGATTCGAATATACGACCGTCGACGAAGGCTGGGAGCTGTGGCCGGATACGTGGAACGAGCTGCGGGAGCTGACTTGTTATGCGGCTTCCCGGGATATCGGGGTGTTCGTCTGGAAGCGGTCCAAGGAAATCGACGATCCGGCCGACGGCTATAAGCAAATGCGCGATTTTTTCGACGCGGTCCGGGAAGCCGGAGTGACCGGCCTCAAAATCGATTTTATCGACAACGAAACGAAAGTCGCGATCGATTTTGAAACGAATGCGCTGCGGCTGGCGGCCGAACGGAAGCTGATGATCAATTTCCATGGCATCTCGAAGCCTACGGGCGAATCGCGTACGTATCCGAACGAAATAACGCGCGAAGGCATTCGCGGGCTCGAGCTGAACAAGATGAAGGAAGGACCGATCCCGGCATTTCACAACGCGGCGCTGCCATTTACCCGGTTCGTTGCCGGACACGGCGATTATACGCCGGTCGGGTATTCGAACCCCGGCCCCACGACTTTCGCCCATCAGCTCGCTACGGCGATCGTGTTCACCTCCCCGCTGCAAGTCATTGCGGACAACCCGGCCGTCCTGCTGGAGGATGAACGGGTGATTCCGGCGCTTGACGTACTGAAGGCGATCCCGCCGGTATGGGACGAAACCGTAGTGCTCGCTCCCAGTGCGATCGCGGAATTAGCCGTGTTCGCCCGCCGTATCGGAGCATGCTGGTTTGTAGGGGCGCTGAATGGTACCGAGGAAACGAGGACAATCGACTCGCTCGAATTAAGCTTCCTCGGTTCGGGACCGTACGAGGCGGTTCTGCTGTCCAGTCCCGAGCCTAAAGCTTTCGAACGGATCGAGCGCATATTGGGCAGCGTGGAACGTTCGCTCGCGGTGACAATGGGGCCGGCTGACGGATTTGTGGCCATGTTCGCGCCTTCCGCCGATAAGGAATGACAAAAGTCCATTCTGAAGGAGGACTATGATGAAAACAAAGACTGCAAGGACGAGCAGGATGAAAGTCGTCTGCTCGGTTGTGCTACTGGCTGCCAGTCTGACTATTGTGCCACTGCAGCCTGCTTATGCCGATGGAGACTACATCGATCAAACCTTTGATCATGCCGCAGTAGGACCCATTTCTGGAAAAACGTTTGTATCCGATGAAACCGCATACGGGGGGAGTTCGACGGTGTGGCAGTTGAGCCAAGCGAACAGTACGGCCATTATCGCCTCGGATACGGGGAACAGTACGCCACATTTGCGCGCACAGGCAGGAAATGTGATTTCTACGGAGCCGACCGTGCAGAATGACGGCGTGCTCGTATTCGAAGCGAGAGTGAAGACGGCGGATGCCCAGACGGCCGCCAATGCGGAAACGATCAAGTTCGTGCTGGACGATACGCAAACGCCAACGCGCAAGAAGCTGTGGTGGCTGTCGCTGTATCCGGATTCGCTTCGTTGGGGAGGCGGGGCCGATTTGGCAACGGCCGGGCTGAAGCTGGTCAGCGGCTTGTCGCCCGATACCTGGTACTATTTGAGGATCGAGTCCAATTTGGCAACGCTGAAAAACAACATTTATTGGGGGACGGACCGCAATGCGCTTGCTCTTGTGAAACAGACGGGGGTGTTTGACACTACGGCGCCGGTATATAACAATCCGGTCAATCCGCGCTTGCGTCTCATGGCCATGAGACAGGTCGCGCTGGACGACATTCGTCTTTATCATGTACCAGCTCCGGAAGATCCGAATCCGCCAACGAATCCGGATGTGATCGATGTCGATACGGTTCCCGAATTCGATGTGAGCGGGAATTGGTTTTGGAGCTCGACGGTCAAAGGCCCGATTCTAAAAAAGCCAGAGACGATCTGGACAACCGAACAGGGCGCTACCGCTACGTATAATCCACCGATCGATCAGATGGGCAACGTGCGGATTTCCATCTACAAGCTGCGCCTAAATGAAAACAATGATCCGAATGTGCAATTCGATATTCACCACGCCAATGTCGTCGATACGGTATATGTCGACTTCACGACGGGGAACACGGGATGGTATGAGCTTGGAACGTATCCGTTCTCGGGGAATCCGCAAGAAGAGTTCGTAAAGCTAACCAAGCTGACAAGAACAGGGAGTACGAGAGCTAGTGCAGTTCGGTTCGAGGTTTTAAACGGCGCTACCGGCAACCCTCCCGTTTTGCAGACCTTGTATGTGAACTCGGACACGATAACGAACAGTGCCATCACGAATCCTCCCACCAAGTTCGAAGATATTGCCGATCATGCAGCGAGGAAAGATATCGTCTACTTATCGAATAAAGGCTACGTTCAGGGCACGACGGAGACGCAATTCGAGCCGAATAAGACCATAAGCCGCGGAGAATGGATTACCGTTCTCGTTCGGGCGATGGGACTTGAAGCGAATGCGGCCGGAAACATCTATCCCGATGTTCCTGCCGGCAGCCAACTTGCAGGAGCAGTAGGAGCCGCTCAAGCGGCGGGTCTGCTTCAGCAGCTTCCGCTTGCAAATGGCAATCTTCAACCGGCCTCCTTTATAACCCGGGAAGAAATGGCTCTGCTGCTGGATCACGCCGTCACGTTCAAGGGAAGAAATCTCGACTGGCTGGCATCGAGGCAGAACCCGTACTCCGGGTATACCGATCTAAGCTCCATACAGCCTTGGGCGAGGAATGCGGTGGAGCGCATCGTCGGTCTAGGCATCATGGGATCACCGGGTGGCGCCTTTCAGCCGGCAGGAACGGTGACGCGCGCTCAGATGGCGGTCATGACGAAGCATTATTTGCAAACGATCGAATGGGCCGGCCCGCCAACGGACAGTAACTGGGAGCTTTCCTTTCAAGACGAATTTGACGGAACCGATCTGGATTGGAACGTATGGAAGCCGCAAAACGGTTTCCCCGGGCATATTCTCTCCAGCCGGTGGAAGGAGAATGCCGTAGTCGAAGAAGGGCTGCTTAAACTGGTGACCAAGAAGGAGCAGCGCGGAGGCGCGGATTGGACCACCGCTTCCGTATGGGTAAAGAGCACGGTGTTCGAGCAGACATACGGGTACTGGGAGGCGAAATACCGGTACGCGGCCGCTACCGGATTGAACCAGTCGTGGTGGATGATCGACGGCGCAGACCCCGGAGCCGCGAACAGCTTGTTCGAGATCGACATCAATGAAGGCCATTACCCCAATCGCATCAATATGAATTTGCATACCTATATCGACGGGGTCAGAAAGCAAAATCAAATCCTGTATCGATCCGAGGATGACCTCAGCGCGGACTTCCATACGTACGGACTGGAGTGGAACGAGCAAGAACTCATCTATTATTTGGACGGGAAAGAAATCGGCCGGCGGCCGGTGGCCAACGCGAACCTTCCGGTCTATCCGATCCTGTCCACGGCGCTGCTGAATGGAGCGGGTCCGATCACCGACGCGCTGGACGGCAAGAGCATGGACGTCGATTACGTCAGAGTGTATCGGAAGAAGCCGGCCAACTTCAACTGAATCTCTTCGCGCCGCAAGTAGCGACGAAGATGGCGTATATTTCAAATGAATCTAGCCCTTTCGCTTCCGAATAGGAAGTCGAGAGGGCCTTTTTTGTGTTCTATGCGCTTCGGCGCAACCGACTAAAACGTAATATGATCATGGCTCCGCTCTTCATTGGAGCGGAACTGGTGCGGGGTGACGCCCAGGATGCTGCGAAACACCTGGCAAAAATAACTGCTGTTGGCGTACCCGATCTGGTGCGCAATGTTCTCCACGGACAAGGGCGTCGTCCGCAGCAGACGAACCGCCTGATCCATCCTGATCTTGGTCAAATACTGCACGGTGGTCAGCCCTGTAAACCGGCGGAACGTCCGCAAAAAATGGTATTTGGACATGCCGGACATGGCCGCGATCTGCTCGAGTCCTTCCGCTTGCGCATAGTTGTCGTGCATGTACATGACAGCATGGACGATAGCGGGAGGCCAGCCTTCCGTATTGGGACGAAACGTAAAAAAGTGCCGGCAGCATTCCATCAGAAAACGATAGCTCATCTCGGAAGCGCGATAGCCGTCCCGAATTTGAAATTGGCTCGCCTGCCGATGAATTTCGAGCAAGGTGCGGATCGGCGAGCTGTCGATATCCAGCGTCAACACATGTCCGAACTGGGACGTGATGCGCTGCCAGCATTCCTCCACATAGGGCCCGTACAGGTTGATAAACAGAAACGCCCACGACTCGCTGTGCTCCGGCAAATAATATTCGTGATCGCTGGGGATTTTGACAAAAATCGCCTCGTTCGGATGCAGCTCATGCACGGCGTCTCGGACCCTGCAACTCCCAAACCCCGACAACGTATATTGAAACACAAAGTGGCCATCCATGCCGCGGCGGGTCAGTCCATGTTGCCGGTATTCCGTTGTAAACCGCTCATCAATGCCGACGGAATCCATCTGCACCAGTGTTCCGGGCGTATTGCGCACAAAACGAAAGCTGAAGCATTGCAGGGAACCATCCGCATAGGATAATTCTTGTTCCGTCGGGATATGCGGCGGAAACCATTGCTTTCCCATTAGCAGCCTCCTCGTTCATGCCAGGAGAGACGGTCACCCGCATGAGCAATTTTGTATTATTTTCAGCAGAAACTTATCGTTGTGATTCGTGAAACAGTTGTTTATATTAAACATATCCTATCATTTACAAATGAGGATGAAAAGCTGAAAAGCGCAATATTACGTGGTTTTTCAAATGTCGATTGGACTGCATCGGCGAGGCCCGGACAGGGAAACCGGCGGGCAACACTACAATCGCATAGAGGGGGAAAGTCGTTCGGACATGACGTATTCGGGCTTATTTGGCATGCACTTTTCAGTAATCGATTTCCAAAAAGGAACTAGCCAATCACACAGATGAAAGGGGATTTTCAAAACCATGACGATCACATCACGCAAAAGCAGCGCCAGCGCAATTGTAGCTTCGGCACTCCTTGCCTCCTTGGCCTTGACCGCTTGCGGCAAGGAAGAGACAAGCAATGTCAACCGCCCGGATCCAACGGAACCGCAAACCAAAGTCGAGGACAACAAACCGGTAACCGTCAGTATGTACATTCATGCCAGCATGGTCGATGACGCGGATTTGAAGACATATTTCATTGAGCCGCTCAAAGCAAAGCTGCCGCACGTAACGTTGGATGTCATTCGCGACGGCAAAGGATTTCAGGTGGAAGAGGTGTTGGCTACGGGAACGTTCCCGGACCTGATCGTCACCAGCAATCCGAATATCCCGATATTTAAAGATAGGGGTCTGGTACGGGATATCTCGAGTCTCGTCCTATCGCATAACATCGACTTGAACCGGATTGACAAGACACTGGTCGATGCGATCAAAATGAACAGCCCGACGGGTGAATTGTACGGCTTGCCATTCCGCCAAAACCTGGGCGTGCTGATCTATAACCAGGATATTTTCGATAAATTCGGTGTCCCGTATCCGACGGATGGCATGACGTTTGAGGAGGTGGTGGAAAAAGCAAGGAAGCTGACGCGTGTCGAAGGGGATACGAACTATATCGGTTACGATCCCGGCAACGTCCCGAACAACGTGTCGACGTCGCTCTCTCTCCCGTTTGCCGATCCGAAGACGCACAAAGCTTCGTTTGACAGCGACGGCTGGCGCACGGTGTTCGAGTTTTTGAAAACGGCGTACGAGGTGCCAAACTTTATCGGGCCGAACAAGGAGTTCAAATACCCGAACGGATTCCAAACGGAAAAACGGATGGCGATGCAATCGACATGGGTGCTCGGCGTCGCCGTTGCGGCAAGCCAAAACAAATACGACGGGATGAAATGGGATCTGGTCGCCAACCCGAACTTCAAAGGGCATGTCGGCGAAGGGCGTGAAGCGGATGTGCATCTGATGATGCTGTCCAAATTGAGCAAACAGCCGGATGCAGCGATCGAGGTCATGAAGGTGCTGCTGTCGGAAGACGTTCAGACCGCCTTCTCCAAAAACGGACGCCGCAGCGTGCTGGTCGATGACGCGATCCACAAGCAATATGCGTCCGGCATCGAGCAGTTCAAAGGGAAAAACATTGCGGGCATTTTCAAAACAAAGCCGATTCGCCCGCATGAAGTGTCGCCATACGATGCGAAGCTGCGCGCCCTGGTGGAAGCGACGAAGCAGGAGTTTGCCATTGGAGGCAAAGATTTAAATACGTATGTGCGTGATTTGCAAGAACAGGCCAATAAAGAGATTGAAGCGATGCGGAAGTAGCGGATAGGGGAGAAGCGCCGGGAGAAACCGACAACGATGTAAAGGAGGAAACATGTATGATCTCATTTGTAAGACAAAAATGGTTGACGATTGTGACTGCCTTGTGCATGCTGCTGTCATTGGCCGGTGGCTTTGCACCGAAAGCAAGCGCGAATGCAGACTCAGGAGCAACGAATATGATCGTTAATGCGGGCTTTGAAGATGTAACAGACGGCATTAAGGCGCTGCCATGGCGAGTAAGCGCGGCATGGGGGACCACGGTTAAGCTGGGGCCGGAATCGGCACACACAGGAAGCAATGGGGTGTCCGTCGAGACAGCGACGAATAATAACCCGTGGGTTGCCCAGCTTATTCCGGTCGAAGAAGGGGCGACATACCGGTTCAATGGATCGGCGCTTATGAAATTGTGCGCGCCCTGGATCCGGACCATCCGATCTATATGGTGGAAAACCAGGCAGACGCGTTTGTTTCGACCGGGCAAGCCACGGATATTTTGGTCAGTGATCAGTACCCGTTCCGCCCAAGCGAAACATTGCCGATTCGCCTTGTCGGCGACGACGTTCGCAAAGCGATTGCAGCGGTGAAGGAAGACAAGCCGGTATGGAGCATCCTGCAGACGTTCCAGTCGGGAGCGTGGAACTATTTGCCGACGATTGCCGAAGTGCGCAACATGGGATACCAATCGTTTTTGGCGGGTGCAAAAGGACTCGGCTTCTATGCGATCACCGATCCGGGATGGCGCTTGAAAGATTCGGTTTTGTGGCCGGGCATGGTCGCCTTCAAGGATGAAATCGGGCTGATGCGCGACTTGCTCGTCGACGGGACGAAAACGAATGAATCGATCGGAAACGATGTTCAATGGGGCGTCTGGTCGAAAGGAAACGCGCAGTATGTAATCGCGATCAATACATCGTCCCAACAGCAGCAGGCGAGCATTCCGCTAGGCCAGACGGGAAGCCGCGTCGATCTGCTCCATGGCGATACGCCGTCGCAATTCGGCGTACTGACAACCGAGCTGCAAGTGACGCTCAAGCCGTTGCAAACTAACGTGTATCGTGTCGTATCCTTAATCGATGATGCGAGTAATGTAGGAAGCACGGTGAGTTCCTTGCAAGCGGCAGGCAGCATCCATGCGCAATTCGCCAGTCAATTGGAATACCGGATGAGCATCATCCAGCTGCTGCTCCGGCAGGGGAATTTTGAACAAGCAGTCTCGTACATCCAGGACTTTATCCGTTATATTCATGATCCGTCCGTCCTTGCACAGCTGCTGATTACACCAGAAGCGGCTGAACAGTTGGGAGGACAGTTAGCGGCATTGCTGCACAGTATGACTCATCAGTAAGCATATGCAAGCGCTTACTTTACTCGCCATCTTTTAAATACGGGGACTGACGGTGCATTTTGCGGTATTCCTTCGGCGACATGCCCTCGAACTGCTTGAACACGAGTCCGAAGTAAGAACTGTCCGTAAAGCCGATCCGCGAACAGATTTCGGAGATAGGCAGGTCGGTAAACACAAGATCGTGCTTGGCTTCGCATACACGGGTATGTGCGATGAAACGGGTTACGGTTTCGCCGGTTGTCTTCTTGAACAAACGACATAAATAGTAGGGCGAAATATAGAAATGTTTGGCCAACGCCTCAAGCGAAATGGTTTCCGCGTAATGGACGGACAAGTAATCGATAATTAGCCGGACGACAGGGTGGTACTCGCCAACATGGTCGGCGGCAGGATGAAGATGGTTGAAGCGGAGAAAATGAATTTCTTCAAGCAGCCGGGTCAGCAATATGCAAATCATTTGCACGAAACCGGTTTGGCGAGACTCGTATTCGACACGCATTTGGACGAGCAGCGCATAGATGCGTGCATGCTGTTGCTTGCACAGCACAAAATGCGCATGCTCGGCCTTATGTTTTGTTCCGAACAGTTGGACGACCTGTTTATTCGTTTCGGGAGTCAGGCATTCAGGCAAAAAGTTAATAAATGAGCGCGTGAAACGATTTCCGGGTGTCGGAACCGATCTATGCATATGCTGTCCATCGATTAAAATCAGATCGTTTCCATGGAAGGTGTGCACGTACTCGCCGTTGATGTAATGACCGGAGCCTTCGTGAAGAAAAAACAGTTCGTATCCCCGATGAGAATGGGCGTCCATCGTGAACTCGGTCGTGGTGTGACGGTATCTCATGAAGAAGGGCAGTTTGTGCAAATGCTTATTGGTAAACTGATCTTCAAATTCGGGCCGATTGCCGGATCGCATAGCTCATCCCTCCCATTGCAAACGATTAGCACCATTTCCTTTTATTTCCGTATCTACTATAAGCATAAAGGAGGTCCGGCGTTTTGACAAGCAATGGGAAGGCGAGCTATGGACGGGACAGTTCCTAGCACGTTGTCAGGCGAGTTCCGGACCGGCCGTGATGCAGTCCAACAGGAGTCCTTCTTGTACGCTTTCGTCCTGAATGCCGATCAGGGTGCCGACATCGGCAGCGGGAATCGTGACCGATACGGTTTGCCAAGTTCCGGTGCCGACACCTTCTACCGTCCGGTTTTGATTCGTTCCGTTAAGTATGAATGTCAGGATGAGACGGTATGCGGCTCCGTTGTCCATTTTGATCCGCGCGTAATATGTTTGCGGGTAGGGCAGCATATTCAGCATTCTGCCTATGGCATTGCCGTTGTGATTACCGATTTTGCGCCGCAACACGACGGTTTGTTTGGACAGGCTGTCGGAGGCGTAATGCAGCCGGCCGTTAATATAGTTTAAATCGGCTGCAAACAGCGTATGGTAGCTGTTATGATGCGCCACGCTTTTGTTTTGCAGACTGCCGAAATGGATGTTGTTCACCAGCAAGTCCGATCCGTACCATTTGAAGAGCGGCCGGATCAGCAGCGTTTCCGTTTTGCAGCTGATGTTATTGATCGTGAGCGAGTTGCGCTGGTTGTAGCTGGTTTCCACAATTGCCGTGTCTTTCTTGGGCGTGCCGTCGAGCAAGATGTTGTTCACGACGACATTTTTGAAGATCGTGTTGGAGGCAAAAACAATGCCGACGATATGCTTGCTTCCGTTCGCCATAGTGTGCAGCTGATGATTGAAATGCTGTAAATTGATCGTATCGAATACGACGTTATCGGTAATGGAGCCCCTGAATATGCAGCGATACTGCCAATCCTGATCGGCTTCCTCGAATGTAGCCGCCCTGACGGTTCCCGTATCCTTGAAAAGGTTGTACGGTGAGCATTCCGCGTTAATGTTGCCGAAGTATGTATGCGTAAATCGCGAACTCCTGCTTTCGATATAATCCCCGTTGCAAACTTCAAACATCAGCTCGCCGAAGCTCAACGCCGAGAAATTGCTATCCGAGTAGTTGTAATGTTCTTCAAAGAGCAGGCAAGGTTTGCTGTAGTCCAGAATCCATCGGAAGTTCATCAGCGGGAAATACAGTTCCCAGCAGCTCTTCAAGGCAAGCCCTGTTCCGTCTATGAAAAGGAAGTTGATATTTCTGAAGACACCGAAGGCCACCCAATCCAAGAAAAGGACGGCCCGCTGCACGCTGTAGATTTCTCTAAAACTCCGCGCGTTGTCTGAAATGTCGCCGTTGAAGGACGTGAAGGTCAAATTGTCCAGCCCGATATCGGTCATATGGTACTTATCGTACGAGTTTTCGGCGGCGCCTTGGGCGAACGGGTCCGAAAAATCGGCCAGACCGCCCAACTTCCATACGTATTGCTGGTTGTTCTGCATCGGCGCAATTACCGTCTTGTTGGCTTTGGTCGCGACAAAGCCGTTGTAGCCGGTAATGTGGATGCCGTTTCTTCTGAAAATATGCGTATCCGAGAAGCACCAGATCCCTTGGGGAATCAGGAGCGTGATCGTCGGATCATTGGTGACGCTCTTACCCCAGCTGTTCAAAAAACGCATCATGTGGGGCTTGTTGTCGTACTTGACATTCTGATTGTCCTGCAGGGACTTGGCTCCGAACTGCCGGAAATTGACCTGGCCGTTCTCAATGACGAGTACCGCTTTCAAACCGTTGTTCAACTGGTGGCAAAGCCCCCCGTTATCGACAAGATTGCTGTCGTTTCGAATGACGTAAGTACCTTGGCCTCCGTCATTGCGATTGTAGTAGCCGAGCGTGACCACAACGTCATTTTCCTTCAGCGCCTCCAAAGCTTTCATCTCCGCAATGCTCGCGGCGTACGTGACTTTCTGCGCTAACCGGCGGACATTTTCATTGATAGCGCTTACGAAATTGGACTTGTCGGCCGTCTCCAAATCATGGAGATCGCCTAATGGATCGTTGGGATTGCCGGAGGCTTGGAGCGTCTGAACCAAGCCGCCCGAGACGACAGCCGCGCCCGCCAGGCCGATCGACGCGATCAGCGCCCGGCGGCTGAACGGTTTGCCGCTTGGCTCCTGTCTTGCCTCCGGCCTTGAATGCCGCCTATTTTCCGCGAGCTCGTTCGGCTTCACACCTTGTTTATCCATCTGTAAATTCCCTCCATATGGTTCAGATAAGCGGCGCTTTTGACGCCAGCTTTCCATGAATTATATAGAATGATGGAGTCGGCCAGCTATAAAGATATTGCTCTATCCTATCAGAAAATTGACTAGTACAAAGTCGGACCTCAAACGGTATCCGCTGACTTTGTATTAGTGCTCTCAGAAAATCAAATTGGACAGTTTGAAATGACGAGCAGCCCTCTCGCTTCCGATTAGGAAGTTGGGAGGGCGTTGTTTGCGTTCGATGAATCTCGCCAAAGCTCGTCCAGCCCCAAATATCCCGGGCGTGTCGTTTTCAGCTCCGCGACTGACTGAACGACATGCTCTTCGAGCCGTTTAGAGGCTTGATCGATATTTCCGGCACGCAGAGCGGCTAAAATCGCTCTATGCTGTTGAGCGCCTGCCGGTATCGGGTCCGTAGTTGCGTGATATTGCCTGTCATAAAAAAGATCGTACAGCATGACATATATATTCGTTTTCTCTAATAACTGATCGGTCATACCGACCAGGAAACGATTGCCGCTCCTACTGACAAGCAGTTGATGAAACAGCTTGTTTGCTGCGAGATAAGCGAGCATATCGCCGCGCTCCAACGCGGCAACTTCGTCCTGGCAGGCGTGTTCCATCCGTTGAAAGTCCGCCTCGGTGAATTGGCCGGCTCCCAGTTCGAGCCCCATCAGCTCAAGCCTGGCGCGCATCTGGTACGCCTCCTGAATTTCCTCTTGCGAAGGCTGAATGACGAAGGCGCCACGATTCGGAACGAGGTCGATCAGCCCCTCCTGCGCCAATCTGCGCAGCGCTGCCCGGATAGGCGTCCTGCTTACCTGCAGCCGTTCCGAAATCGTCGTTTCCAACAGTTGTGTCCCGGGACGGAGCTTGCGCTTCAAAATCGCTTGCTTTAAATCTTCATAGATAACCTGCTCCATAGACGATTTTACCGATTGTGTCATAATGACCCCCTTTGCTTGGAGACATGGCTTCATTATACACCTTTGCTTCCGGCATGATCCACTCTTCCGTTGACGAGAACGGTATCTTCATTTAAGATATTGTAGAACAATATTGTTCTACAATATTCAATGCGGAAGAGGGGCTTCGTGGATGTTACAAGCAAGCGGCTGTACGGAAAGATGCTTAGGTGAACGTAGCGAGGAGCGTACATATGCAGGCTGAGAAGTGGGTCGTTTACGCCCTTTTGGTTCTGAAGGCTTTCATTTATGGATTATCTGTTCTATGGATTGGTAAACTGCTGCAAAGCATCGGGGTCATGGATGTATTAGCCCTGCGTTTTCTTTTAAGCGCGCTGGGCATTCTTGTGTTGGTCCGGCTTGGTGTAATCAAGCTGCGTTTTCAACGGAAGTCCATGAAACTTTTGCTGCTTGTATCCATCTTCGAGCCGATCGGCTATTTTTTGTTCGAAACATTGGGGATTCAGCGAACCTCTACGGTAACGGCCGGCATTATTTTAGCCTTAATGCCGCTATCGGCCCTCGTAACGGAAAGTCTCATTTTGCGGGAGAGAACGACCTTGCTGCAAAAGCTGTTTTTATGCCTCGGGATTGTGGGTGCCGTCGTTATCGTTCTGCTGAATTCAACACAAGGAGGAAGCAGCGAATGGATGGGAATCTTGTTCCTGCTGTTGGCGGTAATCAGCGGAAGTCTGTTTCTCGCCTTTTCGCGCAAGGCTTCGGCTTCCTTTAGCTCCATGGAAATTACGGCATTTATGAGCTTTGCCTCGGCCATAGTCTTTAATGCCATTAATTTGTTTAAGCACGCGATTCAAGGGGACTTGCACCGGTATTTCGTTCCTCTAGGGGATTTTGGCATTTTGAGCGGCCTCCTGTTCCTTGCCTGGATCTGTTCGCTTGCCGCTACGGCCATCAACAATTATGCTTGCTCCAAAATACAAATCTCTTCCGTTTCGGCGCTGGGCGGGCTTACGATGGTCGTTACGGTGCTTGCAGGCGTTATGGTCAATCAAGACCGCTTTACCTTGGCGCACTTGATCGGCACTGTTTTGATTCTGGCCGGCAGCGTGGGGGTCAATGTTTTTGGCGGAAACTTCAGCCGGAAGCAGGGGAGCGGGATGCAAACGGGTATGGAGCATCACGGGAACTAAGCCAATGCGGTCTGCAAGACGAACTGCACACTCTGACGAACCAATCCGCTTACATTCGACTTGCATCAGGATGAACGAAAGCTCCAGGGAAACCGTCCTGGAGCTTTTGCCCTTACCCGCAGGACTGATTCGAGGGAGGCTTGTTCAGATGCGGAATGCGGGGAGCAACAAAATCGGGCACAAACTGTTTCGCTTGCGGGTATGCGGCTGTTTTATACTATAGGGAGGGGGGAAGCAGATGGATTGGCTGACCAAGATGAACCGGGCCATGGATTATATCGAAACGCATTTATCCGGACGAATTGAACTGGAGCAGGTAGCTCAGCAAGCTTGCTGCTCTTCCTACCACTTTCAGCGCATGTTTTCTTTTATTACGAATGTGACGCTGGCCGAATATATCCGGCGCAGACGGCTTACGCTCGCAGCCCTGGAGCTGCTTACTAATGGGAATGCGAAAGTGATCGAGGTGGCGATGAAATACGGCTACGAGTCGCCGGTTTCCTTCGCCAGAGCATTCCAGCAGGCGCATGGCGTAACACCAGCCATGGCACGCCAACAAGGCGTTTCGCTCAAAGCTTATCCGCGGCTTTCCTTCCTCATCTCGATTAAAGGAGAAGAGGCGATGGATTACCGAATGGAGACGAAGGAGGCTTTTGACGTATTCGGGATTGAACGGGTGTTTGATTGGAGCGACGAGACATCTACACCTTCCATGCTATGGCAGGAAAGCGAAGCAAACGGCGAGGTGCAGCGGCTGAGCGAGAATGCGGGACCATTGCCCCCCTTCGTCAATCCCGTCATGGACAACGTACATGGCATTTACAGCTACCGGGAGACGGGAGAGAACACATTCCCATATATGATCGGCGCTTTCAAAGGCGCCGGCAGCACCGCCACAGAGGATTATATAACGGTTACGATTCCTGCCCATACATGGGCGATATTTCCCTCGAAGCCATTCGAGTGGAGCAGCTTTGACGAAACGATCGATACGCTTTATAAGCGTGTATTCTCAGAGTGGTTCCCGACATCAGGCTATGAGCCGGAAGGTACGCAGCTGGAAGTGTTCGGCGATGAAGGCGCGCTTGGTTATTTGGAATTATGGTTTGCGGTTAGAAAGATAATAAAATGAAAGCGAACAAAAACGGATGAGGTGCAAGCAGCATGAATTCCCTTACAATCGTTCCCTACCGTCCCGAGCTCGCGGCCGCAGTCGCTGATATGTGGAACGCCAGCCGCGATGGATGGGGGGGCGGAAGCTCGATGAAGACGGCGGAACAAATCCGTCAGGAAGAAACGAGGTCGGATGCGCTCGTCGTGTACTTGGCGATGGAGGGCGAAACGGTGGCCGGCTATTGCAGTCTGGGAGAATATAAGGAGGAGGCAGGCGCCCTTTACATTCCGCTGCTCAATGTCCGCCCGGAATACCAAGGAAAAAAGTAGGACGGATGCTGCTTGCGCGAGCGCTTGAGCAAACGATGCAGCTCGGCTGGCCGCGTCTTGATTTATATACATGGGGAGGCAACACCAAGGCGGTTCCGCTGTATAAAAAGTTCGGCTTCTTCTGGGAAGATCGGGACGATAGTACGCATTTGCTGAACCTGATCCCGACTGTGCTTTCCACGGAGGCCATCTCCCCTTACTTTGAAGAAATAGATTGGTATCGCGACTCTACTCGCCAAATTGCGGTGGAGCCGGACGGGCGAAAAGAAAACGGCTTTGACTACTTCACCTACTCTTGGGTAAAAGGAGAAACGAGTCTGCGCGTCGAGTTTGAGCGCCAAGGTCGCGGCCTGCGCTTGATCGAGACGGATGACTATCTGCTGTCTGCCGAGGCAGAAAAGCCGGAGCTGGTGTTTGGCCGTGACTATCGGATTCACTACCGGATCATCAATAAATCCGGCAAGCCGCTGCACGTATCGCTTCAGGGAGAATCATCCGATACGATCCGCTTCCATTATGACCGGGAGCTGGAGGTGACGGGGGAAACGACACTGACTGCCAGCTTTTATGTAGATGAAATCACGGAGAAGCAAAGCGTTTGGCGCACGCATTCCTGCGTCTGCACATGCATCCTGATCAACGGCAAAAAAGCATACTTTCGGATCGGGATTGTTCCCCAATTCCCTGCAGCTCTTACCATGCATGTACCGGGCTTCACTTATCCGGGACAGAAAGTCCGGTTTTATTTGGATGTAGAAAACAGCTTTGATGAAGAAGCGGAGTTTTCATTCGAGCTCCCCTCTCGGGCGTTTCTGAATCTCGATGAACGGCAGTGTACTATACAGTTAAAGGGCAAGGGGCGCACTTCGCTGGTATTGACCGCGGATTTGCATGAACACGGCTTTTATGAAGCGAATGTACAGGTGAAAGCAACCCTTGCAGATGGCAGCTCGGTCTCCTTTGCCAAAAAGATTGGGGCCGCATTTACCGGACTGGGCGCGATGCTGGGCGGGGAAACAGAGCTAGCCTGGCACATTCACCACGGCAGCCATACGCTCCGTTTCAACAAGGACAACAATGAAGTGACCATCGTCAGCGGTACGGGTTCACGGCCAACCCTGCTCTCTTATCCGAAAATCGGCAAGCCGTATTCCAGCGAGTTCTCGAAAAAACGTGCCGAACACGTAGACGTTTTCTTCGAAAAGGGAGCGATCGGTATTCGCGTCACGTATTGCTCCGGAGCCTATCCCCAGCTTTCCCTGACCGGAAAGACACGCCTCTTCGGAGACGGCACTGTAGTGCATGAGCTGGAGCTGATAAACCTTTCTGATGAAAAGATTGCGTCAGAGCTATGGCTAGGACAAGGCTTCGCCCATTCTCTTTCCCGCCCCATTTTACCGTATTTAGGGCGTTACGTCGAAGTACCTTCCTCCTACGGTAGCGATGCAGCCTATTGGGATGGAGAGCTGCTCAGTGAAAACTGGGTGTTTGCAAGAGAGGAAGCAAGTCCATGGGCAATGTGCTGGCCGGAGGAGTACCACAGCGATTTTCAAGAATACTTCGGCAGTTTTCACGGCTTGCAGGTGGCTCTGGACACCCGTATTGCGGAATTGGAGCCGCAGGGCAAAGCCATGCTCGGTCCAATCTACGTGATGCACGGAAGCTTTACGGACTGGAAGGAGTTCCGCGCCTTTGCACGAAAAGAAGCAATGCCGGCGGACTTGTCTCTGACTCCTCATCTGGAGCTGATTGCAAACAAGCACAACCCATTCCTTGATCGTGGAGAAGTAGAGGTACAGGTACAAGAGTACAAGCTGCAGCATTTGGAGGGGGAGCTGACTGCTTCATTGGAAAGTGATCCTGCTTCCAGGCAAACGCGCAGCTATACGGAGGAAGAGGAGGCGACCGAAACAAGCTTCTCTTTCGCCGCTTCGGGGACAACGTACGAGCTGGTGCAGGTAGACGGGCATTTCGCCACCCATGCAGCGAGGCTGCGCAGCGCCGTTTTCCCTATCGGAAGCGGCACGGTCACGCAAGAACACGTGGAGGAAAAAGGACAGCGCGTCTTTATCGCCGACAACGGCCTAGTACGCATCAAGGCAGCGCCTGATTTTCATCCCACGCTTTACTCTCTTGCAAGCAGCGGTCAGGAGTGGCTGGCCAGCTCCTTTCCGGAAAGGCGGCCCAAATCATGGTGGAATCCGTGGACCGGCGGAATCAGCAGTTCTATTGAGGAATTGAGAGGATTTTCTCTGGTCAAGGAAGCATGTACAGCGTCATTCGTCGAATTGAAAGACAATCGGCAAAACAGGTGGCAGGGCATCAAGCTGAGCTACACGGTGAACAAGCAGGACAAGCTTCGCGGTCTGACATGTCATCAGTATTACTTGCTTCTGCCTGGGGTGCCGCTGCTTTGTCATACCGTTGAGATCGAGCAGCACACCGGAACCTATTTCGCCGGCAAGAGATGGTCGACTGACATCTTTTTGCAAACGGAAGACACAAGTGATGCCGTTTGGCTGAAAACGATCGGGTCTAACGGCGAGCCATTGAGCTACAAGCTGGCGCAAGGGGAGCTGTCCGTGACCGAAGCCTCCGACTATTTGGTCGGGTCTGCTTCTCGCAAGGATCAGCTGCAAATCGTTACCGATCTGGATACGGCGGAGCCTCAAGTTTACTCCAACAAGGAAGTGGCTGTCGCTTCATTCGTTCGGGAGCTGAACCTGCCCCATACTGGCACGGCCTTTACTGCGCCCCTCTTTTTCCTGTTCGCGGACAAGCCGATTCCTTCCGACTCCTTGTCCGCCTTGCGCGCAATCCGTTTCGAGCATTGATGCCGAGCGCATGGATCCCGCATCGGGAAGGAGACGGTTAGCGGCATAGAAGCCGTTCGTTGTTTGCTCTTCGCGGCGCTCATGATGGAGAACATGAAAGGACTTTAACTTCCACTGTAAAGTGGAAATTGAAGTCCTTTTTTTCGAGAAGAACGGTTCTAGGTAAGAGGGGTTTGCATTTTCAACGTATGGGAAGGGGGATGGCCGACTATTTTTTTGTACATATAGTTGAAGTACGTCTGGTCGCAATAGCCGAGCGATTCGGCAATTTCCCCGATCGTCATCGTACCGGTCAGCAGCAGATCGCGGGCGGCGGAGATCCGGACTTCGTGCATGTATTCGATCGGCGCTCGTCCGGTCACCTCCTTGAACATGGCGGAGACGTGCGCGGGCGACCGGCTGACGACTTGCGCCATGTCGCTTAGGCGAAGCGGCTCGCGGTAATGCTGCACGATATATTGCTGGATGCGCAGGGCCAAGCTTCGCCGGGAGGAGGAGTGGCTGTCGCCGGACCGTTCGCGTTGGACGAGGCCGAGCATTTCCAGTAGAATCCCGCGAGCGATCAAGGCGTAGCCCGGCATTTTGCCGATCCAGTGTTCGTTCAGCAAGGAAAAGCGCTGTTTCAAATAATCGTAGCCCAAAGGACAAATATGCACAAACGGCTCTCCCCGCAAAGGAAGCTCGGCGACCGATAGATCCCTAAAATGTGCGGAGTACAGCTTCAGCGGTTCCGCCGCTTGGTCGGATTGCGCCGAACGCAGCGTGCCTGTCGGGAAAAACAATACGTCCCCCTTGCGAATGTAAACGGTTTCCTCGCCGATCAGATAGGTGGCGGCCCCTTTCGTAACGAGAATGAATATATCGTGCCTGACGATTTTCCGCGGCACCCGCCAGTTGCCGTTGACGGCTTGCTGAAAGGCGATATTGTCGATTTCCATAGCCGCCGCAGCTCCTTCTTATTTGGAATGAACCGTAAAATCACTAAAAAAACAATATGATTACCAATCGTAAACGAGATGCGGCCTCGTTACAATAGGGATAAGAAAGAAAGCCGACAACGAGAGGGGTAAAGCCTATTATGAGCAATCGGGAAATGAACGTCATCGACGTCGACATCCATAATTCGTTGAAATGCGACCAGGACCTGGTCCCCTATTTGCCGGAGCCGTGGAAATCGCGGGTGGAGAGAGCGGGGCTGGGGCTGCCCGGGCACGGCTACCAAAGTCCGATCGGGGTCGTTCGCAAAGATTGCAAGCCGCCTTCGGGTGGGCCGTCGGCTTCCGATCCGCAGTTTCTGATCAAGGATCTGCTCGATCCGTTCCATATCGAGTACGGCATTTTGACCGGAAACTTGATGGGCGTCTCGACGATGCACGATCCGGACCATGCGGCGGTCATCGCCTCGGCTTACAACGATCATCTGGTGGAAAACTGGCTGGAGAAATATTCTCGCTTCCGCGGCTCGATCCTGATCTCCGCTTACGACCCTTTTCTGGCGGCCAAAGAAATCGACCGTATGGCCGATCATCCGCGCATGGTGGGGGTCATCATGGGGAGCGGCCAACGCGCGCCGCTAGGCCAGCGCCAATTCCATCCGATCTACGAAGCCGCGGAGCGCCATGGCCTTCCGGTGGCGATTCATCCGGGTACGGAAGGAGCCGGGGGATCGAATCCGCCGACGCCGTCCGGTTATCCGACACGCTATTTGGAGTGGCACACCGGGTTGTCGCAAAACTATATGGCGCATTTGACCAGTCTCGTCTGCGAAGGCGTGTTCGAGAAATTTCCAAATTTGAAGTTTGTCCTGCTTGAGGGCGGTGTCGCCTGGTTGCCTCATCTGATGTGGAGGCTCGACAAAAACTATAAAGGGCTGCGCTCCTCGGTGCCGTGGCTGAAACGGTTGCCGAGCGAATATATCCGCGATCATTGCTTCTTCTCGACCCAACCGATCGAGGAGCCGCAAGATCCGAAGCATCTGCTCTCCATCTTCGACATGATCGACGCCGAGAACATCCTTATGTTCTCAAGCGACTACCCGCATTGGGACAATGACGTGCCCACAGAAATATTGAAGAGGCTGAGCCCGGAGGCAAAACGTAAAATTTACTACGAGAACGCGAAGACATTATACAACTTGTAGAGCGAGGGGAGTTTGATGACCGTTCATTACGTAGCCGAAGCCGACGATATCGCCGAAGGCAAACGAATTATCGTGGAAGTAGAGGGAAGATCGATCGGGGTTTACCGCGTAAAGGGCGAGCTGTACGCGTTGCACAACAGATGCCCGCACGAAGGGGCACAGCTGTGCAAAGGGCGCATATGCGGCACGACGCTGCCGTCCCCGGTATACGAATACGAGTACGGCCGGCACGGCGAGCTTGTCCGTTGCCCTTGGCACGGCTGGGAGTTCGAGATTAAAACCGGCAAATCCGTGTTCAGCGATAAAGTGCGGACACGCTCCTACAAAGTGCGGGTCGATGCAGGCAAAGTCGGCATTGTCCTATAGATCCGTTTAGGACGAATTAGACGTTTCGGCTCTCGGCTTCCGCTTCTTTGCGCTCCTTGCGCAGCAGCGAAGGCGGATGGCCGGTCATTTTACGGAATACCCGATTGAAGTAGGTCGGGTCGCAGAAGCCCAAGTAATTCGAAATTTCGTGGATCGTCATATCCGACTGGAGAAGCATGTCGCGGGCAACGGAAATCCGCGCTTGGTGAATATAGCCGAGCGGAGTTTGATTGAACACTTCCTTGAAGATGCGAATCACATAATTCGGTGACAGTTGGACAAGCTCGCACAGCTGCTCGAGACGGATGTCCTCTTTAAAGTGTTGGAGAATGTATTTCTCGATTTGACGGGCAATTTTTAATTTGTAAGAAGAAATGTCTTTTCGGCCCAACTCCTGAAGCATGGAGCCGAATATTTCCGAAATGAGCCCATGGCAGACAAATTCGTGGTAGTCGCTTTTGTCCATCCAAGCCCGGTGGAGTGCGTGGAAGCGCTGACGGAAATATTCGGCTCTGTTCGTTTTGAACAGCTCGTACCCTTTCTCGCACCCGTGTGGGGCGGACAGCAGCTTGGAAGGTTCGTCGAGCTGGAAGTGGGTGACGTATTTCTGATGCGGAGGATGCGGCCCGTTCGTGCCGGATCGATAAGGCCCCGGGCGAACGAACAGCATGTCCCCTTTGGTCAATTCGGTTTCGTGGTCGTCCAATTGGAACTGAAACGTTCCCTGTACGACAAAAATGATAACATGCCTCATCGATTTGATTTTGGATCTTCGCCAATTGGGGATTTGGTCGTCAAATATTACATTTTCCAATCGAAGCATTCACAGTCCTCCAGGTCGGCCGCTTGATATTGCCCTCTATCGATGATCTTACAGTCGTTTGCCAAAAAATACAATCACCTTTACATAGTTTTAATAGTGATATCATTAAGATTTTGTGAGAACCTTTATGGTCTTCATCTCGGAAATGTCTAAAATGAAAAGTAAGTCGGGTGGAGGAAATGCCTTGTTTCATCGCGCATTTCCCCCGTGGTTTGGTTTGTTAAACAGAGGGGGAATGCTTTTTGTAGTATTTCGAGAAAAAGTCCATAGAGAAGGACATTTACAAATTGTTAAGCTTTTTACTCATTCATGATTAGCAGTGAACTGGAGGCTATACGGTGTTAAAAAACGATACGGTTGCGTATTATCCGGCGAAGCTCTCCAACACCCATGCGGCAGGGGCGCTTCCCGAGGGCAGAAGGACTCCTCGCGGGTGGAATGCCGTTCGAGTCGACAAAGATGACGGCCTTGTGCTGGATTGGAAGAAGAACGCCCCATTCATGGATTGGCAGAGTGCAGGCGAGGGCAGGCTACGGATTTCGGCAGCGCTCGATTACCGGGAGGCAGGACAGGTAGAGGTGTTTCTGGGGAGGTCGGGTGAGAGGATCGGCAGCTTCGATATTCGTTATGCGTACACGTTCCAGCCGTTCGAGCTCGTTCTTGACGGGGAACGGACAGCGGCGGTTGTTCGCGAAGGCGTGGTGCTGCGGACGAACGGCGAAGGGCGGCCGTTGTGGATATTCGATGAGCTGCAAGGCGACGAGGCGCGCCAGTTATTCGCTCCCCATCTGCTCATCGGAAGGAGCGAGCGGCGGATGGAGCTGTTTTTGCACAGTATCGCCTCGCTGTCCTCGCTGCAGCCCTTCGGCTGGCTTGAAGGCTGTGTGCTGGACGGGCTGTACGCTCTGCGCCAGACGGTTGGAGGGGAACGAATCGATCTGGCGATCGCGAAGCATCTTGAGCAATATTTCAGCGAGGACGGAAGGCTTCTGTATGAAGACCTGCATGGAAAGGTGGCGGACGACAAGCTGACGACCATTGAAGCGACACTGCCGCTCGCGGTCATCGCCAAGCTGCGGGTCGACCATCCTTTCGTAATGCGGGCGATCTCGTTCTGGGAATCGCGATCGGTGGCGGGCGGCGGAGCGATCGTGGACGGCGACACGGTCACGGCGGAAGGCGCGTATACGGTTGCCTATCCGCTGGCCGTCATCGCTTCGCGGCTGAAGCGGGAGGACTTGGCCGAACAGGCGATAAGCGAAATATTGCTTCGCCGGGACGCTCTGACTAGTGGCGAACATTTGTTCTTGAGATACAACCGGAAGATGGGAGCGCATGTGTTCCGCAACTGGTCCAGGGCTTATGCCTGGTACATGCTCGGCATGACGAAGGCATGGCACGAATTGAAGCATGCGGCATTCGGGCACTTGCCGGCGCTCGGCGAAGTGGAGCGGGAAATACGGCGAATCGCCGATGTCGCCTTGCGTTGGGTGCGGCCGGAAGGGCTGTGGACGGCATTTCTGGATGAGCCGGGTACTGGTGCCGAAACTTCCGGATCGGCGGGAATCGCCGCAGCCCTCGCCTTGGGAGCGGGGTACGGCCTGCTGGATCGCCACCATGAAGACGCGGCGGCGAGAACGTTCGCGGCGCTTCAACCGTATTTGACGCCGGACGGCATTTTATCGGGCGTCACCCAGCACAATGCCGGCGGGATCGAGCTGCAACGTTGCGGTTACCGCGTATTGTCGCAGATGGGTATGGGGCTGATGGCCCAATTGTATGCGGCCCTGCACGAATTTAAACGAGCATGAGGCTGGAAATAGGAGAGGAGAGCAGCTGCATGATGAAGCTCAGGGGGAAAAGCGTAAGGTTGACGATAACGGTGCTTGCTTCGGTATCGGTATTGTTCGGATGCGGGACGCGGCAAGACAATCCGGAAACGAACAAGCCGGCGGCGAATCCGATGAAGTACGACGAGGCGTTCTCGATTACCTTTTTTAATGCGACCGGCAGCAATGAAGCATATTTCCGTGAAAATACGGAGCCTTTCATGAAAAAAGTATTTCCGAACGTGACGATCAACTACATTCAAACTGCCAAAGGGTCGACGATTCAGGAATTGATAACGGCTGGGAATATACCGGACATCATGTTGATCAATAGCTCCCAGGTCATTTCCTATAACAATTTGGGACTACTGGAAGACTTGACTCCGCTTGCAAAAACAAACAACGTCGATCTTTCCAGATTCGACGACCATATGATGGAGACGATCAAAAAATTTACCCCGAAGGGCGAGCTTTATGTTCTTCCATGGAGCCATCTGCCGATGGCGCTTTATTACAACAAAAGCATATTCGACAAATTCGGCGTCGCTTATCCGAAAGAGGGAATGACCTGGGACGACGTTGCCGCCTTGACCCGGAAGCTAAGCAGAATGGATGGAGGCGTTGCTTACCGCGGCTTCGATATGAATCGCAGCACCTTTCTCCGGTTAAATCCGTTGTCGCTGTCCTACGTCGATCCGAAGATGGAAAAGGCGATTGCGAATACGGACGGATGGAGGGAGTTCATCACCACATTTTCCGATCTGTATAAAATTCCCGGAAATGAGCTTCCGGCCAAAAGCGTCACCTCCGACCAGGCCTTCTTTAAAGATAAGACGCTGGCCATGAACGTAACGTACGGCAACTTCCCGACTCCGGAAAACGCCGAGATGATCGAAGCGTGGCAATCGATCGATCTCGTATCGCTTCCTATGTTTAAAACGGCGCCGGATACGGGTACTCAATATTCGGGGGCTTCGCTCGCCGTCTCGAAGACAAGCAAAGTGAAGGATAAAGCGATGCTGCTCATAGCCGCCGCCACGTCCGACGAAGCGCAAAAGCACGGAGCCGCGATCGGCAGGTACCCGACTGTGAAAAACAAGGACGTGCTCGACCAGTTCGGCCAAGGCACCCCGCAGCTTTCCTCCAAAAATTTAAAGGCGCTGCAACGGTTGAAAGTAGCGGCCACTACGTTCTCGAGCGAGTACGATGCGGCGACTTTGCCTATTATTACGTCCACGTTCGACGACATTTTGAAAGGGACGGTTGATATGGCGACAGGGCTGCGGGAAGCCGATGAAAAAATGAATGCCAAAATAGCGGAAGAGAAGGCAAAAGCAAAATAAGAAGATTTATTAAGAGACGGCAGATGTAGTGCCGCACCGAACGAATCGACGTTTTTAGAAGTGAAGCTCCATGCCGAGAAAGGCACAACGTGAAAAAAGATAAAGGATGCGTCCCGATGATAGGGACGCATCCTTTATCTTTAGCTATGGTTGCTTACCGTGGTCGGAATATGCCCTTTGGAGCTTCCGATCCCGGCCAGCTTGATTGACAGGCCGCGCAATACGCCGAATGCTCGTTGACCGCCGTCTTTCACCCCCTCTATGCGTTGACGCTTGGAGGGGGTTTTGCTGTCAATCGGCTTGCTGTTGGGAGGGCCTCGTCCCTATGAAATTTGACACGGAGGAACGACATGTGCGACTATTTATGAGTAGGTACTAATATCTGATAATAAAAGGAGGTTCCAAGCTTGAAACACTTTATCATCACCGGTACTTCAAGAGGCATCGGAAAGGCCATAGTCGAACAATTAGCATCTCCGCATCATTTTATCCACTGTATTTCCAGGGAAAGAAACACGGAATTAAAAAACAACAGTAGCAACATCATGCACTATCCGTTTGATTTGAATGAGACCGAGCGGATTGAAGTGGTAATGGACCGCATTTTTAGTTCGATCGGTACATCTAACGTTGAGGGCGTATATTTAATAAACAATGCCTCCATGATTGCACCCGTGGCTTTTATCGATACTGTAGCTATTAACGACATAACAGGCAACCTTACTGTTAATTTACTCGCGCCGATTATTATGACGTCACTATTTATTAAACATACCAATAAGCTGGCAACTGAAAAACGAATAATCAACATCTCTTCTTCTTCTGCGAAACATCATCATCCTGGTATGAGTTTGTATTCAGCGGCTAAAGCGGGTCTTGACGTTTTTTCTCAGTGTGTAGGACTTGAACAAAGCAGCTCGTCCGCTCCTGTTAAAATTGTTTCGATTTGGCCGGGTATGGTCGATACCGCTCTGCAAAGAGAGGCGCGAAGCAAGGACGCAACGGTATTTCCATCTGCAGAGCTGTTTGGAATGTTAAAAGATGGAGGGGTGCTTTCAACACCGGAGGAAACAGCAGTACAAATCATTGATTTTTTGTTTAAAGAAGACTTGGAACATGGGTCCATCGTAGACATTTTTGACTATTCAAGGTTGAACAACTTGGCCTCACCTTCAAGTTGAGGGCTTATCCGTTCATAAATGACCCCGCCGGTGACAGGAATAATCTGCCCGGCGGCATCCCTGCGACCATCCCCGGGCTTATCCTTCTTGAGGGATCGGACATAGCTTCGTTCTTCTTGTATTATTATATATAACAAATATACAATTGAATTAGATGAATCGGGGAAACAGCGCAGATGTTGATCGATTTTTCGGGAGCGCAGGCAGTGCGAATAGTTTTTGCGTGTTCTGAGCAGCATCTTCTGTTATATAGCCTTAATATAAACAACCGCAAGCTTGATTTAGCCGCGTATATCGCGGATTTTTTTTGTTATAAGACAACTGCAAACAAAGACACTTATTGTTTTAATTGAATATACAACATATTTACAATGATATTTATTGATGTTATAATCGCATCAATCCAGTTAAAGCGCATTCATAAATCTGAATCACACCAAGGGGTTTAATGGAGAACACAAAATCAAAGGAGGTGAACCAAGACAAAGACAGCCAAAGTGAAGGAAGGCACAGTGATGAGTTCCATTTTACTCTTAGGAGGGGTATTCCTATGATCAAAAGCACTCCGTTTGTTAAAGCGCTTTCTTTTTTTGTTGCCGGTTCTTTGTTTTCTGGTTTACTGGCAGGCTGCAGCGATCAACGCACTCCCGACCCCGCGTCTTCCGACGTCAAACCGAAAGAGCCCGTTCCTGTCGAGCTTACGTTGACACCTTATTTTCTGAATATGACCGATCAAGAATTTGACCAGGTGCTGATCAAGCCATTAAAGGCGAAGTACCCCCACATCACGTTGAAGATTGTTAAAGATGATATTACCAAAATGGTCATTGCCGGCCAGACGCCCGATATTATTTATTCGGCCAATTCCAGATTTCCCGTTATTCAGGAAATGGATCTTCCCTATGAT
The DNA here is from genome assembly GCF_039536325.1 of Paenibacillus hodogayensis. Taxonomy (NCBI): domain Bacteria; kingdom Bacillati; phylum Bacillota; class Bacilli; order Caryophanales; family Paenibacillaceae; genus Paenibacillus; species Paenibacillus hodogayensis. Next base: position 330,000 of record NZ_BAAAYO010000021.1, read on the forward strand.
CTGAGTGAATTGGTAAAAACGCACAAAGTGGATCTTGGCAAATTTTCCAGTCCAAATATCGATTGGATCAAGGAACTTGGCTCGAAAGGTGAAATTTACGGACTGCCGTTTGCGTTAAACCAAATGGCTTTATTTTACAACAAGGACTCCTTCGACAAGCGTGGCGTTCCGTATCCGAAGGACGGTCTGACGTTGGACGATTATTTCGCGCTTGCCAAAAAGATGACGTATTACGAGGATGGCATTCAGTATCGCGGAAGTCTCCCCACGAATCCCGAGTTCTATGCCAGAATGAATTCGTTGTCCTTCGTCGATCCGAAAACCAATAAAGCGTCAATTAACAACGATCAGATCAAATCGATCATGGAGCTTGTTCAGGCATTTTATCAAATACCAGGGATGGTGCAGAATGGGCAGAAGCCGCCAAGCTGGGATAGCTTCACGAAAACGCAGCAAACGGCCATGTATCTGAATTGGATTCCCGATACGGTAGGCTTCATTCAACAAGCCGGATCGACCTTAAACTTCGACCTTGTCGGCGCTCCCGCATTCAAGGATAAGCCCGGATTCACCATTGACCACGGCGCTCAGATGATGATCGTTTCCAAAGCTTCCAAGCATAAAGAAGAAGCCTTTCAAGCAATTGAGTTCTTTGCCTCTACGGAAGTACAATCGATCTTAAACAAACGGAGTCGTTTGACCGTGCTAAATGATGAATCGTTGATCAAAGATTTCCTTTCCGAAGTCGAAGTGATGAAGGGCAAGAACATCCAGGGTGCATTGAAAGTGAAGTCCGTCAAAATGGCGCCTCCGAATCCGTACCACGTCATCGTCGCGGGGAAAATCAATGCGGCGGCCGAAACATTCGTTACCGGACTGAAGGATGTTAACACTTTGCTTCGAGAAACGCAGGAGGAATCGGATAAGGCGATTGAAGAGGAAATGGCCAAGAAGAAGAAATGATGCTGAAGCTTGGAGAATGGAGATAGAGAGAACTACAAAACGAAACCTGCGAAAGCGTTTACTCCAACAAAATACGATTCCATAGCAAGTGCCTCTATCAACGAAGCGCTGAAAGAAATAGTCGAGAAGGGGAAAGACGAGAACACGGCCTTAAGAGAAGCGGATGAGAAGGCGAATCAGCGAATACGCGAGAAAGAAGCCACCGCCAAATAACGATGTTTACACCAAGGAGCGCGATTCGGATGATCCATAAAAATCATATCCAAAAAACGTTGAACAAGCTGAGAAAGCTGGAAAGCATTTACGAAAATCGGATCTACTACAAGGTGGATGAGGTGCAGGTTCGTTATTTTGAAACGGCAGAGCATCTATATACGGTGCCCGGAGAGGAAGCGGAGTGGCTTCCGGCTGACAAGGATCTCGTCTGGGGCGAGCCATGGAGGTCGGCCTGGTTCAAGGGACAATACCGAATTCCTGAGAGCCTTCGCGGTCAAAAACTGTTTGTTCAAGCGAAGACGGATGGGGTGGAAACCTTTTTCTGGGTCGACGGGCGGCCCAAAGGCATTTTCACGCACCCGAAGGATGCCGAAAACCGGGGCAATCACCGGACGCTGCTGCTCGCCGAAGAAGCCGGTGCCGGAGTTGTCTATGAGCTTGCGTTCGAAGGCTACGCCGGCCATCCTTGCGTCGGCACGCAGCCTTATCAGTCGTACGAAACAGGGGATGGAAGCGCGATCCGCTATAAACGGGTATTTCGGTCGATCGACGTTGTGCTTTGCAGGGAGGATGTGCAGGACTTTGTATTCAATCTGCGAACGTTAAATCAGATCGTTCGTTCCGGAGCAGTAGACGATTTTCGCAAAGGGAAAATAATGAATGCTCTGCTGGAGGCGTTCACCTACTTGCTGCAATCCCCGGACGAGGAGCACGAAGAAGAGTGGCGCTCCGGAATGGAACTTGCGGCGAAGACAATCAAGCCGCTGCTGGAACCGAACAACGGTCCGTCAGGACCCCGCGCGGGCTTGATCGGCCATTCCCACATGGATACGGCATGGCTGTGGACCATCGACGAAACGATCCGCAAGTGCGCGCGCACGTACGCCAATGCGCTCAGCCTTATGGAGCAGTATCCCGAATATACGTTCGTGCAAAGCTCGGCTTTTCACGCGGAGCTGATGCGGCGGCATTATCCGGACATTTTCGAAGGGATCAAGCGCCGCGTGGCGGAAGGTCGCTGGGAGCCGAACGGCGGCGTGTGGATCGAATGCGACTGCAACCTCGTAAGCGGAGAATCGCTGGTACGCCAGTTTCTCAAAGGGCAGCGCTATACCAAAGAGCATTTCGGCTACACGGCGGATACGTTCTGGCTGCCGGACACGTTCGGCTACAGCGCGGCGATTCCGCAGATCATGGCGGGAACCGGTATCCGCTATTTTCTGACGACGAAGTTGTCCTGGAACGATACGAACGTATTTCCTTACGATACGTTCGTATGGCAAGGCATGGACGGGTCGAGGGTGCTGACTCACTTCAATACGATTCATTGCTGGCCGGATGCCGAAACGGTGCTGAACCGAATTTACGAGGGTGGAAAAAACGGTATTCAACATCGGCAGGTGAACGATCGGAGACTGGTGTCGTACGGATTTGGCGACGGCGGCGGCGGTCCGCAACACGAGATGCTGGAGATGGCCCGGCGAATTCGGGATACGGAAGGCGTGCCGCGCTCGGAGCATACGACCGTCAGCCGGTTCATGCGGGAACTGGAAGAGACGTCTGTCCGTCCGGCGGTTCATGCGGGAGAGCTCTATTTCGAGGGGCACCGCGGGACGCTGACGCAGATGCATCAGATCAAACGAAACAACCGCAAGGTGGAGATCGCGCTTCGCAGCCTGGAGCTGGCCGAAGTGCTGCACTGGAGCAGCGGCTTAGGCAGGCCGTCGGCACGTACGGCCGAACTGGTTGAATGCATGCTCATCAATCAGTTCCATGATATTTTACCAGGCACTTCCATCCCGGAAGTCCATGACCGCGCCATTCGCGAGGTCCATTCCATCATAAGCGAAGCCGGACGAATGACGGACAATCTGCTCGCCGCAGCAGTTACGCCGGACCCGAACCGGATCGCGGTTCTAAACACGCTCGGCTGGGATCGGAAAGGAACGATCGCCCTGGACATCGAAGACGAAGCCATTCATTCGGCCGACCCGTCACTGTCCAGCCAACGGATTGAAGATGTGTTCGGCAGACGGAAGCTGTTGGTCGGGGGCGTAACGCTGCCTCCACTGGCGGTAACGGAGATCGCGGCAGCGCCGCGTATGGAAGACGAGGACGCATCTCCTTTCCGTTATGACGGCGAGCGGTTGGAGACGCCCTTTGCCCATGTAGTCTTTGACCGGCACGGATATATCGCCTCCTTCGTGGACAAGGCGTCAGGCCGGGAGCTGCGCGGCGGCGGCTATCCGCTCAATGCGTTCTTGTTGGGCGAGGATCTGCCGAACGCTTGGGACAACTGGGATATCGACCGGGATCAGTCCGGCAAAATGCGGCTCCAGACGTCGCTCGAGAGTCGGGAGCTCGCGGCCGACGGTCCGCTGCAGCTGCGCATTCGCAGTGTGTACCGCGTCGGAAAATTGTCTTCCTTGAAGCAGGATATGGTGTTTCACAGCGATACGCCTCGCGTGGACTTCGAAACGGCCATCGACTGGAAGGAGAAACACCGGCTGCTCAAGGTCGGGTTTGACGTCAATATCTTGGCTCCGCAGGCCCGCCATGAAATCCAGTTCGGGTATGTAGAGCGACCGACGCATGACAACACGCCTTACGATCAAGGGATGTTCGAGGTATGCAACCACAAATGGACGGATTTGTCGGAAAATCGGTTCGGCATCGCCCTGCTAAACGATTGCAAATACGGCATTTCCGTATCCGGTTCGGATATGCGGCTCACGCTTCACAAAGGAGGGACGCACCCGGATCCGCGCGGCGACGAAGGGTTGCACGAGGTCGTTTATGCGCTGTTGCCGCACGAAGGGGGCTTTGGCGCGGAGACGGTTATTCGCCCTGCGTACGAATTGAATGTGCCGCCGCTCGCCGTATTCGGCCGCTCTGCGCGTAACGGGGATTCCCTGGTGACGATCGACGCGACAAACGTTATTCTAGAGACCGTAAAACCAGCCGAGGAGGGGGATGCCTACGTGTTGCGCCTGTTTGAAGCGGAGCGTTCCGCTGTAAAGGGAGCGAAGCTGCGCTTCGGCAAGCTGCCGTCCCGGGTGGCGCTCAGCGATATGCTGGAAGAGGAGCTGCAGGATATCGCTTTAGACGGTGCGGAAATTTCGCTCGACTTTCGGGCGTTTGAAATCAAAACGGTAAAGGTTTACTTATGATTTAAATCGACCTCAAACCATCTCGCATTGTACATGCGAGATGGTTTTTTATGGTTTCCGGTAGTTTCACATTCTCCGCCACAACTGACGACAAACCTCGTTCGCTTTGTTTCTGACAGGAGCCCCCACGCAACACCCAGAGAACGTTGTTCATCAATAACGCTTTATGTGCGTCGAGTCTTGGATTAAGTACCCGTCGGAAGATACGAGTGTTTTTGCTTGACAGGAAATTAAACCTGCCTTATATTTAAACATGTAGTTAAATAACCAAATGGTTAAATATAAAGGCGCTCATTTCAAACATTTAACGGAAGGTAGGTTTTCCATTATGGCAACCGTACTGTATATCACAGCAAATCCGAACGATCAAGAAACGTCTTATAGCTTGGCCGTAGGAAAAGAATTTGTAGAGACGTACCGCTCCGCAAATCCGAATGATGAGGTTGTTCATCTTGATCTGTATAAAGATGATATTCCGCAGCTGGATGCCGACATTTTTAGCGGCTGGGGCAAGCTGGGAGCAGGGACAGCGTTTGATCAATTGACCGATGCAGAGAAAGCGAAAATCAGCCGCCTCGCTGAACTGGTGGAACAATTTGTTGCGGCGAATAAATATGTTTTTGTAAATCCGATATGGAACTATTCTTTTCCGCCGGTTATGAAAGCATACATCGACGCTGTCTGCGTGGCAGGCAAAACGTTCAAATATACGGATAAAGGTCCGATTGGCTTGATGAGCGACAAAAAAGCGGTACACATTCAAGCAAGCGGAAGCGTCTTGTCTGCAGGCTCTGATTTTGCGGACTTTGAGATGGGTCACCGCCACCTGGATGCCATTATGAAGTTTTTTGGAGTTCCTAGTTTTGAAGGCATCTTTGTTGAAGGGATGGCTAAGTCTCCCGACCAAGCGCCAGCGATTAAAGAAAAGGCAATCCGCCAAGCGCGGGCAGTCGCACAGAGCTTCTAACGGTTTTGCCACCACGAGCCGAGCGAGTTTCAGGATCCATTCCTGAACCGTTCGGCTCTTATTTCGTTTCGTCCCTCTGTCTTGCCCGATCGGAATTCGCAGATGCCACTTCTTGACAATAGATTAGAATCGGCATAAAATTAAACACATGGTTAAATACGATGATGAACTATTGGATAATGTTTTCCACGTGCTTTCCGATCCGACGAGAAGAGAAATTCTCAGACGTTTGGCTGTCGGAGAGATGACGGTTATGAATTTGGCTAAACCATTTGAAATGTCATTGCCAGCCATTTCTAAACATCTACGGGTGTTGGAAAAGGCTGGTTTGGTTTCGATTCGGAAGGAAGGAACTTACCGGTACTATTATTTAAATCCCAAGACGGTGGACGGAGCGTACGAATGGTTAATGGAATTGAGGAGCTTCTGGACTTCGCAATTGGCTAACCTTGAACATTTTTTGGGCGATCAATCAAAAGAAGACTAGTGGAGGCACCAATTCATGATTACAATGCTGAATGGAAAATTTTTGCTCACGCTGCAGCACGTTTATAACGCGAGCAAGGAAAGAGTGTTCCTTGCTTGGACGAAGGAAGAGCAGTTAAAGCAATGGTGGGGGATTACGGGCTTTACGACGACTATTGAACAAATGGACGTAAAAGTCGGGGGGAAATACCGTTTTCATATGCAAGCTCCGAACGGTAACGTTCATACTTTGGAAGGTCGGTATATCGATATCGTTCCGAATGAAAAGCTATCGTTTACCTGGAAATGGATCAATGAAGGAGACGATTCAGAGGAAACGCTGGTGACGATTCATTTTGTCGAAAAGGACAAGAAGACGGAGCTGGAGATGACGCATTCCGCCTTCTCCACGATGCAAGCGGCGAAAAGACACAATAAAAACTGGAACAACTCCTTAGAAGGCGGCTTGTCGAATTTTTTTTAAAATATAGCCGTATTCCGCAGTCCCAATAAACGTCATAGGGAAACGAAACAAGCTTGGTGAGCTGCCAAGCTTGCCGATGAAGAGACGGCGTTCGCCGCGAGTACGACTCATCGGGTAGATTTGGTCAAAGTCAATCGTTCCAATGCCATTATGAAAGATCGCCCTTAACAGCTTGCCAGCTGATTAAGGGCGATTATTGCGAGAGGCCGATCGCGACTGACCTGCATCAAAAGAAACGAACCTTTTCGGTTACGGTTTCTGCTTGTCATAATTATCTGACGTAAAAATAACGTCATCATTTCCTAACCGAAGAATGATTTTATAATCAGACTTGGTAAAGCTGTTAATCGTGCTGCCAAACATAAAAGAATTATTGTCGCCTTCCAAGAGCGGTGAAGGCAGCACTTGGTACGGTTTTAAGAGGACGCCGACAATCGGTTTGACCCCCGAGCTGTTTTCTTCACCGTAGATCGATTCTGTTCTTACTAACAATGCCTTGCCGTTTGTAAGCTCCATATTGATTCGCCACTGGTCCCCGTCAACACTGGTCGTATAGATGAGATCCTTCTTGCTCACGGGGGAGCCTATGGCTAGAAAATAAGTCAACGCTGCAACAAGTAGCAAAAGTGCTGTAAATCCCGCCAACATTTTTTGGATCGTTTTTTTTCTTACTTTTTTCAGAAAGTCAATTTCCTTTTTATCGGATTGGGAAGAAGTGTTCTCAATGGGAGCGGACAACTTGGCATGAAGGGCACGGCATGCATCGCAGTCCTGCAAGTGTTGACGGATGTCGGTTTCTGTTTCCGCGCTGACCAATCCATCTAGATAACTTGGTAATAGATCTTGGACAATATGGCATTTGGTCATTTATAACACCTCCATAAGCTTTTGTTTTGCTCGATAGAAAGTGACACGAGCCCAGTTTTCGCTTTTTCCGAGTATTTCGCCTATTTCTGCGAAAGAAAACTCGCCTGATAATCGCATATGTACAATTTCCCGCATAGGCTCACTCAATTGGTGAATGGCTCTATACAATTCCATTTTGTTGCTTTGAAGCAGCGTAGCTTCCTCTGGTGACACGTTCGGCGAAGGGATGTACTCGTGCAACTCATGGCTTGAATACTTTTTCTTTTTTTCAAGCTCCTGATACCAAATATGTTTGGCAATCTGGCAAAGCCAAACACTTATTTTGCAGGAGCCGTTGTAAGTATGAATAGAGTATACAGCCCGATAAAAAGTTTCCTCCGTTAATTCCTCGGCTAAATCAACATCATGAGTAAGGCTTAGCAAGTATTTGTAGACGCTTTTTGCATAGTCTTTGTAGATTTTCTCCATATCCTCCGCCACTTTCTCACCCCCTTAACCTATATATCTTAAAAAAATAGATTTCGTTACAATTGCATTAAAATTTTTTTGTTTAGATCATAGGCAATGACAAGTGTCAAAAGAAAAACGATAGAGCAGGGGGTAGCGTTACGCCTAACGGTCTGCGTATCGTGGATTGGGCGCTCCGGCCCCTGCGGGACATGCCACTGAACGATTACGAGAAAATGTCCATCGTCCTTCTGCTGAGCGGCTACGCCCGTAATTTCGGGATGCTTCAGCGGGACATCGATCGCGCCGTTCAGGCCGGCTCCACCGAGGAAGAGTTCAGCGGGCTGAAATATTTGAACCGGAAATGAGCGAGTTCCCCATACTCAAAAGCCCTGCGGCAATAAGGAACGTCAGTTCCTTGGCCTGCAGGGCTTTTGTTAACCGACTCGCTTGAATTGGCTCGTGTACAGCTCGTAGTAGAAGCCTTGCCGCTCCAGCAGCTCCTGATGCGTTCCGCGCTCGATAATTTCGCCGCCGTTAATGACGAGAATTTGGTCGGCCTCGCGGATCGTGCTGAGCCTATGTGCGATGACGAAGCTGGTCCGGCCGCGCATCAGCGATTTCATGGCTTCCTGGATGTGCATCTCCGTACGCGTATCCACGCTGCTCGTCGCTTCGTCGAGAATGAGGATGGCCGGATCGGCGAGTATCGCCCGCGCGATCGTAATGAGCTGGCGCTGCCCTTGGCTCAGGTTGCCGCCCTCCGCCGAGAGCTGCGTGTCGTAGCCGTTGGGCAGCTTGCGGATAAAGGCGTCGGCGTTGGCGAGCTTGGCGGCCGCCTCGATCTGCTCGTCGGTTGCGGTGAGCCGCCCGTAGCGGATGTTCTCGCGGATCGTCTCCGAGAACAAGTAAGCGTCCTGCAAAACGATGCCCAGCTGTTCGCGCAGCTTGCCTTTGTCCCGGTCGCGAAGGTTGATTCCGTCCACGGTAACGGTTCCTTCGTCGATATCGTAGAAGCGCGTAAGTAAATTAACGATTGTCGTCTTACCGGCCCCGGTTGGCCCGACGAGCGCAATCGTCTCTCCCGGCTTTGCGATCAGCGAAACGTTTTTCAGGACGGGCACGCTTTCCTTGTAACAGAACGTGACATTCTCGAAGCGGACTTCCCCGCGTATCGGCTTGTCGTCGTTCGCAGAGGAGTTGTCTTCGTATTCGGTACGAGTGTCGAGCACCTCGAACACGCGCTCCGCGCCCGCTATGGCCGACTGGATCATGTTGAACTGGTTGGCCAGGTCGTTGATCGGCCGGGTAAACTGGCGCGAGTAGTTCAGAAAGCTGACGACGATGCCGATCGTCGTATAGCCTCCAATGGCCATCCAGCCGCCAATCGCTGCGATCAGGGCGAAGCTGATGTTGTTGATGACGTTGTTGACCGGGCCCATTAGGCCGGATAAAATTTGCGCCCGAATGCCTACGTTCCGCAAGCTTTCATTGTGCGTTTGAAATTGCCTCATCGTTTCTTTCTCGCGATTAAACGATTTCACGACCTTCTGCCCGGTTACCGTTTCCTCGATATAGCCGTTGAGCTCTCCCAAGTGACGCTGCTGTGCCAAAAAATGTTTACGCGTCCGTTTTGCGATCTGCCCGGTAACGACCATGGTCAATGGGATGGTGACCAGGCTGACGATGGTGAGCCAGACGTTTAGGCCGAGCATAAGCGCAAGAGCGCCTATGACGGTCAACAAGCTGTTGATGAGCTGGGTTACGCTCTGGTTCAGCGAATTGGAGACGTTCTCGATGTCGTTGGTCGTCCGGCTCATCAGCTCGCCGTGCGTTCGGCTATCGAAGAAACGAAGCGGCAGCTTCTGCAAATGCTCGAACATGTCGCGGCGAAGCTCCTGAACTGTGCGCTGGGAAACGCCGGCCATCACGTAAGCCTGGATCCAGCTCATGATTGTGCTAAGCACGTAGACGCCCAGAAGCGACAAACAGAGCCACAGCAACCCGTCATAATCTCTTGGTATAATGTACCGGTCGATCGCCCGCCCGAGCAGGTAAGGGCCGACCAAAGTGAAGCCCGAGCTTAACGCGGTTAGAATGAAAACGGCGATTAAACCGGAACGCTGCCGGCCGATATAGTTCCACAGCCGCTTCAACGTCGGGCCGAGCTGTTTCGGGCGGACTTTCGGCATCATCCCCCGGGTTCCGGGGCCGCCTCCCATTCCCATCGGCCCGGGTCCCCCTGCAGGCGGCATCGGCCGCGCCCCTGCATCCGCACCCCGATTAGGCGATTCCGCCATGACGAATTTGCTCCTTCCCAAGTTGGGATTCGTAAATATCTTGATAGACGTCGCAATCGCGCATCAACTCGTCATGCTTCCCGATCGCGACGATGCGTCCTTCTTCCATAACGACGATTTTGTCGGCGTCGATGACCGAGGAGATACGCTGCGCGATAACGAGGGTAGTGCTGGCGCCCATCAACTCCTTGAGAGCGCGTTGAATGCGCGATTCGGTGCCAAGATCGACTGCGCTCGTACTGTCGTCCAGAATGAGAATCGAAGGACGGACGAGCAGCGCGCGAGCAATCGACACCCGCTGCTTTTGGCCTCCGGATAAATTGACGCCGCGCTGCCCGATGATCGAATCGTAACCGTCCGGCATCCGCGAGATGAATTCGTCCGCCTGAGCCGCGCGCGCCGCTTCCTCGATTTCCTCCTGCGCCGCCTCCGGCTTGCCGTACCGAATGTTATCGCGGATCGTGCCGCTGAACAAAACGGCTTCCTGCAGCACCATCCCGACTTGTTTCCGAAGATGCTCCAGCTGCATGGCGCGAATGTCGACTCCGTCGATTCGGATCGCCCCGCTGCTCACATCGTACAGCCGGGAGACGAGACTCACGAGCGTCGACTTGCCCGAGCCGGTGGAGCCGAGAATGGCGACCGTTTGGCCCGGTTCGGCCGTAAAGGAAATGTCCGTCAGCTCGCTCCCGCGGCTCGCTTCGTAGCCGAACGATACGCGGTCGAATTCGATTCGTCCCGAGCGGATCACGTTTGTTTTGGCCCCCGCCGCTTCCACGATTTCCGGTTCGGTTTCGAGCACTTCGCGGATGCGGTCGCCGGATGCCTTTGCCCGCGAGACGGATACCATCATCATGCCGACCATAAGCAGAGACGAGAGCAGCTGCGTCACGTAGTTGATGAAGGCGATCAGATCGCCGACGGCAAGCCGACCGCTCCAGTTCAAATCGGCTCCGAACCATAAGACGGCGACGATGCTTGCGTTCATAATGAACATCATGATCGGCATATTGACGGCGACGATCCGCGACGCTTTCACGGCGATGTCGGTAAAATCGGCGTTTGCTTTGCCGAAACGGCTGTTCTCGTAGGCGGAACGTACGAACGCTTTGACGACGCGGATGCCGGACAAATTTTCCTGCAGGACTGTGTTGACCCCGTCCAGTCTGTTCTGCACTTTCGAGAACAAAGGAAACGAAGCGCGGATGAGGTAATACTGGGCGACGAACAACACCGGAACCGCCACAACGAGAATAATGGCGAGCCGGGGGCTCAGCATAAACGCCATAATGCAGCTGCCGATCGCTAGAAACGGGGCACGGACCAGAATGCGCAGCGTCATTTGCACAAGGTTTTGCATTTGCACGATATCGTTCGTCAGCCGCGTAACCAGCGAGCCGGCTTTGAACCGGTCGAGGTTGCGAAACGAGAACGATTGCACTTTGGCAAACACGTCTTTGCGCAAATCCGTTCCAAAATGCTGCGAAGCGATCGTCGAGTAGATGGAGCAGCCGATGCCACCTATAAGACCGATTACCGCGACGACGAGCATGAGCAGCCCCGTCGATCGGATATACGCCAAGTCTCCTTTCATAACTCCGTCGTTGACGATGTTCGCCATCAGCTTCGGCTGCAGCAGGTCCATGAACACTTCCACGAGCATGAGCAGCGGGGCGAGCAGCACCGGGAGCATGTAAGGCTTTAAATAGTTAGTCCATTTGATTTTCGTCACGGCCTCGTTCCTCCTTCGTTTGCCGGCTAATGATCTGCTCGTACTGTTTCACGTTATCGAACATATGCAGCAGCAGACGGCGCAGCAGCATTTTTTCTTCGGGCGTCACCCCTTGCAGCGCATACGCTTCGCTGGCGTTCAGCGCTTCGTGCACTTCCTTCACCGCGGAGCGGCCTTTGTCGGTCAAGTAGACGCGCCATACGCGCTGATCGCTCGGGTCTGCCCGGCGTTCGACATGGCCGTTCTTGACCATCCGGTTCAGCATTACGGTAACGGTGGCGGGCTTGACGCGCATTTTGGCGGCCAGCTCGTTCTGGCGAAGCCCGTCGTGTCTCGAAAGCTCGAACAATACCGGCGGCTGGCCGGGATGCACGTCCTGGTCTTTGAGCGACAGGTGGGAATTGTAGTGATGCTGCCGCATAAGTCGAGCCATCAAGCCCATCAGGGGGGCTTCGGGAGGATGATTCGGTTCCAAACGATATGCGCCTCCTTCATAGGCTATGTATAGGTTTAGCCTCGCGAAAAATCGCAAAAATGGGGAGTTGGAAAATTAGCCGACTAACTATAAGAGTAGTAGGCGCGTCGACAGCTGTCAACCTATTTTCGCCCGAAATGGTGACTACAGTAGCCAGCAGAGCCAGGCGACTGGCTTGCTTCTACTTGCTTATTCATCCGTATTGCGCATGCAAAGCTGCCGGAGATGGAGGATGACGATCTGCTCAATAGTCTCTGGTGTGTATAGCTCGGGGCGAAGCAATGCGAGGATCGTCAAGCCTTCGACGACCGCGGCCAGTCTAAGCGTTTCGAGTTCTATGTCTATCGACGGGGGAAGAAGCTCCGCACTAACCAGTAGATCGAGGACAGTTTTAGTCAGGTGGCGAAGTCCATCTGTGAGCTCGTCTTTTTTAACCTGCAACGTCGAACTTGTGAGGGAACGGATGGCAAATGCCCACCAGACACCGGTTGCAGTTCGTTTTTCTGTATCCATAGGGAGTAGCTCCAAAAGCACTTCCTTCGCGGCTTTCATCGGAATACGGCTTAGCTCCAGCCCCTCTGCCTTGTCGGCTCCTTTCGTCAAATAATAATCCACAATAAATAACAACAGCTCGTCCTGCGTTGAAAAATAATGCCGCAAGGCGCCAGGCGGCAGCGCGGAGAACCGTATCACAAATAGAGGAACTTTCTCTGAAGAAAAACGTGCAGAAGTCTGTATTTACAGAATGCGGACCCTTAAGAGTAGGTTAGGTCAATCTTTATGAAGTATATTGTGTAAACAAGCTTATGCGCGTTTTTTATTGTTATACAACATATGGATTTGGTTTGATGACAGACTCATTCTTTAAAATAGGGCGTAATCCCTCTTGAATATAGGTTCTCCACTAACTTGAAAAATTCTTCCGACGATAAATCCTTTTGACGCTGGAGCCAAAGACGAAATAAAGAAAGGGAAGTTGTCATGTAAAATTCAATGAAGTATGGCGTTAAGGAATGGTTTTGCGGAACGTTTAATTCTAATTGATCCAAATTGATTTCTTTTTTTAAGCGTTTTAAAAAACGGGCACTTCCATAATCACCCAAGAGGGCATTAAGAACCAGGAGATGTTCTCTTTTGTCCAGACAATAGAACGTATCTTGAAACGTATGCATCGATAGCTCTTTATTCGCCATTTCTTTTTTCATGTCATTCAATAAGTCATTTTCAACAGCGTCTAACAATTCGTAAATGTCAGTAAAGTATTGATAAAAGGTGCTGCGGTTATATCCTGACTTATTCGCAATTTCCTGAACCGAAATTTTCTCAATCGGCTTTTGGCTATATAACTCACAAAAAATTTCTACAAACTTTTGTCTTGTTTTCTCCGTTATTTGGGGTTGCTTTTTCATGTTTCCCTCCTACTAGCGAATAAGAATATCATCCGACAAATCATAAAAAACTGATGGTTGATCAAGGAATAATAAAGATTTACAATCACATCATACAACATGTTGTCTGATAATCAAAAGGAAATGGAAAGGAAATGTTAATAAGTAGGGGTGGTTTTAATGTCAGCAAAACAAGATCGAATTTTAATTTTTGGTGCAGGTGTTATCGGGAGCATGTACGCAATTAAGCTCATTGAAGCAGGGTTTGACGTTACCCTGTTTGCACGTTCTAATAGATTTAAATCATTAAGAGAAAATGGCCTGCAATATAAGGAAAAAGGTACGGTTAAATCGATACAAGTGAATGTCATTGATACGCTGGAAAATGACGATGTATACGATTTTATTTTCGTTACCGTTCGTTATGATCGGTCTGAATCAGCGTTGTTAGCGCTAAAAGATAATCAAAGCAAAAATATAGTTACGATGACTAATAATTCAATTGGATTTTCTTCGTGGCTGGATATCGTAGGGGATAGGCTTTTACCAGCTTTTCCCGGCTTCGGCGGACAGATTAAAGATGGAGTATTGCAAGCTCGATTTCTACCAAAGATTATAGTGGCAACTGTATTTGGAGAAATTAATGGTGTAGTGACAGAACGCATAGAAAACCTCGCAAAATTATTTAAAACAGCAAAGCTTCCTTACGTTATTAAAAAGGATATGCAAGCGTATCTAATCACACATTCCGTATCAGACATTGCCATGATGAGCGTTTTGTATTCTGAGAATAAAATAATTGACAAAAAAGCAGTCAGAACCAGAAAGACGGCACGCATAATAACAGTCACTTTAAAAGCGTATCTAAGGGCAATACAAAAAGCTGGCGTTTCAATTGATCCACCAATGCTTAAAATGGTGCTTAAATTTCCAAACTTATTTTTGGATCTTTTCTTTATGACATGGCTGCGAACTAAAATGGTTAGGGATATGATGTTGCCGGATTATGCGAATAATGCTTACAATGAGATTGTTCAGCTGAATAATGATTTAATGAAATTTTTAAGTCAAAATGATATCAAATCGGAAATACATGTTCAGTAATTTTTAATTTATTTTCATTAAATCCTTCAATTGGGCATTTTTTCGTAGCATCCTTGACTAAACTCACGGGAAACGATAATTAAACAACAACAGCGGCAGTCTAAGACTTTATTTATCAAGTCTTGTTCTGTCGCTGCTTTATTTATTAGACCCAGTCTAAAACTTATTTTTAAGAAGCTGATGAAGCGACACTATGATCCGCACGTGCTGGCTGGCACAACCGGATAATTACGTTCTATCGAACGGACAACAATGTTCCTTATTCCTCCCCATTTCCCTTGTTACGATATAGAGGGCATCGAGCCAATTGGGCAGGAGTACGACGTCGTATGCGCCGGATATGAGCTTGCGTTTGATCCGACTCGGCGAACTCGGCGAGAGTTGATGGAAGAGACGAAACTATACCGAGGAGTTAGACATAGGGGGGATATCATGAAAGAGACGAATACGCGAAGTACGCCTCTTAAAGCGATCGTTGTCGGCGCGGGGAACCGCAGCAAAACGTACGCTTCCTACGCACTCACGCACCCGGACGAATTGCAAGTCGTCGGCGTCGTCGATCCGGACGAAATCCGGAGGCACCAGCTGGCGGATATCCACGGAGTAGCCGCGGATCGCAGATTCGCGAACTTGGAGCAGTTGTTCGCAATCGGTCCGATCGCCGAGGCGGCGATCAACGGAACGATGGATGCGATCCACGTGCCGACCAGTCTCCAATTGCTCGCGAACGGGTACGATATTTTACTGGAGAAGCCGATCGGAATTTCCCGGGAAGAAATCATGGAGCTGCACAAGGCTGCAACGGAACGCGGAAGAAAGATCATGATTTGCCATGTGCTGCGGTATGCTCCGTTCTACCGGGAAATCCGCCAGCGGATCGCCGATGGCGTCATAGGCGACATCGTCAACATCCAGACGACGGAGCATGTAAGCTACCATCATATGGCCACCGCTTTCGTCCGCGGCAAATGGAGCAACAAAGAGCAATGCGGGTCCTCGATGCTGATGGCGAAATGCTGTCATGACATGGACCTGCTCACGTGGTTGAAAAGCGGAATTCCGCCGGTCCGGGTGACGAGCAGCGGGAGACAGTTGTTCTTTCGCAACGACAGGGCGCCGGAAGGAGCAGGGACACGCTGCCTGACCGATTGTCCCATCGAGGCGGAATGCCTGTATTCGGCACGCAGGCAATATATCGAGCTTGATCGTTGGGGCGTGTATGTATGGAGATCGATCGAACATCTTGGGCCAACGGCTTCCGTCGAACAGAAGTTGGAATCTTTGCGGACGGATAACCCTTATGGACGATGCGTTTGGCATTGCGATAACGATGCGGTCGATACGCAGTCCGTAGTGGTGGAATATGCGGACGGCTCGACCGCCACCCACAACCTTGTCGGCAATACGTCAAGACCTTGCCGATCCGTGCATATTATCGGAACTAAAGGGGAAATCAGCGGCGTTATGGAGGAGGGGGCCTTTACAATTCGACACCCCGTCTCTGCTGCCGGCAGCGTCTATTCGGAGGAACTTGTCAAGCTGAAAGTGTCGATGGATATGCACGGAGGCGGCGATTTGAGGCTGGTCGAAGACTTCATCCGCATTCAGAGGGGCGAGGAAGCTTCCTTGTCCACGACGTCGCTGGAAGATTCGATTTACGGGCATCTGCTAGGATTCGGCGCGGATCAAGCGATGGGACAGAACACGTGGGTAACTCTAGAAAGTTTGTGAGTATTCGGATCGGAGATGATTCATTATGGCGAAGTATATAAAGATCAGCTGCTTGGGACCGCAGCCGTATCGGATCGACCAGGCCGTCCCTTACCCCGAAGCTGTCGAGATGATGGCGGCTCATTGGCAAAGAGAATTGGATCGGGTGCTGCCCGACCGGCCCGATTTAATCGTAGTACCGGAGGCGTGCGACCGTCCCTACCAGCATCCCATTGAGAAACGCAATGCATTTTACCGGACTAGAGGCAATCGGATTCGCGACTTGTTTGCTGAAAATGCCAAGCGGCATCAATGCTACATTACATACCCGGCTCACATCGAAATGCCTGACGGCACGTGGCGAAATTCGGTGCAATTGATCGGCAGGGACGGGGAAATCGTGGGCTTCTATCACAAAAATCATCTCGTTCCAAGCGAACAGTCGGACGGAGGTATGACCTACGGCCAAGATGTACCGCTCGTGGAGACCGACTTTGGACGCGTCGCGTTCGCCATCTGCTTCGACCTGAACTTCGAGGAGCTTCGGCTGCAAGTGGAGAAGCTGCAGCCCGATCTGATTGTGTTTCCCTCGATGTATCATGGCGGGCTGATGCAATCGTATTGGGCCTACTCGTGCAGAGCCTTCTTTGCCGGGGCGGTTGCGAGCCTGCCCTGTACAATTGTCTCGCCGACCGGAGAAACCGTCGCAACGACTACGAACTATTACCATTTCGTGACGGCGACGGTCAACCTCGACAGTGCGATTATCCATATCGATGACAACGGAAGCAAATTCAAAGAAATCAAGGATCGTTACGGAACAGAAGTAAAGATACACGATCCCGGCTTGCTCGGCTCCGTCCTGCTGTCGAGCGAATCGGACCGGTTTACGGTTCAAGACGTGATCGACGAATTCGGATTGGTCCGTTTAAGCGAATATTTCGATAACTGTCGTCAGCATCGTTGTACGCTGGTACATGAATAATATATTAATGAAGAAACGATTCAAAACAATAGCCTGTTGAGGGGTTCTCAACAGGCTGACCTTACAGATCGTGTGTAGACCTTTAACCTCTCGTTTATTTATTCTTGAACTCGGCGATCACTTTGACCGCTTCTTCCTCGGCGGCGCGCAGCGCGCTGTTCAGATCGGTCTGTCCGAGGGAGGCCGCTATGAAATGCTTCTGGTAAATCGCATTAAGCTGCGAGTAATAAGCCGGTCTGAGGGCTAGCGGAGCGAACTTGTATTGGACGAGCGCATTCCAGTTGCGGTCCTTGTATAGGGAATTTTTACCCAGCTCCTTTTTGACCTCATCGGACGTGACGATCGGCGTGATGCCTTTGCGTGCCAGCTCCTTCTGGTGTTCGTCGGACAGCAAATATTGGATGGCAATCATCGCTGCATCCTTATCCTTGGCCATGGACGTAATCCCGAACAGCTTCGGCGTTGCCATACTGCCGACTCCCGGCTGTCCGGGCAATGGCGGAAGCGCGACTATATCCCAATTCAACGCTTTCAGCTGCTCTTCCCAAACGTTGATCAGCCCGGATTGGTAGGCGAACATCGCTACGGTCTGGTCTTTGACGAACATATCGAGGGTAGGGAAGCCTTTGGTCGCCTGAATCGCATCCTGATAGCCCGGTATTTTGTTCGGCTGCTCGTAGAAATAGTCATAGAACCGTTTCCACCGTTCATCCTTGTTGATCGTCGGCGTATCCGTCTTCGGATCGGCCAGTGGGATGGAGAGCGGGTTCATGCCTTGAATCGTACTGGTGTTGGTACCGAAGCCGAAATATTGCACCCCGCCTTCCTTGCGCGTCAGCTGCTTCGCCTTGTCCCACATCTGCTCCCACGTCATCCCGTCGGAAGGGTAGGGGACGCCGAATTTGTCAAACAATGACTTGTTGTAATAAAGCACCATGCCTTCCAACTGGATGGGCAAAAAATAAGCTTTGCCTTCCGAGCTTTGCTTGACGTACTCTACGGACGCTTGGTCCAGCCTGTTCAAATCGAGCTGATGCGTCTTGATCAAAGCCGACATGTCGTACTGGATGCTGGCCGGATAGGCTTGCGATTCGAAGAATCCCGGACCTTGCATGAAGACGTCGAACCGGGTTTTGGAAGCGAGCAGCGTGTCCAACGACTGGCCCTTGGCGCCGCTCAAAATGTATTTGATCGTGTATTGCGGAAACTTCTTGCGCAGCGCGTCGCCGTACAATCGGTTGAAGTTTTCTTCGGAGTCCCCGTTGGACGTGTAAAAGACGATTTCTGCGGGACCTTCCGCCGCTTTTTTTACCGCTTCCCGCGCGGCGTCATCGGTTCCGGCGCTTTGTTGTGGCGACGCTTCGAGGCCGCAGGCGGCCGTTACCGCGGCGAGCGCAAGGGTTAAAGCAATTCCGGTCATTTTTTGGGCAAGCATCGTGATTTCCCCCTTGATTGATAGGATCCTTATGTCCGCCATCCGCGCAAATCAGGCAAATCGCAATGCCGCAGCATGCCGGGCAATACATATTCGCCGATGCCGGTGTTGTCGTAATACTCCGAACGCACCCATGAGGCGACGGATTCCCATTCTTGGGCGATATCCAGCGGCACGGAATCGTTCCCGAGCAGCGGATGGGCCCATTCCGCGTATACGCCGAAGCGCCCCTCGGCATACAGGCGGATTTTCGCAACGTCTACGCCTTGCAGACTGCGGGCAAACTCGACGGCACGCAGCACGTCATAAGCGCGCAAGGCAGCCAGACTGTCGCCAAGCCACAGCAAATCCATGTTCAGCTTGTGCAAAGTGCCGAATACGCCGCGAAGCGGCTTGCCGTTGATCGCATTCGGCGCGAGCGCCCCGCTGCCGACGACGTCCAGTACGAGGACCATCTCCCCGGCAGCACAGCGGCCGCTAATCCAGTCCTCATGCGCTTGCAGCCGTGTCGTTCCGTCCTCCCAGAGCGCGATCGTCAGCGGACGGTTTGACGGCCCCGGGTTATCTGAGGCGAATAGGAAGCCATGGCCGAACACGCCAGGCTGCGACCACCAGATACTGCTCTGCAAGGTCAGACCTTGCCACGAGCCGAGCCGCTGATGGCGGGGATTCAGGTCGCAGACGGGGCGCGGATCGCGTATACGGCCGCCGAGCCAGGATATCGTCTTCGCCTGCAGCTCCGCTTCGGGCAATCCTTCGCGGTCCCGCTCCAGTTGAGCCAGTCGGCAGTCATTCTCGTGGAATACTTTCCGCGCATCGGGATAATCGTCGACAATTTGCCCGCTCGCCGTGCACCATACGTCGCTTCCTTCCTCTGTGACGAGTCCCTCGGTATTCACCTCGATCGGTTTGCCGAGCAGATGGAGAGAGAAGAACGAGGCGGCCGCCTGGGCTAGCGGGAGCGTGTACATGTGCGGAGATTCGTCCTCCGCGAGCAGGAGGCAGTCGCCGCAGCCGTACATGTCCCAGAACCGTCTGCTTCGCTCTACCGTCCTGCGAGTGCCTTCGATCGGGAAGATGTCGCCGGTGACGGCGAGTACCATGACCGGGCGGGGGGCCATAGCGAGCAAAATATCTTCATGGTCGAAGCCGCAAGCCGACATGTTCGGCCATATTTGCTCTGCATCCTGTGCTTGGCCGGCAAATAAATACGATTCCCGATTCATGATGAACGTCCCGGGAGCGGCGACGGCGATCCGCGGCTCGCAGATCATCGCGAGCGCCGTTTGCGTGCCGCCCCCGGAGCTGCCCGTCATACCGATTTTGGCCGGATCGACCTCGGGACGGGAACTCAAATAATCGACGGCCCGAACGATATCGTGGATAAAATAGCGCGCCAGCCCGTCTCCAAGCGGCCAGCACTGCACGCCAGCATGCTCGTGCTCCGCTACCCGCCGGGCGAACGGCTTGTCGGATCCGTGATCGAGATAGCCGAGCCGTTCGCCTTGACCCATCGGATCGATAGCCAGCACGACAAGCCCGGCGCGCACGAGGCATTGGCAGACATGCTGGTAGCTCGGATACAGCTTGCCTTCCGGGCCGTGGCCGCAGACGAACAGTACCGCTCCGCCTGGCGATACGCGATCGTCTGAAATATACAAGTGCGCGGTCACGTACATGCCGGGCATGGATTGAAAAATAACTTTCTCGATGCGATACCCGTCTCGCTTCGCAATTCCGGTCGTGACCGGGCGAAGCGGCGTGTCCCGGGGCGGCAGGCCGCCGATTCCGGCGAGCAGCAGTTCTCGCATCTGCAGGCGACGGGCTTCCAACTGCTCCGTATTCGCCACCGCATCACGAGCTTGATCTCCGGCAGCAAACGCTTTCAAAGAGTGGTTGTACACGTGGTCCCTCAACTGATCTTTTACATCATGAATGCCGATTCGAAATTGTTCCCAGTCCTGCAGCATTGCTTTCTCTCCCTTTTTTTTCCTTCTTTCATGTCCTTATGGTAATCGATATCTTTGTTCCGTGGTAAGCCAAGTATAGAAGATGCGGAGAGGTCTCGTATATGGCATTTCATAACGGGATGATGTGAATAGATAACTGATTTGGCAGTGCTTTTTCGTGTGATTTGATAACATTTTTGGGGCAGAAATGTTATGATGGAAGCAATGGAAAGCGCAGGGGGGCTTGGAGATGGATATAGTGACGGATACCCGGATTTTGTTGGAGAACGGGGGATGGATAGTGGCGGAGGCGATAGCTGACTCCACCTTCCGGATTCGGATGAATGAAACGGGGCATTTCCCGGAATCGCCTTTGATCCGGTACCAAATTGTAAACGCTAACATCGGGTCGGCAAACGAAAGCCGCTTTGTGGAGGACGGCAACGTCACGGTCGTTCGGGCCGGTAGGGCCATGCTGCAAATCGATGGGAATGATGGGCAGCTTCGTCTGTACGGTCCTGACGGCAAGGAACGGCTGCACACCTGCTGTTCGCCCTGGTCTGGCTCGGCATCGGGTTTCGGAGCACGCTTCTCGCTGAATGCCGACGAGTCCTTCTACGGGCTCGGCAACGTCGTTCCCGAACAGCTGGATCGACGCGGCCTGTGCGTATCGATGTGGGCGGAGCAGAATCTGTGGACGAGCGCGCCCATTCCTTTTCTGATGAGCTCCAGAGGATGGGCCGTCATGGTGAATACGACGTGGCGGCATACGTTCGACATCGGTGCAGCGTCCGATGACATTCTAAGCATAGAAGGGCCATCGGGCGAACTGGACCTGTTTCTTTTCGTCGGAGCCGGATACGCCGAGCTGCTAGAAGCGTATACGGACGTTGCGGGAAAGCCGCAGCTGCTGCCGATCTGGATGTACGGTCTGAATTTCTGCCCGCGAGTACAGTCGAGCGCCCGGGATGTGCTCGACGACGCCATCAAATTTCGCCGGTCCGGTACGCCCTGCGACCTGATCGGACTGAGCGCGGATTGGATGGAGACGGTCAACGACTATTCGACCGCCAAGCACTGGCATCCGGAACGGTTCCCGATTAGTACGAACGATCTTCTCCGACAAGTCTCGTTTATCGGCATCCTGCAAAAGCAGGGTTTCAAGCTTAGTCTGACTCTCGGCTGCGATTACGATCTGACCCTGCTTGAAGAACGGTTGAGCGAGGGGATTGCGGGCGGGGAGGACAACGATTCGGAAGAGGTGTGGTACGATCATTTGCGCAAGTTTGTCGATGACGGTATCTCCGGCTTCGTGCTGAGCTTGAAGAACCCGATGTTTAGCCATCCCGATCGGATATGGGGCAACGGCATGACGAGTGCGGAGCTTCACCATTTGTATCCGGTTCTGCTCGGCAAACAGATGCATGTCGGCTTCCGCCAGCAGACGAATACCCGGCCGGTCATCCATATGGAGAAAGGTTATTTGGGCATGCAGCAGTTTGTGGCCAGTACGGCGGGTACGTTTTATAACGCCAGACATGCGATCGCGGCCATATTGAATTACGGGCTATCCGGTCACGTCAACACGTCGACGAATATGCACCTGATTACCCGCGAGGGCATTCATGCCGATTTTTTGCTCGCATGGTCGCGGATCCACAGCCAAGATCATTTTCATCATCCGGATTTTCTGGAGCAGCCGCTGCACGAGCTATTCCAGAGGTATGCCCGGCTGCGCTATCGTCTCCTTCCCTACTTGTATGCCACGGCGCATGTCGCCGCCCGAACCGGCATGCCGATTACCCGTGCCATGCCTTTGCTGTACCCCGATGATCGGAATTGCCGGGAGTTGAGCAGGCAATACATGCTGGGGGATTTTCTGCTCGTTGCTGTGTATACCGATCAAGTATACTTGCCTGAAGGGAACTGGTTCGATTACTGGACAGGGGAGCGTTACAGCGGTTCGCAGTGGATCAGCTATACCGTTCCTGCAGGAGCGGGCGGTCCTCTATTCGTGCGCTCCGGGGCGATCGTTCCGATGTGGCCGTCGTTAGACTACATCGGCCAAGTGCGGATAGAGACGCTAACACTGGATATTTACCCTGGCCCTCTAGGCGAGTTTATGTTATACGAGGACGACGGAACCACCTTCGACTATTTGGACGGACGTTTCGCCCGAACGAAAATGTCGTGTAAAGCCACTCGTGAAATGACGACCGTGTACATTGCGCGGCGCGAGGGGGATTATTCCGGCATGGTCCGCAACCGCAGCTACGAGCTGATCGTCCATACGGACGGCAAGCCGGCGGCTGTCCGGGTGGGAGGTCAGCGTCGTCCGGATCGGACGAGGAGAATCAAGACGGATCCGTTCCGCAGCTGGCGATACGACCGAGTGGCAGGTACGGTGAGACTGCATGTGGAAGAGAACGGGCCAGGGGAGCCGGATGTGTGCATCCAAATCGTGCATCCGCCAAAGCGCATTCCCACCGTCGTAGGCCACTCCGGGACAGAGGTGGCCGACGTCGGAGGAGGGGAAGACGGAACGGATGAAGCGTTCGTTTCTGCCTTGGATACGGGCGAAGAGCATAGGGCGGAGTCGGCTCTCGAGGCATGGTGGAAGGAGAAAATGAAGACCGGATCGTCGGGTGCGGTTTGGCCGCTGCACGTCATGAATGCCTGCCACCTGATCGTACGGCATACAGAGCGGCGCGGATGGACCATCGAGGACGTATTCGGCGGAGCGGCGGATTCGACAACTATGCTATCGCAGCTGCAATCGTCCGAGCAAGGCTATGAACTGTTGCAGCAGCTCGTAGGTCGGCTCGTTCTACTTTCCAAGGAGCGCCGCCCCGCGGCAAAGCATCCGGTCGTCCGCGAGCTGATCGCCATCGTGGAGCGCGAGCCGGACAAAGACTTGTCGTTGAATACGATGGCCGAGCGATTCGCTCTGCACCCGTTTCACTTGAGCCGCCTGTTCAAGAAAGAAACAGGAGCCGCCTATTCCGACTTCGTCATGGAGATTCGGATGACGAAGGCCAAGAAGCTGCTGAGCGTCGGTCATAAAGTATACGAGACCGCTTCCCTCTGCGGCTTCAAGGATGCCGGAAATTTTTCCAAGGCGTTCAGCAAATATTGGGGCGTCCCTCCGGCGGGTTTCAAAGCGAAGCGCGAGTAAACGGACGGAGAATAAACAGCATCATGAAAAACAGCCTTTGGAGTCATTCCGAAGGCTCGTTTGCATGCTCGAAAGGCACAAAAGGTTAACTTCCCGTCTTGTTTGTCCCATTGTGCGCTTTTGCACGGCGGGCTATTATCGTTTTGAAAGCGATCACAAGGGAAGGGACGTTCGGCAGGGCGACAAAAGCTAAGGTTCACGCTTCGGCGCCTCGGGACGATCTTTAAATTCCAACAGGGGGGATGTACCCATGTTCAAAAAAACGACGGGAAGTTTGGTTGCGGTCACAATGTTAGGTTTGTCTTTGGCTGCTTGTGGAGGCACTGCCGAAGAAGGGGCGTCACCCGCCCCGAGTAACGAGGCGACCACGCCTCCCAAGCAAGCAGAGCCGGTCAATCTGGTCATGCTGCAGGACGGCGCAACGATTACGGACGACGAGTTCAAAAACTTGATTGCCGCGCCGATTCACGCCAAATATCCGAACATTACAGTCGAGATGCGCAGAAACACGGCGGGCGATAAAGGAATCCAGGACTTGATCGCAGGGGGAGATTTTCCGGATTTCATTTTTACGACCTACCCGAGAATTACGCTTCACCGGGATTTGGGAACAACCCACGATTTGACAGAGCTGGTCAAGACGCACAACATGGATCTCGGTAAATTCGATCCGGCGGCAATGGAAACGTCGAGGGTGTACGGCGGCAAGGACAAGTTGTACGCGATTCCGTTCTCGCTCAATTTCTTTGCATTGTTTTACAACAAAGATTTGTTCGATACGTTCGGCGTCACTTACCCGACGGATGGGATGACTTGGGACGATGTGTACGAAATAGCCCGGAAATTTTCGCGCGTAATGGACGGCGTCCAGTACAGAGGCGTGGTTCTTCCGGGGCTGCTGGACCTGAGCACGCAGCTCACGCTTCCCTACGTGAGCCAGACGACCGGAAAAGCGAACGTGGAAACGGACGGCTGGAAAAGACTGTTCGCCATGGTCAAAAAGTTCAACGACATTCCCGGCAGCAAGGGCGGCACGGTCAACCATTTCCTCAAGGACCAAACGGTGGCGATGTCTCCCGGCTACGACGTGCGGATCACCTCGCTGGAGGCGTTAAACAATACGCCGCAGCAGTTCAATTGGGACCTCGTCCAGTTTCCGAGCTACCCGGATTTGCCAAATGTGGCGGGAGCCTCGTCAGGCCATTTCCTGATGCTTTCGGCTTTAAGCAAGCATAAGGAAGAAGCATTTCAGGCGATCGAGCTGCTGACCGGCGCGGAAACGCAAAAACTAATTACGAACAACGGCAGGTTCACCTCGCTGAACGACCAGGCGCTGAAAGAGCTGTATGGCAACACCATCAAATCGCTGCAGGGGAAAAACACGAAAGGCGTATTCAAAAGCAAATTCGCTCCGCCGTATGCGCCTTCGAAATACGACTCGCTGGTTCAGCCTTATTTGAATACCGCGATGACCAAAGTGATCAACGACGAGACCGATATCAACAGCGCGCTTCGCGAAGCGGGAGAAACGGCCAATCGGGATATCGCGGCCAAAAATCAATAGCAAAAAACCAAGACAGGCCCGCTGCCATTGGCGGGCCTGTTTGGTTTACTCTTGAACCATGGGTTGCGCCGGTCCGACGACGGCCGCGCCCGATGAGGCAAACCGGTCGATGAGATCGAGCGGCAAATGGTCGGTCACCAGTTGGCCGTAGTGGGCGACTTGGATGACGCCCTGCGAATCGATCAAAAATTCGGCCGGGATGCGGTGGAAGTTGGCGCCATCCTCACGGGTCAAGGCAAATCCTTCGGACGCCGCTTCGGCCACAACCGTTTCCGTATGCGAATCGCGCATTGTCTCCTGCACTTTTTCCTCCGACACTTCGACGCCGTAAAGGTCGTAAAGGCGAGCATCGGGATCGGCAACCAATGAAAAGGGAGCCTCCTGCCGGCCGACATGCAGCGACAGGCTGGACTCCGGCGATTCGAACACCGCCACTACCTCCAGACCTTGGCTTCGCCACTCTTCGTAACGCCGAATAAAGTGCCGAATCCGCAGGTTGCACAACGCGCAGGCGGAGTTGCGAAAAAACGCAAGCAGCACCTTTCGGCCGCGCATCTCAGACAAAAGTTGGGCCCCGTCGGAACGGGAGATGGCAAAGTCGGGAGCGAACGTTCCCGGGGACAGTTCGTTTTTCATAAATGAGCCTCCTGGCAAGGTTGAAGTCGTCCTCCGTTCGGAGGAACTGCTTTCATCTTACCAGGAAGCTTTTTCTTTCTCTGTGACCGGGTCACCAACAAAGTCGGTCAGCGCATCCCGCCGACGCACTGCGATCCAGCCGCGTCCCGTCTCGATCCAGCCATGCTTCTGCATGCGAGCCAGAATACGGCTGACGACCTCGCGGGCGGACCCTAGCTCGACCGCCAAATGCCGGTGCGTGATCCGGAGCACCGGCTGAGACTCCGACGTCTGCCGGAGAAGCGCCTCCGCTAGCCGCAGGTCGACTGGCATCGACGTTTTGCCGGAGAGCAGGCTGCCCATGCGGATCAGTCCGTCCAAAATATTGCCGAACACGGCGTTTCGCACTGGCGCATACAGCCCGATCCAGCGCAGAAAGGCGCTTTTTGTCACGAACAACGCCGTTGCTTCCGTTTCGGCCGTAATCGTGCCGGGATAATCCCGTTCGCTCAAGCCGCTCAGCACCATCATGGCGCATATGTCACCAGCTGCCAGCCGGTTGGATAACGCCTCGCGCCCTGCTTCGGTCGCCGTCGAGATTCGTACGGTGCCGTCCAGCAGGAATACCGCATATCGGGCAGCGTCCTCGTTGGAAAAGAGGGTCGTTCCAGCGGGGAAAGTACGAATGTGGGGCTGCGCCACCGCCCAGTCCTCCTCGGAAAGAACCCGGAAGCAGGGGAACGTGTCCGCCAGGCGATGCAGCATGGGTATCGTTTGCGTCATGGTCACAACTCCAGTCGAGGCTATTCCGATTCAAATGCCGTCTCCATCTACTATATCTTGCCATCCATTCGGAATCCATTCCGAATGGATGGCAAACGGGTACCGTTTGGATACTTGTTTCGTTCATTCAGGTGTACGGTTTCAAACCATGAGGGACCCGGTATGCTTGGGCCGGAAGCGGCTCGGCGGCATCCCGGTCCAACGGTGAAATTGCCGCGAGAAATGCTGGACCGAGCTGAACCCGAGCCGTCTGGCGATTTCTTCGACCGTCACATCCGTTTGCACGAGCAGCTCTTTGGCCTGCTTGAGCTTCAGCTCGCTTACGTATTGGCGGGGAGAAATGCCGTACACCTGGGTGAAAATTTTCGTGCACCGGTTGCGGCTCATATGGAGCTCCCTGGAAATATCGCTGATGCTTATATCGGAATAAACGGTTGCGGACAGCTTCTGCTCGATTTTATGGGCAATATTCGTTTGGAACAAAGAAGGGGAACGGACATCCGTTTCCTGCCCGCAGGCGGCCTGCTGCTCGTCCAGGCGCAATTGGGCGATTTCCCGGATCAGCAAAAGGCTGTGTGCCTGAAGCGCCAGTTTGCCGGTAAGCTGGCGGATTTTATGATTCGTGTCGGCCGCGGTCG
The DNA here is from genome assembly GCF_039536325.1 of Paenibacillus hodogayensis. NCBI lineage: Bacteria > Bacillati > Bacillota > Bacilli > Caryophanales > Paenibacillaceae > Paenibacillus > Paenibacillus hodogayensis. The sequence goes on from NZ_BAAAYO010000021.1 coordinate 357,432, forward strand.
CCGCCTGCGCCTGATTGTCGCGAACGGTTTGTTCCATTTCGCGAAAGCGTTCCGCCAGGCGGGAGCCGTCCGCTTTTTCTTTGGCAATGTGATGGTAGGGGGTGGAATTGAGCATTTTGCGGAAATCCGGATCGTCGATGTCGAAATGCATGTTGAAAAAAGAATAGTTTGTCTCGAAATCGTTTTCAAAACGATGCCGCACTCCCGCCTTCAGGAACAGCCAGTCGCCGGGGCCGAACGCCAGCTTCCGGTTGCCGACCCATACGTGGACGCGCCCGTCCCGACAGTACAACAGCTCGCACATAGGATGATGGTGCTCCCGGTACGTCCATCCCGGCGGTTTGACGCCGAACTGAAAGCCCAACATCTGGAATGTGTAGACCATCCTTTCCCAAAACATTTCCATAACCGATCACCTCCGCCTAAAGTCCGAAACATTCCGCACCATTATATCACGCTATCTCCGATGTGGTAGCTCCGATGTGGGGCTCAAATGGTTAACTTCTCGCTTTGTTTGTCCCCTTATATTCACGGCTCCGGAGAGCTATCATCGAATTTGTAAGCGATTACGAACCTTTGGAGGAGGGAATGGTATGAACGATTTAACGATAAGCAGAAGAAAACTGTTGGCTTCGATCGGGGCGACAGGAGCAGCGGCGCTGCTTTATGGAGCATCCGCGGGAGTGGCCTACGGCGGTGGCGGATCGTCGGTTGGGGGAGCGGTCTACGGCGAGGGCGGCGACGGTTTGCTGCCGGATTCGGGCGCTTGCTGCATCGTCACCACGATAGCGCAGTTGAGGGCGAACACGTCGCCGGTGCTCGGGGCTTCCTACTTCGTGACGGACTTCGGACAGGAAGGGCATTTCTATTACGACAGCGCCGACACGACGACCGCCGACGATACGGGCCTCACGCTTGTCTCCACCTCGGGAGCGAGATTCAAACGGGTGCACGACGCCGGCACGGTCAACGTAAAATGGTTCGGGGCGAAGGGGGACGGTGTGACCGACGATACGCAGGCGATCAACAACGCGATCGGCGGCGGGAGCGTCACTGCCTACATTCCGCAAGGCGTCTACCTGATCAATGCGGACGCATCGGGCATCGGGGATTTTTCCGCCGGCATCGAGGCGAAGGATCATACGACGATCGTGATAAGCCCGCAAGCGGTGTTGAAAGCAAAACCGACGTCCGCCGGTCGATATACGATCATCAACATTTTCGGCAAGCAAAATGTAACCGTCGAGGGCGGCGGGAAAATGATCGGCGAGCGGGACGAGCATACAGGGACGACCGGCGAGCAAGGGTACGCCATTGGCATCGGCGGCTCCACGCACGTGCGGATTCGCAACCTGTACCTGGCCAATTGCTGGGGCGACGGGGCGGTCGTCGGGCAGGACAAGGTAAAAACAGGCAGCAAGGATGTCGCTTTCTTCAACGTACGCTGCGACAACAACCGCAGGCAGGGAGTCAGCGTGACGTACGGAGAGGACGTGCTCTTCGACGGCTGCACGTTCGAGAATACGAGCGGCACGCTGCCCCAATGCGGGATGGATATCGAGCCCGACACAGGAGGGAACTGCCGAAGAGTGACGATCGTGAACTGCCTGTTCCAAAACAACGCCAATTACGGTTTGAGCTTGAACGGGAGAGTCGGTACGGTCGAAAACATCGTCGTCGATTCGAACCGGTTTGTCGGCACGGGCGCATTTAACTCGGTTTGGAACGTTAATAACGTTACCTTCAAGAACAATGTCGTCGACGTGCTGTATACGTATCAGGGGGCCGTTTACATGTCGATTATTAAAAATCATTTGGTGGAGGGGAATTTGATACGCAACCCGAACGGAGTTGCCATGGACGTGAAAACGTCCTCGGGCGTGCAGGTGGTCAACAACCTGTTCACGAATGTGAAATCGACCAGTGTGCGCATGGCGGCGGTTACCCATTGTCAGGTCTTTGGCAATTGCATCGATGAAAGCGGTATTACCGGCGGGACGGATATATCGCTCGCGACGGCGTCGAACTTCAACAGCATCCAGGGCAACATGGTCCGCAATCGGCTGAAAAATGCGGGCACCGCCACGGCGGGCGGCGTCAATTCGATCACTCTGGCGACGACGGCGTCCGCGGTATCGAGCGAATATAACGGGATGCTGCTCTTTGTCGTGGCGGGAACGGGGATCGGACAGAAGCGAAATGTTGCCTCGTATAACGGCACCACGAAAGTTGCAGTTATGACCACGGCCTGGACGACCGTTCCGGACGCGACCTCGAAGTATGAAATCCGCTACGGGTCGGACCATGCGATCAAAGTAAATGCAGCCGAAGACAGCTACAATCGGATTCACGGAAACCAGTTGATCTTTGGGACGAGGTTGCAAAGCTCGACCGGCATTGTCGATTCGGGGACCGGCACGGTCGTAACCGACAATACGTATTTCGATCCCGTTTAAGATTCGCGCGGGGAAGCGGCACTTCCCTTGCAGCAGCCTCGTCGGCGAATGTCGATCCAGCCGATCTGCACCGATATCGAGGTTCGCAGCGAACTGAGCCGTGAACCCGTTCCGCTTCGGTTTCGTCTAATTGGGTAATAATCGGAAAGAGTCCCAAACAAATTCGGAACCGGAGAGGATGGAGAAAAATGAATCGAGAACAAACAAACACCACGCAGCCGAAGCAAACGGCCCGTCATGTTCGAAGCTGGCTGCTGGCTCTCTTCGCGGGAGCGCTGATCGCAGTCGGTCCTGCCGTTGCCGGATTTTCTTCCGCCCCGGCTTATGCGGAAACGGCCAGCCCGCTTGTGGTCGTTTCGCAGCCGTTCGTGATCGACGGAACGCCGAAGGCGCTGCCGGCCGCAAACGTTAACGGCAATACGTATATCGGTTTGCGAGAGTTGAATGAGCAGCTCGGGTTGAAGACGGAATGGAATCCGGACACGCGGATCGGGACGGCAAGCGGGCGGGGACGCACGATGACACTGGGAGCGGACTTCGGCACTTATACGCTGAACGGGCAAGACATCTACGGCTTGCCGGCGATTTTGCAGGACGGCACCGTGTATATGCCGCTGCGGTTTTTGCTGGAGCAGATGGGCTACGGCATTTCGTACGACCCGGTCACGCGTGTGATCGGCATCGAAACGATCGAGGAGAACGCACTAACGATCCAGACGTCGACGATAGCCGACTCGCAGGACAAGCAGACGCTGCTGGTTCAGTACCCGCAATTGGCGGGCTTCGCCAATGCCGAGGTGCAGCAGAGCATCAACGCTTACCTGAAGGAAGAAGCCGAAACGTACGCCGACTGGGGACGCGAGGAGCTGGCCAAGGCGGCGGCTGCCAATGTGGAGTTGGAAGCTAGCGACGAGAGCATCAAACTTCCGCCGGTAAACTACGAGGCCTATTACCGGATCACGTATAACGAGAAAAACCGGTTGAGCCTATACGTCGATTATTATTTGTATACCGGCGGTGCGCACGGCTCGACGCAGCGGCATCCATACACGTTCGATCTTGCGACGGGCAAGCAGTTGTCCTTGAAGGAGGTCGCCGAAAACAATCCCGATTACGTGTCGATCGTCAACGAGACCATCCGTACGCACATCGAAGAAACGGATTTGCCGATGCTCGCGACATTCGAGACGATCGAGCCGGAACGACCGTTTTTCCTCAAAAACGATTCGGTTGTCGTCTATTTCGAGCAGTATGAATACACCCCGTACGCTTCGGGGATGCCTGAATTTGAAACTCCGTTCGAGGCTTTCCGGCAATCATGAAGAAGTCAAACCAAAGGACAGCCCTCGGCTAATGGCCGGGGGCTGAATTTGTTTCGGCCATGGACGGGCCATGACGCGGCGGCACGGAAAGCGATCCTGCGCGGACGGCATACTCGATACCGGCATGGCAGCCGCCGCATGTGAAACGGCCCTGCAGGCTCCCGGTTGGCATGGGCCGGCCGTCTGGCTTCACGGCTCCCTTCATCCGGGCAATCGAGAACCGGCTAGCGACCTGATGACCGCGTGAAGGCTGCTATCGCAGAAAGCCGCGAATTATCCCGCGCGCCGCGCTGCCGGCCGCCGCTCGGGAGCGGGGCCGCTGTTGGGCGAAATTAGGCGAAATAAGTTTACATAATAATTGTTATGTAAATAATAAATACTTTGCTAAAGCACCCAGATGTACCTCCGTACCCGTAACCCCTTGGGCAATACCGTTTGCGGTACTCGCCGAGGAGGTGTCCTTCAGTTCACGAAACATGCACAGGAACGAAATTCAAGCGCTACTCAGGATATCCTTGATAACAGTGAAGTTTTACAAAGATTTATATCATAAATAATTAATGCCATTAACTTATTCCATAACCGGTAGCGACAGAGTTGATTTCCCCATTACACCAACCGCTTCATGTGCGGAGCGTGCCGCATAGAGGGGTTATCTTTTTACGGCTCAATGAAAAGCGGGCAGCATAATCACAGTGCGCTTCGAAGTCGTCGATCGACAGCTCCGCTGGTGGCAGATCGCGACATAGGTCGGGGTGTCGCCGCTCGCGTCGACGATGCACGGCCCCTCCACGCAGCAGTCGCTGGGAAACGGCTATATGGAGTTCTGCAGTTTCCCGAACCGGAGGAGAGGGATGATTATGCTTGCAAAATCCGGCCTAGAGGGGCATGATGAAAGGAATAGTGCTGCAGAGCGCCGGTGAAGCGGGATGGTGGAAGGGGCGGCGATCAACCCGATAGCGGGCGACGGGGATTGGACGGTTCTGTTCGCAGGCGCAAAACAATTCAAACCGGACAGTGTCCGGAGCAGGGAGGCTTGGAGCGGATGCCTGTCATTCGGACTTCGGTATTCATTCGGGCGGAGCCGGAAGTGTGCTTCGATATGGCCCGGTCGATCGACATTCATATGGAGTCGACGTCGCAGACGAACGAAATTGCAGTTGGGGGAAGACGGAGCGGTCTGATCGAGCTTGGCGAAACCGTAACCTGGGAGGCGACGCATTTCGGTGTCAGACAGCGCTTGACGGCGAAAATTACTGCGTTTGACCGGCCGCACCGGTTTGTGGATGAGATGGTCAGCGGGGCGTTTCGGCGCTTCGAGCATGAGCACCGGTTCGTGAAGGAGAACGAGGGTACGCGGATGGAAGACACGTTCGATTATTCGTCGCCCTGGGGGCCGCTCGGACGACTGGCCGATCAACTTTTTCTGTACCGGTACATGGAGCGACTGCTGCTTAAACGGAATCAGTATATAAAAGACTGCGCGGAATAGCAAAAATCCGACCACAGCCCATTCCAGCGGATCGGGTTATGTTTTTTTTAAGCTAATTTTCACTCCTAACTCACAGGGCGAAATATAAATGCCTATCTGAGAGAAGAGCCTGTCATAACCGACCTCCATGGATAAAGAGTGCAACCGGGAAATCAAAAAAAACCTGGACGGTTTTCACCAGGTTCTTTTAATTTGCATATAAACAGACGCGATGATATAATCAGATCACGACTTTTATGGAAAAATGAACAAATTTATGACATCTTACACTTTAAGTGTACCATGCAGGTGAAGTCTTGTCAAATGTTTTTCTCAATTTAACGGTTAGGAGAGATGTTGAATGAGTTCTTTGGTTCTCGGTTTTCAGGAAATGGAAAAAACGCAGCTTTTGCTAGTAGGCGGAAAAGGATTAAATTTAGGGAAATTATCGAAAATGGAAGGAATACAAGTACCGGAAGGATTTTGTGTTACAACGGTGGGATATCAAAAAGCCATCGAACATAACGAGACGTATCATGCTCTGTTGGATCAACTAACCGTGCTAAAAGCAGAAGATCGGGATCAAATCGGCGAAAACAGCAAGAAGATTCGAGAAGTCATTATGGAAGTAGAGATTCCTTCCGATGTTGTGAAAGCAGTGACTCACTATCTCTCACGGTTTGGCGAGGAACACGCTTATGCAGTTCGGTCTAGTGCGACTGCTGAAGATTTACCGCATGCCTCTTTTGCTGGTCAACAAGACACATATTTAAATATTATCGGCAAAGAAGCGATCTTGCAGCATATCAGCAAATGCTGGGCTTCCTTATTTACGGATCGCGCGGTCATCTACCGCATGCAAAACGGATTCGACCACAGTCAAGTGTATGTATCCGTTATCGTTCAAAGGATGGTTTTCCCACAGGCTTCGGGGATTTTATTTACCGCTGATCCGATTAGCTCCAACCGAAAGCTGTTATCCATCGATGCCGGCTTTGGACTTGGAGAAGCGTTGGTCTCCGGCTTGGTATCTGCCGATTGTTATCAAGTACAGGAAGGGCAAATCGTTGATAAGAGGATAGCTGCTAAAAAAATGGCTATCTATGGACGGAAAGAAGGAGGAACGGAAACCCAACAGATCGACCCCGATCTGCAAACGCTTCAAACACTAACTGATCAACAAATCTTACAATTGGCACGCATCGGAAGACAGATCGAAGCTTATTTGGGCTGCCCGCAAGATATCGAATGGTGTTTGGCTGACGATACGTTTTATATCGTCCAGAGTCGGCCGATTACGACGTTATATCCGATCCCTGAAGCGAATGATCTAGAAAATCACGTCTATGTATCGGTTGGCCATCAACAAATGATGACCGACCCTATAAAACCATTGGGATTGTCTTTTTACCTGTTAACGACTCCTGCGCCCATGCGTAAAGCTGGTGGAAGGTTGTTTGTTGATGTTACGCCTATGCTGGTTTCACCTGTTAGTAGAGAAACCCTACTAAATACCTTGGGACAATCCGATCCGCTCATAAAAGACGCGCTTATGACCATCATCAAGCGAGGAGATTTTATAAAATCATCACCAGAAGATAGTAAACAACAGAGCCCCGGTAAAAGCAATAAAGGTATTCCGCCTTCGGCTTCTCAAGCGCAATTCGACAACGATCCGACAATCGTTTCCGATTTGATTGAGAGTAATCAAGCATCGATAGAAGAATTAAAACAAAACATCCAAACGAAATCCGGAGCGGATCTGTTAGATTTTATCCTGGAAGATATTCAGCAATTAAAGAAAATCTTATTTGACCCCAAGAGTTCGGCTGTGTTTATGGCGGCTATGAATGCTTCATCATGGATCAATGAAAACATGAACAAGTGGTTGGGTGAAAAAAACGCAGCCGATACGCTTTCTCAATCGGTACCAAACAATATTACTTCGGAAATGGGTCTGGAACTATTGGATGTCGCAGATGTGATTCGTCCTTATCCGGAAGTCATTGCTTATTTACAACATGTAAAAGACGACAGCTTTTTGGATGCGTTGATCAAGTTTGAGGGGGGACGGGAAACCCGAGACGCTATCTCTGCTTATCTCGGCAAATACGGAATGAGATGTGCCGGAGAAATCGATATTACAAAAACGCGTTGGAGCGAAAAACCAACTACGCTCGTCCCCTTGATTCTTAGTAACATCAAAAACTTTGAGCCTGGCGCCAGCAAGCGGAAATTCGAGCAAGGGCGGCAGGAGGCTTTGAAAAAAGAACAAGAGTTATTAGAGCGATTGAAGCAATTGCCGGATGGCGATCAAAAAGCGAAAGAAACAAAACGAAAGATCGACCTGATCCGGAATTTCATCGGTTATCGGGAATATCCGAAGTACGGCATGGTCAGTCGCTACTTCGTTTATAAGCAGGCTTTAGTGAAAGAAGCCGAACGACTCGTCCAAGCGAACGTTATCCATGAGAAAGAAGATATTTACTACCTCACTTTTGAAGAACTGCACGAAGTCGTACGCACGAATAAACTGGATGACCGGATCATCGGCAAACGAAAAGACGAGTACAAATTATATGAAAAACTAACTCCGCCACGCGTTATCACGTCTGATGGCGAAATCATTGCAGGGGAGTACAACCGAGAAAATCTCCCGGCCGAAGCGATTGCAGGCCTGCCTGTTTCTTCCGGTGTGATAGAGGGGCGAGCGCGTGTCATCTTAAACATGGAAGATGCCGATCTGGAAGATGGGGACATATTGGTCACCTCCTTTACCGACCCTAGCTGGACACCGCTGTTTGTATCCATAAAAGGTCTGGTCACCGAAGTTGGCGGACTGATGACCCATGGAGCAGTGATCGCACGTGAATATGGCTTGCCAGCCGTTGTCGGAGTGGAGAGTGCTACCAAACTGATAAAAGATGGTCAACGAATTCGCGTGCATGGGACAGAAGGGTATATCGAAATTTTGTAATGGCTTTTTCTGCTAACGAGGTGCAATAGTCAATTCCAAAAAGCTGTCGTGACGAACGGCAGCTTTACTTCACTAAAACGGGCAGCATTCCTATAAAGGACAAGCAGGATACAAAGTCACCTTTGGAGGGAGTTCCTTTAAATATTCCTTGACAAGAATATTCCTTAATGGGTATATTGTAATCAACAAGATGAAATCTACACTAAAAAAGGAGATGATTAGACAAGAAGCCATTAATTACAGAGGTGAGCAACATGTCCGGCAATAGTCCGGGAATGGACATAACGATTCTGAGTGCTTTAGCTGAACCGAATCGTATGAATATCGTTCAACTGTTGCGCGACGGTCCTCTGGCCGTGGGCGAAATCGCCGATCGGCTGGGCCTTCGCCAACCGCAAGCGTCGAAGCACTTGAAAGTGCTTAGCGATAGCGGGATTGTGGAAGTGCGAATCGATGCGAACCGTCGGATCTACATGCTCCAGACTGAGCCCTTCCAAGCGATGGATTTTTGGGTGCAGTCCTTCCGGCATCGTATGGAAGATAGGTTTGATAACTTGGACATTTACTTGCGTGAACTGCAGAACAAGGAAAAACCATAACATCATTTCATAGGAGGAGTAATAACAATGTCAGACAATGTAATGGTTTCGAGCGTAGAGAACGATCGAGTCTTGGTACTGGAGCGCGTATTCGATGCGCCGCGCGATCTTGTATTTCGGATGTTTAAGGAATCTGAGCATCTCAAGCGTTGGTGGGGGCCGAAAGGGTGGGAGATCCCGGTTTGTACCATCGATTTCCGTCCGGGAGGCGTGTGGCACTACAGCATGAAGTGCGTTGATCAGAATCAAGGTCAATTTTACGGCATGGAATCATGGGGGAAAGGCGTTTATAAGGAAATTGTCGAGCCGGAGACGATTACCTACACCGATTACTTCTCGGATGCCGAAGGCAATATAAACGAGTCCATGCCAGCGTCGCAAATCACGATGAATTTTATCGATCTCGGCAACAAGACCAAGTTGGTAAGCCGTTCTGAATATGTGTCGGCAGAGGCCCTTAAAACCGTCATGGACATGGGCATGCTGCAAGGAATCACCGAAACGTGGAATCGCCTGGACGAGCTGTTGGAGTCGCTAAAGTAAAGATCCCATAAGTCGACCATCATCGTTAGTTAGAATGAGAAGCTCCGGGCGCCCGTTTATCATTAAGGATCCATGTTCTGTCCTGAGCCAAGGACAGGAATATGGATCCTTTTTGACGTTTTGGGGACGCGAGGTACATTCGAAATCGTATGAATAAGACGAATATCCATGTTTTTAATTGTTATCTTCATTCTCAACCGCTATTGCAAATCCTATAGTTAAGGTGAATCCATTTACTGCCGGAAAGGAGGATAAAATGCGTGAAATACTACCCGCTACTCGTCGTTGGAGCTACCTTTGCAGGAGTGGGCATTGCCATCGCGGCAAAGCGAGAAACTTTAATTGTCGAGCCGTTCTCGCAGCCCGGCTCTGAGTTTATCAGCAGCTACCGCCCGGGCGAGCACTGGGAAAACCCGGCTCGCACTTATCCGGGTAAACGATTACTCGAACAGTTGGAGCAAAGGAACGTGCTCGACGAGAACAAAAACTTGCACATTCCCGCCGTGCTGCCTGTATGGTGCCAATACATCTGTAAGGAGCATCTTTCGCTGCTGCTTATGACCACCATTACGAATATAACGCCGCATCCGGACGGATATGAAGTGACGATGTCGCATACTTCCGGACTGCAGACGATCGTTGCCGGTAGCATTATCGACACGACCTCGCATGGCTTGGTTCACTTAGGCGCGGTTCAGCCCGCTCTTATCAGCAAAAGCATTAACGCGATGATCCACAATCCGGAACCTTCGGGTTCGATGCCTGAACCGTTCGATAAGGATATATCGTTTGTTAAGGGAAGATTCGATTCTGAACTGATTTTGAAAGTGGAGCTGGCTTTCGACGCCGATTGGATCTCCGCAAGGCGAAAGCTGCACGACATATGGAGAGATCGCCCTGAGGCTTTACGTCCCTGGACGATAGCCGCTACAGCAGATACGTTCGAGCTTCATGCCGGCAGAGGAGCTGCGGAAGTAAGTCCGAACTGGCTCCGCCTGCCTTCCTGCGCCTATTCCAATCTGCTGGAGGCGTTTGAAGAAGGGGTGTTGTTCGCAAAACATAAAGGGGTAGAACATGAACCTATCGCAGTGGATCAATAAGCAAAGCATACAGTCAGAGGCAGCAGGACAGCGTTTTGACCGAACCTATGATGTCGTTGTAGTCGGTTTGGGTACGGCAGGGGCGATCGCTGCGATCGCAGCAGGGCAGCTTGGCTTGGACGTACTTGGCATCGAGCAACAGAACAGCATGGGAGGAACGGGCACGAACGGACTTGTAGCGAACTACTACTTCGGTTCCAAGGGCGGCTTGTTCGAGCAGCTCGACGAGCAAGCCAAACAAATCGAGCGGGAAGGCTACATGCTGTACGGGGTGAACGTCGAAGCGAAGAAGCTCGCGTTGGAGCAAGCGGCCCTCCAGGCAGGTGTAGCTATTCATTACGAATCGGTCGTGACTGGCGTTTATACGGACCAGAGGAAGGTAGCCGGTATACGCTGGATCGGCCAAGGCGGTATCCTTGAAGCCGGCTGCCGCATCCTGATCGATTGCTCCGGGGACGCTTCAACCGTTGCCAGGGCAGGTTGTCCGACTCGCTTCGGCAGAGACAGCGACGGGACGACGCACGCTTTCTCCAGTGCAATCTCATTCATCACGAACGGCCGCTTGAAATCATTTTATACGGATTCGGGCTATGTGGATCATACGGATGCGGCGGACCTGTCGAAAGAGCTGATCCGTTCGGCAACTTTGCCGACACATTTGAAAGAAACGTATCACGACGATGTTCGGTTGCTGAAAGTCGCCCCGCAATTGGGGGTCCGCGAAGGACGATTCATTGTCGGGGAAGAAACGGTTACATTCGACCAGTTTGTCCGCGACAAAGGGACGAATAAACCTTTGTTCCATGCCTATGCGAATCTGGACAATCACGCCAAAGACTTCGCGCTGGAAAGCGATCTGCAGCAGGAGTGGACGGTCGTATGCAGCTTGTGGAGTATGAAGATGGCCGTGCCGATCCCTCTCGGGGCGCTAATCCCGCTGGGGCTCGACAATGCGCTTGTCGCCGGACGCAGCTTGGCTGTCGATCACGACATCGCCTCATGCGTCCGTATGAAGCGGGATATGCACAAGTGCGGGGAAATTGCCGCTAAAGCTGCTTATTTGGCGATCCGTCACGATACGACCGTTCGTGATGTTTCGTACGACCGATTGCTTGAAATGCTCGAACAAACGGGTTGCGGCGGCCGGGAGCAATCTGAGCCCGTATGGTTGACAGAATTGTCCACGATTCGGGAGGGGCTGCGCTCCGACAAGCCGGGAATCGCAATCTGGTCGGCCAGAAGAATGGAAACTGCCCTTATCGGCGAACTGACGCAGTGGTGCGAGCAGCGTGAGGATGACCATTTACGCAAGCATAGCGCATTGGCTTTGGCGCTTCTCGGGGAGAAAAGCGCGATTCCGGTGTTGCGTGAAATGGTGTCGGGTCGCGACGATTTTTTACCGAAGACAAGCCACATGTACAGTCAGTTGCGCAGCCATGCAGCCATTTACTTATTGGGCAAGCTGGGCGACGCCGGAATCGTCTCCGAACTAATGCGGATCATGAAAGAGCCGCCAGTCCGGGAGCCGGAAGAAAGCTGGCTGAGCAATAAGTTTATCGTCAGCGCGGAAGATTATCGGTTTCAATATATGTCCTATGCTCTTATGGCTCTGCTGCGGATTGGGGACATTCATGCCGCTTGCCGACAAGAAATCGCCGAATTTCTTCGGCAGGTTGTATTGAACGACCGTTTTAACACGCATTTTCTATTGAACAGCACCCCGGATTACAAGCTCTCGCAGCCGATGACGGAACGCCTGCAAAAGCTGACAGCGGCCCGTCTCGCTTCATGGTAAGATCTTTTTGAGGCTGTCGACAGCCATCACTGAAGCTTATCGGCAAGGGGCGGATCGTTATGGAGCATGAATACGACTATTGGAATCAGTTTCATCCTCATGTCTGGTTGATTACGCAAAGAGGGCTGCCGTTCTGGGAAGAAATGAACTATGAGTTCGGCGAACAAATAAAAATTCATAAGCTATCTTTTTTTTACGGTGGTGCAGGCCGTGTTGTCTATAACGATTTTGAAACAGACCTGTTCCCCGGCATGTTCGTCTATTCTTCTCCCGGCAACTGGGTTCAATTCGTGAGTTCCAAACACGATCCGTTGCAGTTTTACTCGGTCATGTTCAACTTCGCATTGGTGAAATGGGAGGGATGGAATATCCCTTCGCTTCATCGAGACGAGCGGGAGCTGCCGCTTCCAACGATTAGTAACCTGAAGCCCAAAAATCTCGCCACCACCATTGTGCAGCAGATGCATGCTTACTGGAGCAATAAAAAGGTCGGTTACGAATGGAAAGTAAACCTCGGCTTCAAAAATCTTATAGCCGAACTGATCAGCAAGCAAATCCAGGCCAAAGGTGAAGACGCTGCACTCGATATCGTGAATACAGTTATCTCCTATATCAATGAACATTACCACGAAACGATAGATCGGAGCTCGCTCTCCGAGTATGTATCGCTCTCGCACAGCCATTTGTCACTGTTGTTTAAAAAATATACCGGCTGGTCTCCGGTGCAATATATTATCAAGATTCGCATGGATAAAGCGAAGGAATTGCTGCGCGATACCCGCAAAAGCATCAGTACGATCGCTTGCGAAGTCGGATATACAGACCCGTTCTACTTCTCAAGAGTTTTCACAAAGCATACGGGTCTGGCTCCGCGAGACTACCGTAACGCCTGAGGAATGACAAGTTGATAAGGAGAGTTTACAATCATGAGAACGTCGAATAGATGGCGATTTATTGTGCCGGCTGTTGCAATAGCCACGATCGTATCGGGCTGCGGAGCCGGAAGCACTACCAAGGAACAGTCTAACCCCGTAGAGCAAGCCAAAACAGGAATCGATTACAATGAAGCGGTAGAGTTGTCGATTTATGCCAGCAGCTCCTCTTTCACGGAGGAACTATTTAAAACGAGAATAGAGGAGCACGTTCGCAAAAAATTTCCGAACTACAAGCTCAAATATGTCAAACCAGGATCCATGACAGTTCCGGATATGATCGCAACGAACAATGTACCAGATATTTTCTTGTTCGCTTTACCGGAGATGCAAAAAAACTTGTTTCCGAACGGGCTTCAATACGATTTAACGGAATTGATCAATAAGTATAATGTTGACTTGAACCGGTTTGAGCCCGGTCTTTTGCAAACGTTCCGCGAAGTGTCGGGCGAAGGAAAGCTATACGGTTTGCCGGAAAGCACAAATCCACACGTCATGTTTTACAACAAAGACCTCTATGATAAATTCGGTGTTCCATACCCGAAAAACGGAATGACATGGGACGAAGCTTACGAGATGAGCCGCAAGCTGACGAGCTTTCAGGAGGGCGTTTCATACAAAGGGGTAGCGCTTTTCTTTCGTACCGTTCTCTCTAATAACGAAGATTCGTTGCCGCTGATCGATGCAAAAACGGAACGGGCTTCTGTCAATACGGCGCAATGGAAGAAGCAGTTCGATAATCTGAAACGGTTTTACGAATTAAACGGTATGCTGACCGGATACAAGCCCGGATCGGATGGAGGGACCGAGCTGACGTCCTTCTATACGGATAAGAATATGGCTGCCATCGTTTCTCCTTTTTCCGGATACACGAGAGACGGCATGAAGGATATGAACTGGAACATGGTTTCCGTGCCGGTACATTCTGAGAATAAGGGGGTTGGACTGCAGGTAGAGCCTAGAGGGATATTTATTGCAAACACAAGCAAAGTGAAGGAACAGGCCTTCCATGTATTGATGCATGTATTGTCCGACGAGGTGGAATTGGCCAACAGTAAGGCCGGGAAAACGACAAGCTTAAACAATGAAACGATTGTAAAATCGTTCGCCTCCGAGATTGATTTGCTGAAGGGCAAAAACACAAGCGCCGTCTTTTACAACAAAGTTGCTCCCAGTCCCCAAGCTCCCGCATTGTCCACGAACGCCGGCAATTTGCTCAGCAAGGAATTCGACGCAGTCATTCAAGGCAATAAGGATGTCAACACGGCCCTCAGAAATGCGGAGGATACGATTAACAAAGCTATTGAAGAGGAAATTGCAAAAACGCGTAAATGAATTGATATGTGATTCCTTAAACACAACTTAAGCACAATCAGCGGCAGTCTACGACTTATTTTCGAGTCCTAGTCTGCCGTTGCTGCTTTTAAGAAGTCAGTCCAGTCCGCCATAATATTTTTGCGCATGTTGACAAAAGAATGGAGTGAGTCTAATATTATATACGTTAAATAAATCTAACAACGTTAAAGGAGCTGTTGAAGGATGCGTACATTTTCTGTAGCTATTATTGGAGGCGGGCTTGGCGGGCTTGCTCTGGCCCAAAGTTTAAAGAAAAATAATATCGACTTTCATGTCTATGAAAAAGAGCCGTCCACTACATTTCGCCAAACAGGATACCGCATTAAATTGAATCCTAATGGTACCGCTGCGCTTGAAAATTGCTTGCCGAGTCATCTATACGAACTTTATCTCGCTACTTCCGTTATGACCCCGCCCCATCCTGTATTCCTAGACGCTGATTCCTTGAAACCGAGCGGGGAACCTCGAAGAATGAATGATGATCAAACTAAAAAAATCCTTCCTTCCGTGAATCGGTTTACCTTTAGAGAAGTGCTGCTTGGAGAATTGGGTGAAAATATTCATTTTGGCTACCGGTTCACGCACTACGAGAAGTTGGACAACGGGCAAATCAGAGCTTGGTTTGATAATGGGGAGCACATCGACGCAGATATACTCGTGGGAGCTGACGGCGGTGCGTCCAGGATTCGGAATCAATATAAGCCGGGAATTGAAATTTTCGATACGGGAGGTAGGGTATTATATACAAAGGTTTTCTTGGACGAACAACGAAGAAAGGAATTGAACTTACTTACCGGCCCAGAAATGCGAGGAGTCCGGAATCCGGATGAAGAAGCTCCGGCCATGCTGCTTTTTGAGGATATGGCCTTCCAACAGCCTCTGGAGAAGATTACGGATTCCTTGGCTCCTCAGGTGACAATCACTCCGCAAAAAGACTATCTTTATGTTGCATTTGCCGGGTCGCCGGAATGGTTCCAGATTCCTGATGAACAGCTTTTCCATCTAAGCGGTTCAGAATTGTTGCAACTCGCACAAGAGAGAACCCGGGAGTGGCATCCGCAAGTCAAACGCATGCTTGAATTGGCCGAACCCGAATTAACGGGAGTCTACCATCTTCGTAATGTGACGCCATATAAGCCGTGGAAGGAAACGACGCAGGTCGTACTGCTCGGCGATGCTCTACACCCAATGACTCCTGTCGGTATCGGGGGAAATGCGGCATTGTTTGATGCAAGCGAGCTGTCCAGGGAACTGGTTCAAGCGAAAAACGAAAATAAAGAATTGATGGCCGCACTTCGGGATTATGAATTATCCGCAATCCAACGAGGCACGAGGGATGTTCGACTATCTGCGCAAGCTGGCGAGCAGATGTTTAATCAAAAGCCATTGCCAGATGAAGATATGGTTATCGAGGATTAATTTCAGCCTTTCGGCCATACGTTCTCCATCCCATTCGCTTATCTCGTTGCGCTGGTGTTGGGCTTGTTTTACCAAACCCTGGCCCACTTAAGCTATAATAAGGTGTAAAAGAAATGCGATTGGAGCTGACAGAATGAAGCCGCAGCGCAGGCCCCATATATCTGAAGAGAAAATCACAGAAGCTTCTTGGAAGCTGCTTGCTTCCCAAGGTATCGAGCAATTTACGATGAGAAGTCTCGCCACAGAACTCCATGTTCAAGCGCCAACGATTTATTGGTATTTCAAGAACAAGCAAATTTTGTACCAAGCGCTCGCGAACGAAGTCGCACGAGAGATCATTCGCGATCTTCCTGAGACCGGAGCATGGAGGGAACGGCTGCTGGTAAGCATACAAGTCATTCGCCAGAAGCTGAAAAAGTTCCCATGCTCCGCTCAGATTCTCGTGAAGTCGCGTCCCGAGTCCGATTATTTGCAGTTGTTCGACTGCCTGCTGCAACTGATCGAGCCGACGCCGTTATCGGACAAGCAAAAGTTTTCATATATGACTTCTGTGTTCAATTTTGTGATCCATTATGCCATAGACGAGTATGAACAGCGTACGTTGCATTTGACTCTTGAAGATGAGGGCGAATCCGAAATCAATCTCTCCCAATTCAGTCTGATCGAGCGAATGCATGATGCTCAACTATTCAAGTTATTCGGATCTGACGAGATGTTCGAGTCGGGAGTTGCTTTGTTGTTGGACGGGATCGAGCAACGAGTGATCGCCTCCTCGGGAGGGACCGCATAGACATTGGGTGATCTGCGGTTACTACTTGATGATGAAATTCGCGAACTTAATGAGGAGGTGAAAAAATGACCACCATCTATATGGTTAGGCATGCGGAATCGCCGTATACAGAAGGTACCGAAAGAACAAGGGGACTAACAGCCGAAGGCAAGAAGAAGGCCCAAGAAGTTACAAAAGCCCTTATGACTGAAGGGATTAATGGGATAGTATCCAGTCCGTATTCACGAGCAATTCTAACACTTGAGGAACTGGCTCGAATATTAAAATTGGAGATTAAGATTTACGAGGATCTAAGAGAAAGGCAGTTTGCGGGAGAAAATGTTTATATCTCGGATGACGGCTTTATGCCAGCCTTACAACGAAGTTTCAGTGAGCCCGATTTTTCGTTGCCCGGAGGGGAATCCAACAAGGAGTGTCAGCTTAGAGCAGTTGCCGTTTTAGAAACCATTTTGGAACAATTTAAAGGAATGAATATAGCACTGGGAACCCACGGGAATATTATGACTTTGATGATGAATTACTTTGATTCAAACTACGGGTTTGATTTTCTAACTCAAACCAGGAAGCCGGATATTTATAAACTGCAAATAGAAAATCATAAATTAAAAGAAGTGACAAGACTTAAAATTATGTAAGGGAAAGAGCATCTTTCCGAGCAAAGTTGACTGTATCAAGTAATTTTTTCGTGCCAGATGAGCCATGCATTTGGGGGGCTTTGTGCAGTCCTCTTGCGTGGCTCGTCAGCTTAATGGATGAGCGCCGGGGTTTCTTGATCCCCGACTCGTGCTGCGATTTGCTATAAAAACGCCCGTGAGGATGAGTGCAGCACCGATATAGCTGTTTAGTCCGACAATCTCCTTTAAGAAGATAAAGGCAAAGATCGCGGAGAAAATGGGTTCGAGCGAGAATAGAAACCCTACACTGACGGCCGTAGTATACTTTTGAGCGACAGATTGCATAACAAAACCATAAGCGCTGCATATCAGCGCTAAACCAAGAATTGCTAACCAGTGGATAGGGCTATCCGGCAAAATGGGTTTTTCAAACATAAAGGTAAACACAGTGGCATAAAGGGCAGAAAAGCCAAGTTGATAAATGCCTAATTGTAAAGGGTCTACTTCTCGTACAAAATGGTTTGAGACCATAATATGGACAGCATAAAGCAAAGCAGCAATCAAGCAATATAGGGCGCCGACATCAAATGTCAACGGATTGCGAACGGTCATGAGTATGAGTCCAATAGATACGATCACAACTCCAACAATAATATTTCGGGATGGAAGCTTTCGTTGAAGGAACGCTTGAAGGATAGGAACCATCACTACAGTGGTACTCGTCAAAAAACCTGCGGAGGTCGCAGATGTATGCAGCACTCCATACATCAGCATGGCAAAAATGCCTGCCAGTAAAGCACCGGAGATAGAAGCATATTTCAATAGATTCGTATTGATTTTCATCATTTTTTTACCAAAAATCAGCATGGTTACAAGGAAGGCAATGCCGCAACGCAATGCCACAATGGTTGCCGGCGGTATTCCGTCAATGCCGAGCTTCATGAAAATATAAGACAGGCCCCAAGCTATGGATACCGTAGCTAAAACGAAGTTTGCTTGTTTTTGTGTCATTCGAATCACCTTAGCCTCTACTGTCGTGTCATGAACAATATCTTACTCATGTTCAAAACATAAGAAAAGTGAATATATGATATACTCAGAATAAGAATATCTTATGATCGGCTGGAGGCACTATGAAAAAATCGAAATACGAAGTGTTTATGAAGGTCATTGAACTTGGAAGCTTGTCACGGGCCGCAGATTATTGCAATTATTCTCAATCGGCCGTAAGCCAAATCATTATTTCTCTGGAAAATGAGTTTGGTATCAAGCTTTTGAATAGAAGTCATGCTGGAGTTTCGGTTACTTCAGACGGCGAAGAACTGCTGCCGCATATTCAAAAGGTAAGCCAAGCCTATAATGAGCTTTCAGACAAGGTGTCTGAATTGCGTGGAATAGAAAGCGGCCTTATCCGGATCGGAACGTTCTCCAGTATTTCGTGTCATCTGCTTTCCCCGCTTCTTAAAGACTTTAAAATCAAGCATCCGAATATAAAATTTGAACTGATTCAAGGGGACTACCGTCAAATCGAAAACTGGATTTCGGAAGGGACGGTCGATTTCGGTTTTGTGGATTTGCCTACTTGGAGAGAATTTGAAGTGATTCCGATCATGGAGGACCGGATGCTCGCTATTTTGCCCGCCAACCATGCCTATGCTTATGAAGAGTCCGTGCCCTTGAAAATTTTTGAGCAGGAATCCATGATCCTTTTGGAAGAAGGGACAAAAAAAGAAGTGTTAGAAATGTTTCGCCAACATCATATCAAAGCAAAGATCGAATACCGCCTCGATGATGATTACACGATTATTTCAATGGTCGAAAACGGACTAGGTATAAGTATTTTGGCTGAACTTATTCTAAAAAGAACCCAGTACAATATCGTCAGCAAAGAAACATCCCCCAGTTTCTCCCGAAGCATTGGAATAGCCATCAAAAATAGAAAACAAGCCTCAATGGCTGTGAGATGCTTTCTTGATTTTATTGTAGAAAACAAAGAAAGGTATATTCGTCTTGTCAAATAACAGTAGACTTACTGTTCGCAGTCGTTGAACGGGACATGCCGCTTGACAGCTATGCTGCTGAACGATCGATCATTGGATGGTTCATTCGGTCATCATAGTCCATGATGATGTCATAGGGTTCATCTGGCGATGGAGGCGGGGTTTTCCTACAATATAGTTATCCCGATGAAGGCATTTGACGTGAAGGGACGTTTAACCATATGGTGCTTGCAAATGGGAAAGGGATCGCAATTTTGTTGGGGATGGCATGTATACTGGCGGGCTGCCGCGGGGACATCGACGCGAATCGGGCTCGCGATAAGGCAGCAAGTTCGCTGGGCTCGGGTTGGCCCGTCGTTCGCGTAGTCACCAATGGGCTGAACGCCAAATTTCCGGAGAGCACGGATATCAACCGCAATCCGTATATCGAGTACATCCGCAACGGCACCAAGCTCGACGTCCGTGTTACAGCTCCGCCGAGCGAAGGCTTCGACACCAAGCTAAGCGTCATTATGGCGTCCGACGACGTCCCTGACCTGGTCAGCACAAGCAACGCGAGCTGGTTCGTCAACTACGTGAATCGGGGTGAGCTGCTGCCGCTCGACGATCTCATCAACCGGTTTGCGCCACAACTTATGAAGCGAATCCCACAGGAAGCGTGGGACAGCGTGACGATCAACGGTCGAATTTATGCGATTCCGAGCCTGAACGAGGCGCCAGGCGGCTACTTGATGTACGGCCGCAAAGATTGGCTCGATCGTCTCGGCCTCAAGCCGCCTACAACGCTCGACGAATACTATTCGGTAATCAAGGCGTTTGCAGAGCGCGATCCGGACGGCAACGGCAAGCCGAATACGGTCGGCCTTTCGATCCGCGAAAACTTGGGTGGCACCGGTCCGATGTTCGGGGCATTCGGCACGCAAGTATCGTTAACGGCCTGGTATGAGCGGGAAGGCAGACTCGTGAATGGAACCGTGCTGCCCGAAACGAAGGAGGCTTTGGCCTTCATGGCCAAGCTATACGGCGAAAGGCTGCTGGATCCGCAATTTATGTTGAATAAAACGGCAGTGTTCAACGAAAAAATCGCCGCCGGCCAAACGGGACTGTTCGTCGCCTCATGGTCGGATACGCGCGGTCCGATCGAGGACAATCGCCGGAACGACCCGCAAGCGGAATGGATTCCGCTCGATTACCCGACCGGCCCGGACGACCGCAAAGGTACGGGAGCCTCCCAGCTTGTACGGTATTACAGCGTCTTGCCGGCCAAAGGCGGCAATGCCGCAGGCGCGGTCCGTTTGCTCGATTTTTTGTCCGAAGAAGGCTACCGCAGCGTCAAGCTCGGCTTCGAAAACGAAGTGTGGACGCAGATGAACGGCAAGATGGTCATCGATTTTGCCGAGCACAACAAGCATTTCTATCGCGGCATATATTCCAACCTGGCCGACCCCGCCGACCCGCAGGTGACGAGAGAACGGCTAGACGGCTTGGGAACGCAATTCCGTCTGAACGAAAATGTACAGCGTATCCGTGAAAATTTGATCAAAAGCGCCTTTACCGGAACGCCGACGCCGGCGATGGGCAAATATGGAGCCAATCTGGAAAAGGACATGCAGGAGACGTTTACGAAGATCGTCGCCGGAGTGGCGCCTTTGTCCGAATTCGACGCCTTTGTCGCCCGCTGGTACAAGGAGGGCGGCGGCGAATTAACGGACGAGGTGAACGCGTGGTATGCAAACCGCAAAAAATGATTCGTGCAGAAAACGAGGCGTTCGGAAAACGCGAAGGAACAGACAGAATCCTCCGTGGTCAACCGACGCGCGCAAATTAGAAATCGATTTCTTTCATTCATGAAGGGAGGTGAACGCACCATTCTGCCGCAGCGGTGACACGACGAACCGGCGTCAGATTCGGAGCAATGGAAGAAGTAGCGGTAAAACCCGCATGCTTGGACAAACTCGGTGGGCAGATGCGAAAGGGGATTATCGGTATGCATCGGAAAACAGGAACGGCCGCGTTGCTTCTTTTAACGGCTGCAATCGTAAGCGCTTGCAGCGGGGGGGCGGGGATGAACGGGCAAACGTCAAAGGGAGGAGACCAGCCGGATCAGGCTCCGGCTACTACCCCCTATTCCAAGCTCAACCAGCCGCTCGAGCTGACGTACTATTTGAATGCTGGCGGATACTCTCAAGACGCGTTCATGAAAGGAGTCGGCAAAGCGCTGAAGGAAAAATTCCCGAACGTTACTTTCAAGGTGTATTGGCGGGACAAAGGGACGATGCTGGCCGATTTGATCGCTTCCGGCACAAGCATCGACATCATCAATGCTTCATCCGGCACGGTGGCGGACCTTGTGGAGCTGGGACTCGGTCAGGACATCTCCGATCTGATTGCGAGCAACCGCTACGATTTAAGCAAGCTGGAACCGATGGCGGTGGAAGGGATGCGCAAGCTGTCCGGCGGCAAGCTCTATGGGTTGCCGGTGCAAGTCTCCACGACGGCGTTGTTTTACAACAAGGACTTGTTCGATAAGTTTGGCGTGGCTTATCCGAAGGACAACATGAGCTGGGATGAAGTGTACGAGCTGGCCAAGAAACTGACCCGGACCGACGGCGGCAATACCTACAAAGGCTTCGGCGTGTCATTCAGTCATCTCGCGCTGATGAACCAGTATGCGCAGGAATTGATCGATCCGAAAACAGAGAAGGCGGTTCTCAATAACGACAACTGGCGAAAAATATTCAATAATGTGGCGCGGTTTTACCAAATTCCCGGAAACCAACCAACGATCGACGAGCTGAATTCGCCAAGCACGGCGTTCAACAAAAACAAAAATGTCGCGATGATGGCGATGATCGGAGGCTCCTCGTTCCCACCGGAGACGACGAACTGGGATGTCGTGTCGCTGCCGATGCTGCCCGAGGCGAAGGGCGTCGGTTCCGCTCCGTATTCGACCTACTATGCTGTTCCGAACACAAGCAAACACCGGGATGAGGCGTTTCAGGTCATCTCCTGGCTCACCTCCGAGGAATATCAGCAGACATTGATCGATCAAGGCTTTATCCCGGTTCTGAAGAACAAACAGTATAAGGAGCAAATGGGCAAGAACGTGCCGGCATTGAAGGGGAAACATGTCGACGGCGTTGTTCCCGATCAATATGCTTCGCCCATCACGATCAGCCCGTACATGAATTTGGCGACCGCCCCGTTATACGCGGCGTTTAATTCGGTTGCCCTCGGCGAAAAGGACGTCAGCACGGCGCTTCGGGAGGCTGAGGAGAAAGCGAACCTCGACATTGCGGCGAAAAAAGCGGCAAGTAAATAAGGGATGGTAAATGTTGTCGTCGGTTTTCCCGTTCTCCTTTACAATAGATGCTGAATGGTCTGTCTCCCAAAGGAGACAAACGCTGAAAGGAGCACCGGTCGTGACGGAATGGGGACGATGGCTGTACGACAAATTTACGCGCCATATTCAGGTGAGGCTGACCTGTTATTTTTTGCTGAGCTTGCTGCCGCTTGTGGCGGTAAGCTTATACGCCAGCGTTCGCTCCCAAGATATTTTGGAGGAACAAATTTCGCTTAGAACCAAAGCCGCTCTCGATTCGGCGATCGGCTATATCGACCAGGCGCTGCGCAACGTGGAGGAGTTGGCCGAGCTGATCTCAACCGATCCGCAAACGATAGCCGCGATCGAACGCGCCGGCGTCCAGCCTTCCACGGAATCGCTGCTGCAATTCGCCCAGCTGTTGAAAAACATGTCCGGGTTCACGTCGGTCAATCCGCTGCTGTCCCAGCTGTCCATGCTGCTTTCACCGTCGCGGACCCTGTTATCCACCAACTATGGGGGAAAACAGTTCGGGGATTCTGCAGCTTATGACGGCGTGGCCGGACGAATTGTGCAAACGGGCGGCAAGCTTTCTGTACTGAACGTTCCCGAAGATGCGGCCCGGCCCGGCGGCCGCGACGAATGGAACGGCATCTTCGATCCGGCGTACGTGTCGATGGTGCGCTCGATGGACAGGGTGCCGCAGCATGACAAGCCGAATCTGTTGATCGTCACACTCCGCAAGCAAACGCTGCTGGAGCTGATTCGGCCGCTCCTGCCGAGCGGAAAGGCGCGCATTTACTTGTACGCTGCGGGCGGCGTACTCGTGACCAAAACCGGCGGCTCGGCCGCCATCCCCGGCTGGGACGACGGCAGCCGGGATACCATCGTCCGAGCGTCGCCGGAGACGGGCGAGCGGATGCTGATGGTCCGCTCGATGTCGGCGGAGACCGGCTGGTCGGTTGTGTTGGCGCAGCCGGAGGCAGAGTTGAACCTTCCCGCCGCGCCAGTGCGACTGTTCACGTATCTGATCATCGCGATCAGCGTCGTGCTCGCCTTCTGGATTTCGTGGGTCGTGTATCGCAGCATTTCGTCGCCGCTCGAGCGGCTCGCCTTCGGGATGCGGCAACTGCGTACCGGCAATTTGCAAATCCGGCTGGCCGACGGCCGGCAGGACGAACTCGGTTATTTAATCGCCTCGTTCAACCGGACCGTCGAGGACCAGCGCCGTCTCATTCAGGACCATTACGAGCAGCAGCTGTTGCTTTCGAAAACCGAGCTGAAATTTTTGCAGTCGCAAATCAATCCGCATTTTTTGTATAACACGCTCGATTCGATTTATTGGTCGGCCAAGGAGTACGAAGCCGAAGAAATTAGCGAAATGGTGCTGAATTTGTCCAAATTTTTTCGACTAAGCCTGAACAAAGGGCAGGAGACGTTTACGCTCGGCGAGACCGTGCGTCATCTGCACTATTACGTGCGCGTGCAGCAAATCCGCTTCTCGGAGCAATTTTCCGTCGAATACGACATTTCCGACGATAGCCGCGACGTACAGCTGCTCAAACTGCTGCTCCAGCCGCTGGTGGAAAACGCGATACTGCACGGATTCGCCGAGCTGGAGCACGAAGGCTTGTTGCGCGTCGTCGGTCGCATTGCGGATGGCATGCTGCTTGTGGCCGTGGAGGACAACGGTTGCGGAATAGCCGCGGAGCGGCTCGACGACATCCGGAGACGGCTTGATCGACATATGCGTACCGGTCCGTCTTTATCGTTTACCGCTCCGGACGCTGCTGCCGAAGGCGACGATTTGTTCGGCCTGCGCAATGTGGCCGCGCGGATGAAGCTGTATTACGGGGAGCGATCGACGCTTGCGATCGAAAGCGCCGAGGGGATCGGTACGAGGGTAGAGCTGTACGTTCCATTGGACGGGTGCTCAGGCGACTCCGAAAGCGACGATAGTGAGCGGATAAACCGTGCTGACGAAGGTGATGCAAGCGGTGCAGACGATGCGGGGACGGGGGAAAGGGAATGAAGCTGCTGATTGTCGAGGACGAGAAAAAGCTGCGAAACAGCCTGGCGAACAATATTCAGTGGGAGCAGCACGGCATCGAGATTGTCGGTATGGCGGCGAACGGCCGCGAGGCTCTGCAGTGGATTGAATCACGCCGACCCGAGCTGCTGCTGCTCGATATTCAGATGCCGAAGATGAACGGGCTGCAGCTGGCCGAAGCGACGCGCGCGCTGGACCCGACGATCCGCTGTGTCGTCCTGAGCGGTCACGACAGCTTCGCCTACGCGCAGCAGGCGATGACGCTCGGCATCAGCCACTATTTGCTGAAGCCGGCCGGGGAGGCGGAAATTTTGAGCGCCGTGCTGAGTGCGGCCGACCATGTGCGCAAGGAGCTGGAGCAAAAGCACGGCCTAGCGCGGCTGCGCGAGCGCTGGAGTCAAAACCTGCCCTATTTGCAGGAGATGCTGCTGCAGAATTGGATTTCCGGCACGTGGGACGAAGCCGAGCTGGCTGAACGCGGGCGGGAGCTGCAAATCGAATGGCCGGTCGGCTCGCTGCTCGCCGTCGCTGTCGTCGACATGGATGAATGGGACGAGGGGGCGTCGTCGCTGCAAGGCTCGTACCCGATGCTGCAATTTTCGCTTGCGGACATTGCCAGGGAAACGTTGGCCGGCGTGTCATGGCGCGTGTTTCGCGATAGGGAAGGCGCGACCGTAGCCGTATTCGCCGCTCCGCCCGAAACGGGAGCCAACGCGCTATTGCTGCACGTCCATACGGCAGCCGTCAAATTTATCGGAACGGTCCGGGAATGCCTGAAGGTGACGGCCAGCGCCGGCATCAGCGGCGTGGCCGATAGGCCGGTGCACCTGCCGGACTTGTACCGGCAGGCGCGCAGATCGCTCGGGGAGAGGATCGCACACGGCAACGACATCGTCATTCCATACCGCGATTTTGGCGCGGGCGGACGGGATTCGGCGCCCCCGGTATCGCCCCTGAACCGCTTCGAGGCGAGTCTGCAAACCGGCCGTGGTGACATAGCCGGCGGGCTGCTGCGCGAGCTGCTGGCACGGGACGTAACAGAGACGGATTCCTCGTCGGCGGGCGACGTCCAGGAACGGCTCATCGCGTTAAGCGGTGTCGTGGCCCGACTCATTCACCAGCAGGGCTGGTCGATCCGCGACGTGCTAGAGGACGATTTTGAGTTATACGTTCACCTGGACCGGCTGAAGTCGAGGGGTCAGGCGCTCGACTGGCTGTTGCGGCTCGTCGCCCGGTATTGCACCTATTTGCAACGGGAACGAAACACCGCTATCCACGAAACAGTGCGACGCATGCTGGCGATAGTCGACGAACAGATTGGCAAAGATATTACGCTAAACGACGTCGCAGAACGACTGTTCGTCAACTCGTCTTACTTGAGCCGACTGTTCAAGCAGGAGATCGGCAAGCCGTTCTCCACCTATGTCATCGATAAAAAAATGGAGCGGGCCAAGCAGCTGCTGCAGGAAGGGTGCAGGGTGTACGATACGGCCGATCAAGTCGGCTACAAGGATGTCGGTTATTTTTCCCGTTTGTTTCACAAATATTGGGGCGTAACGCCGGGCGAAGTGAAAGACAGCTCACGCTGAGAACGTTTCGTCAAGAAAGCGATGAGGAGGCTGATCATGAGGAAGGAACTGAAGGCGGATATAGCGATAGTCGGTGGCGGGCTGGGAGGCTGCGCCGCCGCGCTGGCGGCGGCGAAAGCCGGCCGGACCGTCGTGATGACAGAAGAAACCGCCTGGATCGGCGGGCAGGCGACCAGTCAAGGCGTTCCGCCCGACGAGCACCGCTGGATCGAGAAGTTTGGCTGCACCGCCTCTTACCGGGCGTTTCGCGACGGCGTGCGCGCCTACTACCGTGCGCATTTTCCGCTGACGGCAGAGGCGCGCGCGGAGCTATACTTCAACCCGGGCGGCGCGCTCGTCAGCCGGGTGAGCCATGAGCCGCGAACGGCATTGGCCGTGCTGCAGCACATGCTGGCCCCCTTTATTCACAGCGGCCGACTAATCGTGCTGACGCGCCACGAGCAAATTGCCGCGGAAACGGACGGGGATCTCATCCGCTCCGTGACGTTGCGGAGCCGGGACAGCGGGGAGCGGATCGTGCTGACCGCACCATACGTGCTGGACGCGACCGAATGCGGCGACCTGCTTCCGCTCGCGGGCATCGAATATGTCGCTGGGTCAGAGTCGCGCAACGATACCGGGGAGCCGCATGCGCTGCCCGGAGCGGCAGACCCGAACGATATGCAGGCCATTACGCATTGCTTTGCGATGGATTATCGGGAAGGGGAGGATCATACGATCACCCGGCCGGACGATTACGCCTTTTGGCGCGAGTACCGTCCGGCGTTTTGGCCGGGGCGGATGTTCGATTGGGTCGGCCCGCACGTCATTACGCTGGAACCCCGACAGTACACGTTGTTCTCGGACGGCGACCTGTTCCCGCTGTACCCGTACCGGCGAATCGCCGACAATCGACATTTTGCGCCCGGCACCTATGAAAGCGATATCACGATGGTAAACTGGCCGCAAAACGATTATTTCATCGGGTCCATTATCGACGTTTCCGCAGAAGAAAAAGAACGACATCTGCTTGCCGCCAAACAAATGAGTCTTTCGTTTCTGTACTGGATGCAGACCGAAGCGCCGCGGCCGGACGGCAAAGTCGGCTATCCGGGGCTGCGACTGCGCGGCGACGTGTTCGGTACCGAAGACGGACTCGCCTTGGCGCCCTATATCCGCGAATCCAGACGAATCCGCGCGGAGACGACTGTGCTCGAGCAGCATATATCGAGGGCGTACCGGAGCGACGGGGCAGAGCGCTACACTGATTCGGTCGGCATCGGCTACTACGCGATCGATCTGCATCCGAGCACCGGCCAGCGTCACTATCTGCATATCGGTCCGTATCCGTTCCAAATCCCGCTCGGCAGTTTGCTGCCAGAGCGTGTCGATAACGTGCTGGCGGCGGGCAAAAATATTGGCACGACCCATATTACGAACGGCTGTTACCGACTGCATCCGGTCGAGTGGAACATCGGCGAAGCGGCTGGATCGCTTGCCGCCTTCTGCGTCGAGCGGGGCGTTCGCCCGCGACAAGTGCGGGCAGATCAGGAGCTGCTCGACGAATTCCGCAAGCGGCTCGTCCGTCAGGGCGTCGAATTGGAGTGGCCGTTCGTCCCGGCATAAGCGAGCGCTGTGGCTGGTATCACCACTTTTTTCTATAGGAAAGGTGCGTGTTTATTCATGAATAGACGTTTCGGTCAAAGAGTCCCATTACCCATACGAGCTGGGGTTGCTCCGGCATGTCAGTCGCTCGTGGAAGACCGGACAAATAACGACTCATTTCACCGCACAGCCGGGTCCGGGAAAGCGCCGTTCACCTGGGGCTGGCTCGCCGTTCTGGCGGCGGTACTGGCTTCTCTCGTCCTGCTGGCGTCCCCGGCGCAAGCCGCGGGAAGTCCGCTCGATATAGTGGTCGACGGGCAGCCGCACGCCGTCGTGCTGATTCCCGAGCCTGCCGGCTTCTCCGGCTCGATCCCCGGTTGGTCTCCGACCGCCTCGAACGGCGGTAAAATCACCTTGTCGAAAGCGGTTGTCCACAGTGGCGCCTACAGCTTGCGGATCGACGACAGCGACGACAAATCGTACGCCATGCAAAGCGATTACGTCGCGGCGGAGGGCGGCTTGTCCTACACGGTTAGCGGCTCCGTATACTTGCAGTCGGGCACAAAGCCGCTCGTATTTATCCGTTTCTATAACGCCAGTCATACGATGCTGGCGCAAAGCTCGGTCAGCGTCGGTACGCTTGGCGGGTGGACCGGCTTTACGCTGACGAAAACCGCTCCGGCGGGAACCGTCTACGCGGCAGTGCTGCTGTACACGGACACGGCGGCCACCCGGCTCGTCTACTTTGACGACATCGCATTGACCGGACCCGGTTCGATCGGGCTGCCGCTCGCCAATCCCGGCTTCGAGCTGCTGTCCGACGCCGCCTCCGGCTTGCTTGTCGAATATGTGCGCAAAGCGACCGGCGCGACGCTTCCAGTCATGACCGAGGCGGGTCTAAACGGCCAAGGGACGGCTTACGCAGGCTTCACGAAGCTGTATGTCGGAGCGACGCCCTCGGCAGGCGACCCCGACATCGTCCTCGGGCTCGATGGGCTGGACGAGCAGGGCTTTCTGCTTCATCCGCACGGAGACGCCATAACCATCATCGGCCCGACGGAGTACGGCACGTTGAACGGGGTAACGGAGTTTTTGGAGCGGTACGTCGGCGTCCGCTGGCTGCTTCCCGGTCCAAATGGAGAGGATGTGCCGATAGTCGACGACCTAACCGTGCCGTGGGAGGACGTTCGGGAGCAACCGGTTTTTGCCAATCGTGTCATCAGTCCGGCATGGGGGGATCCGGCATCACCGGGAAGGACGAAGGAGCTGAATGTCTGGGCGCAACGCAACAAGCTGCAAGGGTTCTACAACCAGCCATACGAATACAAAGAAAACCTGCATGCGCTGTTCCCGGTGGAGAAGTATGGCACGACGCATCCCGAATATTATCCGAACGGGAAGCCGCCCGCAACCGGCGTTACCGCGGGCTGGCAGCCGTGTTTCTCGGTACCGGGAACGGTGGATGCGGCGGTATACGGCATATTGCAATATTTCCAGAACAACCCGGGCAAGCGCTCTTATTCGCTGGGAGTAAACGATACCGGCGGGTTTTGTGAAGCGAATCCGTCCCATCCGAGCTATCCTAACAAAATCAATTCGATGGGTTATGTCGACATGTCGGACCTGTACTACAATTGGGTGAACCAGGTCGTGGAACGGGTGCGGCTGGTGTACCCGGACAAATGGTTCGGGCTGCTCGCCTACCGCGAGGTCAACGATCCGCCTGCGTTCGCCCTGAACGATCACGTGATTCCGTTTGTGACGAAGGATCGGATGGCCTGGATCGACGGGGTTGTCGAAGCGGACGAGCACGCGCTTACGGACGCATGGAACGCGGTAGCCGCGCAAATCGGCTGGTACGACTACATGTACGGTACGCTTTATTTGCTGCCCCGGATCTATAACGGGCAAACGATTGAAAACTGGCAATATGCGGCCGATCATCAGGTGGTTGGCACGTATACGGAGATGTACCCGAACGCCGGCGACGGTCCGAAGGCGTGGCTATTCGCGAAGCTGCTATGGAATCCCGATCGCGCCCCCGAGGCTATGTTGGACGAATGGTATGAGCGGGCAGTGGGGCCTGCTGCCTCAGCGGATTTGAAAGCGTATTTCGATTTCTGGGAACAGTTCTGGACCCAACGGGTGATGGGATCCGCCTGGTTCGAGAAGCGCAAAACGAACATTTATTTCGATTTCCTGAACCATGCGTACTTGAACCTGTTGACTGAGCAGGATTTGCTGGATTTGGAAGATTTGATCGACGCTGTCGTTGTAAACGCCGGCACGCCGCAGCAGCAGGCCCGGGCCCAGTTGTTCCATGATGCATTCGAATACGTAAAACGGACGGCGCGCAGCTTTCCGCGCAAAGAGACGGGGATCACGGATGAAGCAGAAGCGCTTGACATCGTCGACCGGTTGCCCGATTCAATCAACGCGCGTCTGCAGTTGGCCCAGGACCGGCTGGATTTGATGACCGCATTCGAAAGCGAGCCTGCACTGCGCATGATTACAAAGCCGGCGGCGACGTGGTCCGGTTGGAACGGGTTCGAATTCGCCGCGCTTGCCGACTATTTGGCAGTCCGCGAGTCTGGCGGCGGTGCGGTGACCGACGCAGTATACGCTTTGGCTGCTAGCGCCACGCCTTCAAGGGAGCGGAATTACGCGCAACTGCTGCTGAAGGCGAAGGACGGTACGACCGGCTCGCTGACGGCGAACCCGTCGTTCGAGTCTGGCAGTGGCACAACGGCGACCTCCTGGCAGCCATGGATCGACGCGACCGGCACCGTGCAGCGGGTGACCGGGACATATGCCCACAAAGGCTCGGCCAGCCTGAAGGTGGCCGGTTTGAAGGCCGGAGCGAAGCGCGGCGGTGCGATCCAGTCGTTCGCCGCTCAGCCGGGATTGACGGCGGCTTCGGTATACTATTACACGCTCGCAGGCACCGAAACCGGCAATATTCAATTATATGTGTATCCGAGGGACGCAGCGGGCAAACGGCTGGCCACGTACCAGACCATCCGCGTCGATCTCGCCGGTACTGCAGGCGAGTGGTCCGAAATCGGTCTGCTGGAGGAAGTTCCGTCGTCGATTAACGGCAGTGCAGTGGCAGACTTGCAAATTGTCATCGCGATCGACGAGTGCGACGAAATTTATTTGGACGACGCGGCAGTCTATCAACGATGAACAGTGGAAAAGAGGACGATAGCAGATGACCTTGCGAAAGCTGGCCGTCATTACGGCTGAATCGAACGATTTGCTGCAATACTTGCAGCAATTGCACGGCGATATCGAAGTCATTCGCCCGGAGGCGGTCGCATCGGCCGATCTGACGCCGTTTGCTGCGATCGCCCTGCTCGGCGGGGTCTCCGATAAGCCGATGTTGCTGCGGGCTGCGGCGAGGAATGCGGTGGAGGCCGAGCTAAAGGCAGGCAAACGGGTGTTTGCCGAATATGTCGGCAGCATCGGGCATGTCTACAGCGCGCCGCCGGAAAATACGCGGTTCGAACGGCTGGCCGTGTGCGAGGATGGCGTTATCCGTGGACTGGGCCGGGGCGAGCTGCTGGACGATCAGTGTAATATGCGCGTCAAGCCGTATGCGGTGTCTTGCGCGCAGGATACGCCGATATTGCAGTATACGCGAGTTCAGGCTCACGATCGAACGGACGCGGGACCCGAGTTGTGGCAGAACGTGTCCGACCGCGCGCTTTGGTTCGACCGCCCGGACGGACGGCTGTTGATCTGCTCGTTCCGGCTCGCTAACCTCGTTCGGGCCCGCTTCGCTCCGCTGAGTTCGGCGGGCAAGCTCGCCGCTTTTATCGCGGAATGGCTGCTTGGGGAGACGGCGCACCCTGCGCTGCTCCCCGCGGCCTATTCCACCGGACCGGCACGTACCGGGCTGTCTGTGGAGGAACAAATTCGCGACTGCACGGAGCGAGCGCTGCGTTGGTTCGAGCAGTCCGGCGTATTGGTCGATGACGGGGCGGACGGAGCGTTGGAAGGGCCGGCAACGGAGATCGATCCGGACGGACAACAGCGGATGAGCGACATTCGCCGAGTCGACTGCATAGGAGAAATTGCCCTTCCATACATGCTGGAGCATCTGCGAACAGGCGAGGAGCGTCCGCTTCGGGTCGCCGCCAATTTGCAAAACCTCGTCTTCGGACCATTCCTGTGCCGGGATAAGGACGAGCCGTTCTATGGCATGATCCGCTGGACGGAGGAAGCGTGGGGAGTGTGTTATCAGGATGACGCCGCTCGCGCGATGATTCCCCAACTCCTGAAATGCTTGTATATGGATTCATCCGAGCATTTGGACGAAATAACCGCCGCGCTGCGCTTCCTCGTGCGGACAACGGGCACGGACGGCACGAGGGTGTTCCGCACGGTGAACGCCAAACTTGATGCAGAATCGCTGCGGCGATTGGCGGAGTCGCCGGGCAACCTGCCTAGTGCGCACTACAACGCCTATTACCATGCCGCTTTATTATTGGCTTACAAGCTTACCGGGATCGGCGAGTTCCGGGATACCGCGGTGCGGGGATTAACGACGCTCATGACGGCATACCCCGGCACGAAGCGGGAACAAAGCGAGACACAGGAATACTGCCGACTTCTTTTGCCTTTGGCCTGGCTGTATTGGGTGACTGGGGAGCAGGAGCATCGCGGCTGGTTGTACCGGGTCGCGGAGGATTTGCAGCGATTCCGTCATGCGTCCGGCGCCTATGTGGAGTGGGACGAAGGTTATCGCGCGGCGATGCGCCATTCGGCCGGCACCGGCGAAAGCTCGCTGCTGAACGAGAACGGCGATCCGGTTGTCGACTTGCTGTACTCGAATAATTGGCTGCCTGCCGCTTTTATCCAAAGCTATTTTGTGACGAAAGATCCGCTGTTCAAATCGTTATGGGTGGCGCATGCACGCTTCCTTGTCTCCGCCCAGATCAAAAGCGATAATCCGATGATTGACGGGGCGTGGGGCCGGGCATACGATGCCGATAAAAAGGAAGTGTTCGGCTCGCCTGCCGATGTCGGCTGGGGGCCTTGGTCGATTGAATCGGGATGGACCGTGGCCGAAATTGCCTCGGGTTTGCTAATGGGCTTGCTGGAGGAACGACTAATTCCTTTTTACAGTACGGATCACTAGCGCCGCATTCTCTAGTGTTACACATCATATGTGGACATTCGTTTCAGAAAACGGATGTCCTTTTTTTTGAAAAAACGCACCGTCATAGTGTAGGCCACAGCCGTCGCATCGGCATATGCCGAAAAAGCGTCGTTCACCTGTTCGGTGTCTCTGGCGCAAGCGCAATAAAGTAGACAACATAAGTTACATAGTCATTTATTCTCAGGATATCCTCGATAATAGTGAAGTTTTACAAAGATTTATATCATTAATAATTAATGATATTAATTATTTCATGACAGGCAGCGTCGCAATTGCTTTCCCCATTACACACCCCTTCATGTGCCGAGCCGGCCGCATGGAGCGGGTGTTTTTTTGATGCTCATTGAAAGGCGGTCATGCCCAGTTTTTCGAAACAGGATGGTGAAGCAGACGATACAGGAAGGCTGCAAAGAGCTTTGGGGTGCATAATCTATTGACGCTATTAGGAATGTAATACTATTATTAGGATAATCATGGGAATAGCTATATATTCGAGCTCGATTTCGTGTGACACGAATCCGGGAATTGTAAGTATAGAGTCTACAATGGGAACCCAAGCTTTCGAAGAATCCCGACCGCGTACATGGGTGTAAAACTCCGGCCATTAACTTTTAAGGAGTGATAACATGAAGTTCCCTTCGATTGGAGTAGGGCGAATTGTTTTGATCGGCGGTGTTTTAGCGATTGGTGTTGTCCTAGGGTCGCTCACCGTAAAAACTACCACTGCTTCGCTGTTGGATAAAAGGTCAGAGGACACAACTAATTATTCAAAAAATGAGAGCGGTCAAACATATGGTTCAGCAGTAAATGCCCTTACGGCTGAAGAAAAACCGGATTTAATGGAAGCGTATGGAGAAGGTGGAGTAAAGGGCTACGTTCGGAAAAAAGACTTAGCGGGTGAAGACCCAAAAACCCCGGAAGAGGCTATCGCTTTGATGAATAAACAGATAGCAGAAGGCCCGAAAACAATCCCCTTGTACAAAGAAGACGGTAAAACAGTAATTGGCGTATATAAGACCGGTGTAGGTAAAGTGGTTGAGAATCAAAAAGAAGAGCGTTGATTTAGAACTGAATTAAATAAAAACAGCGGCCTTAGACGTAAATGTCTCTTGGCCGTTGTTTTTATTTTGTAAAATTCAGGTTGCCGGGGAAATATCGCTGCGGTCGAAGGGGCTGCTCCTTTTTTCGGGAGTATAGCCCAAAAGTACTATTTTTTTACTCGAATCGTGATATTATAGAATAGGAAAAATTGGGACTGCTACTTGCATATTGCACATGGAGGATGAAATGAATGGTGAAAAATAGAGTATTGATTACTACAACTTCTGTTAATGACTTAATACAACTCGAGCATTACAAAGGAATAGTGTCTGCAAGAGTCGTGACTGGGGTCGATCTGTTCTCAGATATATTTGCCAGCTTAGCGACGTTTTTGGCGGCCGTTCCGCCACGTATCAGAAACAGTTGAAAAGCATTTATGACGAAGTCATGAATCATTTGACCGAGGAAGCCGTTAAATTAGGAGCCAATGCCATTGTAGGAGTGAAGATTGACCATGATGAGGTTTCCGGGAAAGGCAAACAAATGTTCATGGTCACGGCTAACGGAACAGCAGCCTTTATCCCGGAATACAGTCAAGAGAAGGAAATCCCAGCGTCCGAACAGTTGGTCGAGATCTCGTTTGAGAAGTACCAGTACGAACAAAAACGATTGAAATTGATCTTCAACGTCAATCAGGATTACAATGCAATACCGAACTATTGGCAAACCATATTCGAGTACTATTCTCCTGAAATAATGGGGCAAATATTCAAGCTATATTCGGAGACCGATATAGATTACAACAATACGTTTTCCAATGTGTTTGAATATTTCAACGGAGTCGATGAGTCACTTGCTAAGACATTCTTATATCAAAACCTCCAAGATAGAAAAGCGAGGACTATTATTCATCAAGCGAAGCTGACGGACTATGATAGGATCGAGAATATACTCGTGAACAATACGGAATGGATTGTGAAAAAAAATGCGCTCGCCCTGGTTACAGGAGACAAACGCAAGTATCATGCGGACGACATTGCCAAGCTTGAGAAGCTGAAAAGCCTTATCATGACAACGTTTGTTCAACGGGCGAAGTACGATTCAGACAGATGGACCTGCGAATGTGGGAAGGTAAACAAGTCCAATGTCATCTATTGCAAGTCATGCGATCATGACGATCGAGGATTCAAAAAGGGCGAGGTCAGCGTTGAAGAGACTCAGACTAAGCTAACGGAAAAGCTATATGTGTTGAAGCATATTTTCGGGCAGGTATGAGAGTCGAAGCCTATTAGAAGTTGATTGCGAGGTTGTACAGGGCCTTGCAGTCGGAAAAGCGATTTGAAGTCATGCGGCATCTTCTCTTATTTGCAACAGGATTTGCCGCTACTTCCCGATATTTCGAGCTGTCGGAGCTATATCTGCCGGAGGGCAGCAGCTCTCGACCGTGCCGTTCGGAAAGTTTGTCGATTGACCTGTTCTTTAATTGGAACTATACTGTGTAGCAAAGAGGGTGAGTAGAGTGAAAAAAATTAGCAGTCGTTTTTCGATGGCAGTCCATATACTCTCGATGATCACGTTGGACCCGCTATATAGTACAGGCGATCGAATAGCACGAAGCATCAATAGTAACCCTGTTGTAATTAGACGGATCATGGCTCAGCTCAAAAAAGCTGGGTATATTGAAACAAAATCTGGAGTTGCCGGTGCCTCCCTTCGAGTATCTCCCGAAAGATTAACCCTATTGGATATATACCGGGCGGTCGAATCCGTGGAAGGAAACCAGCTTTTCAATTTTCATAAGGACCCAGACCCCAATTGCTCTGTAGGAATGAACATTGAATCGGTTCTTGTACCTCAACTCACTCATGCGCAGATGGCAATGGAACATGAACTGGCTTCCGTTACCCTGGCTCAGATTGTTGAGCAATTACGTACAAAAGCGAATGTAAAATAAAGCTGCTCCCTACGTGCCGTGGAGCAGCTTTATTTTACATTTTTTTAATTTGCGCCAGTCAAACAGTAAGCTGTGCAGGCTCTACATATTCAATAAAACTGCCATCGGGATGTTGTACAAAAATGCTTGGACCAATAGGACCATGCTGATCCCTTATTATAAGGGTATTTTGCTGTTTTAATCTGTTCTTCAATTTGTTCATGGAATCCACGTACACTACGGCACGGAGCGATCTAGCAGGCTCCAATGCCTCCGGACTTCCAGATACGATAACATAAGGATATACTGTGGCTAAAGACAAGCCGGCTTCGGGAATATCCCATCTGCGATCCACAGGTCGGTTCGCAAGAGATTCATAATAAGCAACGGTTTTATCCAGTTGACTGGTAAAAACGGGGATAAAATGATCTGTGATTTTCATAGTAACCTCCAAATTTTAATTTTAACCTATAACCAAGATGGTTATATCAAGTATAGTTATATATAAATATCTTAATTTTGTCAAACTTTTTTGGTGAAGATTCTTCAAGAAAACATGGGATTTAGATGTTTATGAACTCATACTTCGCAGCGCGAAATTGTTATTCGCAATTCGTAATAGATCGATATTTTGGAATAACTCGTCGACACTTCCCCGGCTCAAGTTGTGATAAGGTTGGGATATCCGTTACGACGGAATAGCATCGGACAAAACAAAGGAAGAGGGATCTTGCTATGCGGAACATGGCTAAACCGGCAATGATGTTAGGGGCTGTCGACAAGGGTGGGCCGAAGGCGGTTGTGGTTGGCCAGACCGACCGATGGTCGATCATTCCGCGAATCGGCGAGGCTCCCGCAATCGACGGAAATCTGGATGAGGCGGCGTGGAGCGAGGCATCCCGAATGAGCGGTTTTCGGGCGATTTATATCAACGAGCCTGTGAGCCCAGACATGGACACGGAAGTGCGGTTTGCTTGCGATGACTATTGTCTGTATATCGGCATAGCGGGAACGGGAGCCGTCGGGGCACGCGCGGCGGCGGAGAGGATCGATATTCTTTTGTCCGCCCCGCAGCGGTCTGACCGATTTTTCCATATTCCGCTGGACATCTCGACGGGGACGCGCGAAATGAATACGGTGTACGGACACGGCGTCGCCTTTTTGGAGCATCCGGAGCGCGTCCGTTCCGCCTTACGGCGCGATAGTGAAGGCTGGACTCTGGAGGTCGCGGTTCCCGTTTCTTCCGTCATGGATCGGGAGCCGATGCCGGGCGACGAATGGCGAATCAATGTGATCCGCTGTTCCGGCATTGCGGCTCCGCGACCGCTCAGTTCACTCGTTCCCGTTCGGCAGTCCGCGATTATCGATCTGGGCCTGCCGTCGTCCGGCTATAGCGTGCGAGTCGATATGCTGCCGGAAGGCCGGATGGCCCGGCTGTACTGGCAGCGGCTTCCTGGGAAAGACGAGGCGGCCCGGCCTGAGCCGTGGCTGCCGATTTGGGCCGAGCTGATCTATGGCGGATTTACCGAAAAACGATTGCGTCTGGATGCGAAGGAGTTTGGCGGTTGCGACTTGGCTTCCGCCAAGCTGACGTGGAGAACGCCTTCCGACGAGCGGATCGACATCTCGGAACTCGAGTTGGATGCCGCAGACAGCACCATCGCATTCCGCCACCCGAAGCCGCTCAAGACCGGCTGGTACGAGCTCCAAATAAACATAACGGACCGGGGAGGGCGGCAACGTCTTCTGGTGCTGTCTTTCGACAGCCACGCGCTCATCGAGGCCGGGGAAAGCTTGTACGTCCCGCCACCGGTGGCCGGCGTGCGGATTGTGGTGGAGGAGGAGCCTTCGGAGGAGGTCAGCCGGCTGCTGGAGCTGATCCCGCCGCAACCCGGTTTCATTTTCGGGGGAGACCCGGAGTGTCCGGAATTGTATGCCGGAGACAAGCTGTTCCGCTGGGACCCCGGCGATCCGTTTGCACTCGTTTCGCCCCGCACGGGAACCCGACATCCGAACGAACGGTTCCCGGAGGATAAAGCTTTTGTCGTCCATAACCGCAAGGGGGAAGAGGTATGCGTTCCGTACTTTGAAGATGCCGATGGCAGACATTACTCGCTGACCGGGCTGCTCTGGTACGAGCAGAAAATATATGCTTTGAAGCAGACAAGCAAACTGGCTAAGTATGACCCGCTGGGTGCAGCTAGATTGTTGAACCGGTGGGCCGATGCATACGCAGGCTGGGTCCCGACCAACGATTATCCGTGGGGCTGTTATCCGACAGAAGGGCATGCAGGTCCGCCTTATCATTACTGGGGAGGCGTATGGTCCCGCTGGTCGACCTCCGATCTCGGGGAACTGCGGCATTTGGCGGAGGCGTACGCCGAGGTGAAGAAGACGAACGCGTTCGAGGTACTGAGCGAGGAGACCGGCTTCGACGTCGACCGCAAAATGGTGGAAGGCATGTTCCGGCCGTCGTACGCGTTTTTCGACAGCTTTTCGAACGGAAACCATAACAACGACTACCACAACTGGATCGGACTGATCGCGCTAAGCCGGGCTACCGGACACCCGCGATACATGCACCAGGCGCTGGAGCGAATAAGGCTGTTCGTGGCCAACCGCTTTTTATTCGACGGCTTCTTCGGCGAAGTGTGCGTTTCGTATCATCTCCAGTCGACCGGAGGGCTCCAGGCAACCATGGAGGCGGCAAAAGGATGGACCGATCCGGACGGCTACGTCTCGCCTCGTTCCGGCCAAAGAGCGGACGATCTCGACTTGGAGCGCGATTATCCGGCGCTGCAGGCTTTCAAGCGCGTTATCCGCGGCATAACGTATCCAAACGGACATTATTTTCCGATTCAGGATACGTGGGCTTTCAGCATATCGAGATCGCCGGACCCGAACGGAGCATCGTTGTTTCTACCCGCGGCGGGCATCGCCAGATTGACGCTGGGCTCGGGCGAGCAACAGATGCAGCTATATATGAGCTGCGTCCCGAAATACGGCCACGACCATCTCGATCCGCTCAATCTGGCACTATTCGCCTGCGGGCAGGAGCTTTTGCCGGATATCGGCTATACGCATACGCTGTACCGGCAATGGACGAGATCGACGATGTGCCACAATACGGTTGTCGTGGACGGCAAAGATATGGATCGGAGCAGCGGCGTCGACGGAGGCAGCTTGCGCTTGTTCGCCTCGGCCGGAGCGGACGTACAAGTGATGCGGATGAGTCAGGAAAATGCGTATCCGAGTCTGAGTGAATACGGCAGAGAGGCGTGGCTGATCGGGTTCGGCGGCGATGCCTGTGGGGCCGAGGGAAACGGCCGACACGGTTACGTGGTCGATCTCTTCCGGATACAGGGAGGCACCCGCCACGAATATACGCTGAACGGAGACGCCAACCGCGACAGCATCATGGAAACGAATGTGCCGATGAACCCTTACGGGCCTTATCT
Source organism: Paenibacillus hodogayensis (assembly GCF_039536325.1). Lineage (NCBI taxonomy): Bacteria > Bacillati > Bacillota > Bacilli > Caryophanales > Paenibacillaceae > Paenibacillus > Paenibacillus hodogayensis. The sequence continues at coordinate 396,947 of NZ_BAAAYO010000021.1, forward strand.
GCTTCCTCCGGGAACGAAAGTAACTCCGCCAACCGGCGAACTGGAGCAAGGAGATGCCCAAGGTCATTATTACGGATATATGTATGTGCAGGAAGTACAGAGAGCGGAAATCGGGAATAGCGGCTATGAATTGATGCTGAGAACATCGGGAGAAGGACGGCTGAAGGTAATCGGACTGGACGGCTCGAACGGTAACGGAGAAAGAAGCGAGCTGTTTCTCGGCAAAGCTCCGTCGCTGCGGTCCACTCGTCTGCATGACAAGTCGAAGGATAACAACGTTGAGGCGGTCCGCTATTCAATGCCCAAGCTGGTAGTCCGCAAAGAAGGCGCCGATCTGCGCAGCCGGTTTGTCCATGTGATGGAACCATATGCCGCCGACGGCGATCCGCGCATTATGCGCGCCGAGCTGCTTCGGCCGGAGCGGGCCGGGGAAGGCGCTGTCGCATTGGCCGTCGCTTATGGCATCACGACGGATATTGTTCTCAGTTCCGGTTCTGCCGATCTAAGGCAGCCTCTGGTCGTAGGCGATATCAGCTTGACGGGCGGTATCGGCTTCATCCGGATCGAGAACGGCGAGGTTGCGCAGATGGTGCTGATCGGTGGCACGATGCTGCGCAAGGGCGAGCTCGAGATTCGTGGCGACGGACCGACGGAAGGAGTGATTGATAGCGTGCTGCGTAAGGCAGATGGCGAACCGGTCGACGCTTTGGTCACGAGCATGTCCGTTCCCTACGATGCGACGAGGAGCTGCGTCATCGTGACTCATCCCGACGGGAGTACAAACGGATATCCGATACGCGGCATCGTGCGCGAGGAAGGGCGGACACTCCTGCTGGTCGAGGGTACGGACCCGGGCTTTACGATCCGCGAAGACGGGGGCTCGGAAATGAAGTTTTATCCGTTCAAAAAATGGTGCGGACCGCACCGTTTCCGGATCGATAATGTTGTCCGGCTCCGATGATCTTACGTTCGCAGCGGCGGCTGAGAGCGGAATTGACCGGGCGTCATCCCCATATGTTTTTTGAACGTCTGACAAAAATACGAGGAGTTCGGATAACCCGACCGTTCTCCGACCTCCTGAACGGACAAGGAAGTCGTCTGCAGCAGCAGCGACGCTTGCTTCATGCGGCGGATCGTCAAGAAATCGGTAATGGTCTTGCCGGTCGTTTTCTGAAACAAATAGGAAACGTGATTGGGCGACATATGGGCAACGCGCGCGAGCGCCTCTAGCTGGAATTCTTCCGGGTAATGCTCGTCGATCCATTTCAGGATACGCACGACGAACGGGTCGACCGTTGGCTGCTGCACGTCGGGTTGGCTATAAGACTGCCAGATGGGTTGGACATATTGGAAAAACGACAGCAAAAACAGCGCGTTTCGCTCCAGATCGTCGCTGACGGGACGCGACCGGAAGCGGCGGTCGAAATCCCGGACCCAATAATCCAGCTCTATGGGAGCCGGTATCTGCTGAATTTGCAGAACGGAGTCCGAGTGAAGCAAGTAATCGTGAAATTTATACAGGGATGGAAACGGTTTCAAGAAATCCGAGAAGTAGCTCGGACTGTATTTGAACAGCGACCGGATATAAGGCTGCTCCGGGCCGACCTCCATCTGCTGGTAGTGCGGCTGAAACGGCCGGAAAAAGAGCAGGGAGCCGGATTTCACTTCATACATGCGCTGCTCGACAATCACTTGCCCGGCACCATCGTGAATATAAAAAATTTCGGCTCCGGGATGGAAATGGAACACTTCTTTATAAGGCGCGGCCCGGTCCACGACAAGTTGGAGCTCGATCGGACGTTTCAGCGTATCCGCAAACAGCATTGTTTTTCGCCTGCCTTTGCACAATTCGTAATTGAGCAACATTATAGCAGATATACGGAAGGCCGGCACTCCAAAATACCGCAACGGGAATGGAACCGTCCTTGAAACAAAGAAGCAGGGAGGGATTGCGATGACGAAAACGCATATAAACGTATACGTAACCGGAGGCTCGTCCACCCAAAGCTTTACGCAGGACAAAGCTCCGCTTGCCGGCTGGGGTCAGGCGTTCGGCCCCTATTTCGATGAAAGCGTAACGGTAATCAACCACGCGATTACGGATAGAAGCTCCAAAAGCTTTATCGAGGAGGATCGTCTCGCAGCAATCGACCAAGTCATCGGAGAGGGGGACTACTTGTTCGTTCACTTCGGACACAACGCGCTGCCGCTCGCCGATCGGCTTCGCGGCGGAGTTGTCGCGAAATCGTGAGCGGCGGAAACAAACGTTTAGGCAAGGGGAAGGCTGCCGTATGCCGACGGTGGTCTTCTCTTGTTTGTCGTTCCATCTGCCCGATGAAGCCGGCATGACGACCGGAAGACGGGGCGTTCCGATCGGGAGACGATACGGGCGGACCATAGCTATGAAGCAAAGAGACGGATGCAAACACGGGGAGACGTATTCGATACTTCGCGATATGGGGAGCGACGGATTCGTAATTGAACAACATAGATTCGTGTCTGAACCAAACCGGGCCGTCGCCAAACGTGGTACGCTTGAAGTGTCGAATTTACGGTCCCTTTAGTACGGCGCTTTACTCTAGAGGGCATCGGAAATGCTTCAGTAATCGCCGGCCATCCGGCATCGCAAGACATTCGAATAAGAACCATAGGGGGATCGGGTGTGGTCAAAAAAACGTTGCATTGGAACTTGGCCGTTATCATGCTGGGAAGCGTCCTGACGGCTTGCTCGGGGGGACAGCCGGTGAGCGGCAAAAGCGAAGGGCTGCCGTCCGGTGAGAAAGAGGCGGAGAAGAAGGAGCCGGTCGAGCTTGTCTTCTACATCACGTCGAGCGGGTGGTCGGAAGAACGGTTTATGGAGGAGTACGGGAACGCCGTCGTCGCGAGGTATCCCCATATGAAGCTGAAATTTATTCCGACCGGCAAAGGAACGCTGATTCCGGAGCTGCTCGCCGGCGGTACGACGATCGATGTGGTGATTTCGTCCATCGGAGTCACACAATCGCAAATATTGGACAACAATCTGCAGTACGACCTGACAAGCTTGATCCAGTCGCACAAGCTGGATCTGAACCGGTTCGAACCGACGACGATCGAGCTGATCAAGCTGATTTCGAACGGCGGGATCTACGGGTTGCCCTTGAACAATACAGTCGGCCTGCTGACGTACAACAAAGACTTGTTCGACAAGTTCGGCGTGCCGTATCCGAAGGACGGCATGACCTGGGATGAAACGTACGAGTTGGCCAAGCGGATGACCCGCGTCGAGAACGGCGTCCAATACAGGGGCTTCATCTCCTCCGTCAGCCATTTGTCGCAAATCAACCAGCTCTCGGTCCCTTACGTGGATCCGAAGACGGGCAAGGCGCTCTTCGAGCTCGACGCTAGATGGCAGCGCTTTACTTCCGATCTGGCCCGGTTTTACCAAATACCCGGCAATGAAGTGGATGCGAAGACGGTCAGCTTGGCCGAGCAGTACAAGGCGTTCACGGAAACGAAGACGGTGGCGATGATGGCGCATATCGGCACGCCGGGAGCAGAATTCCAGGCGAACTGGGATATGGTGACGATGCCGGAATACAAGGAACGTCCCGGACTCGGTCCGCAGCCGTATCCGACCTATACGTTTGTGACGTCGTCGAGCAAAAACAAGGAGGCCGCTTTTGAGGCCGCCGCTTTCTTGGCGTCGGAGTCATTCCAGACGACATTGTCGAAGAGAGGGCTCATGCCCGTGCTGACCGACAAGGCGATCAAAGACGTCTATGGGCAGGAGACGGACTATTTAAAAGGCAAGAATCTGATGGCCCGCTTTCCGAAGCAGCTTGCCTCTCCGATGCCGATGACGCCTTACGACGCGATTGCCAAATCGAAATGGGCGGCCCAAATGGACATGCTGATCCAAGGGCAAATCGATGTAAACACGGCTATGCGGGTAGCGGCGGAAGAGACGAATAAAGCGATAGAAGCCGAAAAGGCGAAGAAAAAGTAAAGCTCCGGCTGACGTCCTTTGCGGCGGCAAGAGCGGCTTCGGAAACAGAGAATCGCGATGAGGATAGCGACTTTTGGAGGGAACCGACTGATGAATCAAGCGCGGCAAAATCACGAAATGTTCATTTGGACCCCGTTAATCGGCTTTAACAAGGAGAGCGAGGACAGGGGGGTGGCCGACTATTACTCGACAATCGGATTTCAGCCGGACGGGATCTCCTTGTTTCTGTTCAGTCCCGATATCGTCCATCACCATGAGGACGGCATGGAGTCGGAACGGATACTTCCCCCGGACAATTGCAACTACTACGGCAATGTCCGCAACGAAATACGGGATATTCAGGAGTGGACCAATTTCGAGCTGAGGGAGCTGGTGGCGGGGCTGGAAAGCCGCGGGGCCGCGACGTATATGGGCCTTATGGGGGTATATATCGATCAAGATCCCCGGCATCCGAGCCATTACAATACGGGGCATCGCGAATGGCTCACAGACCATAAGGAACTGATGGGGGTATGGACCATCGGCAATGCGAGTCTGAATGTGCTGAAGCGGTTTGAGGACGGCACGTACTACGAGGATTTTTTTCTTGTCAAGGTACGCCGGGCGCTTCAAGATTACGGCTTCTCCGGCCTGCACGTGGCCGACAACTTCTGTCCGCCGGGCTCCGGCGGCTCGGCGAAAAACGGCGATTATTCCGACGACATGATCGACCAGTTTACGGCTCATACCGGCATCAAGCTCCCGGATGAAATAGGCGCTCCCGTCGATGACCGGGACCGTGAAGGAATCCGAAAACGCGGCACGTACATCTGGAATCGATACAAGCGGGAATGGCTGTCGTTTTTGACATGGCGCTGGGCGGCGTTCTGGGAAAAGGTGTGCCGGGGGCTGCACGAGGACGGCAAGAAGGTGATCGTCAACAATGCCTGGTGCAGCGAACCATTCGAGGCGATATACCGGTACGGGATCGATTACAAAAAGCTGTATGAGGCCGGGGTCGATTATATCGCCGCGGAATCGGTGGCGACGAGCGTGCATATGGCCAAGGAATTGGGTCCGTATCGGATGTACAACTATATGACGATGCCAACGTTGATGAAGGCTTACGTTCCCGAAGGCAAGCTCATCTGCCTGAACGGCGTGAAGGACTCGACCGAGGAATGGAGCACTGTGGGACATTTCGCCTCCAACGTAGAGAGGGAGATTTATTCGCTGACCCACTATTTCGTGCATACGCGTGACGGTTTGAAGCGTTCGATGGATGGCTTCCTCGTCTGTCTGGGAGACGGGCTGACGCGGGAGGAGTGGGCATGGCTGAGAGAACGATGGGATATCGGCTTTGCCGAGCTTCCCCGGACCGTATTGACTCCAACGTTCATTTGGTCGGATCATGCGATGCATGCTTTGCTGCCCGATTACATTGCGACAAAACGCTGGTCGATGCACAAGACGATATATGAATTCGCCAAAGCCGGCGGCCAGATCGGAGCCGTTGCCCGCATAGAAGATTTGGAAACCGTGTCTGGTCCGATTTTCATCCCGAACATCGATCTGATGTCCGAAGCGGAGATCGACCGCATCTCGGCTTACGACCGCGGACCGGTCATTTGCACGAGCCCGTCCGATCGCCGGTTCGGTCTGCCCGGTTCACTGGAGCCCGACATTTCCTTCCAGGATCCGATAGCCGACTTCAAGATGCGCATTTCCGGCTACCGGATGGGTTACCTCGATTATGCCGATATCACGGCGAGTCTAGGCGAGGACGACGGCAGCCCGGATGTGGAGGGCGATCCGCGTTATGCGGAGGACCCGGGAATATGGCGGCTGGACCTCGTCTACCGCAAAGCGTCGACCGGCTTCGTCCAAGCATGCGGCAAGCTGCTGCGGGCGGCTTATGCAAGCGCGGGCGACCTTTCCGCCGATATCGAGCACCCGTTGCTGTCGATGCGGATGAGCGACGGGACGTTTCGGCTCCTGATCGGCAACGACAATCGGCTGCAATATCGGCTGCCGGTCGTGCGGACGAAGCGCGCCGTCAAGCGAGTCGCGAGCAAAAGCAAATTTCCGGCGTTGCCCGTCAAGCGGGTCGACCGGGAGGGCCGCACGATTCTGCCGCGATCGGACCGCTCGCACGAATCGATTGCGAACGGCGGCTTTATCGCCAAAATCCCGCCCGGCGGTATGACGATATTCGACGTGGAGTTGGCGGATGGGGAATGAGAGGAGGCTATCCAAATGTCCGTCATGACTGTAACCGGCAAGGTGAATGCCGATAGCTTGGGTTGGGTACTGCCGCACGAACATGCCTTTATAGACCTGAGAGCGCTTGTTCCCGCGCCGCACAACATCTCGGCCAAAGTGCTGGCGAGGGAGAACGTATCGCTCGCCAACTCGGGCGCGCTGCGTCGGAATCCTTATGCCGTTCTGGACAATGCGGTGATCGACGACGAAGCAGTGATCCGGGAGGAACTGCTTGCGTTCAAGCAAGCCGGAGGCACGACGCTGGTCGACCTGACTTTGCGGGAGATCGGCCGCGACCCGGCTTTGCTCGCCCGTCTGTCGCGTACGCTCGATATCCGCATCGTCGCCGGCTGCGGCTATTATATCAAGGCGACGCATCCTCCAGATATGGACGAGAAATCGGTCGAGTCGATCGCGGAGGAGATGTTGACCGACATCCGGCACGGCATCGACGGAACCTCGATCAAGGCCGGCGTCATCGGCGAGATCGGCACAAGCGAGATCATCTACCCGAACGAGCGCAAGACATTGATCGCCGCAGCCGTCGTGCAGCGGGAAACCGGACTCGGCCTGCACGTGCATACGGACTTGTGGGCAAGGAACGGCTCTGAGGTGGTTCGCATTCTCGTGGGGCACGGGGCCGACCCGGGCAAAATCTGCATCAACCATATCGATGTCGATATCCGGCCCGATTATTTGAAGGAGCTGTTGGACCAAGGCGTTTACATCGAGTTCGACAACTTCGGCAAAGAATTTTATGCCGACCGCAGACACCGCAGCGTACTGAAAGGGCTGTTCGCCCGGGACATCGAGCGAGTGCTTGCGATCAAAGCTTTGATCGACGCTGGCTACGGCTCCAGCCTGCTTGTATCGAACGACGTCTGTCTGAAAACATGCCTGCACCGCTATGGCGGCTGGGGATACGATCACGTCATTACCAATATCGTCCCGATGATGGAGGACGAAGGCATAACCCCGGAGCAAATCCGAATGTTGTTTTGCGACAACCCGGCGGCATTTCTCGACGACGGGAAATAAAGGAGGTACCCCATGAAATGGATCGATTGCAGCTGCGGAATCGGTTATAGAACCGTCAATTCCGACATCGTCAATCACGAGTTTTTCCTGATTCGGGAACAAGTCGAGCAAGCTCGCCACGCGGAGGAACTGCTGGAGATATTGGACTTTTGCGGCATCGCGGGCGCAGTCGTCTACCATGCGACGATGATCGATGTCGATCCCGGCTATGGGAATGCGAAGCTTTTGGAGGAAACGGCCAAAGCGCCGGAGAGGCTCCTCCCGACTTGGACGATTTTGCCCGCTATCACGGACGAGGAATTTGCCCCGCAGCCTCTGTTCGGCCGAATGAAACAAAGCGGCGTACGCCTGCTGCGGGCTTATCCGGAGCGCAATCGCTATTTGCTCAACGCGGTGACGATGGGAGAGCAGCTCGATGCGATCGCCGCGGCGCGTATCCCGCTGTATTTGTCCCCGAGTACGGGGTGGGAGCCTATTTACAGCGTGCTGGAACAGTTTCCCGAGTTGACGGTCATCGTCCACAATTACGGCTTATGGAGCCATGCGCGCTTTTTGTACCCGCTGCTTCGCACGTACCGCAATGTGTATATCGAGTGCGGCGATATGCAGACAGCCGGCGAATTGAAGCATCTATGCGGCAAATTCGGCTCGGAGCGGGTTTTGTTCGGTTCCGATTTTCCAAGCAACAATATGGGCGGCCCGCTGGCGACCGTCATCGGATCGGGGATCGGTCAAGCGGACATTGCGAATATCGCCTTCGGCAATATCGAGCGTTTGTTAAGCGAGGTGCGGCTATGAACAGAGTAGGCATCAAAATGACGAATCCGTCGAAGCTGGCCGAAGAGTTTGTGGAGACCGGCAAACTGGGCAGCCTGTCGATCATCGACATGCATACGCATATGGGTCCGTTTTACGGCACGTTTTTGCCGGAAGCCGGATTGGATCGGATGATCCGCATGATGGATATGGAAAACATCGAGTGGATCATCTCCGCTCCGCACAGCGCCTTGTTCGATCCGGTTGCCGGCAATAGCGAGATCGTACAGGCAATGGTCCAATATCCGAAGCGTATATACGGTTACTACACGTTTAACCCCAATTACCCGGACGGGCTGGAGCGCGATCTCGCCGATTTCGTCCGTCATCCTGGATACGTCGGCTTCAAGCTTTTGCCGGATTACCACAAGTACCCGTTGACCGGCGATAAATTAACGCCGCTGTACGAGTTCGCCAACGATCACGGACTGCTACTGCTCTCGCATACATGGGGCCATAGCCCGTATAACCCGCCGTGGATGATTGCCGAGCTGGCTCGCCGCTATCCGAGGATCCAGTTTCTGATGGGACATTCGGCCCCCGGCGAATGCGACCGGGCGATCGAGCTTGCGGCCGAGCTGCCGAACGTGTACCTGGAGCTGTGCGATACGCATCGGCTGAACGGAATCGTGCGGAAGATGGTGCGGGCCGCAACCTCCGAGAAGGTGCTGTTCGGCACCGACATGCCGTGGTACGATCCGCACTACGGTCTGGGCAGCGTCCTGTTCTCGGGCATCGATGACCGGGAGATCGCCAATATTATGCATCACAATGCCGTCCGCTTATTGGAGGGAATCGGCAAATAACAGAGACATCCAAGCAACGTTCGGAGAGGGGAGCAAGGGTATGAGTGAAGCGATCCATGCAAGACCGGAAGCGTCAAAACAGAGCGAGCCGGAGGTGATCGAATCGTTCGAGGTCGCCAAAGGAAAGGTATTCGGCGATTTGCTGAGCAAGCGGTCCGAGCCGCGTACATTGAAGGTAGGTTTGGTAACAGTCGGTTTTTTCGAATACTGGCGAATGTTCCCGGCTTCTTTTCAGGAAGAGGTCCGCAACGATATGACGCTTGTGTACGAAAACCTGAAGCGGCATGTGAAGCATGTCGTCTGGCCGGGACTGGTGCATACGCTCGATACGGCGGACGCGGCGGGTCGGCGGCTGAAAGAAGAACAGGTCGATCTGGTCGTATATGTGGCCGGCACGTACTGTCCGGACTATATGGCCATCCAGGTGTTGTCCCATATCCGGGAAGTTCCGGTCCTCCTGTTCAATACCCAGGGGTCGAATCGCGTCAATTTGTCGGGAAGCTATGCACATATGATGCGCAACAGCGGTCTGATCGCCAATACGCAGCTCGCCGCCACCTTTCGCAAAATGGGCTGGTACCCGGATTTGAAGGTGGTCGTAGGGGCGCATGAGGAAGAGGCGGCTTATGCTGAAATTGGCGCTTACGTGCGCGCCTACGAAACGTATGTCGGCCTGCAAAGCTTGAATATCGGCGTGATCGGTCATGTGTTTCGGGGGATGTACGATTTCGAGTACGACAAGACGATGATCAAGGGAACGTTGGGGCCGAATGTCATCTCCATCCAGGTGGATCACCTGCTGCGGCAGTTTCGGGAGTCCCCCGAAGACGATATTCGCGAGATTGTCTCGGCAACGAAAAACCGGTTTAACATTGTCGGTCTCGGCGACGACGATATCGAGCGCTCGGCGAAGTTCTACTATGCGCTGCGCAGCACGTTTGAACGGTTCCGTCTGGATGCCGTCACGCTGCTCGGTCAGCACTACACCGAGGAGAAGACGGGGACGACGCCATATTTGGCGAACACGATGCTGCACGAGGAAGGCCGGTATGTGGTCAATACCGAAGGCGACGTCCACGGCCTGATCATGATGTGCATCATGAACCGGCTGACCGGCCAGACGCCGGCATTCGCCGAGTGGGGGGAATACGACGAGACGTTGAATGCGATCCTGATGATCCACCACGGCTATGCCCATACGGGTTACGCGACGGACCGCGGCACGATCAAAGTGAATCGTTCGCCGGAACAGTGGGGCCTGGCGGGGAAAGGATTCGGCTTCGAATATACGCTAAAGCCGGGCATCGTGACTCTCGGGCACCTGATCAACGATAAGGAAGGCTACAAAATGCTGATCGTCCGCGGCAAGGCGCTGCACGTCCCGGACAATATCCCTTGCGAAGAAATTACAGCGCTGATCCAGCTGGAGAGTCCGGTCAAAGCGTTTCTCGCCGCGTTGATCAAGGAAGGGTTCGCGCATCATTGCATTATCGCTTATGGCGATCTGAGCGAGGAGCTGAGCCAGATTGCCCGATTTATGAACATCCGGGCATGCGTGTACTGAAGGTCCGGCGATAGAGCCATGTTTCGGTCATACACATCCAATCCAAGAAGGAGTGAAGGCAATGAGTGCCATTCCGGCCGAAGAATTCGCCGCGAGAGCGGAAAAGCTGAAGCAGCTCATGCGGGAACACGATATTCAAGTATGCTTGATTTACGGGGACGAGTACCGCAAAGAAAACTTGCGCTATATAAGCAATTATTGGCCGTTGTTCGAACGGGGGGCGGCGATCGTACCGCAGGACGGCGAGCCGATCGTGATTGCGGCGCCCGAGGGCGATATGCTTTGCCGCGAAATGAGCGCCTGGACGGATATCCGGCTGCTTCCCGAATTTACGTGCGTAACCGTCCCGGAGGCGATCGATTATCCGTTGGCGCAATATACGAGCTTGCAGGCCATTTTTCGGGAATTGGGCGAAAGGCAAGGGTTGCGGCGCGTAGGCATCGTAGGCATGGACGCGATGTCGGATGCCCTGCTCCATACGATTGAAAGCAGTCTGGACGGCGCGGAAACTGTCGATGCGGGCCATCTGTTCTTCAAGCTGCGTATGACGAAAAGCGAGCATGAAATCGCTTGCCTCCGGCAAGCGGCGGCGATTGCCGACGCGGGCTACCGGCTGATGATCGAGCGGGTCAAGCCGGGAATGACGGAGCTGGAGCTTGCCTCGTTTGCCTACGGCGAATGCACCCGGTTGGAGGCGGAATGCTTGCCGTTCTGCGTGTTGACGAGCGGCGAGCGGGTGAAGACGATCATCGGCAGACCGACGAACAAGGTCATCGAGGACGGGGACATGGTGATGGCCGCGATTGCCGTGCAGATCGAGGGCTATGTGGCCACGATCGGATTCCCGTTCGTCGCCGGCGAGATGAGCGGCGAACAGAGGGCGTTTATCGATATGCTGGTGGAGGCCGAGGAACTGGCTTTGTCCAAGCTGAAGGCGGGCGCGAAGCAAAGCGGTCTGGTACGCGCGGTCAAAGCTTATTTTGCCGACAAAGGCGTTACCCCGTACGACCTGTATCCGCCGCTGCACGGCTGCGGTCTGTCTGAAGCGGAATCGCCGTATCCGGACGAGCATGCCGATGCCGTCTTCGAAGCGGGCATGACCGTGAATACGGATGTCAGTCTGTTCGGCCACCCGCACGGCTCGAACCGGATCGAGGAAAGTTTGATCGTCACGCGAGACGGTTATGAGTCGATGTCGAAGCTGGTGCGGGAGTTAAGCGGCGAGTGGCGCAGGAACAAGGCCGCTTCACCAGGTCAAGCGCTCGAGTAAACAAGACAAGACGTCCGCTCTTCAGTCTGGCGGCGAGAACGGACCAGCGTACAGTCTACCATCTGTTTCATAGAACAAAGGAGGAATGTTGGATGACGGATGTAAGCGGGACAAGGACAGCGTCGGGAGAGCATACGGCGGATGAGCGGATGACCGCGATACTCACTCGAAGAAAGCTGCTTGCTTCGTTCGGGATCACGGGGGCGGCGTTAGCGGCGGCGGCGCTGCTGCCCGGAGGGATACCGGAGGCGGCCGGTCAAGCCGGCAGCGTCGGCATGTCTGTTTACGGAAACGGGACCCCGTACTGCCACGACTGCGTTCGGGACATCACGCTGGCGGAATTAAGAGCGACTCCGGATACGTCGGAAGGATATGTGTACTATGTGACCGATGCGGGACAGGACGGGCATTATGGCTACGATCCGAACGATACGGCCTCATCCGACGACACGGGCTCCGTCGTCGTTTCGAGCACGGGTCAGCGGTTCAAGCGGATCGTATCGGACGGGACGGTCAACGTCAAATGGTTCGGTGCGAAGGGCGACGCCACGACGAACGATACGGCTGCGCTAACGCTTGCAATCGCTTACGCCTCGTCGATCTCCTCTTCGACCAACATACCGACGATTTTCTTTCCGCCTGCCGCGGGGTATGCCGTGGACTCGACGGTGACCGTCCCGGCGAACATGCATATAACGATGGAAGCACCGCTTGTCTATACGGGAACCGCGAATGTCGCATGCCTGGAGATCGGCGGCACATCTTCGATCAACTCGCTGCTGACATTGAAACTGCAGGTGCAGCGGGCCGTCCAAGCCGATTGGCTGAGCGAGGACAGTGTCGGCATCCGGGTGATCAATTGCTACTCCTCCGACATTCATATCGTCGAAGCGAGAGGCTTTACGATCGGCGTCCAATGTCTCGGCGCTTCGGCCGGCTTCGTCTATAACGAAGTGCATCTCGGTGCGCTGACGAACAACAAGATCGCGATCGACCTGACGAATCGCAATGCCGGAAGGGGTATCGGCTGGTGCAACGAGAACGTGTTTCTGAACGGCCGGATCTGGTGCACGAGTACGACGAACCTCGGCATGGGACGCATCGGCGTGCGGATTACGTCGCAGGACGGAACGTATACGAATAACAACAACAACGTATTCTACAAGCCGAGCTTCGAGCTGAACGCCAACCGGGCGAATCCGCAGGAGGCGCTGCCGGTTCTGATCGAACACGGCGCGTTCAATTTCTTTGCGGACATTCGCAACGAAGGCAATAGTCCGGTCACAATCCGGACGTTGAACCAGTCGAACGCCAACGAGCTGCAAGCCGGATACGGCAACGCAAAGGCAGACGATTTGTCCCAGTATCCGTCGACCGTCGTGAAGACTCGTCTCGGCTGACTGATCGAATTCAACGCGATGATCTTCAACTCCGGCCCGCTTCATCGGAAGGCATGTTATTACGACGGAAGCACGGCTGTGCATATTCCGGGCATCGGCTTCGGCTCGTATCAGACGGCGAACGTGTATCCCGCTTATCAGCTAAGCCTGCATGCGGAATATGTGGCTGTCCCCAGCTCCGCGTACGGTGCCCCGGGCGTGTTTGTCGATACGTCGAAGTGCAAAAGGTTCGTCGTCAAGCAAGATTGCGAACCGGGATACGGAGGACGGATTTATCTCGTCTGTTACGATGCCGCCGGGCAAATTTTGACGCAGCCGGGAGGGACTAATCCGGAGCTCTACGTCAAAACGTATGCAAACCGAACCGTATTCTGGCGAAGCAACTATTTCGGCGGCAGTTATTCGACCGGCAGCGACAGCGTAGAGGACTTGTTCTTCGCCGTGAACGACGCGGTGAAACGAGTGAGAGTGCTGTTCTGGCGGGGAAGCGCCGACTTGCGTATGCGCTCGTTCTCCCTGTATGCCTTGGACAAATACTCGCCGGCAGTTTGGTCGGGCTATGATGAGCCCGCGGGCGAGCTGAATATCGGGATCGCCGCTCCGAGCGCCGGAGAGTGGGCGAAAGGGAAAGTAGTGATCAACGCCAACCCGGTGAAGGTAAACGGGACGGGAGGGGCGTATATCGTGGCGGAGTGGCGGAAGGTGACGACGGGCAGCGCGAATGTGCTGGGGACGGATTGGCTCGAGCTGCGAACACCGGTCGGTCCGTAATAGGAGGTTGCCATGGGCAAACAAGGAGCAAGAAACTGGTATATCGTCGACGGCTACATGCCCTACAAAGATAAAGTGGACGAGGCCGCCTTCAAAGGGCATGAAGCGGTCATGATTCTGAACTGTCACGATGTCGACGCGGAGATCGCGATGGACATTTATTACGAGGATCGGGAGCCGGACCAGAACATTCGGATTGTAGTTCCGGCGCGAAGAGTCAAATGCTTGCGTATGGATCAGCCGAACGATATCGGCGGTGTCGTGCTGGATAGACAGATGCAATATTCGTTGCGCTTCAGAAGCGGCATCGAGGTCATTATCCAGTATGGCAGAATGGACATCGCCCAGCCGAATCTGGCTTACATCGGCATGATGGGCTATTCGGAATAGCGGACCCACACATGCAACAAATCGCACATTGGAATCCGCTCGGGTGTACGGGACGAAAGACCCAACCGGGGCACTCGGGCGAAGTCGGCCGAGTTTCACAAAAAATGGCTGTATGTTTTGGAGCGATTATAGCAAGGAGGTTCATGCCAATCTTGTGCATGACGAATGGATAAGAGCTTAATATGAAGGGAAGCCGCAAGGTTTCGCCGAGTTTTTGCGGGATGTGATTTGGGCTTTACTGGATTACATAATGGACGAAAATGGAATTGGTGCGCCGAAGTCTTAAATGACTTCGGCGCTTTTTTTGCGATTTTTGGCGTACCCGGATGTCTAGTCCGAGTCGGGAGGGCTTAAGTAGGATTTTGGGGAAGCGACCGTATATTTACAAAAACATTTCATTCGGAGGTAAGAAACCGTGTTAGAATGAGGGCGATTTGATCCCGGTGCTTCGTGACCGGAAACGAAGGAGGAAGATGATGGGAATGAGGACAGGCTGGAAGTCAAAATGGTTGAAAGCCGCGCTTGCGCTGTCGGTCGCCTTGCCGATTCAGAGCTTGCTTGCCGGAGGCTGGTCGGAAGTCCGGGCGGAGGGGCCAAGCGATCCCGCACCATACATCGAGGCTAAGGTCGTTAATGAAAACGCCGGCAAAAAAGTGCTGTTCGACAATACGCACGAGCAGACGGCCGGCGCCGCGGACTGGGTCATCGACGGAGGGTTTTCGGATTTTGCAAACGCCCTGGCGAACAATGGCTACTACGTCAAGGAGCTTCGCAAATCGGGGCCGATCGAGCTGGCCGATTTGAACAGCTACGACGTTTTTGTCGTGGCCGAATCGAACGTTCCCTACAAGACGAGCGAGCAGCGGGCCATGGAGCAATACGTCAAGAACGGCGGCAGCATCTTCTTCATAGCCGACCATTATAACGCGGATCGCAACAAAAACCGGTGGGACGGCTCCGAGGTGTTCAACGGCTATCGGCGCGGAGCGTGGAGCGATCCGGCAAAAGGGATGAGCGCGGAAGAAAAAAGTTCGGAGGCGATGTTGGACGTCGTCAGCTCGGACTGGCTGGCCACTCATTTCGGCGTGCGTTTCCGCTACAATGCGCTCGGGGATATTAACGCAAACCAAATTGTCCGGCCGGATCAGGCGCTGGGAATTACCGAAGGAGTCTCCAGCGTAGCGATGCATGCCGGCTCCACCTTGGCAATTCTCGATCCGACAAGAGCCAAGGGCATCGTCTATTTGCCCCAGACGAAGGATGCTTGGGCGAACGCGGTCGATCAAGGCGTCTATAACGGCGGGGGCTTCGCCGAAGGCCCGTATGTGGCGGTTGCCAAAACGGGCGCGGGCAAAGCCGCCTTCATCGGCGATTCGTCTCCGGTGGAAGACGCCACGCCGAAATATTTGCGCGAGGATACCGGCGCCAAAAAAACGACCTACGACGGCTTCAAGGAACAGGATGACGGCAAGCTGCTCGTCAATATCATCAATTGGCTGTCCAAGAAAGAAAGCTATACGAGTTTGAACGAAGTGAGCGGGCTTCAACTGGATCAGCCAACCGCTCTGCTGCCCTTCGAAGAGCCGGCCGCGTCGACCGAGCCCCAGCCCGAGCCGTGGGCGGCGCCGAACGCCGGGTACAAATGGTACGACCGGAACACGTTCAAGCCCGGCTCGTACGGAAGCTCGGTCGTCGTCGCCAATCCGGTGTACAGCTTTGTGCATCAAGCCCAGTTGCCTAATGCGGAGGAGTTTCAAATTCGCGTCGCGGCCGATCGGCTTGCACCGAACACTACGGTAACCGGCTTCAGCGCAGGCGTGTATTTGGCCGGCGGGACCCAGGTGGCGATGGTTCGGAATGCGGACGGCACTTGGCCGGCCTCGTACGGCTACAGCTCGGCGTTCAGTTTGACCTCCGACAGAAACGGTTACGCGTTTGCGGATTTGACCGTGCGCATCAAGCCGGGTACGTCGGCCGCGGCCAGCCTGCGGCTGCGCCAAAACGGCAACAATTTGATAACCGAAGCGGTTACGCTGGCTAACGTACCTGCCGAGCCTTTGCCCGGGGTTCCCGATCCGAACCCGTCGACCATTCCGGTAGCGCAGGCGCGGACGAAGCCTTCCGGCACGCTCGTCACGGTCGAAGGCGTCGTAACGACGGAGCCGGGCTCGTTCGGAGGCCAGTCGTTTTATTTGCAGGATGCGTCCGGCGGTTTGTACGTATTCCAGAGCTTGAGCGGATTTCATCTTGGAGATCGGCTGAAGGTTACCGCCTCGACGGCTCTTTACAATACGGAGATGGAGCTGGAAAATCCGATTCAAGTCGTTAAGACTGGCACGGCCGCTCTTCCCGTCCCGGTCGTCGTCTCCTCGATCGCAGACGACAATCAAGGCCAGCTCGTGGAGCTTCGCGACGTAACGATTCAGAATATCGTCTCCGCTACGCCGGCGGGATCGTTCGAGTTTGACGCGGTTAACGGCGGAGTCAGCAACCATATTCGCGTAGATGCCCGCACAGGCTTGACGCAAAGCGATTTTCCGCTTGCCGCCGGGCAAAAAACGAACATAACGGGCGTGGCCTCCATATTCAAAGGCGTTTATCAGCTGAAGCCGCGGGGGATTCACGATTTCTCCGCTCCGGCCGATGGAGAAGCTCCTGTTACGACTCCCGTTTTGTCGGCCAGCCCGAACGCAGCGGGATGGTTTAACCAAGAAGTGACGGTTGGCTTGTCAGCAACCGACAATTCGGGGCAGCCGGTCACGACCCGGTTTGCGGTAGACGGAGCGGCGGAAGCGAATTATTCGCAACCGATCCGTATAGCAGAGGATGGCATTCATACGATCTCTTATTATTCGATTGATGCGGCCGGCAACACGGAAGCGGCCAAAACGCTGCAAGTGAAGTTGGACCATACGGCTCCAACGGTCGAGCTCACGAATGCAGGACGTCCTGTTGCCGACGTATCGATGCAGGACACGCTGGCGTTCGAGGTAAACGGCACGGACCTTTTGTCCGGCTTAGCGTCGAAGAGCCTGCTGCTGGACGGCAAGGTAATCGGCATCGGACAAACGATCAAAGCGTCCGACCTCGGCGCGGGCGCCCATACGGTGACGGCCCGTGTTTCGGATGCGGCCGATAACGCTGCAGAGCGTTCTTATACGTTCCAGGTGCTGGCCGAGCAAGGTCCGGCAACGGGCAAGCCCGGCAAGCCCGTACTGTCGGACGATAGCGGACAGGCGAACGGACTGCGCGACGGCAACTTTACGATCAAGATGAACATGTGGTGGGGGAATAACGGAACGGTGCTCAAGCTGTACGAAAATGGCGCCCTCGCGGCTACGGTGGACTTGAAGGACGCTTCTCCCGCCGCCCAGGAAGCAAAGGTCGCGATTCGCGGCAAAACAAACGGGACCTACACGTACACGTGCGAGCTGACCAACCGTTTCGGAACGACTTCGTGCGATCCTTATACCGTTCGCATAACGGACGCAGCCCCGGGCAAGCCGGTGCTGTCGGAGGACAATTGGGATGGAGACGGCCGATATACGGTCACAATGAACATGTGGTGGGGGACGAACGCAACCGAGTACCGTTTGTACGAAAATGACAAATTGATCGACAGCCGAAGCTTGAAAGCTTCCTCGCCGAACTCACAGACGATGACGACGGCACTGGAAGGAAGGGCGATCGGCACATACGAATACCGCTGCGAGCTCGTTAATGCGGCGGGAGTCACAACGAGCGACAAAATCGTCGTCAAAGTAGTGAAATAACAAGCCGCACCGCTTATGGCGAGGCTGTCCCGAAGGTTTGAACAAAACCTTCTGGGGACAGCCTCTTTTTCATCCATATTAGCCCCGCAGGATGGCCCCGTCGTGCTGATTCCCGAGCCTGCTGGATATCGCCGATCAGATGGAGCGCTGGCTGAATGAACGGGGAGCGGACGGTTTCAACGTTTTGTTCCCGTATTTGCCAGGAGGCATGGACGACTTTGTCGATCATGTCATTCCGGAATTGCATATCCGTTTCAAGTCTCCACCATTTCCGCATCCGGGGGCATAGTGACGGCATCGAGGGGACGGCTTATGTCGATGAAGGGACAGTTCTTACGTCCGCCGGTGTTTCTGCGGGCATTCAGCTCTCTCTTTACCTGGTTGGCCGGATGCTGGATGCGCCGACTGCGCTCCATACGGCGAGATTGATGGAGTACCAGTGGCGTCCGGAACAGTAAATGCGACTGACCGTTGACCACCGGGAGCATGCGGCTATGCATGGCTGTTGCAGGTAAGAGGTCTAGCTAACGTAACATTTGAAGCAAATAACTATCCGTTACGTCAAACATGAAACGCGTATTTCGCTGCTTCTAAGCATCGACATTGCCTTCCGGCTGAATGATGCGGAAAATGCGAGAATCGTGTGAAAAACTATCCCCTTCAATGTTCTCCATTAGGAAGATAATGTGAAAGACAGGGTGTCGCCCGGATGAACCGAGTTAGTAAAAGGGCAATTTCGGCAGGGGGGAGCATTTTATCGGTCATGAACCAATGCTGGATCAGACCAAACTGGGCTGAGCCAAGATAAGCTATAATATAAGCCGCAGGCTGAGCAGACCAGCTAGATTTCGGATGGTCATGCTTCGTACTATTTTCATACATATGCTTTCCAATAAGGTACTGCAGCTGGTCTCTTAATTCGATGGGAGCAGACGAATGAAAGACTGCCTTGAAAAAATAAGTGTAACGGTGCATATAGTCAAACGCTTCAGTGTTGCCGGAAAAGGTAATTGCTCATCCGAAAGCTGCATCAATTTCTCCAGCAGGCGCGTACTGGTATACAAGTTAGCCTTTATGCCCTGGGCGGCGGAATGTATGGTTTAATTGAGAAAACCTTAAGTTTCAGGGGTTGTGTTTACTTGACTAAATGGTCATCCACTATTTACCATATCGTGGTATGATGAGGTTTAGATATTGCTTTGGGATACGAAGGAGTGGGAAGGAGGAGGGATGCAGCGTGTGGGCCCGATGGGGGCGTTATCAGAAAGAACGCATGTTCTGGCGTGTTGTGGGCAGTTTGTTCGTCAGCCTGATTGCACTGGTAATCGTTGTGGCAGCCAGTATGCATCACTTATTTGGGTATACGTATCAGAAAGTGATCGACTATGAGCGCTTCCAGACGGCGGCAGAGCTTGCTGCAGCTTCCCCGGTCATTGTCAAAGCGACTGCAACCGCAGATGCGGCGCCTTACGACCTCCCGTATGATCACTATACGAAAACGAAAGTTACGATCAACGAGGTACTTCAGGATGAGAGCGGTTCGCTGCAGCCCGGCGGAACAATGACGGTGCTAGAACAATATTGGATCAAAGGGCGGGCGATGTTTCCGAAACAAACGGTCTACAATGGCAACTACTATTCGAAGCTGGTTCCGGGTGCATCTTATTTGCTCTATTTAGCGGAAGCGCCGCAGCATGATAGCTACTGGACCGTAGCGTTCCATCAGGGGAAATATAATCTCGATCGCAAAGACATGCTGGAGCGGCGTATGGAGAAAAAGGATCCGCGCTATGGCAGATTGAAGCAGTCGGTGCTGGCGGCGTATGCCGCAAGGCGTGAAACGGCCTCACCGCCGAGTCTATAGAGGGGCAACAGAGTTCATAATGCATCCAAAGCTAGCGAGCAAAAATCATTAACTCTAATGACTTGACCCAGTAAAAGATGGGTCAAGATTACGGCTAACCATTGCAAGGATGTAAATTTGTTTGCATAATATATATTATGTAAACAAAAGCAGCACAAGCTTGAACGCAAAAATAAAGCATGCGAATCATGAAGTTGATTCGTATGCTTTACTTTTGTTACAAGGAACCTTGCGTTCCGCTATCTCGATATTCGCTATCGGCGGTTTCCGGCGGTTTGCCGCGTATCCGCTCCGCACGGGCGGTGATCGATCGGGCATAGTCGGAAGGCGTCATGTCCATGATGCGTTTAAACTGTTTGGAAAAATAATGGAGACTGCTGTAACCGAGCCGTTCGGCGATTTCCGAAACGGTCGCCGAGCCTTCGCGGATGAGCCGTTTTGCCTGCTCGATTTTCAGCCTGTTGAAATATTCCATGACGCCGATGCCGTGCTTCGCCCGAAAAAGCGCTTTCATACGCGTGCGGCTAATCGCGAACTCCTCGCAAAGCTGATCGAACTTGAAGCTGCGAGCGAGATTGTTTTGCAAATAACCAACCACGGAGGAGACGAATTCGTCCCCTTGCTGCTCGACCGAGACGGAAGACAGCTTGGCTTCGTCCTTGCCCGTATCCCCTTTACGGATCAGCTCGATTAGCAGAATTTCCAAGTAATTGCGGATTAACTGATCGCCGCCGAATGCGGCCCCGTTCCGCTTGCTCGGGCATCCGGCCAAATGGGGCGAGTTGATAGGCGGATCGAACGACTGCATCCCTTCCTGGACGATGCGGGACAGCAGCAGCCGCTCATTCTCATGCAGACGGAACGACTTGTCCTCGAAAAAAGCCATGCACGGCGCATTACATTCGAAAGAGAGAATAATGAGATTGGGTGCGGTGCTGTTAAATGCCCTCCCCCCGTGGAACAAGTTCGGCTTGTAGAAAATGATGTCCCCCTGCGTCAAATGGCGCCGTCCCGAGTCCGTAAACACTTCCAGCTCTCCATTATCGATATAGACGAATTCCCAGAAGTCATGCTTTTCCCCGCTCGTGTAAAACCACTTGGGCATCTCTCGGTAATAAAAAGTAACCAATTTGCGAATAGCGAGCTCTTCCCCGAGCACGTATCTCGGACGATCCGAACTTTCCATCACAATCGCTCCCCGACCAAAATGGCAAAAGGTTGGACCCAGGCCGCAAAGCCATACGGCCGGCATGCCCTTATTATATTTCATAGGGTGGCATATTGAAATATAGGGAAAGGGTGGTTGGCATGGAAATGATCCGGATCGGATTAATTGGCTGCGGCGGAATGGGAGGAGGCGGGCACGCCAGCGGCTTGCTGGCGCTCGGCGACCGGGTGAAGGTGACGGCCGTCTGCGATATCGATCCTTCGCGGGCGCAGGCCGCGGCCGAACGGCTGGGGGCCCAGGTTGCGGTAACGGATTACAGAAAGCTGTGGGAGCATGTCGATGCGGTCTTGATCGCTCTGCCTCACGATCTGCATGGCGAGATCGGTCTTGACTGTCTGGAGGCGGGCAAGCATGTGCTGATGGAGAAGCCGCTTTGCAATACCGTGGAGGAGTGCCTCCGGCTAATCGAGAAAGCCGAGAGCAAGCGGCTCGTGTTGATGACCGCGTATCCGGTCCGCTTCTGGCCGATCATCAGGGAGATGAAACGTCTGGTCGAGGCGAAGACATACGGGGAAGCGTTTCATATGTCGATCTGGACCGAGCAGTTCACGCAGTTTCCTCCGGGGCATTGGACCGGTTCGGCCGATCAACTGGGAGGGGGCCAGTTGTTCAGCCACGGTTGCCATTATATCGATTTGATGCTCTGGTTTCTTGGGCGCCCGGTCAAGGGCTTCCATATGGGGACGAATTTTGGCACCCCTTGGATGGAGCGCGAAGGAACGAGCGATCTGGCGATCGAATTCGAGAGCGGAGCCGTCGGCTATCATTTCGGCACGTGGGGTGCACGCGGGACGCGGCTCGGCTACAGTATCCATATTCACTGCACCGCAGGCATGCTGGAGTACAACCGGGCGGAGGGCAAATTGTATCTGCACTCCAACATCGCGGCGGAGAAAGCCGATCTCGACACGTCGTCGAAGACGCGCTTGCTGATGGAAGACAACCATCCCGGCAAAAAGACGCAGTATGAGACGGAGCATTTTCTCGAATGCATCCGGACGGGCAAGCGGCCGTTGACCGACGGTCCGGGCAGCCTGCAGGGGCTTCGGGTCATTTGGCGGCTGTACGAAGCGGAACGCGATGGCAAAGCGGCCGACTTGAGAGGACTCGGATTGGAGGAATACGCCTATGCCGACGCTTAATCGAAGCTTGCTCGGACTATCCGGCCTCGCCGCGGCCATGGTGCTGATTGCCGGCTGCTCGGACGGTAAGGCGGGACAAACTCCTGCCGATCCGGGCGGGGCGAGCGAGAAGAAAAGCGCAGAGCCCGTCGAGCTCGTGTTTCACACAAACTCCGGAGGGGCCGTAGAAGGCTTTAACAAAACGTTCGGGGATCGGATCAGCGCCAAGTTCCCCGACTACAAAATCTCCTACGTCCAGAGCAAGCAGGGCAGCACTCTTGCGGAGCTGATGGCGCAAGGCAAACCGGTCGATATTCTGTATCAGACCGACGCCTACTACTTTGAGCTGGCAGATAGCGCCAAGCTGCAATACGACATGACCGAGCTGGTCAAAAAGCACGGAATCAATCTGGGCGCCATCGAGCCGCAAGTGCTCGAAAGCTTGCGGAAATCGGGAAGCGGCAAATTGTATGCGCTGCCAATAAGCAACTTGACTCAGGTGATGTATTACAACAAAGGCATATTCGATAAATTCGGCGTCCCTTATCCGAAGGACGGCATGACCTGGGACGAGACGCTAGAGCTCGCCAAAAAGCTGGACCGGGAAGAGCAGGGGCAGCAATATTTTGGTTTCGCCGCTTCGCCCGCGCACATATTGGGCAACAACCAGCTGTCCCTTCCTTATGTGGACATACAAACCGAGAAGGCGACGTTTCTGAACGAAGGCTGGAAGCGGCTGATCGACACGTATATCGTCCGCCCCGCGCAAGGTCAAGGTTACCAGAAATATATCGCCGAGAAAAAGAAGCTCCCGTACCGGCTTGAATTTACCGATACGCCGCAAATTGCCATGTTCGTGTTCAACTCCAACTTCCCGTTCTCGATCCCGAATATCGACGCCATCGACTGGGATCTGGTCTCTCTGCCCACATTCGCGGATAAGCCAAAGATCGGGTCGCAATCGATGCCCGTCGTATTCGGCATTACATCCACCTCCAAGCATAAGGACGCGGCCATGGAGGTTATCCAGTTTCTGATATCCGAGGAGACGCAAATCTCCGAGTCGAAAAAAGGCATCATGCCCGTCTCCACAACCGACGCGGCCCGCAAAGCGTTCGCCCAAGATACGCCGTTCAAAAACAAAAACTGGAATGCCCTTTACTACAACCAGATCGCCCCGGGCGTACCCAAAAGCAATTACCAACTGACCGTGGAGAAATCGTTCACCTCGTTCGTCCAGCAAATCGTCGAAGGGAACAAGGACGTAAACACGGCAATGCGCGAGGCGCAGGAGCAGGCAGACAAAATTATCGCCGAAGCCAAGCAGAAGAAATAACGTCAAGCGCCCTCGTCCCTTTTGGACGGGGGTCTTTTCCGCATGCGGTGAAAGTTCTCGACTCTATTCATAGGCTGCAGCGGTGAATCAAACTCCCGACTAAATTGGCAAAACGTTGGCCCTAGGCGGCAAAGCTTTATGCACCCGTTCGATTTACTATAAAGAGAGACCTGACGATAGGACGATACCTGAAGGGCAGCACGGACGGCTCGGGGCAAAACATCGTAGTCGGGCCGGGATCGAGCAGGTTTGGTCAAAGGAGGTGAACATCGATCGGCGCAACGAGCAAAAATCGCCAAGTCAAAGGGATTTTGTAAGCGTTATCATTATGGAAAACTATTATTTGGAGGGAAGATCATGTATGGGTCCAATTCAAATTCGAACCTTATGAGGAAAACCGGACCGGTCGGCGTAAAGGCGGCTCTGCTCGCCTGCTTGCTGTCGCTCCTGCTGCCCTTGCTCGTTCCGACAGCCATTCCACGTGCGTTCGCGGCCGAAATCGGCGACGATCTGATACACAACGGCGGATTCGAGCAGAGCGAAGACTCCATTCCGCTAAGCTGGATCCCATTCCAGAGCTGGAGCAATCCGGAGCTGGCGCTTACGCCAGACGCCGCCCGCACGGGAACGAACGGCTTCCGTATCCAGACGCAGCAGCAGACGAAGCCGTGGATCGCCCAAGACATTGTTGTAGAGGAAGGTGTGACGTACGAATTGTCGGGCTGGCTCAAAGGCTTTGACATGGAAGGAGCCGGCGCCGGCTTCAAGCTGGAGTTTTACAAGAACGGCCAGCGGACGAGCGCCAATCATATACTCGGCTACGATTCGACGTACAGATTATTGCCGCCGGATATAACAGGGGATTGGCAAAACCTGAAGCTTACGTTCACCGCTCCTCCGGAGGCGACGATCCTGTGCCTCTTTGTCCGGCAGTACGGAACGGGCACCGTTTATTTCGACGATATCTCGATCGTGCTCAAAAAGCAGCGGGCCATGATCGAGCTCACGACCGACGAGTCGTTCTATTACGCGGAGCTGACGGAAGGCCGGGTCGGCGCCTCTTTCTTCTCGAAGGATGGACATTTGGAGAACAAGTCGGCGGAAGCGCGCATTTATCGCGAAACGTCGGGCGTTACGATCGCGACGTACGGTCCGGTCGCCGCGGATCAGCCGCTCGACTTTCTATTCGATCCGACGCTCATGCTCAAGAACGAGCCTTATCGCGTAGAGGTCCGGTTGCTGGACGCGATCGGTACGGAGCTGGAGAAGGCCGGGGAGACGGTGTACCGGATTGACAGGCCGACGATGCTTCGCGAGGACGGTACGATCATGGTGGACGGCGAGCCGTTCTTTCCGATCGCGGCTTACCATGTTCGCCGGACCGATTACCCGTATGTCGGCCTTGCCGGGGTCAACACGGTACAGGGCGGCGTCACCGACAAAGTCAGCGTCATGAGGGGCACGCTCGATGCGGCCCAGCAGAACGGCCTGAAGGTGCTCGTCCCGCTCTATGCCAACATGAACGTGAAGGAAAACGTTTATTTGACCCAAGATTTCGTGACCAATCTGAAAGACCATCCGGCTGTACTCGCTTGGATGATTATGGACGAGCCGATTCAGAACAACAAGACGAAGCAGG
Source organism: Paenibacillus hodogayensis (assembly GCF_039536325.1). Lineage (NCBI taxonomy): Bacteria > Bacillati > Bacillota > Bacilli > Caryophanales > Paenibacillaceae > Paenibacillus > Paenibacillus hodogayensis. The sequence continues at coordinate 422,192 of NZ_BAAAYO010000021.1, forward strand.
AGCTCGCCGATGCGTACCGGCTCATCCGCTCCCTCGACAGCAAGCACCCGACCTATATGGTCGAAGCCCCTGCAGCCGCCTACGAGACCGTGTCCAAGCTGACGGATCTGTTCGCCACCGACGTTTATCCGTTTCCGTATAGTCCGATTTCGGCCGTCGGGGAGAGCGCGATCCAGGCCAAGCAAGCCGCGGGGAACCGCAAGCCGGTCTTGAACGTCCTGCAGGCGATGTACAACCCGCCGGTTTGGCCGCATTTGCCGACGATCGGGGAGCTGCGCAATATGGCTTACCAATCGCTGCTGAACGGCGCTCAAGGCATGGCCTATTACTCCTTCAACGAGAACGGCTTCGAGTTGCGGCAATCCGCGCTATGGCCGGGTCTCGTCGAATTCCGCGAAGAAGCGGAGTTGATTGGCGCACTAATCACGGGCGCAGAGCGCATCGGGCATGGACAAGGACAAGATACGTATTGGACGCTGTGGCGGGATGGCGACGAGCTGTATGCCTCCTCGGTCAACACGAGCGGGCAAGCCCGCCAGGTTACCGTTCCTCTCGGCATAACGGGGTACCGTTCCGAACTGCTGTATGGCGATTCGCACACGACCCGGGACGAGCAGGGCGATGAGCTTGTGATCGGACTCGGTCCTCTGCAGTCGCTCACGTATCGAGTTACTCCTTTCCTGACCTTGATAACACAAGCGTCCGACACGGCCGACGGGGCTGCCGGACTGTCGAGCGACGCGTATTGGAGCACGAGAATAAGCCAGCTTGAGGCCAAATCCAACGACATGGCCGCTTCGCTGCAAAGCTCCGTACCGGATATGGCGTCGGTATCGGGAGATGCGGTCGATGCTCTCGGTCTCGTCGGCGAGTTGACCGATTGGGCGGCTCAACTCGCGGACGGAAGTACAAAGCAGCAAATCGTCGCCGCATTGAAGCAAATCGGGCAAGCTCTGTCTCCGATTGCCGGAGCGTACGTCAAGGCGAAACTCGATTTGGCGGGCGGCCGAATCGTCGGTCAGGAGCAGCCTAACGGACTGACGGTCAGCCTTGACAATGGCGCTTCCGTTGATTTGCTGAATGTGCAAGTCACCGTGAACTATCCGGAACCGTTCGGCGCGCAACCGGGCGTTTGGACGAAGCCCCTGCTCGGCAGCGGCTCGGCAAGCTCGGAGACGTTCGACTTCCGAATCGGCTCGCCCGTGCCCCAAGGACGCTACAGCCTGAAGGCGAGCATCGAATTCGAGTACGCGGACAAGCCGGGCATTCCGATATCCGTCGAGCATTGGATTACCTACGACTATATGGATTTACTCGTGGCCGAATCGCTCACACCCGTCATCGAAGCGAATAAAGGCGGCGAATATCCGTTTACGGTAAGCTTGTCCAGCAATGTCTCCCGGGATTTGCAGGTTATGCTCGAGACGGAATCGCCGCCGGGATTCGCGATGCAGCTGCCCGCCGGGCTGACGCTTTCCTCCGGCCAACAAACCGCGGTTACCGGAACGGTTTATTTGCCGGCGGGCGTCACCGACGGCATATACGAAGCCGCGATTCGCGTCAAAGCCGACGGCAAGCTGGTTCGTTCGCTGCCGCTTCCGATTGTCGTAAATCACAATCTGTTGGCTAACGGCGGCTTTGAAAAGGCTACCGCACTCGGCACGGCGCCGGAAGGCTGGGTAATGCGCCAAGGCGTATGGACGCGTGACGCGTCGCACACTGGCGACTACTCCGTCTCTTTGCTGCCGGACCCTTCCAATATTTGGAATATCATAGCATCGGGCATCATCCCGGTACAAGCCGGCAACAAATATGCTTTGCGCGGATGGGTCAAAAACGGCTCGGCAACAGGGGAGGTCGCGATCGGACTCCGACAGAGCAATAACAACAGCTCCACCACGATTAGCTATACATGGAAACCCGTGCAAACTTCTTCGAATTGGACGCTGTACGAGCTGGAAATCATGCCGGCTCCGAACGCCCAATACGTGCAAGTATTTCTGAAGATGGATCAGCAGACCAATGGTGCGGCCTGGTTCGACGATTTGTATGTCGAGGAAATCCCTTATGAGCCCGAATACGCATTCGATGCCGAAGCGGTGCCCGCTGCCGTTGTCGCGAGGGAGGGAGGCCAGTTCCCATTCTCCTTAAACGTGACGAGCAACGTTCCCCGCAGCTTGCAGGTGACGCTCGATGCGGATGCGCCTGCGGGTATGACCGTGCAGCTGCCTTCCCAAATTTCGTTGCCCGCCTATCAGCTGACGACCGTAACCGGCACCGTTTATGTGCCGTCAAGCGTTACCGGCAGCGTGTATCAGGCGACGATTCATCTGACTGCGGAAGGACAGGTCGTCCGCTCCGTGCCGTTCGCGGTCCGGATCGACAGCAATTTGCTGAAAAATCCGGGCTTCGAGCAGCCAAACGCCCAGGCGACGGGACCCGCGAACTGGCTGATGCGGGCCGGCTTGTGGACGCAGAGCGAGAAACGAAGCGGTTCCTACTCCGCCTCCATTGCGCCGGACCCCGGCAATGCGTGGAACATCATCGTATCCGACCTTATCCCGACTGAGCCGGGAAGCCAATATATCGTGCGCGGATGGGTGAAAAACGGCTCGACGACGGGCAGCGTATCTCTCGGTCTGAGACAGGTCAAGGAGGATCTCGTCTCCACCGTCAAATACACGTGGCACGCGACCCGGAACAATACGGACTGGACACCCTATCAATTCGAAGTAACGCCGTCCTCGACGGCCAAATATGTACAGCTTTTTCTTTGGTCGGACGCGGCTGCGAACGGAACTTCTTCGTTTGACGATCTGGTCGTGGAGCGTATTCCGCTTCCTTGACAACCATACCAGCACCGTACGTAAAGAATTATAGGGCGGTCGGGTTATAGAGGTGTGTGATGGACAACCTAAGGATGAGGAAACTCGAACACTCTGGGCTATAAAGATTTATGAACAGCTTCAGTAGAATAAATGCCACGTAAAACGCGGCTATTGGGTTCTATAGGGATAAAGTTCTTGTCACATCGATGTGACAAGAACTTTATCCCGTTGGCGCTCTTTTAGGCTTGTTTCGACCACAGGAGTATGACTGTAAGCTTTGCAAAGTTTACTTTTTTCTCGTAAAACCGTGTCTCTTCGCACCCCACGCAATAATTAACGCAATAAGAAGCAGAATGATTAATACGCTCGGGAACGACTGGACTCCAACGAGCTCCAGTAATGTACCACCTACAATACCTCCGCCGGCGATAGCCAGGTTCCAAACCGTAGTATTAATCGGCATCACGATATCCACGCCTTCTTCACCGCTTGCTTCGGCAAGCGCGGTTTGCAACAGTGTGGCAGCACCGCCAAAAGTAAGTCCCCAAAATGCTACAGCCGCATAAACGAAGGATGCAGATGTGGCACCCGTCCATAGGGCAGCGGACACCAGCAGGAAACCGAGAAGACTGATCAATACGAGCAGGCGTAGGTGACGGTCGACCAGCAGGCCAACGATCCAGATGGAGAAAAGCGCCACGATTCCAAAGACCAGCAAGACTAGGTCAACACGTCCTGCGAGTCCCAAGGGCTCAAGAAACGGTGCAATATACGTATATAAAATATTGTGTGCCAGCATCCACGTCAGCACCACCATGAGAATCGGACGGATCCCTGGTAAAACAAACACCTGACCGATGCTCATTCTTTTATCGGCAGGCTGCCCTGGATAATCCGGCACCTTCCACTGTACCCATGCAAGTAAACCAAGAGTCAGAAGAGACATAAGTCCGAAAACGAGTCGCCAACCGATCAAATCGCCGAGCAGGGTGCCGACCGGTACACCGAATGTAAGAGCAATTGGCGTTCCCACCATCGCGACTGCCAAGGCTCGTCCTCTTAATGTATCGGGTACCATGCGCCGTGCGTAACCGGCAATCATTCCCCATGCAGCACCGGCAGAAACACCGGCGAAAAACCGGGCGATCAGTGTTAGAACATAACTGCTCGACAAAGCGGTTATCGAATTGAAAATGAGAAAACCTACTATGATAGCGAGCAGAAGCGGACGACGCCTGAACCTGCCGGTAAACATGGCAAACGGAATCGCCGCTATGATGGAACCAACAGCATAAGAAGTTACGAACTGACCAGCCATCCCTTTACTAATATTTAACCCTTCGGCGAGATGCGGTAGCAAGCCAGCCGGTATGGTTTCGGTAAAGATGCAAATAAATCCTGTCATCGCAAGTGCGAGTAGTGAAAGCCAGGGGAGTCTGGCAGGGAGGTTGTCCGATTGAACCACACTCGTTGATGATGAAAATTGAGACAAAATAATTCCCCCTTAGAATGAATATACTTATGGATCGTTCGTTCTATATATTAAATTCAATGACCTCCCCTTGTCAATGACTTTTGGATCGATTAGTATAAAAATAATAAAGGGGGTCATTTTATGCCACGAACAGGACGCCCTCGCGCTTTTAATCGTGAGGAAGCGGTTGTTGCTGCGATGCTTCTGTTTTGGGAACACGGTTTTGAGGCCACTTCACTTGCTCAGCTGCGCGCAGCGATGGGAAATATATCGGCAGCGAGTTTTTATGCGGCGTTCGAATCCAAGGAAGGGCTGTTCCGCGAAGCAGTGGATTTCTATATCTCAACTTATGGACAGGTATCGGAAAGTTTCAGGGATAGAAGCGTGACATCGAGAGCAGCCATCGAGGAGGGGTTACGGCGATCCGCACAGATGCAGACAGAGAGGTCGCATCCTCTAGGCTGCTTGATTAATTTGTCCGCTGTGGCCTGTTCTCCTGAGCTGGAACACATCCGAGAGCTGCTCTCCAAGGAACGAGAGAAGGTACGCGGCTGGCAGAAAGATTGTATAGAACGGGCCATAGCAAATGGCGAGCTGCCCGAATCTACGGATATCCTTATGCTGGTTACCTTGTTTGACACCTTTCTTAGAGGGATGTCCTCACAAGCCAGGGATGGTGTTCCTCTTGAAGTAATGAATGCTGCCATAACGCAGCTAATGAGTATATGGGATGGGCTATCAGTAAGGGTGGGGGATCGAAGCAACGTTTAAGATGGGACAAGTCAGGGGAGAGTGATGGGAGGTAGAGAATAAGGGGGTATTATGACGAATGATAAGACCATGCAGCCATACAGCCGCATGTGGTTAGCGAGGAGGGGCATAATGTGTATGTACAGCCGCTAGTGCGGGCGCGCGTTAAGATACGTAACTGGACAAAAAAAGGACTCTTGCGGAGTCCGGTCTTTGTGGAGTTTCTGGTATAGCCCCCTCTGACCTCAACGGCCGGAGGGGGGGTGTATGGGGGCAAGGAGGAATTGCAGGTCGCACTTTAAACTATGCAACAGACGGTACTAAAGACTGGGCGGCAGATTAAATAAGAAATCCTCTCGAAATGACTACCAGAAGAATGAAGAGAACGAGGATGATTGCTGTCGATGTCCCAAAACCTCCACAGCTAAAACCGCCAATTCCGCCAATACCACTCATGCTTATTCACCCCCCCATTTTCCTTTTTAACTACATCCACATCGTATGAGCGAGAATTTATTTGGTTTGGACTGTTGCACACGATGCGAATGATTTAGGTATTTGTTGAAGTTGGGAAATCCGCAGCCATACGACCATCAGGTTACACCTCGACGCTTTTATCCCGCGCAAGCATTACTGTATTCAACCACGTCAACTCCGTCTGCGTCAGCTCACCGCGCGATCCCGATATACCCACCTATGATAGTCCCCAACCAGCTCCAGCAAATACAGGCCGTGCAGAGCCTTACCGCATTGCCATTCTTCCAGCTTCATGATCTCGTCCTCCTCCGAATCCGGCTCCGGGCCGGTCAACTCTTGCCAGTACGCAAGATCGTTCTTGATTTAGCCCTTAATCAGAAGCCGTACCAGGAGGGAGAAGAAGCCCATCTCCCCAATATGGTTCTGTTGGAAACGCTCGAAACGGCTGATGTCGAGATTTGGGATATCTTCAGCCCGGAGGCAAAGGTGTTTATTCGACCAAACGCAAGTCTGAGCGATCTACGGCCGGACATTCACAAAAATGTCCTCGCCTTCCCTCCACGGAAGGTACTTCATGAGGGCGCGTCGCTCAAATATATTACGACAGCCGTTTCTATGCCTGACAGCGACTTTTCCGGGATTACGGGTTTCAAGTTGAGCGGGAGATACCCGAAGGCGATATACGAAGAGACCATCAAGCCGGTATTGTAAGCCAGCAGGGGAGGTGAATATATGTCCACACCTGGAAGAAATGATCATGAGGATCTGGACAGGTATCACGAATCTCATGCTTGTTCTATTCTGATATCATACAATGACCCCTATGAATGGTAGCTGTCGATAAAAAGACCGTAGAATATGGGAAATCATGAATACTGGAAATGAATATATTAATGCAGATGGGGTGGTTGAATGGTTACCATTAATAAGGTATTGGTTGTGAACAGAGGAGACGAAAATGATGGAGAACATTAATGACAGGTTAAAAGAAATACAGCGAAACATTGACGAAATGAATATCGGTGATTTTTATGTCATTAGTACCGACAATGCTGGGAATGTTGTTGTGGCTGGCAGCTTTGATTTTAGCTACTATCACAATATCGAGATTAACTTCCACAAAGTTTCATTTGTTTCTTGTCCTATTAGCCTGTTTAAGATTGATACAATTCGTTTAGCAAGCGAAGAAGAGTCCAAGCAACTCGGTGATTGGTCTTACGGGTATCACGAAGGGACTGTCATTTGTCTTGAGGATAAGGTCTATAAACACAAGTTTTTTCTTGCTTGCTCAAATGTTACTTATACCAAAAGAACAGTCTATTACTATAAGCGGAATGACCTTAAGCATGATGAGACTATAGCGAACTGGGTTCGATAAATAATTGAACTAACGGAGACGATTGTTATAACTGAATTGAGGCTAAGGAGGGTCAAACAATTTGGTATCGTTTCTTCCAAATGCTGAGACGCGATCTAAATGAAAATGTTGAAGGCTGGGAGAATCCAACATTGGAAAGCTTTCTGGAAGCAATGGCTACCTGGTTGTATGATACTGAAACCATTCCTGATACACCAACTTGGGGAACCCTCGCAATTTATTTACTGGCTGATAAGGTATAATTTGAGCGGGATCGATCAAAGAGTCGTTCATTGAATTTTTTCGATTAAGGTGGTTATATATGTCACTTAAACATGTGCCACTCCGAGTTCCTAGCGGTTGGAGAGTAAGATTTAATGAATTTACCGAGGCAGATTCTGACTCTTTTGTTGACGAGTATCATGAGCAATTGTGGGAGTTTAAGGAGGATCTCCTACAGTTTGAGTATGATGATAAACGAATTCTGGATTTAGGTTGGTATCCTGAATTTAATCCCAAAGGGAGATATAAGCTTGTGCTAATTGACTCGGCGAATAATGGAGAACGTGATCGGGAAAATCCCATTTATGTTTTTGAGTCGAGAAATGTTAAGGAAATTATCGAAAAAGTAGAATTTTTATTAACTGAGGTAAGTAACGGTAGGCTTTAAACGGCCGTTCCGTTCATTTGCCTAGGCGGTGTAATATGGGATTTGAATCGCAACTTCGCCTATTACCATAAGAAAACTGGTAAATTGGTTGGTATGGATTCCATTCACCATGAGCATTTTCAACTTAAGGAAGATCATGAAGGACTCAACTAACGGGAACGATAGTTCAACCAAAACAGGTGCAGACCGCCCCGTGGCAGCTGTTCCATATTTATTAAGCTCCAACCCGGATGCTAATTTTATGCTAAAATGGTCTTATTACAATTCGGAGGGAAGCGCCATAATGCGCGAGGCACAGCGGAACCAAATTCGGAATGTAGGCATCTTCGCCCATGTCGATGCGGGCAAAACGACGACGACCGAGCACATCTTATACGAAAGCGGACGCATTCGCACGCTCGGCAGCGTTGATGACGGCACAGCGCAGACGGATTGGTTGGACGTGGAGCGGGAGCGTGGTATTTCGGTGCGCGCTGCGGTTACCCGATTCGTCCGGAACGGTGTTCAGGTGAATCTTCTCGATACGCCTGGACACGTGGATTTCCTGTCTGAAGTGGAACGGTCGCTGCGAGTAATGGACGGAGCGGTTCTGATCGTTTCCGCGGTTGAGGGCGTGCAGGCACAAACAGAATTGATTTGGCAGGCGCTACGAGATCTCCGCATACCGACGATCGTGTATGTCAATAAGCTTGATCGAGTCGGGGCCGACCCTATGCGCACGTTCAAAAGCATCCGCCGCCTGCTGTCGGACGGAGCAATACCGATTCAGGCGCCGATCGGGGCTGAGGAGGATTTTGCCGGATGCGCGGATTTGCTGCGGGAAGAAACGGACACACTCCCAAGTGAGGCCGAGTTGTACCGCGAACTGCTTGTCGAGACGGTGGCCGAACAGGCCGAAGAGTTGTTGGGGCGTTATATCGAGAAAGGGTATCTAACCACGGCAGAGTTACTGCGGCCGATTAAGGATGGTATTTTCCGTTCGGAGCTATTCCCGGTGCTGTTCGGTGCCTCGAATCGGGGGATCGGCATTCCTGAGCTTATGGAAGCAATCTTGCGATGGCTGCCTGGCCCACTAGGGGACTCTGCGGCACCGGTTGCGGGTATCATCTTTAAACTCGAGCGTGACCCGGACATGGGCAGAATCGCTTATGTGCGCTTGTACAACGGCACGCTTCGCAACCGCGATACAGTACATAATGTGACGCAAGATATTCAGGAGAAGGTTACCCAAATCCGGAAAATCGATGTCCGTAAGTCGGAGGACGTTGGAATTCTGCAGGCCGGGGATATAGCAGCGGTTTACGGTTTGAGCCGAGCGCGTATCGGCGATATCGTCGGCACAGCTACAGGAGTTCCCGATGAGCGCAAGCTGGCCGTGCCACTGCTGACGGTGCAGGTGCGATGGCGCAGCGAGGCTGAGTATCCGAAGGTGGTGGCGGCGTTTCAGGAATTGGCCGACGAGGACCCACTTCTCGACGTGCAGTGGCAGCCAGAGGACCGGGAGCTGCATTTGAAGGTAATGGGACCGATTCAGATGGAAGTGCTCGCTTCGGTGCTGAAGAGCCGGTTCGGGCTCGAAGTCGCCTTCGATCGTCCTTCAGTCATCTATAAGGAGACTCCAACCATGGCCGGCGAAGGGTTTGTTGCTTATACGATGCCAAAGCCGTGCTGGGCCATTTTGCGTTTCCGGATTGAGCCAGGGGAAAGGGGGACTGGTCTGCAGTACAGCTCTATGGCGAGGCCGGAACGCCTACTCGAGAGTTACCAGAACGAGGTCGCGCGGCGTGTGCCCGAGGCGCTGCAGCAAGGGCTGCGCGGTTGGGAGGTCACCGATTTGAAGGTTACGCTCGTGGAAGGCGAACATCATGTGTGGCATACGCATCCGCTTGATTTCGTAGTAGCGACGCCGATGGGCATTATGAACGGTCTCGTGAACACCGGTACCAACCTGCTCGAGCCGCTTCTGCATTTTCGCCTATCCGTTCCGGAGGAATACGGCGGCAAGGTCATGACCGAACTCATTGTCATGCGCGGCGAGTTGGATTCGCCGGTGATCCGCAGTGGGCGGTTGGAACTCAAGGGTGTGATACCAGTCGCGACGTCGCTCGATTTTCCGGCTCGGCTCGGATCGATGACAAAGGGGCGAGGCATTCTGTCTACAACGTTTGCGTACTACAGGGAATGTCCGCCGGAAGTTTACGCGGAGCGTAAACGCCAAGGCGTCAATCCGCTAGATCAAGCCAAATATATTTTGTCCGTACGTAATGCACTATGACTGTACTAATGTTTGATCAACTATCGAGAAGAAGAATTTAATAAACAACCAGAACTAGGCTGCCGGCATGAACGCAGCCTAGCCTACGTTCACCTAACGGGCAGCATTCCTATAATGAAGAAATGCGAGGAAAGCTCCCCGCCAAGTTCGAAGCCGCAACTTTGTGTCGTCCCGACAACAATTTCCTTTGGGGTATATATAAGCTAAAAAAATTGATTACATACTTTAGACTTTAACACAAACTACTTCAACCTTAATTATCGGTGTAGACATCGCTAAATTCAAACATGTCGCTCGAGCACAAGACTACCGCGGAGTCGAGTTTGGGAAGTATGTATGCGGTGGAGGGGCAATGGATGTATTTCTAGGTAAGCAAACAAGAATTCATAAAGACTTGGATATTGCGGTGTTTTGGGAAGATAGATATTCGATCGTCGATTTCATGTTATCTGTAGGTGGCTGGAGGGTATTTGAAGCATGTGGCGGCGGCATTATCCACGAATTATTGGATAAACAGCAATCTTTTGAAAAGCGAAATTTATTTTGTTTTACATCAAATGAAAATCGCTGCACATTAGAATCAATCGGTAATGACAGGTACAGATTTGGTTTACAAACAAAGGAACAAAAGGATTTTACCTACGAAATACGAGAGCTCAATAAAGACGTGAACCGGAGCAGGAGGACAATCCGGAAGCCGGGTTGTCCTATGCCATCGACTCTGACTCTGAACAGGGAGCGTCCTGCGAATAGGCGTTTACGACGAGCTCGATAAATTTGTTTGCGGCGACGGGGAGAGGGGCTTCCTTCAAACGTACGATGCCGAAGTGGATCATCGGCAGCGGTTGCTTCAGCTTCACCTCATATAGAATGCCGGCCTTCAGCTCTTCTTGGATAAATTGCTTGACCACGCACGAGATGCCCAATCCGGCTTTGGCAAAATCGATCAATATATCCCGGCTGCCGATTTCGAATGCGGGTTGAAGCGTCAAGCCATGAGAGGCGAAAAAGCGAACCAGTGTTTTTCGGGAAGTCATGTGGGCCGGGAAAACGTTCAACGGATATTGAATCAACTGCTCCAAGGAAATGGTGTTTTCGCAAACGCTCCTATACTTTTCGCCGGCCACGAAACAATCCTGTACGGTCAACACGTTCACGGATGTCATCATGTTGTCGTCTACGGGTGTGCGGACCAGGCAGAAATCGACGGTCCCGTCTCTCAGATGCTGCAAGCAGCCTAGCGTCGAGCCCGTGACCAGCTTGATTTTAACCCCCGGGTAATGCTGCCTGAAATCTTTCAGAAACGGCAACAGCACAAATCGGATGGTAGAATCGCTTGCCCCGATTCTTACTTCCCCGCTGTTCAGATTGACGACCTCACCCATCTTTTTCTCCGCCGACGAAATAAGCCCGTATGCTTGTTCGACAAAAGAAAAGAGCATCTTGCCATCGACCGTCAGTTCGACGCCTTTCGGTGTCCGCACAAACAGATTCAACTGCAAAGCTCCCTCGAGCTGTTTGATCGCCAGACTGGCGCTCGGCTGGGTCATATGCAGCTGCTTGGCCGCTTTGGAAATCGAGCCGGCTAAGGCCGTAAAATAAAAAATGCGGTAAAGCTCCAAATTGATGATGGTTATATCCCCCCGTAATACCCGTTATCCAATATATATATTTTCTTATATCTTACATTCGGGATAAGATGGTTACAAGAACCATCGACTTATTCATCATTCGAAGCGGAGGCGTTCCATTCATGCCAGAACAAGAAGTGGTACTCGGAATAGACGGAGGAGGGTCTTACACCCGAGTCATGGTCAGCGATTTGCGTGGGCGTATTCTCTCTTACGGAAGGAGGAGCATCGTCCATCCATAAAGACGGCAACGCCGCCGAGAACGTGCGCTCGGCCATACGGAGCGCTCTGGCAAACGCCGGATGCCGGCCGGGAGCAGTCAAAGGGCTTTGCGCGGGGGTAGCCGGTTACGACTCCGAGCGGGACTTGGAGTGGGTCGAAACATTGACCGCCGTCGAAGGGTCCGCCCATGGAGGCAGCCGTCTGGCCCTGCTCGTCTGCGACAGGGCGATCGACCAAATCGTCGTAGGCGTGGAAATGCTCGGCTCCTGCTTCCAAAGTGACAGGGTCGCGGTGGCGGGCATCGGCAGCGTCATCAACAGTCCGTACATGAAGTCGGCGCTTGCCGCCAAGCTGGAACACGGGCAAAACAAGCAGTACTGCCTTGCGGACGCTGCGCTTTCCGCGGTGTCCGGTGTGGTGGTAATGGCGCTGAAGCATGTCCGCGCTCCGATCGGCCCGGAAACGTTCCGGGAAATCGGCAAGTACCCCCGATCGGTTTATTGATCATTGGAGAAAAGAGGTTTGACGAGTGGCCGTTCTTATCGAATTTGCCAAACAATCGTTCAAACAGCGTTTCATCTACCGGATGAATGCTTACATGATGGTCGCGAGCTCGTTCGTCGGCTTGATCATCATGATGAGCGTGTGGAAAGCGCTTTATAGCGGAAAGTCGTCCGTAGGCGGCATTACTTACGAGGATATGATTCATTATGTCATCTTGAATATGCTTGTCCAGGCGTTGATTCGGTCGCGGATCGGGCAGAAGGTGGGGGAACGCGTCGAGAATGGCGCCATCAGCATCGATCTCATTCGGCCTGTTTCGTTCAAAGGGTATTTTTTGGCCGATCAGTTTGGCGAAAATTTGTTCAGCTTTGTATTCACGACCTTGCCGGCCGTCTTGGCGGCCATGCTGGTTTGGGGATTTTCCGTGCCGGACAGCGCGCTGCGGGCCGCTCTTTTTGCCGTTAGTCTGCTTGGCGGCATCGTCTTGATGAATCAGATCAACTACATGTTCGGGATGCTGGCGATATGGCTCAAAACCGCCTATTTCATCAACTTCATTACGGGCGCGGTCATATCGCTGTTTGCCGGGTCTTTTGTGCCCTTGTGGTTTTATCCGGATATTCTGCATACCATCAGCATGATGCTGCCGTTTCATCTGGTCGGCTTTCAGCCGATCGCCATCTTTCTGGGCAAGCTGTCCGTCCAGGGGGCCTTCCTAGTCATCGCCGCCCAGGCGGGCTGGCTCGTCCTGTTGCTGGCGATCGAACGGTGGATGTGGAACAAGGCGCAGGCTCAACTCGATATCCATGGAGGGTGAATCGCGATGGAGTACGTTTCTTTATACTGGCGGTTCATCCGGATCCGGTTGAAAGGAATCGCTCAATACCGCGGCGCGTTTTGGCTGAATTCATTGTCGAAAGCATCGCTGTGGATTGTCGAGGTTTTTTTGATCTGGGTGCTGGTGGACCGCTTCAAAAGCATCGCCGGCTGGGGACCTTACGAGGTGATGCTGCTGTACGCCTTGAATTTGGGCTCCTATGCGTTGGCCGGTTTCTTTTTTTATCATCCGTTTACCTCGCTGCCGAGGCGCATCCAGACGGGGGAGTTCGACGAGATGTTGACGAAGCCGCTCAACCCGTTTCTGTATTTGCTCAGCCGGGAGTTCAGCACCGGTTACTTCAGCAATTTGACGGTTGCGCTCGCAGTGATGATCTTTTGTTTTCGCCGGCTGGATCTGACTCTCGGCGTGACGGATGCGCTCTTTTTGGCGCTCGTGCTGCTGGGCGGAGCGTTGATCCAGGCGGCCGCCTTCGTGTATACGGCCGTGCCGGCCTTTTGGATGGTGCAAAACAACAGTCTGGTCAGCCTGATCTTCGATCTGAAAGATTTCGTCAAATACCCGATAACCGCTTACCATTGGATCGTGCAAATCGTGCTGACGCTCGTCGTTCCTTTTGCTTTTATCAATTTTTACCCGGCGCAGCGCTTTTTGGGAAAAGTGGATGAAGGGTTGTTTCATCCCGTATTCCAGTTCATGACTCCGGTCGCGGGAATGGTCCTGTTTGCCGGAGAGTACGCGTTTTGGAAAATCGGAATCCGTCAGTACCATAGTACGGGTTCGTAGAATAAGGGGAATGGCATGACATGGCGCTCATTGAAATGAAGCATGTATCAAAGCAGTTCGAGGTATTGGTTCGGCAGGATCGGTTCTGGGGCATCGTCCAATCACTCTTTCGTCGCGAATACGTAAAGAAGCGGGCTGTGAACAATATTAATCTTACGATCGACGAAGGCGAACTGGTCGGGTATATCGGACCGAATGGAGCGGGCAAATCGACTACGATCAAAATGTTATCCGGCATTCTTACCCCTACCTCGGGGGAAGTGCGCGTAAACGGACGTATTCCGTATGTCGACCGGAAAGAAAACGCGAAACAGATCGGCGTCGTCTTCGGACAGCGTTCCCAATTGTATTGGGATTTGCCGATGCGGGATACGTTCGGATTGTATCAAAAAATGTACAAAATCGAGGACGCCGTATTCAAGCGAAACGTCGAATTTTATACCGAAATGCTGGAAATGCAGGAATTTATCGATCGTCCGGTCCGCCAATTGAGCTTGGGACAAAAAATGCGCGCTGAATTGGCCGTGGCGCTGCTGCATGATCCGAAAATCGTCTATCTCGACGAACCGACCATCGGGCTCGATGTGATGGCGAAAAGCCGGATTCGGACTTTTATTCGCGAAGTGAACAAGGAGAAGAAAACGACCGTCTTGCTGACGACCCACGATATGGACGATATCGAACAAATTTGCAACCGCATTGTCCTGATCGACAAGGGCGCCTTGATCTACGACGGAGCTTTGCACGACTTCAAAACCAATTACAGTCCCGGTCATCTTCTATCCATGCAGTTCGAGGAGGAAGACGTCCGAATCGCGGACGAACGGCTGCAAGTCGTCGGGGAGGAAGGGAAGACGAAGCATATTTTGTTCCGGCAAGACCGGATATCGGTCGGGGAAGCGGTCAGCCTGCTGACGCGGCAATATAAGTAACGGACATACGCCTGAAGGAGCCGAACATCGAGGATATTATCAAGCAAATTTACAGTGGCGAAGCGGAGAGAACGGTACAGTTGATCGGTTGAACCTCCGGGCCTTTGAACTAAGCCAGCTTGGAATACTTTGCCGATGAATTTGTACGTAACGGTACCCGGGAATTTGACGAAAGACGAAATCCTGGAAATCGCCAACAAACTGAAATAAACGGAGATCGTCGATCGAGTCGAAAACCGGTATCCGCTGTAATCGGCCGACCGGCAAAAGTGATATCAATATTACGGTTCCATAAGGCTGGTAAACCCTTAAATCCTTCTACATTGGTAAAATCAACCGGTCCTTATTCTAGTATCCGTATTCGGGTTGTTACTATGGATGGAGCATAATTCAAGTCTTCAGTCGCGCGGTGAAAGACTCCGTGGTTGACAATATTACTTGACGCAAATTAGTAGCTGGTGTACTATTAGTCCGATAATGGCGATGGGAATTAATTAAATAAAACTGACCAGACAACTGGAAGTACATGTAACACTCGATTTTTCGTGTGTTTTATGTACTTTTTTTAATTTCATCGCCCCTTTATCCTTCCGACGGAAACTTGGCTTAGGTGAACTAGAACGAACATCAGGAACCCACACCAAACTTCACTCTTTGTCAAGTTATTTTGTGTTTTCCGTCATCATCATGCAAATCTACTAGGAGGCACGTTTCAATGAAAACACGGCATTTTTTTGGTAAGTTCGCATTTGTGATTGCAATTCTGTTGGTACTGGCGGCATGCTCGAACACTGGAAGTTCGACTTCAAGCACATCCAAACCAAGTGCCGGCAACACACCTCAGCAAACGGATTGGCCGACAAAAAATATTGAATTGATCGTTCCTTTTGCTGCAGGCGGCGTATCCGACATTCTTGCTCGCTCTTTCGCTGAAGCGGCTAAAGGCATTATTAACCAGACAATCACGATTAAGAACGTCGGCGGCGGATCGGGAACGGTCGGCAACTACGAGCTGGTCAAGGCGAAGCCAGACGGTTACACATGGCTCTGGGCGGCATCGGGCCATATTTCTTCGGCTTTGCACGTCACCCCGGCGCAATATAAGAAAGACGATTTTACGATCGTCAACAAAGTCGGCGATATGGTCGTGACCGCCGTCGTTCCTAAGGATTCTCCTTTCAAAACACTTCAAGACTTGATCGTTTATGCGAAAGAGCATCCGGGCGAAGTAACGGTCGGCAATCCGGGCGAGGGTACGGTCGTCGCGATGCTGGCCACCATGTTGGAAGACAGTGCGGGTATCAAGCTGCAGCACGTTCCGTTTCAAGGAAGCGGCACACTCCTTCCGGCTGTGTTAGGTAAACACGTCATGGTAGGCTTCATGAATGTGCCGGAGATTCGCGGTCAAGTCGAAGCCGGCGATCTGCGCGCGCTCGCCGTTATGAGCGAGAAGAGGGTCGACCTGCTGCCAAACGTTCCGACCAGTACCGAGCAAGGCGTTAAAGGCGTCACCGGCGGCGCGGGCCACTTCATTATCATTCCAAACAATGTACCGGGCGACGTTGTTCGAAAAATCGACGAACTAACTAAGGCCGTTTATGAATCGGACAAGTTCAAGCAATTGATGAACCAAGCGGGGTATCAACTCGGCTACAAAACCGGCGCCGACGCCAAGACCGAAGTGGACGCATGGTATGTGACGACGGGCGAGATCTATAAGAAGCTCGGTCAGATTAAATGATGAGCAGGACCGTACATATTGCGCGATTGTTGACCGCGCTACTGTTTTTGGCGATAGGGCTGATTACGCTATGGCACTCCCACGAACTGCCGTTCGGTTCGCTGCGTCAACTGAAACCCGGTTTTTTTCCAAACGTGTTCGGTGGGCTTCTGACGGGCTTAAGCGTCTTGATGCTGATCGGCCTGGTGAGAAACCGGCCGCACCACACGGATGGCGTGGGGGCACAGGAAGCGGACGAGCCTGTTCACTGGAAAGGTTTGTTGTCGTTCATAGGAATATTCGTTCTGTTTTTGGCGATAACGTATGCGCTCGGATTCGTGATAGCGATGTTTGTTGCTTTGGCGGCGTCGGGTTTCGTGCTGGGACTCAGAGGTTGGCGGCTTGCCGTTCTCGCGATTGCAACGACGGCGGCGATCTGGCTCATTTTCGACTTATGGTTGGGGGTTTCTTTACCGCCCGGCATCTGGTTGTAAGCTTCGATTGACGATGTTGGGGGGAGAACGACCGTGACCGGTATGGAAGATATACTTACAGGGATAATGTCTGCGTTTTCGTTCTTTAATTTATTAGTATGCTTGCTCGGGGTGGCGCTCGGCACTCTGGTCGGCGTATTGCCCGGATTAGGGCCGGTAGGCGCGATCTCGATGCTGCTGCCGCTTACTTTCTCAATGGAACCGACTTCGGCGCTTATTCTTGTCGCGGGTATTTATTTTGGAGGGATGTACGGGGGATCCACGACATCGATTCTCGTGAACGTGCCCGGGGAGGCCGCTTCGGTCGTGACGACGCTCGACGGCTATAAGATGACGCAGAAAGGGAGGGCGGGAGCCGCGCTGTCCATCTCCGCAATCGGATCGTTTGTGGCGGGAACGCTGGGCATGGTGCTGCTGACCTTGCTCGCGCCGCCGATCGCCAAGATGGCCTTGAAATTCGGCCCGCCTGAACATTTCGCGATCGTTCTGGTCGGTTTGCTCGTGCTTTCCAGATTGACCGACACCTCTTTGATACGGAGCTACATGCTGATCACACTGGGAGTAGTGCTTTCCTTGGTCGGAATCGATCAGATGAGCGGTTCGCTGCGGCTCACTTTCAATTCGCCTTGGTTGATCGACGGGCTGGACTTTGTGCCGATTATTATGGGGTTCTACGGCATGGCGGAAGTTCTCGGAGCGCTCGAACAGTCGTATCAGAAACCGATCAAAGCGGATCTTTCACTAAAAAAGCTGATGCCCAGCAAATCGGAAATGCGACGCAGCACCGGCCCGATCGTACGTGGAGGCTTGATAGGTTTCGTAATTGGGTTGCTGCCCGGACCGTCCAGCATTATAAGCACATACGCTTCTTACGGCTTGGAGAAAAAGCTGTCGAAGCATCCCGAAGAATTCGGCAAGGGAGCGATCGAAGGCGTCGCCGGGCCCGAATCGGCCAACAACGGCGCCAGCACCGGCGCTCTGGTGCCGTTGCTTTCATTGGGCGTTCCGTTCTCCCCGCTGCCGGCGATTCTGCTGAGCGCATTTATGATTCAAGGCATTACACCGGGACCGCTATTGATCAAAGAGCATGCTTCCTTGTTCTGGGCGCTTATCGCGAGCATGTACATCGGGAATGTCATGCTGCTCGTGCTGAATCTGCCGCTCGTCGGCTTGTTCGCGAAGGTCGCGCATCTTTCTTCGAAGGTGCTGATGCCGATCGTTATGATGTTTTGCATTATCGGTGCTTATTCCGTCCGCAGCAGCATGTTCGACGTCATTGTGCTAATGATCTTCGGCGTATTAGGATATTTGTTGAAAAAAGCGAAGATGGAGCCGTCGCCGCTAGTGCTCGGACTTCTTCTGGGGCCGGTGCTGGAAAATTCGCTCAGTCAATCGGCTTTGATCTTCAGGGGGGACTTGTGGCAATTGTTCAACCGTCCGATTTCCGGCACGCTGCTGGTCGTCGGACTGGTCGTGACAATTTGGCCGATCGTGCGTCGACTGATCCAATCGATCCGGTCAGGTCGGAGCAGAGCCTGACCTACAATAAAGGAATGAGGCAGCTATGGAAATCACGCGGGAACGATACGATGTCGTCATTGTCGGAAGCGGCGGTGCCGGCCTCCGCGCGGCTTTGGCCGCGGCGGAGTCAGGTGCCCGCCCGGTTTTGTTGACCAAAGGCGAACCGCAACGGTCGGGGGGAACCCTCTCCGCTCATTATTCATTTTGCGCAGTATTGCCTACAGCCAAGCCGGGGGATAGCCCAGACGTGTTTGCGAGCGATATTTTCCGATCTGGAGAAGGATTACCGGATCCGCGTCTTGTTCGCGTGCTCGCCGAGCAGGCGGGCGATGCAGTCGCCTTCGCCGAGCAGCTCGGTGTCGCGTTCGATCTGGAGGAAGACGGCTCGAAGCCGCATCTGGGCTGGTTGGCCGGCCATACGCACGCACGGGCGGTACACGTCGGGAACGCCGTTGGCCGCGAGATGGTACGCGTCCTGATGAAGGCCGTCAAACGAGCCCGTATCCCGATGCACGCTTTCACCCATGCGACGGACTTGATCGTGGACGACGGAGTCGTGCGGGGCGTCGCCGCTTATCATCAGCCGAGCGGAGAACTCCGCATGTACGAGGCGCCGGCCGTTGTCGTAGCGACCGGGGGAGGGAGCCAGATTTACGAATTGAACACGAATCCGTTCGAAGCGACGGGGGATGGATACGGGCTCGCGCTTCGAGCCGGAATCGAATTGACGGACATGGAATTCGTCCAGCATTATCCGACCGTAATGGTGTCTCCGCCGGGGGCCAGGGGATTGATGTTCAATTCCGGAATATTGATTCCCCAGGGAGCGCGCTTATTGAACCGCCACGGGGAAGATTTCTGGGACCGGTATGAAGTGGGAGCGTTACTAGACGCGACCCGCGACGTCATGTCCCGGGTCATGTACCAGGAGATCGCCGCTGGCAACGGAACGGATGCCGGAGGCTTGTATATCAGCACGAGGGGAATGGATCCGGACAAATTTCCGCAAATGCAGCAGAGGCTGCTGGAAGACGTTGGCGTAGACCGGGATGCGGTCGACCGGGAAGTGGCACCCGGAGCTCATTATTTCATGGGCGGTTTGCGCATCGAGCCGGACGCGTCGACGAGCTTGCCAGGGGTGTTCGCTGCGGGCGAATGTTCGGGCGGTATCCATGGCGCGAACCGGTTGGCGGGCAACGCCTTATCCGAGAACCAAGTGTTCGGGGCGATTGCCGGACGAAGTGCCGCCGCTTATGCATTGCGCCATCCGCTGCCACCGTGCGCCGGAGCGGATGGAAATGCAATAGAGGAAGCTTTAGAACCGATTCGACGCATACTGAGCCGCGTATCCAAGAGAGAGTGCGAACTGAAGCCAAGCGAAGGCTGGGCGGAGGTTCAAACGCTCATGCAGCGGAACGTCGGCGCGACCCGGACGGAAGAAGGGCTGGAGTGTGCGCTCCAACGATTGTCTTCGATGAGGGAGGAGCTGCCCGAGCGGCTCGGCCTCCGGGAGTCTTCGCTGGCTTATAACAGGGATGCAGGCAAGGCGCTGGAATTGCGCAATATGATCGATACCGGCTGGAGCGTCGCCGCTACCGCGTTGGAACGGCGGGAAAGCCGCGGGGCGCACGTGCGTTTGGACGCTCCAAAAAAAAGCGAGAATTGGGCTTGCAGCTTGGCTATCCGCTTGTCCGCCGGCTCGGGTTGCATCCGAAAACTGCCGAGGAAACCGGGGGATCGGACATGACGAACGAAGCTGTCTTAAGCTGCGAAGTAGCACGCAAGGAATCGGCTGCGGCCGAGGCCGTCTTCGTCTCTTATGCGGTTCCTTATCGGGAAGGGATGACTGTTCTCGATCTGATGCGCTACATCGCTGACGAGCTGGACGGGTCCTTCGCTTTTTACGATCATGCTTGCAAAAGAGGATTTTGCGGTAGCTGCCTGGTGAAAGTCAACGGAACAAACAGTCTCAGCTGCAGGCATCTGGCGCCGGACGGGCCGCTGCGCCTCGAACCAGCTTTGAAAACGACGAAAGATTTTTGGCCAGCCGACTGATGATGGCCAAGAGAGAAGGAGCATGCAACCATGACTACGATATCGATGACCTTCAGAAAGCAAGCCGCATCGCTTCAGCCACAATTAGTCGCGATGCGTCGGGAGCTTCATCGGTTCCCCGAACTGTCGAACGAAGAATACGAGACGACATCCCGAATCCGGGCTTGGCTGACCGAAGCGGGCATACGGCTGCTGGACCTGAACTTGCCGACCGGCGTTTTGGCCGAAGTGAAGGGCGCGCGGCCGGGTCCGACTATTTTGCTACGGGCGGATATAGACGCGCTGCCGGTGAACGAGGAGACGGGGTTACCGTTCGCTTCCGAACAACCGGGGAAGATGCACGCGTGCGGGCACGATTTCCATACGGTATCGATGATCGGAGCGGCGAAGTTGCTTCAGGAGCATGCCGACGAACTGGACGGAACGGTGCGCATCTTGTTCCAGCCGGCCGAAGAGCTGGCTATCGGCGCGCGTGCGGCGATCGAGGCGCGCGTCCTGGAAGGAGTGGCGGCCGTATTCGGCATGCATAACAAGCCGGAGCTGCCTGTCGGTACGGTCGGAATCCGCATGGGGCCGCTGATGGCTTCGGTCGACCGCTTCGAGATCGAAGTCCTCGGCAAAGGAGGCCATGCCGGTATTCCCGATGCCGCCATCGATCCGATCGTGATCTGCAGCGCCATCGTGGGAGCGCTTCAAACGCTGGTAAGCCGGAACGTCAGCCCGCATCATTCGGCGGTAGTGAGCGTGTGTAAGCTGCAGTCCGGTTCGACCTGGAACGTCATTCCGGATTCAGGTGTTCTGGAAGGAACCGTGAGGACGTTTCAGCCCGAAGCGAGGAGAGCGATTCCGGAACGCATGAAGCGGATCGTCGAGAGTGTCGCCGATGGGTACGGGGCGCAAGCGAGGTTGACCTGGACATCGATGCTGCCTGCAGTGAACAACGACGAACGAATGGCCGAGATCATGCAGGTGACCGCGACTGCGCAGGGTCTCCATATCGTGGAAGCCGTTCCGACGATGGGTGGCGAGGACTTCGCCCTTTACCAGGAACGCGTGCCGGGCTGTTTCGTCTGGATGGGGACCGGTGGTACGGAGCAATGGCACCATCCGAAATTTACGCTGAACGAGGACGCCTTAGCGATCGGCGCGTCGTTCTTCGCCGAAGCGGCCGTCCAAGCGCTGAAATCGGTTCGATGAGCGACGGTTCGTTGACATGGGAACAAGTATGCGGATGCGGCAAGGAACCTTCCCGACGCATGGAAACGATTGCCGGACAAGCTTGCCCGGCTTGAACGAATACAGAACTTATCGCATTTTATTCCCGACATCCGACATCTAGAGGAGGACAACAACATGCCGTCACATGTTATCGATATGATCATGCTTCAGAACAATTTCGGTACGGCGGAGATGCGCAAAGTCTGGGCGGACGAGAGCCGGCTCCAGAAGCACCTAGACGTCGAAGCGGCGCTAGCGCTTGCGGAAGCGGAGTTGGGCCTCGTGCCGCCCGAAGCGGCGGAAACGATCGCCGCCAAGGCAAAGGTTGAGCTGATGAATATTGAGGAGATCGCCCAGGAAGTGTTTAAGGTCAAGCATTCCTTGATGCCGACGCTCAAAGCGTTGCAAAAGCTGTGCGGGCCCGAACACGGGGAGTGGGTGCACTTCGGCGCGACAACGCAGGATATCGTCGATACGGGAATGATGCTTCAATTGCAAGAAGCTCACCGCATCATCGTGAGGGATCTTCGCGCAGTTGCCCGCGAGCTGGCCAAGCTGGCGCGCGAGCACCGGGCGACGCCGATAGCGGGACGCTCTCATGGCATGCAAGGGCTCCCGACGACTTTCGGCTTTAAGGTCGCCGTCATGCTCGACGAAGTCGTCCGCCACCTAGAGCGGCTGCGCGAAGCGGAGCACCGGGTGTTCACCGGCGTGCTCAGCGGCGGCGTGGGCACACACGCTTCCTTCGGGCCGCTTGGGCCGGAGGTAGAGCGCAGGGCAATGGAACGGCTGGGGCTGCAGGCTCCGCACATCTGCTGGCATTCGTCCCGCGACCGGTCGGCGGAGTACGCCGGCGTGCTCGGGATGATCAGCGGCACGCTTGGCAAACTGGGCAACGAGTTTTACAATCTGATGCGCACCGAGATCGACGAGGTCGAAGAGCCGTTTACTTCCGGGAAAATTGGCTCCACGACGATGCCGCATAAACGGAATCCGGCCGCACTGGAAGGAATGGCGAGTTTGACCAAGCCGATCCGCTACAACGTCGCCCTCGTCCAGGAATCGATGATCGTCGAGCATGAGCGCGACGCGATGAGCTGGCGTGGCGAATGGATCGCACTTCCGGAAAGCTGTATTTATCTTGCGTCCCAATTGGCTTCCGCCAAAGCAATCCTCAAGGGCCTCGTCGTCAAACCGGACCACATGCTTCGCAACCTGAACTTGCTCGGCGGCTTGCTGCTCTCGGAGCGCGTCATGTTCGTGCTGGCGAAGCCGATGGGCAAGCAAACGGCACACGAGATCGTCTATGAATTGTGTATGAAGAGCGTGGAAGAAGGGATTCCTTTCCGCGAGGCGCTGATGGCCGACGAGCGGATTCGCGAAGCGGTCAACTTAGAAGAGCTGGAAAACCTGATGGATCCGGCGACATATCTCGGCTCGGCCCCGGAAACCGTCGATCGGGTACTGGCCGCAGCCGAAACGGCGGGCTGGCTGCGAGAGGAGGAAGCGGAATGAGCAAGCGGATCCTATCTTGGGGGAAGCTGCAGGCCGCTCCCGGAGAGTACGCCGCCGGAAACGTAAAGGTAGCGGAGCTGTCCCACCGCGGAGCCGTCGAAATGCCTGTTCTGATCGTCAACGGCGAGAGACCGGGACCTTGTCTCTGGTTGAACGGAGCGATCCACGGGGACGAGTTGAACGGTCCAATGGCTATTCGCGGCTTGCTCCCAAAGCTGGACCCTAGAAAGCTGGCGGGTGCGATCGTAGCTACGCCGATCTCCAATCCGCTCGCTTTCCAAGCAAGGCAGAAAAATACGCCGCAAGATGGTCTGGACATGGACATGCAGTTTCCTGGGAATCCAATGGGAACGCTCTCCGAGCGGCTCGCGCACCTATTGTTCGAGAAGATCCGGAGCACTGCGACGCATCTGATCGATTTTCATACGCTCGGCACGCCTTACGACGCGCTGCCTTACACGGTATTCAAGCGTCTGCCGGCCGCTTCGGCGGACGTTTGCGAGCAGGCGGAACAGATGGCTCGAACGTTCGGCGGAACGGCCCATTGCCGCGTCGATTTGGGCGGCAGTGTGAGCGAATTGCCGGGCAATGTGGCCGGGTTCCTCGACGTGCAGTGCCTGAAGCACGGCATCCCGGCCTTTATGTCCGAGCTTGGTTCGGGCGGCCGGATTCAGCCGGAGATGGTCGCCCTGGGGGAAAGAGGCATTCTTGCAGTTATGCATGACCTGGGAATGTGGCCGGAAGCGCCCGAAGCTTGGAAAGGCTACTCCGCGGCCAAGCCGCCTACGATTACGAAGCGCCGGTTTCTCTACGCAGACCGGGGAGGCCTTGCTGTAGACGTCGCCCCGAGCGGCTCTGTCGTGAAGCCGGGGGAGAGGATCTGCAGCATCGTCGATATGTTTGGCACCGTGCAGGAGATTTTCGCCGAACAGATGACTTATATGATCGCTGCCAGAAGTAACCCTCCCGTAGACACCGGAGACCGGGTAGCTTTTGTGGGCATCGAATGGGAGGAGGAAGAACGACTTGGCTGATTTTCGTCAAGCAACCCTAGAGGACGCCCCGGCTCTGCTCGATTTGTCGCTGCGCGCTTACGCGCCGATCCGCGAGCTCGGCATCCACTTCGCAGCTGCGACGGCCGATCTGGCCTTGGTGGAGAAGAACGTCCGGGAAAATATGTGCTTCCTAATGGAAGAAGAAGGCAAGATTATCTCCACGATCTCGGCGAGAATGCCGTGGGGGCCGTCTCCAGGCCCTTATGGCGTCCCCCATCTGTGGTGGTTCGCCAGCGATCCCGACACGGGACGAAGTGGCATTGGCCGCGAAATGATTACATGGGCCGAAGATGCGATGATCCGGGATACGCTCAAATCCCCGGCCGTCTCGCTCGGAACGGCGGACCGCCATCCCTGGCTGATCGATATGTACAAACGGCGCGGTTACGAAATCCAAGGCTCCAACAATTTAGGCAAAGGACATTTGACTGTCTATATGAAAAAAATACTGATTCCGGATATGCCGGGGCAAGGAGGACATTGATGGATCGCTTTACCGTCGACGGGTTGCCCGCATTCGAGGCGCTGCGGAGCCCCGTCATTGATCAGATCGTACGCCATTCGTCCGTCCGCAGCTTCGATCCGGGTCGCGCGCTTCCCGAAGGGCTTGTCGAGACGATGGCTGCCGCGGCGCAAAGCGCGCCGACATCATCCAATTTCCAATCGTGGAGCGTCGTTGTCATCCGCGATCCCGAGCGGAAAAGCAAGCTGCAAGAGCTGTGCGACAATCAAGCCTTTATCGGTCAGGCGCCCTTGTTCCTCGTTTTCTGCGCGGATTCGAGCCGCCATCGGTATGTAACCGAGAAGCAAGGGTATCGTTTCGGTTCCGACTACCTGGAGCTGCTGCTCGTCTCCGTCATTGACAGCGCTCTGGCGGCCCAGAACGCAGCGCTCGCCGCGGAAAGCCTCGGTCTGGGATGCTGCATGGTCGGCGCGATCCGCAACCGGGCTCGAGAAGTTGCGGAGCTGCTCGACCTGCCGAGAGGCGTGTTCGCGACGGCGGGTTTGGCGGTAGGCTATCCTTCCCGACCGGTCAGTGTGAAACCGCGCTTGCCTCAATCGGTCGTCGTGCATGAAGAATCATATTCGACCGAAAACATGAAACGAGGCATCGCTGAGTACGATGAGCGAATGGCGCGATCGGATATTTATATTGGGCGCAGGGTTCGCATTCCCGGCGTGACCCCGGAACCCGAGGAGGATACGGGAGATTACGGATGGGTGGAGCATACGGCGCGGCGGATGGCGCGTGGCAACGATTTTCGTCGCGGGCTGGCGCTTTTCCTTCGAGAACACGGATTCGTAATGGAATAATAGTTTCCCGGATACGTTCATAACTGACATCGCATACAGGAAGGAGCCGGTATCATGAGCACCGTCTTGGGAAGAGACTTGCTGTTTCAACTGCTCCAACATTACGGAGTGTCGCATGCGTTCGGAAATCCCGGCACGTCCGAACTGCCCTTCATCGACGGATTCCCGAAATATCCGGGGATCGAGTACGTTACCGCGCTGCACGAAGCGAATGCGGTCGGCATGGCCATGGGCTACGCCAGACAGACGGGCAAGCCCGGGGTCGTCATCCTCCACGTCGCACCCGGCTTGGCGAATGGTATGGGCAACTTGTATAACGCGTTTCGGGCCGGCATTCCGCTTGTGGTGATCGCAGGTCAGCATCATACCCGCATACTGATCGAAGAGCCGATTTTGGCAGGGGACCATGTCGGCCTCGTGCGCAGCATGACCAAGTGGGCGCACGAGGTACGGCACGCTGAAGAGCTTCCGATCGCACTACATCGCGCCTTCAAAGTGGCTCTGACGCCGCCACACGGCCCGGTCTTCCTGTCAATCCCGTACGATGTCTCTCTGGCGCCGGCGACGATCGACCGGATGGCTCCGTCGACGAAGGTCGCCTCCGGTTTCGTCGCGGAGCAGGCCGTTCTCGAAGAAATCACTCAAGCTCTCCTGACCGCAAAACGGCCGCTTATCGTGGCTGGCGATGGCGTCGGAGATGCCGGTGCCCACGAAGAAGTGGTGCGTCTTGCAGAACTTCTGGGTATCGGCGTGATCGCCGAGGGTATGCCAACGCGGCAAAACGCGGACAATCGTCATCCCCTTTTCCTAGGAACCCTTCCTCTTAACGCCAAGCAAATTCGGCAATCGCTTAGCGGAAGCGATCTACTCTTTTATATCGGCGTTAGCGCCCAGGCGCCTGTGACGCTCTACGATAACGGCGGAAGCTTGGTCTCGCCGGGTACGGAGATGGCTTACCTAAGCGACGATCCGTGGGAGATCGGCAAAAACGTCATCGGCGGCATCGGCGCTTGGGGAGAGCTGAAGGCGAGTCTAGAGGCGTTAATCGCTATCGTAAAAAGAAGTTCCGGTCCATACCGGCAAACGATTGAGGAAAGGCACAAGAAGGTGGAGGCGCTGGCGGGGGCAAGGCGTGAGAGACTGGACACCGCGTTGATCGCTGATCGCGGTACCGGACAAATCTCCGCGAAGCTCGTTGCGGCGGAGCTGGCGAAGCTTCTGCCACAGGACGGCAAGTTCACGATCGTGAACGAGGCGGTTTCGGGCTCATCCGCTTTCTCGGATTACGTTCCTCTCTGGGAACCTAAACAATATACAGCCGGTAAGGGTGGCGGACTGGGTCACGGAGCCGCCCAAGCGGTCGGCGCGGCAATCGCCGAACCGGATCGGATTGTCGTGAATGTGTCGGGAGACGGCACTTTCCTATATTACCCGCAAATTTTGTACAGCGCCGTAAACAGCAAAGCTCGCGTATTGTTCATCATCGTGAACAACCGTGCTTACCATGTGCTGAAGACGGGGATGCAGGCGATGGGCGCTCCGCTCGGTGCCGATTTCCTAGAATGTCTGGATTTGAACGGTCCCGCGAATCTGGTCAAGATCGCGGAAGCTTTCGGCGTGACTGCGGAGAGAGTGACAAAGCCCGACGAGCTGGCCGATGCCTTGCGTAGGGGGCTGGAGGCGCCGGGACCGTATGTACTGGACGTAGCGGTGAAGACCTGAAGGAGGCTGAGATGAACGCGAACTTATATATCAACGGACAATGGATCGAGACGGAGAGGCGGATCAAGGTGGAAAATCCGGCCACGCTGGAAGAGGTCGGAACGGTTGCTTATGCAGGAAAAGAAGAAGCTTTGATGGCGGTAGAGGCCGCGGAAGCGGCGCTTCCCGCTTGGAGAAGCAGAACCGCGGGCGAACGGTCGGCTCTGCTAATGAGATGGCATCAGCTCATTCTGGAAAATAAAGTAGAGATCGCCCGTATCATGACGCTGGAGCAAGGCAAGCCGCTGCAAGAAGCGGTCGGCGAAGTCCTCTATGCGAACAGCTTCGTTTCCTGGTTTGCGGAAGAAGCCAAACGCATCTACGGGCAGACGGTGCCTGCGTCCGCACCGAACAAGCGCATTCTTGTGCTGAAGCAGCCCGTCGGCGTCATCGCCGCAATCACGCCATGGAACTTCCCGGCGGCTATGATCACCCGAAAGGTCAGTCCGGCGATCGCGGCCGGCTGCACCGTCGTCGTCAAACCCTCAGAATTGACGCCGCTCACGGCATACAAGCTGGCCGCGCTCGCGCATGAGGCGGGTATACCGGCAGGCGTGATCAACATCGTGACCGGTAACGACCGCGAAATTGGCGAAACTTGGATGGCGGATGAGCGGGTGCGCAAAATTTCCTTCACGGGCTCAACCCGTGTCGGCAAGTTGCTGATGCGTCAAGCTGCCGACACAGTGAAGAAGGTTTCGTTCGAACTCGGCGGCCATGCACCTTTCATCGTGGCGCCAAGCGCGAATCTGGATCTGGCGGTGAAGGAGCTTATTGCCCCTAAATTCCGCAACGCCGGGCAAACGTGCATGTGCCCAAACCGAGTGTTCGTCCATGAGTCGATCCGGGACGAGTTCGTAGACCGGCTAAAGGCGGAAGTAGAGAAGCTGACAGTCGGGAACGGCATGGAGACGGGCGTGACCATCGGTCCGCTCATCAGTCAAGCCGCTGTTGACAAGGTGAAAGAGCATCTGCGGGATGCGCTATCCAAAGGAGCGAAGCTGGTAACCCCGGAGGATTCGGTATGTGGGAAGGGGTATTTCGTCCGACCTGCGGTCCTCACGGACGTTAGCGACGACATGCTGTGCATGCAGGAGGAAACGTTCGGCCCGATCGCACCGATTGCGACTTACCGGACGACGGAGGAAGTCATACGAAGGGCAAATTCAACTCCATACGGCTTGGCGGCATATGCGTTCACCCAAGACCTTCAAGAGGCTTTCAAGTTCTCGGAAGGCTTGGAGTACGGCATTGTCGGCTTGAACGACGGTTTGCCCGCCACAGCCCAAGCGCCGTTCGGAGGCATGAAGGAAAGCGGCATTGGCCGAGAGGGCGGACACTGGGGCATTGAGGAATTCACCGAGGTGAAATACGTTTCTCTGAACATTGGATGATAAAAAATCGGAGGCGAACTTCTCATCGATCGCCTGCCTAGTTAACCTCCCTTTCATCAAGACTAGATCGTCCCTCTGCCACTGGTATGGTTTTAGGGGGATGATTTGGCTGTAGTTTGCTGTTTATCCGGACAATACATGGGAAGTCTGCGGATGAGAGCCGACCAGCTAAAATGGGAATAACGAAACAAAACGCGGCTATATAGAACGCAAGTAACAAACGAACAAAGTCACGCCAAGCACCAAATGGGGTAATGAATAGTAACAAAAACCCGGTGGTGATGAAAAATGAGTGCTGCAAAAATCGAGCAACTCAATGTGTTCATGAGAGAAACATCAGATAAACGACTTTACGAGAGGTACCTTGCAGTCCGCCTTCGCTTTGAAGGTCACTCGTTTGAGGAGATTGGCCATTTACTCAATCGGACGCGCCAAACAATCAGCCTTTATTGGCAAGCCTATCAGGAGCATGGTCTTGCCGGGCTGGAAATGGACCATTCTCCCGGACAACCGCCGAAGCTCACGAATGAGCAACGTAGTGAGCTCGGCGCCATGCTGGAACAAAAGACACCAGTCGATGTTGGCTTTGAAGCGCGCTATACCTGGACCCTTCCGCTGGTAGCCGAGTGGATCAAGATGACGTACGGCGTCAACATGAGTGTACGTGGCATCAGTGCGATGCTCAAACGGATGAACTTCAGCTTTACCAAAGCGACTTATTCGTTGGCCAAGGCCGATCCGGATGCCCAAGCTGTTTTTCGTAAGCAAACCTTTACTGCGCTCAAGAAACAAGTGGAGGTCGAAGAAATCGATCATCTGTTATTTGAAGATGAATCCATGATCCGTTCCTATCAAGCGCTGCAATACAATTGGTTCCCGCGCGGCAAACAACGTAAAGTGCCGACATACGGCAAGCATGAAGGAGCCAAGTTGTTTGGAGCGATTAACTACGAAACCGGTCAGGTGCATCACCGGGAAGAAGAGAAAGCGGATGTAGCGGCTTTTGTTCGCTTTCTTGAAGATCTTCTCACGGCGTACCCGACTGGAAAAATGGCTCTTGTTCTGGATAACAGTCGAATTCATCATGCCATAGCCTTACAGCCGTTTCTCAAAAAACATCCTCGTTTACAGTTAGTCTTCCTGCCGCCTTACAGTCCAAACCTTAACCCCGTTGAAGGGCTATGGCTGTGGCTCAAAGCAGACGTGGTCAATAACATCTTCTTTGAAAAGTTCTATACGATCAGGCTTCATGTGAGCCAATTCATGAAGCGGATCAATAAGCATCCCATGCAAACCATCGATCGTCTGCTTGTTCGGTTATGATCTTAATTGCGTTCTATATAGTTGTTTTTTTAAAGCTGCGCCTTCATTCCCCTGGGAGAAGGATGACATGAACTGCGGGGATGGGTACGAAAGTTAAAAAAATGAACCAGAATAACGTGGGCTGCCAGCATAAAGACTGGCAGCCCTATTCACGTTCAGATCAGGATTTTTTTCAGATCGAAGTACAAGTACGCTCAGTCATTCTAAGTCCATCCCGAATTGTGGATTGCTGTGACTGTTGATTAACTTTCTGTCCCGCCGGAACGCGGCTCCGTACGCCTCTTTGACGCACTTGGCCGGTTCCTCGCAAAGCCGAACTCTCCGAACGTTCGCTTCATGCACGGCCGTCGGCGCCGCGGCTACGGATTCAATATGCACGCGACCGGCTGCCACCGTACGGATCCGGAAGCCCTCACCGAGCAAACGGCTGTCGTTACCGGTGCGCCTCCAATAGCCGGGCAGGATTGGGATCGTAACTTTCGAGGAAGCGGAGCGTCTAACATAACAAGAAATGGATTTGATGCTACTGAAAGGAAACGAATAGTCATGAAGACTGTTTGCCGGGCATGGGCATTGATGATGGGGAAATACGGTACAATTTTCGGCGTGCAGTGCCCGGAAATCGTCAATGGCGCAATGACTGAAAAGGCCGGGTATATCGTAGCTCTTAAGCGGGATATGGGACAACTGTTGTGGGATCATGTGATGGAGCAGCGCTTTCCGACCAATTCGGTAACGCCGTACTTCGGAGCCGGGGACGAAGAAGGCAATCTCATTTTGGAAACAGGCGGGGGAGTCGTTTCGGTCGGACCCGTCGGCGTGAATTGGTCCTTTCAGAATATATACCCTGCAGGAATCGAAGTGATGCAAGCCGGATTGACTTTGGATGCTTCGGGAAACGTATATGCACTAGTAAGGCCGTCTGTATCCATCTCCGGGCCTTCCTTGTCTTTGCTTTGCCTAGATCGGAACGGAAACCTGCTATGGCGGCAAGACAATGCGGTGCAGGGTGGGGCCATCTGGATGAACCTTCAGATGCTGCCCGGCGGAAAGCTCTACGGAGTGAACTTTTACGATATATATGCATGGGACGAGCAGCAAAAACTATTGGTCCAGATCAAGCAGCCGTCTACGGAGTTACTGGACGCCCTTGATCGTCCGCGCTTTTCAAGAGGTTGGAGTCGGTCAGGCGGATACCGTTCTTATTCATTCTTCATTAAAAAGCTTAGGCCATGTAGACGGAGGCCCGCTAAGCGTGATCGACGCGATCAAAGAAGTTGTTACGGAAAACGGCACCGTCGTATTTCCGACGCTCGTGCAGCGTGATTTTGCCAATGCTTATCGCAATTGGGATATTCACACTTCCCCTTCCGACGTGGGCCATATAACCGAAACGTTCCGTCTGCTGCCGGACAGTTTTCGGAGCGATCAGGCCACGCATTCGGTTGCCGCATGGGGGAAACGGGCGGCCGAACTTACAAGCGAGCATTCCGCCTACGGTCCGCGAATGGGTATTTTCGGCGACTACTGCTTCTCCTATTCGTCGCCGTGGCAGAAGATGTATCTGCATAAAGCGAGAATCGTCTTTATCGGCATCGATACGGTGTACAACACGTTCAAGCATTTTGCCGAGTATGCGCTTGTTGAGCATTATTGCAGTACGATCAGGGACCCCGGAAACAAATGCTTGGCCATGTCGAAAATAGCGAGACATAACGTTCCGGGAGTTTGGCCGTTTCACGATGCGATCAAAACGCAAGCCATGCTGGATGAGCTTGGCCTAGTCGCTTATACGACATGCGGCAACTCGCTTTTCACGAGCGTCAAGGCCGACGAATACGTCGACAAGGTGCTGGAAGTATTTAAGAACAATCCACAACAATGGTTTAACGATGCGTTTCTTGCGTGGCTCGAACAGGATGTAAACCATTAGATGAGTTGAACCAAGAGGAGGAATTTTCATGTTTATCGATATTCATGCCCATGCATACCGAAAGCCGGTACCTTTCGTCGTTCAGTTCTGCACGGCGGAGGAACTGATTCAGCGCTACGACGAGCTGGGGATCGAGAAGGGCGTCCTGCTGCCGGTCGTCAGCCCGGAAATCTATTTCCCGCAAGCCAATGAAGACATTCTGGATATGGCCGAGCAATATCCCGACAGGTTTATCCCGTATTGCAATATCGATCCGCGCGCGTTGACCAATTCGGCGGAGGCTCCGCTCGATAAGGTGCTTGCTTACTATAAGGAGAAAGGCTGCAAAGGGGTCGGAGAAGTAATGCTTAACGCCGAATTGATGGACCCCCTTGTACAAAATTTATTCCGGTGTGCGGAACGGGTAGGCCTTCCGGTTGTCTTCGACGGCTCCGATCAGAAAACGGGAGATTTCGGCTTATATGACGACCCTGGTTTGCCGCAGCTGGAGCATACGCTGCAAAGGTTCCCGAATTTGGCCATCTTCGGGCACGGTCCGGTGTTCTGGGCGGAAATCGGCCGGCTTCGGACTCCGGGAGAACGCTCGTTTCTATTCAACCTGAAGGGCGGTCAAGTGGGCCGATTGCCTAGCGGTCCGATCGAGGAAGAAGGGGTCGTGCCTACTTTGTTCCGCAGGTACCCGAATCTGTACGGAGATTTGTCGGACTTTACGGCTCATAACGCCATAGCCCGCGATCCCGAATACGGTCCGAAGTTTCTCACCGAGTTCCAGGACCGGCTGTTTTTCGGAACCGATATTTGCACGAAGACTATGCCGGTGGATTTGGTCGATACGCTGATTCAATGGCGCGATTCGAAAAAAATCAGCGAAACCGTATTTAATAAAATTGCCCGGGAAAATGCGATCGCATTTTTAGGATTGTAAGATTGGAATCATCCCCGACAAGCTCAAGTGTGCTTGTCGGGGCTTTTTTTCATTGCTGGAGCGTCGGCGACAAATTCAGCGCCGGCTTTAGCCGGCATTGAATTTGTATGTCGAATTAAAGCGCAAAGAGGATGTTGGCGTAAGGGAGCGCTTTCAGTTTCCCGTTGTCGGAGTTCGCGACGATCGTGTCCTCGTAACGGGGAGCCTCGCCGCTATTCCAGCGAAACGTTTCCGAGTACGGACGTACCGGTTCCCTGATCGGCGACCCCGTTGGAATTGTAGAGCGTTGCGGCGAACAGAAGCTGGTTGTTGTGAATGACGTTGTATTTGGCCGACGGCAAGTGCACGCGTATACCGTCCATTGGGCCGTAGCGAATTTCAAATTCGGACGAAGTGTCCGGGGCGACGGCCCAGGCCGGCGTGCACACGGCGGTGTGCGTCGTTCCGTCGTAGGATGAAATTTTTCTTTTTTGTCCCGCGCCGGTTCCGCCAACCAAATAAACCGTCATCGTGTTGTATTCTCCGCTTGAGGCGGAAGCGTCATTGTCCAGCACAATCGAAGCGGTTGTTCCGCCCTGAGCCTGTCCGGCGTGCTTGAACCGGTTTTGCACCGTGTTGCCCTGGATGGTATTGAAGCTTGCGCTGTCCGTCACCATAATGCTTGTGCTTGATGCCGCGTTTCCGCTTTCTTCAATCACGTTGTTGGCCACCAAGCAATATTTGGTGTTGAGGGAAAGCCGAATGGTGTTGGTCGCAATATTGTAGAGATGGTTGTTCGTGACGCTGATCGAGCTTACATTTTCCAGCCAGATGCCGATGCCGTCGCAATTTTGAATCAGGTTTCCCTCGATCGTACAATTGGTCGATTTGCTGATCCACAACGATCGGTTGGTCGAGTCGGACAGAATGTTGCCTTTCAGTACGGTGTTTTGCGTCAGCAGCCCGCTAATACGGGCTTTGGGGCCGATAAGCGTGTTTCCGACAAATTCGATGGTTTCGACCGCTCCTAACGTACCGTTCATCGTAAAGCTGCCGCCGGCGTTGTTTTGGAATAAGCAATTGGCAACGGTCACGCGGCGAACAAAGCTGCCGGGGTCCGGTTCGAGATCAATGCCATGTTCGGGGGCTTGTCCGTGTGTGTTGGCGAACGTACAGCTCTCGATCCGTACGTTCTCGGCGCAAGTGACGCTGATTCCTTGTCTCCGGTTATTGTCGCAGTACACATTTTGGAAGGTGATGTTGCGGGCGGCGTTGCTCTGGGTCAAGTAGTATCCGACCACGGAGGCGTCTCCCCAGCAATCCGCGATATGCAAGTCGCGAACCAGCACGTGGTCCGATCCGCCGATGGCAATGCCGTAACCCCATTGTCCCGTCGTGCCCGAATGCTCGTTTCGCTCTCCGCGAATTTTGCCTCCGCCTTCGATGGTGACGTTGGTTTTGCCGAAAACGTTGATGATCGTATACCTTGGCGTCGCCGCCGGTAGCGCTTTCAATACGGCCGACGGGCTGATCACGATGGTCGTGTTGTCCTTCGCCTGAATGCCCGCGCTCAATTGGCCCACGCTTGTGGCGTCGGCCCGGATCATATACGTTCCTTTCGGAATATATACCGTCACATTGCCGTTGCCGATAGCTGCGTTGATCGCCGCCGTATCGTCGGTCGTGCCGTCCCCCGCGGCACCGAACCATTTCGCGTTTACAAACGACTGCTCCACAATCCGTTTGAAGCGGGCGCCCGATGTCGAGACGAGAACCGTTCCGGTATTGTCAGGCGATGCGGTGTCTGCGGGATCATAAAGGAAAAACCCTTCCTTTCCCGGTTCGGTGACATAATAGCCAACCCCTTCCACTGGGGCTGTTTCCGCCCTTAATTCGCTGATGGTTGTCGAAACGCAATGTTTGGATGCCAATCCACCGCCATAGGTCGCCTGCCAAACCGATTGCTCCACTCCGCTTGTCGCACCAACGGAAGCTTTGTAAAACAGGGTCGCCGCACCTGTGGCGCCGATGGCGGCCAGCAGCTTTCTTCTCGTCAAGTTTGCCATCCTCATGCTCCTCCTTCTAATAATAGAATGAGATACCCGGTAATCGATATCTGAAGATTGCCGCAATTCAAGTATAGAGGACCTCTAGGAGAGCCGTACATGGTATTTGCAGACGGGACAATGTAAGTTTTTAACCAAATCATCGTTCATTTTTCATGTGAATTTTAAACATCGTCGTTTCGCCATGCTATAATGGAGGCAACGGAAGGAGGCTTAGGGATGGGGGAGCGGAAAGATTTCTTGCTATCGCTTGCGAACGGAGGATGGATGCGCGTACAGACGGTTGCGCCAACCATTTTCCGGATCCGGTTGAATGAAACGGGGCTTTTTGCGGAGCCCGCTTTAATGCGTTATCAAATTGTAAGCGCTGTCTTGGGGTTGGAGGAAGATATTGGCGTGATGCCTCCCGCCACCGTCGCGGAACTTCGGACCGAGCAGGCGGTGCTGCGAATGGACGGCAGGGACGGGCAGTTTCGCTTGTTCGGGGCGGATGGGGATGAGAGGGTTGCGACGAGCGCCTCTCCCTGGTCGAGCGAGAAGTCCGGGTTCGGCGTACGCTTTCGGCTGCAGGGCGACGAGGCGCTCTACGGGCTTGGCAACGTAGCCCCGGAGCGGCTGCAACGGCGCGGCCTGCGCGTCGAGATGTGGGCGGAGAAGCAGTTGTGGGCGAGCGCTCCGATTCCTTTCCTCATGAGCTCGTGTGGCTGGGCAGTTATGGTGAATACGACATGGCGCCATTTGTTCGATATTGGAGCTTCGAGCGAAAACGAGCTGCGTATCGAAGGGGCGACCGGGGAGCTGGACTTGTTTCTTTTCGTCGGAGGCGACTATGCGGAGCTGCTTAACGCTTACACGGACGTTGCGGGAAAGCCGTCCCTGCTGCCCATCTGGATGTACGGTCTGAACTTTTGTTCCCGGATCGGGTCCAGCGCTCGCGATGTGCTGGACGATGCGATCAAATTTCGCCGCGCCGGGACTCCGTGCGATCTGATCGGCCTAAACGCCGATTGGATGGAGAAGGAAAAAGACTACTCGACCGCCAAACGATGGCATCCGGTGCGATTCCCGACAAGCGCGAACGATCTGCTGCGACAAGTCTCGTTCATCGGGATTTTGCACAAACAAGGGTTCAAGCTGAGCCTGACTTTGGACTGCGATTACGATTTGACGGTACTCGAAGAGCGGATGGCCCGAGAACATTCGGAAGCCGAACGGGAAGCTCGGAATGACGGTTACAGAGAGGGCGGGGAGCTTCTTCGCGAGGAGTCGTGGTACGATCACTTGCGCAAGTTTGTCGATGACGGTGTATCCGCATTCGTGCTGGACATGATAAAACCGCTGCACGGCGATACAGGGCGAGAATGGGGCAATGGCATGAGCAGTGCCGAGCTGCACAATCTTTATCCGGTTTTGCTCAGCAAGCAAATGTATCTCGGCTTCTTGAAGCAGACGAACAGACGGCCGGCGATCCATATAGAGAAAGGTTACTTGGGGATGCAGCGGTTTGCGGCCAGCACGACGGGGACGTTTTACACGGCGAAGCATGCGATCGTGGCGATACTCAATTACGGCCTTTCCGGTCATGTCCATACGTCCACGAACATGCATCTCATTTCGCGCGAAGGCATCCACGCCGATTTTTTGCTGGCATGGTCGCGAATCAATAGTATGGATCATTTCCAGCATCCGGACTTTCTGGAGCATCCGTTGCACGAGCTGTTTCAACGCTATGCGCGATTGCGCTACCGTCTGATCCCGTATTTGTACTCGACCGCTCACGAAGCCACACGCACCGGAATGCCGATTACGCGGGCTATGCCGCTGATGTATCCGAGAGACCGGCATTGCCGGGAGTTGGACGGGCAGTATATGCTGGGCGATTTTTTGCTCGTCGCCGTTTATACCGAAAGCGTGTATTTGCCGGAAGGAGACTGGTTCGATTATTGGACGGGGAAACGATATAGTGGTCCGTGCCGAGTCGATTGCAGCGTCCCTCCGGAAGCGGGCGGGCCCCTATTCGTGCGCGCCGGGGCGATTATTCCGATGTGGCCGCCGATGGACTATGTCGGGGAGCAACCGGTCGAGACGATAACGTTGGATATATACCCCGGCGCTCACTGCAGCTTTCTCTTGTATGAGGACGACGGCGTCACGTTCGACCACTTGGCAGGGGCTGCCTCCTGGACGCGTATGGAATGCGCGTCGGATCAAGCGGCGACGACGGTGCGCCTCGCAAAGCGCGAAGGGAATTATGCCCGCATGGCGGTCAAGCGCAACTATGAGCTCATTATCCGCGCTAGCGTCAAGCCCGCAGCGGTCCGTGTAGGCGGGGAGAGACTTCCGGACCTGACGGCGCGGAACAAAGCCGATCTGTTCCGCGGTTGGCGATACGATCGAATGGCGGGGGCGGTCAGGCTGCATGTGACGGAAACGGAGTTCGACGAGGCGGGCGTATGCATCGAAATCGTGTATCCGCCGAAAAGCGGCCGTTCGGCCGCCGCTCGCGATGGGGTCAAGCTAAGAACAACGGCGCCAGTCGATCCGTTCGGCGGGCAAACGGCCCGTGCTCATGGCCGGGGGATGGGCGCTGCCGCCGGTGACGGGGGTTGCGCCGCTTCACATGACCTTGAAGCGGACGATGCTTTTGCCGCCGCTTTGGACTCAGGTGAGCTGAGGATGGCGGAATCGGCATTGGCCGTATGGTGGGAGGCGAAAATGAAGCAAGATTCGTCCGCAACCACCGCCGTCTGGCAGTTGCACGTTATGAAAGGCTGCCATCTGATCGTTCGGCAGGCGGAGCAGAGCGGATGGGCCACAGCGGATGCGTTTAAGAGCATGGAAGAGGAAGCATACGAGATGGCGCAACTGCAAATGTCCGAACAAGGCTACGAACTGCTTCAGCGGCTCTTGCGCCGGCTCGTCCGGCATATGGAAGCGCACCGTCCCGCGGCGAAACATCCGGTTGTTCGCGAGCTGATGGAGCTGGCGGAACGGGAGCCGGAGCGGGACTTGTCGCTGAATGCGATGGCCGAACATTTTGCGCTGCATCCGGTTCATATTAGCCGGCTGTTCAAGAAGGAAACCGGCGGCAACTATTACGACTATGTCATCTCGATGCGGATGATGCGGGCGAAGAAGCTGCTGAGGGACGGTCACAAAGTATATGATGCCGCGGCCCGTTGCGGCTTTAAGGATACCGGAAACTTCTCCAAAGCATTCAGCAAATATTGGGGGGGACCGCCGGTCAGCTTCAAACAGGAACGGGACTATGGGGAGCGATAACCTCTCGCATCAAATCACCGATCAAAAGGAGAATGCCAAGCGGTAACGCAGAGATTCGGATCATGTTCTGCAATTTACTTAAACGTTATAGTTTTTATAATGAATTTACGTTTATAAAATTAAGTTATTGAGTTTTGATTTAACGTGTGCTATCCTTGGCTTAAAATACAAGGATGAAGGAAGAGATCGCTTGGTTACGATCAAAGATATCGCCAAAGCTGCCGGAGTCACATATGTAACCGTATCCAGAGCGCTGAACGACGAGCCGGGGGTTGGCGAGAAAACGCGGCAAAAAATTAAAGAGCTCGCGGAGGAAATGAACTACGTCCCGAGCCTTGCGGCCAAGAAGCTCGTTCAGCGTCAGCCGGATACGGTAGGTCTTATTTGGCCGCGAATCAAAGGAATGTTTTTTTTCGATCTCAGCTTCGAGCTGCAGGAGGAAGCGGCCCGCCGCGGCTTGAAGGTCATATTGTCGATGGCGAGACCGGAAGAAGCGCTGCGGACGTTCAACCAATACTTTGTCGATTACATCATTTTTTGGCGGCCGGGTTGGAACCCGACTCTCGAGTTTTTGCAGGAGAAGGAACGGTTTCGCGGAGAGATGCTGCTGCTGGGCGGCTGGAGAACGGATAAAACCCACAGCATTACGATCGACCGGGTCGGCGCATTTCGCGATGCGGTCCGCCATCTGGCCGATCTCGGTCATAAGCGGATTGCATTTGTCGGTATCGATATACCCGACCTCGACAAGTACCACGGCTATATACAATGCATGGCGGAGCTGAAGCTGGATTACAATCCCGATCATACGGTGACCACGGGCGATCCCGATTGGAAATCGAAGCTGGGCAATATGATGCGCAGCGATAACCGGCCGACTGGCATCGTCGTCGATTGCCACGGGACGCTTCATCAAATATCCGGGGAACTGCGCAAGCTGGATATCCGGATTCCCGACGATTTATCGATGGTCGTCTACGACGATACGCAGCTGCAATTTTTCGACGTTCCGCTTACGACGGTCGGCCCTTCCATTACCGAGCTTGCGACAAGATCGTTCGATATATTGACGGGAACGGGCCCGGCGGCCGGGCCGCGCTGGGTAGAAGAAGAGATCAAGTCGAGGCTTACTCCGAGAAACTCGACTATCCCATACAGAGGCCTGTAGAGCCTTAGCTTTTGCGCATCTAGTAATCGGTTACTGTCGGCAATAAAGAAATGCCAATACGAATTTGAAACAGTACTTACAAAATCAGGGAGGGTATCTTCAATGAAGAAAAGCTTGCATATGATCGTCATGCTCACGATGACGGCCGCACTGCTCGGAGCTTGCTCCGGCGGCGCCGGCACAAATGACGGCAAGGAAAGCGAAGGTCAGGGCGCGGAGAAGCCGGTGAAGGACATTACGAAGGAGCCGGCGGAAATTATTTTTTATTCGAACAATGGCGATCCGACGGAAAGCTTCGATTACCGGTTCGGCGATTCCATCCGCAAGAAGTTCCCGAATTATACGATCAAGTACATCATGAAGGGGCAAGGGACGAATTTGCCGGAGCTGCTTGCATCCGGTACGCGTTTCGATATTTTTTTCCAAACGATCGGCAATTTTGAAAGTTCCGCGTTCGACAACGGCATCGAGTACGATATGTCGGGCCTTATCGCCAGCAGCAAGCTCGATTTGAACCGGTTCGAGCCGTCGATCATCGAGGCCATTAAGCAAACGTCGGGCGGCAAAATGTTCGCCTTGCCGATCTCGAACACGAACTTGATTCTGTACTACAACAAGTCGTTGTTCGACAAGTTCGGAGCCGCCTATCCGAAGGACGGCATGACGTGGGAGCAAGTGACGGAGCTGTCCAAGAAGCTGAGCCGCAACGAAGGCGGGACGCAGTATTACGGTTTGACCCAATCGTCGACACATTCGGTGAGAATGAGGCAGTTATCGATTCCGCTGGCGGATTTGAAAACGGATACACCAAGCATCAACACCGATGACAGATGGAAAACGTTTTTCCAAACCGTCTTTATTAACCCCACTCAAGAGGCTAGCGTGAAGGAAGCGATCTCCAAGGAAAACAAGGTGCCGTCGGCGGCGGAATTCGCCAAAACGAAAAATGTCGCGATGTTCAACTATGTCTCCACCCTTATGACCGTCTGGGAAAAAGAGTTCAAGGAGCTCGATTGGGACATGGTGTCCATGCCGACCTTCCAAGATATGCCTGGCATCGGCTCGCAGTCGTATCCGGCTTACTTCGGCATTACGAAGATGGCGCAAAACAAAGAAGCGGCTATGGAAGTGTTGAAATATATGGTGTCGGACGAATTCCAGACCGAGCTTGCCCGCAAAGGCATTATGCCCGTACTCAAAAACGAAGCGATCCAGAAGGAGATGGGCAAGGATTCGCCGTTCAAGGACAAAAACTGGGGGGCCGTCTTCTACAACAAGTTCGCGCCGATCCCTCCGCTCGTTGCATACGAAGCGCAGCTTGCCGGCGTGTATCAAGCATACGGCACGAAGGCGCAAATCGGCACGGTCGATCTGAACACCGCGATGAGACAAGCGGAAGAGGACGCGAAGAAACAGATTGCCGACTTCAAGCAGAAGCAGGGCAAGTAAGCGAATCGGTATGAACGTCGTGCAAAAAGAAAACAAGCCCGTGCATCGGAGTCGATCGCGCGGGCTTCGTTTTCATCACAAACCGTACTTATAACGCTTGCTTAGTCGCCTGTAATACAGCCAAGTTCGGATTGAGAATGCACCAAAATTTAGAATCAATAGTACAAACAAAGTCATGTTTATAATCTGCAATTTATCCAGAGTGTGATTGGACATCAGGTGAATATTTGACCCTATGTTTAAAATATAAAAAATGACCAGTGGAAGAAACATACAAGAATAGGTAATGGCTATGCGCCTAGCATGTTTTAATTGATCTGATTTATCACTGTAGATTTGTGGCTGTTCCTCGCCCATTGAATATTCACGGCTCCATAGGGTCCATTTTTGAATAGATGAATTGGAAGTAAAAGCACTCTTCCAGCCGGCATCTCTGTGAATGTAGAAGTAGCCTTCATCAGCAATATTTTGATAATCGGCACAATAACTTACTTTACGAGGATTTCCCGTTGTAAAATAAAAAACGGTTCCTGTTTTACCAACACGATAAAGATTAAGCCCCTGTTCTTCCATTGCTTCGAGCCACTTTTCAAGCTTATCCGGAGCATACATCCATCCAAGTCTTCTCTTCACAATGAGTTGACCTGAACGTCTTAACCGCTTCTCTTCATCCTTGCTTAGCCTTCTTTCAACTTGCCCCTTCCCCTGCAGTTCCTTCCGTTGTCTGTTTTCTCCGATCAATGTATTGTTGGTCTGATTAATTTTAATAACAGAATAA
This sequence comes from Paenibacillus hodogayensis, assembly GCF_039536325.1. Lineage (NCBI taxonomy): Bacteria > Bacillati > Bacillota > Bacilli > Caryophanales > Paenibacillaceae > Paenibacillus > Paenibacillus hodogayensis. Next base: position 463,886 of record NZ_BAAAYO010000021.1, read on the forward strand.
AGTGCAAGTACCCATAGGGCAATTCCCATTCCTATTGAAAAGTAGGTTAAGAGCCAAAGAGGACTTTCGACAAAATGACCAGGTATATCTTGGAAAAATAATACCGAACCGAGGATAAGATTAAATGCAGCAATGACCGTTAAATAAAGTAAAACACTCGCGAAAATGTACAGCATCGTCCTATTATGTTTGACTATACTCTCGCGTACCGGGAAGGTCTTGATTTGATCCAGAGGTTGTTCATTCGCCGTTACATACCAGTTTCCACACTGCAAAACCATCACCCATCTATCATCTAATAAAACTCTAGACAGCGGATTGGTTTTCATTTTATTGAACCCGATCCGGTACGTTCTTTTTGTTGGCTCGCCTTGCTGAAAGAAAAAATGCCGTGTTCCTCGATTTATTTTTACGACTTCATGACCTTTTTCTGCCATAGAGGAGAGCCACTCTTCGGTTTTCTGCACATCGTAGCTCCAGAATGGCCTAAATACTTTTGTAATCATGAAAACCCTCCCCGTATTTCAATGCATTGTGGTACAGCTCTTTAAGTCTATCGATCTCAGCAGTGATTAATTTATGTCCAATCTCAGTCACTTCGTATACCGTTTTTCGTTCCTCGTCGGCAAATACGGTTATAACCCCGTCTTTTTGCATTTTTGTTAAAGTTCCGTATACGGTGCCTGAGCCTAATCGAATTCGCATATCGGTCATTTCTTCCACGTGTTTAACAATTCCATATCCGTGACACGGTTGAACTAAAGAAAGGAGAATGTAAAACGCCGTTTCTGTCATGGGTACATACTTTTTTAGCACCTTTTCAGTGTCCAGAATAGCCACCCCCCGTGTCTTTGTACCCGTTTGACTATGTCGCAGGTAAATACGTCGTGCTTCGACTATATCACGACGTGACATAGTATTCAACAATAAAATACAAAAAGCAGCGAGATGTCCATGCTGGGAATCCACGGCTTGCGGCATGCGACTCATGATCCGCGTTAGTTGAACGATGGTGGGAAGTTGAGTCAGAATGCGCGGCTGCACTCCTGGCATATATAAATCAGTTGTTGTAAAATGATAGATCGTCGAAAAGGAGGGATGCTCGTGTCTGCCAGAAAAGCCGCCTTACAAACTGTAAGGACAGTGTCAGCAGCCGACCTCGCATGTAGTGAAACCGATTTCCTTGTAGACAAGGTCACAGTAAAAAAAGCGGAAGTAAGAGCGGGGCATCCAATTATCCGACAGGAAGCATCGCGCCCGGCGGGAAAGTCGTTCAGCTCATGCGAAGCTGTCCGAACCTATACTGCGATTTGTCCGCAGGATCGGGGCTTAACGCTTTGAAACGCGACCCCTTGTTCGCCGCGCAGTTTTTGCTTGAGTTCCAGGATCGTTGCGTATACGGTCGGGATCAGTTCGACAATGAGCGGCTTTTTATTTTTGTGGAATCAAGCTGGTACATAGGAGCGAGTCCTCGTTGCATTAATCCCGGATCTCGTTTCATTTTCAGTCGGGAGTTGAATATTCGCCTTCGCCGTAATAAGCTGGTAGCAAGCGGACAAACGTTTCATGCTTATCGAAAGTGAGGATTGCGGATGGATTGCGAGTCTGTGGAAGCGAAGCAGGCGATCGACATTTGCCTGCTAGCCGGCAAAATGATATTACAAAGCGGGGGAGAAACGGTTCGCGTCGAAGATACGATGATGCGCCTGACGTCGGCGCTCGGCTATCCGAACGCGCACAGCTTCGTGACGCCGACGGTGATATTGTTCTCGATCGACGGTCATGAGCCGAATACGCGCATTTTCCGGATTTCGGAGCGTTCAACCGACTTGCGCAAGCTGGCCGAGGTCAACGACATTTCGCGGAAAATCGTCGAAGGCGGGGTACGGCCGGAGGAAGCGTACGAACGGCTGAAGCGACTGGATGAAGAGAAGCGGTCTTATCCCTTAGCGCTGCAGGCGGCCGCCGCGGCGCTCGTCAGCGGCTGCTTCCTGATCATGTTTCGTGGCGGTTGGCCCGACTTCATCCCGGCTGTGCTTGCCGGGGCAGCGGGCTATGTCGCCTTCGTATGGATTCACCGTTTCGTGGCGGTCAAGTTTTTCGCCGAATTTTTGGCGGCCTTTGTACTCGGGGCCATTTCCCGCCTATTTGTCTATTACGGACTCGGGCACGATTTGGACAAGATCATTATTGGCTCGGTCATGCCGCTCGTTCCCGGTGTTCTGATCACGAACGCCGTGCGGGACTTGATGGCCGGCCATCTGCTATCGGGCACGTCCAAGGGAGCGGAGGCGTTTCTCACCGCATTTGCGATCGGAGCGGGTATTGCGCTCGTATTATCCATTTGACCGCATTTTGCGGTAGATAAGGAGGACGGCCTTGGGTATCGATCAATGGGTCACAAGCTTCATTGCTTCGGCGGGATTCGGAATCCTGTTTAACGTTCCCGCCAAACGCCTGGCGCATTGCGGATTTGTCGGCATGCTCGGCTGGATGCTGTATGTGCTGTGCGGTCAGGCCGGGCTTAATGCGATTGGGGCAAGTCTGGCGGCGGCATTTGCGGTCGCCGTCTCGAGCCAGTTGCTGGCGAAGCTGTACAAAATGCCGGTCATCGGTTTCAGCGCGGCTGGCATCATTCCTCTCGTGCCGGGCGGCACCGCCTACGACGCGATGCGCAACGTCGTGGAAAACCATTACGACACGGCGCTTCAGCTTGCGTCGGAAGCGCTGCTTATCTCCGGCGCAATCGCGCTCGGGCTAGTCTTTTCCGAGGTGCTTAATCCGTTTGCGCGGCGCAGGCTCAAACTGTAGGGGGACTCCAAATAGGCAGAGAATGACACATAGAGCGAGCGGAGAGATTTTCTCTTGTTCGCTCTTTTTGTTTTTTGGTTTTGTGCCTTTGCCTTTATACCTTGAACAAAAATACAACTTTTTTGTACGGGTTAGCGAAGTATTGCGATGTCCGCCATGCTATAACTAACTAAACGTTACAGTAGGGGGGATAACCGTTGCAGCTTTCCACGTTCGCACGATCCGATGAAAACATAAGCAGGCTCGGCTTTGGTGCTATGGGTTTGGACGGCATTTTCGGCAAACAAGATGACGATGCCATGATCCGTTCCATTTTGTATAGCTTGGAGAATGGTGTGAATTTTATTGACACTGCCCGAGTATACGGACGATCGGAAGAAATTATCGGTAAAGCCTTGAAGGAATGGAAGGGGGAACGGCCGTTTATCGCTACCAAAGCCGCCGCCTCCGCGACTCCTCATTCGCTTCCGGGAGCAGGCTTTCATTTTCCGGCTCCGGTCGATACGGCCTATCCGCAAGGTTCGATTCGGGCCAGCGTAGAGAAGTCGCTTCAGCAAATGGACATTGACGCCATCGACCTCATTCAACTGCATATTTATTGGCCGCAGTGGGACTCGTCCGACTATTGGATGGAGGAGCTGCTTCGGCTGAAGGAAGAAGGGAAAGTTCGATACATCGGCGTCTCCCTTCCGGATCACCGGCACGATCATGCGATTCCGCTAGTGAGAGCGGGTGTTATCGATTCCGTTCAGACAGTCATTAATATTTTCGATTCCGTGGCATTGGATTGTTTGGTTCCGATCTGTCACGAACATCAAGTAGCGGTCATTGCAAGAGTGATTTTAGACGAAGGCGGATTGACCGGTTTTTTGAAGGAAGATACCGTGTTCCCGAGTACCGATTACCGGTATAACTACTTTGATTGCTTACCGAGACATGTCTATCTGGAGAAGGTTGAACGGCTTCGTCGGTATATCCCGCAATATGCAGAAACCTTGACGGAACTGGCCATTAAATTCGTGCTTCATCATCCCGGCGTAACGGTTGCCATTTCTTCCATGCAGGTAAAAGAATATGCCGCGCAGAACATTGAAGCAAGCCGTAAAGCTCCTCTGCCTGACGATATTTTCGAAACGATGAAGATTCGAGAGCGTTGGATTCGTCACTTCTACCATGCGAGGAGACACTTATGAGAAGTATATCGGGAGACACTCCGAAAGTAGTATGGGCTGAGCTTTTTCCGTCCGAATTCAAAAGCCGGTTGCAGCAATGTCCCCTTGTCTACATGCCGCTAGGATTGTGCGAGCCGCATGGGCAAATTAGCGCATTTGGATTGGACACGTTCAAAGCGGAGCACTTGTGCAGAAGCGTTGCTGAAAAAATCGGCGGCATCGTTGCTCCGACGATGGGTTACCACATCCACGAAGTCGGACCTTCGGCGAGATTTTTGGAAGAGAATGTCGGGGAGAACAACCCGCATATGACGTCCGTGCCTTCCTTTATCTTTTACCATTTTTACCTCTACCAGCTGCGGGCGTTTTATAATGCCGGCTTTCAGCACGCTATTATTTTATCCGGGCATGGCGGTGCTCATCTGCACGATCTTCGAAACATAACGAATCTGTTTATGGAACGCGTGAACATGCGGATTTGGTATGGAACGGATTTCGATTTGACTCAAGGAACTTTCGTCGGCGATCATGCAGGAAAATACGAAATCTCCGCTCTGATGCACATTCGCCCCGACCTCGTCGATCTGTCCAAGAAACCGTTGGAATCTGTGGCAGGCGCCGGGGGGAGGCTTGCTGTCGGACAAGATGCGGAGGAAGCTACGCGAGAATACGGCGAGCAGATCATTTTGGCTTGCGAAGCTGAGTTAACACGAGTCGCTGCCGATCTGAATCGTCAAACCGGACCTAGCGAGGAGATTACCCCGCTCCCTATAGAGCTTATAGAAGAGATCTGGCAGCAGATCGTGCGTTCTGCCGAAAGCAATCCGGAGCAATGGGCGACGTTGCAACCGAGGGCAGGTCAAGAGTCAGTTTCGGAGCTGTCGCGTTGGAAGCCTCACGAGCGCGTACAAATGCAATACGGCTCTGGTGCAAAAGCGAAGGCTTGTGGCCGATGTGCATGTAAAACTTGCAAACTATAGATTATAAAAGAACTCCAGCGACATTCACATGTTTCTGGAGTTCTTTATCTTAAAGAAGGAATAGACAACCCCTCGGTAGTACTCTTAAAGAAGAGGCAATTCATTCAACAGGTATAAGGATAAGCAATAACTAAAGCAGCATTGAACAAGGAGGAGGTGTGGCCAGGGATGACAAATAATTTAACGAACTTCCCGACTTTAAATCAGCCGATGACTAGTGGAACAGTCTCATGGAAATTTGTGCTAAATTCTCAATTTGAAGAATCTTTGGTCAGTAATATTAGTATTGTTCCGACCGTTATGGATCAGTATGTCATGATGAAATTATCCAATGGAGACTGGGAGTTAGCCGGTGGAACATTAGAACCCGATGAAGCTTATTTGGAGTGCTTAAGGCGAGAAGTAATGGAAGAATTGGGAGCTGAATTGATTCATTATCGTATATTTGGTCATTTTGATTGTTTCAATCATGCGAAGGAACCGTACAGACCCCATCTTCCTTTTCCGCATTTCGTAAGAGTTATGGGAACTGGGGAAGTCAACATCGTTACCAAACCATTGAATCCCGAAGGCGGAGAAGAAGTTGTTGCAGTAGAAGTAGTTGATATTGAGGAAGCAGTAAAAAGATTTAAAGAGATGGGTCGTTCTGATCTTGCCGAGCTATATTGGTTAGCCCATCAAATCAGAAATTCAGTTGAAGAATAATGTAATCGGTTCCGCGCCGGTACGCTAGAAGCCCAAATTTCAGAAAGCAGAGGTGTACGGACGATCGCGCATCGGTGTGGCAGACTCCGTTTCTCCATACAGCGTTTTTTAATACCAGGCGGAAAACTTGGATTAAACATTGACTGGTGACCGATTGCGTGCTACTATTAGTCAAATTCGATTATTCCAAGTTAATCTATTTGTTTACTATATTACAAAACCGCGTAGCAGTATGTTTGACCGGACAGCCGGAAGAGATACAACCGTATACATTCGGTCGTATCTCCTTTTTTTTGCCTTCCAGCCGCTAGGGGCCGGGAATCGAACAGCCGATCCGCTACGACAGGGCTGCCCGGCATCGATCGATCAAAGGCCGCAAAAGGCCGTTACCAGCTGTTGGAACGAATCTTGGTCAAGATCATAAAAAGGCAGTTGTCAGATGACATGAACATATATTCGTAAATTGGCCGCCAAAAGGCGGATTTTTTGTGCATGAACATGTTGTGAGTTACTCGGAAGGCGGTCAGAGGCGCGTGAAAAGATCCCTAAGTCTAAAACAGAAAATTTGGCTGACTTATTTTTTAATTTATACAATTCCTTTTCTGATTTTAGGAGGAATGGTTTATTACAACGCCGTTGTGAGTCTTCAGCATGAAATCGAACGAACCAATATGCGCCAATTGGAGCTTGTGCGCGATGAAATCGATAAGCTTATGCAAGAGATGAATACCCTGACTACGCATTTGTCCATGGATCCAGAGTTAACGCCTCTCATGGTTGGCCGAAACGGATACGCTCAACTTGAATCTGTACGTGAATTGGCACGGTATCAATCCTATAATCCCCATCTAGAAGATATCCTCTTATATTATTATGGGAACGAGGAATTGTATTCTACGCTTGGTACGATGTCCAAAGATACGTTGGCGAATGAGTATTATCGTTTTTCCGATCGTGATATATCCCAGTGGTTAGAAGATTCGGATATCATGCTAGGTTCCGAATTCATCCAGGCGGTCAATTTAAAACTTAAAGGCCAGTATTCCAATTTGATTGCCTATGTTTCTCCTATTCCTCAGAATAGCTTTTTGCATTATGGCAAAGTCGTCTTGTTACTCAATGGTGAAAGTTTGACGAATCAGATTGGAAATTTGCTTGGTGATCTTCGCGGAAGCATCTTTGTCTTGGATGAAAGCAAGCGGGTAATGGCGTATAAGAACAGCGGCTTGCCTATAACGGAATCGATGTTGGCGGACGTATGGCAAGAGAACTGGTCGCCAGGCATCAGGCAAATTGCCTGGAATAGCAAGAGCTATTCGCTTGCATATGTCGACTCGGAGCGTACCGGATGGTCGTTCGTCACGCTGATGCCGACGGAGCAATTTCTTTCGCGCGTTATCAGCATGAAGATTGTAGTTTATTTTGTTTTAGCGACCCTCATTTGTGTTGGTATTTTAGGTACTCTGGTCATTTCGAGAAGACAATATAGACCTATCGATCGTTTATTCCAGAATGCGCTTAACATTTTACCAAGATCCGCCGAACAACTCGCTGAAAACGAGCTGGACTTTATCGGGAATACGCTTCGCACCACACATAGAAGCAATTTGGAGTTAATTGAACGAGTTGATTTGCAGAAGGAAATCGTGAAAGAGAAGTTTCTGCTTCATTTGCTGCAAGGCAAGCTCAGCAATGAGCAATTAGAAAAAGGCATTTCCATGCATGACTTATATTTGCAGGGGAACTGCTATTTTGTCCTGATCGTGGATTTGGAGAACGGGCCTATCGGATTGCTTTCCGCCGAGCACAAGGAAGAAGTTTCGCGTATATTGAATCATTTCGTATTCGATGGCGGCGTAGCGTACGGTGCCAAACAGGACTGGGAGACCGAAATGGTACTCATTGTTGCATTGGAAAATGAGTATGAAGATACGAAGCGAATGCGGCATAAGGTGGTGATGGAATTGCAGCAGCGAGTGGTTAGTCGCATTGACGCTCGGCTAACGGTTTCTGTAGGACAAATGTATTCAGAGCCCAAGCTAATCAATCGGTCTTATATCGAGGCTTCGGGGGCAATGGAATACCGAATTCGCGAAGGAAGCGGGGGCGTGATCTTTTTTGACGATATCCAAAACGGGAATCACGATGATTTATGGTATCCGATTGAGGATCAAATCCGGTTCATTCAAAGCTTAAAGCAGGGGGATGCCGGGATTGCAACGGAAACGTTGCGTATTATTATCGAAAGCATCGCGCAACGGGGGCAGTCGCTGCCGATACTACGGTTGAAATACTCCGATCTGATCAATTCAGTATTTAAATTGATGAGAGAGTTGAGGATCGTAGACAACACGGATAAAATTCGCGACATTGCGGAGTTCACATCGCTATCGGAGCTTGAAGTGCTGCTTCGCCATTTGGTAGAGGATATTTGCAATCACGTTGTCCGGAAGCGTGAGAGCAATAATACGCGATTACAGAATGAAGTCATCACGCTTATTCAGTCCCGTTTTCAATCCATTGACTTTTCGCTGGAGCAGCTTGCCATACATTTCAGATTATCTTCATCGTATCTTAGTCGATTTATTAAAGAACAAACAGGGATGACTTTCACCGATTATGTGCAACAGCTGAGGCAAGAAGAGGCGAAAAGGTTGCTAGTCGAAACGGACTTTTCGGTAAAGGAAATTGTTGGACTTGTTGGATACATCGGTGTTTCGAAATACATCGAGAAATTCCGCAAGCAAGAAGGCATTACACCTGGTGAGTATCGTAAGCTTTATTCCAAGAACTAGTACGACGCGACCCCTAATAGGCGGAAATTGTGGAAGAAAGACGGGCTGAAATGCTCGGCTTTCTTTTTTTTACCATGCGGAACATGCTCGATCATCTGCGGAACATCCCGGAATACGGCATGTCACCATCGGAACATTCGAAAATGAACGGTATATTTACGCGTATGGCTCCGGATGTTTATACTTCGTGTGATGAATGTTGCGCCACAGTATAAAGGGGGTGAAGAAGATACACGTATCACGATTGAGTCGGACTTGGCCATTGTACATTTTGGTAATGCCGGCGATCCTTTATTTTATTGTTTTTCAGTATGTACCCATGTACGGCGTTCAAATCGCATTTAAGAATTATGTAGTCACCAAGGGAATATGGGGAAGCGAGTGGGTAGGATTCGCACATTTTGAACGTTTTTTTCAGTCCGTTTATTTCGGTCGATTGATCCGAAATACGTTGCTCATCAGTTTATATCAGTTGGCTTTATTTCCGGTATCCATCATTGTGGCGTTGTCCTTGAACGAACTTTCGAATAACTGGTACAAGAAAACGGTGCAGACGGTTACATATGCGCCTCATTTTATCTCGGTTGTTGTGATGAGCGGGATGATCGTTGCTTTCTTAAGCCCATCTACAGGAATTGTGAACAAATTCGTAGGTTTGCTCGGCGGAGATGCGATCTCATTCATGACCGAACCGGGATGGTTTAAGAGTATTTTCGTGCTGTCTGGCGAATGGCAGAACCTAGGGTGGGGGGCCATTATTTATTTGGCGGCCTTGACTGGGATTAATCCGGAGCTTCATGAAGCGGCGACTGTCGATGGTGCGAGTCGACTTCAACGCATTTGGCACATCAACATCCCTGGGATTATGCCTACAATTATTATCCTACTGATTCTCAATACCGGCAGCTTCATGTCGATTGGCTTCGAACGAGTCTACTTGCTGCAAAATTCCTTAAACCTGGAGGCATCCGACGTCGTTCAAACCTATGTGTATCGAAGCGGACTTATGGAAGGTCAATACAGCTTCTCGAGTGCGGCAGGTTTGTTTAATTCGGTCATCAATCTAATTTTGCTGCTGACTGTCAACCAGATTGCCCGTAAATTCAGCAGCACAAGTCTGTTATAGAGGTGAGCGAATGAACCGCAGTTTGTCAGACAGAATGTTTGTCACGTTCAATTTCGCCTTTACGTTGATTCTGCTGGCGGTGGTCTTATATCCACTAGCTTATATTTTAAGCGCATCTATCAGCAATCCATTGGCTGTCAATTCGGGGCAAATGTGGCTTTGGCCAAAAGGCATTACGTTCGAAGGGTATGCACGGGTATTTCAAAACGCGGAAATCTGGATGGGATTCCGAAATACGCTCCTGTATACGCTCTTGGGCACAGCTATCCATCTTGCCATTTTACTTCCATGTGCTTTCGCCATGTCGCGCAAAGATATGCGAGGCAGAAGCGTCATCCTGGTTTTTCTGCTGGTGACCATGTTTTTTAACGGCGGGCTCATTCCCAACTACTTATTGATTAAAAATCTCGGAATGATGGATAGTTGGTTAGCGATTGTCCTACCCAATGCGATAGGGATTTGGTCCATTATTGTAACCCGAACATTTTTCACCATGAACATCCCGCATGAGCTGCAGGAGGCTGCAGAAATAGACGGTTGTCATCTATTCGGCGTGTTTTTACGCATCGCCCTGCCGCTTGCCGGTCCGATCATTGCAGTCATGTCTTTGTTTCATGCAGTGGGTTTGTGGAATCAATATTTTGCAGCGATGATGTACTTGTCTGATAGGAGTCTGTTTCCGCTTCAACTGATTCTAAGGGAAATCCTGATCCTTCAGGAGATGAACACCACTATGCTCATGAATGGGGATCAGTTGGATAGCTTGGCGGAGCAAGCCAGAATCTCGGACATTCTGAAATATGCGGTGATGATTGTGTCCGCCTTGCCGTTATTGATTGTCTATCCGTTTCTCCAACGCTTTTTTGTAAAGGGCGTGCTCATCGGCTCACTGAAAGGGTAAGAACACAAAGAAAAGAACCATCTAAAAAAGAGGAGTCTACCCATGAAAAAGAGAACATGGCTTCCGGCGATCCTGGCGACGATGCTGGCAGCAAGCGTCATAGCAGGATGCAATGAAACGAATAAGAAGGCAGCTGAACCGGAACAAAAAAAGGAAGCGACTCCGGAAAATTTGAACAAAACGGGATTTCCGATTGTGACCAAGCCTATCACCCTAAAGATGATGGGGGCCAAAACGGCCAACCAGTTAATATGGGGGGAAATGGCGTTTTTTAAGGAAATGGCGAAACAGACGAACATCAATTTCGAATTTGATACCCCTGCAGTCGAGAGCTATAAGGAGAAGTTACGATTGAAATTTGCCAGCGGGAGCTTGCCAGATGTGCTGTTTGGAGCGAATCTGCTTCCGGAGGATGAAATATTATTCGGCAGTCAAGGCCAACTAATCCCTCTGGAAAAGCTCATTGCGAATTATGCGCCTAACCTGCAGAAGCTGCTGGCAGACTATCCGGATATTCGCCGCAACATTACCACCCCGGACGGACATATTTATTCGCTGCCTTTTGTCGATACCCCCGGTGCTTTCGGCGTTTATCCTAAGCTATGGATCAATGAAAGTTGGCTGACGGCCCTGAATTTGCCAATGCCCAAAACCACGGACGATTTGATTACGGTATTGAGGGCGTTCAAGAATGACGATCCGAACAAGAACGGCAAGCAAGACGAAATTCCGATGTCGTTCCATCTGGTCGCTGGCACCGGCATACCCGATATTCAATCGATTCTGCTGAATGCATTCGGGTTTACCGGCAATTTGACGATAGATCGGGACAAAGTGCGCTTTGCGCCATATGAACCGGAATACAAAGCTTATCTATCCTTCATGAATCGGCTCTATGCAGAAGGACTATTGGATAAGGAAGGGTACTCTCAGACGGTTCAGCAAAAAAATGCTAAAGGCAATGGCAACAGAATCGGTGTGTTAGCAGCAGGCGGACCGTTCCAAGTCGTCGGCAATAACCTTGACAAAGACTATAGCATCCTGCCTCCACTAACGTCTGCATTAAATGAAAAACCGTTTGCGATACGAAACAACTATTTGACGAAGGGCACTTTTGCGATTACTTCAAGTAACCCGAATCCGGAAGCGACGATTCGTTGGGTGGACTATCTGTACAGCAAAGAAGGAGCGATTCTCGCCGCGCAAGGGGTTGAAGGCAAGCATTTCGAGTACATCGACAACAAGCAAGGATTGAAAGCTTTGGTTCCGGAGGGTGCGAATCCTGCTGAATTCCGGGGGACGATTTCACCGAATGCGGGAATCTTTATTCCTCGTATTCATGAACCGGTTTCAAAATTAAACGAGTATAAGCTCCAGGAAACAAACCCGTTGAATTATCACATTGCTACGGAAAGCAAGAAGAAGCTCGAGCCGATCGCTAGAGACAGCTACCCATTAACCTATTTCACTTTGGAGGAGCTGCAGCAATTGAAAGTGCTGGAGACCGATATTACAACGTACATCAGCGAGATGTCGGGCAAATTTATTGTCGGTGATGCGTCATTGGACAATAAATGGAATGAATATGTCGCCATGCTAGAGAAGATGAAAGTGAAGCAGTATGTGGAGCTTTATCAGAAAGCGTACGATCGTTGGAAGTCGGCAAGTAAATAACTTCGTGGCATAGGAGAGGAGTTGTTTGTGTGAAGAAGAAGCTGCTGATTGGTGTGTTAGGGTTGTCCACGGTCTGGGGTGCTACGGTTAGCAACGCTGCGCCGATTACCGAGACGGTGAGCTACAGCGGGTTTACGGGATTCACTTCGGTGGATTATACAAGTGAATTTTACGGTTATCAAAAGGCCATGAATCGGGACTTTACGAACTACGGTTTCAATTTCGGCAACGAATCTGCAAATGTGATGAATATCGTCTGGAACAGCAATATGCGGTTTCGCCTTGCCGATGTTGATGGCGACAAATTGGATGATGCGTTGTTTTACGATGTTGTCAGCGGTCAACTCCAATGGTTCCGCGGTTTAGGGAACGGCACCTTTGGAAGTGCAAACACCTTTCAGTGGAATGACGGGAAAAATAGCGCATTTGTCGCAGCAGACTTCAATGGCGACGGTTACGCTGATTTAGCTGGTGTCAAGGTTACCGGCTCCAGCGCCACTATTACAATCAGCTACGGGAACGGATCCGGTGGATTCAGCGGAACCACGATCGCTTCGGGCGTACCGATTTCAGGCGGGCAGATTGTAGCCGGCGATGTAGATGGGGACAAAAAGGCTGACTTCGTCGTCTACACAGGAACTACGGGCTCCATCGATATAGGGTACGGTGATGGTACTGGGCAATTTCCTAGAATATCGAGCACTAGCTGGAACGGAACGATTGTCGGTGGGGAGATTGTGATCGGCGATGTAAATCAGGATGGATTGGCGGATATCGGGCTGTACCGCAGCAGCACGCATTCGACCGGATTTGCGTTCCGTATGGGCAGAGGAGACGGTACATTCGGGCCGAAACCGGGCGAGATCGGTACCAAAAGCGAATATCACTTAATATCAAAGCACACTTGGGACAATGCTTCGGCAATTCCCCGTATCGGTCAAATCAATGCTGACGGAGCAGTGGATCTGGTGGAATTCATTCCTGGCAATTTGTATTTCCGAACAAGATTCGCCTATGGACTCGATGCCTACGATTATTCCGCCCATTTGATCAAAGACGGAACAGGCTATAAGCTTTGGACCGGCGGCCGCTGGAAGACGGTGGATCAGAACGGAGATCCCATTCTCGTGAACAATGAGAATGTGTACGACGGGGATCATATTCTATATTCCCATTCGTCTGACGGGTATCAATGGTTTCGCCAAATCGAGCGGCCGGCCTTCTATAAAGGGGAAGAAGAAGGCTACTCCGGCTGGTGGACGGACAATACGTTGGAGCCCGAAGTCATCAAGGTTGACGGCACTTATTACATGTTCTGGCAGGCGCAAATTTTTCCGGGTCAACAGGTGGATACGGGGGAAACGGCTACGGTATTGGCAGATCGAATTGGGCTCTCTACCTCAAACGACGGGGTAAACTGGACAAGAAAAACCGATCGGGGCGTCGTCATCCATTTGGCTTCTCCCGAATCGACGAAGCTGACGCATCAGGAAATGGTATATGTCCCGGACGACCCCGATGGCAAGAAGTGGTGGATGTATGTGTACTACTATGTGAATGGCGCTGCTCAATCGCATGTCAGAATCCGTTCGGCCGATCCGACAACATTCGATTGGCTGGAGCGTGAAACTGTTACAGGCATGGGGCAGTTGGGCAATCAGATCGGATATGCGAATGAAGCTCCGGGAGGACGGGTGTTCGTCCGCATTTCATTCGTCAAGAACCCGCTTACGAATCAAACCCACCCGACCATCGAGTTGTCGCGGGAAGGACTATTGTGGGTAAGGGATGCCTCGCGTCAATATCCGCTTTTGGCTACCAGTGACGGACCTGCAACAAATAGCAACGTGTACTTTCTTGGTCTGTCTACGATCGATGGTACGGGACAGCTGGAGTATTTGGGCAATGACACATTCCGTGCCCTGTATGTCGCGGCAACCTCAGAGGCGCCGACTCCGCCTAAGATCTTTAAGGCTGAAATCGGGTTAGGCGAGTTGCAATTTACGTTTCAGTGAGAAGTAATCTTAAACGGTGGAGGATCGGATGAAGAAACCGAATGTGCTGCTCATTGTGTCTGATCAGCTGCGCTATGATTGCATCGGATACAGTCGAAAATATCCTGTCCGTACGCCGAATATTGACCGATTGGCCGGTGATGGTGTATGGTTCTCCAACGCCTATACGCATATTCCTTTATGTTGTCCGGCTAGACAAAGCTTGCTGAATGGCAGGCGACCCGAAACGTTCGGGTCGCTCTGGAATTATGATTTGGGTCCCCCAATTCCGGCCTTGAACCCGAACTCGTATTCGTGGCCCAGGGAAATGCAGAGATCCGGTTATGCGACGGCATACCTGGGTAAGTGGCATGTACATCCCACATTCGATCCGACGCATTACGGATATGAGGAATACGTCTCCTTGCAGGACTATAAGCTCTTCCGGGATGAGCGTTATGGTGCGACTGGATACCGCAACGGATTTTTTGGCGAAACGGAACCGGTCCCGGTAGAGGATGCCCGCACACATTGGATGGCAGATCAAACGATCGAGTTGATGAAGCGGTACGAACGGAATCCCGCTGTGCCGTGGCATATCCGCCTGGATTTCGACGAGCCGCATCTTCCGTGCAGACCAAGTGAGCCGTTCGCTTCCTGTTACGATCCGGACGAGGTGCCGAAGTGGGACAATTTCGACGATTCTTTCACGAACAAGCCGTACATCCAAAAGCAGCAATTGTTTAATTGGGGCGTCGAGAACTATGAATGGCCGGATTGGTCCCCGACCGTCGCCTTGTACTATGCGTTTATTAGCCAGATGGACGATGCGATCGGGAAGATCGTCGATTATTTGGATCGATCGGAGATGGGACAGGAAACGCTGATTATCTTTACCGCCGATCATGGCGATATGTGTGGTGCACATAGGATGATGGATAAGCATTGCGTCATGTATCAGGATGTTGTTCACGTTCCTCTGATCATTCGGGGGAAGGGCGTCACCCCCGGACAAGTGAGGGAAGAGATGGTCTATAACTTGTTGGATCTTCCGCCGACGCTTTCCGAATGGACAGGGTTTGCGCCTGGTGATTTCCAAGGACAATCGTTGGTGCAGCTATGTCGAGGATCTGCTCAGGAATGGCGCAAGGAAATTGTCTCTACCTACAACGGGCAGCAGTTCGGTTTGTTTATCCAGCGGATGATTACGGACGGACATTGGAAACTGGTATGGAAACCGACGGATGTTGATGAGCTGTACGACCTGCAAAACGATCCTGCGGAGTTGAACAACTTGATCGGCAATACCGAACTGAAGGGTGTTGTTGCCCTGCTTCGAAATCGGCTTTACGAGATTCTGATGCAAGAAGGCGATACGATGGTAGCGAATCCGTGGATGAAACGCCAGTTGCAGAAAGGGATAAAGCAGTAAGCATCCAAGCTTTCCTCGCTTAACAATGAAAGGGTGAAAACAAGGATGCAACATTCGTTATATGAACGATTCCTAAATCCACCTAATTCATTCCGCGGCAAGCCGCTATGGTCATGGAACGGAGAATTGGATCGGGAGCAATTACTAAAGCAAATCCATACGTTCAAATTAATGGGTTTCGGCGGATTTTACATGCATTCCCGAGTTGGTCTGAAGACCGAATATTTGGGAGACGAATGGATGACGTTCACCCGTGAATGCGCGGAAGAAGCGAAGCGCATCGGAATGGAAGCATGGCTCTACGACGAGGACCGCTGGCCAAGCGGGACTGCTGGAGGCAGCGTGACACAGGAGCCTCGTTACCGGTTGAAATTTATTAAAGTGGATGCGGTTGAACCGGATGCCTTCCAGTGGACGGAAGCCGTAGTTGCAGCCTTTCATTGCCATATGGATGGCATTGCTATCCGACAATGTGTGCAATTGAGGAAAGAATCTATGGAACGACTGCCTCATGAAGGTGCTGTGCTCGTTTTTACCGTGACGGAAATGCAATCGACCTCCTTCTATAATGGCTCGACGTATTTGGACACCCTCAATCGGGAAGCGACGAATCGGTTTCTGGAGTTGACTCACGACAAGTATAATCAGGTGTGCGGAGATCTGTTCGGCAGCCATATACAGGGGATTTTTACAGATGAGCCGCACCGGGGGGCTTTGCTTGATGGGTTCGGGATCCTCAATCCAGACAAGGAAAGACACGCGCCGTGGACCTATGATTTGTTCGACCGGTTTCGCAGCACATTCGGATATGATTTGATTCCCCATTTGCCTGAGCTTTTCTACCGGTTGGACGGCAACGTTGTTTCCCAGGTGAAATGGCATTATGTCGAACTGCTGCAGCGGATGTTTCTCGACAACTTCGCCGTTCCGATGCAAGAGTGGTGCAGGAAGCACGGCCTTCGATTGACCGGCCACGTCCTTCATGAAGATTCGTTGACTGCCCAAACGGCGATGTCCGGTTCGGTCATGCGCTATTATGAATATATGGATGATCCGGGAATCGACGTGCTAACGGAAGGGAATCGCTGCTATTGGATTGCCAAGCAGCTGTCGTCCGTCGCTCGGCAATTTGGAAAGCAGTGGTTGTTCTCCGAACTGTACGGTGCAACCGGCTGGCAGATGTCGTTTCAGGGGCACAAAGCAGTCGGAGATTGGCAGGCATTGTTCGGGATCAACGCTCGAAGCCACCACCTCGCGTGGTACACGATGGAGGGCGAGGCAAAACGTGATTTTCCGGGGACTATCGGACCGCAATGCTCTTGGTGGCAAGAATATGAGAAGGTCGAAACGTATTTTTCGCGAATAGCTGTGGTCATGTCGGAAGGGAAGGCGGCATGTGATGTACTGGTGCTGAACCCCGTCGAGAGCGTTTGGTGCCAAGTATACAGCGGGTGGTCTTCCATGCTTGCGGCGAATTCTCCCGAGGTCATTGAAATCGAACGACAGTACAAGGAATTGTTTCATTGGCTTTCGAGCGCGCAGATCGATTTCGATTATGGAGACGAACATCATCTTTCAAGGTACGGGTCTGTTGAAGCGGACGAATCCGGTGAACCTGTCCTTCAGCTCGGAGCGTCGTCTTATCGCCTCATTATCGTTGCAGGGATGCTGACGATACGTTCTTCTACGCTGCAACTACTGCAAGCATTCCTGCAAGCGGGGGGCCGTGTTGTCATCGCCGGCACGCCGCCGGCTTATGCGAATGCGCTGCCTTCGCAAGCCATCGTGCAGGCTTTGGGACGGGCCATTGATGTGGAATGGAGTCAGGCAGCTATAACGGAAGCCTGTTCGCCATCTCTGCGTGTGCGCGCTCAAGCGAGCGAAATGAAGACAGAGGAGCCTGTTCGGGACATTTATTGCCAGATTCGTAAGTCGGATGACGGATATCTTGTGTTGTTTCAAAATATGGATCGCGGCCGTTGGCTGCGTAACGTGCGTTTACGTTTGAACATTCGGGGTATTGCGGAACAATGGAACGCGCTTACAGGTGAGAGATTACGAGTCCCCGCAACCGACACGGCAGACGGTCTGGATATCATTGCAGATTTCCCTCCGTCGGGAGAGCAGCTTTATTTCGTTCGAACGTTTCCTGACGATTCGGTTCCACTTCAGCCTTCTTATGAAGAGACCGTAGTCAGGCAGTGGACCGGGCCGTTTGCGTATCGATTGAGCGAGCCCAATGTATGTTTGCTTGACCGAGCTGCATACCGAATAGATGACGGTGATTGGCAGGAAGAGGATGAAATCCTTAAAGTGGATCGTGCGCTGCGTGATCATTACGAGGTAGAGTGGCGCAACAATAAAATGATCCAGCCGTGGTACGCTCGCGCACACGGTCAATGGCCGAGCGAGCCGCTAGGCCGTATTTCCCTTGCATTTCGATTTCAAATCGATCATTTCCCCACGGAGGGGCAATGGTATTTGGCGATGGAGCATCCGGAAAATTTCACTATTTTGGTGAATGACGCCCCATTGCCGAATGGTCCGGTACCGGGAGAGTGGGTGGACCCTTGCTTTCAATTGCTCCCTTTGGCTGCCTCCTTGCTCAGTGTGGGCGAGAACCGAATCGTGCTAGAAACGGCATTTCATGAGCGCGTTGATTTGGAAGCCGTCTATATACTTGGGAATTTCGGCGTGAAGCTGCAGAATACGGAAAAGCAGATTGTAGCACTCCCGGAGCGAATGGAAATGGGTGACCTGGCGGAGCAGGGGCTCCCCTTTTACGGGGGGATGATTGCTTTTTTATTCGATGCAGATGAACAACGGGGACGGAGCTATGAGGATCGGACTGCGGATGTCCATATCTTGCGGCTTCCGGCTATTAACGGTGCTTGCGCGAAGGTCGTCTTTGGGAATGGAGGGACACAAACGATGCCTTGGATGCCGTATGAAGCCGATATTACGCAGCCTATGCAAACGGGCGGCAGCTTCGAGCTTCAGCTCTTCTTGACCCGGCGAAATACGTTCGGTCCGCTCCACATGGTACCTGCTCATAGCAACGCATACTCGCCCGATCATTTTCATACCATAAACGATCGTTATTCCGAAGACTATATGCTGTGGCCAGCCGGAATTCCTATGCCGCCGCAGCATATTATAAGGCGCAACGTTTCGCAAACGACTCGTACTTGAGAGAGAGGATTTGGACGATGATTCATGTACCGGCGTTCTGGCATCCCAATCCGTCGCGTGAACAAAATGTGTATGTAGCGTTTCAGACAAAGCTGGTTATTCCTGTGCCGGAGCTTGTAACTCTTCATCTATTTGGATGCGACGTGTACCGCGTTTATTGCGGAGGGAAGGAGATAGGGGAAGGGCCGGCCCGATTCGCCGAACGTTGGCCAGAATACGATGTGTATGCGTTGGACCTTCCGGAAGGGGAGCATACATTGACGATCGTTGCTCACTATTACGGTGTTGCTACACGGATGACTTCCAACAAGCTCCCTCCGTTTGTCCAGGTAGAGGCGATGGACGCAAACGGTCCCATTTCGTTGTCATGGATTTGTCGGGAATTGGATGCTTATTTGCCGATGGGACGCAGAGTGAACGGACAACTCGGTTGGGCCGAGTATTGCGATGTGCGGTTGCTTCCGGATTGGTGCGAGTATGGGGAGGGGGATTCATCAGCCCGTGACGACAAGTGGCAACCTGTCGCTTACAAGGAACCGTGGAACGGTCGAGAGCAACCGGAATATCGCTCTGGAAATCAGGTTGCTTGCCGAAGCATCCCCATGGCCGCCGATTCAATCGGTTCAGGCTTGTATGTGAACCGCTTCGGCTATGAGAAGGACGACCCGCCCGTTCGTTTCCTTCTGCGCGATTTGCAACCGACCCTATCTCCGGATGGAATCTGGTATCGTTTTGACTTCGGCAAGGTCGGGCTGTATCGACCGATTCTGGACCTGAAGCTGCCTGAGGGAACGAAAGTGGAAACCGGGTACAGCGAGTATTTGACGGACGGCAGAGTCATACCGGTCATCACGTATTCCGCCAGCTCTTCTTGCCATGTAGATCGGTGGATTGCACAAAGCGGCAGGCAAACGTTATCGACTTACTCGCCAAGAGGGTTCCGTTTTCTTGAGCTCCATATCGAGGCACCGCCGAACACAATCTTCGTTCATGAAGTTGCCGCTGTGCAAAAGTCTTATTTTGCTACTCCGAGCGGCCGATTTAACAGCAGCGATCCGCTGCTGGATCGGATTTGGAACGTGTGCGTGGAGACGTTGCAGTCTTGCAGCGAGGATGCGCTCACCGATACCCCGACACGCGAACGGGGACAGTGGCTTGGTGATGCCGTAGCGGTCGGAATGGAGACGCTAAGCGTTGCTTACGGCGATCTGAACCTGATCCGCAGAAGCTTGGAACAGGCAGCGCTTTGTCGATTTGACGACGGCATGATTGTGGGTTGCTACCCCGGTCAGATCATTCCCGTCTCTTCATATGCCATGCTGTGGGTGGCTGGATGCCTGCGATACTTCAGGCTATCCGGGGATAAACACTTTCTCCAAACACACTTTGCCGCAGCAAATGATGTCGTCGACTGTTATTTATCGTTTTTGACGGAAGATGGGATTGCTCACTTTCCTCATTGGGACTTCGTGGATTGGGGGCATATCGTCTCAAAGGATAAAGTGAATATTGCGCTTAATGTATTAACGTGGAAAGCGATTGTCGATATTGCGGATTGGGCCGACCTACTAGGTGAAGTAGCGCTGCGTAAGCGTAGGATCGAACAAAAGGATCATCTGGAAGCGATTATTCGCAGGAAAATGACAACTTCTACTGGTATGCTTCTGCCTTCCATTCCGATCGCATGCATAGACGAGGATCATCTACATAGTGAACCGGGATTTCATGCCAATGTGCTTGCACTTCGATTCGGATTGTTCCGCGGCGAAGAGCGAAGGAGTGCCGTCGAACTGGTGAAACGACATATGATGAACTGCTTTCCCAATCTCGGGGACGCCCCGCGTCTCTCTCATCCTGCAGCCAACAATCCGCAGCTCATTACACCTTATTTCGGGCACTTTGCGCTGGCGGCACTACTGGAAGAGAGAGAGACGAGTTTTGTACTGGATCAGTTCAGAACATGTTGGGGATGGATGTTGGAACAGGGAGCCACGACCTTGCTGGAAGTTTTTGACCACCGCTGGAGCCATTGCCATGCTTGGTCGGCATGTCCGTCTTGGCAGTTATCCCGCTATTTTCTTGGTTTCCATGCGAGTGGGGATGGAGATCCTTTGGCTTTCGAATTCAGACTGCAAACTGGAGATCTGAACTATGCTTCAGGCACATTACCGATTATCGGAACTGAACATGCAGTGCGAATTTCATGGTTCCGAAATTCGGAGGGTATCCGATATGAATGCGAGAGCGATCAGGATATTCTTGTCTACCTTCCATCCGATATGCCCTATCACATAGTATTCATCGATGATCATGTGGAAGTTCCGTCGTCTGGATATTTCCATACAAGGGGATTTCGGGCGATTTTGAGTGATCGGCTCCTTTGATAGGAGGTGCCTCGTACCGATTGGGCTCCGATCCGCATGAACAAGGTAACCTCTCAGGTGTTCCCGAATACGTCCGTTGGCGGGCTTTCATGAAAGATCTCTTGGAGCCGATTGGAAAGGATGGCTCCATCATGGATGTTGTGGATAACGAAGTTTTTTTCTTAAGGAATGTTACCTAAGTAAATCAGTGCTACAAAATCTGTATTTCCTAGAGCTAGATCATTGAATGCGGCTCACATAGACTATTATTTCTCAGGAAGTGAGGTTTGTTAAAAATGGTTTCATTAGCACCTATTAAGCAAATCTGCAAACCTAGAGTCGGGCTGTATTCGTTTGGTCTTAGAGCTTATTGGGGGCAATTCCCTGGTACCCGTGAAGTCTCATTGACTACGGTCGGTTTATCGAACTACCTCGGAGCTTATGGAAGCGAAGGTGCAACCGCTCCGCTCGGCTCCAAGGACGCGGGGGAGAAAAGACTGTACGCCCTGCTGCGCAGGATTGAGTCAATCGGGGCGTACGGGACATAAAGAGATTGCAAATGGGCGGCCGCCGTTAG
This sequence comes from Paenibacillus hodogayensis, assembly GCF_039536325.1. Classification (NCBI taxonomy): domain Bacteria; kingdom Bacillati; phylum Bacillota; class Bacilli; order Caryophanales; family Paenibacillaceae; genus Paenibacillus; species Paenibacillus hodogayensis. Next base: position 485,608 of record NZ_BAAAYO010000021.1, read on the forward strand.
GGGGTCGCCTTTTAAGCGCGAAATACCTATTTGCAACCAACAATACATTTGCTTCGTCAATTGAATAGGGAAATTTTCCATTTGAAGAGGAGAGGACGAATTGAAGAAACATGTTATTGCAGGTGTGTTGTGCGGTGCCTTCTTAATGGCAACAACTTCTGTATTTGCTTCGAGTGTAATTGAAGCAACAAGCTTTCCAAGTAAAGTTACTTTTTTTCTAGCTAACGGACTCTCCAAAGAAGTACAGCTACAGGAAGGCAATGAGGTGCTTGCCTATAATGTTGCTGAAGAGGCTCACTCCGAGCAAGCTTCAGATGCAGATGGGAATAAGTCGCTTGAGGACTCAAGGGAACAGCAGCTGCAAGATATGCTTGTTTTAACTCTACTTCCGCATTTGAAAGAGAAACTTGACGAGGTATACTCAGATGTAATTTCAATACCGCCAGTTATTTCTCCGGATTCTGTAAATGTGAAGAGCATTGAAAGGGTAGCTGCTTTCCGTGGTTTTGATTTTTTAATCACAATAGATGCCCAACCAATAGTCGGTCCTCATATACCTGTCGGCGAAGATGTACTTACCTATCGGATCTCGTCGGATGGAGTTGAGCTTAAACATTTTGAACATCTTAAAGACCCCGATATGGAGGACTTCCTCCCCAATTACCAAAATCTTTTGAAGTAACGGGAAACCAACTATGAGCCGGCGACCTGAATTTTCGTCTTGGGAAGAGTATTTCATGCGACCGCCCGAGCAATATGCTATGAAATGCTTCAGAACATGGATCTCGCCGGTAAGACTGTGATTGCCGATCGAGGCTATGACATGAACAACATCCTGGAACTGATTAAGGAACAACAAGCGGTCGCCGTTCCTCGGCAACAAATCCGTGACAGACAGGAGCGCACCGAGGAACAGGCCCACACTCATGCCGGCTATCAACCAAAGAAATCCTCGCAGAAATCGGGGTTGTTTTGTTTATACGGGACGGTAACCGAAGTCTACTCAACCGGCAAATGAATAGTAATCACTGGTTCGAATAGAAATGTTCCATTGAAGACAATGTATACCATTCACCTTTCTTCATTTTTTATTCACCATTTATCATCAGCCACAATGCAAAATGCTCAAATATAAAGGGTTCCCCATATTAGTTATAAGTGTGTTTATTCGCGCCATACTTTCGTTTTTTCTTTCAGATGAGTAGACGGCGGGACACCGGTGAGCTTTTTAAACACTTTATTGAAATGAGACTGCTCACAGAATCCCAAATATTCGGAAATCTCCCCGATCGTCATCTGCGAGTTGATCAGCAAATCGCGGGCCGCATTAATGCGGATTTGCTGAATGTATTCGGTGATGGTCTGGCCAGTCGCTTGACGGAAGACGGCGCTGATGTAGTTGGGGGTCCGATCGACCTGCTTGGCCAGGGCGGCAACCGTAATCCGTTCGCGGTAATGGTTCACGATGTATTCTTGAATTAGCATGACCAAATTCATCGTAGCAGTGGGAAGCTGATGGGCGTCCGCTTCGTCGTTGACGATTGCCAGCATTTCCAGCAATATGCCGTGGCAGATCGCTTCGTAATATTTCGTCTTCCGCAGCCAATGCTGGGTGAGCAGGGAAAAGCGGTGCTTTAAGTAATCGGCGTTAAACAGCTTCAGATGACGGCAGCATCCCTCCCGCAAAATAGACGTTTTGTCCCCGTCCCCTTCGTAACTGAAATGGGCCACGTACATATGATGAGGTTGATCGGGCCTGTTCTTGCCCGAACGGACTGTTCCTTTCGGTACGTACAAGACGTCCCCGCTGATCAAGGATAGTTCCTCCCCATTTGCCACGTAAGTGAACGACCCGTCGGTGACCAGCAGCAAAATATGGTTTTGCGTTACGCTTTGCGGAAACGACCAATTCGGCTCGCAACGCTCGAAATAGACGGCAACCGGCGAAATCATAGTCTCGACCTCCCGCCTCCATTATAACCCGCATCGTAGTTTTATTCAAAATATTGTTGCCACAATCATGGCTTACGGCCAGATGAATAGCTATGATTAGATTATAAGGGCCCTTATGCATGAGATATAAATTCAAACGCTTGGCTCCTGCTTCCGCACTCCAATCGAGGGAAATGGGAATTTGGAAAAAAGAAAAGGGTGGCTATCTGTTGTTTGTTTAAGCGCTCTCACGTTGTTGGCGGCAAGCTGTAGCCAAAACGCTCCGGCGGGTGACAAGGGGACAAGCTCCGAACGAGGGGAACGCTCCCTCCGCGATCAGCACGGAGCCGGTTACGCTCACTTTCTTTTGTACGTGAACAAGATGGCGGAAACGAAAGTGGTCACCAAATACGACGATACGGTAAAATCGCAGCTTGTCCAGCAATACTTGGAATTCGCCCAAGGAAAAAAAGACGTCAACTCGGCACTTCGTGATGCCGAGCAGGCGATCAATAATAAAGTCCAGGAAGAAAAAGGAAAATGAAATTGACGGGTTTTTATAGGTTTGCGGCAAGGGCCGCAAACCGCCGATATACCAACGCAGAGGAGAGAGAGTCATGCGACAATGGGAGAGGAAACCGGCACGAATTGGCATCGTTACGGTAGGACACGAGCCATACTGGGGGCAATTTCCGGGATTGAAGGAAGAATTGGAAGGCTACGGCAAGCAGTTCGAGCAAATGGTAGTCGGACTAGGAGTGGAGGTGGTGTACGCTGGGTTCGCGGACAACGTGGACCGGTCGTTTCAAGCGGCGCAATATTTGAAGACGCAGGATGTGGATCTGCTGTTTTGCTTCCTGAGCACCTACGTTACGTCCTCCACGGCGGCGACCGTCATTTTGCAGTCCGGCATTCCGGCGGTGCTGGTGGCGCTGCAGCCGCAAAGTCGGCTGGATTACCGTAACACGACCACGTACATGCAGCTTGCCAACGACAACATTTGTTCGCTTCCGGAAATCGGCGGCGTGCTCGTTCGCGCGGGCAAGCCGGCCATGGGGATGGTCGTCGGCACCTTGCACGACGACGAGCGCGCCTTAACCGAGCTAAAGGAATGGTGCCAGGCGGCGAGAGCGGCCCGGGCGTTCAAATACGCCAAGATCGGTTATCTGGGGCATACGTACGAGGGTATGTACGACATGAACTCGGACCCGACGGCATTCACGACCGCGTTCGGGGCGCATGTGCGCATGTTGGAAATGTGTGATTTGGCCAAGCTGGTGCGCGAAGTGAAGCCCGCGGAAATAACCGAAAAACTTGCGGAGATCCACAGTATGTTTACGATCGCCGATCCGTTTATCGATCCGGTTACCCGGCCGGTACGCCAGGAGGATCTGGAGTGGGCGGCACGCGTGGCGGTCGGGATGGATAAGCTTATCGAAGAATTCGATCTTACGGGCATGGCGTATTACTATCGCGGGCTGGATAACAACGAATACGAGCGGATCGGCTCCAACATGGTGCTCGGCAACTCCCTGCTAACCGGCAAAGGCGTGCCGCTCGCCGGCGAGGCGGACTTGAAGACGTGCGCTGCCATGCTGATCATGGAGCGGCTCGATGCCGGGGGCTCGTTTGCGGAGCTGCATCCATGCGATTTCGAAGACAATATTGTATTGGTTGGCCATGACGGTCCGCATAACGTGAAGATCAGCGACGGCCGTCCGGTTATCCGGGGACTGGAACTGTTTCACGGTAAGCGCGGCTCCGGCATCGGCGTCGAATTCAGCATAGCTGCCGGTCCCGTGACGATGCTCAGCATTTCCCAAACCGGCGACGGCAAGTACAAATGGATTGCGACGGAAGGTGAATCGATCAAAGGACCGATCCCGCAAACGGGCAACACGAACACCCGCTGCCAGTTCCGCGTCGGCGCCGCCGAATTTGTCGAGCAGTGGTGCATGGCCGGGCCGACGCATCATTTTGCGCTCGGCGTAGGGCGGATGAATTCGCAACTCGCCAAAGTATCCCGGATGATGGGAATGCCGCTTGAAATCGTTTGATCGGGGGAGGAGAACAAGAAGATGCACGCAGATCGGGAATCGAAATTGGAAAACGATGCGGCGGCAAATACGGGAACGTATGCCGAAGAAGCGGGAGGTAAGCGGCCGCTTCGCCGCGTCTCGCTGGAGATGAGCCTGAAGCCGTTTCGCAGTATGGAGCCGGCGCATATCGAGCAGGTATGCGCCGAGGCTTTCCGGCAATGGCTTCCGCTTATTCGGATGGGGGACATGTGCACCATGCTGCTGTGGGTAGCCGACGGCAGCGAAATATTGGAGTGGGACGGCAACCTGGAACGGGAGGTGGAGTGGGCCAAATACATCGGCTTCGCCAATGAGGAGATGTTCGGCCATACTCCCGGCGACGGCAATCCGATGACGGCAATCCCTTATACGGACAACCCGGCGACGATCACTTACGGCGATTTGCGGGAAATTGCAAGAACCTTGAAGCGCGTTGCCGCCGACCAATTCGGGGTGAAGCTGGAGGTGGGAGCGACCTTCGACGCCGGGCCGGAATTCGCCTATTCCGACTTCAAATACAAGCGGCATCCGGAAATTAACCGCGCCTGGCTGGGCGGACGCGAAATCGCCCTGAAGGCCCACTATACGGTCGTTTGCCCGTGGTCGAAGCTGAAGGCCGACCCGACGCCGTATGCCGGCTTTCCTCAGGGAATCGGGGAAGGAACTTCGTTCGGAACGTTTCTCGGTCGCCAATGTGAAAGCTTTCTCCCCGAGCTTGAGTTTGACTATATTTGGTTTTCCAACGGTTTCGGATTATCTTACTTTCCGTGGACGTACCTCGGCGCAAACTTCGACGGGAGCGAGATGCCGCTTGCCGATTACCGCGAGCTGAGCGGTCTCGTGATGTCGTTCTGGGACGATTTCAAGCGGGAGTGCCCGGGCTTCCGCACGGAGGTGCGCGGAACGAACTACGGCTCGGGCATGGAAGTGGCCAAGGATCATATTCCGTTGCGCGAGCTGTACGACAAGCAGTACCTGGAGTTTCCGCCTCCCAACTCGCCGTGGGCGGCCTTGGACTACGATTTCGGCCTGGAGCTTGCCGGGTATATGTCCCGGATCGCCTATCTTCCGAAGGAAACGTTTATGTTTCGATTTTACGCCAACGATCCGTGGTTTTGGCAAAATCCGTGGTGGGATTTGTACGACCGCGAGCCGCATGACATTTATTGCCCGTTGTCGGTAGGCCGCTTGAATGCGGACGGTCAAATCGAAGGGCCGGGCATCGTGCAAATTTTGACCATCGACACGGAGAAGGGAGAGATGTGGGAGGAAGGGCCGAACGAAGTGATCCCGCATATGCAGCGGGCGCTCCGCGATTTCCCCGACAGGCCCGGCTTGCTGACATGGCTTTACCCGTTCCGGGATTACCAGGAGGCCGTTGCCGAAGACGGCGGTCGGTCGGGGACGATTTTTTTCGAGGAATGGCTGATTCGCAATGCCATCAATGAAGGCTTGCCGCTAAACACCGTTGTGAGCACCGACGAATTCGCCCGTATGGACGAACAGCGGCTTGAGGAGCTGAAGAAGTCCACGGTACTGCTCGTTCCCGGCTCGCTGCTGAAGGGCGCATGGTCCGAACGGGCGGCGCAGTATATTCGCAGTGGCGGCCGGATGCTCGTATACGGCAAGGTGGAAGACGATGAACTGTGCGGGATGCTGAACTTGCGTCATGCGGAAGGCGGCTTCGAGGGAGAAATGGAGCTCGATCTGCTAGTGGAGCGAGCGGATTCGTACCGGCTATCCGGGCCGGCGTTGCGGCTCAAGCACGGCTTGACGATGTCCGACGGAGCGATTGACGAGACGATCGCGCAGCTTGACGATCCGTCGACAACTGTACGTGCCGAGGTCCGGCAAGGCGGCAGCTCCCGCGTGTTCGCGCTGACCCGGGCGCTGCCCGAGTGGCAGGGGGGGCGCGTCAGCTGGGTCAGAGGCTCGCTGCCTTTCGTTGCCGGAGCGAAGCCGAGTAATCTGCCTGTACGGCAGGAAAGCACGTTCGCGGATTCGTCGGTTCTGCTGCGCTACGCGCTTGACGATTTCGGCTGGACGCTGCGTCAAGATCGAGTAGACGCCGGGGCCCGTGCGGTGCTGCTGTTCGTCGCTCGCAGCGACAATGCTTACTGGTTTACCGGCTGCGCCCAAGACACGACGGCCGCTGTCCGGCTGGGCACTCTCGAAGGGGCGCCACTGTTCCCGGGACAGACGGCGTACGTGGAAGACGGGATCGCGGAGTATCGGCTGGGGCGGACGTTCCATGACGAATGCCGCGTCTTCGTGAGGCAGCCGCAGCCCGGAATTGTATTTTGCCAGGAAAAAAGCCCGTATCCGACTCGGTTGAAGCGCACGGTGCGAACGATCGGCGTATCCCGTTTGGAGGAAGCGGACTTAACGATATATCCGCCGCAGGAAGCTTTGCGGAAAGGCTTGGTGGAAATCAGCCATAAAGGGGCATTGTTAGAGCCGGAGCTTCATCCGGCCGGCGATCGCCTGATCGTGAAGAAGGTCAGCGGATCGATCGAGATTTCATGGTAGATTAACCTCATCCTTTATTGAATGGCAGGTGTATGGCGATGAACGATCAACACGAAGCGCAGAAACTGGACCGGGCGCTAGCGATCGGGCCGGTAAGCGATGGCATGTGGCGCTGGCGTTCCGCCGCAGAAGCTCCGTTTTTGCTCACGGGGCTGCCCTGGTTCAAGCAAGACGGCGTTTACCGGCGACTTCCCGTTAAGCCGGCCTACCCGATCCGCGCGGAAGTGGACCGGCTGGCGAATTATCCGACCGGCGCGCAGATCCGGTTTCGCACGGATTCCCCGAAGTTATCCGTCAACGTCGAGCTCGCCGGACCTGCCGGCATGTATCAAATGTCGCCGCTCGTGCAGTGCGGCATCGATTGCTACATCGGTCCCGTGGGCGATCAGCGCTATATCGCCACGACCAAGTTCGACCAAGCGGCGACGGCATACGAATCCATGCTTTTTGAAGCAAAAGGAAACGACATGAAGGACATTACGTTGTATTTGCCGCTGTATCAGGGCGTCAAAGCGATTCATATCGGCGTTGATCCGGATGCCAGCATGATCACGTTTCCCGGCTTTGCCAGCACCAAACGGGTCATCGTGTACGGCACGTCGATCGTGCACGGCGCGTGTGCGTCTAGGCCTGGCATGGCCTATCCGAATATGATGAGCCGGCGCCTGCCGCTCGAGTTCATCAGCCTCGCCTTTTCAGGCAATGCGCAAGGCGAGCCGGAGCTGGCACATCTAATCGCGGAAATTCCCGAGCCAGGCTTGCTCGTGCTCGATTACGAAGGCAACACGCCAAGCACGGAAAGGCTGGCGGAGTCGCTGCCGGCGTTCATTTCCATCTATCGCACCGTCCATCCGGATGTGCCGATACTCGTGATTTCCCAGATCCGGTTCGGCAAGGAGGTGTTCGAAAAGCAATCCCGCTTGGAGCGCGAGAAGCGGCTTCGGCTGCAGCAGGAAATTGTTGAACGGTTCCGCAGCGAGGGAGACCGGAACGTCCATTTCGTGAGTGGGGCTGATTTGCTCGGCGACGATTACGGCGAATGCTCGGCGGACAGCATTCACCCGAACGATCTCGGCTTCAGAAGAATGAGCGACAAGCTGCAGCCCGTCTTTGAGCGGCTGCTGCAGCCGTTGCTGTAACGCCGGCTCCTAACAGCCTCCTTAAGTAAACATAGCGAAGGCCTGCCTGTGCAGGCTTTTTTTGCTTTTGCATGAGAGCTGGTTCTTTCCTGAAAGTGTAAACCAGAATCTAGCAACTGGTGAGCGGCAACTTGACCTGGAGCTTCTGGCGGGTCCGGTGCACGGGCGATGGACGAAGGGGAGTTAAGGCTGTTCTTGCGCCGGGCGGGCAGCCTACCAGACCCTCCCCCTCCACCTCAAGTCGCTTTAGCGGACCTGAACGCGGTCCGGGTAACAAACGGTTAATTGCAGCAGGATTTGTCCCCAGTTCTGTACGCTCCGGTCCATTTGCGCACGCCGCCCATCGTGACCAGGTACAGCATTTTGAGCAGCGAATTGTCATTGGGGAAAATGCTCATGGGGACCAAAAAAAGGAGCCAAGTAAATGGGCTCCCTAGGGGTTAACGATGATAGTTTCGATTTTTATATATCCATGATCTTAGAGTCAATTGTTTGCAGTATTTCTAAGATCAATGGTCGGTAGCGTGATTCCAGCCATTCGCTTACTGAGAAACTCTTCAACTAATTTGGATCTGCTACACTGAGTTGGACAGAAAAAAAGAGGGGGCGTAGAATAGACAAATGATAGGGAGCGGATGAGTCATGTCTCAAGCTAGATGGACATTTACAAATGAGTTTAAGAAGCAGAAGGTCCAGCTATAAGAGAGCGGAAAATCGAGAACGAGTATCGTCAAGGAGTACGACTTAACGGCGTCCGCCTTGGATCGCTGGATTAGCCAAAGCCAGAAAACATGTTCCTTTTCGGCTAAAGACAATCGTTCGCCGGAAGAGAATGAACGCATCGCCTTCCGTACGTGCACAAATACTCAGTATCCGCAAAACGGCAGGGCTAGTCTATGAGGCGATCGCAAGCCTTTCCGTGCGGCTGGATCGGATCCAGATGTTTCATACCGATCGCGGTAGCGAGTTTGACAACCGACTGATTTCGGAGCCACTAGAAACCTTCGGCATTCAGCGCTCGCTGAGCAAGAAAGGTTGCCCGTATGATAACGCGGTTGCAGAAGCCACCTTTAAGATCTTCAAGACGGAGTTCGCCAACCAGCGACAGTTCCACAGCTTGGAGCAGTTGGCTGTCGAGCTCCGTGATTACGTCCACTGGTTTAATGAACATCGGATTCATGGGACGTTGGGTTATCGAACCCCGGCTGAAGTCAGACGATTGCCCTCATAAAAATTGTCCAGTTTAGTGTTGACAATCCAATTCAATAAGAATTTGGCGTCGGAGAAAGGGCGCTAACCACCGGTCTGATCAAGATTGTAGTTAGCAAGCCTCTGCTTGAATATCCTACTTCCCACCTTGCTGCAGCACCAAATTGTTAATTTTTTCTTCGGCATCACGAAGCGCTGTGTTGATGTCAACACCTTCCAGAATGACTTTTTTGGTCGTCTCCGCTGTAATGTAGTTGTTGGCCAAGTAATCCCACTTGGTAACGGGTACCGGATTGGTCGGCGTCGTTTGGAAAGCTGCCTGAATGTTTTTCGATTTGGCGAATGGCAATTGTTCGCCGAATACTTTGCGGATGTTCGGATCTTTCAAAATCGACTTCGTGCCGTTTTTCGAAAGTTCCGTTTGCACTTCATCGGAGGTAAGCACTTGAATGACCTGGAACGCTGCATCCTTATTTTTACTTTGCGCCGTCACAACAGCAACGTGCATATCGTAGAGCTGTCCTTTGCCCGGCGCATCCTTAAATGTCGGATATCCGACCATGTCCCAGTTCAAATCGGGAATTTGCTGAAGGAGAGGGATCCGGTTGGAATGGGCATACATGGCCCGCGTCCTATCTTTTGTAAACGATTCCCAAGCCTTTGCGCCCAGCACGAACTCGTTGCCGGGAATGGTGAACACATCCCGGTACATTTCCAGTACTTTTTTCCATCCATCATTATTGACGACCGCTTTCTTCGTGGCCGGATCGATATATTGGAGGCTCAGTTGCGTAGCCGGACGGAATATCCCGTCAGCATGCAGTCCGCTGTATTGGATGCCTCCCTCGGAGCGGGTCACTTTTTTGGCCAGTTCGATCGCATCGTTCCAAGTCATCCCATCCTTCGGATAAGCGGTGCCGAATTTATCGAATATGTCTTTGTTGTAATAGAGCGCGCTAAAGTTGCTGTTGTACGGAATACCCGCAATATAGGAGCCGCCGGAGACCAACTTGATCGTATCCATGCTACCGTTCTCGAATCGGCCCAAGTCGAGGCCGTGCTTTTTGATCAACGGCTCGATATCGTGGGTAAAGCCCATTGCTACAAGCGGGTCCATGACTTGGCTGGAGGTAAAGATGAGATCGGGATACGTTCCGCTCGCAACCATTTCCTCCAGTTTTTTCTCTTCGTGAGGAGCTATTTTCAGCCTTTCGAACGAGATATGAGGATATTTTTTCTTCACGGGCGTTTCTACGTATCTGTCAAACTCTTCGTCGGACAGCCATACAAATTGCGCCTTAAGCGTTACCGGCTCGGATGCCGCCTTAGGCACTGTTTGAGATTCCGTTTCCGCCGACTTCTTATCGGCACCGCTGCATCCCGCTGCGACCAACACTGTGCCAACTACTGCCGATATGACCCACTTTTTCATTTTTATCACTCCTGTGTAACATGGATTCGAACCTAAAGGGTTCGTTAGGTATGCGCTTTCAATTTGATTCAAATTTTTCAGTTATGAACGATCGCATAACGCCATATATCGCTACCGCGATGTATCGATCGCACCGATACCACGCCCAATCACTCTGCATTACGCCGCAAAGTCCAGAACAGTGCCGCGCTTCCAGCCGGGCAAACTGCGTGTAAGAGAGAAACCGCTTTCCCTACATTTAGACAACACCTCCTGTATATGTTCTCGATGCCGGCATTCGCTCAAGCATCCCGCGGAAATGATACATCAGAATATCTGATACGTTTTCAGTTTAGCCGCAGCAAGATAGCAAAACAATGAATCGTACTACTATTATTTGAGTAATTCTTTGAATTCTATTGGAAGCAGAGATTATTTTCGACGACTGAACCCGGTAGGATATAGTAGGTCGAAAATGGACAAGGATTCCCATAGGCAAAATCTTGACCTCCCCCCATGCTTCCATTGTTGCTCCAATCGTAGTTTAATTCAAAAGATTGTAGTCACAAACATGGCTTGCCGCTGAAGAATTGACTATGCTTAAAAGTATACAACGACAGGCCGGCTTTGCTTGTTCGGTTCTGGCTTCCAAACGGTGGCTCGGCTGCGACACAATTATATGGCCGGTCCGACGCATCATTTTGAGCTTGGCGTAGGCAAATGAATGCGCAGCTTGTCAAAGTGTCCCGCATGATGGGAATGCGCTGGAAATTATCTAACTAAAGGAGAATCCAGGAAATGGATTATTAACGGGAACATGGATTGCGAAACGGTGTCACGGCAGACGAAGCGACGAGCACGAGCATAGCGGGCAAGCCGAAAGCGATGGCGGAAGCGTCAAAGCTTGAAGCCTTTCCGCAGCATGGATCCGGCGCATATTGATGAAGTATGCTCCGAAGCGTTCCGGCAATGGCTGCCGCTCATCCGAGAGGGAGAAACGTGCTCGATGCTGCTGTGGGTCGCCGACGGCAGCGAAATTTTGGAATGGGACGGAAATTGGGAACGCGAGATGGAGTGGGGAAAGGTTCTTCAAATAGATAACCATTCCAATGAACCTGAAGAAGTGATAAAAACCGCACAATAACGACTGTGTCCAATTTCCGCGCCATTTTCTACAATGAAGTTGAAGCCAAATATTGCGGAGGAATGATGGAATGAAATCGCTCGATATCGTTTTCGCGGATAAACAAGTTGTCGAAGTTCGGGAGCAGGAAGTGCCGGCGCTAGCGCCCGAGCAAATTCGCTGCGCCGCCAAAAAATCGCTGATCAGCACCGGTACGGAGACGATCTGCTTGCGAGGAGTGTTCGATCCGAATACGAACTGGGAATCGTGGGTCAAATACCCATTTTACCCGGGATACAGTATGTCGGCCGAAGTAATTGAGGTTGGAAGCGAAGTGAAGGGCATTAAGCCCGGCGACAGCGTATTTGTCGGGATAGAGCACCGGCAGTTTTTCAACGTCCATTATAAGAACGTGATGGTGCTGCCCGATGGGATCGATCACGAGATGTCCGCTTGGACGGCTTTAGCCCGAATTGCGCAGGTCGGCGTCCGACGGGCCGAGCTTAAGCTGGGCGAGACGGTCGGAGTAATCGGACTCGGCATCCTCGGGCAATTAGTCGTGCAATATTTGCGCGCATTCGGGGCGCGTCGTATCGTCGCGATCGACCCTGCATCTTCGTCCCGTATCGAAGCGGCCAAGCGGAGCGGCGCAACGCACCTGCTGCAGACGGATGTGGCAAACGCCCTCGAAGAGGTGAAGCAAATAACCGGCGGCAAAATGCTCGATGTCGTCTTCGATGTGACAGGCCACCCTTCCGTACTGGCACCTGCTACGCTGCTAGTCGGCGAGATGGGCCGGGTCGTGCTGCTCGGCGATACGTCCACCCCTTCCCAGCAGCATCTAGGCCCCCGCGTATTGTCCAATTCCGTCGCAATATTGGGCATTCACGCCAAAATGTCCAGCAACTACAACGGCATAACCGCGAACGACATGAACAGCTTGTACTACGATTATTTGCTGCAAAATCGAATGGATGTAAACCATCTGATTACGCACCGCCACTCCCCGCTGGAAGCGCCGCAGGTGTACGATTGGCTTATGAAGGATCGTTCGTCGGCGCTCGGTGTCATTTTCGACTGGGAAAAGCTGTAGTTGCCATTCTAAAGACGAATGGGGCTGTCCGAAAAGAGGATTTTGCTTCGAAGAGACAACTGCTTACAAAGTAGGAAATAGGTTTTACACAAAGAATGGTTGAGCAGCGCACTATACCTGCTCAACCATTCTTCTTTGTACGCCCAGCAATCGATTTTTGAATGCTGCGTCTTGCTTATTGTACGATTTTTCGTACAAGAGGAATTAATTGGAATCGCTTTAGAGAGAACTTGTGTAAAAAATCGTACAAATCTCTTCATGCTTCATAAGACGTTAGGGACGAAGAGGCTCTCTGGAGCTTCACATCACGTCAAGCACTGATTCTGAGGTTGAGCATTTTTTTTGTTTGGGTACACCTCATAAGCCCTTGCCAATTGAATAAAAATACATTTTTTTCTCCGTCGGTTAAAATGGTGGGCCGGGTGGTATGATGCTCGCGCTTCTTCTGCAGAAAAAGGGGATTCGTTCGACCGTTTATGAACGTGAAAGCAGCGATAAGAACGCCCAACGGGGCGGATCGTTGGACATTCATGAAGATTCCGGGCAGCTAGCGCTTCGAGAAGCAGGGTTACTCGAACACTTTCAGGCGATAGCCAGGTATACAGGACAAGACCTTCGCCTTTTCGATAAACATGGCGAAATCCAAATCAACAATGTTGCGGACGACAAAGTGCCGGGAAACCGTCCGGAGATTGATCGAGGAGTATTGTGCGGACTTCTGCTGAACGCGTTAGAACCCGGTTGCATCCGTTACGGCTACAAACTGGTCGATGCGTTGCCTTTGGGCGATGGCAAACAGGAGTTGCACTTTGAAAACGGACATACCGACATCGTCGATCTTGTCGACGGAGCGGATGGAGCCTTCTCGCGTGTTCGTCCGTCGCTAACGGATGCCGTGGCTGAGTATACGGGGATCAGTCGTGTAGATCTCGGCATCGACAGCATGGCGCATCCTGAGTTGGCCGCCTTTAACTCTCGGGGAAGCATGTTTGCTCTTGGCGATCATAGAGCTATTAGCGGACAACTCAATGGAGATGGCCGTATCCGAGTCGGCTTGTCGTTTAGAGCGGAACGTAACTGGTTGGATACCTGCGAGATTCCGTTTGATCAGCCCGAGGAGGCAAAGCGACAACTGTTGGCTTACTTCGACGATTGGGCAGAGCCGCTGAAAAACTACATTCGTTGTGCCGATGGAGCAGTCACCGCCAGGCGTATTTATACACTTCCCATTGGGCTTAGATGGGATAGCAAGCCGGGTGTTACACTCTTCGGTGATGCAGCGCATTTAGCTCCCCCAGCAGGTGACGGGGTCAATCTTGCGATGCGCGATGCCATGGAGCTAGCCCTTTCGATCATCCTTCACAACGGGGACCTTAACAAAGCGATTGAAGCCTATGAAAACCAAATGTTTGCTTATTCTTCAGGGAGTGCCCGAATGTCGTATGACAATTTTAAGCTCATGTTGTCCGACGATGCTGTAACCAAGGTTAAAACTCTCCTTGAGCAGTTCCTTGCTTAATAGCTATCTGGTCCGGTCTCCGGCGCAATCGTGCTCGGGCTTGTCTTACTCGAGCTGCTGAATCCGTTTGCGCGGCGCAGGTTCAAATTGTAGATGGGACTCCAATAGGCAGGGAAGACAAATTGAGCAAGCAGAGAGATTTCTCTTGTTCGCTCTTTTTGTTGTGAGGACTATTCATCCTCAAAGCAGGACGCTTTAATACAATCGTAATACTTCGCTTAGAGAATTGTAAGAAATTTAGCTTACTCTGCTTTTGCAAGATAATTTAAATGGAGTGTGATAAAGATGATTAGAGGTACAAAAGGCAAGACGTTCATTCTGCTGGTAGCACTTGTACTATCCCTGGCCTTTGCCGGAGTGGCGAGTGCAGCCACGCCCAGGACAATCATGAAAGATGGCATGGAGCTTGTTTACCTGAGACAAGCAGCAGAGATCTATGGCTACAGCGTGAAATGGGATGGCATGGAACAGTCGGTAACATTGATTTACACAGGCAAAATGATGGACAACAAGATGATGGACCAAAAAGTGATGGATGACACGAAGATGGACGACAAAATGATGGACGACACGAAGATGGACGACAAAATGATGGACGACACGAAGATGGATAACGGTATGAAGCAAGTGGGACAAACCATTAAAGTATGGATCGGGTCAAAAAAGAGTATGGTGGACGGCAAGCAGGTTGATCTGGATGCTGCTCCTATACTTGATCACAATAATACTTATGTTACCGCGGTATTGGTAACGAAATATATGAAGCCGTCATCGATGACGGAATGAACATACAGTCTAGCTGAGCATTTTTTTTGGCATGATCTTATCGGTCGTTAGGGGTGGGCCGGATTGAGCGAGCGCGTAGTGGTCGCAGATGACAAATACGAATGTACGGATGAATGCCGCAGATACGGCGATTAACCAGATTATCGATGAGATTCCAGCTGGCTACCTAACATAGAAAAGACGCCGCCCAAACCACTGTGACAGTGTGTGGAGCGGCGTCTTTTGTTTGATACGGGTCAAGCGATTAGAAGGAAAAATATGCAAGTCTGTAGAACCACATAGAACGATTGGAAGCCGAAAGGAGGAGCGAGGGTGAATTTACTATTGGTCGATGACGAACCGCTGATTCGCAAAAATTTGATATCCTCCGTCGATTGGCAAAAGCACGATATTCAAATTGTTGGCGAAGCGGGGGACGGCATAGAGGCGCTCGCAAAGATCGAGGAGCTGCGTCCCGACATGGTCATCATGGATGTGCACATGCCTAGAATGGATGGGATCCAGGTTGCGGAAATGATCAAGGACAGCCCGTATAAGCCGAGCATTATTTTTTTAAGCGGGATCAGGGAGTTCGAATACGCTCAGAAAGCGTTGTTGTTCGAAGCCGAATGTTATTTGCTGAAGCCGATCAAGAGCGACGAATTGTGCGAAATGGTCGAGAAAGTAAAAAACAAGATTTGGCGCGAAAAGTATCGCGACGAATATAGCAACCGGTTGAAGCGGCAAATCGCCGAAAACTTGGATGTGCTGCGGGAGCAATTTTTGAACCGATGGATCCGAAACGAAATGGATGCCGGCGCCTTGGCGGAAAAGTTCGCCTTTTTCGGAATGGATTTGCCAAGCGATGCGTATGTGCTTGCCTTGATTGATGTGGAACAATTGCAGGACGCCAACCGCTCGGAAGAAGAGCGGCAAATGTTGAAGTATACGATCAGCGATCTCGCCCGGAAGGTGACGAGCCACCAACCCGATCGTATTTTGTTCGTCACGTACGAGGAGCAATTGGCGCTGCTCCTGACCGGGGATCATACCGATAGCGGTACGGTTACCGATACATGCACGAGTATCATGAATACCTTATCCGATGTGTTGGACATACGCGTTACGATCGGCGTGAGCCGTCTGGTCAGAAACCCCGGCCAATTGCCAACCTGCTTCAAGGAAGCGCGAGAAGCGCTGAACCATCGATTTTTTCGGAACGGCAGCAGTATTTTGCATATTTCCGATATTCGGGTGAAGCAAGAGGGTCTGCCGGAAATCGTTATCCATTACGAAAACTTGGCCATCAGTCTCAAGCAAGGCAATACCGACCTGATATCGACCGCTCTGGCGGATATTTTTGTGCAAATTCGGGAGCAGCCCTCTCTCGGCTATGATTACGTCATTACCGTTGCACTCCGTATAGCGTCCTCCTTCCTGAGCGTCATTCACGAGCTGGGGTATACGCAAGAAGAGGTTTTCAACGACGGCCCCAATCCGTATATCGAGCTGCTTGGTCAAAAACATATCGCCGATCTGCAGCGATCCGTCGAAACCGTCTCCGAAACAATCGCCGCGTTTATCAACGGCAAAAAAAGCCATAAAAACGCCAAAACGATCCAAAAGGCCAAAGATTACATCGAATCCCAATTAAGCAATAGCGAGCTGACGTTAAAGCTTGTTTCCGAGGAAGTTGCCATGAGCTACACCTACTTCAGCCATTTGTTCAAGCAGCTTACGAACGAAAGCTTCAGCGATTATGTCAATAAAGCAAGAACCAAAAAAGCGAAGGAGCTGCTGGAGTCCTCCGAGCTTCGGGTTTTCGAAGTCGCTTTCGCGGTCGGCTTCAAAGATCCGTATTATTTCAGCCAGTGCTTCAAAACGATGTATGGGCTGGCGCCTACCGAATACAAGAAGAAACATTCGAACCGGGAAGGGGGGGAGCTATGAGGACGTTTTTCGCGTTTCCAAACCATTGGCCGCTGCGAGTACGATTGATCATTCTTTTCTTGCTCATTGCCATCCTCCCGCTTGTTTTTCTGATGCAAGTCTTCTATGCCAATTCCAAAGAAATGATCGTCGACAATTTCACCGCCAATACCAAGCTCTCGCTCGAGATCATAAACAGCAAGCTGGATTCCGTCTTGGACAGCGTGGAGGAAAATACGGTAAGGCTGTATGCGGACCCCAACATCCAAAGCTTGTTGAGCCGCTCGGGCCGCGATGCCGTCGATATCGTCACGTTTAACAACGCGATGGGCTTGATCAACACGATTAAATCCAGAAAAGATATTTATTCGATCGAAATCTACGATCAAGATTTGCATATCAGGGCGCAAACCCAAGAATGGGTGCTGCATGACAATGGAAGCTTGGCTAACGCCGCTTGGCTGCAAGACGTGCTGAACGGTGAAGGCAAGACGAAGTGGGTCAAGGCGCTGCCTAATGGCGGAGGGCATCTGCTGCTCGTATCCCGGGCCATCAACGATTTGATCGCCTTTCGTAATGTGGGGGTCATGCTGCTATTTTTTGATGAGGGCGAGATTCGGAGCATTTTTACGGGGTTGCTTGAACATCCGCTGCAGGTGATATTCGTCGCGGACGAGCACGGGACCGTATTCTCCAGCAGCCGCGAGGAGATGATCGGCAAGCCGCTAACCGAGTTCTACGATCTGCTTCCCGCCTCCGCTGCCGGCTTGGGCCAAAGCCAGGACGCGAGAAACAGGTATTATTACACGACGAATGAAAAAAACGGCTGGCGGATGGTCAACGTCATTCCGAACAAAATGATCGAGCAGAAGCTTCTGCAAACGAAATATTTTGCTCTCGGCTTAATGATGATCGGGATCGCCGTTATCGTTTTTCTATCCGTCGTGACCTCGAAATGGATTACGAAGCCGATCACTTCTTTAAAAAACTTGATGCTCCAAGTACAGGATGGCGACTATACGGTTCGCTCCGATATATATAGACGGGACGAGATCGGCCGGCTGTCGCACGGGTTTAATGTCATGATCAATCGGATAAACGAGCAGATGACGAAAATAGTCGATGAGCAGCAGCAGAAAACCGAATTGGAACTGAATGCGATGCAGATGCAGATCAACCCGCATTTCTTGTACAACTCGCTGGAGATTATAAAAGGCATGGCCGAGCGTCAATCGGTACAGACGATCAGCGAGATGACGTTGAATTTGGCCGGGTTTTACAGAATCGCTCTCAGCCAAGGAAGAGAAGTGATCACGATACGGGACGAGCTGCGGCTGCTCGACAACTATTTGAAATTACAGAGCATGTATCTGGAGCATACGTTCGATTATTATGTCGAGGTAAACGAAGACGCGCTCGATTGCAAAATCTTGAAGCTGATCTTGCAGCCGTTGGTCGAAAACTCGATTCAGCACGGCATCAAGGGGCTCGGCCGCAGAGGATACATCGAAATCGTGGGAAGTGTGCAAGACGACTCCGTCCGTTTCGAAATTACCGATAACGGGCACGGCATCGAAAGCGGCAAGCTGGCCGACATCAATCGATCGCTTGCAGGCAGCGGAGACCGCGATGCCGACAGCTACGGCATTTACAACGTGAACCGGCGCATCCGACTGTTTTACGGCAAAGACTGCGGTCTGCACTATACCAGCATCGAAGGGGAAGGCACGACCGTGACGACCGTTATCGGCAAAATCGAAAAATAACCATGCAAATCGAAATTCACTCTATTCTGATGCCACTTCTATTGCGGTAAAGTTGATTTATCGAAAGCGGATGATCGATTTGGCGGCGGCTCCAAGCCGGAAACGCCTTCTCATCTATCATCATCGATGTAAAAAATTTATAAAAATGTTTATTTCTAATCTTTAGACAAAGTCCTGAATCCGTGAAATGTAAGCGCATTAATGAAGAGAGTCTAGAACAAGGAGGGTCACTATGCAAAAAGTGATGAAGAGCGGCATCGCTCTCGCTTGCGCTTTTTCGTTTGCGCTCACGGCGTGCAGCGGAGGACAGAGCGGAAATAAGAGGAGCGAGCTTTCATCCGGAACGGCCGGCGCCGGTTCGACGGGGAAAAATGTGACGATCGAATACTGGTCCATCCCGATCTATCAGAATGTCGAAGGCGCTCCTTCTCCCAGCTCGGGCGAATGGGAGAAAATGAAAATCAAAGAGTTCGAAGCGCAACATCCGTCGATCAAAATCAATTTTCAACTCATTCCTTTTGACCAGTCGCAAAACAAAATCGGCATAGCGGTCGCGGGCAACAATGCGCCGGACGTCGTCCTGGAATCGGTCGACCGGGTCTTGATGAAGTACGTGGAGAGCGGGAAAAGCGAACCGATCGGCGACTTTATCGAAGACGTGAAAAGCGATTTCAATCCGGAGATGCTGAAAAAAGTAACGCGCGACGGCAAAATTTACGGTGTCCCGGTTACGCTCAATCCCGAATATTTCTTTTTGAACGCCGCTTTATTCAAGGCAAAAGGCTTGGAACACTTGATTCCGAAGGACGACCGGATGTGGACGATCGAGGAGATGCAAGACGCACTCAAGCGGGTTTCCGGTAACGGGGTGTACGGCACCGCCATGTGGGCGGCCAACGAGCAGGGCGATGAAATGAATTTGATGCGCCTTTTCGGAATGGGCGCGGAGCAGTGGGACGAATCGTCCACGAAAATCGTGCTCGATCAATATCCCCAGGCGGTCGACGGGCTGAGCAAACTCGTGAGCATGCTGGACCAAGGCATCGTCGCCCCCGGACCGGCCACCACGGCGGCACTGGACGCGGTGGAGTTGTTCAAGCAAAACAAAATCGCCATGATGCCGTTCGCAAACGGACTATGGTCGCTCGTGGAAGCGGGGAAAAAAGACGGGTCGACCGACCCGAAGGTAGAGCTGTTCGGCATGGCGCCTCCGCATTCCAAAGGAGTCGTCCCGAAAGTCGCATCGGCCATTCACGGGTATCAAGTATTCAAGCAAAGCGATCCGGAAAAGCGGGAGGCGGTCAAAAAGTTCGTGCGCTTCATGATTCAACCCGAACATATAAAGGCGGTGTCGAAATCGGGCAATTATGTCCCCTCCAGACAATCCGCAAGCTATCGGTACGACAACCCGGAAATCCAGGCGGCGATGGATGTCGTCTCCAAATTGCCTTTGGCGAACACGGGCGTATCGTCCCCTTACTTCCTTGATGTCAGAAAAATGTGGTACCCGGAGCTGCAGGCGATCTTGCTCAAGAAGAAATCGCCCGAACAGGCGCTAAAAGATTATGCGAAGAAAGCGAACGATTTCCTGGCGGAGAAGCAAAGGAGGTGATGCAAGTCCTATGAGGGGACAACTTGGCGCCCACAGAAAATGAAGCGGACATTTTCGAAGGAGGTATTTTCAATGGGAAGGTTTACGAGAACGGCAGTAATCGGCCTCGTCACGTTTTTGCTATCGGGCATCGTCATATCGGGACCCGCCGGCGCCGCGCCGCCCCAAGCGGACGACCCGACCGTGCCGGATGTGGTGATCGTGTCCCCGGAAAACAGCGCATGCTTGAAATGGGATCGCAATAAGAAAATCGACGGTGATGAGCGAAAAGGGAATGAGACCGTGCCCTGTCCCTGGTTTCCGTCCATTGCCAAGCTGGCCAACGGGGATCTGTATCTTGCCTACAGTTGGTCAATCAGCCATTCCGCCTACAGCAAAATCGCGGCCAGACGCAGCACGGACAACGGGCTGACTTGGTCTGAGCAAGCCATCATCGTGAGCGATTCGATCGATGACAAAGAGCCGAGCTTGACGGTTCTCCGCAACGGCCATATCCTGTTGACCTACTATGATTACGTTCCCAGCCGGACCCACCGTCGTCAGGCGTATATTCGCCGCTCTACCGACAACGGAGTAACTTGGGGACCGCCGATCATACCCCCCACGCTTTTGTACGACCACCCGAGAGGTTACGCCGCGATTAATGGCGAGATGGTGGAACTGGACAACGGCGACCTCTTGATGCCTATCTACGGACTGCGGAATTACGACGGTACAATGGGCGCTTTCGGTACCTACGTGCTGCGCAGCCGGGACGGCGGGTATACCTGGCTTAAAGCGGATGAACGGGTTGTGATGTGGGACGGTTACGACTATGAAGGCTACTCCTACGAAACCGCAACCGGGTATACCGAGCCGGCGTTGGCCGACTTGGGCAATGGCCATATCATGATGGTGGCTCGTACGAATCGTCCCAAAGGGGACCCCAATACGGACGTCATGAAGGTAGGCCATTCGTACGATTACGGCAACACTTGGAGCACCCCGGCAGACGAACCGACGCTCAAAGGCCATGCTCCCCATTTCCTGAAACTGAAAGGGGGAACCCATTTTCTTACATACGGCGATCGCTCCAACGCATGGACGCAGGGAAGGCCGGTCATCGGGCGGATGTATGTGGATTCCAAAGGCTGGTCGTACACGCAAAGCAAGCTGCTGTACCGCAATCCGGGCGTATTTTCCGATATGGCTTACCCCGGCAGTGTGGAACTGGATGACGGTCGTATCTTTACCGTCTACTACGACCGGGGCGAAGGCATTCTCGCGGGAACGTACACCCGGCCCGATCCGTATCAACTCGACCTGTGGAAAATGTTTCTGAACGGGCAAATCACCTATCAGACGGACATGACCCACACGGCATCCAGCAAACCGATGATGCAGCCTTGGGGACCGCTGGACGGCAATACCTCTTACTGGTATACGGCAGCAAGCGATGCGGGGGCTCCTCCCGTCAAATACTGGCAGCTTTCCTTGGATAAAGCGTATCCGGTCACCGATATAGGCGTCGTGTTGAAGCCGGGTTATCGGGAATCGGCAAGCGTGGACGTTTCGGTATATGGAAGCGGCGATTGGCAAACCGTCCGAAATTATACGATGCAGCAAACCGACGATTACGACTGGACCGCCTTGAGACCGGAGCGGGATGTGAAGCATGTGCGCGTCAACATTACCGATTCCCGAGGCAACGGCGACGCTACCTTTAACGATTTGGCTATTCGGGTAGCTCCGACTACGTTCAATCGATCCCGGTCACTGAAAATGGATTTGTGGCAGATGAAACGCACTGGTAAAGCCGCAATCGGCGGCAATATGAATGCTCTTGACCCGACCGGCTCGCATCCTGGACTAAACCCAGCGGGCCCGATCGACGGCAAAGCCCAGTCCGAGTACGCCGCAACAGCCGATTGCTCGGGCTGCACGGGAACTTGGCAGGTATCGCTGGATCGGCTTTACACCTTCAACAAAGTCGGCTTGATGCTCAAGCCGGGCTACCAGGAATCCGCCGTGGTGGAGGTCTCTGCCGACGGCACCGCTTGGACCCAAGCAGCCGAGCTGAACATGACGGATACGAACGCCATTCAGTACTTGACCTTCTCGCCGACGACGGCCCGATATGTGCGCGTGCGCGTCCCGCAAGTCAGCTCCGGTTCGCCGCAGCTGACCGAATTCGAGCTTTATACCACAAGCCCGATGATTCAGCCTTAAACTTAGCAACGGCGGGGCGCAGCCTTCGGAGAGCGAAGAGCCGCCCCCCGCTCTATCCAACTAGCAATCGGAAAGAATGATACGGGGAGGAAGCGACCATGAAACATGCAGTGGAGATTGGAACAAGAGTAGAAATGTTTGTCGACGACTGGCTGATCGAAGAAAGGAAAGGAACGAAGCTGAAGCTGAATCCCCCGGTCAAACGGGAAGCGGTGCTGGTGCTCGATCGGCCGTGGGAGGACAGCCAAGGCTGCTTTTTTTCCGTCATTCCGGAAAAGGATCGAATCCGTCTTTATTACCGGGGCGCATGCCTTCGCGATACGGACGACGACACGCAAGTGACCTGCTATGCGGAAAGCGAGGACGGTATTCACTTTGAACGGCCTTCCCTCGGACTTTACGATCATGAAGGCTCCAAGGATAACAATATTATGCTGGTCGGGACGGACGCCCACAACTTCGCTCCGTTTCTGGATGCGAGTCCGGACGCTCCGCCGCAATTGCGCTTCAAGGCCATAGCCGGGGTCGGACCGAAGGCGCAATCGATTTTTTTGAATAAAGGGCATTTGAACGGCTATTATTCATCGGATGGCATCCATTGGCACAAGTGGGATGAACCGATCATTTACAACGGAGCCTTCGACAGTCTGAATGTGGCCTTTTGGGATACGAATGTCAAGGAGTACCGCTGCTATTCGCGGTATTTTGAAGATAAAGTCAGATCCGTGCAAGTTGCCTCTTCCGGCGACTTTGTTCATTGGGGGGAGCATCAGCCGAACCGGTATGCCGAAGGCGTTCCGCTCGAGCAATTTTATACGAACGCAACCGTGCAATGTCCGGGCGCCGAGCATATCTACTTGTCCTTTCCGATGCGAATCGAGGTGGAACGCAAAAAGAATCGCAAAAGCATGTATCCTGGCGTTTCCGACGCCGTCATGATGAGCAGCCGGGACGGACACCACTGGGACCGTCCGTTCATGGAAGCATGGGTCCGGCCCGGTACGGACCCGAACAACTGGATCGATCGCAATCAGATGGTGGCCCGCGGCATCGTGGAAACGGCTCCCGACGAATTCTCGCTTTATATCAGCGAGCATTACCGCTGCAACGATAACCGGCTGCGCCGGTTGACCGTCCGGAAGCACGGGTTCGCGTCGGTGAATGCGGATTATGCCGGCGGAGAGTTCATTACCCGTCCGGTCGTCTTCTCGGGCAATCGCTTATTGCTCAATTATTCCACTTCCGCGGTCGGATCGGTGAAAGTGGAAGTGCAGGATGCATCCGGCGTTCCGATTGACGGTTTTTCGCTTCACGATATGGACGATATGTATGGAGATTCGATCGCCGAAGCGGTCAAATGGAACGGAGGACACAGCTTGGAGGAACTGAAAGGGGAGCCGGTCCGATTCCGGTTCGTACTAAAAGACGCCGACTTGTTCTCCATCAAAACGGCAAATTAACGCGGCGCGCCGCGATTGTCCGCGGGCTAAAGGGCCGGGGGGGCGGCGATTCGATAGCTGCCGCATCCGGCTCTTGCCATTCATATAACAGACGAGGATGAGGTGAGGGCGGCATGCTGAGACAAAAGGCAACCGTTGTAAAGGATTCTCCGCCTGCTGCTATTAGAGAACGAAGCGCGGGTTGGAAATGGAAAGAGGTTTTCTCGGGGTACTTGTTCATTTTTCCGAATTTGGCTTTCGTTTTGATCTTTTTTGTTTATCCGCTGTTGGATACGATCAAGCTGAGCTTTTACAAGTCCGATCTGGCGGGACAATCGTTTATCGGTTTGCAAAATTACTTCACAGTATTTTCCGATCCGATCTTCTGGAACTCCCTGAAAAATACGGTTTACTTCGCGATCATCATCGTCCCCGTCGTCGTGGCCGTTTCGTTTACGCTGGCCGCTTTGATGCGGGATATGAGGAACAGCTCGAAAGCGTTTTTCAGAGTCATGTTTTATTTGCCCGTTATCAGCACGCCCGTCGTCCTTACGATGATCTGGTCCTGGATTTACAATACGAATTTCGGCATTTTGACTTATTTCCGCAGCTTGCTCGGCTACGCGCCGACGGAAATATTGGGGACCCCGACTTCGGCGATTCTCGCGGTTTCCGTCGTCGTCGCCACATGGTCGATCGGCCAGCCAGTCATTTTGTATTTGTCTTCCGTGGACGGGATTCCCCAAGATTATTATGAAGCGGCGGAGATCGACGGAGCGGGGCCGCTGCGCAAATTGGTCGCCATCACGCTGCCTCTTGTCGCCCATACGACGCTTTTCGTGACGATTACGACGACCATCGCCGCATTCCAAATCTTTGCGGTCATCTATTTGTTGACCGGCGGCGGACCTTATTACGGTACGGAAACGCTCGTTTACACCATTTACCGGACGGCGTTCAATTCCTACGATTTCGGCCTTGCCTCCGCGCAAGGAGTCGTGCTCTTCGTCATCATCATGGCGATCGCGCTTGTACAGCTGCGATTATTGAAAGTCAAATAAAAAGGGGAGGAAATCGATGAAAGCCGCTATCGTCTTGCGTTATCTCCTTTTAATTGCCGCGTCCGTCGTTTTCGCTTTTCCTTTGTACTGGATGGTGACGGGATCGGTCAAGCCGATGCTGTCCATCTGGTCCATGCCGCCCGAATGGTTTCCGAAGCATTGGCAGTGGACGCATTACGAGAAATTGTTCGGAGAGCTTCCTACGCTCCGATGGATGTGGAACAGCATCTTTACCGGTGTGCTTGCCGTTTTGTTTATCCTGCTTTTTTGTTCGATGGCAGGCTACGCTTTCGCGAAGAAAACATTTCCCGGCAGGGATCTTCTCTTTTTTATCATCATTGCGACGATGATGATGCCGCATCAAGTCATTCTGGTGCCTCTGTATATTTTGATTTCCGACATGAACCTGCTCGACACCTACGGGGGAGTCATTTTGCCCGTAATCGGCTATCCGTTCGGCGTATTTCTGATCCGCCAATTTGTCCGCTACATTCCGGACGAATTGTTTCAGGCGGCCAAAGTGGACGGCGCCAAGGAGATTCGCATCTTCGTGCAAATCGTTCTTCCGCTCATCGGACCCGCTCTCGGAGCGTTGGCGATCTTTTCGTTCCTATACGTCTGGAACGACTATTTATGGCAGCTGATCGTGCTGCAATCGGACGGGATGAAAACATTGCCCTTAGGGATTTCCACCTTGATTCGCCACGAATCGTCCGTCAATTACGGACTGGCGATGGCCGGCGGGACGGTGGCCGCGGTGCCGCTCATCCTCTTCTTCCTATTGTTTCAGCGCAGCTTTATTCGCGGAATTACGCTCGGAACGGACAAATGAAAGGGGAGAAAAGCAATGGTTCAAGCAGCCGTAATCGGCTTGGGGAAAATCGGTCTCATGTACGACATCGTGTCGTCGGAAGGCAGGCCCGGCACTCATGCATTGGCTTATCATCTTCATCCAGAAATCGACTTTGCAGCGGCTGTAGGCGTTCGTCGGGAACAGGGAGAGCATCTGGCGAAGCTGGCTCCGGAGGCGGCTTTCTACTTAAATACGGAAGAAATGCTCAGCCGTCATAAACCGGATATAGTAAGCATTTGCACGCCCGCACACGTCCGGTACGATCTCATCAAGTCCGTCCTCGAACAATCCTCCGCTCCCGTCCTATTTTGCGAAAAGCCGGTAGCCCGATCGATCGAGGAAGCGCGGCGAATTTCCGCTTTGATGGCCGCCCACAAGGGACGGATGCTGATCCCGAACTTATCCCGAAGGTGGAACGAGGGGACGGAGAATGTGCGGGCAAGGATTGCCGATCGCTCTTTCGGCACGCTGAAAAAAATGCATTTGCGCTACACCCGCGGCATTTACAACTCGGGGGCGCATCTGTTCGATTTGGTCCGCTATTTTGCCGGGACGATCGACGAGGTGCAGGTCATCGGGCAAGTTCCCACATCGTTGGACGAGCAGGGCGACTGGACGTACCGGTTTCTTTTCAAGGCGGGGGGAGGTCGGATTAGCGGTTTTGCCGAAGCGTTCGACGATCGGGATGATTACTACATATTCGAGATGGACTTGTTTTTCGACCGGGGAAAAATCGAAATCAGGGACAGCGGCGACGTTATCCGCTATTTCGGAGTCGAGGAGCATCCGCATTTGAAGCCGTTGCATCTTCTCCGTCTCGACCGGGAGGATGAAGGGATGCTCGCCAAATCGAATAATATGCAAAACGCAGTCGCCCATCTGGTCGATGTGCTCGTCCGCAAAGCACAGCCGGTCTGCGCGCTCGAGGACGCAACCTACCCCCTATACGTTGCCGAAGCGTTGATCCGTTCGAACGACAATGGGGGGATAGGCGTCCCGGTCGGGGAAACAAAAACGAGATCCATATAATTCATTTAGCGGACATCCCGATACCCCGAACCCCCGACTGCGCGTTGCTCGTGCAGCGGGGGTTTGCTGCGTTGCGGGCGTGCATGCAAAAGAAGCTTCGGGCATCGATCTGAACGGGACTGTTTTGGGGATATTCGGCCCACGTAAACGTTCTGTTAAACTTCAGCCGTCCCGCATGCGCGGTCAAGCGGACGAAAAGCCCGTCAGATCTCGGCCAAATCCAGATAAACAAACACTTGTGGCATCGACCGCCGTCTTCATAATTTCTTATCCTCCGCTTGATATTCAACTTACATACAACCTGCATAATGAAGCTTGTCAGCAATTTCATACTTCAGGACAAAGGAGCAGACCATGCAAACCAAAGATTGGATCAACCCCGGTTTCACCATGTTGGAGGACTCCCGCTTTATGACCAGCAAACGGCCATGGTTCGGCGAGCTTCCGGCAG
This sequence comes from Paenibacillus hodogayensis, assembly GCF_039536325.1. Classification (NCBI taxonomy): domain Bacteria; kingdom Bacillati; phylum Bacillota; class Bacilli; order Caryophanales; family Paenibacillaceae; genus Paenibacillus; species Paenibacillus hodogayensis. The sequence continues at coordinate 512,754 of NZ_BAAAYO010000021.1, forward strand.
CAGTAACGGACGACTATTGTTTCGCCGTCGTGGGCGACCGCTGTGGAATGGCGACCGAGGGCGTGTTTGAGAAAGCGCTCGAGGTGCTCAAGGATTTGAAGCCGGCGTTCGTGCTATCGGTCGGCGATTTGATAGAAGGGTATTGGTCGAACCCGAATTCCGCGCATGAGGAATGGGATGAGCTGGATGCGATGGTTCGCGACACGGGGCTGCCGTTTTTTCCGACGGTCGGCAACCATGATTACAGCAATGCCATGATGGCGGAAGTGTGGAGCGAGCGCAAGGGCTTGGATTATTATGCTTTCCGCGCCGGCAACGCGCTCTACATCACGATCAATACCGAGCGTACGCCGGATGAGCTGCCGGAGGCGTTCGTGAACGTGATCAAAACGATAACGGAGCAAATCAAGCGTGACCCGGCCGGCGCTAAGCAATATCTGAGAGCGTTCGGAGAGGGGATGACGCCGGAGCAGCTCCAAAGCATGTCGCAAGTCAAAATGACGATTGGCGAAGAGCAGTTTTCTTTTATCGAAAACGTTCTGAACGAGCATCAGGATGTATCCTGGACCTTCATCAATATGCATAAACCGGGCTGGAAAACAGGCAGTGAAGAGTTCCGGCGTCTGGAACAACTACTCGCAGACCGTCCGCACACGATATTCGCAGGACACCTGCACGAGCTTGAATATACCCGCGAGGGGAACCGCGAGCGGATCCAGCTCGGCCGTACCGGCGGACTGCCGCACGGGGAAGAGGAGACTGGCGCGAATGCCAACTTGATGCTGTGGGTCACGATGCGCGCCGGCGCTCCGACCTACCGCGTCATTCATCTGGACGGCGTACAAGACATAACGGCCTATCCGCCGCACACAGCCAAACACATAAAGGAGTAGAGGACCATGGAACCTATTTTCTTCGTCCATATCACGGATATTCATCTCAGCAAGCCGGGCAAGCAGCCCTTGTTCGGACTCACGATGTCCGACAAACTGCACCGTGTTTTTACGTACATCGGCAAACTGGAGACGAAGCCGGCTTTTGTCGTCATCAGCGGCGATTTGACGCATGACGGTGATCTGGAGGACTACCGCTTTCTGCGCAGCTTCCTGCAAGAAGAGGAGCGGGCGCTCGGCGTGCCGATCCATGTGGCTCTTGGCAATCACGATACCCGCGAGCCGTTCCGCGAAGGATATCTCGAGGAGGAGCCTTCGGACGCTTCGTACTACTACAGCTTTAGGAACGCCGGGCTGCGCGTGGTCGTGCTCAATACGCAAGTACCGGGCACCCATGACGGGCGGCTGGACGCCGAGCAGCTGGACTGGCTGAAGCAAGAGCTGGCCGAGCCGGCGCCGGTCGGCACGATTCTCGTGCACCATCACCCGGTCGTGCTGACGCCGACGGCGATGATGGACAGCCACTTGCTGCAAAATCCGCAGGACTTGGCTGCGGCTATCGAAGGCAGTGACGTGATCGGTCTGCTGTCCGGCCACATTCATTTTCACAACGTCGGCGCGCTTGGCGGAGTTCCTTGCGCTTCGGCGGACGGCGTCGCATTCGGCTTGGATCCGATAGCGGAAGGGGTCATGCGCATGCTGGACCGTTCGGGCTTCAACTTCGTCCTCGTCAAGAACGGACAAATGATCGTCCAGCCGATGACAATGCCGGGCGAACAGCGTTTACTCGTGGAGTATGATCTGAAGAAGCTGCAGGCAGCGCATAGCTAAATGTGAGATAGGAGAGGGAGAGATCATCGTGATCAGAAAAATCACAACAGCCGGCGTTGTAGCCTTGACGATGCTGACCTCAGCGGCATGCGGAAGCGCGAATCAGGAGAAGGGCGGTTCGGAGAACTCCTCCGGACAACCGACGAAAATTACGTTCTACAGCTACAACCTGGCGATTGCCAGCCAGAAGGAGGGCGTGCTGCAGCTCATTTCCGAATTTGAAGCGGCCCACCCGACGATTAAAATTGATCCGATTGCGATTGCTGCGAACGAAGTCAACACGAAGGTGCAGGCGGATATTGCGGCGGGCTCGCGTCCCGATGTGGCGCAGCTTGTCTTCGACGGGCTGGACTATGCCGTGCAAAATTATGGAGCAAAGGCGCTCGAGGATGTGGTGCCCGCCGATGAACTCAAAAAGAACTTCGAAGGCTTCTCTCCGAACGGGCTGAAGCTGGGGCAGCTCAAGGGCAAAACGTACGGTATGCCTTACACGTTCAGCACGCCGGTCTTATTCTATAACGCGAAAATCTTCCAAGATGCGGGGCTTGATCCGAGCCAACCGCCGAAGACGTGGGACGAAGTCAAACAAGCCGCTTTGCAGATTACGTCCAAAACGAATGCCGCGGGCGTTCACATCCAGGGGATGACCGGCGCGGATTGGGTTGCCCAGGCGCTGGTCGGCAGCAACGGCGGCAAAGTGCTCTCCGATGACCGCAAATCCATCCAATTCGGCGAGCCTGCGGCCGTCGGCGCGATCACCATGTGGCGGGATCTTATCCAGAGCGGCGCTCACGACAAGTTGAACGACGGCGACGTGACGCAATCGTTCAGCGAAGGAAAGCTCGGCATGCTGCTCACGACCAGCGCGCTGCAAAGCGGCTTCATCGCTGCGGCGAAAGCGGGAGGCTGGGAGCTGAAAAATGCGGCGATGCCTTCCTTCGGCAGCAAACCGACGACGCCGGTCAATTCCGGCAGCGCCCTGTTCATTTTGTCCGATGATCAAGCGAAGCAGAAGGCGGCGTGGGAGTTCGTGAAGTTTGTAACCAGCGAACGCGGCTACACGATCATCACGACCAAAATGGGCTACTTGCCGCTGCGTCCCGCCATCGTCGACGATCCCCAATATTTGAAGGACTGGGTCGCGCAAAATCCGCTTGTGAAACCGAATCTGGAGCAGCTTACGCGCCTGCAGCCTTGGGTTTCCTATCCGGGCTCCAAATTCAGCCAAGTAGAATCCACCTTCCTGGATGCCGTGCAAAAATCGCTGCAAACGACCGGCGATATTACATCGATCATGCAGGATGCGCAGAAGCGCGCGCAGACGCTGATTCAATAGCTTGTACGGGATAAGCAGGGCCGCTTCCTTTACGAGGCGGTGCCGCCCCTTATCCGTGGAACATGGAAAGGAGAGAGAAATTCCATGCATAACACGCTTGCAGGGGGAGCGCTCACGGAGCGGTCCAACCCTGTTCAGCGGGTACGCCGCAAGCGCTCGCCGAGCTGGATCATGCCGTGGCTTTACTTGCTGCCAGCGCTTCTGTCCATCGGCTTCTGGGTGTACCGTCCGCTGCTGCAGACGGTTCGGCTCAGCTTCTACGAGTGGAACATGCTGCCAACCTCGCCCCAAGTCTGGATGGGCTTCAAAAATTACCTGCTGTTGTTCACTCTGCCGGATATGAGCCAGGCGCTGCTGAACACGCTGGTGTACACCGTGGGAGTGCTGCCGTTCTCGCTCCTCATCCCGCTCGCCATTGCCATCTCCACCGACAACATCGGCAAACGATCGCGCACCCTGTATCGGGCGCTTGTCTTTGTGCCCATGATCATGGCACCGGTCGCCGTGTCCGCGGTGTGGAGCTGGCTGATGAATCCGATGGGCGGCTTCATCAACAAAATGCTGATGGCGCTCCATCTGGTTCATGATCCCATTCGTTTCTTTTCCGACGCCAACTATGCGATCTGGTCGGTCACGTTCATAACCGGCTGGAAGCTGATCGGCTTCAGCACCTTGATCTTCTCGGCCGCCTTGTCCGGGCTGAACAAGGAGTATGTGGAAGCCGCAAGAATGGACAGAGCCGGCCGCTGGCAAATTATTTGGCACGTGCTGCTGCCGCTGCTTTCGCCGACCATCATCTTCATGGCGATGCTCAGCACGCTGTTCGCGGCCGAATGGAGCTTTACGTACATCAATGTGTTGACGCAGGGCGGACCGATGAACTCCACGACCAATATTTATTACTTGCTGTGGACGTACGGCTTCAAGACGTTCTCCGTCGGATCGAGTTCGGCGGCGGCGGTCGTTGTCGTATTCGGCTCGAGCCTGATCGCGCTTGGTTTTATGAAGCTGTCGAACAAGCTGTCGTTCTACGATAACTAAGGAGGGACGGACGTGAAGAAAACGTCTCTGGCCGTTTCCCGCAAAGCGCTGGCCGGCAAGCATGTCCTGCTGATCGCGCTGAGCTTGCTTGCTGTGTTTCCGTTCTACTGGATGCTGAATACGTCGTTCAAAACGCCCGGCGACATTTATTCGACCTCATTGCTGCCGAAACACTGGACGTTCGACAATTACATTTATGCGTGGAAGGCCATTCCGATGGCGCGCATGATGGGGAACTCGCTGACCGTGGCGATCGTTCAGACCGTTACGCAACTGCTGACGAGCGTGCTGGCTGCCTATGCGTTTACCCGCTGGCAGTTCCGCGGTCAGACTGCGGTGTTTGCGCTCATTTCCCTTACTTGGCTTGTACCGTTCCAGGTCATCATGATTCCGAATTATGTCGTGATCAGCGGCTGGGGGCTGCGCAACCATTTGCTGGGGCTCATTATACCGAACATCGTCTCGGCCTTCGCGGTGCTCCAGATGTATCATTCCTTCAAAATGTTCCCCAAAACGCTGATCGAAGCGGCCCGTCTCGACGGCGCCTCCGATTGGAGCGTGCTGTGGCGCACCATGTTTCCGAATTTGCGGGCGACGATCGCCTCGACTGGTGTCCTCTTGTTCATCTCGGCGTGGAATGACTACTTCTGGCCGCTGCTCGTCACGAATAAACCGCAATTCTCTACGTTACAGATCGGTCTGCAATCCTTTATGTCGACGGAAGCGAATCAATGGGGGCCGATGATGGCCGCTACGACGATGGCCAGCCTGCCGATTCTCGTAATTTACCTGGTTTTGCAGCGACACATTATCGATTCTTTCTTAAAAGGCGGCTTGCGTTAATGAATTCACTTGTACCCGGTGAACGGGAATATCCACAACAAACGGGCTTGGCTAAGCCTTCCTTGGAAAAGTTAGCCTATCAACAAATCCGCGAGCAAATTATTAACGGGCACTATTTGCCCGGCATGCTGCTCTCGGAGAATGAACTGGCCGAACGGTACGGCATGAGCCGGACACCGATTCGGGCGGCAATCTCCTTGTTGGAGACGGAGGGCTTCGTCGAGTCGATCCGGGGGCGCGGCGTCTTCGTGAAAGACATCTCGTTCCGGGAGTTTCACGAGATGTTTGAGGTGCTGTCCTCGCTTCAGCTGTACAGCCTGGACATCGCCGGTCTGCGGCAGCTTAGCTTCGACTTGCCGGCGCTGGAAGCCCATCTGGAGCGGCAGCTGCGCGCCTCCGAGGAGGACGACTACCGCACCTATTATGAAAGCGGGATTCTCTTTATTCAAACGATGCTGCTCGTCGTCAAGAATGCGAGCATGCTGCACATGATCGATCAAATAAAAGGCAAATACATGTTCAAAATCATTTCGTACCGCAAGCTGCATGTCCACACGCTGCCGAAGCCGCAGCAATCGGGGCATTTCAATAAACGCATTTATCAGGCGCTGGCAGCGGGAGACCATGACGAAGCCAAACGGATCGTCCTGGAACTGATTGAGCGAACGCGCCAGCAACTGCAATATTTTGACATCTAGTACAAAGTCAGACCTTCAACGGTATTCTTGGAATAGACTGACTCCCTTGCACCCCAAGGGATCGGGCCTTCCCGAATACACAGGATTAGCTCTGACTTTGTACTAACCGAGCAGTCATCCTATAACAGAAACGGTGATTACACGTGATGAATCCATTGGTGAAAACAGGGGAGCGCATCCTTTCCGTGCAGGGCGCCTATAATGTGCGCGATTTGGGCGGCTACGCGACGAAGGAAGGCGACACCACGAATTGGGGAACGTTTTATCGGGCGGACGGCTTGCACCAGCTGTCGGATGAAAGTCGGGCGCATCTCACGGAGAGGGGCATTGCGAGTGTCATCGATCTTCGGCACGCCAAAGAGGTGGAGGAGAAGCAGAACGTATTTGCGGACTATGCGGGTGTCGACTACCACAACATTTCCTTGATCAATCCGACCTCGCTCGCGAACAGCCAGGTGCGCAGCCTGGGGGACTTGTATATCGGCATGCTGGAAGGCTCGCAAACGGAACTGGCACAGATCTTCGCCTTGCTGGCAGAAAGCGGCGACAGCGCCGTCCTGTACCATTGCACGGCAGGTAAAGACAGAACAGGCGTTGTTTCCGCGCTGCTGCTGGCATTGGCAGACGTGCCGCAGGAGACGATCATCGAAGACTACAGCTTGACGGCCGATTGTTTGACGCCATTGATGGATGAACTGCGTCGCGGTCGTCCCGACGGGATACCGGCGGAGATGTACGAGCATTTTATCGGCTGCGACGCCGGCAATATGGTCATGATGCTGGAGCATCTCACCGAGAAGTACGCGAACGCAGAGGGCTACCTGTGCGCGATCGGGCTTTCAGAGGCGCAAATTCTGGCGCTGAAGGGGCGTTTGGTCGGTTAAGGAAGGCGTCATTTGCGCCGAACATAGAGAGGCACGCCCCTGGTTGAAGAGGCGTGCCATTTTTTCGTGATGCTTTACGCTTCTTCCTGTTTATAACTTAATTATGAATTGCGAAGTCCCTTTATGTGTGTTAGAATGGCAACTAATTAAAGATGTTTAATAAGTGAGGGGTGGAGGAAATAATAAATCAATCTTTTATCAATCCGAAAATGATGGGAGATATGATTCGTCAACATATTCGTGCAACGCTTTATCAAGAAAAAGAGTCGACTAAGGTTGAGATTGCACAAAGCACGGGCATTAGCTTTCCAACAATAAGTAAAACAATCGATGAGATGCAAGATGCGGGTGAGGTGTTGTTGGTTGGTTTGGGCATATCAAGCGGCGGTAGACGACCAAGCACCTATAAGTTGAGTCCCACCTATATGACGGGGCTGGCCGTATGCCTTGAGAAAGATTTCTCTTCATACTTGGTACTTGACTACGAGGGGGAAATCATTCGGCGGGAAATACTTCCTGGGGTGCTGCAAGTCGGCCCTGAACTCCTGACTGAACAGATTGGCACGTTTTTGGCGCTTTACCCAAATCTGCGCGTTCTTACACTAGGTGTCCCTGGTGCAGTGAATAACGGTTGTACATTTCACATTCCTGGCTATGAACGATTTAAGAACTTCAACTTCAAGGCCTTTTATGAGGAGCGCTTTTCTCTCCGGGTCCAAGTTGAAAATGACATGAATGCCACGGTTATCGGTTATTATGACCACGTAGGCAATGATGATTCACTCTCTCTTGTGTACCTGTACTTGGGTAAGAACGGACCAGGTGCCGGAATTATTGTAAATGGGCATGTAATTAGAGGCAGAACTTTTTTTTCAGGCGAAGTTTCTTATGTACCGCTGTCTGGTAATCAGAACTTTGTTCAACTGCTTGATGATGCTTTTGCAACACAGGACATTAATGAGAGTCGTCTAAGGCTTGTGGAAGCCATTAGTCGCCTTGTTGTAGCCTTCACAGCTACTATTAATCCACATAGTGTCATCTTCTGCAACTCAGAACTAACCCATAACGATCTTGTCCAAATTCGACATAAAAGTGCTTCGTTTGTACCTGAAGAGAATCTGCCCGATCTTATTGTTAGTGACTGGCAACAGGATTATTTTCACGGACTGCATCAGATGACAGTGAGAAATATGCTAGTAGTGAATTAAAACGGGGGAACAATTATGAACCGTTCATTAAACAGCCGACAAATTCAATTATGGCGGATTGCCATTTATTTTATTTTTGCCCTCCCTGGTTTTGCTATCGCATCATGGGTATCTCGTACGCCAAATATAAGGGATGCCTTGGGAGCTACAACCGCACAAATGGGGTGGATTATTTTTGGGCTTGCTGTAGGCGCAATAATTGGACTATTGGTTGCCAGCCATCTTATTGCAAATAGGGGCGGGCGATTTGTAATGATAGCGGGCTTAGTGGTGAGCTCGGTTGGACTGATAGTTGTAGGATTGGCTGGTACTTGGTTAACTAGCGGGATCATCTTGTTTTTGGGATTAGCTGTATTCGGTTTTGGGAACGGAATTTGTGATGTAGCGATGAACGTAGAGGGAACGGCAGTTGAGAGAGCCGCTCAAAAGTCGCTTCTAACCGGTTTTCATGCCACGTTTAGTCTGGGTACACTGCTTGGGGCAATGACAGGATCAGCAGCAATTAAAGCGGGTGTCTCCGTTACAGTCCACATGATGTTAGCGGTGATAGTTATTATACTTTCTATTCTATTTTTATACCGACTGGTGCCGGCAGGTACCGGTCAGGAAAATGACGATGATTCTAATGATCCACCAATGAGCGCTAGGGAAAGAATGGCCATATGGAAAGAGCGTCGTACGGTTCTGATTGGTATTATTGTGCTTGGAATGGCTTTTGCTGAAGGATCGGCAAATGACTGGCTACCGCTTATTATGGTGGATGGTTACAAAGTTACGCCAGCAATAGGATCATTCGCTTTTGGTCTATTTGTGGCAGCTATGACGATTGGCCGTGCCGCAGGGGGGATGTTGCTGGACCGATTCGGAAGAGTAGCTGTTCTAAGGGCGTCCGCTCTTTTTGCGATTGCAGGGCTGCTTTTAGTTATAGCGGGGCTGAACTACGGGGTAGCATATATAGGAATTGTGTTATGGGGTCTCGGTGCTGCATTCGGCTTCCCTGTGGGCCTATCTGCCGCAGGAGACGATCCGCGTGGAGTAGCGGCAAGAGTGGGCGCAGTGTCAACTGTTGGTTACCTTGCTTTCCTTGTTGGCCCACCCGTTTTGGGGATTATCGGAGAGTCGGTTGGTTTACTCCGTGCCCTGATTTTCGTTCTTATCGCAGTAACTATCGCTGGCTTGTTGTCACAAGCGGCAAGACCCATTGCACAGGATAACAAAATAAAAAGAGTATGAAGCTCAAATTCCCATAAAGATAGTCCAAAGGTGAAATTGTGAGCATAGCAAGGATGCGGTGGTCGCTTTCACCGAAGGCTACCGCAGTGTGCGCCCAGCGACAGAAACGGGTGCGCGGGCATTGATGCGAGTTAGCTCCTGAACAACTTGACATGACCGCTTGCCTCTCATGGATATGGCGTTAGACCACATGATCCTGTTATTTGCTCATGGGGTGAATGTGGTGCGCTTATGTTTTTTTATGGTATGATCATCATACTAATATATTTGGATGTGTGATATATGGATCTAACCGAGAAAACAACACTACCGCAAATAGCAATTGAACGGATCAAGTTATATATTGTGGAACATGAGCTCAAGGCGGGAGATAAGCTTCCCTCCGTGAATCAATGGATCGATATGTTGAAGGTCAGTCGAACCGTCGTGCGTGAAGCGCTGAAAACGTTGGAGTCGCTTGGCGTTTTGCGGATTAAGGCGGGAAACAGTGGTATTTTTTTGAATGCCCCCTCTCTTAAGCCATTTGTGGACCAGGTATCCTTTCAATGGAAAAATAACGAGTTGAAGCTCAAAGAACTTATCGCTACAAGAAGGGCGCTGGAACTCTGTGCCGTAGAGATGGCCATTGAGCATTATGATCTTGGTCTGTTGGAGCAACTTGATCTAGCAAACAAGCAAATGGAGCAGAGCATTACTGAAAGAAAGCTTCCGATAGAGGAGGATTTGGCATTTCATCGAGCACTTTTCAAGGCGACGGGAAATCAGACATTTTTCGAGTTAAGCAATGTGTTAAGCGAGTTTTTTAGCCAAATCCGAGAGCGGCATTTCGTCGATGTCAGAAATAAGATTACTTCCTTTGAAGAGCATAAGCAAATTATAGAGCAAATTCGGAAGAAGAATGTGGACGAGGCGAAAGCGATCATGAAGAAGCATTTGTTGGTCTTGGATATGTTGATTTCGAACACAGCAGAGCAGTAATGAGCTATGGATAACGGTTACGCCGCTATCATTGTAATAATCTCACCGTTCGCCAATGCAGCTAAATCGGATAAAAGACAGCCTTTAGCCCTTAATGAAGCCCTGTGTCTTTCCCTCCCACCAGATGGTGGGATTTTTTTGTTGTAAAATCGAGTCGGGATGGTATTGACGTGTAATAAATAAAGGTGTATATTATCGGTAACATGGTATGACCATGTTACCGATAATGATGAGCAGTACGAGTAACTACTGGCTTCAGAATCTGTCCAGAGAATAAGGAGAAGGGGGAAACAGAATGAAATTAGGATTCTATTCGGCAATTGGAACGCCGTTAGATGAAGTTGAATCTAACTGCTGCCAAGTCAGGATTTTGTAAGCGTTTACCCTGAGATGCACTAATATGATCACCGCCGAAATCGGGTTCAATGGGTTCGATCCGCTGCAGGCGGTAAATGGAAGAAGTTCATTACATTATAGAGAGAAGGGGAATTACAATGTCAAAAAGAAATAGACCGTTGATGTTGGGTTGTGCCATTACCTTGAGCAGCATTTTGCTTGCTGCATGCGGGGGAAGTAAGCCTGATGTGGGAGAACAGAAGACAACTGCCGTTCCTCAGGAGCCGACAGAGGTATATTTTCTGAGCACGAGTACATATTGGTGGGATGAAGCCACGTTTATGAAAGAATTTGGCGAGCCGCTGCAGAAAAAATATCCTCATATTATTCCTAAAACGGTTAAACTTACCGGGATGAATACGAAGGTCATGGAAGGTCTCATTGCTGCTAAACAGCCAATTGATGTGATTCTTGCCGCCAATGCGAGTTATCTCCTCTATCTGAAACCGTATGAGCTTTCCTCAGATATTGAACCGTTTATCAAGCAAAATAAAGTGGATTTGAATCGGTTTACTCCGGAATTTATTGATATGAACAGGAAGTTGGGCGACGGTAAGCTGATCGGGCTGCCGCTGCAGGATAGTCCAACGCAAATATTGTATAATAAAGGGATTTTCGATAAATTTGGTGTTCCTTATCCGCCCCATGATCAGTGGACATGGGATGAGATGTTTGCTTTGGCCAGCAAGGTGACGCGTATGGATGACAGGAACCAATATTACGGCGTCCGAATGCACTCCACTTTTTTTCGCAGAAATCCCTATTCACTTGAATATGTAGATCCAAAAACGAATAAGGCGATATTCAATAACGATGTCGGCAAGAAGGTAGCCGAGATGTACCTCAAGCAATACGAAAAATCGGATATTCCGGGATTAGCCCCGGATGGAGCGAAAATGTTTTTCGAAGACAGAGTTCTGGCGATGTGGATGGGATTGGGAGCGAGTTACAATACACCGGAACGTTACATAGGGTTGGATTGGGATATGGCACCGATTCCTGTATTGCCGGAAAGAGGCCCTGTAAGCGTGCAGCCCTATCCAGACTATATGTATTTATCCAGCACAAGCAAACAGAAGGAACTGGCCGTGCAGGCGATGGAGTTCTTTACGTCTGATTCATTCCAGATGGAACGCTCTAAGAATGCCTATACGACTCCTCTGAAAAGCAGCCAGATTAAAGCGGCTTTTGGTCAGAACGCCGAACTGTTTAATGGCAAGAATGTAAGCGCTATGAGTCCTTTGAAGTACGCTCCCGTAACTACGTACAATCAGTATACGAACCAGGCGGCAGCAACCATAATACCAAAACATATAAATGACGTGAGGGACGGCAAAACAGATATCAATTCCGCATTGCGCCAAGCCGAGGAAGAAGTAAATAAGTATATAGAAGAAAATCGGAAATAAACGAATCCAAAATCGGTGGAGGTGCGTTTTTGTGATCAAGGATCGAAAAATGTTCATTTTACTGCCTCTTATCTTTTTTCTCTCGTTCTTTTCATTGCAATGGAATGGAATCACGCTGTCACTGCAAGAAGCCGCCGCAGCTGCGGTGGTGGTTCTCGATGATGATGCTTCTCAACTGGCAGGATCGGGGTGGTCGGTAACGAGTGCCAGCAATGGAACTTACATTACAGACCATACCGGCTCCTTGGCAAATCCTGGCGGTGTGACGATGAAGCCTGTCCCTGAAGGTCAATACTTGATCTACGGAGATGAAGTCGCTGCTGCGAATAACAAGTACACGTTTATGACCAAGGTATTTCCGATAGGTGCAGGCCCTTGGCTGTTGGAATTTGATGCTCGGATCGCAGATCTAATTGAAGTAGATGAGGCTCCATCATTAGGGATAATCAGGGGGGTAAGCTTTGAAGTGAAGGCAGCGGGGAGGACAGCAAAGCTAACCCTCCAGCGAGACAAGGTGCTGGTAAAGTCGAGCAGCATTCTGGTTGCGGATTATGAACATTTAATACCTGACGATGAACTGTTTCATCGGTGGGCGATTGCTTACGATGGCAGTGGAAAATTGCTGCTCGCCATGGACGGGATGAAGATCGTTTCCTTCAACGTAGCTAACCCTGTTTCAAGCGGTGCGGACTCACTCAAAATAATCAACGCCTCGATGAATAGCGTATCCGGACATAATGAAATTTACCTGGATAATCTGAAACTGACGGTTGGAGATTTACCGCAGTGGACGCAAGTCGAACCGCGAATTAATGGTTTATCGGTGCTCCCTTACTCTGATTCGCAGGAAATAACACTCGGGGGAGGATTGGATCAAATTCATCCCGACTGGTTGTCCCGAGGAGAGCTGGAGATCAGGACGAAGTTGGTGAAGGACGATCAAATCATTGCTCAGCATAGCGAGATGATTTCTTCTCTCCGATTCCAGACTCCGCTTGCACCTGGGGGACAGTCAGGAATCATGACTGCTGTAGCTGAATTGTATTATAAAAATCGTAAAATGAATGAATTAACGAGTGACTTCTATGTATATCCTTCAGTTAGTAAGGTAAACCCCGGTGATACACTGGTTTCTGTGCCAGGTAGTGTTTACATGTACAGCGATATGCTCTGGCTGGAAGACAGTGAAGGACTCAAGGCAACAAAAGCAGGCTGGAAGACAGGCAAATATCATTATTTGGGCAGTAATGAGGACGAATTGTGGATCGCGAACGAACCGGGCGCCCATTCGTTGGAACTACCGCTGGAACTCCAAGGGCGGTATGCTGTCTATGTCGGTTATGTAGCCAAGGCTGGCGGGTTCCAGGTTTCTTATGGAGAGGAAGCAAGTGGACAGGTTGCAGGAACCACGACAGTGACCGGAACAACTTACGGTCTCAAGGCTATCGAAGAGCAATTTCTATTTGCGGGTCAATTCGATGGAGAACGCATACGGATTACTCCGCTTCCAGATCAGCAGGCTTTCATTACCTATTTTAAGCTTAGAAGCCTGACAGAGGATGAGTTGACGTTGTATGACTCGCCCAACGAAGGCGCTGCTGGCAATCGAACCATCTACAACAATGATGGATTCAGTAATTTCTACCAGGGATTCTTTCCTACGCCAAGCAAGCTGGAGGAAAGAGGGGTCGAGATTTACGCAGGCAAGGATGTCAGGCAGATTGACTGGCAGTTGATGACCACCTTTACTTTAAATCATAATAGTCAGTATGCAGGGATTCCATTTGCTGGATCTGAGGCCTATGAGCATCAGATGAGGGACGGGGATAAGCTGGCACGACAACAAATTACTGCAATCAACGCCAGTGGCCGATCACCGCTGCAGATCGTAGCAGAGAAAGCTGACCAATTAGGCATAAAGACGAATGCTTCAATGCGAATGAACGCTGTCTATAATCCTGCAGTAAACGGATACTTAAACGGTGCCGTCTATGACAATCAAATGCTTCCCTATCGCATAGTGGAGAAGAATGGGACCGTGAATTTCAGAGTTGATTACGGGAATCTCATCGTCCGGGAGTATATTAAAAATGTCCTGCTGGAGGCCGCCGCCTTCCCTGGAGTGGATGGAATAAACCTCGATTTTAGCAGGTATCCGTATCTTTTCGGTTACCAATCCGAACTAACCAATGCCTACCTGCTGCAGTATGGAATCGAGCCGAAAGATGAAACAACCGTTGCAGGGTTGGAACGTTGGGACCATTACAAAGCCGAGGTGATTACGCAGATGCTGCGCGAACTCCGACTGGCCTTGCCAACGAAACAGATCACGGTACGTTTTCCTTACAATGGTTATAAACAATACGGGTTGGATATCGATGCCTGGATCGCCGAGGAATTGGTTGATATGATCATCCCTACTACCCTCAGTCATGAAGAATTTTTTGATATCACTCCATTCGTGGAGGCTGTAGGCAATTCCGCTACCCAATTGTATATCGGTACGACTCATTCCTTAAGCGGGCATGATTTGACGAAGGCGGAAGAAGATTTGATCAAGCAAGGTATTCCAGTCAACCGGGCTAGTACGGCAATGAGCGAGCTGCAATATCGTCTTAGAGCTTACGAAGCCTATCAGGCCGGTGCAGATGGTATTTACTTGTTTAACAACTGGACCGGAAGCAATAGTCTAGATAAGATCGGTGATAAGATCGATATTGAAAAATGGCATTATTTCGCTTACCCTGCTGATTTGGTCACGAATCTGATCGAGGCGGAAGCACTTGTTCCTGGAACCAATTCAGCGCCTAAAACACGCGACCTGACGGTTACCACCCAGGTATACAAAGCGGTTGTGGGTACGTTACGCGCTGCGGATGCCGATGGAGATGAATTAACGTATAGTCTTGTTGAGAACGGTCAGAAAGGAACGGCGAGTGTGACGGATTCCGCCTATGGGACGTTTAGTTATTCGCCCAATACAGGACAGACGGGCATCGATACCGTAACGTATCGTGTTTATGATGGTCGCGAATACTCGCTGCCCGCAACATTAACGGTCATTATTGAACCGATTCAAGTAAACGATATGCGGATGTCCGTGGATCGCTATATGGAAGAGAACGCGATTCAATCCAGTTTTGCAATCAATCTGAAGTATCGGCTGGATATCATTCAACTGCTCTTGAATCAAGAGGCCGGGCAACTGGTGGTTGCTTACATGGAGGATCTTATAAGCTACATCGATGATCCATCCGTTCGAGCTCAGCATCTGATAACCACCACGGCTGCAGAGGAGCTTGGACAGCAAGCGAGTACATTTATTACCGCACTGAAAGCGATGCAGGTATGATACTAGCCAAAGCGTAAACAGAGATGAGAGGAGCATGAGCATAAATATGCAGGTGAGAAAAGAGCTATACGTCGAATCCCCGGATAAAAAAACGACAGATCAGAGATCGCAGCGTTATCTAGACAGTACGGGACTTAGGAGAGTGGAACGCAGGAGCTTGCAAGGTGAATCTGATTGGAGCAATGCAGTATTCGAGCGATTCTCCGATGATAACGGGCGAACCTGGGGGAAATGGCAAGATGTTTACAGCAGAAGTGTTGAGACGAAGGGCGAAGACGAAATCGCTACTTATAATGGGAAAGAGACATTCAATCCGCAATTCGGGCATTTTGTATCAGTTGACATGCGCAGGGTTTTCTTTGACGGCCATCATAAAGCCTATAAGCGATTTTGGGGACATGGCGAAGCAAGTTTTGTTGACCACAGCATGCTGTCGATAAGAAAAGAGGGGAGTGATGAGCGAACAACCGAATTGGTCAAGTATGAGGAAGGCGCCGATTTTGATCCAGATAACTGGAGAAACCCGGCATATACTAACAACAATCGGGCCTATCTTGGTTGCGGTGTCGATGTTCTGGATAACGGCGAAATTATCTTTCCGATTGGCGCTTCCATGCACGCCTGCTTGCGTATTCGCGGCCTTGACGCAGCTGAGATTTTCCCCTCTTGTTCCGAAATCATGCACGGCCTGATTGTTGTTCGTGGCGTATTCAATGAATCTCGCGGGCATTATGACCTTACGTTCTCCCGACCGATCGTGATCAGTGACTTAAAATCTTCCAGAGGGGTAGATGAGCCAGCCGCCATTATGCTGCCGTCGGGCCGGATATTGGCGGTGTTCCGCGGGTCCAATATGGAAAGCAAAAATTGGAACACACGCATCGAACCTGGAACGCCTGCGCATAAGTGGTACTGTTATTCCGATGACGGAGGAAGAACGTTCACCGACCCTGTCCCGTGGCATTTTGACAATCGGGAGGTGTTCTACTCAGCAGCGACCATTTCTGCTTTTGTCAGGAGCATAAAGAACGACAAGATCTACTGGATCGGCAATATTTCTGATCATGCAACCTATAGCAACTTCCCCCGTCATCCGCTCATCATCGCAGAGGTAGACGACCGCGGCTTGCTCATGAAGGAGACAATTACAACGATTGATAAGCGTGAAGAGGGTGATTCCGATAAACTCCAACTATCCAACTTCAGCATCGTACAGGATCGTGAGACCGGAATGATCGAGGTATACCTTGCAAAGCTTGGTCAACGGGAAGGCAATACATTTTGGGCCGACTGTTATCGATATTTTATCGATGTTGATTAATTATGATTTCAATTATTTAATGAAAGAGCATAATACTAGGGAGCTTCCTAGATATTATGCTTCTTTTTTCTGTTTCCTCTTCACAAATCGTTTTTATTTGATGTGAGTATAATCACATAGGCGGAATCTCTTTCTTTATATACTTGGTTTATCCCAGCATATAAAAGTGAGGAGAATTTCATGCTAAGTGAGAGAACGATACAAATCATTAAGTCTACCGTTCCAGTGTTAGAAAAACATGGAATCCATATCACGAAGAGGTTCTACCAACTTCTGTTTACCGCTCACCCGGAGTTGCTGAATATGTTTAACCACGCGAATCAGAGCCAAGAAAGACAACAGGCTGCTCTTGCCAATGTCGTATATGCGGCTGCTCAGCATATCGATAAGCTGGAGACCCTTTTACCGGCAGTGAAGCAAATTGCGCACAAACACCGTAGTCTTGGCGTTAAAGCAGAGCATTATCCGATTGTTGGAGAACATCTTCTTCTTGCTATCAAGGATGTTCTCGGTGAAGCGGCTACAGAAGAAATTTTGCAGGCATGGGCTGAGGCCTATGGTGTCATAGCAAAGGTTTTTATTGAAGCCGAAGCTGAGATGTATCAACAATCAGAGCAGCAACAGGGTGGGTGGACCGGATTTAGAGGATTTCGAGTGGAAAACAAAGTCAAGGAAAGTGACGTCATCACGTCGTTTTATCTAGTACCGCAGGACAGGGGAGCGCTTCCTTCATTTGAACCGGGGCAATATGTCAGTGTAAAGATGGAAATACCGGGGGAAGCTAACACGCATATACGTCAATACAGCTTGTCCGATGCCCCGGGTAAACCTTATTATAGAATCTCCGCTAAACGGGAGGATGCGATCGGAGGAAAGCCTGAAGGAAAGGTATCGGTTTACCTTCACGATCAGATCAATCCGGGGGATATCCTTTGGCTCTCAACCCCGGCCGGTGAATTTACTTTGGACCAGCAGGATTCTAAACCGGTCGTTTTCATCAGCGGAGGGGTTGGATTAACGCCACTGGTCAGCATGCTCAATACGATCGTTGATAACAGACCTGATCGTCCTGTCACATTTATTCATGCAGCACGGAATGGTAACGCTCATGCTTTCAAACAACAAGTGGAAGAAGTTGCTAACCGTTCTCCGCAAGTATCCGTTTATTGGTGCTATGCGAAGCCTACCGATCAGGATAGAGAGATAAACGCTTATGATAGAGAGGGTTATATCGATTTGCCTTGGCTCCAAAAGGTGATTCCGACAAAAGAGGCAACCTTCTATTTTTGCGGTCCCGTACCCTTTATGAAAACGGTGTACGGGTTTTTGAAAGAATGGGACGTGGCCGAAGCCCATATCCATTATGAATTTTTCGGTCCGTCCGGTAGTTTGGAAAATCCGGAAGAGGCAACGCTGAAGAACGTTGTCCCGCAACACGAAGGCTAGGATTGTTTCTTCGTATTCGTTTGACTGCGCAGCAGCCGATTAATGGTCTCGCGACGAAGACCGAGGAATTGTCCAATCTCGTCTTGGGTCAACACATCCGTCAGAGTGGCCGGTGTGATGTAAGAATGGAACCAGGATTGAAGCTTTTGCAGTTTTTTGGCAGGCGAAACCTCGGTTAACTGGTCGATCCGCTGCTGCATCATTCGTAATTTGTCTTGCAACAGCAAAGCGATAGATCGACAACGATCCGGATCTCCATTCAGTTCCTGGTACCACTTCGCTTCTGGCAAAACATCAATCTCGCAGGTAACGAGAGCTATGGCCGTCCCAAAATAAGGGTTGGGGCTAATTAAGGAATGATGAGGTATGATTTCATCGGGCACAATGAGATTAACCAAGATCTGTGACCCGTCTTGATGGACCCGAATAATTTTTAATAAGCCGCTCCTTAGGTGATAAAGAGGTCCTGTTTCTCCCTGCCTAAATAGAGTTTCACCTTTGTGTAGTATCATAAACAGCCTCCATAAGTAAAAATAGCGAAGGCCTGCCTGTGCAGGCTTTTTTGCTTTTGCATGAGAGCTGTTAAATTATATCACTCTTGATAAGCGCAGCGTTCCTCTTTTCTTCCGCCTCAACTCGCGTCGGATAGTCATTGTCCAAGCAAGCCAGACACATGCCACGATTGTATTCCCCGTCATTGCCACCGACCGCTTCAATAAACCCTTCTTTGCTAATAAATTGCAACGTATCCGCATGGATCAAACGCCGAATTTGCTCCGTCGAGTTGGATGAGGCGATCAGTTCCTTACGGTCAGGGGTATCGATGCCGTAATAACAAGGGTTCGAAAATGGCGGCGAAGCGACGCATACATGCACCTCGGTTGCTCCTGCTTCACGCAGCAAAATGACCGCTCGCCGCGTGGTTGTCCCCCGGACAATCGAATCCTCGATCATAATGACGCGTTTGCCTTCGACAACTTTGCGTACCGCACTCAGCTTCATCTTCACGCCTTGTTCCCTCAATTCCTGGGAAGGCTGAATGAACGTCCGACCGGTATATTTGTTTTTAATCAAGCCGAGCTCATAAGGAATGCCTGTCTGCTCCGCATAGCCGATCGCTGCCGAAATACTGGAATCGGGTGCACCGGTCACCACATCGGCATCAATAAACGACTCCATCGCCATTGTGCTGCCCATCCGCTTACGCGCGGAATGAAGGTTAATGCCATTAATATTACTGTCAGGACGAGCAAAATAAATATATTCCATCGCACAGATCGCGCGGCGCTCCATCGGCGCAAAGCGTTCCGAGCGCAGACCGTCCGCGTCGAGCACAAGTAATTCGCCCAGCTGAACATCGCGCACATAATGAGCTCCTACTGTTTCAAATGCACATGTTTCCGAGGAAAATACGTAACCGTCCCCGAGCTCGCCCATCACGAGCGGCCGCAGGCCATTCGGGTCCGACGCGACCAGCATTTTGTCATTGGTCATAATGAGGAAAGCATAGCCCCCTGTAATCCGATGCAGGGCATCCTTGGCCGCCGATACAAAATCTTTTCTGGAGCGAGCGATCAGATGGGCAATAACCTCGGTGTCGCTCGTCGTTTGGAAAATGGAGCCTTGCAGCTCAAGCTCGCGGCGGATTTCCGGCGCATTGACAATGTTGCCATTCGTCGCGACAGCCAGATCACCGTCCCGGTATTTGAAGATGAGCGGTTGCGCATTGGCAATGCCTTTGCCGCCAGCAGTTGAATAACGAACATGGCCGATCGCCCGATCACCAGGCAAAGCTCCAAGCTTCGCCGGATCGAATACTTCCTTGGTCAAGCCCATGCCGCGATGATAGTGAAAACCTTCATTGGCCGTATCCACCGTACAAATACCGCAGCTTTCCTCGCCGCGGTGCTGCAGGGCATGCAGGCCATAATAGGAAAGCATAGAAGCGTTCGGATGACCGAACACTCCGAACACTCCACACTCTTCCCGCAATTTGTCGAACAAATCATCGCGGCCGTTGCCTTCGTTATAATAATTGCCTGTCCATAGCTTCGGCTGAAGTTGAACTGTTTCTTTAGACATGGAATCGCATCCTTCCAATCCTATTCCAGTATTAAACAGATCATTCGAATTCGGGTCAATTTCCAAATATATACGATGCTTTAACCTTCTCAAGCTTATCAATGCTAACACGGCTTGTCAACAATAAAAGCGAACATTATTTAATATAAAAGAAATATAGTTCGTGTTTTATGGGTTTTTTATGTGGTTTATTTCAATTTCAGCCCATTTCAATGCCTTTTTATATGTAGGAGAGCAGGCGTAGCGACACTTTCATGTAACGCTATAACTCGTACAGGGGAGCGGAAGAACTGCATGTGAGCGTGCGCTGGGAAGTTCGGTTGAACTTGTTGGCGAGTAGTTGGCTCATATCATTGGAGGCGGATCGAGGGTAACTTAAAGCGGTTGATACCAGATGGGTTAACAACGAAGCGCTGACAGGAGCATTTGGAATGTAAAGATACGCCCTTCCGATCCTCTAGAGGGACAATTGCAGCAGATCTACAAAAGAACGCTAGTTTGCCGTCAGCCCGATGTTTTTTGCAGCTAGCAGGAACGATAGCACAAAAGGATACCGGAATCAAAATAATAGCGTATTGCCTATAGTCGAATTGGAACCGTTACACGTGAGCGAAAACATACCGGAAGGGTAGCTTGTGGCATTACGCCAGCACAGCGGGGCTGTGTTTGTTTCACGAGAGCAAGCCTAAAAGGCACCCTGATACGACCCGGAAGTCGAAGTAGAGGGTGCCTAGGGTGCAGCCAATGGTCTTCTTCTGACGCTACACGATTAAAGTCTCGCCAAGAAGCAGTGTCTGTAGTCTGTGAGCTTCAAGATCGAGCCTCTCCCACTCCTGATGCAGGCGGGAAAGCGCCTCGTCTGCAGTATCGTCAGCCAGCCTGAAGGCTCCATAGTGCATGGGGATGAAGACTTCCCCCTTAACATCCATAAATGCTTGTACGGCCTCCTCGGGTGTTACATGTTGCATGGACATGAACCACTCCGGCTCATAAGCGCCAATCGGCATCAGCACATATTGCAGACTTCCATAACGCTCGCCAATCTGCTTGAAACCGTCAAAGTAGCCGCTGTCGCCGGCGAAATAAATGCTGCCGTCTTTGCCCCCGGTGGAGTTTCTCTCATCTCCCTCGCCTTCAATGATCCACCCGCCCCAGTGAGAGGTGTTGGTGTCCCAGAGCGTACGGCGCGTCCAGTGCTGTGCGGGCACAAAATGAAACACTGCTCCACGGACCGCAATGCTTCCCCACCAGGGAAGCTCTGTTACGGCCGTAAAGCCCTTGCGCCGCATCATGCCTCCGAGTCCCTCGGGCACGAGCAGCTGCGGGCGGCCCGGCATGGCCCGCAAGGAGCTGACATGCAGGTGATCGTAATGGCCGTGCGACAACAGAATTACGTCGATCTCCGGCAGCTCACTGATCGAGAGGCCCGGCTCCGTGAGCCGCTTGGCAAAGCCCATGCGGGAAGCCCAGACAGGATCGGTCACGATATTGAGACCTGCTTTCTGCAGCAGGAAGGTCGAATGTCCAATCCAGGTAATCGTCGTTTGTTCACGGTTCGTTCGCAACAAATCAAGCTGTTTGTCCGGGCTTTGCGATACAGTAAAGCTGAGATCCTTTACCTTCGCCTTCCGCTCCTTTTGCCACTTGCGCACATCCTGCAAAGAATTAACCTTCGCCTCGGCATTCATATTGGCATATCTTTTTCTGGCCACGCTCCGAGCCTCCCAAATAGGTATATACAAGCATCATAACATGACCTTCTCATGGAGGAAAATTCGGCATACGCAAGATTAACTCGCATAGGACGATACAACGGTAGGAGATTAGGTTGCCAGTCGCCGCTCCTGCCGGAAAACATCTCCCTCATGCGCAAAATGGATGACAACTAAAATAAAACTAGGGAGAGGGGATTCATGTGCTCAGGAAGACAAGTAAACGCCGGAATCGGAACATAACGTCTTTGCCTCAAGAAAAATTAATTAATGCCATAAAATATTAATAATACGAAGTAAAGCCATGGAAGGAAGAGCGATGGGGTGGAGCGGATGAACGAAAGAAAGGTCCGAGTTGCGATTGTCGGTTGCGGAGGCATTTCGTCCAGCCAGTTTATCGGCATCGAGCGGGAACAAAATACGGGGTGACGGACTTCACGGATTACGAAAGGCTGCTCGCCGACCCGGGCATCGACGTCGTCTACCTGCACACTGAGCGGGCTGCTCGCGGAGCAAGCGATCCGGGCCGCCGAGGCGGGCAAACATGTCGTATGCGAAAAACCGCTGGCGATCCGGGAATCAATTCGCAATAGAGGATAGCATTTTAGGATGGTTGGTGAACGCCATACAGATCATATCATTGTTTATGCGTCGCAATTGCGCTAGGGCTTGTCTTTTCAGAGGTGCTCCATCTGTTTGCGCGGCGCAAGTTCAAATGGTAGACGGGACTCCAAATAGGCAGGGAACGACACATAGAGCGACTTGAGAGATTTCTCTTGTTCGCTCTTTTTGTTGCGCGGACTTTTCATCCTCCAAGTAGGTTGTTGAGCACGGAGGCGGATTGTTCCGCCTCCGGCACACGATTAGCCGGCAATATGCAGATCGTTCGTTTTTATGCGGATCATCCGAAAATACGACATTGCTGCGATTATATACGGTACAGGGGTCAGCGGATACACTTGGAGATGGCCGGCACGGTTCGATTGCGCCTCAGGTATAAGCCCGGCAAAGTTATTTGCGGAAAGGAGGTAAAAAGAAAGCGGCGTATTGCTAACAGCTTGTTGCACGATAAGCATATTCGATCCGGAACGAACGATTTGAGCTAGGGGGCTTACCCACCATGAGTAAAAAGCGGGCTGGTCGCGGCGGAAGTCCTTGTGTCCGCCACTAACGGATGATGAGTGGCTGCGAACGGGAACAGGCGGCGATGCGATGAGCCAAACAATTTAAAGCGCTTACTTTTACGTTAAACTACAGGAGATGATGAACATGGATCGTAGAAAAATGTTGGCAGCGATCGGTGTCGCAGGAGCTTCTGCTCTATTGGGGAAGTCGCTGCAAACGGTACAAGCCTCTTCGGTAACGGAAATGGTGTATGGAACAGGCCCTTCTCAAGCGGACGAGGTGAATTATAAGTATGCAAGCGAAGCGGTCTAGCGGAACGAACGGTTGCCGAACGGTTGCGAGACCGGGTTAGTGTCAGAGATTACGGGGCCCGCGGCGATGGGAACACCAACGACACGGCGGCCATCAATGCGGCGATTAATGCCGTTTTTGCGGCAGGGGGAGGCACCGTTTACGTTCCGAAAGGAACGTATCTGATTGATGCCGTACGGCCAACCGGGAATATAGCAGGCGGTGTGCAATTAAAAAGCCGTGTGACGCTTGTTCTTGACCAGGGCGCTGTGCTTCAAGCTTTGCCCAATAACCAAACCCTTACCATGGTTATTGCCATGTTCAATTGTGTCCGTGCAGGTGTCATTGGCGGCACAATAATCGGAGAACGGGACACCCATATCGGGACAACCGGGGAATGGGGCATGGGCATCTATTTGAATAACAGCAAGCAATCGTTTATTCAGGGGGTACACATTCGCAATTGCTGGGGAGATGGAATCTTTGTGCGGGCGTCTTTGGGTACGATTGCCCATTGCGTATGCGATAACAATCGGCGACAAGGCATGAGCATCGTAGACGCCAACGATTTGTACATCTACGACTGTATCTTCCAATTACGAAAGGAACGGCTCCGGAAGCAGGGGTCGATATTGAACCGGACTACACAACGGATCGCATTCGCCATATCGTGTTTGAAAAATGCCAGTTTCTGAACAATGAAGGTCGCGGCTTTGTGGCAGATATTCGGAATAGTGCCGTTTGCGAGCATGTGCAGTTGATCGACTGTGTGTCGCAAGGAAACAAGAAGCATTCTGCTGTCATCTTAACACGGGGAGGTGCCACAACGCGTCATTTTACGTTTCGAGGCTGCCATTTGGAGGACATTCGCTTGGGCGTGACAGCAGGTCTGGAACCGCTCGACTCCATCGTTATGGATCAGGTGACCTGCAAAGGGATTGAGTGTTGGAATGTCCATAGCACCGTGATTGCAAACAGCTTCGTCATCAGCGGCGGCGTCACCTTTCAGGATTCAAGCGATGTCGTCCTGACACAGACGACCATTGCAAACGCTCCTGCAAATGCCGTTTCATTTTTACCGGGCATGAGCAGATGGATCACACTGAATCAGCTTACGATTCGTCAAGCCGTCGGCTCCGGCATCGTAGGTGGCGGGCATCATGGAGCGATCGCCAACAATGTGATCGCCAATCATCAACTGTACGGTATCGATGCAGAACCGAGTCTGCAATCCAATCTTGTAACAGCGAATCGAGTATCGGGGAACGGTACGGCTGCAGTTCGGGGCTTAACGGATCCGAGTCACGTGATCGCCAATAATATCGGCTTCTAATTCAATTTAATAGGGGGTACATACAAATGATACGCAAAAACTTGATGTGGCTGTTGAGTATGTTGGTCGTGACGTCGATGGCTGTCGGCTGCAGTAAAACGGAGCCTGCGGGGACAGTTAATCCCGATGCGCAGCAGCCTGCGGCAGAAAAACAGCCGGATCCGGTGAAGGTTAGTCTTTACATTCACAATAACATTGTCGATGATGCGGATTTGCAGAAGTATATTGTGGAGCCGTTGCAGAAAAAGCTCCCCCATATTACTCTTCAGGTGACTCGTTCCGGTGCGGGAACGACCATCCAGGATGTATTAGCGACGGGGAGCTTCCCGGATCTCATCATCACGAGCAATGCTTACATGACAGAGTTTACGGATGTCGGTTTGCAATCCGACATTGCTAAGGAAATCAAATCGCAAAATGTGGACGTAAGCCGTGTGGAGCCGATCCTGTTGGAAGCCATGCGAATGAACAGTCCGTCAGGCCAGCTGTATGGTCTGCCGATTCGCCAAAATTTGGGCGTGATGATCTACAATCAGGATGTGTTCGATAAATTCGGTGTTCCGTACCCGACCGATGGCATGACATTCGAGCAGGTGGTGGAAACGGCCAAGAAGCTGACACGTATCGAAGGGAATACGCAATATATCGGTTTCGATCCCGGTAATGTTCCGAACAACGTATCTACATCTCTTGCCCTTCCGTTTGCCGATCCGAAGACGCACAAGGCTTCGTTCGATGCAATCGACATGGGTGCTCGGCGTCGCCGTTGCGGCAAGCCAAAACAAATACGACGGGATGAAATGGGATCTGGTCGCCAATCCGAACTTCAAAGGGCATGTCGGCGAAGGGCGTGAAGCGGATGTGCATTTAATGATGATTTCCAGTCTGGCTAAACAACGTGCTGCTGCGATGGACGTAATGAAGATGATGATATCGGACGATGTCCAGAAGATGTTTTCGGAGGATGGACGCCCGAGCGTATTGACGAGCGGGGAGATTCAGAAAAAGTACGCAGCTAATATCGTGCAATTCAAAGGGAAAAATATTGATGCGGCGTTCAAAACAAAGCCGATTCGTCCGCATGAGGTGACGCCGTATGATACGAAATTGAGAGCTTTGGTGGATAATGCCAAATCCGACATTGCGATTGGCGGCAAAGATCTGAACACCTTTGTACGCGATTTACAAGAAAAGGCGAACAAAGAGATTGAAAGCATGTTAAAGAAATAAGGAAAATGTTGTAAAAAGATGTCGCGTAACGCTAACAGGTTGTTGTACGATACGCATATCCAATCTGGAACGAGCGATTTGGGCTGGGGGGCTTATCACAATGAGAAAAAACGGGCTGATCGCTGCGACAGCCCTTTTGTCCGCCGCAGCATGGATGATGTGCGGCTGCGAACGGGAAGCGGGCGGCACCGACGGGACTGATGCGATAAAGAGCGATATGCCCGTGCTGCGGGTGGCGACGCTCGACAACTATTTTTCTTCCAAAAGTTACGCGGATAATTTGCCCGTATGGCGGGAGATCGAGAAGCGCACCGGCGTCAAAATCGCCTGGGAAGTGGTCCCGAGAGATCAGTTCGGCGATGTGATGAGGCTGAGGCTGTCGAAGGGGACGGATCTGCCGGATATTTTCCATATCCCGGAGATCGATCCCGTCCGGCTGGCGGGCAAAGGAACGATTCTTCCCCTCGATGAGCTGATCTCGAAGCATGCCCGAACATTGCCGCCTTTTTGCGTGAACATCCGGAAGTCGACAAAGTGATGCGTTTACCGGACGGAAAGCTGTATGCGCTCGCATCCGTTGTGACCGGTGTCGTCTATACCGATCCGTACAGTCTGATGATCCGTAAAGATTGGCTCGACCGACTTGGACTCCGAGAGCCGACAAATTTGGATGAATGGTACGCCGTCTTGAAGGCGTTCAAGGAACACGACCCGAACGGCAACGGATTGGCGGACGAAATTCCGCTGTTGCCCGATACGGGTCTGAGGGGGCTGATGCTGTTCGGCAGCTCGGTTGGCCATCATTTGTTTTACAGTGAAGGTTTTTATCCGGATGCGGACGGCAAGGTGAAGTACGAATGGCTGTCCCCGGAAACGAAGCGGCTGGTGGAATGGTGGCGCCGCTTGTATGGCGAAGGGCTGCTGGCGCCCGATTTTTTGACGAAAACGCCGGATTCGTTTGTATCCGAGGTGGCGGGAGGGCGTGTAGGCGCACTTAACGGATTTTTGAACACGCGGTCGAAATACGAATCGGGCAACCGCGAGGCCGGCTACCCCGGATCCGAATGGGAGATGACCGCTCCGCCCGGAGGTTTGGGACGCGACGGATTTTATGAAATATACGGCCCTATCAGCTCGTGGTTCGGCATATCCGCGAGCAGTCCGAGTCCGGAGCTGGCGATCCGCTGGCTCGATTATATTTACGCTAGCGAGGAGGGCAGCCGAATCATCAATTTCGGCGTCGAAGGGCTGAGCTTTACGATGTCGGACGGAAAGCCGAAATTTACCGAGTATGCGGTCCACAATCCGGACGGTCTGGACTTGACCCGATTCCTGCGCTCTATCGGGGCGATGCCGACATTGCCGTGGATTCGCGCGGATCATGGCCCCTTGTCGCTTGAGCCGCAGGCGATGCTCGATTCCGATCCGGTCGGGGCGGAGCAGGCTCGTAAAATCAAGCCCTATCTGATCAACTCGATCTCGATCTCTCTCCCTGCTCCCGAGGAGAAAGAAACGGAGGTGCTGTATGGCGAACCGCTGCGCACCTATGTCGATTCGACCCTGATGCGCTACATCACCGGAGCGGAAGCCATCGATTGGGACCGGTTCGAGAAAACGGTATATTCGCTCGGGCTGAAGCACGTGCTTCAGGCGAAGCAGCGGCAGTATGACCGGTATAACGGAGTACCATAACGCTAAAACTTTCCGAGATCCGCGGTGAACGTCACGAACCGCGTCCGTGCATATGCTGCAACGACGCCCGGCGGTATTCACCGGGAGTGATCCCGCATATTTTTTTAAACATGCGAATGAACGAATTGACGTTCCGATAGCCGACCTCGGCCGCCACCTCGCCGATTAGGATATTTTCGCCGGAGCCAAGCAGCTCCTTCGCCTTGCTCATGCGCAGCGCATTCAAATAGTCGGTGAACGTCATGCCTGTTTTGTCTCGGAAATAGGTGGACAAGTAGCTGCGCGACATTTGCAACTGCTCGGCCACCGACTCGAGCGACAGGTCCTCGCGATAATGGCTGACGATGTAATCCAGCACGAAATCTTTGACCGGGTCGTGACGCGCCTTCTTCTCCTGGACTAGCATACAGAGTTCCCCGATCATCCGAGCAAGCAGACGCTCCAGTTGGCCGGCTTCCGTACATTTCCCGATCTGCTCGAAGGGGGAGTGGCGCTCGTCGAAGAGCTTCGTATCGAGTTGGTAGAACAGCAGCACTTTCTCGATTTTTGCGGTAATTTCGCGAGCGAACAGGGCAAACCGATGGGCGCTGGCACCCTTCTCCTCCAGCCGGCGCATGCATTTGCCAAGCAGCTCCAACGCGCGCTCCCGTTCGCCGGCTTGCAGTTGAATCGACAGCTCCTGGTCGTCGGCCGGCGAGATTAGCAGGTCCAAAGCAGGGGCCGAGACGCTCGTAACGATTTGCGTTTCCCCCACGAAGCGGCGCTCCAGCAGCATGCGGCATGCCACCTCGTAAGCGGAGGATAGCTCGCTTGGACCGCACGAATGCGGATAGACGGCCACGGTCAGCAGGAACAGCTCTCGGTCCAGGTCCGCCATTGCCTTCAAACGGCCGAGGACGTCCATCAGCGCTTCGTGGGAAGCATCGCCTCCAATAAGCGTCATCACCTGATTGTGCTCCACCTGCAGCGTGGTCGATTCGGGGAAGCTTTGGCCAAGCTGGAGGGCGATGAGCTCCTGGATATAATAGGACGCCTTTTCGCGTTCCTCTTCGGTCAGCTCGTCGAACTGGTCCGTAAACGTCAGTCTGAACAACAGGAGCCGTAATGGCTTGTCGGTGTCGATCAGCTCGTTGAGACTTTGCTGATGCATGTTTTTCACTTTGCTCAAGTAGCCGTAAGATTTGAGCAAATCGTTCTTCAGATCGAGCCGGGTGCGAATTTCCCGCTCGGAGCGCACGATGGCGTCGATTTGATCTCTGATCCAATCGAGCTCTCGAATGTTGCTTTTTGCGATTCGAGGCGAGCCTTGTTTCTAAAAGCCGGATATCATTTTGCGGATCGGGCGATTGAACTTGATGCTAAGCGCGACCGAGAGCAGGAAGCCGATCAGCAGCGCGCTGCCCAGCACGGCGGCGAGTACGGTGTTTAGCCGCGATATCTGGCTCGCTAAATGCGAGAAAGGGACGATGTTAATGTAGGTGAAGCCGGTGTCGACGCCTTTTCGATAGAACAAGTAATTGTCGCCGATGCGCACATGGCCTTCTCCCGCCGAGAACGTAACGGCCGACAAGTCCACATCCGCCGTATCGTCGTTTCGGAACAGCAGCTTGCCGGCCGAATCGAGAATGACGAAATGGCCGTCGGAGGACACATGGAACCGGTCGAACAGACTGCCCGCGTCGAGAAAGGAAAGGATCGTATAAGAGCCGGATTGGACCGCGATCGGAAACAAATTTCCTTTATCGGAGACGCCGTTGATCGGAATATCGGAATAAAAATGTGCAGCCGGATAGAATCGGAACGTCGAGGCGTTTCCAGGTAGCTCCTTCGCCCAGAAGGCCGTGTCGTAGGTGGTGCTGACGTATTGCTTGACGAACAGCTCCGATGTTTTACCGGTGCCGTTTTTTTCGAGAAAGAACGGACGATTCGCGGCATAGAGGAAGATATTATTAATAAATAACAGCGGATTGCCGGTCAAGGTCCGAATTTTCTCGATCGCCTGTGAGGCGACGTTGTAATCATAGTTGTCCGCACTTTTGTCCAGAGCCGCAATCGGCCGGCTAAGGCCTAGCTGAAGCAGATTGATTTCGATCAGACTGAAATGCTTCTCATAGCTTTCGACCGATTTGGCCATACCAAGCATATTGTAGCTGACGATGTCCTCATGGATGTTGGTTTTAAAGAAAGCAAACGAAAACAGATTGAACGAAAGCAGCAGGACGACCAGCAGCAGGAACGATGAAAGCAGTTTGACGAATAAGGAGTTCCACCTAAGCGAGAGAGGCAAGCGTTTCATTACAAGAGTTTCCTCCTTACGTCTCAGTAATCGATTTCCGTTTAAGCCGGAAAGCGTTTTCCGAATCCCTCGCAACATTCATCTTACAGATTATCCCGATCAGTTCAATAGGTACACTCTGCGCTATCGATCTCAAAATAACGTACCATTTTTCTATGAACAAATCCATCTAAAATTATCCATTCGGCGTCTATTTGATCTCGCAAACATGACGCACCATCCTGTGACAATGCATCATGGAATGAAGGGAGAGGACTTTTTCAGTGGCATAAATGTCATGAACGAAAGGAAGAAACGTTCCCAGTTAGCATAACTGGCATAAGCCCTCTCATTATCCACAGATTAGTCCCTAGATGTCCTTGATGGATGCCGCTTGCGAAATTCTTTCGCGAATGGCTTCTTCAGTTCGTGGGACAAGAAAATCTACCATCATTTCCGCGTTTGCTTGCACTTCCTCGATGAAAGGGCGGAAACTCTTATTATATTCTTGGAACGCAAGTTCAAAATTCCCATGGTTTTTGTTTATAATGAGATTATCTCCGAGAAGAAAGGAAAAAAGATACGATATGGATATTACTCCACAAGAAGAAATCATGATTAAGGCTCTCCGTGAGGCCGTATTACCTCCTTTATTTGTGCTCATACGAATTAGAAATGATATTTCAAATGACACTGTAAATGTTGAAGAGAGCCGAAGAGATGACGTCGTAAAAACATTAGAAAAATACATCGGCCCACTATGGGAAGACTATCATGAGGGGAAGAATGTCAAAGCCAAAGAAAGACCTTAACGAATTAATCTTAACTATACAGTGGCTGCAAACCCGCACCACTTTGATTGATATCATTACGAACGGACAGAAGAGTATAACAACGAGGAAGGAGCAGCCGGCCATCTTAAGAGCCAGTACGTCGTATTGGAATAGTTTCTCATTGCTCAGGAAATAATTGGGATAAACTAAATCGCATATGGCAAAGAGGGTAAGATATGGGAGCGTTTCCGAGAGACTCTGCTGAATTATTATTAATACGTAAGAGTCACGTTGGTCGGAGAAGTCTGCCTAACCCGGCGAACCGGGTAAGGCTGACGGACGAGAAAGACGAGTACGGAGTGCCGCGCGCAAAAGTGACGTTCTTGGGTATTGTCGGGGGCGGTTCTTTAGGAAAAACCTGCGCCCACTCCTCAAAGTGTGAACACGAATGATTCTAGGCTCAAAACAATCATGGAATTATTTCGAAAACAGTACCTTGGTTAAAATCAGCCACTTTCATAGAGCCATAAACCCCTAAATAAAGTCTTGTTTGATTCAGGTTCGTTCCCAAACTAACATAATAAGCCGATTGAGATCCGAAATTATAATCGGTTTCAATAATACTGAAATCATTCTGTATACAATCTGTTTTTACCCTAGTATAGGCTAAAACCCCTCTAACCGGAGATTCTTTACCCCGAGCTAGATCGATAAACACAACGTTCCCCGATAACTCATGGATTTCATTTCCCATATAGGGCTGTACACCCGTAAGTGCAGTGGCTCTAAACTTATCGGTTCGGGGATCTTCATGAAAGTAACTAATGAGAGGTTGAAGACACCGAATTGACGTTTTTACAGCTTCATCGTAATAAGCAATTGTTTTCTCATTCAAAGCCGGGTTTGTAGAGCAGTCTGTTATTATCGAAGTAGGAAAAGCGCCTTCCCATCCCCGCCAGCCAAAGTTCACAAATCCTTCTTGGTCAAGTTCAGAGTTCTCTAAAGAAGCCTTGATGAGCTGGGTAACCGGTATTGGTTTATAATGAACGAATGAAAAAATCGACTCTACCAAGTCCTGACCGACATTCCCTGCGTATTTGATATACTGATTATCATGAAACCTTTGAAATGAAATGCCTGGTATATTGCGAACTCCTTTGGCAATGACCGTGAGCGTTTCCTGAATAAGCACGGGTAACTCATTAAAACGTGTAACTACAGGCGGATTATCGATGTATGTATGCTTCGTGACATCTATTTCAATGATTTTACCTGCGATTTCCATGACATCTTGGCTTAAATTAAAGGGGTCGTAGCCTGATCCGCCATCTCCGGTTGTCAAAACAAGTTTTCTTGTTTCAGGTGAAAAGTTTAGGCTATTGACACCATTATGGTTTAAAAATGGTCTTCTTATATTAAGCAATGTCCGCCGTTTTTGAGGTTGGCCATTCGAATGCAACATCCATTCTTCAACAGTATCGATATGATCGTATTGTATTTCTCTATTTATCCATTTTAAGCTTAATGTTCCAGGATCACACGGTTTAGGCTTAAACGATTCAAAAGTACCTGGAAGAGCACCTGGACCTTGGGTTCCGGCTACTGAATAATGGAGATAAAACAAACGATTATAATAAAATTCGGGATGAAATGCTAGCCCTAGCAATCCCCGTTCATCATATCCACCACTAGAAACACCTAGCTTAATGATTCGCGGGCGAATATCTAAAAAAGTCCTTATAGCTCCGTTTCCTATGTAAAAGATCTCTCCTACCTGGGTTGCAATAAATAATCTTTCGATCGAATCGCCCGGAAGTATAGCTGTTTTCAAAACAGTGGGTAGATTTAGCTTACTAACAATGGGACGCAATCTAACTTTAACTTTTTTCAAGTCAGCTTACCCTCCTTTTTATTGCTTTCTTTTATAAGAATATGATTAGAGCTTATTATTATTACCAGAAGTACCCAGCTACTACGGCAGCGGAGAGTCTTCACTGAATAAGGAAATCATTAACATTCATTGCAACTAAGTCCACCCATTAACGTCTAATGATATAAACATAAAAAGAGGTGCGTTAATGAAAAAATTTGTCGTGGGCTTATGTTTCGGTTTAGCCATTGCATGTTCTTCTATAACATTTGCGTCAGATTCCATCCAGGCGATATTATTTCCTGCCCATTTCGAAATAAACGGAAATAATACTTCCTTGGACGATGATTATAAAGTACTTAATGTAGACGGTCATGCGTACGTTCCGATTCGATTTGTAGCCGAGCAATTGGGTGCAACGATCGACTATGACCAGGAGCAGCAAAAGATTTTTGTCAAAAATCAAAAGCTTGACTTATCGGATCCGGATTACAAGGGGATATTTGTTGGCAATGTAATCTTAACTAAAAACGGTAGCAACACCAAAGTTACCGGTCAATTGCAAATCGAAGGTGTAGGGAGTACCAAAAATTCCGTTGAGGCCGTCCTTATGTTTTATAACGATAACAGTGAAAAAATCGGCGAGGTTGCGATTCATGGAGATGATTTTGGGGTAGACGCTCAAACGTTCGTTTCGGAGGGCTTGGGGGATTTTAGAACGTATTCGACGGTTACGCTCCATGTGGGTCGTGTAAATGGCCATATCATGGGTGCGGCTCCAAGCATCGTATATGAAAACAAAAAAAACAACTTCACCCTCCAGCTTCCCAAGAGCTGGGAGGGGAAATATGATGTGGTGGAAGTCTTAGATGAAGCTTCAAAATTCGAAAATATTAGTTTTATTGATAAAGCAAACAAAGAATACGGGGGAATTGTTTTTTCGATCGGCATATGGACCAAAGCGGATTGGAGTCAGAACGGTCAAACGGCTATGGAAACCGGTCATGTATCGAAAATTGGAGAACGGGGAGACAGAGTATTCGCGATAAGCACTCCAGGCGATGTACAATATGATCCGCACAAGGAGGAGCTAACGGCACAATATAACTCCATGTCGAAATACGTAAATACGATTAAAACCAGTTTTCATGTAAATGGAAAGCTTAGTGACAATGAAGTAAAGGATATTCTCAACCGGCTTATACCGAAGGCAACAGGCGTTTATGGAATGTTTAACGGATCCGGATGGTTTGCGGAAGATGCGACGAAAACCATTCCCGGCGAAGAAGAGTACTCCCTTGTAACCGGGGAAAGATGGAAAACGGGACTGGATACCGAGAACGTCAAATCCATAGCGGATTTAAAAAAAGTAGTAGAGGATGTATTTACAAAAGAGCTCGCTCAAAAGCTATTTTACGCCCATTATCTGGAATCCAAAGATGCAGGCCTTCCTCTGTATAAGGAATATGAAGGGCGGCTTTATGTAAACACAAACAATGGAGGACACGGGTCGGCATCAAAGTATTTCATGGATACCGCCAAGATCATCAGCCAAGAAGGCAATGTTGTTGTCGTTGAGTTCCATACCACCGAGTATGATTCTCCGTACAAAATGACCGTAAAACTAGAAAAGGTAAATGACAAGTGGTTGCTGGCATCGGGTGCGAACGCCGATAATGAAGTGATGATAAACTATGACTATATGTTGAAGTATCAAGGTGAAGGTAGTCTTTGGTCTGCTGCATTAGAAGATACGGTTTGGGACTTCGGAAATGGAAAAAACAAGGTTTACAGTAGGATAATACTGACTTATAAAGGATCCGATATGAAAAAGGTGGGCACAGTAGACTTTACATATGGGAACGCAGGCAATAAAGGAACGGGCTATACCCTAAGTTCAGACGGGAAAATCATATATGATGAGTATGATGATAATATCGTATTGCCTACAAAAGATGACATTGTGAAGGTAGCAGTGGAATGGGACGGAAAACTGGATTCTTTTGTTTTGAGCAATTCTGGGCAAAACCATTAAATAAACAGCATATCTTTACATGTAATGAAGCAGACTTGTGTCGTTTTATGTAGACGCAAGTCTGCTTCATTAATGATATTCCAAGGGCTTATTCACGCCATACTTTCGTTTTTTCTTTCAGATGAGTGGAAGACTGCTCGCAAACCCCAAATATTCGGAAATCTCCCCGACAGTCATCTGCGAATTGATCAGCAAATCGCGGGCCGCATTAATGCGGAGGAGCCGAATTGCTCGGCGACGATTACGGCGAATGATCGGCGGACAGCATTCACCCGAACGATCTCGGTTTCAGAAGAATGAGCGACAAGCTGCTGCACGTCTTCGAGCGGCTGCTGCAGCCGTTGCTGTAACGCAGGCCGTCTTTGCTGCCGGGAAGACGAACGAAATCAAGGGAAAGTTTGGGTAAGGAGGTTGCGACGTTCTTCTGGCACATCATCATGGCGCAATTGAAGCACTCTTGGAAAGCTATAACAAAAACAAAGAAAACTTGCGATTCCAAAAGACTATCCACAGGATGGTCTTTTTCAAACTATGAAGTCTGAAGAAGTGCCTATGGACTTTAGAGGGCCGACCTTGCCCTCCTTATACAAACGAATAGCAATTATAATCGAAAATTGAAAAATAACGGTTCTGGTCTAACTATAAGGTCAACATTTCTTGGCTTATGTTTAGTTAAGAGTTCAACCATTCTAAACCTTCCAAATGGGTTAGCAGAATGAATAACAATCTTTTTTGGGTATGTTCTGTTCTGTACCATGTATTTTACTACTTCGTAACCAGATGGTTTGCCAAAACCTAGATCATGGTCTAATGACAATGCATTTACCTTATTGTCTGTAATCAGTTTTATACATTCGTCGGCAGTTTGAGCATATTTATATCCTTTTGGGCATGGACGTAGATCGTCCAGAAACACATTGATCATGAGTTAGTCACCTACAATGTAAATAACAAAATGTGCTTTATTGTATGAAGCAGCAATCATAATTGTTTGGGCAAATGAATTTGATAAAATTCCAACGGAAAGCCAAGTGGGGGAAAGCTGGAATCGTTGCCGGTCGAAGAGGCCGCAGCATCAGCCGTCCGGTGCGGCGTACTTTCCGTCCGGCTCGAATGTGGCTCCATTGGACCGGTCCAGCTCCACGTGGGTGGTTCCGCGACCGTCGGTCAGCACGAGCATGCGCGAGCCCACGACGGGGACGCGGTCGGCGGTGGTGCGCATCTGTGCTGAGATGACACGAGGAGCACCGTCGACGATGTAACCTACCTCGACCGTGAACATCGGGTAATTAGAGAGCCAGCGGTTCGTGAAGCTCACGACGGTCAGCGTCCCGGCGAATGACGAGCCCTCCGCGCGGAGGCGCTCGATGTCCGACTGACGCCGTCGGGCGTGGGCGATCGAGCCGGGCAACCGCAGGAGCGCGATGGTGGCCCAGAGGGCGAAGCCGGCTCCGATGAGGGCGCCGAGCTCTTGCGGGATCGTCGGCGACGTCGCGATGGCCTCGAGGTCGAAGGGGCGCGACGAATCGCTTGTCAACGTCCAGAGCAAGAGGACTCCCGCATCTACGGCGAGTCCTCCTGCGACCGCGAGCGTCGCGAATAGGCCAGCGACCCTGATCTGTCCGAACTGCTCGATCGCTCGCGAGTACAGTCCGACGGTCACACCGATCGCGACGAACAGCAGCGCCACGGCGACGCACACCGTGACCGGATGACCGAGGAGCATGTTGATCGCCGGTGTCGGCGCCAGGCCGAGCAGGGCGCCGAACGGCACGGAGCCTGTCAACGCCCACAGTGCAGCGGCTACGAGCAACTGCGGCAGCAGCGGAGCCGCGCGTCCGACGCGACGTCCCGGCCGGAGCAGAGTCATTCGTCCGTTCGTGTCCGTGGTGGAGAACAGCGGCAGCGTCTCGATGTGCTCCTGCTGCTCGTGCTCCTGTTGACCCTCCGCAACATTCCTCATCGGCATGGCCCTTCCGAGGAAGATTCCCCCACCATTAGCGGCAGAGGGCGAGTCCTCGCGGCGCGGCCGGGCCGATCAACTATAAAATGGAGGAGTTGAATGTATTGGGGTTCCATTAATCTGTCCGATAGTATTCGTTCGCATTGACGCTGATTATTTGTAGCCATACACACCTTCACCTCCATAATTTTCTAGCTATATTTTACATCAAGTTCTTGTCCTATCACAGAGAGAAATCTAGGTCATTGCGCTAACGGGCAGTTTTTGTTGCAATAAGTGCTATTATAGAGAATAGGCGAGGGAACTGAAGAAGGGGATGTATTTCATAGATGTTTGCTATTATTGCGGATATACACGGAAACTTACCTGCTTTAAAGGCAGTACTCCAAGCAATTGATCAATTAGGCGTAAAGCGTATATTTTGCCTTGGCGACATGATCGGAATTGGTCCGGATAGTAATGAAGTTCTCGATATGTTGTTTTCTAGGGATGATATTTCAATGGTAACAGGTAATCATGATGAGGCTGTTCTGGCATTACTTCATGGCGAAGACTATCCAACTAGTCACTCCAATGTTAGGAATCATCATGAATGGATAGCAAGTAGGATTGATGCTTCCTTTATTGGAAAATTGAAGCGTTTGCCGAGGGTTATAGAACTTACACAAGATAACATTGAAATCTTAATGACGCATTACCACATTAATCAAGAAAAACTGTATGAGCACATCAGTAAAGATCCATTTAGCTCGATTGTGGAACCAAGTCTGGATAATTTATCAAAGTTATTCGCTGATCGTCAAGAAAACCTCATTTGTTTTGGTCATCATCATCCTGTTCATTATGTTAATCACCGCTCTCGAACGTATGTAAACCCGGGTTCGCTTGGATGTAATGATAAACCAACCGCTCGTTATGTACTTGTACATATAGCCGGGAATCAATCAAAGATTGAATTAAACGAAGTTAGTTATGACAATACAGACTTTCTGAAATCCTATTCAAGGTTGAAGGTTCCGGACCGTGAGTTTATCCTAAAGGTTTTTCATGTCGGTCAACTCGGGTAACTTGTTCACTCCGCAACACCTCTGCTTTTTGTGCAGAGGCAAGGATAAGCAAGGCTCGTCGAACCTCCACCGATTCAGTACCTCTGCGGGCGATATGAAGGAGTATTTCCTTCTTCATTCGTTAGCTCGCGAACAAATAGATTCATAGCCAGCTACAATCTCAGATGGGGCACTAGTCATGATGATTAAGCTATCGGATACTATAGTTTTCTTGCCTTGACTACAAAAGTTACAGGAAGCATCTTTGCTTTTTTTGCAAAATCGCTGTTATCGTCCCGCGATTGCATAATTTCATCATCAGATTGCTCAATCATTTGCTCAATGACAAATCCCGCTTTTGCCAACGCATTCACATAGGTGGATAGTTTCCGATCCGATAATGTTAGCGCACCTTCATCAAGAGATACCGAATACCAAGACTCATCGAAATAACATTTTTTAAAAGCAAGCATATTATTTTCTGCAACCACACATTTGTGTACAGGGTGAGACCAACTGAAAATAAATACACCGTCTTTTTTAAGGTAAGAAGCGATCCGGCAAAAAGTACCCTCAAGGTCGGTCGTCCAGCCTATGGCATAAATGGAATAAACAAAGTCAAAATAATCCACTGGTATGCCACATTCTTCTTCCATGGGAGAACAGATCAATTTGGCTGAAAGACCGCATGCCGTCAAATGTTGCGTTGCCTTTTCGATTTGTTTTTCTGATATATCCACAGCCCATAGTTCTGATGCTTTGCGTTCCCCGTGATATTGCAAGGATTGACCGTTTCCACAGCCTATCTCCAGCATCTTTTTCCCGGAGACATCGCCAAAAAGCTGGCATTTTTCTTCTGAGACAAATGCTCCATAAAAAGGAAGCACGATTGCTCCTAAGAAGTCATTTCCGTTTGTATCCCAATAGAAGCTGTTTGTTTTATAAACAGAATTCTTATCCATGTCGACCGAGATCGCACAACCAACCTCGCCAGCGCCTATAATGTTTGTTTTATAAACAGAATTCTTGTCCATGCCGATGCCCTCCCCAAAAGTCTAAACGTATATCACGACTTGCGCGTATCTCAACAACACATATCGAACATGAACACTCTGCGCTATTGATCCCAAAAAAATGTACCATTTTTAGATGAACAAATCCACCTAAAATCATCCATCCAGCGTCATTTGATCTCGCAGACATAGAGCCGATTTTTATTGAATAATGCCTCCCAGAATCCCCGTCAGAACCAAGAGAAAGATCGGATTCATTTTCCATTTTCTTAATACAAATAAAGAACCTGTAAATATAGCTGCGGCAATCCAATCCACATCAGCAACTGCGCTTATTTCTGATTCCCCAAGAAACGTCAATAGCAATATTGTTGAAGCAGCGGACATAATAAGCCCCAGTGAAGCCGACCTCAAGCCTTTCAAAGCTTCTACCACATAGATCGATTTATTGTGTCTTTGGAAAAAGCGATATAGCAAAATAGAAATGCCAACACCTGAAATCACGCAGCCGAATGTTGCGATTATTGCACCTGGTATCCCTGCAATCTGTATTCCAACAAACGTTGAGACATTCACTGCTAAAGGGCCGGGCGTCATTTGCGATATGGTAATGATGTGGGTGAAAATCTGTTGGGATATCCAGTCGTTTTTTTCAATTACCTGTTCCTGAATAAGCGGGATGATTGCGTATCCTCCGCCGATACTGAAGAAACCGATTTGAAAGAAGACAATCACCAGTTGCCATAATTCCCCCATTATTTCTGCCGCCTTTCATTCAGCCACACTCGCATCATGCACAAAGAACAACACACTGCGAGGATAATTGCCACATTGATTTCAAAGATAAAGTTTGCCAAAAATGCCGTCGGAATCACCAGATTAAGAAGTAAAGAACGTTCCTTGATCATCATACTGCACATATCAACAACGAAATCAACGATAAGTGCTGCCACGCCTGCCTGCATGCCTCTCAAAATTGTTGAGATTAAAGGATTCATCGCAAAAGCAAAATAAAATAGGGATATGAAAACTAGTATGACGAGCGGCGGAATAACAGCGGCAATACAACTAATCACAGCCCCCGTCATCCCTGCTGCACGAAAACCTGCGAGTGTTGACAAGTTGATTGCAATTGCTCCTGGTGAAGACTGTGCAATAGCAGCCATATCGACGAGATCATCTTCGCTGAATAGTTTTTTTCTGGTTATAAAATATTTCCGAATCATCGGAACAACAACATATCCGCCACCAAATGTAAATGTGCTGATAAATAAATTTATTCCCAGAAGCCAGATACATAGTTTGGTTCTTTGGCTTATCATCTGATCACCTCCTTATCACCCTTATTATTGAGGTTGTCGAACTATTAGTAAAATGATATTATTTTGCAATAGTGATTAGTTTTACTCATATGAGGAGAAACATAATTATGACGCTTCGGCATTTTGAAATATTGCGGGCAGTAGCAGAAACGGGAAACTTTACAAGAGCTGCGGAAAGGTTATATATCACGCAATCGGCTGTTTCCCATGCGATACGAGAACTGGAGGAAAGGGCAGGGACGGCATTATTTGACCGTTTGTCAAAAAGTGTTCAGCTTACAAAAAGCGGCCGGCTTTTGCTGGAGGAAATTTTACCGATTTTAGCTTCATGCGAAGCTTTAGATGCGCGTATCAACTTTTTGGAAAAACGAGCCCCCCTGCATATTGTTTCCAGTATTACAATTGCAGCTTTCTGGTTACCTAAAATATTGAAAGCCTTTCAAAAAGATTGGCCTGATATACCTATCAATGTCGATGTGGTGAGCGCAGCAAATGCTATTGAAATATTGAGGAACGGTAAAGCTGATATTGCTTTGATTGAGGGTGCGGCTCCCCAAGGTCCTTTTATAAGTATCCCTTTTGCTTCCTATCCGTTATATATTGTGTGCGCTCCGGACTATCTCATCACTCACAGGGAGTTGACTCTGCAAGAATTTTGCACTGAAAAACTATTATTGCGTGAAAAGGGCAGTGCGATCCGCGATACTTTAGACAGTGTTCTTTATTTGGCCGGACATACCGCGCAACCTGTATGGACAAGCGTAAATTCCCTAGCATTGATAGAGGCTGCGAAGGCTGGATTCGGCATAACGATTTTGCCGGATGTTCTTGTAGGTGAGCTGCTCTCGCAGGGGAAATTGATTTCACTGTCTGTTCAAGATCTCTTGTTGAAAAATGATTTGATTGCAGTTCACCATCGAGATAAATATCTGACAGCTCCGTTGAGGGCCCTTCTTTTCCACATAGAATCTACGCAGTCTCTGGGGCCTTAAATGTTTGAAGCTTGAGGTACAAGGGATTCGGTCCATCCCAAGGATACCGTTTAAGGTCTGACTTTGTACCAGAACCATTCTGGTACTTTTGATTTTTAACAGTAGGCCACTTCGTTTCTCGTTCAGCTTGCAGGAGGAGGCACTTATTTGCCTAGTCTCAAGTCGATCGAAGGAGGAGGCTACGGCTCAATCCCGGCGAATAATCCGGTCGGCGCGGAGGCGGGGAAGCAGCTCGTGGATAGGACGGTGCGAGAATTGCGAGACATGTGGGACAAGTGATGAATAGAAGCGGGAAGGGACTGGCACCCGTACTCACTCTTGGAGCGCCAAATAGTATAGTGCCACTTGAAACATCGGGTGAATATTAACCCGAATGGCTCAAATATCGAAATTAAATAGAATCATCAAAATAAGGATATATGACGTAGGTTTCCGAGTTAACAGAGTACGAAAGCTTAATAAAAATACGAAGGCAGCCACCTAGAAAGATCGGCTGCCTGTGCTCAACGGACAGGGTAATTCTAACGAATGGGAAACTTATCAGGAGTATAGTGTACTAAAAACAAGTAATCTTTAGGATTATCGATTATAACTATGGAGGAAGCAGTTTTTCAAACACTTCAGCTGCCTCGGGTCGATCTGAAGACGAATACGGC
This sequence comes from Paenibacillus hodogayensis, assembly GCF_039536325.1. NCBI lineage: Bacteria > Bacillati > Bacillota > Bacilli > Caryophanales > Paenibacillaceae > Paenibacillus > Paenibacillus hodogayensis. The sequence continues at coordinate 554,033 of NZ_BAAAYO010000021.1, forward strand.
GGCGATTGTTTCCGACGGCTGGCGGCGGGTGTTTGACGTGATCAAGGCCGCCTCTGCGGCTTTCAAGTATAAATATAGCACTCTGCAAGCTTGTCATTTTCGGCGGAAGCTGACGGGAGGGCGTCCCCAATAACGGCTGTATATGCGCGAGAAATGACTGACATCGGCAAAGCCGCTGAGTGAGGCCGCTTCGTACACCTTCATGCCGGATTCGAGCAGCGCCTTTGCGCGTTCCATACGTCGTTGCATCACATAATCGGTGAATGATAGACCGGTTTCTTTTTTGAACAAGCGGCTTAAGTAGACGGGATGGAAGCCTGCTTGATCGGCAAGCTCTTGAAGCGACAGCTTTTTATGCAAGCTTTGCTGCACATGGGTTATAACCTCGCGGATAACCGGGTGTCCGACCGATTCGGAGGTTTTTATCGCTGCTGCAATAACTTCTCTTGCTAACCGCCGCAGCAACTCCAAGCCTTCCTCCGGAGATTTCGTTTCCAGTTGGGCCAGCGGGTTGTCTGCGATTCCGAAGCTTTGACCGAGACTCCAGCCACGGCGCTCGGCATGACGGACGATCAGCAAGCACCCTTCCAGCAGCAGTACCCGCCAGTTATCGGGTCCGGTGGAAGCCCCGATCCGGTTGCTCCACCAAACGTTCAAGGCTTCGCTCACCTCGTCATAACGGCATGTGTCAAGTGCGATATGGAGCCATCGCTCAGAATCGCGTCGTACTGCGGCGCTACCGTTTCCTTCAATTGGAGAAGGGACTGTATCGCTTCTCCCTATTGCCTGCATGCCGGGTTGTTTGTGAGCAGCGGCGGCGTATGACAGCTCGATCCGCACAGGCTCTCCGTTAACCAAAGACTCCTCCGCATAAATGCGCACAATACCCGTTAGCCGGTCGTACTTCCAGCCGGATAGCGGTTTTTTTTGTGCGGAGCGCGACGTTTGCTCCGGACACCGTTCGCCGTTTAAATGAAGCGAGGCCGGCTTGCTGCCGCTATGTACGAGAATCTCATAACTGCGACGCTCCGGCATGTTTGCATACGCGCCTTCTCTTGGCCAAATCTGCAGGATGGTACGGTCATGGTTTGCATCGCAAAGAAAACGAGTGACTGCCACTTCACCGACCTCATACTGAAACGACTCTCCGTCATCCTCATACAGCAGAGTATCGCTTTGCTCGTAAGGATAAATATGGACAAGCAATCGATCGATAGGTCTCTGACCGACGTATTCCATATCCGGCCACATAGGCAAAATCGCTCCCGCACGCACGAACAACGGCCCGCCTGCGTGTTCCGAAGGGCGGTATTCGATCGTTGCTGGCCCAACGTATCGATCTCCGGTCCAATAGTCAATCCATCGACCTTCAGGAAGATAGACGCGTTCGCTGAAGACGGCTACGAGGAGGTAGTCTCCAAGCATAAACTGTTGGAACAAATTGCGGCAGCCGGAATCGCCAGGAAACATAAGTGGCATTGCCCTTGCGATCGGCATACCTGTGAGGGCAGCGTGATGTGCTGCGGAGTAAAGATAGGGCAGGAGACGATATCTGAGCTTGGCATACATTCGGAATAAATTACGCTGATTGTGCTCCAGAAAGCAAGGATGTCGGAAATGTCGGCCAGAATTACTCTGTGCCCAAGGCTGCAAAAAGCCGGCATGAATGCCTTCAGGAGTATCGACATGAATATGAATGGCCGTATGGACATGACCGGACAAACCGGAATTGAGTGCGGATACAACCGCGGTCGCGCGCAAGCCGTATTTGCCACTTTCGGTAGCGGTAAATTGCTGCATGCCCGTGTAACCAACGACAGCGTGAATCATCGGCCGTTTCCGGGTCTGACTGCGGTATCCGTTGTACATTTGCTTGCCTAGCATAAGAGGGTACAGATTGTGCAGTTCATTGTCATGCATACCGTTCATCCATGACCGGGCAGGTTGTGGCAGCGTTTGATGAACGCTATTGACCTTGAAGGAGTCCACGCCTTCGGAGACGAACTTTCGCACGTAATCAAACCATGATTTTATGGGTGCGTTCCCATCGGTCGAAAGTACACCCACTTGCTGTTCCTCGTATTCAGACAAGTCGTAATTGCATTCTAGCGACAGGCTGAGCTTGAAGCCATGCCGATGAAGGGTATCGATAAAATTAAGCGATCCTTGCATGTCCTGCGAAGAGACGACCAAACGCCGGGTATCCCAGCGTAACGGAGCGGAAGCCTCCTGTCCCGGATCCATCCATCCATCGGCGAGTCCAATCAGATCACAAGGGATGCCCTCCTGGCGGAATTTCAGCGCATCCTCCAAAACTTGCCGTCCGCCCGATTCCGCCGTGCAATAATAGTGCATACCGTAAGCCCATAGCGGCAGAAGACGCGGCTTTCCGGCAATATCGGTATACCGGTTCAGCAGTTCCCCATAGTCCTTGCCGCTATAGAGATAGAAATCAAGCTCACCCTCCGGACCTTCTACCCGGATCTGGTCGCTATCCTGACAACCGATGTCGATCGTATGTTTCCATGTCGTATTCATTAACAACGCCCAGCCCCGGCTGCTCATCACAAAAGGAATCGGAGCATGATAATTCGTTCCGGCTACCCACATATCCACCTTCTGACCGCGCCGTTCGATCCGGTCAGGTGCGACATCTCCCATTCCGTAAATAGACTCGTCGTCGCTAAGGACGAGCCAGACCCCGAAGCCACCGGCGTCAGACGACCATGGCGGAGCCGCAGTACGGAGGCTCATCTGGCTTTGAATCCCGCACCACGTAAACTGTCCGTCGGATAGGGCGATACGGAGCTCGCATTCCTCGGTGCGGACGACAACGGACTCTCCGTCCATGCTTGTCGTGATCGGGCAACGGTGCCCAGACTGCTTAAGGATGCCGTAGCGAATAAGAGCAGAATCGGAGAACGTTCCGCCGCTGGAGTATTGGATCCGAAACGTATGGGACGAAACGGGGCTGACTCGCACCCAGCCTCCTTGATGCAGTTCAAATTGCAAGCTGTTCGATAGCTTATCCGTAATTCTCACCTCCGTTACCTTCATCTTACCACCTGCTGTAACGAATGAGTTATAAATGTTATTAAAACTCATGAAATAAGTTTATTTAGTTATTTGACGCAATGGAAATGTCATCTCAATCACGTATACGGTTTATTGGAACTTTGTTAACCTGATGTTGTAAGCAGCTACATACGATAGAGAGAGGGGAAGCAGAACAAGATGTCGTATCAATTTTCAATCATCGGCTGTCGTCACGGGCATATTTCCAACTTTATCCAATGGATGCTCGACAATGGTCATACTTGCACAGGGATATACGATCCGGAAGATTGGAAGCTGGCGCGCCTGTATGCAGAGAAGTATGGAATACCTCTAGTGGACGAAAGGGAGAAGCTGCTATCGCCTGATGTACAGATTGTCGGCTCCTCCGCGGTCAACAATGAGAAAATAGAATTAATTGAAGCTTGTGAACGGAGAGGCATCCATATTATGCTCGACAAGCCGGCCGTCACGGACCGGTCTGGACTGAAACGCCTGGAAGCGGTCGTAGCACGGGGGAACATTCAAATTGGTCTTATGCTCCCGAAGCGTTTCTCTGGCTGGATGAACGCGCTAAAGAGTCAAATTGACGCCGGTGCAATCGGAAAGCTGGCCCACATTCATATTTCCAGCCCCCACAAGCTGATGCCGTCCACCCGGGATGCGTGGCATTTTTCCAAAGAGCGGAATGGCGGCGTACTGATCGATCTGCTCATTCACGATATGGATTTGCTGCGCTGGCTGACCGGACGTGAGATCATTTTGATACAAAGCGTTCTTGCTAAAAACATGTTACCGGAATATCCGGATTTTTACGACGTGGCATCGGTTCAGGTTGTGATGGATAACGGGACGACCGCACAGCTGTACGCAGATTGGCACACGCCGGGTAACAATACGGACGGACGATTCAGCCGGATCGTTGTCGCGGGTACGGAAGGGTATGCGGAGTGGGATGTCGGTTATGATGCATCAGACGGAAAGAAGAAGAGGCAGCTGCGTATCACCCGAGGGGAAGCACAGGATCAGAATGGTTATGTTGACGCGCAGGCTGAGGTAGTGGTATCAGCCTCAAGTGATTTTATCGATCGCATTAATGGCAAACCGGGTTTATTTACGCACCGCGATATACTAGAAGCTAGCCGAGCCGCCATCGAAGCGGACGAACGAGCCGTACGAAGAACTTGTTATGAATAAATCATCAGGTGACGAGTTAACATCTAATCCGAGTAGGAGATAGTTACATGAACAAAAAACGAAATCAAGCAAGTGTAGGTGCGGCCGTTGTTGGGCTGGGTAGAGGACAAACGCACATCCATGCACTTCTGCGTGCTGAAGGAGCAGAGCTGCTCGCGGTATGCGACAAAAACAAGGAAACGGCAGAACGTTCCGCAGCGCAGCACGGGGTGGATGCTTATACGGATCTCAGCGAACTGCTGCAACGTGATGATATCGATCTCGTACACGTGTGTACACCGAGCGGGCTGCATACCGATATGCTGCTGCAAATCGCCGAGTCCGGCAAACACGCGATTACCGAGAAACCGCTTGATATTACGCTGGATCGGATAGATCGTGCACTTGCCGCATTCGAGCAGCGCAAGCTGCAACTCGGCTGCATTTTCCAAATTCGGCTAATGCCAGCTGTCCGTCATATGAAGCAGGCTGTTGAAAGCGGACGACTGGGCAAGCTCGTATTGGCGAACGCTCATATCGAATTATACAGAACCAAGGAATATTATGAGCAAAACGGAGGCTGGAGAGGAACATGGGCTTGGGATGGGGGCGGCTCGCTGATGAATCAGGCGATCCATACGATCGATCTGCTGCAGTGGATGATGGGTCCGGTCCAATCGGTCATCGGTCACACGCAGGTCAGCACGCACCAAATCGAGACGGAGGATACGGGAGTAGCTCTGCTAAAGTTCGCAAACGGCGCTTGCGGAACGATTGCCGGGACGACGTCAGCATATCCGGGATTTGGCACATCGCTCGATATTTTCGGTGAGAACGGCGGAATCGGGATGCGGAACAACCAAATTTCGACTTGGAAAATCCATGGCGACAACATGGTGGCCGAAGAGGCGGATGTTATCGGAAACGCCGAACTAAACGTTACGAGCGATACGACTAACATTCAAATTCAGGATATGGTCGATGCCGTCCGCTACAACCGCCCGCCGCTTATTACTGGCAAAGAAGGCCGGGACGCTGTCGAGATCGTGCTCGCCATATACGAATCGGCACGTAAGAGTAAAGAAGTTTGGCTGTGTTGACTAGCTAGGGCTTTCTCAACAGTCTACGACCCTTGATTAGAGGGTCTTTTTTATTTTTTTGCTTAGAAAAACGTCATCTGGTGAAGTAAAATAGTGAAAAGTGGAGATATCCCTACGTCTGTTAACCGGGCGGAGGTGCACCTCCAACGTCGGAACGAAATTCAATCTGGAACGGCTACCGGCGGAAACGCAGATTTTATACGCTGGAGGGAGGATACGATATATGCTGGTAAAATCATTGGCTCATTATAAGCATCCCGACAATTTCCCTTTTTGGATTCAGCGAAACCGTCATGACCAAAGAAGCATGCCTCTTTTGCACACTCACGAATTCGTCGAACTGATTTATGTGGAGTGCGGTCAAGCGACGCATTTGTTCCAAGATACTTCATACGAGATCAATAAAGGCGATATTTTTATGATTAACCCGGGCGAGAAGCACGGTTACATCGTCAATGAAGGTCAGACCATCGAAGTGATCAACTGTTTGTTCCATCCGGATTTTATGGCGCCGTATGTGCTTCGTGAGTTACGGTTGGGCGATTCGTTCGATTTTTTTTACGTACAGCCTTTTTTAAATCGCGAAATCAGGTTTAACCACAAGCTGAATTTGGGTGCGGCTGACGCGGACAAAACGCAGGACATTCTGGAGGAATTGCATCAGGAAATGACGCAGCGGGATTCCGGTTATCAAGCTCTAGTGCAGCTGCGAATGACCGAACTGTTCATCCTGCTGTCCCGCTACTACAACAAGGGGAAGCACAAGCTGCAGATCCCTTCTCCGAACGAACTGCTTGTACGTCGGGTCTGTGGTTATGTGGAAAGGCATTACAACCAGAAAATCACGTTGCCGATGCTGTCGAAACTGTTTTACGTCGGGGAGCGCCAGTTAAATCGGCATTTCAATCGGTATCGAGACACCAGTGTATACGAATTTGTGCAGTTCGTCCGGATCGAAAAGGCAAAGCGATTGCTGATCGAAACCGACGACATTGTGTCTGTTGTCGCGCATCGGGTCGGCTATGAGGACGCCGCTTCCTTCGGGAGATTGTTTGTTCGCCAATGCGGTTATTCGCCGGGCAAGTACAGAGAACAGAATAGGTAGCCGCATCGAAACCAGAAAGGATGCTTAACCGTTGTCTGAAGCAGATCGATCCTGGAAAGCGGGAAAGTGACCGGATCCGCACAGTGTCTGTCCTTTTCCGCAATAGCCTCTCCTTTCCGTGTTTTATATAGTAGAGGAAAGCCTGTAGCCCTGACAAGTTCTTCGACGGAAGGACTTGAAGGGAAGAAAGGAGGCCATACAAGTCCTGCATGCGACTTTACTGCAGGGGCAAGGTCTCGGATGGCGAAGCCTATCGTTTCAAGATAAAATGAAATCGCTTACATTTTAGATTCATGACTGATGCGCAAGAGAAACGAAGGAGGACTGTATAGTGGAGAACAAGAGGATGAGTCGCAGGGCTTTGCTCGGTACCGCCACAAGCGCGGGCGCAATGTTGGTAGCGGGCAGCGTGCTGGGCCAAACCCAAGTGCAGGCGACCGGCGGCGAACAAGTGATCGTAGTCGATGACATCACCGCGATGAAAAGCTTGTCATCGCCGGAGGACGGCCAACTCGTTAGGACGCGCGGCTATTTCGCTTCCGGGGACGGCGGCGGGGCCTGGTACTTCATTACGTCAACTGCCAGTTATACCGGGTCGCCGGACGGCTATGTCGATCACGGGTTGATCGCATCGGGCAAAGTCGCCGTATTGGAAATCTCGCAGGGAATCGATATGTTGCAGGTCGGCGTCCAGACGGGCGTCGACTGCACGGCACGAGTCCGGGCCGCGTATGCCAAAGGGGCGAAGAATTATTTCTATACCGGGGACATAGCGCCGGTCATCGATTGCGACGACCCCGCTTATCCGACAACCAAGTTCAACGGGGGCATCCGACCACCGAGCGACAGCACCCATTGGTTCGACGGTCGGTTTCGATTTCAAGCAAAAGCGAGTCCTTACGGCGAGCATGTGCTCTTTAACTTGCAAGGCTGCGAGCACGTTACGATGTGGCGTCCCTGGGTGATCGGGGATATCGGGACCCATACGGGGACCGGCGGAGAGTGGGGGTTCGGTTTTTATATCGCTTCCGGCAGCAAACATGTCGCCATCCATAACGGAACTGCCGAGAGGTTTTGGGGCGATGGATATTATATCGGCGTATACCCGCATAATTCGGCGCTGCCGATCCCCGAGCATATACTGCTTCAGGATTGCATTGCCGATTCCAATCGCAGGCAAGGGTTGTCGATCGTCACCGTCCAGAGTGGACGGATCGTCGGGGGAGATTACCGCAATACCGGGAAGATCGTTTTGACAAACCCGGGTTACGGCATCGATATCGAACCTAACAGTCAGCTCGGGAACAAGATAGACGTATCGCTTATCGATGTCAAGACCAGCAACAACGGACGAGGCGGTCTGCAGCTCGTACCAGGGTTCCTGACCGCCTCGAGTACCGTAAATCCGTTATTTGATGTTTACATCGCCAACTATCGTTCCGAGTCGGACGGTCCGGTCGGGGGGCTTCGCTTCGCCTTTCCCGGACTGAGCGGCGGGGTTAACCTCACGAAAAAGATCCGGGGTTCGATCGTGATCGAGAAGGCGACGATCGTGCGGCCGGCACGCAAAGCGGTGGAGTGGGCGCGTTGGGGACCGAATGCGCCCGAAGTGATCGCGACCGATGTCGCCGTACACGACCCCAACGAAGCGGGCGTTGCCGGCTCTTCCTACCCGCAGGAGCGGAGCGCGTTCTCGATCGATATCGTCGCCTCCCATGTGACGAGCGGTCAAGTCCGTATCGGCAAAATAACGCTAATACGTCCGAGGGCCATCGATACCAGAAGCACGCCGCAGATGCTCGTCCCCTTTTGGGCAAATGCGGCATCCGGGGCGTCGATCAACGGCCTGCACATTATCGATCCGTATTCGGAAAACGACCTGGAAGGCGATCGCGGTTTTTTGCGCCTTAACGTCTCCGACGATAGCCGGCTGACCTATACGGGCCCTCGCCCCAGATACGTACTGAATAACAACCTTACCTTGAGCGGCGGATTGTTCGCAGGGATCGAACTGATGCTCCCGTCCGCCGAAACGGGGACGAAGGATGTGCAACTGCCCGATTCCGCAGTATCGATCGGGTTGGAGTATGCATTCGCCAACGCTTCCCAGTCCGGAGGAAAGATCCGGCTGCTGGCATCCGGATCGGATATCTTGCAGCTGCCGGGAGCGGCCGGAGCGACAAGCTTGCTGATCGAACCGGGCACGGTCTGCAAAGTGAGAGCGCTGCTGCCCGGCGTCTGGTCGATCTGAGCTGCTCAACAGAAAGTAGCCTCTAATCCGCTTCAAAGCGGATTAGAGGCTTTACCGTCCCTGCCGATTTATTTCGCGTTTTGTCTTAGCGCGTTAATCTCTTTCGTCGCCTCTTCCTCCGCTTGGCGGAACAGGGAGTTGATGTCGGTTTGTCCTTGTGCCAGCTGCAAGGCACCGTTTGTATGAAATCTGTCGATGGCGGCGCCGTAAGGCGGAGTTTTAAACGCAATCGGAGCCACCTTGTTGTAAAAAAGGGCCGAATAATTTTTATTGCTGAAGGTGGTTTTGCTGCCGAATGCTTGCTTTACGGTTTCCAGTTTCAATACCGGCATTTGTCCCTTTTCGGATATTTCTTTCTGATACTCTTCGGAAAGCAGGAATTTCAAGGCTGTCATCGCGGCATCCTTGTTCGCGCTAAATGAAGTGATGCCCATCTGGAACGGATAAGGCTGCGCGCCCACACCCGGTTTTTCGCGAAAAGTAGGCAGCGACGCGATGTCCCAATCGATCTGTTTCATTTCCTCGCCCAAGGCGGAGATGAGCCCCGACGAATAGCCGTACATGGCTAACGTTTGGTCCCGTACGAAGGTGTAATGGTCGGGTATTTTTTTCAGTCGGATCGTTTCCGCGCGGGCGATTTCCTGTTCGAACGGACGAACAAACAACGTTTCGAACAACGGTTTCCAAAGCGGGTTGGTATTAATCGTCGGCGTCATCGTCAATGGATCGACGCTCGGCAGCGAAAACTGGTTCTGATTGGCGGTGTTGGCCGGATTTACGGTCAAACCGACGTAGGAGGTGCCGGCTTCCTGTCGGGTCAGTTTTTTCCCCAATTCGATCGCTTCATCCCAGGTCATACCGTTTTGCGGAAAGGGGACGCCGAATTTCTGAAAGAGCGTCTTGTTGTAGAACAAGGTCATTACGTTGTTTTGAATCGGGAATCCGTAGATCGGACCGCCGGCGGCACCATTCATGTAATCCACATAAACCGGATCCAGATCGGACAAGGGGACGTTATGTTTCTTGATCAGCTCGCGCATATCGTATTCCATGCCGCTTTCGATCATATAACGTTCGAAGTTGCCGATGGTATTGAAGAAAATGTCGAATTTCGTACCCGAGGCCAGTAAATCCTGCAACGATGTACCCGTTGCGGCCCGGATGTATTCGATCGTGTAGTTCGGAAATTTTTTTCGCAATGCGTTGCCGAAGGATTGATCGAAGCTTTCTTCGGAGTTTCCGTTATTGGAGTAAAATACAAGCTTGGCTTGTTCATGCTGGCCGTCTTGCGGCGGGGTGTCCCCAGCTTCGCGATTGGTTTCAGCCGGAGCGGGAGTACAGCCGGACGCAAGTACCAGCAGCAAGGCTGCCATGGCAGTCGAGCAACTGACGGCTCGCTTGGCTTTACTTGAAATGGTCGGAATGGGTTTCACGGATTTCACGGATTTCCTCTCCTTCATCACCGATGGTTTGTGATTGCATTCGAATTCAACAACTCTTGGATCGTTACTTTCCGTTGCTCCTGGATCGAGATATTCGCGGCCGCTCCGATGAGCATGGATAGGGCGCCTTCCCAGGAGCCGGCCCGCTGCTCCAACGAATCGGTCGGCTCGTTCTGGACGAACATTTTGCGGATCCGGTCGTCGCTCCCGCCGTGCGAACCCGTTGCTTTTCGGGCTTCATACACGACTTTTTCCCCTTTTTGATTGAAAAGGTGAATCTGTTGCGTTGGTTCGTCCGCTCTATCGCCGGTATAATATTCGCCAGCCTCGATTCTGCCCTTGGTGCCATTGAAGGTGGCGGTCCAATTTTTATACGGGCTATGCGCAACGAGGGAATAATTCAAGACAGTACCTTTCCGGTATCGGACATGGACAGACATCGTATCGTAAATATCGATATCTTCGCCGAACACGCAGCGATCGCGAATGTAGCCGTCGTCCGTCTCGCATTTATGAAAATAGTCGTTGTTGAACGGGTGTTGCGTAATATCGAAATAAAACTCGCACGTGCTTGCAAAGCTGCAATTCAAGCAACGAAAGCCGCGTTCTTCGCGCGTAGGGCCGAAAAAGCGCCGTTCACCGAAGGCGCTTACTTCAACGGGCTCGTCGCGCAGCCACCAATTGGCCAAATCGAAATGATGGGTCGACTTATGGACGAGCAGCCCGCCGCTGTTGCTCATATGGCGATGCCATCTCCGGAAATATTGTGCGCCATGGTTCGAGTCCAAATACCAGTTGTAGTCCACGCTGAGGATGTCTCCGATCGTACCGGCGTCCAGCAGCTCTTTTACCCGCATCATGTAGGGCATATAGCGGCAATTGAAAGCGACCTTGATGTTGCGACCGGTCCGTTTCTCGGCATCCAGAATGGACTGGCATTTCACGGCATCTGTAGTCATCGGTTTCTCGGTAATGACGTCGAGTCCGGCTTCCAATGTCCGGATAATGAAGGAGTCATGCGTACTGTCCATCGTCGTGATCAATACAAGATCAGTGCCGCTCTTCTGCAGCATGCTGTCAAAGCTGTCGTAAACCGGAACATGGCCGCATTCTTCCGCGAGCAAGCGCGCTCTGGACGGATTCTGATCAAAGACGCCTACCAGTTCGACCTCTTCGCGAAATTGTGTGGCCAACGGTTTCACGAGAATATGAGCACGCGCTCCCGCTCCGGCAACCGCTATTTTCTTCAACTTGTACGCCCCCTTGGTTTAATTTGATTTGAATGTACACCCTCAGATTAGCAAGTATGAAGAGGGGTGTGTAGGTGCGTACGATAACCATTGTTTGACGATCGATAATCAACTCCTCTGTTATCATGGATGTTCATAACCTGTCCATCCGTTTGCCAGCGGAATTATCGGATCAGAAAAGGAGAGTGAACGGGACATGTGGAGATACGATGGCGACGGTCCGGCGGTCGATGACGGACACGGCTTGCAAATGGGCTGGTCAAACCGTGGAAAGCTGGCGGCCTTCGCGGTCGCGCCCCGTACGTTTCGCATCCGGGCAAAGGTTGGCGGAGATTTTGCCGAATCGACGCTTCATCGATACGGCATTTTGCGGAAGACGGGCCAGACCGTTGCGACGGAGACGGAAGAAACGGCGCACTCGTTCACCGTAAGTACCGAACAGGCTTGCCTGCGCATCGGACGTGCCGACGGAACGCTAACGTTCTGGAGTTCGGGTAAGGAAAGCTTGCCGCTTACGATGTCGAACCTGACGATCGGCGCGGAAGGGGGATTTGATATCCGTTTTGCCTTGACGGAGGGGGAGCGGCTCTACGGCTTGGGGAATGCTGTGCCCGATCGCCTTCAACTGCGCGGCAGCCGAGCTGTCATTTCGGTCGCGCCAGGCGCCAACCCGGTACCGGTTCCTTTCGTGATGAGCAGCGGCGGTTGGGCCTTATTGATCAATACGACATGGCCGCACGCCTTCGATCTAGGCCAAACGAATCCAGACGAGATGAGGATCACTGCCGAAGAAGGGGAGCTTGATCTTTACGTATTCGGCGGAGACGATTTCCGGGAGTTGTTGGAGCGATACACGGATATCGCCGGCAAGCCCAGGTTGCTGCCGATCTGGGCGTACGGTTTGGCCTACATCCGCGACATGACGACCCATGATCGGGAAGTGCTGGACGATGTGCTGAAATTTCGACAGGAAGGCATCCCTTGCGATCTCATCGGTCTGGGCAGCGGCTGGAACGAAACGGGCAAAGGGGATGCGACGGATATGCGCTGGCATTCGACGCGTTTTTCCGCGCCGACCACCGGCCAGGACCGCTCGTTCACGTTTATGGACATGCTGCAGCGACACGGCTTCAAGCTCGGTCTGCTCATGCACTGCATTAACTATGATCTGACAGCGTATGCGGAAGTTTCTGCGCGCCAAGCAGCCGGAAGCGGAACGGATGTCGCGCCGGAGCCATGGTATGCCCATTTGCGTCCGTTCGCCGGGGAGGGGGTCGTGTCCTTTCGCTTTTCCTCCTACAGTCAGATGGACAGGGAAACGGAACGGGATCAGAAGTGGGCGAATGGCATGAAGGATCGGGAGCTGTGCAATTTGTATCCGGTGCTGCTGGGCAAGCAAACTTATGAGGGGTATGCGGAGCAAACGGGGAAAAGACCGTTTATCCATTGTGTTTCGGGGTATACCGGCATTCAGCAGTTTACTGCTTTGGAATCGGGTAGATACAACAGCGGCGTCGTAGCGGTTGTTCAGGCGCTGAGCATGGGCTTGTCGGGTCATGCGCACACCGCTTCCCATATCAATGTGGATATGCGCGAAAGCATCCATGCCGGTTTTTTGCAGCCCTGGTCGTTTATCAATAGCGGCAGCTACTTCCGGAATCCGTGCGTTCTGGAAAAACCTCTTCGGGACATTTTCCGCAAGTACGCCAGATTGAGGTACCGGCTGCTGCCATACGTGTATGCTACGGCACACGTTGCCGCTCGTACGGGAATGCCTATTGCCAGAGCGATGCCGCTCATGTTTCCGGACGACCCGCATTGCGGGGAGCTGCGGCAGCAGTACATGCTGGGACCGTTTTTGCTGGTAGCCGTTTTTACCGATCGCGTTTACTTGCCTGTAGGCCGTTGGATCAACTACTGGACAGGCGAAACGTTTAATGGCGGACAAACGGTTTCTTGCACAATCCCTGATGAGGCGGGAGGCCCTTTGTTTTTACGAGAAGGCGCGATTCTACCGTTGTGGCCGGAAATGGAATACGTTGGGCAAACGGAGATTAGACGCATGACGCTGCATATTTATCCGGGAGAGCGCAGTCGGTTTACGATATATGAGGATGACGGAATTACGCTGGCCCATGAGCAAGGCCATATGGCCACTACAGAAGTTTCCTGCGAATCGGACGCCGGACAGATCACGGTGAAAATCGGGCCTCGAACCGGAGCGTATGCAGGAATGCCGGACAAGCGGAGCTACGAGCTGTCCGTATTCACCGGCGGCAGACCAGCCGGCATCGAACTGAACGGGATGCCGATGCCGGAAAAAAAGACGGGGGACAAGGCGAAGTCGCGAACCGGATGGCAATACATCCCACATACCCGATGCGTTCAGTTGCAGGTAACAGAGGATGTGCGGACAGGAGCGCGGGTGAAGCTGAGCCTGGACGATCCGCTTGCGAGTCCCTGCAAAGAACGGAGTATGCCAGAAAGAGGTGAAGCGACAGCTACCGCGTCGAGGTCGGTTTCCGACGAGGAATTGATTCTGGGATTGGAGACAATGGACAGGGAAGAGATCGGAATTCTACTGGTGAGCTGGTGGAATCATGAGGGAGACGATTGGCGGCTGCGCCTGCTCCACGGCTGCTCCTTGTTCATCAGCCATGTGAAACGCCGTGGTTGGACGGCTTCGGAGGTATGGGGCAAAGATTTGGAACCCGTGTACACGATGCATCGAATCCGGACACCGGCTCAGGGACTCGCTTTGCTGAGCCGCCTTGTCCGGCGGATGATGGATTTTGCACGCCCGCCGGGCGGCGCTGACATCCACCCCGTAATCCGACAAGCGTTGGCTATAGTGGAGGCCGAGCTGAAGCAAAAGCTTTCTTTACAGCAGGTCGCGCAACGAACCAATGTGCATCCGTTTTATTTGAGCCGCCTGTTCAAACGGCATGTCGGGCAACCGTTTTCCAGTTACATTTTGATGCAGCGGATGAACAGAGCGCGATCGCTTCTGGAATCCGGCATGAAAGTGTACGAAGCGGCCGCCGAAAGCGGCTTTCAGGATCCTAGCCACTTTTCGAGAGTGTTTGCGAAGTATTGGGGCTCCCCGCCTGAAACGTTCAAACGCCCGAGGCGCTTGTAAGCTGACTGGAACAACTATGCAGTACTAAATTTTAATAAGCACCACCGACACCTATCATACGGATATCTGGACGGAACATTCAAGCAGAACGGCAGCTTTCCACGGATCTTCAGAGCATGAATGCTGGGGAGTTCACTCGAACGATCTTAGGGCAAAGACAGTATTGCCATTATGGAAAACGTTTGGTATTATTAATCACGTCGAATAAAACATTTGTATAAAGGTATTATTCAGTTTTTTAATGTATTCTTAGAAAACGTTAAAGTAGGTGCTGAAAGTGAAAAAGTACTCAATTGTCGGAACAGGGGACAGGGCGGCTGCATTCGGAAAACCGATGGCGGACGCTTTTCCAAACGAGGTCGAGCTTGTAGGCGTGTTCGATATCAATCCACTGCGAGCCAATAAGTTCGCGCAGGAGCATGGCGGAATTCCCGTTTATGCCGATTTCGATACATTGCTTGCTCAGAGCGGCGCCGAGCTTTATATCATCGCAACGCCGGATAATACCCATCACGAATACATCATCCGAACGATGGAAGCCGGTTTTGACGTTGTTACCGAAAAGCCGATGACGACAGACAGCGACAAGTGCAAAGCGATATTGGAGGCGGAACGACGTACGGGGCGACAAGTAACGGTCGCCTTCAACTGCAGGTTCATGCCCTATATGGCCCAATTGAAAAAAATCATCGAAGAGGGAACGATCGGCCGGCTGTTGAGTATCGATTTTAACTGGTACCTCGATACGACTCACGGAGCGCAATATTTCCGCCGTTGGCACCGACATATGAATCAAAGCGGCGGGCTGCTCGTTCACAAATCGACCCATCATTTTGATTTGGTCAATTGGTGGCTGGACGATCAGCCGATGCAAGTCAATGCGATGGGAACCCGACAATATTTCGGGCCCGCAAGGGAGCAAAGAGGGGAACGCTGCTTGACGTGCGACTTCACAAAATCTTGCGAACATTATTACGATATTCAAGCCAACAAATATATCCGCGAGCATTATTACGATAACGAGAAGAAGGATTGCTATATCCGGGACAAATGCGTGTTTGGAGACGACATAGACATCTATGACACGATGTCTGTCCAAGTCCAATACACAAGAGGCGCCTTGCTGAACTACACCTTGGTGGCGCACAGTCCTTATAAAAATTGGACCGCCACGTTCAACGGAACGGAGGGGAGAATGGAAGCGGGCGAGTATTTCAGGGGACCGCTAGCCGAAGTGCCCATGCACCAAATTCAAATCTATAACCGCGTTGGGGAGGTGATCAGCCGCCAGACCAAAAAAGCGACGGGCTCGCACGGAGGCGGTGACTACCGTCTTCAACAGATGATCTGCACGCAATCGAAGGATGAACTGCGGCAGCGCGCCGGTTCCATGTCGGGAGCCATGTCCCTGCTAATCGGTGTTGCCGCCAATCGTTCCATTGTGGAAGGAAAGTGTATACGGATTCAAGACTTGCTGGATTGATTCCATTAGACGAGGTGGTAGAATGGTCCCATAACCGCCGTGGATGGCAATGTCCCCGATTCTCATTTATAATGAAAGCATAGACCAGAACTTTCATGAATTGGGTGAATCCGTGGTTACGATTAAAGATATTGCTCAAATGGCGGGCGTCAGTTTCACGACGGTGTCTAAAGCGCTTAACGGCGAACCGGGTGTCCGCGCGGAAACAAGAAACAAAATCATAGCAATCGCCAATAAACTGAATTATGTTCCGAATCTTGCCGCCCGTCGCCTAGTCGACCGCAAATCGGACAGCATCGGCTTGATTTGGCCGAACAAGTCCGGTCTGTTTCTTTATCACTTGTTCGAGCAATTTCAAATCCAGGCCGAAAAGGCAGGATACTCGGTGATGGTTGCGTTAGGAAACCCGGCGGCGGCGGTTCGAACATTCATGAAACATTTTGTCGATACTATCGTTGTATGGCCGACTGCAGAGAATACGTCCCCGGAATTTATCCGGACGAGAGAATCGTTTCAGGGAACGATGGTGATGTTCAACAGTTCTCCAAGTCCTGACTACCATACCATATCCATTGACCGACAAGAGGCGATTCAACAAGCTGTGGATCATCTTTCCGGACTCGGCCACCGCAAGATCAGCTTTATCGGCTACAATTCGGAGAAGATCACAGGGTTTGACCGGGCCGCACAGCTTCTTCAACTAGAAGACCATCCCGACCGTCTCATCTTTACTCCGCAAAACGCTCCGGAATCGTGGAATCGGGTAGCGGATATGCTCCGCAAAACGAAATCGCAGCGCCCGACGGCGCTCATAGTCGACAGCTACATCGCGATGTTCAAACTGCTAAAGCTGTGTAGAATGTGCAATGTGAGGATCCCGGAAGATCTTTCGCTCATCGCCTACGATGATGTTCCGGAACTTGAAGAAATGACAGACATTGTGGTTACGACAGTTGGGCCCAACGTCGAGCATTTGGCGAGCGCGGCACTGGATATTTTGGTCGGACTCGGGCACGGGCATCCCGCGGAAGGCGGGTATCGTCATGTAAAAGTGGCTTCTCAATTGACCGTCCGTGGAACGACCCGACCGGTCTCGGACTATGCTTTGTGACCGACTGCAGGCGTTCGTTCCAAAAGTAAAGCGCAGCAGTTGTTGCATACAGCCCTCTATAGTATTGGAATTTGAGCTTCTCATCCTATATATCCGAGCATCCTTTTCCGCTTAAAACGCGGATTTTTTAGGTTCTTATCCTCGGCCGGCGAATCACTCGGCTGCTTCGTTTACCTACAATGAGTGGGGAGGTTATCCAAGGGAGGATGGAACGTGCTCTGATCGACAAATATGTGCCGCGGCTTTTTTACTCCATGTACTGGAGACGCAAGGACCGTTTTTTGCTTTACGAAGATTTGTGCCGGGAGTGGACGATTTTAGCTGTTGAGGATGGATCGTTTTATTACGAGTTTGGGGACCAGAAAGGAATCGCGACATTTGGCGATTTGGTCGTATGCCCGGCTAAGACCGTTCTGCGAAGAGTCGTCATTCAACCATTAACGTTTTATGTATTCCGGCTGCGGTGGACCGATTTGGACGGGAAGGAAGTGGTGTTCCATTCCGAGACGCCTCTTATTGCCGGTAAAATCAGTTTCCAGAATACGAAGCGGCTCTCCTCCAATTTCGCGATGATGCGAGAGGCGGAGGAGCGGAACGAACGTCATCGTATGACGATCCACAACCATTATGTGCAAGATATGTGGTATTTGTATGGCAAAGAATACAGAAACACGTACGGCCTGTCGTCTGACGAAGCAGGCTGTTCCACCGCGGATCCCGTCATGGTTCAGGCAGCTGCGATGCTGCAGCAGCGGGCGTTCGAGCCGTTTGAATTGAGGGAGATTGCGTCCGCTCTGCAGCTCAGCCCAGCGCGGTTTACGCAAAAATTCAAACAGCAGTTTTCGGTCACCCCGAATCAATATCTTGTTTCTTACCGGTTGAAACGGGCAAAAAGCTTGCTGATGGAAACCAAATTGACCATGAATCAGATTGCGGAATGTATCGGCTACCAGGACGGCTACTATGTCAGCAAAATGTTTCGTAAATATTTTAATGTGACGCCATCGATGTACCGCAGCACACATTCTGTCTAACCGATTAAATTGGATACATTCGCGCGTAAACGGAAGCCATTCATTATGAAAACGATTTCAACTATGCTGAAACAGAAGCGCACCCCCGATGGGAAGCGCCATATTTCATGCAGGGAGGAATCGAAGATGGATGAGCATCAAGCAAACAAATGGGAGGACAGTGAACGTTCTCGTGTACAACTAAGCAGAAGAAAAATGCTTGCTTCTGTCGGCATGGCAGGAGCTGTGCTCGCATCCGGAGCGTTTATGACCGATGTGTTTGCTAAGCCTGCACAGACCGTGACAGAGAATGTGTACGGAACAGGGCAACCGTGGCTGGCGCATTGGGCAAAGCTTGGGGCGGTGAATGTTCTCGATTATGGCGCAAAGGGGGACGGCGTGGCAGACGATACAGCGGCTTTTGCTGCTGCTGCAAGCGAAGGGAAGCCGATTCTCGTCCCGAAGACGGCGGCATGGTATGTGCTGCAAACAACGATTCATTTGACCAACTCGATCATCGGCATCGGAATGCCGGACATTCGCATGCAGCAGCCGGACGGATCGGATAACAAACGGATGTTTTCCATTGTAGGCTATCGCGGAGGCGGCTTGCATATTACCGGTTTACGTTTGGACGGGCAGTATACAGGCGGGGAACTGGGAGAGCAATCGCACTTGCTACGCATCATTGATTCGCGGCACGTCCACGTTCATCATAACGTCCTGGTCGATCCTTACGGAGACTGTGTCTATTTGGGATCCCATAACGGTGTCTCGTTTACGGACCCTTGCGAGCAAATCTACATTTATGACAATGAAATGTCGGGTCCGAGGCGATGCGTCGTTGCAATCGTATCGGCTCGCAGCGTCTGGATTCGAAATAACGTGATGAATCATCCGCACAACTACGTGGCGTGCATCGATATAGAGCCGAATAAAACTTCGACGGGCAAGGAACTGGTGGAAGATGTATGGATTGAGGGGAATACGTTTTACTCCGCCGGGCATTTTGTAAACTCGTTGACGCCAAATGTCGGCCTGCCCAACAAACGGATTACGGTTCACAACAATCAAGGGAGATCCCGTTATTTGTTCCGCTGCAATTCCAATTATGAGGGCAATACCGAAGAGGTTCGCATTACGAACAATTTGTTTTACGGGTCGGTTGGCGAGGCACGGATGTTATCCATCTCGAAAATTTTAAAAGGATTGGTGATCCGCGGTAATCAGGATTACGCGACAGGAGCTCAAGGATGGGTGATTCAAAATGCGGTCGCACCTGTTATTGCTGATAACTGCATCGAGGCAAGCCGGGCTGTTGCGATGGCGTTGTGGAACTGCAAACAAGTCAAGCTGTTTGGCAATCAGATCAAAGATGTGTATTCGTCGTACGGAGCTGTGCAGTTTCTGGGCAATCCTTCGAGCGGGCATCACATTAGCTCCAACTCGCTGGTTCATACGGACTACGGATTTGTGTTCAAGGAAGTGGTGACCGATACGTTATTCGAAGGGAACATCATTGACGCGAAACGGTTTGCGATCAAAATGGAACCGGAGAGCCAACCTTCCGACATCAAGATCACCGGAACCAATTTGTTTACAGGAGAGGGGATTCCTGTCGGGGGCGCGGATGCACTTTCCCGTCTCTATACTCCGGAAGCCATATCGAAAGGGGCCGGGGTCACATGGGCAGACGCCATTCCGGCTTCAGGGACATGGAGTCAAGGCAGCACCGTGATGAACCGCCTTGCACAATCGTCAAGCACTCTGGGGTGGATTTGTGTACAAGGAGGAACACCGGGACAATGGCAGCCGTTTGGCATTGTCGGGGAAGAGCGGCTTGTGCTGAAGGCTCCGGGCGGCAGCCGGTATTCCATCCAAATTGACGACACAGGTACGTTGATGACACAGCCGTTGTAACAGACCCGTATGGGCAGCAGGACAGCAGCACAGCAACAAGTGGTTGGGCAGCGGTTTCCGCAGTTCAACCGCTTGTTTTTCTGCGTACAGCCAAATCTCCTTCATGGTCCCCGGCACCATCATGCAGCGCAGTACTTGATCCTTACTTGCAAATGATGTATATTGTTTTTACATTGACATTACAGCAGGTCTAAAAAAGGAGTAGCCATGTCACCTCGTACCAAAGAACAGAATGATGCGATCCGGGAAATGCGGATGAACCAAATTATGCAAGCGGCTGCGGAAATATATTTGGAGAAGGGCATTCAATTAGAAGTACGCGATGTTGCGGTCAAGGCAGAGCTCGGCTACGGAACCGTGTATCATTATTACAAAAATAAGCACATGCTTTTGGAAGATTTACTGTGGGATGCCCTGAATCGAACGGAGTCGGCAGTACTGCTCGCTTTGACGGGGGAAGGCGGCAGCTTGCTTAAAGCGGAGTCGTTCTCCAGGCTGCTCCTGCGGACGTGTATTCAGGATCCTTCCGTATTTATTTTACTTAAAACGGTTGCGGATAATTTTCATCACTTTCCGGGAAACCGGTTCATCAAGTTGTATGACGAATTTCAGGAACGGATCTATGTGCCGTTTGTAGAAATGATTCGTGAAGGAATCGGCTCCAAATCACCGGAGAAAACAGCTAATTTGATATTTGGCTCGCTTGTTGGATACACAGCATTGAACATCCACCACAATATGCGGAACGAGATGGATGTGGAAGGGATCGTCGATATGATTTTTTCAGGCATACAGTCAAAGGAGAAATGAATGGAATGGTCATCCTGAAATCAAGAGCAGAAATTGAAGAAATGAAAAAAGCCGGCCGAATTGTCGCTGCTTTTCATCAAGCAATTGCAAGCATGATCCGGCCGGGTGTCACGACGCTCGAAATCGAGTCGTTCGCGGTGCGATTCCTGAAGGAGAATGGCGCCAAGGCTTATACGATAGGCTACAACGGCTATCCGTTTGCGACATGTGCGTCTGTCAACGACGTTATTGCGCATGGTTTTCCTAGCCGGAAGCCGCTCAAGGAAGGCGACATCGTCACAATCGACATCGTCGCGGAGGCGGATGGCTGGATCGGCGATTCAGCTTGGTGTTATGCGGTCGGCGAAGTGTCGGAAGAAGCTCTCAAGCTGATGCGGGTAACGAAGGAATGCTTATATCTTGGTATTGAAAAAGCTGTCGTCGGAAACCGGATCGGTGATGTGATGCACGCGGTTCAATCCCATGCCGAGCGAAACGGATTCTCGGTAGTCCTCGATCTGCTCGGTCATGGCGTAGGAAGGAAGATGCACGAGGAACCTAATTATCCCCACGTCGGGAATCCGGGCAAAGGGTTCCGCTTGAAGGAAGGGATGGTTTTTACGATCGAGCCGATGCTAAATGCCGGAAAAGCGTTCATGACGATTGATGCAGACGGATGGACCGCCAGAACCGCGGACGGCTCGCTTTCCGCACAGTACGAGCATACGATCGCCATTACGGCGGACGGCCCGATCATATTGACTTCCTCTTCCTGATTTCTATTTTGCCAGAGTCACACATCCGCTCCGCCTACAATATGATGAGTTTAGAAATCTAAAGAGGTGAGCCCATGGCAGTCGTGAAAGCCAGGAAACAGGATGTTGATATGTTGGCAAGGTTGCTCCGAGCTGAAGCTGAGACCGAAGGCGAAACGGGTATGCTCCTTGTTGGCAATGTTGGCATTAACCGAATAAGAGCGAATTGCTCCGATTTTAAAGGAATCCGGACAATTCCCCAAATGATCAATCAGCCGCATGCGTTCGAAGCGTTGCAACATGGTTTGTACTATCAAAACGCAAGAGAGAGGGAGCGCCGTCTGGCGCAACGGGCTGTGAATGGGGAACGGAGTTGGCCAGGAAAATTCTCCCTATGGTATTTCCGCCCAGGAACGTTCGAAAATCCCGGACCATGTCCGGAAACTTGGTATAATCAGCCGCTCGCAGGACGATTCAGAAAGCACTGTTTTTATGAGCCGACCGCGGAAGAATGTGAGAATGTATATAATACGTTTTAATTTTATAAACGAAAAGAGCTCAGGATCTCTTATCCTGACTTGTCAAAGCCATGTGTACGTTGACAAGGACTTTATCTCATTAAGCGCCGCGTAAATCGCGGCTTTTGTGTTTTATGGGATAAAGTTCTTTTTGGTTTTGACAAAAACTTATTCCATTCCCGACGAACGTTTTTTTTATACGCTGTATCCAATTATTTTCTTTCAAAATTCTTTCATTTCACTATGATAAGATTCAATTCGAGGAACTAGGTCAAGTAAGTATAAACAGCCTAGAGAAACGGCTTTTCGTATTGTGAGGAGTGATGCTAGAGAATTCCAGTACTAGAGAAGGAATAGATAAAAACGAATACTAGGAGGAACCCTTTGTGAAGTCCAAAATACGGACAAGGATGAGATTCGTTTGCCTGCTTCTATTCGCAGTTTTGCTGTATGTTCCAGGCGCTTCAGGCAGAGCGGATGCGGTAGCTACGGGAGTGGCCGACGGCACTTATGATTTCGGCGGCACCTTGGCGGCATATGACAATACCTATAAAAAGACGGGCGACAAGTTTCTTGTGAACAAGGACCTTGTGAAAAGCGGAACCAGCTTATGGCCGCAAACGCAAAAGAACGGGGAGAACCCGGGTTATATGCTGCTCACGGCCGAAGGCACAACGACGCTCGGCAGCTTTACGTTTCAAGATTTGGGCTTTAGCGCCACAAGCGATAACCTGAGGCTTGATTTTATTCATATTACTTTAATGGATGCGGCAGGCGCCACAATCACTACGATCGATAATTATCGATATGGAGGGACCAACCGCGGCGTCGGAAAAAGTACAGTTAAACTTTCGGCGATGTTAAATTTCAATAAGCTTTTTCAGTTCAAGAATGTGAAATCGATTAAAATATTATGGATCTTTGCAGATGACGCTGATCCATCCCGATTAAAGCTGGACAACATCACAATAGCCAATGCGCAAAAGGGTAAATATAATGTTACGTTTAACAGCTACGGCGGTACGGCGGTGAATAGCCAAAGTATATTTTATAACGAGAGAGCAACAGCGCCTACCGCTCCGACGAGGCCGGGCTTCACGTTCGGAGGCTGGTACGCGGACCCTGAATTGACAAA
Source organism: Paenibacillus hodogayensis (assembly GCF_039536325.1). Taxonomy (NCBI): domain Bacteria; kingdom Bacillati; phylum Bacillota; class Bacilli; order Caryophanales; family Paenibacillaceae; genus Paenibacillus; species Paenibacillus hodogayensis. The sequence goes on from NZ_BAAAYO010000021.1 coordinate 577,274, forward strand.
ACCGTTCGCGTTTACGACGGCGATTACGGGGAACACGACGCTGTATGCGAAGTGGACAATGATCATGTACACGGTAACATTCAATAGCAAAGGCGGTCCGGCGGTGAGCAGTCAGTCGGTATTCTACGGCGGCACTGCATATGATCCTTCGTATAGTCCTCCGATAGCGCGAACGGGCTATGGGTTCGGAGGGTGGTACATGGATGAAGCGCTGACGCGTCCTTTTGATTTCGACACGGTGATTACAAGAGATATGACGCTGTATGCGAAGTGGACAGCGATCAATTACTCGGTCACGTTTGAAAGCAACGGCGGTACGGCGGTAAACAGCCAGACGGTGAGCTATAACAACAAGGCGACAGCGCCCGCCAATCCGACGCGGACGGGTTATACGTTCGGAGGGTGGTACACGAACACGGAGTTGACGACGGCGTTCACATTCACGACGGCGATTACCGGAAATACGAAGCTGTATGCGAAGTGGACATTGAACAATTACGCGGTCACGTTTGAAAGCAACGGCGGTACGGCGGTGAGCAGCCAGACGGTGGGCTATAACAACAAGGCGACAGCGCCCGCCAATCCGACGCGGACGGGTTATACGTTCGGAGGGTGGTACACGGACCCTGAATGGACAAAACCGTTCGCATTCACGACGGCGATTACCGGAAATACGAAGCTGTACGCGAAGTGGACGTTGAACAATTACACGGTCACGTTTGAAAGTAACGGCGGTACGACGGTGAGCAGCCAGACGGTAGGCTACAACAACAAGGCGACCACGCCTACGGCTCCGACGCGAACGGGCTATACGTTCGGAGGGTGGTACACGAACACGGCCTTGACGACAGCGTTTGCATTCACGACGGTGATTACAGGGGATACGAAGTTGTATGCGAAGTGGACGTTGAACAATTACACGGTAAAGTTTGAAAGCAACGGCGGTACGACGGTGAGCAACCAGACGGTGAGCTATAACAACAGGGCGACAGCGCCTACGGCTCCGACGAAGCCAGGAAATACGTTCGGAGGGTGGTACACGAATACGGGATTGACGACAGCGTTCGCATTCACGACGGCGATTACAGTGGATACGAAGCTGTATGCCAAGTGGACGTTGAACAATTACACGGTCACGTTTGAAAGCAACGGCGGTACGACGGTGAGCAGCCAGACGGTGGGCTACAACAACAGGGCGACAGCACCTACGGCTCCGACGCGAACGGGCTATACGTTTGGGGGATGGTACACGAACACGGGGCTGACGACAGCATTCGCATTCACGACGGCGATCACGGGGGATACGAAGCTGTATGCGAAGTGGACGTTGAACAATTACACGGTCACGTTTGAAAGCAACGGCGGTACGCTGGTGAGCAGCCAGACGGTGAGCTATAACAACAGGGCGGCGGCGCCTCCGGCCCCGACGCGAACAGGCTATACGTTCGGAGGGTGGTACAAGGATGCGGGACTAACGGAAGCGTTCGCATTCACGACGGCGATTACCGGAAATACGACGCTGCGTGCGAAATGGCTGCCCAATTACACGGTCAAGTTTGAAAGCAACGGCGGAACGCCGGTGAGCAGTCAAACCGTAGCCAGCAACAGCACAGCCGCAGCGCCTGGCGCTCCAACCAAATTAGGCCATACGTTTGGCGGGTGGTATACGAACGCGGGATTGACCACACCGGCTTCGTTCGGCACAGCGATTACCGGAAATACGATTTTGTATGCCAAGTGGATACCCCATATATACACGGTCACGTTTGACACTTACGGTGGTACGACTGTGGACAGTCTGATGGTGAGCTACGGCAGCATGGCGACAGCGCCTGCCGATCCAACGAAAACCGGTTACACGTTTGGCGGGTGGTATACGAACGCTGCGCTGACCATGCCGTTCTTGTTCACCACAAGTATTACGGCGGATACGACCCTGCATGCGGGATGGGCGACAGACAGCTTTGCGGTGACGTTCCACAGCAACGGCGGTACGTCCGTAAACAGTCAAGCGGTGAGCTACGGCACCTTGGCCACAGCGCCTGCAACTCCGACGAAGGTAGGCCATACGTTCGCAGGCTGGTATATGGATGAGCATTTGACCGCGCCTTTCCAGTTTACGACCGCGATTGCAGGAGATACCGGGCTGTATGCGAATTGGACCGAGGATGAGTATACGCTCACGTTTGACAGTAAAGGCGGTACGCCCGTCACGGTTATGACAGCAACCTATGACGACCTCATTCTGGCGCCGGTAGACCCAACGAAAACGGATTACGCGTTCGCAGGCTGGCATAGCGATGAAGAGCTGACGGTACCTTTTCCATTCCCTGCGATGATTACAGTCGATACGACGGTGTACGCGAAGTGGGTAGAGGAGCGCTACACGGTTACGTTTGACAGTAACGGCGGCACGGCAGTCACGGTTGTGACAGCGACTTATAACAACACGATCGCGTCACCCGGAGACCCGACGAAAACGGGCTACACGTTCGGAGGCTGGCATACGAATGAAGAGCTGACGCTTCCTTTTGAATTTACATCAACGGTGATCACGGGGGATAGGACGCTGTATGCGAAGTGGACGGAGGAGGAATATACGCTCACGTTTGACAGTACCGGCGGTACGACCGTGAGCAGTCAGCCGGTGAGCTACAACCATACCGCTGTAGAACCTCCAGACCCGACCCAGTCCGGTTTTACGTTTGGCGGCTGGTTCATGAACAGCGGCTTGACCGAGCCTTATACATTTTCGATGGCGATTACGGGGGATATGGTGCTGTATGCGAGCTGGTTGGCGGACAGTTACACCGTAACGTTCGACAGCAACGAAGGTTCGATCACACAAGTGGGAGTGCCTTATAACGGCTTGGTCACAGCACCTGCTGTTCCGGTGAGGACGAGTTACACGTTCGGAGGCTGGTATACGGATGAAGAGCTGACGCTTCCTTTTGAGTTCACAACAACGGTGATTACAGGGGATAGGACGCTGTATGCGAAGTGGACGGCGGAAGACTACACGGTCACGTTTGAAAGTAACGGCGGTACGCCCGTGAGCAGTCAGACGGTGAGCTACAACAACGTAGCCTCGGCACCGACTGATCCGACGAATATAGGGAATATATTCGCAGGCTGGTACACGGACATGGGGCTGACGGCATATTTTTCATTCGCCACGGTCATTACAGGGGATATGACGCTATATGCGAAGTGGGCTACTGATAGCAACGCAGTCACCTTCGACAGCAATGGCGGTACGGCTGTAAGCAGTGTGATGGTGAGTTACAACAGTACGTTCACAGCACCTGCCGATCCGATTAAATCAGGCTATACGTTCGGCGGCTGGTATGTGGACGAGGATTTGACAGCCCTGTTCGCTTTCTCGACTCCGATTATGGGAGATACGACGTTGTATGCGAAGTGGGCGACAGACAGCTATGCGGTAACATTCAACAGCAACGGCGGCACATCCGTAGGAAGCTTGGCGGTGAGCTACAACGGCACGACACCGGCGCCTGTTGATCCGACGAAGGCGGGATATACGTTTGCAGGCTGGTTTACAGACACGGCATTGACGGAATCCTTCACCTTCACGACGGCGATTACAAGCGATATGATGCTGCATGCGAGTTGGACGACGAACAGTTATAAAGTGACGTTCGACAGCAAGGAAGGCAGCGCGGTGAGCAGTCAGGAAGTGGGCTACAACGGCATCGCCACGGCACCGGCAGACCCGGTCAAGGCAGGTTATACGTTCGCAGGCTGGTATGCAGACGACGAGCTTACGGTACCTTTCCCATTCACCACGGTGATCATGGGAGATTTAACGGTGCATGCGAAGTGGGTGACGGACAGCTACGCGGTGACGTTCAATAGCAACGGCGGTACGGCCATTAGCGGTCAGGCGGTGAGCTACAATACCACGGCAACAGCGCCTGCTGATCCGACAAAGACGGGCAGCACATTCGCAGGCTGGTATATGGACGCGGAACTGACGGCACCTTTCTCGTTTGCAGCGATTATTACCGGAAATACGACGCTGTATGCGAAGTGGACGACAAGCAGCAGCGCGGATTTGAGCAGCTTGGTCGTGTCGGACACGATGCCGAACCCGGCCTTTGACCCCGACACGACCTATTATTCGGCAAATGTGTTGAACAGCACCACGGCGGTCACCCTGACAGCATCGGTGTACGACAGACATGCCTCTATCAAGGTGAATAACACGGCGGTAACAAGTGGTCAAGCAACTGAAGTGCTTCTGAACGAGGGGAACAATACGATCGTTGTCGATGTGACGGCGCAGGACGGTTCGGCTAAAGCGTATTCGGTATCGGTAACGAGAGCGCCGAAAGCGCCTGTCGGACTTGAGGGATATGCGGCTGACGGTAAGGTCGCGTTAAACTGGCAAAGCGTGCCGGGTGCCGTGTCCTATAGTGTGTACGGCGGAACGGCTTCCCGTTCCTATGGCGCAATTCCTATGGAGACGGTTAGCGGCGCAACATACAGTTATATGGCATCCGGACTGACAAACGGCACCGGCTATTATTTCACGATTATGGCTAACAACATAGGAGGAACGAGTCTGTACTCCAATGAAGTCATGGCAATGCCTCTCAGTGAGGATGCGAGTCTGGAAAGCTTGCGCTTAACGGACGTTACACTAAGCCCGACGTTTGAGCGAAGCGTATTTTCGTACGAGGCCCGTGTCGCGAACCTTGTTTGGACCACCACGGTAACGGCAATGGTGTATGAGAAAAATGCTTCCGTAATCATTCGTGTGAACGGTATGGAAGTTAGTGATGGTCAAGCAGCCTTGAATGTCGGCAGAAATACGATCGATATCGTGGTCGTAGCTCAGAACGGGACGACGAGCACCTATATAGTGACAGTCGATAGAATGTCTTCCGGGTCTTCCGGGTCTTATCCGTCATACGGCGAGCCTCAAGAAGTTCAACTAATGATTGACGGCCAGTCCTATGATCACTTGGCAAAGGTCACTAAGACAGGGGAACATGAGTTGACGGTAACGATAGATGCTGCCCAAATGCAAGGTTACCTGGATAAAAACGACAACATATCGGTAGTCGGTATGCGCATCTCGTCCAAGGTGGACGACATATCCGTGCTTCTGCCGGGGGACATCGTCAAAGCGATGGAAAGAAAGCATATCGTATGGGAAGTTCGCGCACCTTACGGAGGTTACAGTCTGCCCGCTTCAGAAATAGGAATCGACCGTTTAGTTGCCCAGCTTGGAGCAGAAGCACTCACGAATGTTAACGTACAGGTACGTATCGGCAAGAGTAGTTTCAACTGGGAAAACTGGAATGGAGCTGCAGTTGGAGACGGTATTGTCGGGCAGCCGGTGGATTTTCGGATAACGGCCGCGTATAAAGAACATACAGTGACAGTAAGGGAGTTCTTCTCGTACATAAAGCTGGAAATCCCGCTGCCTGACGGGACCGAACCGAATGAGATCACAACGGCTGTTGTGATGAATGAGGATGGAACGTTTCACCATGTACCTACTTACGTGAGGTCAGAAGACGGGAGACACTTTGCAATTATCCATAGTTTCACAAATGGTGTTTACGCTCTTGTGAAGAATCACAAGACGTTTGCGGATGTGGATAAGCATTGGTCAAAAAATGCAGTGAATGACTTGGCTTCGCGTTTCATCGTGAATGGAATCGATGAAACGCATTATAATCCGGATGGAGCGGTAACACGAGCGGAGTTCGCGGCAATTATTGTGAGAGCATTGGGGTTATCCAATACAGGAGGCAATGCTGCATTTACAGATGTGAAATCCGGCGACTGGTATGCAGGGGTGGTGTCGAAGGCACAGGAATACGGGATCATCGATGGGTATGAGGATGGGTCGTTCCGCCCTGCGAACACGATCACACGCGAGGAAGCGATGGCCCTTGTCATACGGGCAATGAAGCTGACAGGATTGGAAACAGCTATTACTACGACTGATATCGAAGCGACGTTATCCATGTTTTCGGATAGCGAAGCCGTAAGCGCATGGGCTAAACCTGCCGTTGCTTTGGCGGTAAGGAATGGAATCGTCAACGGTACCGATGCTGGATTGATGCCTGCGAGCGATATCACAAGAGCGGAAACGGCTGCCATCGTTCAGCGGATGTTAAGGAAGGCTAAGCTAATTGATTGATTGAATATCCAAAACGATTTATAAAGGACTGTCCGCAGGCAGACATGCTGCTTGTGGACAGTCCTTTCCATATCCATAGGATGTGCAGACAAATGGGAGGTGTCCTTTTCTCTCCCTACGGCTCTCCACACGCTCACCGATACATGAATACAACATGTCGGCTACGAGCTGCTCCACATAATTCGTTTCCACCAGAAACGTTCTTGCGCTATGCAACGGCGATCCCACCTTGATCTGCAAAAAAGTATAAGAAAAATAGCAAGCGGGTGCATGTTCTTTATAATTATAAAGATATACGATACGGATAAGAAAGAAAATAACAAACAAAAAAGTGAAGGAGTCTTGCGAAATGAGCAGCATTTTATCGTACGCGCAGTTGAACGAATTCAAGCAAAAGGGGTATCTCGTTCTCCGCAGTCAGTTCACCCGCGAGGAGACGCAACTGTGGCGAGCCGAATGCAACAGACTGCTCAGCCTGGACGAGAAAATAATAAACCCGCTTAATGTCCGGGTCGGTTTTCGGAAATCCGGCGATACGAATACGGTCGAGAAATTCGACCCGCTGATCGATATTTCCCCGGTGTTTCATGAGTTGGTGAAGGATGAGCGCATCTTGACCCCGCTGCGCGACATCTACCTTGACGAGCCGCTGCTGTTCAAAGACAAGCTCATATTCAAGCTTCCCGGCATGAGCGGCTATACGATGCACCAGGACGCTGCCTACTGGCAAGGGTTTCCGTATGAAGGGCTCATTTCGGTCATGGTCGCGGTCGACGGAGCATCCCGCGAGAACGGCGGGCTGGAGCTGTTCCCGGGCTACCACGACCGGTTCCGCTCCACTCCCGGGGAGCTGCGCAATATGAACGACGCGGAAATCGCCGAGATCGACCTCGGCAAAGGAGAGCTGGTCGAGACAGCTCCCGGCGACATCATTCTGTTTCATTCTCTCGCCCCGCACCGCAGCGGTCCGAATACAGCCGATTACAGCCGAACGCAGCTCTATTTGACGTATACCCCGTCCAAAAACGGGCAGCTGTACAAGGCGCATTACCAGCATTTCGTTCGCTACGGCTCGAGACACAAAACGGACGACGTCATCAAGCAAAATTATTTTTTGTAACGGCCAATATGGCCGCGAGCGGAAAACCGGCAAAACGCGTCGGTTTTTCTTTTTCCACGAGTTACAAAAAAGTATATGCACATTGCGGATTTTATGAATGTTCGTTGTCCCGCGGTAATTGTATGATTAGAAGGAAACAGCAGATCAATCGGACCAAAAACGAAGGAGGGGTTGCTCATTGAAAGCTCTCGATCGGGGCAAGATGAGGACGACAAAGAAGTACATGCTGTGGCTTGCAGGGGGCATCATGTCTTTGCTTCTCGCGGCATGCGGAAGCTCGGGAGGCGGCAAAGAAAATACAGGAGGAGACAAGAGCGCCGAACAGAACGCAGACAAAGGGCCGGTCAAGCTTGTGTTTTACTCCACCGCAGGCTGGTCGCAGGAGGCGTTCAACGAGCGATTCGGCGACGCCATGCGCAAAAAATTTCCGAACTATACGATTGAGTACATCCAATCGGGCCAAGGGGCCGGTCTAGCGGATTTGATGGCCGCCGGACAGCAGATCGACGTATTTTGGCAAGCGGTCGACGTCACGATCCAGCAGATGCAGGAGTACAAGCTGGATTACGATATGAGCGATTTGATTAAAAAGCACGGACTGGATTTGAGCACGCTGGAGCCTTCATCGATCGATGCGGTACGGTCTTTATCGGGGGGCAAAATGTATGCGCTTCCACTAGTTATCAATACGGCCGCTCTTTACTATAACAAAGATTTGTTCGACAAGTTCGGCGTCCCTTATCCGAAGGATAATATGACCTGGGACCAGGTGATCGAACTGGCGAAACGGATGTACCGGACCGACGGCGGCCAGCCTTATTTCGGACTCGGCACTTCGATCACGCACAATTTCAGCCTCAATCCGCAGTCGGTACCTTATGTCGACCGCAAGACGGAGAAGGCGACCATTCTGACCGATCCGAAATGGAAATCGATATTCGAGATTATCGTCGAAGCGTACAAAACGACCGGCGGGACGGCGCTCGGGCCGACGCAGTTCGTACAAAACAAAAACATCGCCATGACCGAAGGGCTTGCCAATCTGTTTCTCAATATGGACATGACCGCGATGAACTGGGACATGGTCACGTATCCGACTTACAAGGAAGCGCCCGGCAAGGCGCCGCAGCCTTACCCGACACTGTTCGGCATTACGTCGACGAGCAAGTTCAAGGACGAAGCGTTCCAGGTGCTCCAGCATATGCTGAGCGAGCAGGAGCAGCTTAGCTTGTCGGAGCGGGCCGTCATCCCCGTGCTGCAAAAAGAGAGCGTACAGAAAGCGTTCGGCACGAAGAGCAAGTACCAAGGCAAAAATTTTCAGTCGATACTGAGCCGGAGATTTTCGCCGATGCCGGATAAGACAAAATACGACTCCAAGGCGCAACCGATCTACAACAAATACGTCCCGAATATCGCCAAAGGCGAAATGGATCTGAACACCGCCTTCCGCAGCATCGACGAAGACATGACCAAAATGATTGCAGAAGAGAAATCAAAATAGTCGTTCGGATTATGGGGGTAAGCGCTCGATCCCATGAACGGGATGAACAATGCAAGCACCCGGCGAAAGAGTAGAAATCGACTTTTCCTTGGGGGCCAGAAATGTAGTACCGAAAAGCACTGCCGACGAAACGTCAGGCTGTGCTTTTTTCTATTCTTGAGAAGAATGCGAACTATTGTTCGTATACAGCGATTATACGTTTAAGTACAAAAAATATTGCCTAAGGACATTTCGCCGGCGGCTCGTCCGTAGTACACTGAAACCAGTATCCGATTGGGTAATTGTGGCGATTACGGCAAGTGTGGGTGCTCACCGTGCCGGTGCAGCGTTGCAGCGGGTTTAACGAGCTAAAGTCGTTTCCCGAAGCAGGATATCCGACGCCGCTACTCGAAATTAGGAGCAGGGCTATGTTGCTGTAGCCGGATGAAATAACTAACGCCGAATGTAGACCATCAATACGGTATGAGAGAGGCTGTGAGCGAAATGGCTGTGGCAACAGGCGGATTGCGCTATGAGTTGGTTGAAGGCTGGGAGAAACTTCCCGAATCGTTTGAGTTTGGCTACACGCATGGCATCGAGGTCGATCATGCGGACCGGGTTTATGTGCTGCATACGAAATCGCCGAATCTGGTCGTTTTTGAGCGCGACGGCCGTTTCGTGGCCGGTTACAATGTGGAAGGCATCGGCAGCGGCGCTCATGGCTTTTATTTGCATCGCGAGAGCGACGGGGCAGAGTATTTGTATATAACCGATACGAATGCGGCTACCGTCATTAAGACGACGCTGCAGGGCGAAGTCGTGCTCCGGCTCAACCCGCCGATACTGCCGGACGTATACGTAGAGGGAAAAGCGTATAAACCGACCGATCTGGCAGTTGCGCCGAACGGCGATATTTTTGTCACAGACGGCTACGGGCAAAACTGGATTCACCACTATTCGGCTGCCGGCGAATATTTGCGCTCCTTTGGCGGTACGGGTAAGGAGCCGGGCCAATTGAAATGCCCGCACGGCATTTCCGTAAAGCTGACAGGGGCGGAGCCGGAACTGTATGTGGCCGACCGAGGCAACAACCGCTTTCAAGTGTTTACGTTGAACGGGGAGCATAAGCGGTTCATTGACCATAACATGGATAAGCCTTGCAGCTTTTACATACGCGACGGCTTGACTTATTTTCCTGACCTCAACAGCCGCATTACGATATTCAACGACGAGGACCAATTCGTCACGCATCTGGGCGAGGATCAGCAGGCGTACAAGCAGCAGGGCTGGCCGAATTTGCCGAAGTCGTATTACCGTCCGGGCAGATTCAGCTCCCCTCACGGACTTTGCGTCGACTCGCACGGCGACATCTATGTGGCCGAATGGATTTCCGACGGCCGGTTGACGAAGCTGAAGCGGCTGAGCTAAACGCGGCCTATACCGCCACGTACATAACGAAGAGCCTTCGCAGCTGCGGCCGTACGCCGTAACTGCTAAGGCTCTTTTTTCTGAAATGCAACGGACTCGCGACAGCGTTTCGAGCCGTAACGAACATCCAGCAAAGGAGGTGCCGATGGAAAGCGGCGGTGCAGAAACAGTTTTTAGTAAGCGCTATCATGAAACTTGTGCGGACTAGACTGGAAACAAACAGGATTCATGAGAGTGCGCGGCAAGCATCAAAGCTCTCCTTTTTTTTGTAAAAATCGATCGACTAATTATTTTCATATTAGTAAAATTGCAAGTATTTTTCAACTTGAGTTGGACTTTTGATTTGAATAAAATCGGAATTAAATCCGGTGCAAAAGTAACTTGCTTTCGGATTTTGAAAGCACTTACAGTTTGACGACAAAGGAGAGAATGCAAGATGCCCGACGAACGTAAAATTAGCAGAAGGACCGTGTTGGCCGCGATCGGCATGACTGGTGCCGCAGCGGCGATGTACGCTTCTTCCATCCATGTGGAGGGAGCGAAGGTTCTGGATTCGGTTTATGGTCAAGACAGCAAGAAAAAGAAGCAGCTCGTTACGGATTCCGTTTTTGCAACAACGGTAGCGGAGCTGCGGGCGGAAACAAGCCCACTTGAGGGGGTTGTTTATGTTGTCATCGACGCCGGGCAGGAAGGATCGTTTCTATACGATGCTACCGATACGACATCCGTCGACAATACCGGAACGGTAGTCGTTTCCGTTTCCGGAGCTCGATTCAAACGCATTCGGGAACCGGGATTCGTGGATGTCCGATGGTTTGGGGCGAAAGGGGATGGGGTGACCGACGATACGGAAGCGTTTAACAAGGCGATCGGCAATGGAGGGGTTACGGTGAACGTCCCGGCGGGTACTTATTTGATCAATGCGGATACAAAACTGCCGGGACAACAGTATGCGGGCATTAACGTGAGGGACGACACAACGATGATTATTAACAAACATGCAACGTTAAAAGCGCGGCCCACAGACAAAAGTCTCTTTCAGATTATCAATATATACGGAAGGAAAAATGTAACCGTAAAAGGCGGCGGAAACGTTATAGGGGAACGTGACCAACATCTAGGTACGACGGGAGAAGGGGGAATGGGTATCGCGGTCAAAGGTTCGGATCGCGTCTGTATTCAGGATCTGTATATTGCGAATTGTTGGGGGGACGGCGCTTTAATTTCCACATTAGGCGCCCAAAGCTCGAGTAACGTATTGGTTCAAAATGTACATTTTTACAACAACCGCCGTCAGGGGGTGACTGTCGGAGGCGCGGATGACGTCGTGTTGCTCCATTGTATTTTTGAGAAAACGAACGGGACGAATCCACAGTCCGGGGTTGACATCGAACCGAATGCCGGTGATGAAGCGTTTCGAATCCGTGTCGCCTCCTGCCTGTTTAAAGACAATGCGAAGCAAGCTTTAATCTTGAACGCGATGAACGGCCCCGTTCGCGATGTGCAGATTGACGACAATCGCTTTCTCGGCTTGCAGCGTGCCATCCAATCCCAACGCGCGTCGGAGGTGAAAATCAGGGGAAATATGATCAACGTCAGTCGCACGGGCGTGTTTGTCCGGTTATGTACAGACGTTCTTGTTGAAGGCAATATGGTGAAAAATATCGATTTCAGCGGAACGGATAATAGCGGGATTGAAGTCCAGGCGTCCAGCGCTGTCCATGTTGCAAACAACCAGTTGTTTAACGTTCGCGGCCCTGCGTTAAAAGTAACGGATGCGCGCCATTGCACGCTAGCCAACAATAAAATAGAGGAATGCGGGCAAGAAAGCAACAAAGGGGATATTTTACTTGATTCCGCGTCCAGCTATAATCATATTCACGGCAACAGCGTTCGCAACCGTCTCAAGCATGCGGGAGCAGCCAAAGCGGCCACAGCAGGTACCCTTCAGTTGGCAGACGAAGCGTCCGCAGAAGACAATGCATACAAGGATATGCTGGTGTTTATTACGAAAGGAATGGGAATCGGTCAGAAGAGGACCATAACGTCGTTCAGCGGCGTGAACAAAATAGCGCAGTGCAGCCCGAATTGGAGTACAGTACCTGACAGCACGAGCGAATACGAAATTCGGTACGGGTCCATTGATGCGATCCATATCGCTTCGAATACAGAAATGTTCAATCGTGTGGAGAACAATCAAATTCTATTTGCGACAATAACCCAAAACTCAACCGGGCTTCTCGATCTTGGGCTTCATACATCAATAAGTGAGAATCATTCCTTCGATCTGATTTAGAGCATATCCCTAATGAATTATTGGGTAATACAAGGGTAGAGGTGATGGACGATGCGAACAAAACCTGGACCTTCGTCTATGGATTCCTTGGACTGCAAGCATATGACGAAATGGAAGGGATCGGCTAGGAAGGGCAGAGTATCGACGGCAGCCTGATTATTGCTTCAGATTATGGACGCATATCGGGAGTCACAATCATTGTTACATTACAAGTCGCGTAAATCGCGGCTTTTTTGTTTAATGTCACAAGCTTCTTGGCATTGAGCGATGACAAGAAGTTTGTGACATTCCCGACGAAAGATGAGATTATCCTTTGCCGAACTCAATCTTGACCCGTTGAGACATGAGAGTGATAATCGCATTTTAGGAATGAATTGAAATCTAAAGAATGAGATCCTGCGAATGTTGTTGGAACTTTAATCCTCGTACACTGAAAAAAATACATCATTAAGAATCGCTTTCGCTTTCTTTACGTTACGTTTATCCAACTTATTGAGCAACTCAATAACTTCGTTCATTTCATCGGAAACTGTTGTTGCCTTGTCAGTGTCTGACTCTACATTTTTGTGCGGCGCTCTATTACTGAGTGCGTTGGATTCTTCGTTTGTCTCCGAATGAATCCATGATGTGTGCAAAGTCTCTTGAAGGACATTGACTAGAAATCGCAATTCATCTTCGTTATACCGTTGCAAGAAATGATTGACCCCGATATCGATTTGATCATGTAGGGTAAATGGCTGAGAAGATTAAAAGCTATCTGAACACCAATAAAAAAGAAACGTATTTGATTGCACTTGGAGCTTCGCATATTTCGGGCGACTCTGGTCTTGTTACATTGCTGGAGAAGGAAGGCTTTAAGGTGGTAAAACAGAAGCATTTAGCAGCATCATTCATAACACTACAGGGCTAACCGTGAGGTCAGCCCTGTTCTTTATTTTTCAAGATAATAAACCACCCACAAATTAGGTAACTTAATATACAAGCGGCAAGACTACTGTCTGGATGCGGCAAACCGACTGTATCGGGTGCGAGGGCATTGTGAATAGGGGACCGCCGTGCCATAATCGAATCATCATAACCATTACTCCGGGTTGGACGTGATCTCTTTGATCGACCTGAACAAGATTTCGTTCCGCGGCAAGCTGCGATCGGCTTTTTTGGCCGTTACGATATTGTCCATTTTAATTACGGGCGTCTTCTCCTATTCGATCGCGGCGAATCGGATGGAGACGAATGCGATGAAGCTGACGCAGGATGCGGTCGTCAAATCGGCGCAGATCGCCGACGAGAAGCTGAGCAAGCTGATGATCGTCATGATGACCTTCATGATCAGTCAACCGTTCCAATCGATGCTCAAGGACGTATTGTTCGGGGAGAAAGGCCAGTATTTCACCCATCTGGCCAATCTGGACAACGTATTTTCTCAAGCGCGAATGGCGGAGCCGCTCATTCATTCGATTTACGTATCGACCCCGATCGGGGAATTTTACCCGCTGTCGATGAACCGCAACCGGCAAACGTCCTTTGCGGATACGCCGTTGTTCGGGCGCGTATCGGAACAGAAGCGGAACGTCTGGGTGGAAGGGCATGAGGACAGCCTGTTTCTGGGCAAGGCGCGCGTCGTGTCGCTTATTTTGGAGCCGATAGCGGATTTTCCGCTTAAGGACGTATATGTAGTCGTCAATATTCGGGAGGAAGGGCTGCGGAAGCTGGTCGCTCCGGATACGGCGGAGATGGCATCACGGTTTCTGCTCGATTCGAACGTCCAACTGGTCGCTACCGAGCCGGATACGTTGGTCCGACAGGCGGTCGGCAGCGGCATCCTGGCTCCTTTCGTTCATAATCGCGATCAGGAGACGGGGTATTCGTCGGAAATACTGAACGGCGATACGTATTTGATCAATTACGCCCGTCTAGGCATCAACGATTGGACGATCCTGTCGATCCAATCCAAAGCCGACGTGCTGAAGGATATGAACGACGTGAAATGGCTCATACTGCTCCTCACCGTCTGCTGCTTTATCGTAACGGTGCTCGTTTCCGATGGGCTCACCCGGTATTTGCTCAAGCCGCTGCTCGGTTTACAAAGAGTCATGAAACGGGTGGAGGGCAACGATCTGACCGCACGCTTCGAAAGCCGTTCGAGCGACGAGCTGGCGCAGGTCGGACACCGGTTTAACCGGATGCTCGAGCAAATCGTGGTGTTGATCGAAGAGGTCCGGCAGGCAGAAGCGAACAAGCGTTCGGCCGAGATCAAGGCGCTGTCGGCGCAGATGGACCCGCACTTTCTATACAATACGCTCAACACGATTTATTGGAAGCTGAAGCTCGGTCAAGTGGAGCCATCGCAGCGGATGGTGGTGGCGCTGTCCAGGCTGTTCCAGATCGGGCTCAATAAAGGAAACGAAATTACGACGCTGGACAAGGAACTGCAGCATGTCCGCCAATATTTGGAGCTGCAAGCGTTCTGCTATGAGAGCTTGTTCGAATACGACATTCAGGTTCGCGTGCCCTGGCTGACGGACCTCGCCGTCCCGCGCATTATGCTGCAGCCACTTGTCGAGAACAGCATTCTCCACGGCTTCGGAGGCATGGAGAGCGGCGGACGCATCACGATCGAGGCGGACGGGGATATGGAGCGGCAACGATGGTTTATTACGGTGAAGGATAACGGACGCGGTATGGACGAGACGACGGTACGCTCGCTGCATAGGCCGGAGCCGGAGAGAGGTTATGCGCTCGGCAATATGTTCAGCCGGCTTCGGCTTTATTACGGCGACGAGGCGGACATCACGATCGAGAGCGCGCCGGACGAAGGAACAACTGTCCGTTTGTCCATGCCCTTGAAAGGAACGAATCCGGATGCACAATCATGAGCAAATCACCCTTTGTATCATAGATGACATCAAAAGCGTAGTAGAAGGGTTGACCGCGATCGAATGGGCGCAGCACGGCATTGCGTTCGCGGGATCGGCGGCCAATGGCGAAGACGGGCTGGAGCTGGTGAAACGGACAAAGCCGGATATTATTATTACCGATATCCGCATGCCGAGAATGGACGGGCTGACGATGCTGCGGGCCATCCTCGAGCTGAGCTTCTCGTGCAAGGTCATCCTGATCAGCGGCTACGCCGATTTCGATTATGCAAAGCAGGCCGTTCAGCTGGGCGCATTCGATTTTGTCGTCAAGCCGTTTACCGAAGAGGATATTACGGAAGCGACGCTGCGGGCGAAGGAGCAGATCGGGCGGGAGCGATCCAGACTGCTGGGCGTCCGGGACTTGGAGCTTAAAGTGCGGGAGAGCATGCCCGTGCTCAGACAGGAATATTTCGCTCTGTTGGTCAACCACCGGACGCCGTGGGAGCTCGCCGCCAAACGTTGGGACTATTTGAAGGTCGATTTGGAGCATCGCGGTTTCGTCGTGCTGCTCCTGGAAATCGATCGGTTTCATGAGCGGGCCTTCGGGTTGTCGGTTCATGATGTGGAATTGATCCGGTTCATGATGCAGAACATTGCGGAGGAGACGATCCGGGAGCATGCCCGAGCGGTCGTGTTCCGGTCCAAAGACAACCGGTTCGTCGCCGTCGTGAACGATCCGGAAACCGCGACGGTGGAGCAAATCGCCGAGAGCTGCTGCCGCAACATCGCGCAGTATACGAAATTTACCGTATCGATCGGCACGGGACGTAGAGTCGAATCAATTAGCGAGCTGCCCGATTCTTATAGACAGGCGAAACTGGCGCTGGCGTATCATCTGTTCACGGAGGGCAATGCGGCGATCGGCTACGATGAAATTCCGCAATCGGACAAGCAAGCTCCTTTCGCGCTGGAGCATAAGGACGAGCTGCTGCTCGCTCTGCGCTCGGGCAACGGCGACCGGGCGAACGCCATACTGGCCGACATCGCCGCGTTCAATACGGTCAAGCCGCGGCCGAATCCGGATTATTTGCTCAGCTTCTATGAGGAATTGGCCGCATCCGCCATCCGCACCTTCTACGAGCTTGTCCCGTTCCCGGATATTCAGCCTGTCGTTCAACGTTTCAAGATGATGCGAGCGGGGCTCGGGCTGACGTTGTCCGGTCTCGAGCAGCAGGTATCGGAACTGTTCAGGGACGGAGCCGAGCTCGTGCGCAAAAACAGCTTGTCCGAAGGACAGGCCATCATCTACAAGTCGCTCGACTATTTGAAGGGCCAGCTTCACCGGGAAGTCACGGTGGCCGAATGCGCCGCGCACGTTCATTTGAGCGCCAGC
Source organism: Paenibacillus hodogayensis (assembly GCF_039536325.1). Classification (NCBI taxonomy): domain Bacteria; kingdom Bacillati; phylum Bacillota; class Bacilli; order Caryophanales; family Paenibacillaceae; genus Paenibacillus; species Paenibacillus hodogayensis. The sequence goes on from NZ_BAAAYO010000021.1 coordinate 594,027, forward strand.
TATTTTTCCAGCCTATTCAAGAAAGTGACCGGCATGACGCTGACCCAATACGTCTCGGGCGAACGGATTCAGAAGGCGAAGGCGATGCTTGTAAGCGGAGTGCCGGTTCAAGACGTGGCGTCAGCCGTGGGCTACGAGGAACGGCGTTATTTCAGCGACATGTTCAAGAAAATGACCGGCATGACGCCGTCGGAATTCCGGGCCAGCCTTCATCCGGACGGTCCGGATGGGGCAAAACAATGATTTGACATCCCTCGAGAGTGGATCTACCCCACTCTCTTTTTGCTGCAAACGCCCTATACTGACTACAAGGCAACGACAACTCAAACAAAAAGGGGTAAACGCTTATGCTGAAAAAGACGATAGGCTTGGGACTTGGCGCCGTATTGGCCGCCGGACTGGCAGGCTGCGGAAGCACGGAGCCGGTCAAGGAAACGGAAGGCGGAGCGGCGCCGGCGAAGAAGATTATCAAGTATTGGACGGACGACCGCCACGATCAGGAATATATCAAGGAGCTCGTGTCGAAGTTCAATTCCACGAACAAGGACAATATCGAAGTGGAACTGACGATCATGTCGGAAAACTACAACCAGAGCGTGGACATCGCCTTCTCCAGCAACCAGGCTCCTGACGTGCTGCGGCTGAAAAGCGCGAACACCGAAACGTTCGTCAAAAAAGAGTATTTGGCCCCGATCGATTCCTATATGAACGACGCGCTGAACAAAAAGTTTTCCACCGTCATTTTCGACGGAGTAAACCGGTTCGACGGCAAGCTGTACTCCCTCCCGAATACCGGCTTGACGCTGCGGCTCGTCTATAACCAGGAGCTGTTCGAGAAGGCCGGCATCCAGGCTCCGCCCGCATCGCTGCAGGAGATGGTGGAGGCGGCCAAAAAGATTACGGACATCGGCAAAAAGGACGGCATTTACGGCTTCGCCCTGAACTTCAAAAATCCGAAGCAGGCATTCGACCGGTCCGTCCGCGAAATATTGTCGCTCAGCGGCTATCAAGGACTCGGCTACGATCTGAAAACCGGCAAATTCGACTTCGCGCCCTATTCGCAGGTAATGGGCTATTTCAAGCAAATGTACGATAACGGCAGCATCCTGCCTGGAGCCGAATCCCTCGATATCGACCCGCTGCGAGCCCAATTCGCAGCTGGCAAAATAGGCATGTACCTTTCGTTCTCGACCGAGCCGGGCGTATACAAGGACCAGTTCCCTACGAAAGTCAAATGGGCGGGAGCATTGCCGCCGACGATTGACGGCAAGCGGAACGGTACGTCAGAAATCGTATCGGCCGGCACATGGCTCGGCATCAGCAACAAATCGCCGAACAAGGATGCGGCATGGGCGTTCATGCAGTACATGTACGGCGACGACATCATGAAGACATACCATGAGAAAGGCTTCGGCATCGCGGTTGTGCCGAGCATCGCGGAGAAGGCCGGCAAACCCGATATTCCGGGCATGGAGGGATTCCTCGTCGGCAAGCTCGACTCGCTGTGGCCGGTTTCTCCAAACGTGACTCCCGAGGGAGCCAACTACGCGGACGCCTTCTTCAAATACGTGGTAGGCGGCGGCGATTTGCAAAAAATTACCGATGACTTGAACACGCGGTACAACGCGGCTTTGACCAAAGCGGTAGAGAAGGGCAGCGTGCAGGCGAAGCCGGACCCGACGTTTGATCCGGGCAAGCTGCAAGGCAAATAATGGGCGGATTCGGGGCTTTTGTGGAAGATTATGCGAAAGCCCCTTTCGCTTGTCCCGAAAGGAAAGGAGGAGGACTGTATGGCCAAGTGGATGCGACTGCGCGAAAATTCGCTATTTTTGCTGCCCAGCGTCGTGCTCACGCTCGCCTTGGGCATTTACCCGCTGATCTGGGTACTGCGGTATATGTTTTACGATTACCCGGGCTACGGCAGCGAGTTGTTCGTCGGCCTGGACAACTTCAGCAGGCTTGCAAGGGACACGCAATTTTGGGAGTCGGTGCGCAATACGTTTGTTTTCGCCGGCGGCAAGCTGCTGCTGACGATCCCCTTATCGCTTCTTCTGGCGGTGATCCTGAACGGCAAATTGCGGGGACGCAACTTTCTGAGGGCGATTTATTTCATGCCGACCGTTATCAGTACGGCGGTCATTTCCGTCGTGTTTTATATTATTTTCAACTCTTACAACGGCATGGTCAATCAGCTGCTGCTCAAATACCATCTGATCGGGGAGCCGATCGATTGGCTCGGGCCGAAGCACGCGATGCTGACCGTCATACTCGTCGCGGTATGGGGGGCGATCGGCAACTATATGCTGCTGTTCCTCGCCGGCCTGCAGAGCATTCCGCAGGACTTGTACGAGAGCGCGTCGATCGACGGCGCGAATGCCAGTCAGCGATTCTGGCATATTACGGTCCCGATGCTCGGCCCGGTCATGCAGATGATCATTATGCTCGCGATCATTGCCTCGCTCAAAGGCTATGAAAGCATCATGGTCATGACCGAAGGCGGCCCGATCGGCAAAACCGAAGTGATGTACTTGTATTTATACAAGCTGTTGTTCCCCGTATCCACGGGCTCCCCGGTCGATCAACAAATCGGCTACGGCAGTGCGGTAGGCTTCGCGACCGCGGTAATCGTCGGGGCCATTACGGCATTGTACTACTGGTTCAGCCGCAGAATGAACAAAGTTTTCTAAGTCCGGTGAATCGCCGGACTTCCAGAAGGAGGCGAAATTCGCATGAACGGACAAGCGACACTGGCGAAACCGCCCTTGCGCTTATGGTCCTGGATCGGAAGAACGGCGATGTGGCTGTTTCTGCTGGTCATGGCCGTCTTGACTGTGTTCCCCGTGCTGATGACGGTAGCCGGATCGCTTAAAACCAGCGCCGAGCTGATGACTGGCGGCGGCTTGCTGCCGAAGTCATGGCAATTTTCCAATTATGCGGAGGCGTGGAAGCAAACGAACTTCGCCCGGTATACGGTCAACAGCGTTTTCCTTAGTGTCATGTCGACAGTAGGAACATTGCTCGTGGCCGCGATGGCCGCTTATGTGGTCGACCGGCGCGATTTTCCCGGCAAAAGACTGTTCGTGATGCTGCAGGCTTCCACGATGTTCATATCCGTCGGGGCGGTCGTGCTGCGGCCCCAGTTCGATTTGATGGTCAAGCTGCATTTGAATACGACCCTATGGGGTGTCGTGCTCATTTTGGTAGCAGCTCACGCAAGTACATTTTTTATTTTGCTCAGCTTTTTCAAGGCGATTCCGCGGGAGCTGGACGAAGCCGCTATGATGGACGGCTCGGGCTTTACCCGAAGCTTCTTCAAAATCATTCTCCCGCTGCTTGCCCCGGGACTCGGGGTAACCGGACTGTTCGCGTTCCGGCATGCCTGGAACGAATATATACTGCCGCTCGTGTTCACGATGACGAACCCGAAGCTGCAAACGTTGACCGTGGGCCTCGCGAACTTGCGCTACGGATCTTCCGCCGCCATGCAAATTCATCTGATGATGGCCGGGGCATGTCTGTCGATATTGCCGATGCTCGTCATCTATATGATCGCGAACAAATCGTTCATGCAGGTGACGGCGGGTTCGATCAAGGGATAGCACGAAGCCTGACATTGCAAAAGGAGAATAGAAAACGATGAGTCATAATACGATCGGCATCCTGCGCTCCAGTCCGCTTGTGACCCGACATCCGGCCAATCCGCTATTGTCGCCGAAGGACGTGCCATACGGCCCGGCGATGGTGTTCAATGCGGGCGTGGCGAAATATGAAGGCAAATATGTCATGGTATTCCGCAACGATTACGGAGACGCCGAGAAGCAGACGATTTTGCCTTTCAGCACCACGAATTTGGGGCTTGCTACGAGCGATGACGGCATCCATTGGGACGTGAAGCCGACGCCATGCTGGACATGGCACGATGAAGAAGTAATCCGGGTATACGATCCGAGGTTGACCGTCATTGACGGCAAATGCTATATGTGCTTTGCGGTCGATACGAAGCATGGTCTGCGCGGCGGGATCGCGGTAACGGAAGACTTTGACAAGTTCGACATCCTAAGTCTGTCCCTACCGGATAATCGCAATATGGTGCTGTTTCCGGAGAAGATCGGCGGCCATTACGTTCGCTTGGAACGTCCTTTCCCGGTATACAGCCGGGGTGGCGGCGACCGGTTCGACATGTGGATGAGCGATTCGCCCGATTTGCGGTATTGGGGCAATTCCAAGCTCGTGCTCGGGGTCGAGCATGTGCCGTTCGCCAACGACAAGGTCGGTCCGGGAGCACCTCCGATCAAGACGGACAAGGGCTGGCTGACGACATTTCACGCGGTGGATCTCGACCGCAGCCGGGGCAAGAACGGCTGGGAAGCTTCTTGGCAGAAACGGTATACGGCGGGAATTATGCTGCTCAATTTGGAAGATCCGAGCCGCATTGTCGGGATGTCGAATTCTCCTCTGCTCGCTCCCGAGGCGCCTTACGAGGTCGATGGCGGCTTCCGCAATAACGTGATTTTCCCGGGGGGCATGATTATGGAGCCGTCCGGCGAGGTGAAAATATATTATGGCGCTGCCGATACAGTAGAGTGTTTGGCAACCGCGGACGTTGACGATTTGATCTATCTTTGCCTGAAAGGCGAGTAGGCGAGGAGGAGGAGGATGGTTATGAGTTTCGACCGAGTGACATTGCCTGCGGAGAGCATCCCCGTATCCCGCAATGTGGATGTCGTTGTCGTCGGAGGGGGAGCCTCCGGAATCGCGGCGGCGATCAGTGCAGCGGCGAATGGCGCCGACACGCTGCTGATCGAACAAAGAGGATTTCTTGGCGGAATGGGGACGGTCTCGCTTGTCCCGGCGTTCTGCCCGTTCACGGACAAGGAAAAACCGATTATCCGCGGCATTGGCTTGGAACTGATGGACCGGATGAAGCAGGCGTGCAACGCCGACTACCGCAAGGAATACGAGCATACGCTGGACTGGGTACCGATCGACCCCGAGATCCTTAAGCGGGTCTATGACGATGCCGCTCTCGAGAACGGGGTATCGCTTTTGTTCCATACGTTCGTCTATGATGTCGTGTTGTCGCAAGACAAGCGGAACATCGAGGGGATCGTCATCGTCAACAAAAGCGGGCGATCGATTGTCCGCTGCAAGTATGTCATCGACGCGACCGGTGATGCGGATATTTCCGCCTTGGCGGGAGTACCGTTCCAGAAGGGCGGCGAGCAAGGCGAGCTGCAGCCGGGGACGATGTGCTACCTGTTGGCCAATGTGGACCGGCGGCAGTTCCATGCCTTCTTGAAGGAAACCGGGGACACGGAGCAGCTGCACGCCACAGTGGAACGGGCGATCGCGGACGGCGCGCTTCCGGAAGGACGCAAGTCCATTTCCGGCCTGGCCTGGGTCAACGACTACTTGGTCGGCGTCAACTTCGGACACGTGTTCGGCGTAGACGGCACGAAGGCGGAGGACTTGACTCGCGGATCGATCGAAGGACGCAGGCTGGCCGAGCGTCAGGTCCGGTTTTTCCGCGACTTTGTACCGGGCTTTGAGCAGGCGCATATGGTTGCGAGCGGCGAGCAGTTGGGCATCCGCGAGACGCGGCGCATACAAGGCGATTATGTGCTTACGGCGGAAGATTTTATGGAAGCCCGTTCGTTCGAGGACGATATCGCACGGAACGCTTACTATATCGATATTCATTTGGCCAACAGCAAAGGCAACATGACGTTCACTCATTTGCCCCCCGGCAAATCCCACGGCGTCCCTTACCGCGTGCTCCTGCCAATCGGCATTGACAACATGTGGGTGCCTGGGCGGGCCGCTTCATCCGACCGCGCGGTTCAAGGCTCGTTGCGGGTCATGCCGAACTGCTTCGCAATGGGCCAGGCTTCGGGTGCCGCTGCGGCCATGGCGCTGAAGACTTTGGCGACATCGCGCGGCGTGTCCGTCTCCCGTCTTCGCGAGCTGCTGTTGGAACAGGGGGCGTGGCTAGGAGAAGCGCATAGCTACGAGGCCGCGAAGCCATCAAACGCGTAATCGCATTGCGGTTCAGACGGACGGTCACACTGAAGAGGAGTCCTGCTGCCGTTGAGAACGCAAGCTTCATACCCATATTCCGCGCTGCAGAGCACCGGTTATCCGTTGCTCTGTTTGGCGTTGCTTCCAATGCCTTCATTTTGGCATATACGGTTCAGAGCGGTTTGAACCAGACAGGATGCCGTTAGACGGAAGGATGCATGTGCAGATAAGCTTGCTGCTGCATTGGTTTGCCGCAAAAGCCCATGACAAACATGGAAGTTTTATGTAAGATTGAGAGTGGAAGCAACCTGCGGAACAGAAGGGACAAGGATAAGCTGTGTGGACACGCGAACAATTAAAAACGAGAGCAAAGGGCGTTCTGAAGACGTCTTACTGGAAGGCATTTCTGGCCAGCTTACTGCTGGCGCTCGTAAGCGGCGGACTTCCGAGCTGTAATGCAAGCACCGGCGCCGGGGGAAGGCGCGATTGGAACCCGTTTAGCCCGAACGAATTCGGAGGCGGATTCGATGTCGAATGGGACGGGATTTTTATTGCCATTATAGCGATCATCGTGCTGGTAGGAATTGTCGTCTTTTTGGCGGCGCTTGCGTTTTCCATCTTTGTCAGGTTTCCGCTGGAAGTTGGCGTCATGCAGTATTTCAAACAGGCTGCGCAAGACGACGTGAATCTGAATTACTTAGGTTATTCTTTTGGCAAAGGGAAGTATATGCCGATCGTCAAAGGGATGTTATGGGCGAGATTCCTCAATTTCCTGTGGTACTTGCTTCTCTTCATACCGGGCATCGTCAAATCGTATGCATACAGCATGGTCCCCTACATACTGGCAGATAATCCGGAGATCGGCTCGAAGCGCGCGGTAGAGCTGAGCAACCGGATGACCAGGGCCCAGAAGTGGGATATGTTCGTGCTCGATCTGAGCTTTATCGGCTGGTATTTGCTTGGTACGCTCGCCCTCCTGGTCGGCGTTCTGTTCGTCCTGCCTTATACAAACGCGACCAAAGCGGAGCTGTATGTCGTGCTTCGTCAGCAGGCGCTCGATGAGGGGATATGCAGGCGGGAAGAGCTGAATTTGATCTGAAAGAACGGTTTCGCCAAGTTCCTGTACGGGGCTTGGCGGTTTCTTTTTGCCTCGTGATGTAAGCGTTTTACAAAAAGTGCAAAACATCGGACCGATAGGGCAAAGATCAGGTCGGGGCTGTTGGTTTATGATGAATGTACATTCCAAACACATGGAATGAGGTGCAGCAGAATCGGTACGTTTATTGCTCTTATCGATGCATACTCTCGTTCGGACGGACACAACGCCGTCGGTTACGCATGTATGAATGAATAGGGGAGTGACGTGAATGAAAACGAGTCATACGCTGGCAAGTGCAGCAGTCGCCGCTCTGATGGTACTCGCAGCCGGCTGCACCGGGGGGCAATCGGCAAGTACGAACGGGCAGACGGACAAACAGGACGGGCACACAGCCAAAGCGAATCCGGAACCGGTCAAGCTGACGCTGCAGCCGGTTGGGGCCGGTTACTTGTACGAGGAAGATTTTCAGATGATGGTCGCCGAGCCGCTTAAGAAAAAGTACCCGCATATTACGGTCGAATATGTCATGCCCTCCAAAGGCACGATGATCGAGGATCTGGTGGCGGCGAAGACGGTGCCGGACATTCTGCTGTACGGGATCGGCAACTATACGCAATATCGCGATCTCGGCATTTTGACCGACATTACCCCCACGCTGACGAAAATGAAAATAGACACGAGCCGGTTCAAACCGTGGGTGCTTGACAATATCAAGGTCGACGGCAAGCTGTACAGTTTACCGTATGCGATGAATACGAATGCGATTTATTACAACCTCGACCTGTTCGACAAGTTCGGCGTCGCATATCCGAAGGATGGAATGTCCTGGGATGATATCATCGAGGTGACGAAGCGGCTCAGCCGGACGGACAACGGCACGGCGTACAAAGGCTTTATGTATTTGAACAGCTATTGGGTCGGCTACCAGTTGTCGCTGCCGTTCACCGACGCCGCGAAGAAGAAATCGGCGATCAACTCGGACGGATGGAGCCGCGTGTTCCAGATGATGAAAACGATCGATACGATTCCCGGCAACGAACGGGGAAGCCCAGTCGCAGACTTTTACGACAAGCGCATCCTCGCGATGGTCGGCGCCTACAACCTTGTGCCGACGCTCAAGCAGGACAAGTACCAGACGCTGCGCTGGGACGTCGCCGGTTATCCGAGCTTCAAGGAAAAGCCCAACATCGCCCCGCCGGTCGATTTGCATCAGGTTACCATATCGAACAGCACGAAGCACCCGGAGGAAGCGATGCTAGTCGTCGATTTGTTGACGTCCGAGGAAGTGCAGCTCATCAGCGCTCGCCGTACCGGCCGCGCCTCGCCCTTGGCGAATAAGAAGATCGAGCAGGAGTTAGGCGCCGAAATGCCGCTCATCAAAGGAAAAAACGTCACGTCCTTCTTCGCGTCGCAGCCGGCGCCGAATGTCGTCTTCGCGAACGAGGATATCGCGGTGCAAAAAAGCATCGACAAATTTTATAAAGACTACAGCAGCGGCTCGATTGACGTCAACGTGCTGATGCAGAAGATCGAGGAAGACGCGAATCAGGCGATTAGCGTTATTAAAAGTAAGTAATGAGGAAGTACAGGCAGTCCGATCTTGCGATCGGCTGCCTTTCGCGTTTAGTTGACAATGATTATTATTATCATTTATAGTGACTTAGGAACGAACCGGTTTACGTGTGTGTTAAGGGGGAGAAAAGGATGGCACTATTGACCCGATTCAATCATTATCGCAACAGGCATCGCCCTCTTTGAAATGTCCGGACCGCTCGATTTTCGTTTTCAAGTATTTCTCGTTATATTCGGAGACGTCTCCCCACAGCTGCACACGTTCTTCGACATCGAGTCCGGCTTTTCGAAGCGCCTCCAGCTTTTTTGGATTGTTCGTGATCAAAGTGACCGGCTTGATCCGCAGCGTTTTCAATACTTGAATCGCATCGCCGTAATCCCGGGCATCGTCCGCGAAACCAAGCTGCACATTCGCGTCGACGGTGTCATAACCATTTTCTTGAAGAATGTAAGCAAGCGCCTTGCTGAACAGCCCGATGCCTCTCCCTTCGTGATTGGCCAAATAAAACAACGCGCCGTGTCCGTGCTCGGCAATATGCTTCAATGACTGCTTCAGCTGGTATCCGCAGTCGCAGCGCTTGCTCCCGAAAATATCCCCGGTATGACAGATGGAATGAAACCGGATCAAAGCATGCTCGGCCTGTTGAAAATCACCATGGACCAGCACGCTCGATTGCTGCAGCTCGGCTAAGTTCGCAGCGGATAATTTGGCGACGATCCGTTCGAAATCTTCCGTCACCTCGTTGCAGTTCAGCCAGCAGTACCATTGAAACAGATAAGTTTCCCCGAATAGATTAACCGGCAGCTTGATCGGGCCGACGAGATAGATGGCGCCTTTATCCGTTTTGATCAGCTGTATCTTTTGTTGAAGAAGCGAGATCACGTTCGGGTCAAAGCTTTTTACCACAGACATGGGACCGTCTCCTTATTGTTCGGACTTGTGCGCAAATGGCTCGTGCTGTTAATGTGTGCAAAAAATGTCCTGTTATGTGCAATTAAACCAATGCGGGTGCGGCAGCCGATTTTTTGTTGTTAGCGGTCAAAAGCGAGTTATAATGGATACAAGACGGATCGCCACGATCGATATAGCGTTATGAAAGCGGTTTCTTAAGCAATATTGGTCCGTGAAAAGGAGTTGGGACATGGGTAACGATCTGTATAAAGAACCTATTCCGTATCAGGACAGTATGCTCAGCATCAAAATTTCTCAGCAGATACGCGCTTATTTCTCGACGTCTCCGGGAGCCTTGCAGCACTACCATAAAGAAATTGAACTGCTATACGTTCAGGAGGGCAGCTTGGGGATGTGCATCCAAGACGAGCATCATCAACTGGAGCCCGGAGATGTATTGCTCGTCGGCTCGTCCCAGCCGCACTTTACCCAAGGCGTAGCGACAGAAAGAGCCGTTTACTTGACCTTGCATTTCGATCTCCAACCTTATTACGACCCTGCCATGCTGATCTATTACCGATACTTTGCCGAGATCGACAGCCCGTTAAGCCACATCAATCAACTGTTTCGTACAAACGCTACATTTCGCAGCGCTATCGGTCAGGCGATAGTAGATATTTATGGCGAGATGGACAGCCGGTCGAGAGGCTATACGATGGCCGTCAATCTTCTGGTGAAGCAGCTGATGCTGACCATTTTGCGGAACGATCCGGACAAAGCGGCCCAAACTCACGACCGGCTTCCCGCTTATCCGCTTCATCCCGTTTTCGAATACGTAGATCGCCACCTGTCCGACAAAATCGAAATGGAAGCGATCAGCAAGATGATGAACATGAACTACTACTATTTCTCCAAATATTTCAAACGCGTGATGGGTCTTTCCTTTATCGAGTATGTCAATATCCGAAGAATTAAACAAGCGGAGCGGCTGCTTCTAACCAAAGACGCCAGCATTGCCGCAATCGCCGAACAAGTAGGCATTCCAAATATCGCGCATTTCTACGAATTGTTTAGACGGTATAATCGCTGCTCTCCAAAAGAATATATCCAGAAGCTGCCGACTCCGCCTTTACGGAAGTTTGAAGCCCACGAGTAACGGCTGGTCGGGGAGGCACCTTTCCTTCGCTTTAAACCAAAAATGGATATAAAGCAGCCAAAAACGCTAATATCCGAAGGGTCTAAAAAAAACTATGATGACTATAAGCCTTTAACCGAATTGGAGGGGTTGGATGATCAAGCATCGCACAGTTGCCTTAATGGTCGCTCTCCTTTTAGTGCCGAGCTTTATGGTCGCCTGTAGTCAAAAAGGGGGAAATTCGGACGGAGGCGTGCAAAAGGCAGATCAGAGCACGCCAAAAACGGAACCAACCGTGCAGAAGACGGATTACAAAGGAGGCCCGGCCGAGCTGCTTGTGCTGGATATTAACTCCGGCACGACGGACGAGCAATTTCAAAAGTTTTTCCAAGATCCGATTAAAGCCAAATACCAGGACATCAAGCTCACCATATCGCGGGACGGCCTTGACAAGCTGATAGCGGCAGGCACTTTCCCCGATCTTTTGCTGGTCAGCAACGCTTCCTTGGCAACCGTACTGGAAGCCGGCATTCCCGAGGATTTGACGGCTATGACCAAGACGTACAATATCAATCTCGGCCAGCTGGAGCCGGCGGTTGTGCAGCAAATGCAAAAGCTCGGTGATCAAAAGGCATTTTACGGAATGCCGTTTGCCATGAACTATGGCGCGATGGTTTATAATCAAGATATTTTCAATAAATTCGGCATTCCTTATCCGAAGGACACGATGAATTACGACGAGTTGCTGGAGCTTGGCAAAAAGCTGACGCGCACCGACAGCGGTACCAACTATATCGGCGTGATGCCTCCCGACTTAAGACAAATGTACTGGCAATACGGCGTTCCGGTCTTTGACAAAGCCAAAGGAAAAGCATTCTTGACCTCCGATCAGCACGCCAAAGTGTTTAACCAATTGAAGCAATTTTACTCCATCCCCGGCTATATGGAGAAAAGCAATTACATTCATTCGACCGATCTATTCTTTATGGAACAGCGCGTAGCCATGTATCCGAACTGGATTGCCGCATTCATTACGTTCTTTAACAAAGCCGGTAGCAAAGACAAGTTTAACTGGGATTTGACCGCCCATCCGAGCTACAGCGATCGTCCGGGTCTCGGGAAAGAGGTCGACTTCCATATGGCCGTCGTCAACAAATCCGGCAAACACCGGGAAGCGGCTTATCAGGTACTACTGAGCTTATTAAGCGTAGAGGTGCAAACGCAGCTGAGCAAAGCGGGTCGGTTGTCCGTATTGAAAAACGATGACATTCGAAAAGCGTTCGGTTCGGACAGCGATATTTATAAAGGGAAAAATTTGCAAGCGATTTTCAAAGTATCGCCTTCTCCTCTTCCGGAGGCTTCCAAATTCGATCCGAAAATTAACGCTCTCCTTAACGGCGAAGTTTCGAAAAACGTAATGGTGAACGGAACTGATATCAATACGGCGCTGCGAAACGGCGAAGAGAAGGCCAACAAAGAAATTGTCGAAGTCGCTCAGTAGGAACAAACATACGAAGGCCGCCCGGGTAATCCGCGGCGGCCTGTGCGCATTGGATAACGTATTTAATACCGCCGAAAGCTGGATTGAATGAGCAGGAGAAGCTTCTGGAACAAGAGATTGGATTGCGTCCGGGTATCGGGCAAAAGATTGATTTCATGCAGTGATTTGATTTCAGGCTAAATGGACGTAGGTCCTTCAACTCGATAGATCCGGGCGGGGAGCAATGCGGGATCTGCTGATGTCTGCTCCCCAATCCAGCGATCTCCTTGCCTCAATAACGAAATCGTTTGAAAGTTGATTGTAAAATATTGAAGGATATTCTTGAAAAACAAGGACAAAGTTATGGTCTATCAGTCGTTGGAGAGGCAACCAGTGGAGAAGAAGGAATAGCTAGATATGACGAACTTAAGCCAGACGTTGTCATTTTAGACATCGGTTTACCTGGGATTGATGGCATAAAAGTAGCTAAAAAGATTAAGGAAATAGATGAGAATTCAAAAATTGTGATGTGCTCCGCTAAAGGTCAACTCTTCACAATACTTGAGAGCTTACAGGCTGGGGCAAGCCACTTTGTAGTAAAACCATTTAGAGCGGAAAATCTTCTTGAAGTAACATAAGTTCTCTCGGTGGAGGGAGGATTACTCATGAATTATGAATTTAATCGTAATTGGTTAATTGCAAGAAGATTTAGAGAACTTCAAGGTAGTACGCTAAAAGTGCTGTGCTCGAACAACTAGATGATGAACATGTAAACTGGCGACCAAATAGCTATAGCAATAGCATTTCAAACGTAGTGATGCATATTAATGGTTACATAAAGGAACGTATCGAAAAGGGAATCTTGCATAGAGCGATAAGTCGAAGCCGGGAGGAAGAACTAGGAGCAATTACAGTAGCTAATAAGGAATTGCAGCAGCTTATTAAGGAACGATTTGACTTTGTCATCTCAATAATCGAAAGCATTACTGAGGAACAGCTAGAAGCGACTCAAGTTGTGAGAGGTACTGACAGAACAAATTTAGACATGTTACATCAATGTGCTGCTCATTTTTCTGAACACTTTGGGCAGATTTTTTATTTTGCTAAAATAATATTGGGGGAACAATATAAAAGTCTTACGGGACCAATAAAACCCGTATATAAGGATGGTATGCAAAACTCTAATGAATCGTTTGCGGATATGGATTATTATGGTATTATAATGGGTACAAATGTTCTTATTATGGAGAGGTGGCAAACCTTGAAGCAGCATAAATTTATATCGTCCTATTTAGAGTCAGACACCAGCTTCACATGGCTTCGCGGCAATCATCACGGACATTCGACGAGGTCGGATGGCACCGACGAGCCCTTAACAATTATTCGTTCCTATGAGGAAGCCGGATACGATTACTTCGCTCTTTCCGAACATGATTTTTTACTCAGACGAGAAGAACTACAGCCCTATACCAAGATGTGTGTAATTCCGGCCGTTGAGGTCACAGCTAAAGACAAACAAACTCTTCTCTACCTTGGAGCTGACGAAGTACTTCCTGTACGGGCATGGACACCTAAGCAAATTATGGATAGAGTGCATCAGGCCGGAGGACTTTTCATTTTCGATCATCCAAACTGGAAACCCTTTCAAGAATATGCTATGGATCAATTGCTCGATTCAATGGAAGGAATTAAAGGTATAGAAATCTATACTGGGGTTATCGAAAGACTTTACGGACAGGCTTTAGCAACTGATCGATGGGATTATCTGTTGAGCAAGGGATGGAAGGTTTTTGGCCATGGAACGGATGACCAGCATCATCAGAGAGATCAGTTTATTGCTTGGAACTGTGTGCAGTGGCCTAATTCGCAAGCCATTGATCCGAAGGGAATTATCTCCGCACTTTCAGAGGGACGCTTTTATGCTTCAACAGGAGTATCCATTTCAAAAATCGAAACAAAAGATGACAATCAGTGTATATCAATAGATTCCGATGGTGATGAAGTTCATTGGATCTCTCGAAATGGGGTTATATTGAAAAAAGTAAATGGAGGGTCTTCTTCTTTAACCATGAAGGAATTGCGTGAGAATCCCAATTTGCCCAAGAAAGATCTTAGTGAAGCAATATATGTACGTATCGAGTGCTTGGGGCGTGGTAACCGTATTGCGTGGTCCCAGCCATTTTGGATTGTCCCCGAAGAGTGAGGGTATTCTTTTACATGATATTTTTCGCTTAGTATGGATTCAGTAGCCCCAAAAGTTAATTACTGTTCAACGGGAACGTTAGATTAACGAACAGGCTGCAATTGGTACATTTATTACTCATAAAAGGACTCTCCAGACTCGGAGGGTTCTTACATTTTTATCCAAGTGTTTGCGGGTCGTGTCAGCTACGCTGTAATACCATGAGGATGCACCATTTGTCTTGAAGGACATTTCGTTATCGCTCCCAGTCGGTAAAAAAATCGCTTTTGTTGGTGCAAGCGGAGGCGGTAAGTCGACGATTGCCCAAATGCTCGTAAGATTTTATGAGCCGACGGGCGGACGGATTCTTGTCAACGGCATAGTAATTGAGCAAATCGAGCGGAAAGACTGGTGTGACATAGTCAGCATGGTATTCCAAGAACCGTACTTGTTTCCTGATACGATCCGCAACAATATTACTTTTGGCCGCAGCGTATCCAATGAAACTTTGGTGGAGGTTTGTAAAAAGGTCCAAATCTACGATACGGGCCGAATTTATAAGTAAATAAATCAAATGTCTCAGAGAGAAACCAAAAGAAGATTATTCCCAAGTGATAACCAGGTCGCATCGCATTACATGTTCACAAAACCCGTATTTTATACATATGTCTGAAAGCATTGGCTAGTAGTATTTAATCATTATTTAATCATTGTCGGATGACAAGAAAGTTATCGGATTATTGACAAGAATATTATCCGATTATTCAGTCCTCTCCTCACACCACCCAAAGCCGGCAAATAATTAATTTAAAAATAGCACTCAATGCCCGCCAGCGAAAACACCCCGCGCGCTGAGAGCTGTTGCGCGCGGGGGGTAAATACAAAAAAAATTGAATTTTTAATGCAAACCTTATAAATTTTCATTATTAGACGGGAAACTCGCTCCACTCTTTACCATCTAGTAACCGTCCGGTTAAATGTTTATGAACTCCACCCCATTGCTTAAAGAAGAAGGCCACTTCGGAAGCAGCACATTGTACTTGAATGTCTCTAACCCACTGTTCCTCCATCTTTCGTGAACCGGGTCCAGACTCACCGCCAACAATAACCCAATGTATACCTAGTAAATTCAAATCATTAAGCGGACCAATTAACGGTTCGCATGATATGAATCTTACTTTTGCTGGTATTTCGCGTAGAATATCAATTCTGCCGGTTACTCGATTATTTTCTACACTTGTTCCTTGCCAGATGTTGTTTGTCCATTGAACTTTGTGTGATACTTCTAAAGCTCGTTCAGGTCTTTTCGTAAGTATTTGATAAGTATGCATTGGGTGGCTTGCCGATAATGGGAATCCTGAACGTCTCCGCAAGCAAATACGCCTGGAATCGCCGTTTGAGTTGTACCTGGAATGACCTTGATATAGCCTTTTTCGTCTGTTTCAATTTGCCCATTTAGAAAAACATTATTAGGAGTATGGCCCTTAGCAATAAAGACCCCGTCGGCTCTGATAGTTTCTTGTGCTCCGGATTCCACATTTCTGACTCGAAGGCCAGTCACTCCCCGGTCATCAGCCAAAATCTCAGTTGGCTCTTTGCTTAGTGCCCAGCTGATTTTATTATTTTGACGGGCACGATTTTGCATGATTTTTGATGCTCGTAGTTCGCTACGCCGATGTACAATCGTCACTTTCGAGGCAAACCGGGTTAAGAAGTTAGCTTCTTCCATTGCGGAGTCTCCACCACCTACAACCAAAACTTCTTTATTACGAAAGAAAAAACCATCGCACGTAGCACATGTGCTGACGCCCCGACCAATGTACTCTTTTTCCCCTGGAATGCCTCCTAGTAAATTTGCAGAAGCTCCAGTCGATAATATAAGGGATTCTGCTTTCATTTCTTCCATGCCATCCACCTTTAACACAAATGGACGTTTCTCATCCAATTCGACTGCATTTGGACTGCCGAATTGCCTCGACCATAAATCGTCGTCCGTTGCTTTCCCATTCGTTTAAGCACCCCATTTGATTCCCAGTCGCCTCTCCAGCTTCTCCCATAGTGTAAGGCAAGCCGAGGTACATGTCCTTATATACCGCGACTTTGCGAAGAGAAAATGAATGAAGATCGAAGACACCACTCCGATAATAGCTCCCATCATCACATCCGTTGGGTAATGTACACCCGTCCAAATGCGGGAAAACGCAATGCAGACGGCCAAGCCGAGCCATACCCATCCTTCCTTTCTGCGAAACGTCCAGATCGACACGGAAATGACGAATGCACCGATCGCATGATCACTTGGAAATGAAGCGTTGGCCGCGTGCTCAATCAGTTGATGGACCGAATGAACAACGAAGGGCCGGTCGCGGTATACAATATGGCTAACGAGAAAGCCCACGCCAAATGCGGTACATGCCGACGTTAACGCTTCCAGCACCATGAGCCGATTCGTCTTCGAACGGGTCAACCAATAGACAAGGATGCCTATAAAGAATAAGTATTCCGCCTGTTGTGAAAAAAAACGCATAGTGCCGTCCAATACATTTGAATGTCCGGCTAAACCATTAATGAATCGGAACATGTCGTAATCGATTTGCAGTAAAGATATCATCTCGTCCTCCTCCAGTCTCAATCCAGCTTTAATTTAATAATCGATTCACAAGATGCGTCTCCGTGTCCGGAAGGCATGGTAAATCCAGAGCGCTAGTGAAATCGCGATCACTCCTGCTATGAAGTAGCTGACTGGCCGTAAGTATCGATCTACCGTCTGCCAATTGGAGCCGAGCTTGAGTCCTAGAAACGCAAGGGCCCAGTTCCATGGAATGCAACCAAGTACCGTATACAGTATAAATTTCGGGAATCCCATCCGCGCGAGTCCAGCGGGCAATGAAATAAAGGTACGGATGAACGGCAAATTTCTCGTAAAGAAAACGGTCCATTCTCCATATCTCGCAAACCATCGTTCGGCTTTCTCCTTATGGCGTTCTCGAAAGAAGATGTATTTCCCATACTTGCCGAATAAGTTTCTGCCCATAGTGGCGCCCGCGAAATAAGCGATTGCGGAACCTGTGACATTGCCGAGTACCCCGGCAACGACGACCTCCGTTAACGTAAGGCGGCCTTGTCCCGCCATTACTCCCCCGCTCAGCATAATGACTTCGCTCGGAATCGGGATACAAGCACTCTCCAGCGTCATCCCAATAAATATCCCCCAAACACCCATTGTGTTGGCCAACCAAGAACGCCAACCTGTAATGAATTCTAATATCGCATGCATAATCTCATTCCACTCCCGTTCTAGTGATGAATAAAGGACAGCATATGCCATCCTTTTCCAGCCATAACCCCGACGGTTACGAACAGGAATGTCCACATGGCAGCACCGGTATAAGCGCCAATCGCGAATCTCCGATAAGACATGTGGCCGATACCAGCAGAATACGCGGTCAGCAGACGAAAAACGGGGACAAAGTAACCAAATAGAAGCGTCCACTTCCCATGTTTTCTATTCCATGCTTCCAGCTTGGTCCATCTTTCATCGGAAATGCCGATTTTGCGGCCGACCTTCCTAATGATGTTCGGTCCGAGCCATCTACCAAGCATATAAGCGGACGTCATCCCGATGACCGTCCCAAGGAAAGCCGCTGATAAGCCCGTGGCGTACTTCATCGACCCGTGGGCAATCAAAACGCCCATTACAATCATATACGTTTCTTCCGGTACGGGAAGAATCCCCATGACACCGAATACGAACAGGAACAAAATGGGTATAAAGCCCAGATGCAGTAAATAGGCGCTCCAGTCCATCAAACCCGCCCCCTTTGTCTTTTCCTCCAAATGTATAACCCTCCAATCAACAGAAGCACGACAACCGGCATGCCAAACGTGACGATGTTCGCGAGGGCAGGGTCCATAGTCGAATTGCCGATAATCGCGACCGGAATGGACAGACTCGATTGGATACCCTCTAGTTGGGAGGAGACCGCCGTCACGTACAACAAGTAATGACTTATATACACGAAGCGAACCGGCAGTTCCACGGTTTTCGATTCGTGCGGACTCAAAGTACCGATCAAGACCGGCTTATCCGCCCCGTAATCTTCCAGATTAACTGTCATATGCTTGCCAAGATCGGCCATCGTAATATAAGTCATTACATCCGAAATGGTAATGTCAGAGCTGTTCGTAATCTTGGCTCGTATCGTTTGATCGATACCAGGAACTCCATCCACACGCTTGGGAGCAAGCAACTCGACGTTCAGAGCGGAATCGCCGGCATATACGGTAGGCTCCGGGTGAAGCGATATGCCTAACAAAAGGAATAAAGCCAGGACGACAACCGATTTGCGCAACATCATCATTCACCACCCAACAATGTTAATTTCTTTGCGGCAATCCCGAGGCAAATGAATGCCGCCAAGGCGAATATCGGAACCGATAACGAATGCGCTAGCGCGAAACCGATCGACTGCTTGTCGACTAGCAAGCTCTTCATGATTCTCATCACGCCGGATAAAGGACTGACCGCGTCGAGGTAGGACCCGAATCCCGTTCTCTTCATCGTTGTTCCGAGAAAAACGGGCAACACCAGCAAGAAAAATATCGATACCGATAACAAAATCGCGTTTCGGCTCGAATGAAGCAGCGAGGAGATCGAAATCGCAATGGCCGAGAATGCCGCCACGACAAGCGTACCAAAGCCGAACCATACAATGGCAATGATCGGAAATAGCGAAGTTCCTAGGGAAAGGGCGACCATGTACGGCGCAGCGATCGCCGCCACGACCGACCATACACCGAGAATGCCCAACCATTTTCCCGCAATCAAATGAAACCGGGTCAACGGGGCAAGCATCAAGCTTTCCAACGTCCCTTGCTCCTTCTCGCCGGCAACCGATCCCGCGGCGATGATCACCGTGACCAATAACCCGAAGCCGAGCGCTGCTTTCATAAATGTCATTACAATCTCTACCTGAGCGAGCCTGCTTAGTTCCTTTACCGTAACAAAGCTATAGGTTAAAGCACTAAACAAAAACGTGGCGATCAGCAGCCAAATCGCTCCTTTGACCGAAAACAACAGCTCCCTCATTTCTTTACGCAGCATATTCCCATACATGGCTTTACCCCCTGTCCGAAGCGGTCAACTTGAGGAACACTTCTTCCAGCGAAGGAATTTCCCCATCCCGACTATAGTTTGCTTTCAAATCCGTTACCGTTCCTTCTTCAAGCAGCATGCCGTTTTTGACGATCGCAATGCGGTTACAAATTTCGTCAATTTCTTTGAGCAGATGTGATGTGATGAACACAGTAACGTTCGTGTCTTCGTTCAATTCCCGAATCAATTGTTGGATATCTCGTTGTCCTTGAGGATCGAGCCCCAAAGTCGGCTCGTCCAAAATCATCAGTTTCGGCTGATGAATCATCGTTTTTGCAATACCAAGACGCTGCTTCATACCCCGCGAATATTGTTTGACCGGTGAATGCCGTTTGTCCTTCAGACCAACGCGTTCCAACAACTCGTCGGCCCGACTTCCCGCGAGCGAACGGGGCAATCCGTACATGCTCGCAAAGAACAGTAAATATTCACGTCCTGTCATCCATCGGTAAAAACCGTGGGATTCCGGCAGCACTCCAATCATTTGGCGAATTTCCGTTTGCCGTCCGGATATATTAACGCCATCCACCCAAATACTTCCTGAAGTTGGCTCAACAAGACCGGTCATCATCCGTATTGTGGTCGTCTTGCCGGCGCCATTCGGTCCAAGAAAGCCGTAAACGTCCCCTTTACGTACGTGGATGCTCATTTGCCGCACTGCCATAAATCCGTTTTCGTATCTTTTTGACAAAAGCTCTGTTCTTAACATCGTTTCGTCACCTCTCTACCGTTCATCATCGTATTGTATCGAATCAATCTGATAGGACTATAAGAACAATATGAGAAATGGATGAGAAAAAAAGAACCCTCTCTACTGAGAGGGCAAAAATACGATAACTTCCGTTCCTTCATGCTCTTCGCTTTCAATGCGGATTGCTCCGTCATGCCGATGCACGATCGCTCTAGCGATCGATAACCCTAGTCCCGTACCTCCGGTTTTGCGGTGCCGGGCTTGGTCTACGCGATAAAATCGTTCGAACACGCGCGTAAGCTCATCCCGCGGAATGCCAATTCCATAATCCTTTATACGGATTTCAACACCCGGAATAGTGGTGTCCCCGAAGGTTGCTGAAGTCAAGATGAGGTCGATTCGCTTTTGACTGTATTTGATGGCGTTATCCAAGATGATCATTAGCAGTTGCTTAATCTGCACTCGGTTCCCCTTTATCGTTAAGCGGTTGTCTGATGGTATAATCCGGATTTCGCGGTGAAACAATTTTCGCAGCATACCAGCAACCTCTTCACACATCGACACAAGCTCTACTTCCGTTTTGACCATCTCAAATTCATTTTCCAGCTTTGCGAGATCGAGAAGCTGTTGTGCGATCGCTTTCATTCGGACGGCTTCCCCATAAATCGAGTTGACCGCCTCCTGACCGACTTTTTCGTCCTTCAATCCCCACCGCTGAAGCATTTTGGCGTAGCCTTCGATGACCGTTATCGGCGTCTTCAGCTCATGTGACGCATCGGATACGAATTGATGCTGGCGCAAGAAGCTCTGCTCGATGCGATCCATCATCCGATTGAAGGTTGCGGCCATCATATAAAGTTCGTCTTTGCCGCCGTCCGTGAGCGGTATTTTGTGAAAAACAAGACTTTGTTCGATTTCTTCCATCGTTCGAACCATGTTCGAAATCGGCCTAACAATCAATTTGGAAAGCATTACTCCGCTTAGCAGCGAAACGCCGATCGCACATATGGTGGATACGACCAAGATGGAGATCAAAATATTGATGTTACCTTCCAGCACCTCCAACTGCTCAGCCATTTCCAACGTACCTAGCACGAGACCATCATCCTCTTGTATCGGCAGTCGGGCAACTAATATTTGCTCATCGCCTTGACGGTACAGCTCCGTCTCCATAGAACGGACGTACTCTGAATCGACGCTGATCGATCCGTCATCGCTCCGCGCGGACTGCACTACAACTCCATCCCGATTTACGATGCGCAGCAGTCCGTTGTCGGGCAAGAAGTAGGCCAGTGAATCGGACAAATCGCCTTCCAGCAAGTCGGCGGCGGAAAATTTTTGAAGAAGACTCTCCGCCTTGTTAATAAGCAGCTCCCGTTCATTATTGGTGGCTATATGTATAAAGGAAACATACACGATACAATTAACTACAACCAAAATGCCGATTAGCCATATAGAAGTCAACAGCGTTACCTTCGTTTTAATGCTCATTCTCGGACTCCTTGATGGAATATCCGACACCCCTGTAAGTTTGAATCAGTTGGTCGTCAAACGGATAGTCGATTTTTTTGCGCAAATAACGAATATACACATCGACCACATTGGTATCCCCGATAAAATCGAATCCCCACACGTGACTAATAATCTGCTCGCGCGACAAAACCTGATTTCGATTCTCCATCAAGTACAGAAGCAGGTCGTACTCTTTGGGTGTCAAATCGATACGTGCACCGTCCCGTTTCACTTCTCGTGTTTTTTTATGAAGGGATAACCCATTCAAGGTAATCAGAGCTTCGTGATCGATCGTTTCCTTATCCGATAAACGGTTGCTACGAATACATGCCCGTATTCTCGCCAGCAGCTCCTCGATTTCGAACGGCTTCGTCATGTAATCGTTCGCACCCTGGTCCAGTCCACTGACGATATCGGGTATCTCATCACGAGCCGTCAACAAGATGACGGGCGTCCGGATATCCGTTTGTCGGAACCGGCGAAGTACCTCAAGACCATTCATCTCCGGAATCATGATGTCGAGTAGTATCAGATCCCAATTATCGCTAAGCGCCTTGCTCAAGCCACTCTTTCCTGTGTCCGCTCGTCCGACATGAAAGCCTTCATAGCCAAGTTCCAGTTCTAGCAATCGGGCGATGTTTTCGTCATCTTCTACGATCAAGATTTGGAACGACATTACGTTTTCCGTCCTCTCCTATAGTTTTTTGCTGCTCTCATTCCTAACCAATATAGGAAGAACATCATCTTCCCGCAATTAGCACAAACTTTGGATCACGAGCGTGTCACTTGCGCCAGTATTCATATCTTGGCTCACGGTATGGTATCAAAGGCCAGAACTTTCTTACCCTCCAGACAGATAGTATGCCCTCGTCTTCCAACGATATCAGATTTTGTCTTCCTGATTACAAACGACAAATATCACGAGGCGTAAAACGTCGGTTGGATTTTGACAATGCATTCCATCTGACTGGGGTTTTATCTGCTAGAAGATGCGCACTTCGATGCACACCGTTCAACAAAAAAAAGCACTTGGAGTCATCCAAAGCGCTTCGTACCATACTATTACCTTGTAACATACTTTTTGTAGTTGTTTACCTTCGGATGATCCGAACTTGTTTACCGGAAAGGATCTTTCGATCACTTACAATCCAAGTGTGTCCCTTTGAATGTTTTCGTCGGACTGCAACGAAATTGTACTTCTTTGTGGAAAAAATCTTAAATCCTCAACTTTCGCAGCTTTCATTACTGAATAAACTCTTTATGTACAAGGGCAATGTATGGTCAAACACCTTGGCAAGCAACTCCACCTTTTTACTGCGATTACGCTGCAGGGTGGAATCATCAATGATGAACACTTTTACTCGCTTGGACGAAGTAAGCGATGTGAACTGCCGAACCACTCGTCAAGAAGCCAAACGAATGGAGAAAAGCCCGTCATGGACATGGCTGTTTTTAGAACTGATATTGTAAGGATTGTGTTCCGTAGAGTAGCTGGCGTTAGAATAATTCGAATAATCCGTATTGTAGGTAGTGCATCTCCATGTAGACGGTTCTTAGCTGTAGGAAGCAGAGTACTGGCTGCTGAACGCTGCCTATTGGCTAATGGTTTCCGTCTTGTGTCGTCTAGAGGAAATGTTCTGGTATTTAGACGGAGAAGATAATTTTGCAGTTAAAGGTAGTCCGTTCTGGGCTACCTTTTTGATTACTTACTGTTGCAAACAGTCGTTCTCGATCATATTTGACATGACATTAAAGCTTCATCAGTAGCACTCCCGTTAGGATGCCCATTTTAATGGGAAAAATAACGAAATGTCTTGTTAAGCAATATCCTAACGAGAAAACACTAATGAAGGCGGGGGATGAGTGATGGGCACTGAGCTGGTTCAACTGGTTTTATTCCAAAAAGACTACTTTTCGAGACGCAAAAGAATCTTCAACCGAATCCAACTACTAACACGCAATAATATCAAATATATTCCATTAAGGGACGTACTCGAAATATTGGAGTATGATATTAAACGAAGATCTGGGCGCTATATTACCGTAACCGATGGTTCAGAATTGGTGTCGATTCCCCAAAGAGGCAGTGTTGCGATTCGTGAAGGAACTTCCTTCTCCGTCGATTCTCTTGTAAACGATGGCAATACCGCGTATGTCAGTCTCCGCTCCATTAACCGACTATTCAACGTCGGCATAATGAAATGCCCTACCCGAAAACAAGTCGTGATTCGGCAACCCGGTAAGTACATCATTACGATGGCCGGAGATACGTTAAGAAGTCTTGCCAGATTGCTGAACACAACAGTTAAGAAACTTCTTTCTGTCAATAAAAATTTGAAGGAGCCGATACGCCCCGACACCAAGGTCATCATCCCCACAATCGATTTCGATGCCATTCTTCCCGCCGGTACCCGAAAACCCGTGAGGGTTCGACAGCATGTGGAGTTGGCGCCGGCCATACTGAGACTAGGAAGATCTCTGCTCGGCACCCCTTATCGATTCGGAGCCGGTCCATATCCAAGAAGCAAGCGGTTCGACTGTTCCTCTTATACCCAATATATATTTGGCAGGAATGGAGTACAGCTTCCACGAACAAGTACGCAGCAATCCCGACGGGGAAAGCCGATTCAACGAAGCCAAATCGAAGCCGGTGACCTCATTTTTTTTCGGCGCGACAGGTACTCCGATAACAGGGTAGGCCATGTCGGAGTCGACATCGGCAACGGGAGAATGTTCAACACCTATAAATCGCCCCCCGGCGTTACCGTTACGAGATGGAGGAGCCCGTATTGGCTAAAGCGATATATCACAGCCCGTGAACTATTATAATCTTGTAAAGAAGCCAAGGAACAGAGCTAAGCAACTCTATTCCTTGGCATTATTTGCATACATTTAATGTTCACCTTGATCGTTTCCATTATCGGATTCATGACCGGAGGATTGGGAAGGTTTCCCCTGGTTTGATTTTTTAACGGAATCTGGCTTAGTAACGGAACCCGAATTATTAGGTGCTGGTTGTGCTGCTACTTGTCCATTGCTCGGAAGCACGCGACGGGCTGTATTATAGTTCCTGTTCCAATTTCCGGAGTTAAGATCGGAAATGGTGACTCCGCCTTTACCGTACGTGTGTAAAATTTTTCCGTTCCCCATATAGATCGCTACATGGTGAATAGGCGAGTAAAAGAAGACCAAATCTCCGGGCTGCAGCTGATCGCGAGGTACATAAGTTCCCGCTGTAGACTGCTGCCGGGACGAACGAGGAATCGATACACCGTTTAGTTTATATACGTATTGCGTGAACGACGAACAGTCGAAGGTGCTTGTATTTCCGGTTTTAGATCCGAATTTGTAAGGGACCCCCATAAACTGTTGGCCAGTCGAAATAATATTGCTTGCAAGAGACGAAGACGATACGGTGGCTGCATGCGCCGAGTTAGAAGTCAGGAACAAGCTACCGGAAAACATCATAGAAAGACTCATGCTGGCGACAACAACCGCTTTTGCAAAAGTGTGTTTTCTCGTGTTATTCATAATATCCTCCTAGGGTATGGTTTAGGTGATCACCTGCTTATACCGTAACACATTCTGGTCCCCCTAAAATTTGGAGTCGTTCGCTATAAGCTTTTACACGTATGGATTTTCTCGGTATTATGAGAAATCCATTAAAAAACAATTAGACCATTTTTATTGACAAACAAAATTATCATTTCAATATTGTTGAAAATTATTTTTGAAAAGCGCATTCATCCAATTGCAATTTCATCTATCCTTTATCTCGTTGTTCTAAAGAATATCCTCGAGACAATTGTTTCTACAGCAGGATCCGGCACCGGTATGGGTGCCACCGAAGCAGGAAACGGTGCCACTCTTCTTTTTAGTCGAGACCAACTGTTCTGATCTTGATTCATGAAGAAAATATATTTCTCTCTCGGGCATCGTTTCCAAAAGCCAGCTCATTGCGCTGATCGTCTGCTTCATGCTGTCCCCGACTGCTGCTCACGCCTGTTTGCTGGCCGCAGCTGTATGTAATGGGTTGTCATTGTCTTTGTTAGATCCGCCTTTAAGACGTATACTCTTTTGAAGGTTCGGCGACAGTCCATTGGATGGTGATGGTTAATTGCCGCCACGGACTTCGGAATGTCTTCGGGCCTTTTTCCGATGGCTGGCTGAACGCACTCATCTACCGGGGAATACTAGGAGCGGCTGCTGGCTTCGGTGGCGTTGATTCGGGTTTACGGCCTTACCGGTTATTCAACTATCGTATCCGTCGTATTATGAACTAAGCAATAATTTCCCACTCACTTTTTTTAAGCCTGTAATAAATATATCTCTCGTTATCAACCTCGATAATATTTTTAAAAATAAACCCGCATTTTTGTATTACTCTATTTGACGATACGTTACGAAAGAGAGCAATAGCATTAAGCACCTCGACGTTCGTATTTTTAAATAAATACTTGATTAACCCTTGTGCTGCTTGCGTAGTATAACCCCTACCTCTATGGTCCTTCGAAATTGCAAACATGATCTCACGGTTTGGAGTCGGCAATTCGTCTTTTATTCCAGTACAGCACCAACCGATAAAGTCTCCCGTACCTTTCAATATAATTCCCAAACGAAGACGGAGTTCACCAATGTCCCCATCTTCCGATACAGCATTTAGAAACTGTTTGTTTCCTGGAATTTCGTAGTTTATAAACCAATCTTCTTCTTTGCTCCTTAGATACGTTCCAACCTGGCAAGTATTCATGTATTTCAGGTTGCCATGATAAAGAATGGAACTTTTCCAAATCATCAAGTATGTACTCCCTTAGGTAGACATCCTTACAGTCAATCATAAAGAAATTATCTTCGAAAGCATTATTTGCGCTCAATATCTCTTCACCCGCAGTTCAATTGGTATGAGTTTCCGATAGTATCATAACGTACCCCGATAGCCTTATAATTGGTAAAGATAAATTCTTGCTGAGCTGCCCGTTACTTCAATGAACATTGCGGTTAGCATAGAAAGTGGACACCGAATAAGGAACGTTAGATAATTAACGTAACGAA
>NZ_BAAAYO010000022.1:0-515 GCF_039536325.1 Paenibacillus hodogayensis
CCGAACCTATCAACCTGGTCGTCTACCAGGGGTCTTACGAATTGGGAAATCTCATCTTGAGGGGGGCTTCACGCTTAGATGCTTTCAGCGCTTATCCCTTCCGTACGTAGCTATCCAGCCATGCCTCTGGCGAGACAACTGGTACACCAGCGGTACGTCCATCCCGGTCCTCTCGTACTAAGGACAGCTCCTCTCAAATTTCCTACGCCCACGACAGATAGGGACCGAACTGTCTCACGACGTTCTGAACCCAGCTCGCGTACCGCTTTAATGGGCGAACAGCCCAACCCTTGGGACCTACTTCAGCCCCAGGATGCGATGAGCCGACATCGAGGTGCCAAACCTCCCCGTCGATGTGGACTCTTGGGGGAGATAAGCCTGTTATCCCCAGGGTAGCTTTTATCCGTTGAGCGATGGCCCTTCCATTCGGTACCACCGGATCACTAAGCCCGACTTTCGTCCCTGCTCGACTTGTTGGTCTTGCAGTCAAGCTCCCTTATGCCTTTGCACTCTTC
>NZ_BAAAYO010000023.1:0-1096 GCF_039536325.1 Paenibacillus hodogayensis
CGACCAGTGAGCTATTACGCACTCTTTCAATGGTGGCTGCTTCTAAGCCAACATCCTGGTTGTCTGTGCAACTCCACATCCTTTCCCACTTAACACGCACTTGGGGACCTTAGCTGATGGTCTGGGCTCTTTCCCTCTTGACGATGGATCTTAGCACTCACCGTCTGACTCCCGGTAAACGAGTCTGTGGCATTCGGAGTTTGACTGGACTTGGTAACCCTTGGCGGGCCCCGCACCCAATCAGTGCTCTACCTCCACGACTCTATATCCGAGGCTAGCCCTAAAGCTATTTCGGGGAGAACCAGCTATCTCCGAGTTCGATTGGAATTTCTCCCCTACCCCCACCTCATCCCCGAGCTTTTCAACGCTCGTGGGTTCGGGCCTCCAGTGCGTGTTACCGCACCTTCACCCTGGACAGGGGTAGATCACACGGTTTCGGGTCTACGCCTGCAAACTGAATCGCCCTATTCAGACTCGCTTTCGCTGCGGCTCCGTCTCTTCGACTTAACCTCGCTTGCAAACGTAACTCGCCGGTTCATTCTACAAAAGGCACGCCATCAGCCATGAACGGCCTCTGACTTTTTGTAGGCACACGGTTTCAGGTTCTATTTCACTCCCCTCCCGGGGTGCTTTTCACCTTTCCCTCACGGTACTGCTTCGCTATCGGTCGCTAGGGAGTATTTAGCCTTGGCAGATGGTCCTGCCGGATTCCGACGGGGTTTCCCGTGCCCCGCCGTACTCAGGATCCGTCTAGGCATACGCACATTTTCGGCTACAGGGCTTTTACCTTGTTTTGCGGGCCTTTCCAGACCGCTTCACCTAATCTGCTTTTGCCATATCGACGTCCTACAACCCCGATCCCCGAAGGAATCGGTTTGGGCTTCTCCGCGTTCGCTCGCCGCTACTGACGGAATCACTATTGTTTTCTGTTCCTCCAGGTACTTAGATGTTTCAGTTCCCTGGGTGTGCCTCCTTGCTGCCTATGTATTCAGCAACAGGTACGCAGACATGACTCTGCGTGGGTTTCCCCATTCGGACATCCCCGGATCAAAGCCTGCTTACGGCTCCCCGAGGCGTTATCGTAGTTCGCCACGTC